>CAWGUD010000024.1:0-73978 GCA_963825685.1 uncultured Actinomycetes bacterium | reverse complement strand
GCGGCTCGGCGGTCGAGACGACGCCGAGCCGCTCTCGGAGCTTCACGGCGATCGCTGCCCCTTCGGCAGCGGCGGGGTCGGCCGGCCACCCGCGCGAGATCGCATCGAGCGAGAGCGAGCGCTCGAGGTCGGCGCCCTCTTCCTCGGCGAGCCGAACGGCGTCGTCGAGCGCGGGCCTCGCCTCCTCGAGACGATCGAGCCCGATCAGCGCCTGGCCACGGATGCGATACAGCAGCGCCGCGTCCTGATCGCCGCCGGGGGCCGCGAGTAGCCGATCTGCCTCAGCCAACGCCGTGGCCCAGTCACCCGCGAGCAGCGAGCACTCGGCGAGCCAGGCATCGGCCTGCGCCGTCTCGCGCTCGGCCCCGAGCGATGCGAACGACTCCCGGGCCTCCGTCAACCTGGCGGCGGCGTCGTCGGTGCGGCCGGCGCGCGCATCGCGCGCGGCCCGAGGTACGCGAGGCAGTACGCGACGCCGAGGGTGTCGCCGGCCGCGACGTAGGCGCGTCGCGCGCGCCGGAAGCCCTCGACGGCCTCGTCGAGCCGACCCTGGTCTGAGCGCACCTCGCCGACGTTCATGTGTCCGGTGGCCGCGTGCACCGAGTCCCCGAGTCGTTCCTTCGTGCTCGCGAAGCGCTCGTACCCCTCGACGGCCTCGTCCCATCGACCCTGGAAGTACGCGACCACGCCCAGCATGTTCGAGGCGGACGCCGCGCCGTGCAGATCGCCCAGCGACTCGTAGATCTCCAGTGCCTGGCGGCTGTGCACCGCCTCGTCGATGCGACCGAGATCGATCAGCGCCCAGTCGTGCAGGATCAGAGCGTCGGCGAGCGCCTTGCGGTCGGCGGAGGTCTTGGCGCCCTCGATCGCCGGGCGCGTGAGCCGCAGGGAGTCCTCCGGGCGACCCTGGAACTGGCGCGCATACGCCTCCGAGACCTTCGCCGCGGCGCGCAGGCGCATGGGTCCCCAGCCACCACGATCCTCCAGGGTCCGAGAGGCCTTCCGTGTGAGTCGGAGCATGCGGTCGAACCTGCCGACACGTTCGGCGACGTAGGCCTGGCGCAGGAGCAGGCGCGCGGTGCTCACCGAGTCGTCGGTTCGCAGGCGGGCGGCCGCCCGGAGGGCCTGGTCGGCCGCATCCAGCTCTCCGGCCCGGATCAGGGCCTCCCCCATGGCCTCGGTGACCTCGGAGATGTCGGTGTCGCCGACATCACCGCAGCCTCGGGCCGCGCTCAAGGCCCGGCGGTAGTGCGCGACGGCGTCGGCCGGCGCGGCCCGGCTCCCCGCCCGGTCGCCCGCGATGCGGGCGTAGTGCCACGTCTGGTCGTGGTCGCCGGCGTACGCGTAGTGCAGCGCGAGGGTCGACGCCTGCTCGTCGGCCGCGTCGCCTGCCGCCTGCTCGATCCGGCGCCGCGACGCGCAGGTGCAGCTCCCGGCGCAGGCGGAACGGCAACCCTTCGTACGCGGCATCGCGCATCAGGGCACGGCGGAAGCGCAGGTACCCATCGCCGTCGTCGGCGAAGAGCGTTCCGAGCCGGGACCATGTGTCGTCGTCGATCGGTGCGCATCCCCTCGTCGAGCACCCACTCGAGCATGCGCGGATGGAACGAGAGCCCGAGGACGGCGGCCCGGCGCACGATCGTGCGATCGACCGGGGAGAGCCGGTCGATCTGCGCCATCGCGGCAGCCTCGACGGTGTCGGGAAGGTCGTCGACGCCGGTCTCCGACGCCGAGCGCAGGAGGTCGAGGAGGAACTGGGGGTTGCCGCCCGAGCGCTCGGCGACCGTCGCGATGACGTGAGGGGGCAGTGGTGTCCTCGTCGCTGGCGGCCTCGGCCAGGGTGATCGTGTCGGCGAGCGTGAGCGCGAGCGGCTCGATGCGGATCGCGCCCGCAAGCCCCTCGGTGGCTCGATCGCCCCGCCGGGTGACGGCCACGACCCATGCGCGGTTCACCGTCCGCCGCGGTGAGCGCGGAGAGCAGGTCCGTCGAGGCCTCGTCGAGGTAGTGGGCGTCCTCGATCACGACCAGGCCGGGGCGGTCGAGAAGGAGGTCGACCAGAGCGCCGATCACCTCCTGCAGCTTGGGCCGACGGAACGCGTCGTCGAGCGCCTCGACCTCCGGGGTCGGTGCCACCTCGGCGTCCATCGGCACCGCGAGCAGGGGGAGCCACGGCAACAGGACCGGAGCGCGATCCGCGATGAGGTCTCGCAGGACCTGCCCCACCGATCCGGCGGGGTCTTCCCATCCGACGCCCAGCGCCTCGCGCAGCAGCTCGCGCCAGACCGCATACGGGGTGCTCGCCGTGTATGCCTCGCAGGTCGCGCTCCACCGGAGCATGCCCTCGGCCCGCGACGAGGCCTCCTCGAGCAGCCGCGTCTTGCCGATCCCCGGCTCGCCGACGATCTCCACCAGCGACGCACGCCCCGCCCGGGCGCGATCGAGGGCGTCGATGAGCACCCCGAGGTCGTCGTCGCGCCCCACGAGTGGCAACGTGACCGTCTCGCGAGCCGCCGCCCTGGCGGGCTCGCCCACCTCCCACGCCCGCACGGGGGCAGCTTTCCCCTTGACCTTGAACGGTTCGAGCTCGGTCGTGATCATGCGCGTCGCCGAGCGGTCGAGCACGTCGGCCGTCGCGTAGATCTCACCGGGCGCGGCCGCGGCCATGAGCCGAGCCGCGAGGTTCACGGCGTCGCCCATCACGGTGTACGTGCGCCGATACCACGGCCCGATGTCGCCTGCGAAGACCCCTCCCCGGTGCACCCCGATGCGCACCGGGATCGCGCGGTCGCCGTCCGCGAGCGCTCGAAGTGCGAGGAGCATCCGTTCCTCGTCGTTGCCGCTGACCGCCGGCGCCCCGGCCGTGAGGATCAGCTTGCCGCCGTCGGCGTCGACGTCCGTGGCGAGGAAGCAGATCCCCTGGGCGTCGACGGCCTCCTGCGCGTCGCAGACGAGCTCGTGCAGGTCATCGGCGACCGCGGCGGCCCCGCGCTCGGCGATCGCTCGATCCGTGCCGTCGAAGTGCACGAAGGCGACGGTGACCGGCCGATGCTCGGGCGTCCCGCCCCCCGCCGTCACGTGCGCGCGGACCGCGACCGACAAGCACGCTGACACCGCGTCGGGATCGACCTCGGGGGCCGGTATCTCGCCGGACGCGTTGACCCCTGGAGGCTCGCGACGCAACAGGACCCCGGGGCCCTTCGGGTCACCGAGACACCGCGCCGGCAGCGTCGCGGCGAGTTCCGGGCTGATCAGGATCTCTCCGGCATCGGCATCGTGCTCCATCGCGACGGTCCGGGTCCACGCCGGCCCGGTGGCGATCAGCTCGCGGTGCGACGTGCCCACGAGGAAGAAATGGAACGTCCCGGTGTGCGCGCCGACCGACATGCGCAGCTGCACCTTCGCGTCCGGGAGATCGATACGGCCGACCTCGCGCAGCGTGCGGCGCATCCACACCGCGGACCGGCATGCCATCGCCTCGTGCCCCTCGCCCTGGAACAACAACAGCAACGCGTCGCCGCCGAACTTGATCAGCCCACCGCCGTTGGCGTAGGCCACCGCGAGCAGGTCCGTGAAGCAGGTCTCGATCGCCTCCGTCACCTGCTCGGCGCCTTCCTTGCCGTGCTTGGCCAGACGCTCGGAGAGCTTGGTGAATCCGGAGATGTCGACGAACACCACCGAGCCGTCCACGGTCCAGGTGCGACGCTCGGGGTCGTCGGCGAGCTGCCGCAACAGCAGTCGCGGCACGTACGAGGTCGCGGGCGTGGCCTCGGAGGACGGCGATGTGGGAGGAAGCGCCACGGGGTGACGATACGGGGTGGCGGGCCGTCCATGCCACCCCGGATCGACCGGTGTCGCCGGGTAAGCTCGGGCGCGTGCGCCTCGTGACGTGGAACGTGAACTCGATCCGGCAACGACTGCCACGGCTGCTGGCCCTCCTCGCTCGCCACGAGCCCGACGTCGTCTGCCTGCAGGAGACCAAGGTGGCCGACCAGGACTTCCCGATCGAGCCCTTGCTCGAGCACGGGTACGGCGCCCTCAGCCACGGGCAGGGGGGCCGCAACGGGGTCGCGATCGTCTCCCGCCTTCCGATGGACGAGGTCGCCAGGGGCGTGCCCGGCTCTCCCGTGCCCGACGAGGCGCGCGTCCTGGCGGCGAGGGTGGGTGACGTGACGGTCGCGAGCATCTACGCCGTGAACGGCAAGGAGGTCGGCGACCTCGCCTACGACGTGAAGCTCGACTGGTACGAGGCGCTGGGTGCGTGGGCGGAGGCGACGATCGATCCCGCCGCCCCGACCGTGTGGGCCGGCGACTTCAACGTGACCCCCGACGATCGTGACGTCCACGACCCCGAGCTCTGGCGCGGACGCAACCTCGCGAGCGAGCCGGAGCGTGAGCGGCTGCGATCCCTGATGAGCGTGGGCCTGGTCGACCTCGGTCGTCGAGCCGCGGGCGACGTCAGCGGTCCGTTCACGTTCTGGGACTACCGGATGGGGGCGTTCCACCGCGGGTGGGGGCTCCGGATCGACCTCGCCCTCGGCACCGCCCCCGTGGCCGACCGGCTGGTCTCGGTCGAGGTCGATCGCGAGGAGCGCAAGCCGACCTCGGGCGAAGGCAAGCCCAGCGACCACGCGCCCGTGATCGTCACGTTGCGCGACTGACGACGTCGACCGCTCACCGATCGAGCCTCGGTATCCTCGTCACGTGGAGCTGCCGGGGATGCTCGTCGAGCCGAGATGGTTGCGCGCGCAACTATCTGCCGATGGGCTCGACGGCATGGTGATCGCCGACGTGCGCTGGGTTCCCGGTGGCCACGCGAGCGAGCGGTTCGCGCTCGGACATCTCCCGGGCGCGGTCTGCGTGGACGTCGACGGCGATCTCGCGGCCCCTCCGTTCGACGGGCCGGGCCGGCACCCCCTGCCGTCGCCCGACGCGTTCGCAGCCTCGATGTCGCGGCTGGGGATCGGTGACGACAGCGCCGTGATCGCCTACGACGACGTCGGTGGCTGGGTCGCGGCGAGGTTGTGGTGGATGCTCCGCGTGCTCGGCCGACCGGCGGCGCTGCTCGACCTCCCGTCGCTCGATGCCTGGACCGACGCGGGAGGGTCGCTCGAGACCGGCTCGGCCGACGTCGTGGCGGCCGCGTCGTTCACCCCCGAGCCGTGGCCCGCGGACCGCGTGGTCGACGCCGACGTGGTGCGTCGCACCCTGAGGGAGGGCTCGGCCGTCGTGCTCGACGTGCGAGCGGGGGAGCGCTACCGGGGCGAGTCGGAGCCCATCGACCCGGTGCCCGGACACATCCCCGGCGCGGTGAGCGCCGAGTGGGCGGGCAACCGCCACGGTGACGGGCGATTCCTCGATGCCGAGGCGCTGCGGCGCCGATACGAAGCGCTCGGGGTCCGCGGTGACGGTCGAGCGATCGCCTCGTGCGGATCCGGGGTCACCGCCGCGTTCGCGCTCTTCGCGATGGAACGTGCCGGGCTCGGACTGGGCCGGCTGTACGAGGGGTCCTGGTCGGATTGGGTGTCGGACCCCGCGCGTCCCGTCGCCACCGGACCGGAGCCCGGCGAACCTCGCTGAGGGTCCTCAGACCGTGAAGCGCTTGTTCGGCTGCTCGACCAACGGCTGGGTGAGCGGGGAGAAGCGGTTGACGTCCTGTTCCCAGTCGCGACGACGCCGATAGGCGGACGGACTCACGCCCGTGTGCTGACGGAACGTGGTCGTGAAGTGGGAGAGGCTGTTGAAGCCCACGCGGTGACAGATCTGCGTGACGGTGAGCTCGGTCTCGCGCAGGAGGTGCTGCGCGCGGTCGATGCGCAGCCCGATCAGGTAGCGATAGGGAGGCACCCCCACGAACGCCGTGAACTGGCGCGTGAAGTAGTAGGGACTCAGCGCCGCCTCGTGCGCGATGGCCTGCAGGTCCACGTCGCGGTCGAGGTTCGCGGCGAGGAAGACCTGAACCTCGCGGATCCTGCGCTGCAGGTGCGGGCTCGGCGCATCGTGATCGGTCACGCTCAAATCCGGGAACCCCCTTGCTCCCTGCATCATGGTACGCCGCTTCGGTCCATTCGGGCTTCAGGAATGTTGCCCGTTCCTCAGACCATGCCCTCGGGCCTGACCTGCCGGTCGTACTCCTCGTCGGTGAGATGGCCGAGCGCGATCGCGGCCTCCTTGAGGGTGAGGCCCTCGTGGTGGGCCTTCTTCGCGATCGCGGCGGCGTTGTCGTAGCCGATGCTCGGCGCGAGCGCGGTCACGAGCATCAGCGAGCGGTCCACGTTCTCTTGGATGCGGGCGCGGTCTGCCTCGAGTCCCTCGATGCAGAACTCGCGGAACGTCCTGCTCACGTCGGCGAGCAGGCCGGTCGAGTGCAGGAAGTTCCTGATCATCACGGGCTTGAAGACGTTGAGCTCGAAGTTGCCCATCGAGCCCGCGACCTTGATCGCGGTGTCGTTACCGATCACCTGGCAGGCGACCATCGTCACCGCCTCGGACTGCGTCGGGTTCACCTTCCCCGGCATGATCGAGGAGCCCGGTTCGTTCTCCGGCAGCACGAGCTCGCCGAGGCCGCTGCGCGGCCCCGATCCGAGCCACCTGATGTCGTTGGCGATCTTCATGAGGCTGGCGCCGAGCGTGGCTTCCGCCCCGCTCGCGAAGACCAACGCGTCATGGGCGGCGAGGGCGGCGAACTTGTTCGGCGCGGTCACGAACGGCAGGCCGGTGAGCTCGGCGATCTTCGCCGCGACGGCCTCGGCGAACCCGGGCGGCGAGTTGAGCCCCGTGCCGACCGCGGTCCCGCCCGCGGCGAGCTCGTAGAGCCCGGGCAGGACGAGCTCGAGCCGCTCGATGTCGGCGTCGAGCTGGGCCGCGTAGCCGCCGAACTCCTGCCCGAGCGTGAGGGGCACGGCGTCCTGGAGGTGGGTGCGGCCGATCTTCACGATGTCGGCGAACTCCTCCGCGCGTGCGGCGATCGCGTCGCGGAGCGCGCGCACCGAAGGAAGCAGCCGCTCCACGATCGCCTGAGCCGCCGCGATGTGCATCGCTGTCGGGAACGTGTCGTTCGAGCTCTGGGACATGTTCACGTGGTCGTTGGGGTGCACCGGTGACTTGGAGCCCAGGTCGCCGCCGGCGATCTCGATCGCGCGGTTCGAGATGACCTCGTTGACGTTCATGTTCGTCTGGGTGCCCGAGCCCGTCTGCCACACGTAGAGCGGGAAGTGCTCGTCGTGGCGCCCCTCGATCACCTCGTCGGCCGCCTGCACGATCAGGGCCGCGATCGTGGGGTCGAGGGCGCCGGACGCTTCGTTCACCAGGGCGGCGGCCTTCTTCAGGATCGCCTGGGCGCGGATCACCTCGATCGGCATGCGATCGGCCTCTGGGTGTCCGATCGCGAAATGGTGCAGCGATCGTTGGGTCTGCGCGCCCCAATAGGCGTCGGCGGCCACGTCGATCTCGCCGATGGAGTCGGACTCGGTACGGTGCTCGGTCATCGTCGTTCGAACCTCCGGGAACTGGTGCCGCCATCCTCCCAAACGCGAGGGCGGCTCGGGGGCCGATGCGCGCCACCGCCTCTCGGCAGTTCACACGCGGGAGATCGATCGGGCAGCACTCCGGTACGTCCTGACCCGGAGGCGGAACCACGACGTCTCCTGCGGCTGTCGTCGAGCCACACGGAACCACCTCGATCGAGATCACCCTGGCTTCGACGACCATCCCTCGACGGAGGAGGTCGGCGCCTCTAGGCCGCTCCACGTCACTGGGCCAGAGCACCACCATGCCGGCGATGATCCTGGAACGATGACCGCGAGCCGCAGCGCTCGCGTTCCGCGTCTGCTTCAAGCACAATCCCTGGCATGCGTCGTCGTGCCGGCTCCCGCGCGTTGGCTGCGGTCATGTTCACCGACATCGTGGATTCCTCAGCGGTGGCCAGCCGGGTCGGAGACGCTCGCTGGAAGGAACTCATTGCCCGCCATCACACGATCGTCCGGCGAGCGCTGAAGCGCTTCGGCGGCAAGGAGTTGGACACCGCCGGGGATGGCTTCTTCGCGAGCTTCACCGAGCCGGCCGCCGCGATCCGGTGCGCATGCGCCGCGTCCGAGGCGGTGCGGGAACTGGGGATCGAGATCCGCGCCGGCGTCCACTTCGGCGAGTGCGAGCAGGTCGGCGAGAAGCTCGGCGGCATCGCCGTCGTCGTCGGGGCCCGCGTCATGTCGCTGGGCGGTGCCGGCGACGTCCTCGTGACGGCGACGACGAGCGCCCTCGTCGCGGGTGCCGGATTCGGGTTCGGGGACCGAGGGAGCCACACGCTGAAAGGTGTCGACGGCGAGTGGCAGGTGCTCGCGGTGACCGAGGTCGACGGCGAACCCAGGGTCCAACCGGCCGCACCCGAGGAGGCCGAGCGTCGGCTCGCAGAGGTCCAGCCCTCCGCGGCGCTGTCTCGGGGATGGTTCGGCTCCCGCCCTTGGGCGGTGGGGGTCGGCATCGCGGTCGTCCTGGGGCTGATCGCGGTCTCGATCCCGCTTGATCAGGTCCGAGGCAGGCGGGTGCTATCGACGTCGGGACGAACTCGGTCGCGCGTCTGAGCGGGGGGAACGGGAGCCTCGAGCTCGACCCGACGGCGTTGGGTCAGCGTCCCGGCGTGACCGCGATCGGGTTCGGGAGCCTGTGGGTGGCCAAGCCGGACCTCGGAGTCGTGGCACGCGTGAGCCTCGAGGACGGCTCGGTCACCGATCCGAGCATCGAAGTCGGCAGGTCCCCGGTCGGCATCGCGATCGGCCAAGGCTCGGTGTGGGTGACGAACTCGGGTGACGGCACGGTCATGCGGATCGATCCCGGGACCGGCGACGTCACCGACGAGCTTCCGGTCGGCACGGCTCCCTCGGGCATCGCGGTCGGGGACGGCGCACTCTGGATCACCGACTCCATCACCGCTGAGCTGATCCGCTTCGATCCACCTCGGGTGAGGAGGAGTCGACGTTCCTCGCCGGCCGGCCCTCCGGGGTTGCTTTCACGCCGGACGGCGTGTGGGTCGCGGTCGCCCCGGCCGGGGTCGCCCGCGTCGATCCCACCGAGCCTGACGGTGACGCTCCCGTACAAGGAGGTGGGCAACGGTCCGACGGCGGTGCTCTCCGCGTTCGGATCGATCTGGGTCGCGAACCACCTCGACGGCACGGTCTCCCGCGTCGAGCCCTCGACCGCGACCGTGCAGGCGACGATCCCGGTGGGCGAGGGACCGAGCACGCTCGCGGAGGCAGGGGGCTCGTTGTGGGTCGGCGAACGAGTCCGACGGCTCGATCACGCCGATCGACCCTGCCTCGAGCACGAGTGATCCGCCCGTTGCGGTGGGCAGTGCCGCGGTCTCCTCTGGCGGCCGACGGAGACGACCTGTGGCTGGCGGCCGGGGCATCGGCGACCGAGCACCGTGGGGGGACCCTGGTCGTCTCCTCCTCCGACGAGGCACCACGCCTCGCTCGACCCCGCCTCCGTCGTGTATCGCCGACGAGATCGCCGGCCAGATCCTCGCGATGACGAACGACGGGCTCCTGTCGTTCAAGAAGGTCGGGGGGGCCGACGGAGCCACCCTCGTTCCGGACCTGGCGTCGGCGCTCCCCGAGGTGTCCGCCGACCGGCCTCACCTATCGGTTCCCGCTCCGCGAGGGGATCCGCTACTCGACCGGCGATCCGGTGCGCCCCGAGGACTTCCGGTACGCGCTGGAACGAGCGTTCTCGGTCGGCCCGCGACGACGGCCTTGTACTTCAGCTCGATCGACGGCGCGAAGGGGTGCCTCAGCGACCCGTCCACCTGCGATCTGTCGACTCGATCGTTACCGATGCCGGCTCCGTCACGTTCAACCTCTCGGAGCCTGATCCCGACCTGCCGTTCAAGCTCGCGTTGCCGGCCGCGTTCCCGGTCCCGGCCTCCACGCCGACCGAGGACCAGGGGTTGGCGCCCGTCCCGCGACGGGGCCCTACGAGATCGTGGAGGCCGGACCCGATCGTTTCGAACTGGTGCGGAACGAACGATTCGACGCGCGACCCGCCGGGGCCCAGCCCGAGGGCTTCGTGGACGCGATCTCGTGGCGGTTCGGGCACGATGCGGAGGTCGCCTTCGATCAGCTCGAGACCGGTGAGGTCGACGTGATGACCGACGAACCGATGCCTGAGGACCTCGAGTTCCTCGCCGCGACCGACCCGGACCGGGTCGCGCAGTGGCCGCGATCGTTCGCGCTGTACGTGGGCATGAACCTCAGCAAGCCTCCCTTCGACGACGTGCGGGTGCGACAGGCCGTGAACTTCGCGATCGATCGTCGTCGAGGTGGTCGATCGGATGGACGCCCCAGCGACCCAGCCCTGGACATGTCAGATCCTGCCGCCGAACTTCCAGGGGTACGAGCCGTTCTGTCCCTTCACCCTCGACGCCGGCAGCGGCGTGTGGTCGGCGCCGGACCTCGACTCGGCCCGGGCGCTGATCGAGACGCCGACGCCACGGGGAAGAGGGTCACCCTCTGGGTGAGCGAGGCGTTCCCTCCCCAGATCGTCGAGGCCATGAGATACGTCGTCGAGGTGCTGAACGAGCTCGGCATGAGGGCGGACCTGAAGGTCGTGGCTGATCCGAGGATTCCGGGAGGGGGTCTTCGCGACGGGTGAGCCGCAGGGGTTCTGGCTTGGGATGGCTCCCGGGGTACCCGAGCGCCAACGAATTCCTCTCGCCTCTGTTCGAGTGCGGATCGAGCTTCAAATGTCACGGGTGTCTGTGACGAAGCGCTCGACGACCAGATCGAGGAGGCCCGGGCGCTGCAGGCGACCGATCCCGCCGCCGCCAACCTCACGTGGACCGAGATCGAGCACCAGCTCGTCGAGGATGCCGTGTGGGTCCCCCTGGCGAACCCCGTGGTGAACTACTCCCTCTCGACCCGCGTGGGGAACGTCCAGGTCAATCCCATGCTGGGGATCCTGTTCAGCCAACTCTGGGTCCGGTGACCCGGGCCCAGCCGGGCTTCGCTAGGGTTGTTCCATGATCCACACGTGCCGGCAGGTGCACGGCGAAGGCTGGGTGCGTTTCTGCGGGTGGACGTGATGAGGGGCGGTAGCTCAGTCGGTCAGAGCAGGGGACTCATAATCCCTCGGTCGCAGGTTCGAGTCCTGCCCGCCCCACCTGCAGCGCAACGCATCACGCCTTCGGGGTTGGGTGATGCCGTGTCCATCTGTGTCCATCACGCTCGAGCTTGGGGCTTAGGCAACAGGTAGGCAGGTGCTACCCCGTGGCCAAATGTGCTGTACCTCCCCGTCGTCTCGCGCTCCGTCTGCGGTGGATCCGACGGCCGGAACATGTACGAGCGCATCGTCGACCTGTGCGGGTGGCCTCGTTAGCCCGGCCGGAGTGGCAACTCAGGTGTCCGCCGAGCGAGTGGCCGCATCGCGCTTCGCTAGTCCCGGTTCTTCAGGTCCCACTCGACGGCTAGTCTCACCCCATGAGGCGAGCCATCGCAGTGACTCTTCTGATCTCATCGTGCTTGCTCGCCATCTCTGCGCGCGCCGACCTCCGGAGGACCGATCCCGACGACAGCGATGGCATGGACATCTCCTCCGCGGCAAGCGCGGTCAGTGGATCGCCGGTCAAGCTCCGATTCGGCGTAGGGTTCCACGAAGCCATCGACTGGGACAAGAAGCCGGGCATCTTCTTCCTCATCGACTCGAAGGCTGGTCCCCGGGTCGATTACCTGCTGCAGGTACGTCTGGTGGAGGCGGGCTACCAGTGTCGGCTCACCAACACGCAGGGGCAGTACATCGGTCGGCTCCAGCCTCCGGACGTTGGCACCGCCTCTGTCGCGTGCCGCTTTCGTCAGAGTCTCATCCGCAGAGACGGCACGCCGATCAGATGGGGAGTGAGTGCCCTCTACTACAGAGGACCGTTCATCCCGAGCGACGATGCGCCAGATCGGGGGCTGTTCCCGCATGCCTAGCAGGGACTTGGGTGTCGAGAACTCTTCTCTCCCGCCTGCGCTACGCGACGCCTTGTTGACCTACCTTTCCTGCACCTCGCCGGACCGTGCCCGCATCATTGCCGAGCTGCTGGTTAGGAAACCTGGCATGGGCGAGCTGCTCGCCGACCTCGAGGCGGACGACGACCTGCGGGCGATGCTCGAGATCGAGCTGCTCAACGAAGCGGACGAAGAAGTAGACGCCCCCACCGGAGTGCCCGCCGCCGAAGCGCGCTTCAGCATGACAAACCGGTGAGGGCGACCTACACGGTTCTACCTAACCAGGGTGAACAGGATGCAAACGGAGGTCCGCGGTCGCCGCCTCCAGGCCTAGCCTTCCACGTCGATGCCCCCGGAGAAACCTTCTTGAGCACACGGCGTCGCCAGCGAGATTGCGTTCGGCATCCCTGAGTATCAGGATCACCAGTCAGTCATTACTTGGGGGAATGCCGACGCGTGGACGACTACTGGCAGCTGGACTTTCGAGGTGGATGTCCATCGGGATGGAGCTGCCTGACGGCTAGCAAGGAGCCGAGACTCAGTCCCTCATGTGGCCTCCTCGATCGCCCGCTCGGAACAGGATCTCCCGCCGATCCGAGGATCGCCTCGCCCATGTTCGGACCCGTTATGCACCCCTTGGTTCCCCATGCACGGTGAGCCGATTCACGTTGCAGCGCACATGACCTACAGCGGTTCGGCACCCCCTGGCTGGCAGCCAAGAGGTCAGGGGTTCGACTCCCCTTGGGTCTACCGAGACCGCGACCCCCGGTTCAGCGGACGCCTTCGGGTCAAGGACCCGCGACCCTAGGCTCCAGGATGACCTTCACGGACGCGTCGCCAACGCCGCAACGATCACCTCCGGCATGTCGGAACCGACGTCGCATCGCAGTGCGTCCTCGGGTTCGGGTATGAGCACGACCCGTTTCGAGCCCTTGTACTGAAGCCGGAACACGTGACGCTCCTCCGGACCGATGAGCCACAAGAACTGAGGGCGCAGCTTGATCAGCCCCCTGTACTTGTTGTGGTGGTTGCCGCTTCGGCGCTTCAGCGTGACGCTGCACGTCTCCTTGTCGTGCGCGCCGAGCCCGCCACATTCAGGGATGTCCTCGATGAGCTGGCTTACCTCCGACTGCTTCCACTTCGTCTCACCGGCGATCACGAGTTGGTCCTTCATCGTCGGGTCGTCCTGGGGACCGTACGCGGAGATATCGAAGTACCCGAGGCGGGACCGGAAGCCGAGCCGCTCTTCGGGCCAGCCGAGATCGAGGGCGAGCAGACCAGCCGCGGCGACGTCGATCGGTCCCTCGTTGAGGAACGGGAGACGCCCTTTCGAGGTCGGCCTCTCGAAGAGGGGACATCGGCCCTTGGGTCGGTCCTTCGGAAGACCGAACGAGGTCGGTCTGCGCTCGACGGGTCCCTCCTCCACCGCCCGCAGGAATCCAGCCGCGGTCTCGGCGCTCGTCTTGATCTCGTCCGGGTCGAAGCTCAGCGGGAAGCCGGGCACCACACGGCCGATGTACCTGCGATCGAGATTCGCGACGTACGTGGGCAGGTAGACGTTCCTCACCCTCTCCACGAACTCTGCGAGTGGATCGACGGAGTCCACCACGTTCTCCTCCTCAGGTTGTATGTGAGGCCAGCCGGTAGACCCCAAGCGGTCGTCTGCTCCAGGACGAACGTGTCGCCTCTGTGGATCGAGGACCAGCCACGCACGGACCGATCGTGCAGGAGTGGACAGGGCGACCCTCCGATGCCGGGGGGAGGGATCTCGCAGGTCCGAGAGCTGCGTGGCTCCGGAGGGTCGTCCCGCCGTTCTCACGTCACGTCACAGACCGAGCGACCGCAGAGCGGTGAGGCAGGTCGGAAGACCCCGCAGCCTCTCGGCGTCGCCGTTCTGAAGGCGTTCCCCCCGGACGCCATCCCCGACGACTCCCCCGAGCCTGTCACGAGCGCATGCGCCGCGCAGTGGCCCGGACGACCGATTATGCGACCCCAACTTGACCGACGGAACGTCAGCGAAACCGCGTGTAAGTCTCCCGACCCGAGGCCGCGGTGACCAGGCTTCCGGTAAACGCTCAGAGACTCGTCTAAGGGCCCGTGGCGCGAACTCGCCGGAACAGACGAACTGAAGCCCCATCGAACTCGCGGGCCACCGGACTGACCTGCGATGATGGGCTCGAGTTGGGCGGACTCGTGACCCCGACCCGCGCCAAGGGAAGGACCGACATGGACCAGCCGCGCTCGATACGGAAGACCCGCGGCCTCGCGCTCGTCGTGGCCGCGGGCCTGGCGCTCGCGATGCTCCCCGCGACGGCGTCGGCGGTCGATGCGGCCCCGAACCGATGCTGGGCGAAGAACCTCACGCAGGGCACCCCCGCCCGCTCGCACCTGCAGGGGGTGATCGACACGGCCAGGGCGGGAGACCGGATCGCGGTGAAGCAGGTCTGTACCGGCCACTTCAGGATCGGCAAGCGGCTCACCCTCGTGGGTGGGTCGACCCCGGCTGTGCCCGTCCCCGTCCTGCGCACGAACGGCGCGGGCCGGGTCCTCCTCGTGAAGGCGCGCGTGACGCTGACCAACCTGAAGATCACCGGCGGCTCGGTCCAGCGGGGCGGTGGCATCTGGAACGCCTCGGGCACCCTGATCCTGAACGGGTCGACGGTGCGCGGGAACGAGGCGGCGATCTTCGGCGGCGGCATCGTCAACGACCGCGGCACGGTCGTGCTGAACGGTGCGTCCTCGGTGACCGGGAACGAGACCGACGGGTTCGGCGGCGGCATCGTCAACGACCGCGGCACGGTCGTGCTGAACGGCTCGTCGACGATCCGCCTCAACTCGGCCACCGACTACGGTGGCGGCATCTTCAACTTCGGCGGCACGGTCGTGATGAACGGCTCGTCCACGGTGGGTCAGAACGCCTCCGATCTCGGCGGCGGGATCTTCAACGACGACGGCAGCGCCATCACGATGAACGGGTCCGCCGCGATCCGTGGGAACTCAGCCGGCGAAGGCGGCGGTGTCTACAACGACGACGCCATCGTCAGGTTGAAGAACGGGTCCTCGGTCACCGGCAACACGGCGACCACGGGGGGCGGGATCCGGTTCGGCGGGGTCCGGGCGTGCGACGGCTCCAGTGCCGACGAGTGGACCGGCGCGATCAGCCCGAACGTTCCGGACGACCCGCCCACCGTGAGCCCGATCACCTGCACGTAGGATGAACCCGCAGGTCACCACCGTGACCTGCAGGGACGGATCGGGTGGGCCGAGCCTCGTGATCTCGGTCGCAGGTTCGAGTCCTGCCCGCCCCACATGGCGCGGATGACTTCGCATGCTCCGCTCGACCTGAGCCGTTGGTGGCTCGCGCTGTCGATCGTCGGGCTCGTGGCAGGCGGCGTGCTGGCTCTGGTGTTCGACGAGGACCGTGCTGCCGGCTTCGTGTGGGCGGCGACCACGGTGCTCGGGGTCATCCCGATCGCTCGCGACGTGGTGGGGGGACTCATCCGGCGCGAACCGGGCGTCGACCTGATCGCGTTGATCGCGATGGTGACCGCACTGGCGCTCGAGGAATTCCTGGCCGGTGCCGTCATCGCGCTCATGCTCGCGACCGGGCATGCCCTCGAGGCCTACGCGGATCGGCGGGCGCATGCAGAGCTCTCGTCACTGCTCGCCCGGGCCCCACGGGTGGTCACGAGGTACGAGGACGACGAGCTCGTCACGGTGCCGATCGACCAGGTCCGTCAGGGTGACCGGCTCCTCGTGAAGACGGGCGAGGTCGTGCCGGTCGACGGCGTGTTGTTGGGAGACGTCGTGCTGGACGAATCGGCGCTGACGGGGGAGTCGCGGCCGGTCGACCGGCCCCACCATGACCTCGTTCGCTCGGGCGCCGTCAATGCCGGAGGGGGGTTCGACCTCCGGGCGACGGCATCCGCGGAGGACAGCACGTACGCGGGCATCGTGCGGCTCGTGCGGGCCGCCCAGGACGAGAAGGCCCCGGCGGTGCGCCTGGCCGATCGGTACGCCGCGATCTTCATCCCGGTCACGCTCGTGATCGCGCTCGGGGCGTGGGTGGTCTCGGGCGACCCCTTGCGCTTCCTCACGGTCGTGATGGTCGCGACGCCGTGCCCCTTGATCCTCGCCGTCCCGATCGCGATCGTGGCGGGCATCTCTCGCTCCGCGAAGCGAGGCATCATCGTCAAGGGTGGTGGCGCGCTCGAGACGCTGGCCCGGGGTTCGGTGCTGATGTTCGACAAGACCGGCACCCTGACGTCGGGGGTTCCCACGGTGGCCGACGTGGAATCGTTCGGGCCGATCGGCGGCGATGAGCTGCTCCGCCTCGCCGCCTCGCTCGACCAGGTGTCGCCGCACGTGCTCGCGGGCGCGGTGGTCCGCTCGGCTCGCGAGCACGACATCGAGCTCGAGTTCCCCGACGCGGTGATCGAGAAGCACGGGGCCGGGATCGAGGGCGACGTCGGTCCGCACAGGGTCGCGCTCGGGAAGGCATCGTTCATCTCCGGTGGGGCGCCGCTGCCGCGTGGGGCGCGCGACATACGACGCCGGTCGATGCTCGACGGCTCGTCGTGCGTGTTCATCGCCGTCGACGGCGAGGTCGCGGGCGCACTGTTGATCGACGACCCGATCCGGCCCGACACCCCCCGCGTGATCAGGTCGCTCCGGCGTGCCGGCATCCGGCGCGTGGTGATGGTGACCGGCGACCATCCTGACGTGGCCGAGTCGGTGGGAGCGGCCCTCGGTGTCGATCGGATCCTGTCGGAACGAGCGCCCGCCGAGAAGGTCGAGGCCGTCGAGGCGGAGCGCGGTGAAGGCGGGGTCGTCGTCATGGTGGGGGACGGCCTGAACGATGCGCCCGCGCTGGCCGCCGCCGACGTCGGGGTGGCGATGGGTGCGCGCGGCGCCACCGCCTCGTCGGAGGCTGCCGACGTCGTGCTCGTGGTCGACCGCCTCGACCGGCTGAGGGAAGCGATCGCGATCGCCAAGCGCTCCCGCAGGATCGCCGTGCAGAGCGTGCTGATGGGCATGGGGTTGGCGTTCGGGTTCATGTTCCTCGGGGCGTTCGGGCTGTTCGGACCGGTCGCGGCCGCGATCGTGCAGGAGGCGATCGACGTCGCGTCGATCCTCAACGCCCTGCGCGCCCTCGGCGCCGGAGGCGGCACGGTTCGGCGTCCTCCGGCGACCGATGTCGCGGAGCGGTTCCGCGAGGAACATCGTCACTTCGCGCCCGAGCTCCAGCGGATCCGCTCGGTGGCCGACCGCCTCGAGACGCTGGCGCCGGACGAGGCTCGCGAGGATCTCGAGGCGATCCGGGCCTTCCTCGTCGACCGACTGCCGCAGCACGAGGAGGAAGAGGAGGCCGCCGTCTACCCGGTGGTCGCGAGGCTGATGGGCGGGGAGGATCCCATGGCGAGCATGGCGCGGGCCCACGTCGAGATCTCGCACCTCACCCGTGTCTTCCGTTCGCTCGTGGACGACCTGCCCTCCGGCGTGCCGGGGCCGGAGGACCTGACGGACCTGCGGCGCGTGCTGTACGGCCTGCACGCGATCCTCCGCCTGCACTTCGCCCAGGAGGAGGAGGCCTACGCGTGGCTCGCCGCCGAGGGGAGTGCCGAGGCCGAGGCGAGGGAGCCCGCGCGCGTCTAGAAGTCGAGGTCGAGCGGCGCGACCTCGGTCCGGGTCGTGGTGGAGCAGGCGTTCCCAGCCCGGTCCCATGCGGTGTTCGAGGGCGTCCAGGTCATGTTCGCGGCCGCGGCGGCCGTCGTGACCGCGCCGCTCGGCGTGCCGAGCGTGATCGTGATCGTCGACCCGCTCATCACCATCGTCGAGCCGGTGAAGTTCCGGGTCGACCCCGTGAAGTCGGTGCGGTTCAGGAACACCGTGCCGAGCGGCAGGGTCGCGGTGTTCGCGGCGTTGCGGATCTGCACCCGGTCGCCTCCGCCGTTCTGGACCAGACGCAGGGTGACGGGCGTCGACGCCCCCGTCCACCCGGCGAGGATCCGATACGGGTCCATCGGCTCGGAGTAGGTGAGCACGACCTGGTCGCCGGTCTCGGCCCGACCGGGCGTCGTTCCGCCGTTGACCGTCTGCACGTCCGACGCCGAGGGCGCCGTGTTGTCGACGGTCACGGAGAAGCCGCCCTGGGTCACCGGGTTCGTCGCGACGTCGGTCGCCGTGATCGAGAACGACTTGGACCCGGCGGACAGCGGGTTGCTGGCCGTCTGCACGGCGCTGCGGTAGTTGAAGCTCGTGCCCTCGACGCTGAACGATCCCGCGGTGAGCACCACGGCCGTCGCGCCCGTCGTCACCGTCGAGACGTTCGCTCGCACGGTCGCGATCCCGCTCGCCGGACTGCCCTGGTCGGCGACGTTCGCATAGACGTAGTAGGTGCCGTTCTGACGGATGAAGCCTCCGACGCCGCCTCCGCTCTTCGCGATCATCGCCGAGCTCACGATCGGCGCGGTGACGTCGTGCGGCGAGACCGTGAAGGTCGCGCTCGCCTGCGAACCCGCCGAGCCCACCGCGTACACGGTATGCGGACCCGCGGAGGTCAGCACCGGGATCGTGACGCTCACCGCGGACGTGCCGCTGTAGGGGATCGGGGAGTTCGTCACGCTGCCAGAGAGCACCGGGCCGGTGACCGGGTGGTCGAGGCGGAACACGATCGTCTCGCCGGTCACGAAACTGGCCACGCTGCCCGAGAGGGAACCCGGGAGCGTGGCCAACGTCGTGGGTGGTGCGAACGTGAGGGACGGCGCCGCGACGGTCACGGCGACGCTCTCCGGGCCTTCGGCGCCGATCCAGGCATGGTGCTTCGGCGTGATCGTGTAGGTCCAGGTGCCGGGCGGCACCGCGGCTTCCGTGCATGCGAGGGCCGCGATCGTGCCGCTGCACGCCGATCCGACGCCTTGGGCGACGTCGGCGCCGTCGTAGCGTTCCACGAGTGAGGCGTTGACCGGGCTCGAGTCGGGGAACGTGGCCTGACCCCACGACACGTCGACGTTGCGCCCGGTCACCGTGGCCGTCGGCGCGGTGCCGGTCGGCATCGTGACGGCCTCTGCGAAGCCGGCGCCGACGCCGTCGCCGATCCAGGCGGCCCACGCGACGCTCGGGAACGCCACGAGGGCGAGCACGATCGCGATCGCGAGGGCGACACGGCTCCTCATGCCCGGGTCGCCCACCCTCGGTACCTGAGGCGGTAGCGCTGGCCGGCGCACGCGTTCGGCGCCTTCGCGCGCATGCTCACGTTGACCTTCACCCGCACGACGGCCCTCGGAGCGATGCGGCGGGACCCCGTGAACCGCTTGACCTTGATGCTGCGCGCCGGGCACGAGGAGCGAGCGGGGACCTGCACGGACGTCCGGATCCTCGTGACCTCGATCGCGTAGGGGTTCGGATTGCGCAGCGTGAGGCGCATGCGGGTCCTGGCGCCGGGATACAGGCCCGTGACGTGCCCGCTGATGCGGAAGCGGGGTGACGCCGCCACGCCGGGCGATCCCGACGGCGTCGTCGGCGACGGGGTCCGCTCCGCCGCCGTCGCGACGGCGGTCGCGAGCACGAGGGCGCCTCCGATCAGCAGCCGCCGGATCCTGACTCGTCGGGGGGTTCGGACCATCGCTCACCTTCCGTGCGGACGGCCCGAGAGGACGGGGAGACCCCGTCCTCTCGGCCGGCCGTCGTGGCGTGCTGCGTCGGGATCAGGCGTCGCTGAGACCCGACAGGTCCACCGGAACCGTGAAGACGGCGCCCTGGCAGGCGTTGTCGGACGCGTTGCTCATCTGGACCGAGTCGGCCAGCGTGAACGTGGCGGCGCCGTTCGCCGGCACGTCGAGGTCGAGGCCCGACTGATCGGTGAACGTCACGCCGGTCGCTCCGTCACACGCGCCGACGTTCGAGTCGATCACGCCCGAGCCGTCGACGTCGGTCACGGTCACGGGGTACGGGTTCGGGTTGCTGATGCGCAGCAGCAGGTCGCCGGTGGCACCGGGGTACAGGTCGGCGACGGTGCTCGTGGACACGTCGACCGTGGTCAGGGCCGCGGCGTTCGTGGCCTTGGCGTAGCCCGAGCCCGATCCGGTCGCCGTCCAGGCCGCGAACGCGATGCTCCCGGCCAGCATGGCGCCGGCGAACAACGCGCCGATGGTCAGCTTCTTCGACACCTTCATGCGAGCGCTCCTCCTCGTGGTCGTCCTGGTCGTGCGCAGGTGTGCTGCACGACACGCTCAAGGGAGGGTTCGGCGGCCGAAGGGCGCTGGTCGATACCCAGAAATCGGTGTGTTGCAGCCGCTCCGGAGGATCGCCGGATGAACGGCGTTCAGGAGGGCGAGGCGTGACGGCGTCGCCGACCCGGACGGGGCCCGCTTCCAGGACACGGGCGTACATGCCGAACGGCAGGCCACCGTCGCCCGCGATGCGAGGTCGGTACTTCGCGATCTGGGTGAGGGTGTCCCAGTCCTTCTCGCCCGTCACGGGATCCTTCGTGGTGAACACGCACCGAGGCACCTGGCCGATCACCTCGATCGTGGCTGCGCCGACCTGCACGTGACGGCCTTCCCACGAGTCCTCCTCGTAGGGATCGCAGCCCTCGAGCTCGAGGTTGAGCCGGAACCGGCGCGCGTCGAGCGTTCCCTCGTATCGTCCGCGTTCGGCGAGGTCGCGCACGGACTCGACGGAGACGACCGTGATCGGCTCGACGTCGGCTCCGTCGCCCTCGCGGTCGCATCGCAGGAGCCGGACCGGCCGCGCGCAGTACGACGAGATCGCATCGGCGAACGGCCCCTCGACGACGTGCGCGGCCACGGCCCGTCCGTAGAAGTTCGTGGTCTCCTCGGCGCCCAGCGCGTCGGCAGGCGACTCGACCACCGAGCCGTCGGGGAAGCGGAGCGACAGGTGTTCACTCGCGCTGTCGAAGTCGGCCACGATGGCGACCAGCGGCCCGAACGTGCTGCCGCTGAACAGCTCTCCCCACTCGTCGACGAGGTAGAAGGCGCGGTCCTGGGGGATCCCCACGCCGGTGAGCGTCGCCGATCCTGGGTGATGGATGGCCGTCCCCTTCACTGGCGTCACGTTGAGGCGGGCGAGCGTCGGCATCGTCGACACACGGTAGCCGAAAGGGGCGCAACCCCGGGTTGAGCGCTCGGGGCGTCGACGATAGGCTCGAGCCGAGTCATCGGGTTCTGGAGGGGACGTGACCACGATCGAACGACCGGCGCCGAACCAGGCGGTGCTCGAGCTCCAAGCCCGAGCGCGCGACCGAGCGCTGCTCGAGCGCGTCGAACGGCTCGAACGCAGTACGGCACGACTCGGTGCGCGCATCGACGGCGCGATGGTCACGCTCGTGCCCGAGGCCACGGCCGGCGTCGCGCCGGAGGCACCCACGCACCCCGCTCGATGACCGAGCTCCACCCGGACCTGAGGCCCCTGCAGGTCGTGCTGGGCTCCTGGTCGGGGGAGGGTCGCGGCGAGTATCCGACGATCGACGCGTTCGACTACGGCGAATGGATGCGCTT
Source organism: uncultured Actinomycetes bacterium (assembly GCA_963825685.1). GTDB lineage: Bacteria > Actinomycetota > UBA4738 > UBA4738 > HRBIN12 > JAOUEA01. The sequence continues at coordinate 52,484 of CAWGUD010000024.1, read as the reverse complement.
CGAACACGTCGGCGACAACTTCCTGCTGTCCTCACAGCGCAGCTGGCTCGCCGATGACGGATCGCCGCTGCACTTCGAGCGCGGCTTCTGGCGTCCGGGCTCCTCGGCCGACCGCGTGGAGCTGACCCTCGCGCATCCGCTCGGACTCACCGAGGTCGCCGAGGGAACGGTGACCACGACGGGTCCGCTGACGACGATCGAGGTGGCGACGAGATCGATCGGTCGCACCACCACCGGCATGGACGTCGTCGGGCTCGTCAGGCGCTATCGGGTCGAGGGGGACGTCATGCGCTACGAGATCGACATGGCCACGGGCTCGACCGCGATGACGCGGCACCTCGCCGCCGAGCTGCACCGCGAGCCCGACTGACGAGGGCTCCGTCAGGAGGCGAGGGCGCCACCGTCGGCGCGGGGATCGCTTCCGGCCTCGAACCCGCCCGGTACGGCGCGGATCATGTGCGCATGTCCGACCGCTCCGCTCTGTGCCGGCACCGTCCGCACTCGATACCCCGACGCCGTGAGCGCGGCGACCGTCGGGGCAGGCACACCGGCCTCGGCGAGCACCTCGGGCGTCTCTCGTTCCGGGGCCATGCCGCCGACCAGCCAGCGCGGAGCCGCGACGGCGTCGGCGGGGCTCGTCCCCATGGCGAGCGCGCGCGCCAGCGTCATCGCGACGATCTGTGGCTGCGCCGAGCCGCCCATCGTGCCGGCCACGGCCTCGAGGCGTCCGTCGCGTTGCACGACCACCGGCATCAGCGTGTGCGCGGGCCTCGCCCCCGCGGCGAGCAGGTTGGGATGGCCGGGCTCGAGGGTGAAGCACGCGCCACGATTCTGGGCGACGACGCCCGTGGTCGGCTCCAGCAGCCCGGACCCGAAGCCGTCGTAGAGGCTCTGGATCAGGGAGACGCCTCGGCCCTCGGCATCGGCGGTCACGAGCGCGATCGTGTCGCCGGCGCGCCGCGTGAGGCCCGGCGGTGGACCGGGCACGCCGGCCCGGACCTCGTCGGCCACCGCGCCGAGGTGCCCGTCGTCGAGCAGCGTCGAGGGATGCACGCGCATGCGGTCGGGGTCGGCGAGGTGGCGATCGCGATCACGTGCCGAGGCGCGGAGCACGTGGGCCAGCACGCCCGCATCTGGTCCGAGCGGGTCGGGGTCGATCTCCAGACGCTCGATCAACGAGAGGGCCTCGAGCAGCACGAATCCCTGTGAGTTCGGCGGGTGCACGAGCACGTCGACGCCGGCGAAGCGTGCACGGAGCGGCGTTCCCAGGTCGGCGCGGTGTCCGGCCATGTCGGCGAGGTCGATCGGCACGCCGAGCGATCGGAGCCCCCGCGTGAACCGCTCGCCGAGCTCGCCGTTGTACCAGACCTCCGTGCCCCGCTCGGCGATCGCCTGCAGGGTGGCGCCGAGGGCTGGTTGGCGGACCTGCGCGTGGACCTGCGCGGGGCGCCCGTCGGGGAAGAACACCTGCGCCATGCCGGGGTCGCTCAGGAGGCGACCGGCGTCCTCGTCGAGCGTCCCTGCGAGGTCGGGCGCCACGCTCACGCCGCCGTGGGCGTACGCGATCGCAGCGGTGAACGCGTCGGCCCATGCCAGGTTCGCCCCCTGGCGATGCAGGGCCTCCCAGCCGCTCACCGCGCCGGGCACGGTGACGCTGAAAGGGCCGTGCTCCGGCATCGTCGTCCCGCCCTCGGCGCCCGCCAAGGCGGTGGTGGCGCCCGCGGGCGCGCGGCCGCTGGCGTTGATCGCCACCACATCGCCCGCCGGCTGCTGCACCAGTGCGAACAGGTCGCCGCCGACGCCGCACATGTGCGGATAGACGACCGCGAGCGTGGTCGCCGCGGCGAGCGCCGCGTCGATCGCGTTCCCGCCTCGCTCGAAGGCGATCGCGGCCGCCTCGGTGGCCAGGGTGTGGGGCGTCGCGGCGGCCCACGTGCGGCCGGAGGCGTGCATCTCCATGGCGCCAGTGTGGCAGCCGCCTCGGGTCGACGCCCCTCCCGCGGTGTCGGGCCGGTCCTCCGGTCACCGCTGGCAGCCGGGGCACCACCACACGCTGCGCGCCTGCTCGCCCTGACGCCGCGTGACGATCGCATCGCCGCATCGCGGACACGCGCGGCCCGCCCGGTCGTAGACGGCGAGGCCGCCGGGGACCGTCGTCCGCCGTCGGGTCCCGAGGTTCGATCTGAGCTGCCGGCTCGCGGTGGCGTAGAGCTCACGCCGAGTTCGATCGTCGAGCCTCGCGATCGGGCGGAACGGGTCGACGCCGCAGGCCCACGCCGCCTCGGCCCGGTACACGTTGCCGATGCCCGCCGCCACGGTCTGGTCGAGCAGCGCGACCCCGGTCTCGGTGGCCGGGTCGAGGGCGTCGAGCCTGCGGACGACCTCGTCCAGGTCCGCGCCAGCCTCGCACAGGTCCGGTCCGAGCGCGGCGAGCACGGGGTGGCGGTCGAGCTCGGCGTCGGTGAGCAGCTCGATCACGGGCGCGGCGAAGCAGACCGCGTCGACGTCGGTCGTGCCGACCGTGGCCACCATGCTCCCCGCGCTCCTCCGCCACCGTTCTCCGGGGCGGTAGAGATGCCACGACCCACTCATGCGCATGTGGGTGTGCAGCGTGAGCCCGCCGGCGCACCTGATCAGCAGGTGCTTGCCACGCGCACGGACGCGATCGACGCGCTCTCCGGGCCGCGGGACGGGGTGATGCCTGCCCGTGCCTCGCAGACGCGGTGCCTCGAACCGCGCGATCACCGCGCCGTCGAGTGCCCTCCCGAGCGAGGCAGCCGTGCGGTGGATCGTGTCGCCCTCGGGCACGAAGAACGCCTCAGCCCCGGAGCGTGAGCCCGCGGTACCCGTCGACGAACCCGGCGAGGCGCAGCCGCTCGGCGTGGGGCGACGCCGCGGACGGCTCACCGTCGATGCGGACCAGCTCGACCCGCCGGAGCCGCCCGTCCTTCACGAGGGATGCCAGCGCGTCGGCCCACGGGTCGGCGTCGACGCCGAAGGTGGTGAGCGAGCGTCCTCCCCGCTCGAGGAAGGCGGCGATGCCGCCGTCGACGAGCACGACGTACGCCCCGGCCGCGCGGGAGGGTCGCCCGGCGCCGGCCGGCCAGGGGAGTGCGGCTCCGTACGGCTGCGCCGGGTCTGCCGCGGCGAGCACGAGCGCAGCCGGTTCGTCGTGTCCGGTCGGTGCCCTTGTCGCGCGGAGCCGGTCGACGGCCCCCGGCATCGCGAATTGCGCCGCCCCGAGCCCGGCGACGAAGTACCCGCGCCGCACCGTGCCCGCGTCCTCCATCGCCTTCAGCACCGGATAGACGCCTGCGTACCCGCCGGGGGTGCCCTCGGCCAGGGCGGCCTCACGCGTCACGACGCCGTGTCGATCGAGGAGCTGCAGCGCACGCGCGTGCGCGGCCTCGGTTGGCGAGGCGGGCGGATCGAGGAGCGTGGCGGTCAGCGACCAGCGGCCGGCTCCGGCAGGCGGCCCGGCCCTGCGCAAGGCGCCCGGACGGGGTCGCCTGCCGGGCTGAGACGCGCGGATCTTGGCCGACGCGCCGCGTACGAACGCGCGGAGCGGTGCGAGCGTGTCGTTCGTCACCTCTCCCGCCCACACCAGATCCCAGAGGGCGGTCAGGAGCACGCGCTCGTCGGCGGTGCCGGCTGCCTGCACGAGGTCGACCCAGAACGACGCACCACGCCCGGCCAGGTGCGCGCGGATCGCCTCGTGGAGGGCGCCGTCGGGTCGCTCGCCGTCGAGACGGTCGCGCAGGAGCGATCTCGCCTGCCCGCGGAAGCAGAGCACCACCCGCCCGTCGTCGGCTCCGAGGCCGCCCGCCCCGACCCAGACGAGGTCGCCGCTCGCGGCCAGCGCATCGAGGTCGGCGGGGCGGTACGCGCGCACGCGGGCCGGCAGCACGTCGGTCTCGAGGATCGATGCCGGGATCGCCGCCCCCTGCAGGTGTCCGACCGCTTCGACGAGTGCGTCCGATGCTCCGTTCGGGCGGTCGGCCCCCTGCCACGCGGGCAGGAAGCGGGCGAACGCCGCGGCCTCGACCGGTTCGACCTCGCGCCGGAGCGCCGCGAGGGAGCGTTGACGCAGCCGCCGGAGCACGTCGGTATCGCACCACTCGTGCTCGACGCCCCCGGGTGAGAACCCGCCCTGGGCCAGCGTGCCCTCGGTCTCGAGCTCGACCAGGGTGGCCTGGACCCGGTCGACGGCGACGCCGAAGCGTGCCGCGGGTTCGGCCGGCACGAACGGCCCGTGCGTGCGTGCGTAGCGCGCGACGAGGTCGCGCAGGGGTCGATCGGTCGGGCCGGTGAAGACCCCGGGCAACCCACGGGGGAGGGACACACCCAGGGCGTCTCGCAGGCGCGCGGCGTCCTCGACCGCCGCGAGACGTTCCTCGCCGGCGACCCGCACGAGGATCGCGCGCCCGTCGTCGATCAGCGCGCGCATCCACGCGTCGGCCTCGCCGTCGACGCGTGCGCGCACCTCGTCGTCGTCGAGCGGCCCGAGGTCTCGGAGCAGGTCGTGCACGCCGTCGATGCTCTTGGCTCGGCGACCCTCTGCGAGTCGCTGCAGCTCGATCGTGACCTCGTCGATCGCTCGCGGGTCCAACAGGTCGCGGAGCTCCTCGGCCCCGAGGAGCTCGCGCAGCAGGTCGCGATCGAGGGAAAGGGCGGCGGCGCGGCGTTCGGCAAGGGGCGCGTCCCCCTCGTACATGAAGACCGCGATCCACCGGAACAGCAGCGACTGCGCGAACGGCGACGCGTGCTCGGTCTCGACCGCCACGAGCTTCGTGCGCCGCGACCGCAGGTCGCCCATCACCTCGCGCAGGGCCGGCACGTCGAAGACGTCGCGCAGGCACTCGCGGGTCGTCTCGAGCAGCATCGGGAACGTGGGGTGCTTCGCGGCCTCCACGAGCAGGTCGGCGCTGCGTTGCCGCTGCTGCCACAGGGGCGTGCGCGTGCCCGGCCGTTGCCGGGGGAGCAGGAGGGCCCGCGCGCTCGCCTCGCGGAAGACGCTCGCGAACATCGCCGTGCCCGGCAACGCCTCGACGACGGCGGCCTCCACCTGCTCGGGCTCGAACAGCAGGTCCTCGACCGGGATGCGCTCGACGGCCTCGGGGAGCCGGATCACGATGCCGTCGTCGCCCCAGAGCACCTGCGCGCCGGGTCCGAACCGTTCCTCGAGCCTCGCCTCGATCGCGAGCCCCCACGGTGCGTGCACCTGGTTCCCGAAGGGCGACAGCACGCAGACGCGCCAGTCGCCGATCTCGTCGCGGAACCGCTCGACGACGATCGTGCGGTCGTCGGGGACGGCGCCGGTGGCCTCCGCCTGCTCCTCGAGGTAGGCGACGAGGTTGTCGGCGGCCCACGCATCGAGTCCGACCTCGTCGCGCAGCCGCGCGAGGGCCCCGCCGCGGCGCGCCCCCCGGAGCTCGCGCGTGAACGCTCCGATCGCCCGCCCGAGCTCGATGGGGCGGCCGGGCTTGTCCCCGTGCCAGAAGGGCATCTTGCCGGGTTCGCCCGGGGCGGGGGAGACCACCACGCGGTCCCGCGTGATGTCGTCGATACGCCAGCTCGAGGCGCCGAGCAGGAAGACCTCGCCGCGCCGCGACTCGTAGACCATCTCCTCGTCGAGCTCGCCCACGCGGGTGCCGTCGGCGAGGAACACCCCGAACAGCCCGCGGTCGGGGATCGTGCCGCCGCTCGTGATCGCGATCCGACCGGCGCCGTCGCGTGCCCGGACGACGTCGGTCTGCCGGTCCCAGACCAATCGCGGTCGCAGCTCGGCGAACCCGTCGCTCGGGTATCGCCCCGCGAGCAGGTCGAGCACCGCGAGGAAGATCTCGTGCGACAGCGCGGAGAAGTTCTCGGCCCGGCGCACCGTTGTATAGAGGTCGTCGACACGCCACTCGTCGACCGCGCACATCGCGACGAGCTGCTGCGCGAGCACGTCGAGCGGGTCGCGAGGCACCCTCGTCTCCTCGATCGCGCCGGCCAGCATGCGTTCGGCGACGACGCTCGCCTCGAGCAGGTCGCCGCGGAACTTCGGGAAGATCTTCCCCTTGCTCGGCTGGCCCACCTGGTGGCCCGCCCGGCCGATGCGCTGCAGTCCGCTGGCCACCGATCCCGGCGATTCGACCTGGACGACGAGATCGACCGCACCCATGTCGATGCCGAGCTCGAGGCTGCTCGTGGCCACGATCGCGCGGAGCCGTCCGGACTTCAGGGCATCCTCGACCTCGAGCCGTTGCTCGCGGGCGATCGACCCGTGGTGGGTGCGGACGAGGTCCTCCTCGGCGAGCTCGTTCAGCTGCGCGGCGAGCCGCTCGGCGAGCCGGCGGCCGTTCACGAAGACGATCGTCGATCGGTGCGTTCGGATCAGTTCGAGCAGCCGCGGATGGATCGACGGCCAGATCGACGTGCGCGGGGGCCCCGCCGCCGCAGGACCGCTGGCGGGCACATCCATCGGCTGGCCGAGCGAGCCCATGTCCTCGACCGGCACGACGACCTCGAGCTCCATCGGCTTGCGATGTCCGGCGTCGACGATCGAGACCGGACGCGGCTCGCCGTCGTCGGCATGGCCGCCGAGGAATCGCGCGATCGTCTGGAGCGGACGCTGCGTGGCCGAGAGGCCGATGCGCTGAGGCGCCGCGTCTGCGAGCGCGTCGAGGCGCTCGAGGGAGAGAGCGAGGTGGGCGCCTCGCTTCGTGCCGGCGAGCGAGTGGATCTCGTCGACGATCACGGTCGTGACTCCCCGCAGGGTCTCGCGTGCCGACGATGTGAGCATCAGGTAGAGCGACTCGGGCGTCGTGATCAGGATGTCGGGCGGGTGGGCGAGCATCTGTCGCCGCTCCCGGGTGGGCGTGTCCCCGGTGCGGACCCCGACCGCGGGGTCGTGCGCGAGTCCGGAGCCGGAACGTTCCGCCACGTGCCGGATGCCTGTCAGTGGCGCTCGGAGGTTCTTCTCCACGTCGACCGCCAGCGCCCGCAGCGGCGAGATGTACACGACCCGGGTGCGCGCACTGGGCTCGGCCGGAGGCCTCTCGGTCGCGAGTCGGTCGATCGCCCACAGGAACGCGGCGAGCGTCTTGCCCGACCCGGTCGGGGCGAGCACCAACGTGTGCTCGCCCTTCGCGATCGCCTTCCAGCCCTTCGACTGCGCCGGGGTGGGGGCGTCGAACGACGCCTCGAACCACTCGCGCACCGCGGGGGAGAAGGGGGCCAGGCTCACGCAGCAACGCTAGCGCGGAACGGTGACATGTGGCCGCTCGCGGGAGCGGTCGGCGCCGGAGACGACGATAGGATGCGGGCCATGCCGGTCCGGCCTTCCCTTCGCGTCGTCGTCTGCGTCGGCGTCTTCGCGGCGGTCCTCGCCGGGGCGGGAGCCGCGATCGCGCAATCACCCTCGCCCACGCGGGATGCGTCGCCCACGCCCCGCCCGGGCGCCGACGTCGGCCGGGCGGAGGACCAGGTGATGCTCGCCGGCACCGTGACGGTCCCTCGCGGGCAGTCGGTCGGGGAGGTCGTCGTCTTCCACGGCCGGGCGATCGTCGCCGGCGTCGTCGTGGGGGACGTGGTCGTGCTTGACGGTCCCGTCGCGATCTCCGGGCAGGTCGGTGGCTCGGTGGTGGCGATGAACGGCCCGATCCGGCTCGCGTCGACGGCATCGGTCGCCGGCGACGTGCTCGGCGCCCAGACGGTGCGCCTGGAGCCCGGCGCCCTCGTGGGTGGCGACGTGCGCGATGACGTGGCCTTCACGCCTCGCGGCACCCTGGCCGCCCTCGGCGCTCTGCTCGGCGCCGTCGCGATCGCGGTCTCGACCCTGCTCCTGCTCCTGTTCATGCTCGGGCTCGCGCCTCGCGGACTGGATCGGGTCGCCACGGCGGCTCGCACGGCCCCCTTCGCATCGCTGGGATGGGGGGTCGTGGTGGCGATCGCGTGGCCAGTCGTTGCGGTCGCCGCGGCGGCGTCGATCCTCGGGCTGCCCCTGGGACTGTCCGTGCTGCTCGGCTCCGGCCTGGTCGCGCTCGTCGGGTACGCGCTTGCCGTCTACGCCGTGGGCCGGTTGATCGTCCAGGCGCCGCGCGGCCGCGCCGGAGCCGTGCTGGCGGGGTGGGGGGTCGCCGCGGCGATCGGCGTGGTGCCCTTCCTCAACGTGCTCGTGTGGGTGTTCGGGTCGATGTTCGGTCTCGGCGCGGCCGTCGTCGCGACCTGGAGGGCGCGTGCGGGGGCGCCCTCACGCGGTCGTCACCGGGCGGGGTTGGCGCCGGCCCCCGTCACGACGGCCATGCCGGCGACGCCGCCGCCGACATCGGTCGCGGTCACGCACGAGCTCGCCGAGGGAGACGACCTGCCGAGCGAGACCTACCCCGCCACCTCCGACGACTAGTCCACGCTGGACGAGTTGCGGGCCTTCCGCAGCAGCTGGGTCGCCGCGAGGATCGCGGCGCTCACGACCGCGCCGAACGCCAGCGCCTGCGGGGTCGAGCAGAGGACGGTGGCGCCGGGCTCCACCGTGACCTTGGGCGAGAGCACGAACGCGACGAAGCTCCGCTCGCCGAGCGTCGCCCCACCCCCGGCGAGGATCGTCTGGGCGCCCCCGTTCGTGATCGACACGTTGCCGCCGATCGCCATCGGCCCGCCCCCTCCGTTCGTGATCGTGAGGTTGCCGGCGGCGGCGAGCAGCCCCGCGCCCCCGTTCGTGAGGAAGAGATCCCTCGAGGAGGCCGCGGCTCCGACGCCGCTCTCGCGGATGTCGACCTCGTCGCCAGTCACCGTGCCCACCAATCCCCGTTCCACCTGTGTGCTCTCCATGGCAACCTCCCGTCGCTTGCCTCCATGCTAGGGTCCGCGCCGTGTCGGATGCAGAGCGTGATCCCGCCGACCTGATCGTCGCCGACGCCGACGTGTGGTGCGGCGACGCCGCTCGCCGTCGAGCCCAGGCGATCGCGATCCGGGGCGATCGCATCGTGGCGGTCGGGACCGACGACGACGTGCGGGCGTTCCGGGGGCCGGCGACCGAGGTGCTCACCATGGCGGGTCGCATGGTCGTGCCGGGATTCCAGGACGCGCACGTCCACCCGTCGGTGGCCGGCAGGAACCTGCTCAACGTGAACCTCGACGACCTGCACACGAAGGACGACTACCTCGCGCGCATCCGGCAGGTGGCCGATGCCAACCCGGGCCTCGAGTGGATCGTGGGAGGCGGGTGGGTCAACACGGTGTTCACCGAGACCGACGGCCCCCGCAAGGAGGATCTCGACGCGGTGGTGCCGGACCGTCCGGTGTTCCTGCTCAACACCGACGTGCACGCGGGGTGGGTGAACTCGAGGGCGCTCGAGCTCGCCGGGCTGACGGCGACCTCACCCGACCCGTGGGACGGCTACCTCGTGCGTGACCCCGACGGCTCGCCGACCGGCACCCTGCAGGAGGGCGCTGCCTACGACGTGTGGCGCACGGTCGCCGCGCAGCCGAGCGTGGCCCAGTGGAAGACCTACCTGCTCCGTGCGCAGCAGGAGCTGCACGCGCTCGGCATCACGGGGTGGCAGGACGCCTGGGTCGAGCCCGACCTGCTGCGGGCCTACCGCGAGCTCGACGACGAGGGGGTCCTCACGGCGCGCGTCGTCGCCGTCGATGTGGTGGGACCGCCACGCCGGCATGGAGCAGGTCGACCGCCTCGTCGAGCAGCGGGAGTGGGCGACCGGAGGCAGGCTCCACGCGACCACGATCAAGATCATGCTCGACGGGTGCCCGGAGAGCTGCACCGGCTCGATGCTCGAGCCGTACGAGGGCGAGTTCGGCCGCCGGCACGACCGCGGCATCCAGTTCATCGAGGCGGAGGCGCTGAGCGAGGCGATGGTCGCCCTCGACGCTCGCGGGTTCCAGGTGCACCAGCACGCGCTCGGCGACCGAGCCTTCCGGAGCGCGCTCGACGCGGTCGAGGCCGCGCGCGCGGCCAACGGGTGGAACGACGCCCGGCACCACATCGCGCACATCCAGCTGCCCGACCCCGTCGACCTGCCGCGCCTGCGCAGGCTCGGTGTGGCAGCGAACCTGCAGCCGTTCTGGGCACAGCCCGACCCGGCGATCGTCGAGATCACGACGCCACGGGTGGGTGAACGGGCATCCCGCCTCTACCCGCTCCGTTCGATCCTCGCGAGCGGCGCCGTGATGTGCATCGGCAGCGATTGGCCCGTGACCACGCCGAACCCCTGGCTCGAGCTCGAGGTCGGCGTGACGCGGCAGCCTCCCGGCCGGCCCGACGTCGAGCCGCTCGATGCGTGGCAGCGCCTCGACCTCGCGACGTCGATGGCCGCGTTCGCGCGAGGCTCGGCGTACGTGAACCACGACGACGAGGCGGGCGTGCTCGCGGTCGGCATGCGCGCCGACCTCGCGGTCCTCGACCGCGACCCGTTCGACCGCTCGCTCGGGGCGATCGGCGAGACCACGGTCGAGCTCACGATGGCGTCCGGCCGTCTCGTGTACGAGGCCAACGGCTCCGCCCCCTAGCCCTGCGGGTCTGCAGGCGAACCTATGCACCCAAGCCGCAGCGTGATCTGGGGCCCTGGTGGGTACGCAGTACGCTGTACATGTGTGTGGAAACGAGGGTGCGGCTTCCGCCGTTCCGCTCGCCACGCGAAGGGAGGGAGAGATGATGTCGAAGCGCATCATCGGCCTCGCCGTCGCGCTCGCGACGACGATGGCACTCTTCGGAGCAGCGCCTGGGCAGGCCACGGGCGGTACTCCGAAGTTCACGTTGAACGTGGTGCACGGCATCCCCGGTGTCACCGTGGACGTGTGCGTCAACGGGGCGAAGGCGATCACCGACTTCGAGCCCGGTGACGTCGTGTCCGGTGTGAAGCTGCCGGGCGGGGAGTATCGGCTGAAGGTCACCCCCGCTGGTCAGCCGTGCAGCGCCGCGATCCTGTCGGCCGTGGCCGACCTGGCCGGCGGCCGCAACCGCAACTACACGGTGGTCGCGAACCTCGACGACCACGGCACGCCGAACCTGGCGCTGTTCCGCAACAACACGCGGAAGACGGACGAGGGCCTGGCACGCGTCGTCGTGCGCCACACGGCCGACGCCCCCGCGGTGAACGTGTGGGCCAACGGCTCGCCGCTGAACCGCGGACGCCAGTTCGTGTGGGGCACCCAGCGCCGCTTCGACGTTCCCGAGGGCGACTACAACGTGTTCGTCTCCCTCGCGCGTCAGAGCGCCCCGGTGATCGGCCCGGTGGACCTGTCGCTGATGGCCGGCTACAGCTACCAGGTGTACGCCTGGGGCAACGGGACGGCAGGTTACAACCTGGCGCTGATCCCGCTGGAGGTCGGCGAGAAGGCCTGACCTTCGACGCAGCAACGCTCGATCGCGACGGGGCGGCGGCCGAAGGGCCGCCGCCCCGTTCTTTCCTTTTGACGTGACGTCGATCGCTGCGTAGCGTTGCGGGTCGGGGCAACCATGCCCCGAGCGCGAGGGGGCGGCGGTGGCGGAACGATCCGTGTCGACCAGGCGGATGGTCCCCGCCACGATCGCGGCCGTGCTCGCCATGACCCTGGCGACGGTCCCGAACGCGACCTCGATCGCGCGAACCACGGCGGCACCCCGTGGTCGTCTGCCGAACGTCATCGTCGTGCTCACCGACGATCAGCGCGCCGATTCCCTCCGGCACATGACCACGCTCCGCGACCGAGTGATGGGCAAGGGCGTCACCTTCGATCGGGGCTTCGTTGTCGATCCGCTGTGCTGTCCTTCGCGCACGAGCTTGCTCCGCGGCCAGGCATCGCACACGACCGGGATCTGGTCGCTCTCCGGTCGATACGGAGGCTGGGCGGGTGTCCATCGCAGGGGCCTCGAGCGATCCACGCTCGCGACGTGGCTGAACTCGGCCGGGTACCGAACCGGGCTCGTCGGCAAGTACCTGAACGGCTACAACGACCTCGGGTACGTGCCGCCCGGTTGGGACGTCTGGCGTGGGCTCGGAACGCCTCGTTACCACGGGTTCACGGTGAGCGAGGACGGCACCGCACGCGACGTGGCCCGACCGCGCCTACAACACCACCGTGATGACGCGCTACGCCGATCGGTTCATCCGCAGCACGCAGCGGCGAACGCCGCTCTTCCTCTTCCTCAACTACATCGCCCCGCATGAGCCCACGATCCCCGAAGCGAAGTACGACGACGACGCGAGGTGCGACTCCGAGCGGCACGATCGCGATCCGGCCTTCAACGAGGCGAACGTGGGCGACAAGCCCGACTACATCGCGCATCGGGCACCGCTCAGCCCCGACGAGGTCCGCACGTATGGAGTGCGGCGGCCGCAGGATGCCTGTCGCACCCTGCTCTCGGTGGACGACGGCCTGGGCGTGCTCCTCGACGCCCTCGCCGAGACCGGGCGTCTGGACACCACCTTGCTGATCTACACCTCGGACAACGGCATCCTCGATGGGGAACATCGCCACCGCGAGAAGAAGGTGCCGTACGAGGAGGCGATCAGGGTGCCGTTGGTCGTCAGATACGACCCGCTGACCGCAGGCGACGCGCGGCGCGACCGGCGCATGGTGCTGAACATCGACATCGCGCCGACGATCACCGACCTCGTGGGGCTCTCGGTGCGGCCGGGCTGTCCTGATCCCCGCTACGGCGCGTGTGATGGAACCTTCGACGGCCGCAGCTTCCTCGGATTGCTGGACGGGTCGACGCGCCGATGGCGGCGGGAGTTCCTCGTGGAGCACTACGACGATCCGTCGATCGACGGCATCCCCACGTACTGTGCGGTCCGCACGACGGAGCACAAGTTCGTCCGCTACCGCACCGGAGAGGAAGAGCTGTACGACCTGCGGCGCGATCCGCACGAGCTCACGAACGTGTTGGTCGCCGGCGGTCTGACGCCTGCGGAACGAGCGCTTCGCGCCCGCATGCGCACGAAGCTCTTCGGACCCCGGGGTCTGTGTTCGCCCCGACCCCCCGGTCTCTCACCGCCCGGGATGAGCGGGTGCGGCGGCTAGGCCAGCAGGTACCTCCGGGACAACGGCACCTCGTCGACCGGCTCGCAGGCGAGCACGCGTCCGCCGATCGTGACCTCGCCGTCGTCGGGCGAGACGTCGACGTCGGGGACGGCGGTGTTGGCGAGGAGGTCGCCCCGGGTGAGCCCTCGCGTCCCACCGACGGCGACCACCTCTCGACGGGTGCCGAGGGCGTCGCCGATGCCGGCGTCGAACGCGGCGCGCGAGACGAACGTCGTCGACAGCCTCGCCGCCGCCTCGCCCGTCGCCTCCCCAGTCGGGGCCGTAGCGGGTCGGTTCGGCACCGTGCACGCTGGCGTTCCCCTCTCCCATCGCGCTCCACGCCACCACGCCGCCCTTGATCACCATCAGGGGGCGGACGCCGAACGTCGCCGGTTCCCACAACACGATGTCGGCCGAGCGCCCGGGGGCGAGGGAGCCCACCTCGTCGGCGATGCCGTGCACGATCGCGGGCTCGGCCGTGTGCTTCGCGAGGTAGGAGAGCACCCGCTCGTTGTCGTCGAGGCCGAGCCCGTCGTCGGTGAGCGAGTCCGGCGGGCGTGGCCGCAGGCGGCGCGCCGTCGGCGCGTCGGGCCATCCGGCGCCGAGCTCCGAGGCGCGCCACGCCTTCATCGCGTGGGCGAGCTGCCAGGTGCGCCGGATCGTCTCGCCGATGCGCCCCATGCCTTGTGAGTCGGAGTTCACGATCGAGATCGCACCCAGGTCGTGCAGGGGACCCTCGGCGGCCATCGTCGTCGCGCGGACCCGCTCCCGCGCTCCGGCGACGTCGTCGGCCAGACCCGGGTTCCCCTCGTGCACGAGCAGGATCATGTCGGTGTGCTCGAGGTCGGCGGCACGTCCCCACGGGAGGCCGGGGGTGGTCGATGAGCAGAGCACGTTCGGCACCCGCACGAGGCCGAGCACGTCGGGCACGTGGCCGCCCCCGGCGCCCTCGACGTGGTAGGCGTGGATCGTGCGCCCACCGATCGCGGCGATCGTGCCCTCGAGCTCGGTCGATTCGTTGAGACCGTCGGTGTGCAGGCAGACCGCGACGTCGTGGGCGTCGGCGGTCGCGAGGGTCGCGTCGACGATCTCGGGATACGCGCCCCAATCCTCGTGGATCTTCAGACCCACCGAGCCGGCCTCGATCAGCGCCTCGAGCGGCTCTCGGCGGTCTGCGCGGGCACTCGCCTGCAGCCCGAGGTTCACGGGCAGGAACTCGAACGCCTCGAGCGTTCGGTGCATGCGCCACGCGGGTTCCTCGAAGCCGGCCGTGATCAGGGTCGTGACGCCGGCGCTGAGCGCGACCGGCACGAGACGCGGGCTCAGCAGGTGCACGTGGCTGTCGACGCCTCCGGGCGTCGCGATCAGGCCGTGACACGGGATCGGCCACGTGCCCGGCCCGACCGTGAGGTCGACGCCGTCGGTGATGTCGGGGTTGCCGGCGCGGCCGACGCCCGACGATGCGTCCGTCCTTGATGCCGAGGTCGGCCTTCACGACCCCGAGCATCGGATCGACCACGATCGCGCTGCCGATCACCGCGTCGAGCTCGCTCTCGCTCGTCGCGGTGTCGCGCTGGGTCATGCGCGATCGCATGGTCTTCGCGTAGCCCCAGAGCGCCTGGTCGGCCGGTTCGGTGAGGTCGTCCTCGATGCGGATCCAGAGGTCGGTGTCGCCGAGCCTGACCCGATCGCCGGTCGTCGGCCCGTGGCGCAGCGCGTGCTCGGAGCGAGAGATCGAGCGAGGCATCAGCCGGTTCCCTCCGGAGCGCCCGCTCCGCCGTAGGCGACGAGCTCGACCTCGCGCTCCTCGCCGGGTGCCCATCGCAGCGAGTCGCCCGCGGGCAGGTCGAGCCGGAAGCCGCGCGCCGCCTCGCGGTCGAACTCGAGCGACGGGTTCACCTGCCAGAACGGGTAGTGCGACGAGATCCGCACCGGTCGGCGCGACGTGTTGCGCACGGTGAGCCGCCGCCGCTCGCGGTCGGGCACGAGGTCGACGTCGCCCGGCGCGAACCGGATGGCACCCGGTCCTTCGGCATCGACGGGGCCGAAGGGTTCCCGCAGCACGATCAGCCGGGACCCGTCCTCGAGCAGCACCTCGAGCCGGATCTCGGCGGCGATCGTCGCGACGCCGTCGAGCACCGGTGTGCGTTCGGCGATGGCGCGGCCGGTGTCGACGACCTGCTCGTACGCGGCGCCGGCGCGGGCCGCGAGGTGCATCTCGTCGCAGACGAGCGCGATCGCCTCGGGTGCGTTCAGCGCGAGCCCGCGCGCCAGCGTCTCGCGAGCGAGCTGTGCCGTGGCGAACACGAGCAGCCGGTCCTGCTCGGTCGGGTTCAGCTGCATCGCGCCGCCACTCCCGTCATCGTCAGCGCTCCGGAGCGGAGGCTTCGCGCTCGGCCTCGAGCGCCCGGGGTTGGAGCCGCACCGCGAGCGCCGGGAAGATCGCGACCGAGAGCACGCCTGCGCCGACGAGCGCGGCAGCGTTCTCGGGCAGCATCGATCCGTTCTGCAGCCCGATCTCGGTGAGTGCGACCAACAGGGGGAGCGCGGTCGCGGTCAGCAACATCATCTGCACGCGACGCGGAGCCGTCAGGTCCTTGCGATAGACGAACAGCGCCGGCACGCCTCGCACGAGGAGCAGCAGCGCGAAGAACCCGAGCAGTCGCCCGGGCGACTCGACGATCGAGATCACGTCGAGGCCCATGCCCGACGACACGAAGAAGACCGGGATGAAGAACCCGTACCCCACGGCGTCGAGCTTCTTCTCGAGCGACTCGACATCGCCGGGCGCCCACCGCTTCAGCACCATGCCGGCGAAGAACGCTCCGAGCACGATGTCGAGCCCGAACTCGGCGGAGAGGTAGAGCAGCGCGACGAGCAGGAGCACCGTGAGCCGCAACGTCGTCTGCGACGTCTCGTGCTGGCCTTCCTCGAGGATGCGGCCGAACCGCGTGCCCTGGGTGAACCGCGGGATCACCGAGAGCGCGAACGCCACGCCCGCCACCGCGGCGACGCCGATCACCTCGACGATCGAGTTGTAGTGCCCGAGCAGCAGCGCGATGCAGAGCACGGGCCCCATCTCACCGATGGCGCCCGCCGCGAACAGGGAGCGGCCGAAGCGCCCCTCGAGCATGTGGTGGTCACGCAGGATCGGGAGCAGCGTGCCGAGCGCGGTCGTCGTGAGCCCGATCGCGACCGGCACGAACGCCTTCACGAGGCCCGCCAGCTCCAGCGCTCCCACGGTCGCGATCGCGAGCACGATCGTGATCACCCACGCCACGATCGCGAGCTTCCCGGAGCGTTCCCGGAGCAGGGTCGGGTCGAGCTCGTAGCCCGCCAGCAGGAACAGGAACCCGAGCCCGAGGTTCGCGAACAGCGTGATGTCGTCGGGCTGCGCGAGGTCGAGCACCTCGGGGCCGATCACGATGCCGCCCGCGATCAGCAGCACGACCTGCGGCACCCGGCCGGGCAGGAACGCCACGACGATCGGCGCGGCGGCGACCACGACCATCGCCGCGAGCAGTGATCCGAGCCCCTCGACCATCGCCGAAGGCTACCCCGGTTCCCAGCACGCGGGCCTCCCGATCACTCGATCGACACCCACAGGGAACCGTCCGCCCAGGTCATCGAGAAGGGTCCCTCGTCGTTCGAGCGCTCCACGAGCGTCACCTCGTGCGTGACGTCTCCGCTCCGGGGTCGAGCCCGAGCACCGAGACCTCGGTCGCGACCCAGATCGTCCCCGATCGGACGAACACACCTCGTGCCAGCTCATCGGGCACGTCGAGCATGTCGATCAGCGCACCTGTCCGCGCGTCGATGCGGTCGACCCCCGCCGTCGTCGTGACCCACACGTCGCCGGCACCGACCGCCACCGCGAGGGGACCGTCGTGCGTGCGCACTCCGGTCACTCGGCCGGTCGCCGCATCGACGCGCTGCACGCGCTCTTCGAGCATGCTGACCAGCCAGACGGCCCCGTCGGCGAAGACCGGGAACACGGGCTCGTGACCGATCGCGATCCGATCCTCCACCTCACCGGAGTCCGGATCGACCCGCAGACAGTCCGCTCGCCTCGCCGGTCGTCCCGCCCCGGTCGACGGCGATCCACAGCGATCCGCCCCCGACCGTGAGCATGCCGCCGTCTCGAGGCCCGAAGATCAGCTCGTCGTCGAGTGTGAGCCGACGGCGAACCGCTCCGGTGGCCGCGTCCAGCTCGATGAGCGATCTGCCCTCGGCGGTGACCCAGATCGAGTCGCCGTCGGCGACCACGCCGGCCGCCGCCCCGATGTCGATGGTGGAGGACTCGCCCGTCTCGGCGTCGACCGACCGGAGGTCGCCTCGGTCGAGTCCGACTACGTAGATCCTGCCTGCCGATGAGGTCACCACGAACGGATCGACGCCGACAGGGACGACGTGACCGACCACATCCCTTTCGGGGTCGATCTGAACGAGGGTCGAGCCGACAGGCACTACCGCCGAGGGACGCTCCTCCCTGTCCTCGGTGTCCGGGGTGCACGCGGCGAGCACGAGCAGGAACGCGACGAGCGATCGTGATGCCACCATGTCCGATCTCACCCCCAGGCATACCGCGACCGGAATGACGTGTCGAGTCGCACATGCAGGGGAGGGGAGTCGGTATCCTTGCGAGCCGTGAGGCCGAAGGACGGTGCCCTCGTCACGGGCGACCGACCGGGGTGTTCCCTGTGCGGCCGGCCCACCTACGACCCCGACAAACGGGAGACGCCGTGGGTGCGGGCGGTCTCGGACGGACGGCAGGTGCTGATCTGCCCGGCGTGTCAGGTGGAGCGCGCGGACTGGGCCGAGGGCCTGGACCGGTGCCGATCCTGCGGGGGAACGCGCCTGTCGGCGCAGCTCGGTGGCGTGGTGTGCCGGGCCTGCGGCCACACGGAACTCGCGTGAAGAGCGCGGGCGCTTAGCTCAGCTGGCAGAGCGTCGCCCTTACAAGGCGAAGGTCGGGGGTTCGAGACCCTCAGCGCCCACCGTAAAACCGCAGGTCAGGGGCGGTGCGGCAGGTCCGTCACCGATGCGATGCCCGAGGGGGCGCGCAGGGGGCGCGCATTCCGCGCGCGACTTCGGCTCTCGGCGGCCTCGCGGGCGAGGCGATCGACGGCCTCGGCGATCTCGTCGTCGCGCTCGTCGAACAGGTGCGCGTATCGGTTCGTCGTGACCACCGAGCGGTGCCCGACGCGCCGGCCGGCCTCGTGCAGCGACGCGCCCGAGGCGGCCATGATCGACACGGCCGAATGCCGCAGCGCGTACGGCGTCGTCGGGCCGATGCCGGCGGCGGCCACGGCCGGCGTGAAATACCGCGCGCGCCACGACGACCACCTGATCGGGCCGCCGTTCGGTGCAGGGAACACGAGGCCGCCGCCGCCGGGCGGATACGTGCCCAGGTGCGGGCAGCTCGTCACCGGCGCCGGCACGTACTGCAGCGGCACCTGCCGATCGAGGGCGCACCGCCGGCGGCAGCGCGTGGCCTCGTGATGCGCGTCGAGCAGGTGCTGTGCTCGTGCTGCGAAACCGTGATCGGCCTCGTGCTGCTCGACGTGGCGACCTGCGCCGGCTGCGGTGACGAGCTCGACGAGGCGGCGGCGCTCGACGAGATCGCGGTGCGCGCGGCTGCCGGCTAGGCGACTACGGCGCGAGGTGTGATCGGGCGAGCCGCTCGATCTCGCCCGACTTCGCCTCGATCTGTCCGAGCAGGGCGATCGCCTCGCGTCGCGCGTCGGGCGTGCCGGCGTCGCGCCGATTGACGAGCTCGATCTGCACCACGTAACGGGCGAAATCACCTCGGATCGCCGCGAGGCCCTCGATCACCGACGCCGTGCCATCGTCGAGGGCGAGGCTCGCCACGGCGCGCCCGAGGTCGCCGGTCGCATCCTGCAGCACGGCGTTCAGCCGTTCGTTGCGCACCTCGACCGGCTCGTTCGCCCAGATGGCCTGCAGCTCTTTCGCCACGGCGTGCATCGTGCTCGCCGCGTACACGATCGCCTGATAGCCACCGCGCAGGCGATCGCGTCGCTCGTCGGCGAGCCTGTTCGCCCGCTCGTCGGCGTCGCGCTCGCGCTCGTGCTGCCGCTGCTGTTCGTCGCGATCCCGCTGCCGGCGCGCCGAATAGACCGTGATCGAGAACGTGACGGCGCCGGTGATCGCCGAGGCGCCGAACGCGGCGAGGATCGCTGCCTCGGTCGGTGAAAGGCTCACCGGCGCATCATCGCCCGAAACAGGCCTCTGTGCGCGACGCTGAGGCCCGCTGCCGCCGGCGTTGACGGCTCCCCGAAATCCGCGCAGGATTTGCGTCCATGGGCGAGTCGCACGAGGAAATGCTTCGTCACTACGAGCCGGGCGGACTTCTGCCGCGAATCGTGGCGGGGTTGCAAGCTCTCGGCAAAGACCTGGACTCGGTCACGCACGAAGATCTCGCGCCGGCCGACGAGTTTCACTCCGCGGGACGTTCGGCCACGCGCGCATTGGTGGAGCTTGCAAAGATTCCGCCAGGATCGCGAGTGCTCGACGTGGGCAGCGGGTTGGGCGGCCCGGCGCGTTACCTCGCCGCAACTTTGGGTTGCGACGTGACAGGCATCGATCTCTCGCCTGAATTCTGCGGGGTGGCCAACGCCCTTTCTCGGATGACGCGGTTGTCCGATCGCACCCGCTTTCAGGCGGGTGATGCCCTGGAGCTTCCGTTCGCCGCGTCCAGCTTCGACGTGGTGTGGACGATACAAATGCAGATGAACATCCGGGACAAGCGCCGCCTGTATTCCGGAATCGCCCGGGTACTCAGGCCGGGCGGGCTGTTCGTCTGCCAGGAAATCTGCGCTGGGAACGGCGAGCCGATCGAGCTTCCGGTCCCATGGGCGAGCCGCCCCAACCAGAGCCATCTGGCCGATGCGGAATCCCTCCGCGGGTTGATCCGCGGTGCAGGTCTCCTGGAGCGCACCTGGCGCGACATTACCGCCGACATCGTGGCGGCGCGCAAGGCACAGCAGGCGAAGGCGCAAGCGTCGGGTGCGAGCGGCTCCAACGCCCCTCCTCCGCTTGGAATGCATCTCGTGCTGGGAGAACAGGCAGCCGTCAAGATGAGTAACTCCGGGCGCAACACCGACGCCGGGCGCACGGTGTTCATCCAGGGCGTATTCGACAAGCCTGGCTAGTGGTCCGATCCGCTGATCCCGCTGGAAAACTCGGCCGAAAATCAAAGGCCCCGCGCGACGCTGAAACGGGAGGCAAATCGATCGCTTGTCGTCCGTTGTTCACAGGGAGTGATCTCGGCGATCGCGCGTTCGGACGCAAAGGAGTTGCTCGGCGATCAACGCGGTGATCTTGTGAGAGCGCCAGCAGCACGAGTGCGCCGACGAGCGCCACGGCGAGCCCGAGCCAGATCGCGCCGTCGTTGAGTCGGGCGGGGAACTCGACGCCGGGGAGCTGCTCGCCGTTGAACCGTCCGGCGAGCTTGGCGAGTCCGAGACCCAGCAGCAGTCCGAGCGGGAACGCGACCGCCGCGTACAGCAGCGCCTGCGCGCCCTGCGCCGCGAGCAGGGTGCGGCGGGAGAAGCCGCGGCTGTGCAGCACCGCGAGCTCGAACGTCTGGCGCGTGAGCGTGAGCGAGCCCACCCCGGCGAGCACGGCGAGCGTCACCGCCCCGATCTGGAACACGACGAGCAGGATCGGCACCCGCAGGTTCTTCACGCGCAGGTCGACGAGGTCGAACAACGTGTCGAGGCCGCTCACCACGCGAGCCGACGAGAGACCGGGCTGGGCCTGCATCGCGTCCTCGATCTCGACGAGCTGCGCCGGCACGCGCGACGCCTCCTCGAACGGAACTCCGTCCAGGGCGAGGAACGCGTCCCACGTGAACTCCGTCGTGAGGCCGAGCGCGCCGGCGGCATCGAGGTACGTCGCCCGGTCGACGAAGGTCGGCACGCCGCAGGGCCGCGTGATCGCGAGCGCGATTTCGAGCGCGCGTTCGGCCTCGGCTCTCGTCGCTCGGGCACCGCCGGGCACGTCACGAGCTCGGCCGTGCTCGATCGTGCGCGGCAGGTATCGCGTGCCGCTCGGATGGCGAACCGTCACGACGCGGCCACGAGCACCTGCCCGGCACCTCGGGCGCGCCGGCCTGCCGGGGTTCGCGTCGTGGTCGAGCACGACGATCGAATAGCTGCACGATCCCACGAGCTCGATGCTAGGGGGCGCGCAGGGGGCGCGCATTCCGCGCGCGACTTCGGGATCAGGCCGGATGACGCCGGACGGGCCCGGACGACAAACGTGCAGGTCAGGGGCCTGTTCGGCGAATCACGCCGCATCGCCGCAGGTCAGCGGATAGCCTCGATTCGCCCTTACAAGGCGAAGGTCGGGGGTTCGAGACCCTCAGCGCCCACCGAGAGCCTCGTGCTTTCGCAGATCCAGGCGAAGGACGACTTCCTCGTCGTGCATCTCGCCCGTGCGCTCGAAGCCGTAGCGTTCGTAGAACGGGATCGGTGACCCGTCGCCCTCCGCCGCGTTCGTCGTGATCGAGTCGACACCGGGTCGATCGAGGAAGTACCGAACGATGAGGTCGAGGGTCGCCGTTCCCACTCCCTGACGCTGATACCGCTCGTCGATCAAGAGCTTCCACAGGTAGTGGGGGATGTACGGCTCCTCGACCTCGTCGGCGATCATCACGAACCCCACCGGCGTCTCGTCTCGATAGACGGCCCAAGTGATCGCCTGCGCGCCGGGTTCATCCGCCGCCTCGGCCAAGGACTCCGGGACCGTGCTCACGAACCTGCGTTGGCCCGGCGCGATGCCCAGCGCCAGCACGGCATCACGGTCGGAGTCCATGAGGTCCCGCAACGTGATCATCGGACGAAGATATCGCCGCTCGGCTCTCGCCGTGTCGAGGAGCTGTTGACTGGCATCGGCGTCCTCGGCTTCGATGGAACTGGCGTGGTCGTCGATCAAGGTACTCAGGGCCACAGAGAGAGAGAACGGCCAGGCCGAGAGGCAGTTCGTCGCTCTTTGTCAGTGCGATCGTCTGCGCGGTCCGATGTCAACCGGAGAGCCACTTTCCCTCAAGGAGGGCGCGCGAAAGGGATGTGAGGCTGGCCTCGTCCGAGAGAATCGGGATCTCGACTGCGAGCACGCCTTCAGCTTCCAGGTCATGGGGCCGCCTCAGCCAAGTCTCCCCTGACGGCTGGAGTGGCGTGCAGGGCGTCGCAACGCAAGGCCTCCTCGGTTCTCGGACACGAGCACGACCCGCTTCGAGCCCTTGTACTCGAGCCGGAACACGTGACGCTCCTCCGGGCCGACGAGCCAGAGGAGCTGAGGACGCAACTTGATCAATCCTCTGTACTTGTTGTGGTGGTTGCCGCTCTGACGTCTCAGAGTGACTGCGCACGTCTCCCTTTGGTGCGCGCCGATCCCTCCGCACTGCTGGATGTCCTCGATGAGTTCTTGCACCTCCGACTGCTTCCCTTTCGTCTCAGCGGCGACCACGAGCTGACCCTTCATCATCGGGTCATCCTGCGGACCGTATGCGGAGACATCGAAGTACTCGAGGCGGGACCGGAAGCCGAGCCGCTCCTCCGGCCATCCGAGATCGAGGGCGAGCAGGCCGGCAGCGGCGACGCCCAAGGGTCCCTCATCGAGGAACGGGAGACGCCCCTTCGAGGTCGGTCGATCGAAGATCGGACATCTGCCCTTGGGTCGGTCCCTCGGGAGGCCGAACGAGGTTGGTCTGCGCTCGACGGGTCCCTCATCGACAGCCCGCAGGAATCCCGCCGCGGTCTCTGCGTTCGTGTTGATCTGGTCCGGGTCGAAGGTCAAAGGGAAGCCGGGTACCACCCGGCCGATGTCCCTCCGATCGAGGTTGGCGACGTACGTAGGCAGGTACACGTTCCTCACCCGCTCGACGAACTCTGCGAGCGGATCGGCATAGTCCACCACGTGCTCCTCCTCACGTTGCCTGAACCCTGTGCCTAGAGCCCTTGCCCAGGCCCGGATCATGCATAGCTGGACGGGGCGACCCTCCGACGCCGGGGGGAGGTGATCCGCAGGCTCGAGAGCCGCGTGGCCCCGGAGAGTCGTCCCGCCGTCCTCACGTCAGGCGTGAGACCGAGCGACCGCAGGGCGGTTGAGGCGGTCCGGAAGACCCCGCAGCCTCTCGGCGCCGCCGTTGGAAGGCCCTCCCCCCATGGACGCCTCCCCGGCGACCCCACGAGCCTGCCACGAGCGGGTGCGCGGCGCAGTGGCCCGGACGACCGATTGTGCAGCCCCAAGATGACCGACGGGACCTCAGCGTCGGTTGGGGCTCCTGGGTTCGGGGCGGTCGTGGCTCCGATCCTCGCTGTGACATGCTCGATCGCGCGTCGCCATCCGCGACGTCGAGCTCCACCAGGTGTTCGAGATGGAGGGCAGCGAGACGTCTCCCTCGCTGTGGATCCAGCGAACGACCCCGTGCGAGCGGATCGACCTGTAGGCGAAGGTCGAGATCGAGCTCCCACGGGGCTCGGACGAAGTAGACGCGGCACTCCGGTGGGGCCTTCGGCTCGGCCTAGCTATCGAACGCAGCGGCAGGCGCGCTTCCTTCCTTGATGGATGCCCGATCGGAGCGCGCGAGGAGCCAACCGACGAGCAGGAGAACGGCGCCGAACGCGAGGAAGCCGAGGTCGTACGCGAGTTCGTTCGGACCGCTCCGGACGTGGTGGATCTGGAGGATGTGGTGGTCGATGATCCCTTCGACCAGATCGAACAGACCCCAGCCGACCAAGCTCCACCCGAGCAGGCTGCGCCATGACCAGACGAAGCCACCGTCGCGCGCTCGTGCCCAGATCATGGATATCCCGACAGCGACGAACACGTAGGTCGTTGCGTGGAAGAGCCCATCCCACAGGGTGTTGACCTCCAGACCGCTCACCGTCGTCGCCGAGTAGTCGCCTGTGGACGTGAGCATGTGGTGCCACTGAAGGATCTGGTGGAGGACGATCCCGTCGAAGAACCCTCCCAAGCCGATGCCGAGGAAGATGCTCGGCACGGTGATGGTGCGTCTCGGGGTCCCGACCCGTCCCCCGGTGTGGGTCGTTCCGCTGTTGTCGCCACCGGATGCGTGTTCCCCGGCCGAGCCGCCTCGAAACGATCCGCGACGATCGAAGGCAGGTCAGGGATAGCCCTGCGGTTTCACAGGGCCCGCGATCGGATACTCCACCGTCAGAACGAGCGGATGTCGGGAATCATGAATGGGATCTGGGAGGGATCGACGTGCCAGACTCCGGTCGCAGCACAGATCGCACCAACGACGCAGCCGAAGACCGTGGGGCAAGCTCTCGCGGTGACTCGGACGCACGACTGAGCGCGTATCTGAACGACCACCTCGCCGGCTCCGCCGCCGCCATCCAGCTGGCGAACCGGTGCCGAGAACAGCAGCGCGACTCCGAACTCGGACGGCATCTGAGGGGCCTGGTCGGCGAGATCGAGGAGGACCGCCACATGCTCGAACGAGTGATGACGGCGGTCGGGGCACAGAGCAACCCGGTGAAGCGGGCCGGTGCGCTCGGCGTCGAGCTCCTGACGAGGCTCAAGGGTTACGTGCCGGTCCTCGGTTCAGGTGCGGCCGTGGCGCGCCTCGAAGAGGTCGAACTGCTCAGCCTCGGCGTGGAAGGCAAGCAGCTCCTATGGCGGCTCCTCGGCGAGCTGTCGCGCTCGGACGAGCGGCTACAGGGATTCGACTTCACCGTGCTCGAGAAGCGCGCGCAGATGCAGCGGGACGGCCTTGAGCCGTTTCGGGCGAGACTGGGCATGGCCGCGTTCAAGGGATGAGTCTCCGATGACCGACGAGTATCTCGCCGTCACCGGCAATCCGCTCCCAGAGCGCCCTGACCAGCACCTTCATCTCGCCCTTACCAGGCGAAGGTCGGGGGTTCGACTCCCTCAGCGCCCACGAGAACGGATGAGCACGACTACGCTTCGCAACCGTGGATCGACTGCGGATCGGCACGTACCTGGCTCCCAACATCCTGCCGGTATACGAGGTCGTCATGGATGAGATCGGTCGGCAGCTCGGTATCCCAACAGAGCTCGTCGTCGAGACCGACTACGAGAGCTGCGCGCGGGACGAGAACGACGTCTGCTTCGTGTGCAGCCTTCCGTACGTGATGTTCGAACGCCAGGGGATCTCCCCTGCGGAGCCGGTGGCCGCTCCCGTGCTGCAGGGCGAGCGCTACGCCGGAGCGCCGGTCTACTTCTCCGACGTGATCGTCCACCGCGAGAGCCCGTTCCGCTCCTTCGAGGATCTGCGCGGGCGGTCCTGGTCCTACAACGAACCGCTCTCGCACTCAGGGTATGGGATCACGCGATTCCACCTGCTCCGCATGGGAGAGACGAGCGGGTTCTTCGGTGAGGTCATCGAAGCCGGGTTCCATGAGGAGTCGATCCGGATGGTGTCGAAGGCCGAGGTCGACGCCTCGGCCATCGACTCGCAGGTGCTCGCGGTCGCTCTCCGGGACGACCTCGCGCTGCGGAAGAGACTTCGCGTGATCGACGTGCTGGGTCCTTCCACGATCCAGCCGGTCGCGGTGTCGAAGCGGCTGCCGAGGGAACTCAGGGAGGACATCCGAGCCGTGTTGCTCGCCATGGGCGATGATCCGTCCTGCCGGGAGCGACTCGACGTCGGCCTCGTGGATCGGTTCGTGGCGGTCGACTCGTCCTCCTACGACGACATCAGGATGATGGTCGACGCCTGCGAGGCCGCAGGCTTCACCACGATCCGGTAGTTGGAACGGTGACATCAGCGAGGCTGATCGAGAAGCTGTGCATCCCGGAGCGACCAGATCGATCTCAAGCGATAGGAGAAGTACCAAGGCGCGCCACGACGGTGGATCGGGTGCTTCCCGATCCACCGTCATCGGGCGCGGGGATGATCAACAACCTTGCTTCGTGGCGCAGTGGCCGCGTCGCGGGATCGGCGTCGCCTCCTGCGCTTCGATGTAGACGCCGCCCTCGCGGATGGCGGTCGGCGGTGCGGTGGACGTCGTCGCGCCGACCTTGACGTCGACCAGTCCGCGACCGTGCAGCACGTCGCCATCGAAGGCCCTGCCCACTGGTGCCGGGGCCTGCACCTCGGCCTGCGCCTCGGCGGGCGCTCGCACGGTGACGTACTCACCGCCGCTGTTCGCCTGCACGGCGAGCAGGATCGCCGCGGCAACGGTCAGCCCGACGGCGCCGATCAACACCCACGACCACAGCGTCTGTCCGTGGGTCACCTGGTGAGTCCTGGACGCATCCATGACTCCTCCTTCCGGTCGGTCGCTGCGCCGTTCGCAGCTCTCGTGACGACGGTAGGCGGGGACGCCGAGCGCGTCGGTGTGCGACCTCACGGCGGCGGTGTGAAGCCGCTCACACCCACGGCAGGTGACCGGTCGTCTGGCCTCAGGGGCCTGCAACCGCCGGGCCGAACCGCGTCCCCACGGCCTCAGATCCTTGTCACGATGGTTGAGAGAGAAACCGCCGATCCTGCGAGTGCAGTTGGCGCCCCGGGATCGGGCCAACGGCGGTAGGCCCTTCAGTGGCCACCGAGGGAGGAGGCGTCTCATGGATGCGAAGTCCGATGTGCTCGAGACGATCGAGCAGGCGAAGGACGCGTTGACGGTCAAGCGGGTGTTCGGCGACCCGTACGAGAAGAACGGGGTCACGATCATCCCGGCCGCTCGGGTGCAGGGCGCCGCCGGTGGCGGGAACGGCGAGGGCCCTGAAGGAGAAGGCAAGGGCAGCGGCAGCGGCTTCGGGCTTCATGCCCGGCCAGCGGGTGCCTACGTGATCCACGGCGACGAGGTCGATTGGCGGCCCGCCATCGATCCGAACAAGATCATCATCGGCGCGGCGGTCGTCGCGGTCGCGGCGCTCATGGTCGCCCGCGGCGCGATCAAGGCTCGAGCGATCCAGGCATCCTGACCGGTCGGTTCGCCCGGGTGAGGGCCGTCGACCGGCATGGCAAGGCGTGGCTGGTTCAGCCGGATATCGTGATGGGGCCCGACGCCCTGGAGGCCACCCTGAAGATCCAGCTCCTCTGCACGCTCGGTCCCGCATCGATGGACCCCCAGATCATCCGTGAGCTCGACGCTCGGAACGTGGACCTGTTCCGGATCAACCTCTCGCACACGCCGCTCGAAGGGGTCGAGCCCGCGATCGCGCTGGTTCAGGCATGCTCGTCGACGCCGATCTGCCTCGACACCGAGGGCGCTCAGGTCAGGTGCGGCGAGGTCGCCGACGGCGTCGAGCTCGTGGAGGGCAGCGAGATCGAGCTCACGGCCGAACCGGTCGTGGGCAGCGCGTCCTCGGTGACGCTGTGGCCGGACACGCTCTTCGATGCGCTGAGCGTCGGCAGCGTGATGGAGGTCGACTTCGACGGCGCCGCCCTGCAGATCACCGAGGTGTCCGAACGTCGCGCACGGGCGATCGTCACGAACGCTGGGCGTATGCGCTCCAACAAGGGCGTGACGGTCGATCCGCCTCCGGACCTGCCCGCCCTCTCCCAGAAGGACATCGCGGCGATCGAGCTCGGCGCGAGGCACGGCATCGCGGACTACGCGCTCTCGTTCGCGGCCGACGCCGACGACGTCGCCCTGATCCGCTCGTTGGCGCCGCAGGGGTCGAACATCATCGCCAAGATCGAGAGCCGCGCGGGCGTGAAGAACATGGACGCCATCATCGACGCGGCCGACGCGGTCCTGATCGACCGCGGCGACCTCTCGCGGGAGGTGCCGTTCGAGCTCGTCCCGTACGTCCAGAAGACGATCATCCGGCACGCGAACCGCTGGAACCGGCGGGTGTACGTCGCGACGAACCTCCTGGAGTCGATGGTCACGGGCAGGGTGCCGACGATCGCCGAGTCGAACGACATCGCGAACACGCTCCTCGACGGCGTGCACGGTCTCGTGCTCGCCGCCGAGACGGCCGTCGGCATCGACCCGGTGGGATCGGTCGACATCGTGCTCCGCGGCATCCGCGCGTTCGAACGTTCCACGCAGATCGACCTGCTGGATGACGATCGACCGGAGCTGCCCGCCCGATAGGAGGATCCGCGTGGCGACACCCACGAGCGTCGAGGAGTACCTGGCCCGCCTGCCGGACGCGGCCCGGATGGTTCTGGAAGAGCTCCGGCAGACGATCGCGGCCGCCGCGCCCGACGCGACCGAGACCATCGCGTACCAGATGCCGGCGTTCAGGGCGAATGGTCGATTCCTCGTGTCGTATGCCTCATACACGAAGCACTGCAGCCTCTTCCCCGCGAGTGAGGCGGTCCGCGAGGCGTGCGGGCGCGAGCTCGAGCCCTACCTGGCGGGGAAGGGGACGATCCGTTTCCAGGTCGACGATCCGCTGCCCGCATCGCTCGTGCGCACGATCGTGGAAGCGAGGCTCCGCGAGGTCGAAAGCTGAGAGGTCGTCACCGGTGCGACCGCATGTGGATCCCGGTTCTGCTCGGATGTGACGGGCGTCACGGTTCGGACGACGGCGTCCCCCTAGGCTCGAACCTATGTACGGATCCTTCGCGAGTGCCGATCTCGACGACGACGGGCTCATCGGCGTCGCCGATGCGTTGAATCGCCACATCGCCGCGGCGCAGGTGGCCCTGTTCGGCGTGATCGCCGAGGTCGACCGGCGTGGAGCATGGCGCGACTCGGGCGCCCGAGACCTGGCGCACTGGTTGTCGATCCGCTACGGCATGTCGTGGTGGAAGGCCGATCGTGTCATCAAGTCGGCGACCGCCCTCCACGATCTGCCTCGGATCGCCGCGGCGTTCGAGTCGGGAGTGCTCGGCATCGACAAGGTGATCGAGCTGAGCCGGTTCGCGACGCCCGAGACCGAGGCCGAGCTCGTCGAGTGGGCCGGTGACGTCACGTGTGCCACGATCCGGCGGCGCGCCGACCTCGAGGTCAGGGCGGCGCACGACGAGACGGCAGAGTTCGAGCGGGATCGATCTCTGCGCTACTGGTACGAAGACGGTGGGCGTCGGTTCGGCCTCGAGGCCCGCATGCCGTCGGCGCAAGGCGCGGTGGTGGCGAAGGCGCTCCAGCGGGTCGTCGACCAGATCCCGGTCATGCCTGCCGAGCACGACGGGGCCTTCATCGAAGCCCGGCGGGCCGACGCGCTGCTGGCGCTGTGCTCACAGCGCATCGCCGCCGACGCCGACGCCGATCGCGCGACCCTGGTCGTGCATGCGTCGCTCGAGGCGTTGGCCGGGCGACGCAACGTCGAGACCGAGCACGGGGCGGTGATGCCGCCCGAGGCCCTCCAGCGCCTCGCGTGTGACGCCCGCGTGCAGGTCGTCGCCGAGAACGACGCAGGCGACGCGGTCTCGTTCGGCCGCACGAGGCGAGAGCCGTCTCCCTCGATGATGCGGCAGCTCCGGCATCGCGACCGGGGATGCCGATTCCCTGGGTGCGGATCGACCGCGTTCGCGAACGCACATCACATCGTGTGGTGGTCGCGCGGAGGATCCACCGACCTCGACAACCTGCTGCTCATCTGTGGGTTCCACCATCGGCTCGTCCACGAGCACGGGTGGAGCGTCGTACGTGCGCCCGACGGGAGGGTCCGCTGGTTCCGGGCCGACGGATCGCGATACCGAGGCGGGCCGGAGCGCGACCCGACCGACGCCCGATCACGAGCCGTTCCTCGACACCGGCTGAGGCTCGTGGGGCGGCCGGCGACGACGGAGGGTCCCGCCGACCCCCGAGAACCGTTAGGGTGGATGCGAACGAGAACCGGGTGACGATGGGTCTGGCACGTTCCCATCGACTTCCTCAGGCTCGCACTGCATGGGCCTCACCCTTCGGTTCGACGGTCATGGATCGACCAACGAATCAGGAGGAGGAGAGCGATGAAGCGAACGCTTCTGATCCTGGCGCTCGTCGCCGCGATCGCGACGCCGGCATTCGCCGCGGGGCCGATCACGCGCGACGGGGTCGACTATTCGGGCGTACGGAACCCGGGCGGCTGCGAGGTCTTCCCGGAGAACGGCACCGAGCTTCACGTGAAGTGCGTGGCCTCGGTCGGCGCGACCGGCTCGGCGTTCATCCGCTACCGGTTCCTGAAGGACGTCGGCGGCGTCATCGGGCCGGCGACGGTCTCTGCCGATCTTCGTGATGCCGAGGGCTGCGCCTCGTACCGCTGGATGGGCCCGATCCGCACGATGCGCATCGAAGTGCCGTTCGGCTGCTACATCCACGTTCGATCGGTGACCTGGCAGCAACCATAGGCTCTCTCGATCCACGCGGACGCCCGGTGTCGCGGTTCCCTCGGTCCTGGGCGTGTTCACGCTCCCTAGCAAAGCTTGGTCTCGGAGCCGCTTGACATGTGACTGTTTAGTCACCTATCGTCGGGACCGTGAACGACGACGACCGCGTGTTCAAAGCACTCGCAGACCCGACGCGACGCTTCCTGCTCGACCTGCTGTACGAGCGTGACGGCCGCACGCTGACGCAGCTCGAGTCCGAGCTCGAGATGACGCGCTTCGGGGTCATGAAGCATCTGCGGGTGCTCGAGGACGCGGGCCTCGTGGTCACGCACCGGCAGGGCCGGGAGAAGCTGCACTTCCTCAATCCCGGTGCCGGTCCGGCTGATCCACGACCGGTGGATCGACAAGTACACCGAGCGCCGGGTGTCGGCGCTCGCGGAGCTCAAGCAGGAGCTGGAAGGGGAGGGAACGGCATGACGACGAGCACCGAGACGGCGGTCACCACCCAGGTCTACCGCGTGTACATCAAGGCCTCGCCCGAGCGCATCTGGCAGGCGATCACCGATCCGGCCTGGACGGCCCGGTACGGCTACGGCGGGACGGTCGACTACGACCTGCGCCCCGGCGGGAAGTACATCGCCTTCACGAGCGAGGAGATGCGGGCGACCGGCGCACCCGACGTCGCGATCGACGGGGAGGTGCTCGAGGCCGACCCGCCCCGAAGGCTCGTGCAGACCTGGCGCATGGTGATGGATCCGCAGATGGAGTCCGAGGGCTTCACGAAGCTGACCTACGACATCGCCGAGGGCAAGGGAGGCGTGTCGAAGCTCACCCTGACCCACGAGCTCGAGGGTGCTCCCGGTCTCGCGACGCTGCTGTCCGGCGGTCTGGAAGAGATGGGCGCCGGCGGCGGCTGGGCATGGGTGCTCAGCGATCTCAAGACGTTGCTGGAGACCGGCAACGGCATGGACACGGAGGACGCGCTCAACCAGGGCTGAGTGCATCGCCTGCGAGGGAAGGCCGCCCGGGGGCGGAACGTCGCGATCGTTGGCGACGTTCCGCCCCCGCCTCGCGCCCGGGCTCGTGCGAGGGTCAGGGAGCCGGCGGCACGCAGCCGAGCGAGGAGCCGGCCGCGTTCCACTCCGCGACCTGACCGGCGCAGTCGGCGGGGTCGGCGCCGAGCTGGACCTGCCCGTTGTCGACCGGACCCGAGTACACGCCTCGCCCGCTCAGCTTCGACGTGCGCCGCTCGAGCGCGGCGATGCGGTCGTTCGCCGCGGTGCGGAAGCGGAGCAACCGCTGGATCGCTCGGTCCTGCTGCCGGTTCTCCGCGCGCAGGCTGTCGATCGCCCTGGCCTGCCGCTCAGCGCTCGCCTCGAGCGCGGTCACCCGCTGCGCGAGGCTCTGGCCGCCCCCGCGGTCCTCCGCGAATGCGGTGAACGCGAACGCGCCGATCACGAGGCTCGCGAGCACCACCAACGATGCGATGGTTCTATGCACCTGACCCCTCCCTCTGGCTGGTGCACCCTCCTATCCTTGACTCGGACCGTTGTCAATCGCGGATCGACGAGCTGGGAGGACGAGATGGCGAGGATCGTGATGCTCGCGACGTCGGTGTCGTTCGTGGTGGCGCTGGCACACCCGGTCCGAGCGGTCGACGTGGTTGCCGCCGGTGACATCGCCTCGAGCGGTCCTGGCGACACCCTGACATCGGATCGGGTGATCGCGCTCGATCCCGACGCCGTGCTCACCCTCGGCGACCATGCGTACACGAACGGCTCGTCGAGCGAGTTCGCCGCGTACTACGACCCCACGTGGGGCAGGTTCCGGACGATCACCCATCCCAGCCCGGGCAATCACGACTGGAGGACGAGCGGGGCGGCGGGGTACGAGTCCTACTTCGGCCTGCGGGCCGGCCGGGTCCACTCCTTCGTGCTCGGGAGATGGCGCGTCATCTCCTTGGATTCCAACGTTCACGTCCGCTCGTCAGAGGGCGCGTCTCGCCGCGGTCCTCGAGGGACGAACGCCGCTGTGAGCTCCTCTTCTTCCACCACCCGAGATGGAGTTCGGGTGAGCATGGGAATCAGAGGGCCGTGGCCCCATGGTGGCGCACCGCGTACGCGAACGGTGTCGATGTGATCCTGAACGGGCACGACCACGACTACGAACGATTCGCGAAGAAGCGTCCGTCGGGGAAGCTCGCGGCCGACGGCATCCGAGAGTTCGTGGTCGGCATGGGCGGTATCGGCACGAGGCCGTTCGGCCCGGCCAAGTCGGGATCGCAGAAGCGCATCACCGGCAACGCGAACTGGGGGGTGCTGCATCTCGAGCTGAACGCCAGGTCGTACGCGTGGAACTTCGTCGACGCCGACTCCGGGAGCCCGCTCGACGCGGGATCCTCGAACTGCCGTGCATGAGGCGTCGCCGGCTCAACGATGACGTAGCCTCCAGCGTCGTGCGGACACGCTCGATCGGGTCGCTCGAGGTCTCGGTGGTCGGGCTCGGGTGCAACAACTTCGGCTGGCGCATCGACGAGGCGCGCACGCACGAGGTGGTCGATGCGGCGATCGACGCGGGCATCACGTTCTTCGACACCGCCGACATCTACGGCGACACCGAGAGCGAAGCGTTCCTCGGTCGGGCACTGCGCGGCCGTCGGGACCGTGTCGTCATCGCGTCGAAGTTCGGCAAGCCGGGTGAGCCCGACCTCGCCGGAGGTGCGACGCCGGCGTACGTGCGGGCGTCCCTCGAGGCGAGCCTGCGCCGCCTCGGCACCGATCGCATCGACCTGTATCAGCTGCACGAGCCTCGCCCGGAGACGCCGATCGTGGAGACCCTCGGCGAGCTCGAGGCGCTCGTGCGCGACGGGAAGGTGCGCGAGATCGGCTGCTCGAACTTCTCCGCGACGCAGCTCCGAGAGGCGGCCGAAGCTGCGGGCGACGGCGTGCGGTTCGCCTGCGTGCAGAACGAGCTGAACCTGCTCGACCGGGCGGACGTCGACGATGCGCTCGGTGAGGCCCGTCGCCTCGACATGGCGTACCTGCCGTACTACCCGCTGGCGAACGGGATGCTGACGGGGAAGTACCGGCGAGGAGCGTCTGCCCCTGAGGGCACCCGGCTCGACACCTGGTTCGACGAGCAGGAGCGGCAGGAGGCGCTGACCACGGAGCGGTTCGATCGCCTCGAGGCGCTCGACGCGTTCGCGGCGAACCGCGGCCACACGCTGCTCGAGCTCGCGTTCGGCTGGCTCCTGGCCCACGGCCCCGTCGCATCGGTGATCGCCGGTGCGACCTCGGCCGAGCAGGTCACCAGGAACGCGGCGGCGGGAGGGTGGATCCTGGATGCGGCCGATCTCGAAGCGATGCCGTAGTCAGCGAACCGGCGGGACGTTGACGACGACGATGCCGTCGTCGTCGGCCGCCAGGTAGTCGCCCGGCGTGAACGTGACGCCCCCGAAGCGCACGGGCCCATCGGCCTCTCCCTGACCGCTCTTCGCGCTCCTGCGAGGGTTCGAGCCCATCGCCTTGATGCCGATCTCGAGCGGCCGGAGCGCCGCGACGTCGCGCACCGCCCCGTGGATCACGATGCCTTCCCATCCGTTCTCGATAGCCAGCGATGCGATCGCATCACCCATCAATGCCGCATGGAGCGAGCCGCCCCCATCGACCACCAGCACCTGTCCCGAGCCGGGCTGCTCCAGCATCGACCGCATCAACGCGTTGTCCTCGTGACAGCGCACGGTGCTGATGCGTCCCTCGAACGCGGATCGACCTCCGTAGCTGCGGAGCTGCGTGTCGCATGAGCGAACCGCGTCCCCGTGTTCGTCGGCAAGATCGGCGGTCGAGGGCGGCATCGGCCGAGGATACGCGGAAGGGTCCACCGAGATGCACGGATTCTGTCTGAGATTCAGGGCCGATATCGTTGTCGGCCCGGTTCCCAGGAGGTACAACAGTCCTAGGTCTGCGGCCGTCTTCCAGCCGACCCGATCCAGGGCGGCTTCCCCCCGCAGCCGACATGAGGCAGACATGTCGACGACAGACCTCAATATCCTCGCCGACGCGGTGACGTTCGCGATGCTCGTGGCCGTGGGCGGCGTGATCGTGTATGCGATCGCGCGCTCGACGTGGAAGCGCCACGCCCTCCGACACACGCTGAAGGTCGGCCTCTCGGTCGCCGCCCTCTTCGTGGTGGCGATCGCGGGCATCGCCGTATGGCCGGCAGCTCGTGAGGGTGTGAACACCGCAGCGGGTGTGGACCTCGACGAAAAGGGCGATGCGATCGTGCCGGTCGACGAGCTCGAGGTGCCGGCGCCCACCGCAGATCTCGAGCACTCGGCGGCCGACAAGGGCCGCCCTGCACGGGTCCGCGAGGTCGCATCGATCGGAACCGACGGCGAGATCGACCCGTCCCCCTCGGGCGGCGGAACAGGCGGCGGCGGTGGTGGAACAGGCGGTGGTGGAACAGGCGGCGGCGGTGGAACAGGCGGTGGCGGAACAGGCGGCGGCGGAACAGGCGGCGGTGGTGGTGGAACAGGCGGTGGCGGAACAGGCGGCGGCGGCGACCCTTCACCGACTCCGGACCCCTCACCCACACCTGACCCTTCACCGACTCCGGACCCCTCACCCACACCTGACCCTTCACCGACTCCGGACCCCTCACCGACACCGGACGATCCTCCGACCGACCCGCCGCCAGGACCGGTCGCCTAGCCGGGTCCGGGGTTCCGGATGCCGCGAGGCCGAGTCGGAGTTCGGCTCCCTGACCTCGGTTCGAGGGGTGAAGGCTGGGTCGTGCTCCAGCTCGTGCTGTTCCTGGCCGTCGTCGGCGCTGCGTGGTGGGGAACCACGTGGCCGAGCCAGGCCCGGATCGCGACTCGGGTGGCCGGCATGGCCGCCATCGTGGTCGGCGTATCACTCTCGCTGGCCGGCTCCCGAGCATTGAGATCGGCGCTCACTCCGTTCCCGCGCCCTCGTGACGATACGGCGTTCCGCTCGTACCGAAGTCGGGTCAGGCGGAGCTTCCTGCCCTTCCTGTGGTGAGCAGCCCGTGGTCCGTAGACTCGTCCTCGTGAGCGACCAGCCGACCGTGTACGAGAGCGTCGGTGGCATGCCGTTCTTCGAGGCGCTGGTCGATCGCTTCTACGAGGGGGTCGCCGCCGACCCGGTGCTCCTGGCCCTGTATCCCGAGCCCGAGGACCTGGCGCCGGCTCGTCGGAGGCTGACGCTCTTCCTCGCCCAGTACTGGGGCGGTCCGACCACCTACAGCGAGGAGCGGGGGCATCCGCGGCTGCGGATGCGACACGCGCCCTTCGTGATCGGGAGCGAGGAGCGCGACCGATGGCTGGTGCACATGCGGGAGGCGGTCGAGTCGCTCGACCCGCCCGCCGACGTCGCGCAGGCGCTCGACGACTACTTCGCGATGGCGGCGGAGAGCATGCGGAACCAGCTGACGTAGCGACCTCAGGTGTAGCGCACGCGGGGGTCGAGAGCCGCGTACGCGACGTCGACGATCAGGTTCGCCACCGCGATGAATAGGGCCCCCAGCACCGTGATCCCCATGACCATCGGGAAGTCTTGCCGGCCGATCGAGTCCACCGCGAGGGCGCCGACGCCGGGCAGCCCGAAGAGCGCCTCCGTGATGAACAGGCCGCCGAGCAAGGTGCCCAGGTCCAGGCCGAGCATCGTCACGATCGGGGTGAGGGCGCCCCGCATGCCGTGGCGGGCGATCACGGTCCGCTCCGGCAGGCCCTTGGCTCGGGCCGTACGGATGTAGTCTTCGCTCATCGTCTCGATCACGTTCGACCGGGTCATGCGGGCGTAGATCGCGGCGTAGCCGACCGCGACCGTGATCCAGGGAAGGATGAACGATCCGGTGAGCACGGCGTTCGGCAGGCTCTGCCCGATCTCGAGCCCGCTGGGCGGCGCCCAGCCCAGCTGGAACCAGAAGACATACAGCAGGAGCTGACCCAGCCAGAAGACCGGCATCGACACGCCCACGATCGCGAGCAGCATGGTCGCTCGGCTCGCCGCCGATCGCCGCCTGATGCCTGCCAGCACCCCGAGCGGGATGCCGATCAGCAGCCAGATCGTCGCAGCCCCGACCGCGAGCGTGGCGGTGACCGGTAGGCGGCGAGCGATCTCTTCCCTCACCGGAACGAAGTTGCCGTACGAGTAGTACACGTCCTCGGACAGGAACAGCCCGGGCCACGGGATCAAGCCCTTCGCGAAACGTGCGTACTGCACGTACAGGGGCCGGTCGAGACCGAAGGCGCGTCGCGCGTTCGCGATCTGTTCGGGCGTCGAGGACTTCCCCGCCGCTCGGCGCGCCGGGTCCCCCGAGGGGAGCTTCACGAAGATCAGGAACGTCAGCAGCGAGACGATGAACAGCACGAGCACCATGAACAATGCGCGCCGCACCAGGTACCGGAGCATCGATCGGAGCCTAGGAGGAAGGGCTCGAGCCGGCTCCAGGTTCCTTGCTCAGGATCGCCGGTGGACCGAGAACGGGGCAAGGAACCGAGACCACCGATCGCCTGGATGCGGGCGCTCAGTCGGCGCCGACCCCTGGGCCTGAGCCGGCCGCTCGCCGTTCCTCGATCACCTCACGCCGCACCAGGATCGCGTAGCCGACCGCCGCGATCGTCGCGAACGCGAACCATTGGAACGCGTAGCTGAGGTGCGACCCCTCGGTGAGCTCCGGCAGCGGGGCGGGCGCGGGGAGGTCGCCGCTCGACGGGGTCTGCGACCGCAGCTGCAGGAACCACCCCACGAGCTCGTACGGAACATCTCGGCCGATCGCCTCGACGTCGACCGTCCGCATCGTGGTCACGCGGTCCTCGCCTGACTGGATCTCCCCGGCTCCGCCCGGCTGCGGGGCGAACAGCGTTCCCTCGACCTCGACCGCGCCGGTCGGCGGCGAGGCCGCGGCGACCGGCGGCTCGTCCATCTCGAACGGTACCCATCCACGGTCGACCACGATGGCCCGTCCGTCGGCGAGCACCAGCGGGGTCAGCACGTGGTTCCCGGTCCGGCCCTCGAGGGTACGGCCGTAGAGGATCACCTCGTGCTCGGTGTCGTATCGACCCATCGCGGTCGCGCGTCGGTAGGCGAGTGCCTCGCCGTCTGCGAGCAGGGCGTCGAGCGGACGGGGGGCCGTCGCGAGCCCCGCGGCATACCGCTCGTTGAACTCCCGCCGACCCTCGAGCCGGTCGAGCTGCCAGAGCCCGAGTCGGACGCACACACCGACGACGACGACGGCGAACAGCGTGAGCCCGATCCAGCGGGGGCGTTGCAGGAAGCGGAACATACCGGCGCTACGGGCCCTTCATCTCCTGGATCGTGTTGCCACCGTCGACCACGATC
This sequence comes from uncultured Actinomycetes bacterium, assembly GCA_963825685.1. Lineage (GTDB taxonomy): Bacteria > Actinomycetota > UBA4738 > UBA4738 > HRBIN12 > JAOUEA01. The sequence continues at coordinate 14,891 of CAWGUD010000024.1, read as the reverse complement.
GACTGGCCGGTGAGGTAGCTTGCGCGATCGCTCGCGAGGAAGGCCACGACCTCCGCCACCTCCTCCGGCCGGCCGGAGCGACCGAGCGGCGTGTGATGTCCTGCCGCCGCCTCGTCGGGTGTCTGCGAGCCGGAGGCGATCCAGCCCGGGGCGACGGAGTTCACGGTGACGCCCGATGGTCCGAGCTCGAGCGCGAGGCCCCGCATCATCCCGTCCATGCCCGCCTTGGCGGCCCCGTACCCGACCGATCCGGCGATCGCGGCCACCGGACCCGTCGCGGACGAGACCATCACGATGCGGCCCCACCCCTGCTCGATCATGCCGGGCACGATCGGCCGTGTGACGTTGTAGGCCGTCTGGAGGTTGAGCGCCAGGTCGAGGTCCCACCCCGCGTCGTCGATCTCGGCGAAGGCGCGGGATCCTTGTCCCTGCATGCCGACGTTCACCATGCCCGCGTTGTTCACGACCACATCGATGCGACCGAAGAGCTCCCGCACACGGTCGACCATCGCCCGCGCCCCCTCGCGGTCGGTGAGGTCCGCCACGAGGCCGACAGCCTCGGCGCCGCCGGCATGCAGCTCGCTCGCGCGCTGCTCGATCCGATCGGTCGTCGAGGTGACCGCGACGGCGGCGCCCTCCCGAGCGAGCACCCTGGCGCACGCGTACCCGATCCCCGTTGGGCTTCCCGCACCGGTGACCAGCGCGACCCGTCCGCTCGCTTCGGCCTGCACGTCAGGAAGCCTACTGGCACTCAATCCTCGAGGCCCTGGAGCCGATACCCACTGGAAGACGGGCGTAAGAGCTGGCCGGCGAGCGGACGGCATTGCGGCCGACCCGACAGGAAGGGAGTCTCCGCATGATCCTGCGGCTGTATTCGCAAGCCCAGGTCTGGCGAGCGGCGATCCGCGACCGGGTGCTGGAGGACCGGGGCGCGACCGCCGTGGAGTATGCGCTGATGCTGGCGTTCATCGCGATGGTGATCGTGGGGGCAGTGGCGTTCCTGGGACAGCAGACGAGCTCGTCGTTCGAGAGCGTCGAATTCCCCTAGGGGTCGGCACCGGCGGCGAGGCGGGCCGCCGGGGCCGATCCACCGCACGTGTCGGTCGGTGTCGAGCGAGGCTCTCCGTTCGGCATCGGCTAGTCTTCGCGTGCCATGACGACGCCCCGCCTCCTCGCGCTCCAGGACGCCGACACGTCGATCGGCCGGTTGCATGCGCGGCGGAGGGCACTCGAGCAGGGCGACGAGCTGGCAGCGGTGCGGGGCAAGGCCGACGCTGCGGAGGCACGGTTGGGGGAGTTGCGCCTGCAGCTCGATGAGATCGGGCGAGACCAGACGCGTTTCGAGCACGAGATCGACTCGATGACGCAGAAGGAGCAGGCGGAGCAGACCCGCATGTACGACGGGTCGATCGTGAACTCCAAGGAGCTCGAGGCGCTGCAGCACGAGATCGCGAGCGTCCGCAAGCGTCGATCCGACCGTGAAGACGAGCTCCTGGCCCTCATGGAGCTGCGCGAGCAGCTCGAAGGCGCTGCCGTGGCCGCCGAGCGGGAGACGACCACCCTGCGTGCTGAAGCGGAGAAGGCCGCGGACGCCGCAGACGAGGAGCGGACCCGCGTCGATGCGGAACTCGCCGAGCGCACGGCCGGGCGCGACACGATCGCTGCTGAGATCGAGCCCGACGTGCTCGAACTCTACGAGGACCTGCGGCGGCTGAAGAAGGGCATCGGTGCGGCGGCACTGGTCGACGGCGTGTGCCAAGCCTGCCACGAGCAGCTCTCTGCCGTCGTGCTCGACACGCTGAAGCGTTCCGAGGGCATCAGGAGGTGTGAGCACTGCCGGCGGATCCTGGTCATGTGATCGTCGCCTGCGACGGCGCCTCACGCGGAAACCCGGGACCGGCGGGTGCCGGCGCGCAGATCACCGACCCCGACGGCGTCGTGCTGGCGGAAGTGGCCGAGGGTCTGGGTGAGGCGACGAACAACGTCGCCGAGTACACAGCCGTGATCCGCGGGCTGGAACGGGCTCTCGAGCTCGGTGCCGCCAGCGTGCTGCTGCGATCCGACTCCCAATTGCTGATCAACCAGCTCACGGGACGGTACCGGGTGAAATCGCCTCACCTGCAGCCACTGCATCGTCGCGTGCGTGAGCTCGCGGCAGGATTCGATTCCATCGAGTTCGAGCACGTGCGCCGCGAGCGGAACACCGAGGCCGATCGGCTCGCGAACCGAGGGGTCGACGAGTGGCTCGCCGCCCGATGATCAGCGGCTTCAGGCTCCGGCGTCGGCTTCCACGAGCGCGCTGAGGGGGATCTCGAGCGGCGCCGGATCGTCGGGTCCACCGACATCGATCCGCAGCGACACGCCCCGGATCTCCTCGAGCGGCTCGAACGACAGCGCGCCGTCGATGCGACCGCCGGGCGCGATCTCGAGGAGGGGCACCGAGACTTCGATCGCCTCGCCGACGACGGTCCCGTCGGCGCCGACCAGGGTGACGTCGGCCTCGGAGAGCGTGAGCACGTTCGGCCCGGTCGACGCCACCCGAACGAAGAAGCTCCAGGTGGGCACGCCACCGAAGGCGTCGAGGGTGATCCGCACGCCCGGACGTTCGTAGACGAGGTCGAGCGGCAGGAACGCGTCGCTCACCGGGACCCCGAACCGGACGAAGTCGATCACGCGCCAACCTCCGGGCTCGGTGGCGGCGAACCGGACGGGGCCGTCGAGCGGCACGGTGAACTCCAGCGGGTCACCATCGGTCGGCTGCGCGGCGACGGCCACCTGTGCCGAGAGGTCGACCTCCAGCACGCGTCCATCGGTGCCCACCGCGGTCGCGGGGCCGACGGCGTTCACGATCGAGGTGGCCGTGATCTTGCCCGGGAACGCGGCGTTCGTGACGCCCAGCCAGTACGCGAACCGGCGCATCAGAGGCGTTGCTGCGAGCGCCTCGAGGTCGTCGCCGCCGAGCACGGTCGCCCGGTACGCCTCGACGAAGCGGAGCGTCGCGCCGCGCACCTGCGCTTGGAGCAGCGCCGGGGCGCCGCGGAGCTCGGCGGCCGGAGCCGGCGCGGCCGGTCCCTCGGTCGAGCCCGTGCAGGACCCGGTCGCCAGCGTGAATCCGAGCACGAGGAGGACGACCGGCCGGCGCATCATCAGTGCGGCAGTCTACGGCCGGGGTATCCTCGCCCGTGGAGGAGTCGGCCGGGCGGCCGCGGGCGGTCTCGATCGCTCGAGGAAAGTCCGGACTCCGAAGGGCAGGGTGCTGGCGAGAGCCAGGCGGGGGCGACCTCGCGGACAGGGCAACAGAGAGTAGACCGCCTGGGCGGCCCGAAACCGCCCGGGTAAGGGTGAAACGGTGCGGTAAGAGCGCACCAGCGCGGCGGGTGACCGTCGCGGCTGGCAACCCCCACCCGGAGCAAGGCCGAGCAGGCAGCGTTCGAGGACGGCCCGTCCGAGCTGCCGGGTAGGCCGCACCGAGCTGGAGAACGGCTCGGCGGCGACGCTTCCGGCGTCGTCGAGAGAGATGGTCGCCGGCGGGGCGAGAGCCCCGCGCACAGGATCCGGCTTACAGGCCGGCTCCTCCACCTCCTGAATCGCTCGGCGGGCATCGACCCTTCGCGCGTCGTCGGCGGAAGGCTCGGACGAACCGTGAGTCGTCAGTCGCCGGCGTTGACGAGTCCCCGGTCGACCGCTCGACGGTACTGCGCACCGGCGCGGTAGCTCGACCGCACGAGCGGGCCGGCTTCCACGTGGGCGATGCCCATGGCCTCGCCCTCTCGGGCGTGTACCGCGAACTCGTCCGGATGCACCCATCGATCGACCGGCAGATGGTGCGGGGTGGGCTGCAGGTACTGGCCGATCGTGAGGATGTCGCACCCGGCGACCACGAGATCAGCCATCGCCTCGGCCACCTCGCCGGGCCGCTCGCCCATGCCCAGGATCAGGTTGGACTTCGTGATCTGGCCCGGCCGCACCCGCTTCGCGAGCCGCAGCACCTCGAGGGATCGGTCGTAGCCGAACGCCGGGCGGATGCGATCGTGCAGTCGCCGCACGGTCTCGAGGTTGTGAGCGAAGACGTCGGGCTCTGCATCGAGCACTGTCGCGATGTCGCGTTCCCCGCCCTTGAAGTCGCTCGGCAGCACCTCGACGCCCGCCTCTGGCATCGCCTGCTTCACTCGGCGCACCGTCTCCGCCCAGGCGGCCGCGCCCCCGTCTGCGAGGTCGTCACGAGCGACACCCGTGAGGACGACGAAGCGAAGGCCCATCCGGGCCACGGCTTCCGCGAGACGAGCGGGCTCGTCGGCGTCGACCGGATCGGGTTTGGCCGTCATCACGTCGCAGAAGCCGCACCGCCGTGTGCAGCGATCGCCGAGGATCAGGAACGTGGCTTCGCGGTCCTCCCAACACTCGTGGATGTTCGGGCACATCGCCTCCTCGCAGACGGTGTGCAGGTCGAGTCCGCGCATGATGGTCCGCAGCTCCGCGGCGTTGGGCCCGCTCCGGAGTCGCACCTTGAGCCAAGGAGGCTTGCGCTCCCCGCGAGCGTTCACGCCCTCGTCGTTCTGGCCGTTCGAGACCGACACGATCGGAAGATGCAGCCTGCGGTCGCGGGGGTTGTGATCACGGTGCCCCATATCGTCCGAGTCTAGCCCCGCATCGGGGTTATCCTCCGCGCCAGGAGTGGTCCGATATGGCCTGGAGGAGTCGATGAGCGAGGGTCAGGAGCCGAGGTCGGGCGGCGGTCCGTCCGAGCCCGAGGAGCGCCGGCCGATCCCGGTGACGATCCACCCGCCACCGTGGCGGTGGATCCTCACGCTCCTCGCGGTCATCTTCGCGGTGTGGCTGGTCGCGATGACGACGACATCGCTGCTGCGCCAGCTCTCCAGCCTGCTCACGTGGGTGCTCGTCGCGTTGTTCGCCTCGTTCGCGCTGGAGCCCGCGGTCGACTGGCTCGCGCGGCGGGGGTGGCGCCGGGGCCTGGCCACCGGCGCGATCCTGGTGGCGATCGTGGTCTTCTCGATCGTCATGGTCGGCCTGATGATCCCGTTGGTCGTCGACCAGCTGCGCGCGCTGATCGAGGCGGCGCCGGACATCCTCGCGAACGTGAGCGGGTACACCGAACGGTGGTTCAACGTGGAGATCTCCCAAGCCACGATCGAGGACCAGCTCCAGAACGCCGATTCCGATCTGGCGGGGTTCGCCACCAACATCGCCGGCAATGTCTTCGGATTCGCGTCATCCTTGCTCGGCGCGGTCTTCATGCTCCTCACGGTCGGTTTGTTCACGTTCTACTTCACGGCCGACGGTCCGCGGTTCCGGCGCACCGTGCTCTCGGTGCTGCCGCCGGCCCGCCAGCAGCACATGTTGTGGGTGTGGGAGGTCGCGATCGAGAAGACGGGCGCCTACCTCTACTCCCGGCTGCTACTCGCCCTCGTCTCGGGCGTCGCGACGTTCATCGTGCTGTCGATCCTCGACGTGCCGTTCGCCGTGCCGCTCTCGGTGTGGATGGGCCTCGTCTCGCAGTTCATCCCGACGGTTGGCACCTACATCGCCATGGCTCTGCCGCTCCTCGTCACCGTCGTGGAGAGCCCGTGGAAGGCCCTGGTCCTGCTCGTGTTCTTCACCCTCTACCAGCAACTCGAGAACTACGTGCTGAGCCCGCGCATCACGGCGAAGACGATGGAGCTGCACCCGGCGGTCGCGTTCGGGTGCGCGATCGCCGGAGCCAGCATCGCGGGTCTCATCGGGGCGTTCATCGCTCTGCCCGTGGCCGCGATCGTGCAGGCGATCGTTTCGAGCGCCCTCGACCGGCACGAGGTGATCGAGGCGGACCTGACGCGGGAGATCGACCCCGGGGAGGCGAAGCAGGCGATGAGTGAGCACCGGCGGCAGGCGAAGGCCCGCGGGGATGGGCTGGTGGCCACGGTCCGCAAACGCTTCGCCGACGACCCTGACCTCGATGCCGACCGTCCCGACGACGGCTAGCGTCGGTCGAGCGACTCAGACCGCGTCGGCCGTCGCCGCTTCCGTGTTCGCGGTGGCGGTGTGCTCGTCGTGGGCGCTTCCTGCACCGAGGCCGGCGCCGGGAGGTGATGGCAGGAACACACGGAACGCGGCACCACCACCGGGCCGTTCGTCGACCCAGGCGCGGCCCCCGTGCAGCTCCGCGAACCGAGCGACCAGGGAGAGCCCGATGCCGGTGCCGGGGGAGTGCGGGGTGGCGGTCGGTCCCTGACGGAACGGCTCGAAGACGGCGTCGCGGAGCTCGGGAGGCACCCCGGGGCCGTCGTCTTCGACGCTGAGGAGCGCCCCCTCCTCCACCGGCTCGAGACGGACCCAGATGCGGCTCGTCGGGGGGGTGTGTCGGACGGCGTTCGCGACCAGGTTCTCGACGATGCGTTCGAGCTTGGGCGGGTCGATCGTGAGCACGAGAGACGGCGTCTCGAACTCGATCGAACGGCCGGCGACCGTGTCGAGGCTCTCGACGCTGCGTCGCGTGAGTGCAGCGACGTCGACCGTTCTGTACTGAGGCTCGACGATCCCTCGGTTGAGTCGGTCGATGTCGAGCAGGTCCTTCAGCAGGCGATCGAGCTTGCGTGCGTTGAACGCGAGTCGTTCGAGAAGGTCGCCTCGGTCGTTCGCGTCGATCTCCGGGGAGCGTTCGAGGGTGATCGACAGGCCCAGGATCGACGTGAGCGGGCTCCGGAGCTCGTGCGAGACCGCCGCCAGGAACGTGTTCTTCATCTCGTCGAGCGCCCGGAGGCGTTCGGCGGCGTCGCGCTCGCGCCGCTCGGACTCGCGGAGGGCCTGCTCCGCCAGCTTCCGTTCGGTGATGTCCATGAGCACGCCCTGCAGGAACAGCGGTGCTCCCTCGGCGTCGGTGACGAACGTGGTCTCGTCGTGCAGCCAGATCGTCCGCCCGTCGCGCGTGTTGACGCGATACTCCGCCTTCCAGGGCTGCCTCGAGGTCACCGACTCGAGGTAGGTGCGCTCGGCTTCGGGTCGGTCCTCCTGCGACATGATCGTGAGCCAGAGATCGGGCTCGTCGATCCACTCCTGGGGGGTGTACCCCGTGATCTCTTCGACCTGGGGGCTGACGTAGATCGTGTGCATCGATCGGTCGGCGCGATCGAGGTAGATGGCCGCCGGCACGTGTTCAACGATCGCGCGATAGCGTTCCTCCGCCTCGCCGAGGCGCCGTGCGCCCTGCTCCCGCTCGATCGCGGCTCCGAGCGTGTTGGCCACCACACGGATCGCATCGACCTCCGCCGGCTGCCAGACTCGATCCTCGGCGCATTCGTCGAAGCTGAGGGATCCCCACCACGCGCCCTGCACGTGGACCGGCATCACGATGGTGGAACGGATGCCGAGGTCGGTGAGCATCGCTCGTTCCGGTTCGGGGAGTGTGGTCACCGGACCGTGGATGGCCGCCCCGGAGCCGAGCGTCTGGACCCAGCGGGCGTGATCCTCGCCGTAGGGGCGGGGTTCCCACGACGGTTGATCGATCGCGGGGGGCGCATCCTCGCACAGCCAGGCATGGCGCAACGCCGCGTGCACGCCCGACGGGCGGTCGAGGTTCTCGAACACCGCCGCCCGGGTGGCCGAGCCCGCGAGCCCGAGCCGGGCGAGCACGTCATCGATGCACTCCTGCCACGACGGCGCGCGCAGGAAGCGTTCCGCGGCATAGCCCGCCGCTTCGAGGATGCGGTCCCGCGTGGCGAGGGCGTCCTCGGCGAGCTTGCGATCGGTGATGTCGGTGAGTACCCCTTGCCACACGTCCTCGCCGTCTGCCGAGCGAACCAGGAAGGCATGGTCGTGCACCCAGACGACCCGCCCATCCTTGCGGACGATACGGTGCTCGATGTCGTAGTCCTCGCCCGTCTCGTTCGTGCGGTTCGATTCCGCCAACACGCGAGCGTGATCGTCGGGGTGGATGATGCGCATCCACATCGCCGGGTCCGCCAACCGTTCCGATGGCGTGTAGCCGGTGAGACGCTCGTACTGCGGGCTGACGTAGCGTGCGGTGGCCATCTCGTCGATGGCGTCGATATAGATCACCGCAGGGAGCTGCTCGACGAGCGTGCGGTACCGTTCCTCGGCCTCGCGCAGACGGGCCTCGGCCTCCTTCCGCTCGGTGATGTCGAGCACGAGTCCCTGCCAGATGAGTGGCGCGCCGCCGTCGTCGCGGATCAGCACGGCCTCGTTGTGCACCCAGATCGTGCGTCCGTCCCTCGTGACCGATCGATAGTCGACGCTCCATGCGTCGCCGGTATCGGCCGCATTCCCGGCCGTGACCCACGCTCGGTCGTCGGGGTGCAACGATCGCTCCCAGAGCCCCGCGTCGGCCAACCACTCCTCCGGCGTGTATCCGTAGACATCCTCGACCTGCGGGCTGATGTACAGCGTCTCCTCGGTCGCCGCATCCTCGATGTAGGTGATGCCCGGTGTCTGTTCGACGAGTCGCCGGAACCGCTCCTCGAGCGAGCGGAGCGCCTGCTGGGTCTCGTGCTCCGACGTGACGTCGACCATCACACCTCGGTATCGCGTCCCCTCCTCACCGTGCGATGGGCTCGCCTCGTCGCGGACCCAGACCTCCTCACCCGTCGCGGTACGGATGCGGTACTCGACCATGAACCGCTCGCCCGCGTCGACCGCCTCACGCCATGCAGCGAGCACGTGGTCGAGGTCCTCGACGTGCACCAGGCGCCCCCACAGCTCGGGGTCCTCCATCCACTGCTGGGCGGTGAAGCCGAGCAGGCGTTCGATCTGCGGACTGATGTAGGCGGCGGGCACGGTGCCGGGCTCGTGCGCCGGGTCCCACGCATACGCAACGGCAGGGACCTGCTCGACGAGGGTCTGATACTTCGCCTCGGTCTCGGTGCGCCGGTGCTGTTCGTCCCGCGCGTGGCGCCGATGCAGCAGCGCGATCACCCCGGCTGCCCAGCAGCCGACGATCAAGACCCCGAACGCGGCATCGGCGAGCCCGCGTGCCCTTGCCTCGAGGGATTCGTGGATCACCTGGAACGCCCCGGTCGCGACGCCGATCGTGAACAGCGCGACAGCGCCCAAGACGACCGTCAGGTCGTGCCGGGTCGTCGACCGCTCGCGATCGGGTCCGGGCGTGGCGTCGTGAGGATTCACCGTCGATGGCCTTATCGACGTCCTCGGACGCACCCTGAACCGACGGGCCGAGGGGCCGAGAGAGCGCTGGATCAGGCTCGCGCGAGGTCGAGCATGCGCCGATAGACCTGGTCCGGCTCCGGCTCCATGAAGAAGTGCTCGAGCGGCGTCGCGAACGGCATCGCGGGGACGTCGGGACCTCCGACGCGCACGATCGGCGCATCGAGGTCGAACATCGCCTCTTCCGCGATCGTGGCCACGATCTCCGCCCCCGCACCGTAGGTGCGGTTGTCCTCGTACACGACGATCACCTTCGAGGTGCGGCGTACGGACGCGAGGATCGTCTCGGTGTCGAGGGGCGCCAGGGAGCGCACGTCGACGACCTCGACCGAGATGCCCTCGTCCTGAAGGAGCCGGGCGGCGGCGTCGAGGCACGTGTGCAGGGCGAACCCGTAGCTGACGCACGTGAGGTCGGTGCCCTCGCGCTTCACATCGGCCGTGCCGATCTCGACGATGTGCCGCTCGTCGGGTACGTCGCCGGTGATCGCTCTGTACGTCTTCTTGTGCTCGAGGAACAGCACCGGGTCGGGGTCGGCGATCGCGGCGCGGAGCAGTCCTGCTGCGTCGGCCGGAGTGGCCGGCATCACGACCTTGAGTCCCGGCACGTGGGCGAAGAACGCCTCGATCGACTGCGAGTGGTAGAGCGCGCCGTGGATGCCGCCGCCGCAGGGGGCCCGGATCACCAAGGGGCAGGAGAAGGCACCGTTCGAGCGGTAGCGGATGCGGGCGGCTTCCGACACGATCTGGTCGAACGCCGGGTGGATGAAGTCAGCGAACTGGATCTCGGCCACCGGCAGCATCCCGTGCATCGCCATGCCGATCGCCACACCGACGAGGCCCGACTCTGCGAGCGGCGTGTCGATCACGCGCTGCTCCCCGAACTCCTGCATCCAGCCGGCGCTGATGCGGAACACGCCGCCCCGGTTCCCGACATCCTCGCCGAGCAGCACGATCCGATCGTCGTCGGCCATCTCGTCGTGCAGGGCGTCGCGGATCGCGGTGACGACGTTCTTCTCGGTCATGGGCCGCCGGAGCCGTCCTCGGCGAACACGTGCCGGAGCGCCGATGAGGGCTCTGGGTCGGCAGCGTCCCATGCGGCGGCGAGCGCCTCGTCGATCTCCCCTTTGACCGACGCACGCAGCTCCTCGACCCCGATGTCGTCGAGGAGCCCCTGCGAGCGCAGGTACTCGCCGAACACGTGGACCGGATCGTGATGGCGCGCCTCCTCGACCTCGTCCCGCGATCGGTAGGTCTTGTCGTCGTCGTCGGACGTGTGCCCAAGGAACCGGTACGTCTTGCACTCGATCAACGTGGGGCCCCCGCCGGCGCGGGCGCGCTCGTGCGCCTCCTTCATCGCGGCGTAGCACGCGAGCACGTCGTTGCCGTCGACCACGACACCGGGGAACCCGTACCCCGCCGCCCGGTCGGCCACGTCGTCGATCGCCATCTGCTTGGACTGCGGCACGCTGATCGCGTAGTGGTTGTTCTCGCAGACGAAGATGACCGGCAGGCGATGGATCCCCGCGAAGTTCAGCCCCTCGTGCCAATCGCCCTCGCTCGTCGCTCCGTCGCCGAACCAACACGCCACCACGGCGTCTTCGTTGCGGTACGTGATCGCGTAGGCGATGCCGGCCGCGTGCGGCACCTGGGTCGCGATCGGGGAGGAGCCGGTGATGATGCCGAGCGAGCGATGCCCCCAGTGCGACGGCATCTGGCGGCCGCCGCTCGACGGATCGTCCGCCTTGGCGAAGATGCCGAGGAAGATCTCGTAGGGCGTCATGCCGGCGGTGAGGACCACGCCGCCGTCGCGGTAGTACGGCAACCAGACGTCGACGCCCCTGCGCATCGCCCACGCCGTGCCCACCTGGCACCCCTCGTGCCCTTCGGCGGGCACGACGAACGGCGCCCGACCCATGCGGTTCTGCCGCAGGGCCGCCTCGTCGAGCAGGCGGGCCGTCAGCACGAGACGGAACATCGCCAGGAGGTCGTCGTCGGTGAGTCCGAGCGCCCCGTGGGGGGTCGGGGCTACCCGCGTGGACACGTGAGCCAGCTTCCTCGCACCGTGCGGCGAGCATACACCGTGGTCATGCAGCCCCAGAGCCTCCCTCGGCGTCGTGGCAGGATACCCCCCCCTGGTATAGTTCCGAGGCGGATCCGATGACGGTGGAGGAGGCGGCCCCATGAAGGACCCGGTGTGCGGCATGACCGTCGACGAGGCGTCCGCGGCGGCGGCATGGGAACACGACGGCATCACGTATCTCTTCTGTTCCGTCGGGTGCATGCGACGGTTCCGGGACGATCCCGGCCACTTCCTGTCGCTCACCGACGACGAGCGACGCATGTGAGGAGGCTCAGGGTGCATGGCTACGCGATGAACGAGAAGGCGGTGCGTGATCGGCTCCGCCGCATCGAGGGTCAGGTCCGCGGGTTGCAGCGCATGGTCGAGGAGGACGCGTACTGCATCGACATCCTCACGCAGCTGAGCTCGGTCCAGGCAGCCTTGCGAGCGGTGGGGATGGGATTGCTCGATGACCATGTTCGGCACTGCGTCCGCGAATCGATCGAACAGGGCAGCGGCGACGCCAAGATCGAGGAGCTGATGGCAGCCGTGGGCCGGCTCGCCGGCAAGTGAGACCCGAGGAAGCCGACCGTCACGCGATCGTGCTCGACATCGAGGGCATGACCTGCGCGTCCTGCGTGCAACGGGTGGAGCGGGCCCTCGTGCGGGTGCCGGGGGTCGAGGAGGCGTCCGTGAACCTCGCGACACGCACCGCGACGATCCACGGCGAGCGGGATCTGCGTGCCGACGGCCCCGTCGAACCGCTCGTCGAAGCGGTCCGCCGTGTCGGGTACGGCGCGCGGGTGCACACGGAGCGGCGTTCTCCTGCCGACGAGGCACGTTCGTACGTGCTCAGGCTGATGGTGGCGGTGCCGTTGACCCTGGCCGTGCTCTGGCTCACGTTCGCCGTCCCTCACGCCGCCCGGGGTCAGGAGCTCGCCTGGGTGCTCGCGACACCCGTCGTCTTCTACTCGGGGTGGCCGTTCCTGCGAGCGGCCGCGCGGTCGGCCCGACACCGAGCGACCACGATGGACACGCTGGTGGCGCTCGGCGCACTGTCCGCCTACGGGTACAGCGTGGCCGCCCTCCTGCTTGGCGAGCACGACCACTACTTCGACACGGCCGCCGTGATCGTGACGCTGATCCTCGTCGGCAAGGTGCTCGAGGCACGCGCGCGGGCGAGCGCCGCCGACGCCTCGAGGGCGCTGCTGGATCGTGGCGCGAAGACGGCGACCCTGTTCCTCGACGGTGCGGAACGGCGCGTGCCCATCGACGACCTGCGTCCCGGTCAGCTCGTCGTCGTCCGCCCGGGCGAGACGATCCCATCGGACGGGGTCGTGAAGCAGGGCTCGTCGTGGGTCGATCTGTCGCTGCTGACCGGGGAGTCGGCGCCGGTCGAGGTCGGACCCGGCGACGATGTCGTCGGCGCCACGGTGAACGGGAACGGCCGGTTGGTCGTCTTCGTCACCACCGTCGGCGCCGGGACGCGGCTCGCCGAGATCGTGCGGCTCCTCGATGCGGCACAAGGATCGAAGGCGCCGGTCCAGCGTTTGGCGGACCGGGTGTCGTCGGTCTTCGTGCCGATCGTGCTCACGATCGCGGCGGCCACGTTCGTCGGCTGGATCACGCTCACCGATGCGACGGTGGGAGCGGCGATGCTCCACGCAGTGGCGGTCCTGCTCATCGCGTGTCCGTGCGCGCTCGGACTCGCGACCCCCGCCGCGATCATGGCGGGCTCGGGCAGAGCGGCCGAGCTCGGCGTGCTCTTCAAGGGCGGCGAGGTGTTCGAGGCCGCACGCGGAGCCGACGCCGTGCTCCTCGACAAGACGGGCACGGTCACCGATGGCGTGATGCGCCTCACCGACCTCGTGCCGTCGCCCGGGGTGGACGGCCTCGAGCTGCTCGCTGCGGCAGCCGCGGCCGAGGCGGGGTCGGAGCATCCGATCGCCGAGGCGATCATCGGGAGGGCCCGGGATCTTGGGATCGAGGTGCCCAGCGGAGAGGCGCACCGCGTCGAGCCAGGACTCGGGGCGGTCACGACGGTCGACGGCCGTGAGATCCGTGTGGGGCGCGCCGGGACGTTGCCGCGCGCGATGCAGGGTGAGGTTGAGCGACTGGCCGCGGACGGGCGGACCCCGTTCGCGGTGTGGATCGACGGCGCCCCGGTCGGTGTGGTGGCCGTGGCGGATCGCGTGAAGCCGGAGGCCCGCGAGACCGTGGCTCGTCTTCGCCGGATCGGCCTCGAGGTCGCCATGGTGACCGGCGATCACCGGGCCACTGCGCGGGCGGTCGCCACCGAGGTCGGGATCGACCGGGTGTCGGCCGAGGTCGTGCCCGAGGACAAGGTCGGGGAGGTCGTGCGGATGCAGCGGGCTGGGCATCGGGTGATCTTCGTGGGCGACGGGCTGAACGACGCCCCCGCCCTCGCGAAGGCGGACGTGGGGGTCGCGATGGGCGGAGGCACCGACGTCGCGCTCGCCGCGGCCGAGGTGAACCTGCTGGGAGGTTCGCTTGCCTCCGTGGCCGACGCGGTCGAGCTGGCTCGTCGGACCTACCGGATCATCGCGCAGAACCTCTTCTGGGCGTTCGCGTACAACGTCGTGATGATCCCACTCGCCGTATTCGGCGTGCTCGATCCCATGTGGGCTGCGGCCGCGATGGCCGTCTCGAGCGTGACGGTGGTGTTGAACGCGTTGCGCTTGCGGCGCTACGGGCGGGGTCGTGAGGCTCGCGGCCGGTCCGCCGCTCGCACGTCGCAGCTGTGAACGTATGAGAGGCTGAGAAGCATGGTGGACATGAGCAAGCCGAGCACCGCGACCACCGCGACCACCGTAGTCGACGTCACCGACGCCGACTTCGAGCAGGTGGTGATCGAAGGCTCGATGCAGCGCCCCGTCGTGGTCGACATGTGGGCCTCGTGGTGCGCGCCGTGTCGCACGCTCGGCCCGATCCTCGAGAAGGTCGCCGGCGAACGGCAGGGAGCGTTCCTGTTGGCCAAGCTCGACGTCGATGCCAATGCCGTCGGCAACGCGCTCCTGCAGGCGGTGCAGAGCCAGGGGATCCCGACCGTCGTGGCGTTCAGCGGCGGGCAGCCCGTGAACATATTCATCGGGGCGTACCCCGAGCCCGAGGTCAACCGGTTCATCGACTCGATCCTCCCGAGCGAGGCCGAGGTCGAGGCCGACGAGGCCCTGGCGGAGGAGGTCGCCGGCGATCTCGAGTCGGCGGAGGCCGGATACCGCGACGCTCTCGAGAAGGACCGGGAGAACAGGGAGGCGGCCGTGGGGCTCGCCCGCATCCTCGTCGGCCGTGGGGAGTTCGACGAGGCGAAGGCGCTCGTGGAACCCCTGGTGCCCGACCCCGACGCGGAGCGCGTCCTGGCCGCCGTGCGGGTCCACGATTGGGGCTCGCTCGCGGGCGACGATGCGATCACGCGAGCCAGGGTGGCGGCCGCCTCGGGACGGTGGCGTGAGGCGCTCGACGGATTGTTGGCGGCCTTCGACGACGACCCTGCCGTCGCGAGGGAATCGATGGTCGATGTGTTCGCCACGCTCGATGACGATCCTCTCGTGGGGGAGTACCGGCCGAAGCTGGCCGCTCGACTCTTCTGACGACCTCGAAGGGGAAGCACCATGTCCGACGTGCACGACAGCATCCG
>CAWGUD010000023.1:0-34955 GCA_963825685.1 uncultured Actinomycetes bacterium | reverse complement strand
CCGCAGGAGGCAGATGCGAATGCTGGCGGCGGCGTTCTGGCCCTGGCGCGTGATCGCCGATCCGCTCGCCACGAGCTCCCAGCACCCACGGTTCCCGCAGCCACACCGGAGCCCGTCCGGGCTCGACCACGATGTGACCGATCTCGGCCGCGAAGCCATTGGCCCCTGGATACATGGCGCCGTCGAGCACGAGCCCGCCTCCGATGCCCGTGCCGACGCTCACCATCAGCAACTGCCGCGAGCCCTGCCCGGCGCCGTGTCCAGGAACTCGCCCCACGCGGCGGCGTTGCCGTCGTTGTCAGCCAGCGCCGGCAGGCCCAGCGCGTCACCCACGAACGGGGCCAGCGGGGTGTCGCGCCAGGCGAGGTTGGGCGCGTAGCGCGTCGCCCCCCGAGGTCGACCATGCCGGCGGCGGCCACCCCGACCCCCACGACGTCGGTGGTCGCGATCGCCCGTGCCGCCTCGACCATGGCGTCCAGGGTGGCCTGCTGATCGTCCGCCGGCGTGCGCCGGATCTCGCGTGTCAGGACGGAGCCGTCGCGGCCCACCAGCAGGGCGGCGATCTTCGTGCCCCCGACGTCGATGCCGATCGCCGGCCCTCGCTCGCTCACGTGGTCGCCGGCTGCCCCTCGTCGGCGGAGGGCGGGCGGCCGAACGTGATCTCGAGGTGATCGCCCGCGAAGTTGGCCTCGCGCACGACGAGACGCTTGAGGGTCTGCGGGAGGATCGGTTCCGTTTGTTCGAGCCGACCCGCACGTAGAGCTCCTCACCCCGCCGGTGGATGTCCATGTCGTCGCGGGAGACGAACGGCAGCCGCATCGAGAGCACGTAGCCCTCCCCACGCTTGCGTACTCGGATCGGATCGTCGTGGTACAGCACCGCCGTCACGTCGCGTTCGCCGTAGACCTCGATGCCCATCTCGCCGAGGAGCGGGATCCCCACCATCTCGCGGTCGAAGAGGCGCGCCTCGAGGATCGGGACCGGCTCGAACGACTCGTGCACCGTGGCGAGGTGCTCGGCCTGGATGTCCTTCCACTTGCCGAAGTAGGGGTCGTTGACCTCGTCGGGGATGATGCGGTTCACCACCACGGCGTCCACGCGGTAGCCGAACAGACCGAGGTAGGTGTAGGTGCGACGCGCCTCCGAGATCACCATCTTCTCGGGGTTCACCACCAGGCGCACCGACGACGTGTGCTCGTCGGTGAGGATCTGCTTCACCGCGTCGAGGTTGCGGTGCAG
The DNA here is from genome assembly GCA_963825685.1 of uncultured Actinomycetes bacterium. Classification (GTDB taxonomy): domain Bacteria; phylum Actinomycetota; class UBA4738; order UBA4738; family HRBIN12; genus JAOUEA01. The sequence continues at coordinate 33,716 of CAWGUD010000023.1, read as the reverse complement.
ACGCTCCACCGCCGCGAACACCTGGTCGCCCGCGATCGGGAGTGAGGTCATCTTGGAGAGCATCGGCCGCACCGTCTTCACGATGCGGCGTTCGACCGGGAAGATCCGCTCGATGTACCAGTTCATGATCTCGGGCAGCGAGAGCAGCCTCAGGGTCTCCGCGGTCGGGGCGCAATCGACCACCAGCATGTCGTAGTTGCCGCTCTCCACGTGGGTCTTCACGTCGATCAGGGCGAAGATCTCGTCGAGCCCCGGGATCACCGTGAGCTCCTCGGCCTGGATCGTCTCCGTGCCTGCCCAGTTCATCAGCTGGATGAAGTAGTCCTGGATCTCCCGCCAGTTGTCCTCGAGGCGCTCCTGTGCGTCGATCTGCACCGCCCAGAGGTTCGGCGTGATCTCGCTGGGGGAGGACTCGATCTCGACCTCGAACGAGTCTGCGAGCGAGTGGGCCGGGTCGGTCGACATCACCAGGGTGCGCGACCCGCCCCGGGCGGCGCGCACGGCGGTCGCGGCGGCCACGGTCGTCTTGCCGACCCCGCCCTTGCCCGTGAACAACACGACGCGCATGTGGCCCAGCTTAGACGGTGAGACGGTTCGGCCGGCTCAGCCCATCTCGACGCGTCGCTTGAGCTTCTCGAGCGCGTTCTCGATCACGCGCTTGGCGCCCTCGCTCCGCAGGAACCCCGGCACGAGCACCCCGAGCTCCACCCCGAGGCGGTAGGTGACCTTCGTCTCGCTCTCGGAGAGCTCGTTCAGCAGGTACTCACCCCTGATGTCGCGGATCGCACCGCGCGCCTCCGACGTGGTCCACGAGAGCCCGGTGTCCCCAGGGGCGTACCGATAGGCGAGGGTGTACGAAGCCCTCCCGAGCACAGGGACGTCGACCTCGAACGCGACTTCGGTGGCGCGTCCGCCCTCGCCGCGCCGGCGCACCTCGACGGAACGGACGTCGGCCCATTCGGGATAGGCCTCGTAGTCCTCGATCACCTCCATCACGTCTTCGAGGGGGGCGTCGATCACGATCGAGCCTTCAGCGTGTTCCATCGGCGCGGAATCCTAGCCTCTCGCGTTCGTCACGACGCTGACGGCCAACAGCGCCACCGATGTCATGATCACCACCACCACGACCCACATGAGGGCGCGGGAGGAGACGACGGGCTGCCCACCTCCTGCGAGCCGGTGGGCTTCCCAGGCCGATCCGGCGTAGACGAGCAGGGTCGCACCGAAGAACACCAGGAACATCGCGAGCGCGCCTGCCGACCGTACCCCCGACACGAGCACCGTCAGGGTCATCGCGGCGAGCACGGTGAAGATCACTCCGCGAGCCAGCCCGTCGAGTCCCCTCCCGACCGTGCGGTGCCCGAGCCCTGGAAAGAGGAGCGAGGCCCGGACCGCCTCCTTGGGGTCGACCGTGGTCGGCGCCGCGTCGCGGCGCATCAACGAGGCGAACGTCGTGCCGCACACCGCGCAGGCATCGAGCTCGAGCGCGTTCTCGTTGCCGCACGCCGGGCACGGCCAGGTCGGCGCTCGCCGAGGGAGCTCCCCGGACGGCGCCGCCGCCCCCGCGGTCACGATGCCGGCGGCAGCGAGTGACGGATCCGGTTCGGTGGGCTGCCGCTCGGGCTCGGGTTCCGGCTCGACGAGCGAGCGGAAGCACTGCCCGCACCATTCGGCGTCGGGGCTCGCGAGCGCCCCGCAGTCGGGGCATCGTTGTTCCGAGGCGGAGGATCCGGTCTGCACGAGGCCAGGGTACCCCCCGACCTGGCCCGGACGAGCGAAGCGACGACCCTAGCCCGCGGCTTCCTGCAACCAGAACACGAGCGTCCGCGCGATCGCGGGCCAGGTGTGGTTGCGGAGCACGCGCTCGCGGCCCGCCGCTCCCATCGTCCTGGCCCGCTCCGGGTCGGCCAACAGGGTCCCGACCGCCTCTGCGACCCGGTGCACGTCGGCGCCGTCGACGAGGATGCCGGTCTCGCCGTCCACGAGCGCCTCCCGGGCCCCGCCGGAGTCCCCGACGACCACGGGCTTCCCGCACGCGGCGGCCTCGATGAACACGTTGCCCCACCCTTCGACCTCCATGCCGGCCAGGCGCGTGCGGCACGGCATCGCGAACACGTCGCCGAGCGCGTAGTACCGAGGGAGATCGTCCTCGGACACCTGGCCGGTGAACACCACGGAGCCCTCGGGGGCGTCGGTCGCGAGAGCCCGCAGGCGGTCCTCGTTCGGTCCACCCCCCACGATCACCAGCGCGGCGCCGGGGGCTCGACGACGGACATCGGCCATGCCGCGGATCAACACGTCCTGTCCCTTGCGGGCGACGAGCCGGCTCACGCAGACGACCACCGGGCGGTCGCCGAGGCCGTGGCGCTCGCGGAGATCGTCGACGGGAAGATCGGGGCGGAACGCCTCGACGTCGGCTCCCGGATACAACACCGAGACCGGCACGCGCCGGGGCACGGCGGTGCGCACCGTCCGGGCGATGAAGGCGCTGCACATCACCGGCACCCTCGTGGCCCGTGAGGTCGCGTACCGCATCGCGGCATGGGTGCCCGGCGCGATCGAGAGCCAGTACTCGAACCCATGAGCCGCGGCGAGGTAGGGCACCCCGGCCCGCGCGAGGCGCGGCCCGAGCATCGCCAGGGGGTAGGTGGCGCCGAACACCACGACCTCTGCCCCGATCTCGCGCACCGCAGCCTCGAGCCGACGCCCGACGTCGGGGGTCGGCCAGAGGAACGACTCGGGTTGGCGCAGCACGCGGTACGGCCTCGCGGCGTCGAACGTCGAGGAATCCTCGTCGCCCGGACAGAACACCGCGATCCGGTCTTCCGGCAGCTCGTCGACGAGCGCCTCGAGGGTGCGCTGGATCCCCCCCACGCGAGGCGGGTAGTCGTTCGTGACGAGCAGGGTGCGGGGGACGTCCACGGCGCCGATATCCTGCCAGAGCGATGCCACCCCTCACCGCCCCCGACGCCGAGCTCGCGGCCCTGAGCCAAGGGCGGGCGGCGGTCGACCTCTCCACGTACCGCATCGTTCGCGTGCGGGGGGACGATGCGCGTGGGTGGCTCCACGACCTCGTCACCACCGACGTGGCGTCGCTGCGCTCGGGCGAGGCGCGCCGCTCCCTGCTGCTCGACGCCACCGGTCACATCCGGGCCGACCTCCACATCACGTGCGACGACGACGGCTTCTGGTTGCTCCAGGGTCCGGACCAGGCCGATCACGTCGGGTCGGCCCTGGCGACCTACGTGCTCTCGTCCGCCGTCGAGCTCGACGACCTGACGGATCGACGATCCTTGATCGCCCTGCCGGGCGTGTCCGAGGAGCCGGGCGGATCCCGGCCGTCGGTGCTCGGCGAGGGGTACGACCTGCTGAGGACCACCCCGGACCCGGGGGCACCGGCCGGGCGGAGGTTCGTGAGCCACGACGCCGTCGAGGTGTGGCGCATCCGCGCCGGACGGCCCCGCATGGGCGCGGACTTCGACCGCACGGCGATCCCCGCCGAGGTGGGCCTCGAGGCGTTGATCGACACGACGAAGGGGTGCTTCCTCGGCCAGGAATCGGTGGCTCGCGTTCGCAACCTCGGGTCATCCGCCGCGCGTGTTGCGCCACCTGCAGGGCGACGGGCGGGTCGACACCGGAGCGATCCTCACGACGACGACGACCGACGACGAGGCGGGCACCGTGACCAGCGCCGCCGAGCGCACGGGCGGCGGCACGGTGGTGATCGCCTCGGTCCGGTGGGGCGCACGGGAGCAGCTCCTACGCTCCTCGGACGGAGTCGCACTGTTCCCTGTCCCCTCGTTGGACTAGCCCGTTCGGGTCATTTCGCGTCCCTCGGGTGTCGTATGCCAGGATGCCTGCTTCCGACCCCTTCCACTCGCGGCTACCCCTCTGCTATGAATCGTGTTCCGCGGTTCGATGCCTCGCCCGCGGGACGCTCCGAGGGGGAGGGATCGGTAGTGAGGATCGAGCGGTTCCCGAACGTCGACGTCAGCATCCTGCCGCCGAACCCCGCTCCCCCCGACTTCTGGCAAGAACGCGCAGCGTGCTTCGGCGTGGACCCCGACATCTTCTTCCCGATCTCCGAGGAGGAGGCCGGTCCCGCCCTCACGTTCTGCAACTCGTGCCGGATCAAGGAAGAGTGCCTCGCCTGGGCGCTGAAGAACGGTGAGCGCTACGGGGTCTGGGGCGGGCTCACCGAGCAGCAGCGCCGGCGACTGCAGCGCAGGGTCGCCTGAGACCACTCCCCCATCACTCGCACCCCTAGACTGAGGGCGCTGCCATGTCGATCGACACGACCCCGGTCTACGCGCTCGCCCCGCTCCGCGTCAGCTTCGTGGGAGGCGGCACCGACTTCCCGCACTGGTACCTGGATCACGGCGGCGCCGTGCTCTCCGCCACGATCGATCACTTCGTCCGCGTCACGGTGGCGCCCCGCGACGATCGCGACGTCCGCGTGCGCTCGCTCGACCTCGGCGAGCTCGTGCAGTACCGACTCGACGAAGGTCCCCACTACGACGGCGTGCTCGACCTCGCCAAGGCTGCGATCGACCGCATGGGCATCGACATCGGTCTCGACGTCGACATCGAGTCGGAGGCGCCGCCCGGGAGCGGACTGGGCGGCTCATCGGCCCTCGTCACGGCGGTGGTCGCGGCGATCGCCTGCCTCGACGAACGGGTACTCAGCTGCGACGAGGTCGCAGAGCTCTCCTACGCGATCGAACGCGACGACCTCGGCATCTCGGGCGGCTGGCAGGACCAGTACGCAGCGGCGTTCGGGGGATTCAACCTGATCGAGTTCGGTCGCGACGGGGCGCGGGTGACCCCGGTCGATGCCGGCCCGGACGCCCTCGAGGAGCTCCGCAAGCACCTGCTGCTGTGCTACACGGGGAAGGTCCGCCGCAACGTCGGGCTGATCGACCGGCAGATCCAGATGTTCGAGGCGGGTCGCGAGGACACGCTGCTCGGCATGAAGCAGCTCCGCGAGATGGCCTACGCGATGCGGGACGCGATCGAGGTGGGCGACATGGAGCGCCTGGGCGTCATGCTCCGCGAGGCCTTCGAGGCGAAGAAGCGCATGAATCCCCACATCGCCGAGGAGACGCCGATCGAGGCGATGCTCGACGCCGCGTCGGCAGCCGGGGCGACCGGGGGGAAGATCTGCGGCGCCGGCGGGGGTGGCTATCTGCTGATCGCCTCGCCGCCCGAGGCGCGCGCCTCCGTGCGAGTCGGCGCTCGAGGCGATGGGCGGACAGTTCGCGCCGTTCGAGGTCGACCCCGAGGGCGTGCGGGCCCGGCGCGGCGACCGCCGTTGGGCGCCCAGGCACCCGTGAGGTCCTCCCCCGTCACCGGTCGGCGGCGGTTCGCGCTGCTCGATCGCGACGGCACGATCAACGAGGAGGTCGGCCACCTCGCCGATCCCGCTGAGCTGCAACTGATCCCCGGCTCGGCGGACGCGATCCGGCGGCTGCGCGGACTCGGGCTCGGCGTCGTGGTCGTCACGAACCAGGCGAACGTGGGTCGGGGCCTGCTCACCCCCGGCGACCTCGAGCGCATCCACGCGCGCCTGCGGGAGATGCTCGCCGACGAGGGCGCCGACGTCGATGCGATCCTGCACTGCCCGCATGCCCCCGAGGACGGATGCCGCTGCCGCAAGCCCGCGCCGGGCATGGCCCTCGACGCCGCCGCGCGGTTCGGGTTCGACCCGGCCGACGGGTTCGTGGTCGGCGACCACGCGGGCGACGTCGGCATGGGACGGGCCGTCGGGGCCACGACGTTCCTGGTGCTGACGGGCCACGGCGCCGAGGAGCGGGCGACGGCAGGCGACGACGCCGACCACGTGGTGGCGGACCTGGCCGCAGCCGCCGATATCATCGCGGCACGCATCGGACGGGAGGCCACGGCGTGACCCATGACGAGCTCCGGGCGACCGCCCTGGACTACCTCGACACCACCGCGGACACGGTGCGGCGGGTCCAGGCCGAGTGCCTCGACGACATCGCGGCCGCCGCCGAGATCCTGATCGCGTCGCTCCGAGACGGCGGGAAGCTGCTGATCTGCGGCAACGGCGGGAGCGCCGCCGACGCCCAGCACCTCGCGACCGAGTTCGTGAGCACCCTCACGATCGACAACCCGCGGCCCTCGATCCCGGCGATCGCGCTCACGACCGACTCGTCGCTGCTCACCGCGATCGCGAACGACTTCGGCATCGAGGGCGTCTTCGCACGGCAGGTGGAATCGCTCGGACGGTCGGGCGACGTGCTGATCGCGATCTCGACGAGCGGGAACTCGGCCAACGTCCTGAAGGCCGCCGAGCAGGCGAGATCACAGGACGTGCGGGTCGTTGCGCTCACCGGCGGCTCGGGCGGTGCGCTCGCGCCTCTGGCCGACAGCGCGATCCGCGTGCCGTCGACCGTGACGGCGCACATCCAGGAGTGTCACCTCGCGGTGGAGCAGCTCCTCGCGCTGATGGTCGAGCGGGCGCTCTACCCGCGGCGGCTGACGCTTCCGACCCGCCGTCACTCCACTGCCTCAGTTCGGCGGTCCAGCCCGGATCTCTTCCAGGATCCGCTCCTCCCAGCCGGGGCCGCCGTCGTCGGTCAGGAGCCACCATGTCGCCCCCGTGGCCGCGTATTCGCCCGGATCCGTGTTCGGTGCTCCTTGGACAACAGCATCGAACGGAGCGTCCGACCTCCGGATGGACCGCGTGAAGGCCAGCGCCTCGGCGAACGTGGCGGGCGAGATCGCGCCTGGTTGTCCGTCCGGTCACCGCGATCGGGAACACGCCGTCCCACCGCGCGGCCCGCCGGAACGGCGCATGGTTCGGCCACATGCCCGCGACCCACACCGGGATGCGGGGGCGCTGCACCGGTCGCGGCAGGAACCTGACACCGTCGACCCGATGATGCCGTCCGTCGACGGTGACGGGCTCGCCCGACCAGAGCCCGTCGAGGACCGCGAGTCCCTCGTCGAGGAGTTCGGCGCGTTCGCGATCGCCGGTCGGCTCACCGAAGGATCCGAACTCGACGTCGGGCGGGAACCCCAGGCCGGCGCCGAAGATCACGCGGCCATGGCTGAGGTGGTCGAGCGTCACCGTCTCCCGCGCCACGGTCCACGGCCGACGACGCGCGAGCGGCGTCACCAGGGGGCCGAGCCGGATGCGCTCGGTCGTCGCGGCGACCGCGGCGAGCGCGACCCACGGATCGTGCACCGACACGTCGAACTCGTCGGAGAACCGGATGTGGTCCCAGAGGAAGAACCCGTCCCAGCCCGCCGCCTCCGCCTCGCGACCCATCGTCAGCAGCAGGTCCAGTTGCCCGATGTTCGGCACCGTGACTCCGTATCGCATGCCGACCATCCTAGGGTCGGCAACCCGGCGGCGTGTCGGTGGCGACCGTCACCATCACGGCGTGACGTCTTCCCCGTGGCACCCGCTTGACCGTCGAACACCTGTTCGATACCATCCAGCTCCCGTTCGGCCCCTCCCGACGGAGGCGACGCCCGTGCCGATCGATGCGAGCCCGGCCGAACCGATCCAGACCACACTGGCGCTCGGCGTGCCCCTGTCCGAGGTCACGTTCTGCGTCGTCGATCTCGAGACGACCGGGGGCTCGCCCGCCGACGACGCGATCACCGAGATCGGGGCCGTGAAGGTCCGCGGCGGGGAGCGGCTCGGGTCGTTCCGGACGCTCGTGAACCCCCTGCGGCCCATCCCGCCGTACATCACCCACCTCACCGGCATCGACGACCGCCTCGTCTCGGGCGAACCGGCGATCGAGCAGGTGCTCCCGGCGTTCCTGGAGTTCTTCCGAGGGTCCGTGTTCGTGGCGCACAACGCGGGCTTCGACTTCGGGTTCCTCAACGCGAACTGCGACGTGCTCGACTACCCGGCGCTCCCGGGTCCGCCGCTGTGCACGGCCCGGCTCGCGCGGCGCGTGGTCTGGCCCGACGTGCCCAACGTGAGGCTCGCGACCCTCGCGAACTACTTCCGCACCCGGACGACGCCGACCCACCGGGCACTCGACGACGCCGAGGCGTGCGCCGAGGTGCTGCACGGTCTGCTCGACCTCGGCGGCCGGCTCGGCATCCTGACGATGGGCGACCTCGCCGAGGCGGTACGGGCGAGGGGGCGGCCGAACTTCGGCAAGATCGCGCTCGCCGACACGCTGCCCCACGCCCCGGGGGTCTATCTCTTCAAGGCTGGGGATGGTCGCGTGCTCTACGTCGGCAAGGCCAACGACCTGCGTTCGCGGGTGAAGTCGTACTTCTACGGCGACGAGCGGAAGAAGATCGTGGACCTGCTCGACGAGGTGCGCTCGGTCGAGGGCATCCGCTGCGGCGGAGAGCTCGAGGCGCTCGTCGTCGAGGCGCGGCTGATCCGCCGGCACGAACCGAAGTACAACCGCCGGGGGAAGACGTGGCGACGCGGCGCCTACCTCGCCCTCGACCCTCGAGAGGCGTGGCCGCGGCTGAAGGTCGTGCACGCGGCGAAGCCCGACGACGGGCGTCTGTACCTCGGGCCGTTCGGCAGCGCCGCGCGGGCGCGGCTCGCGAAGGAGGCCCTCGAGGAGACCGCCCCGATCCGTCGGTGCACCACCTCGATGGGGGCGAGCACCCGCTTCGCGCCCTGCGCCCTGGCCGACATGGGCCGCTGCCTCGCACCGTGCGATGGACGCACCGACCCCGAGCGCTACGGAGAGCTCGTCCGATGGCTCGCCTCCTCCCTGGCTTCCAGCCCGGGCGAGCTCCTCGAAGCGCTCGAACGTCGCATGACCCATCTCGCCGAGGCGGAGCGGTACGAGGAAGCCGCCTCGGTACGGGACCGCCTGCGCGCGCTCGCCGAGGGACTGTGGCGGTCGAGGGTCGACGCGTGGCTCGTCGACGCGGGCCGAGCTCGAGCTCCGTGCCGGAGACGGCGAGCCGCTGCGCTTCGATCACGGAGCCTTGCGGACCCCGGGTGCCGCCGGCGAGCCACTCGGCGCGCCGTGCCCGCGCGAGCGGGCCGACGAGCTGGCGGCCGTGCGATCGTGGGTCGCGAAGCATCGTCCGCGCGTGACCGCGTGCGACCGGGCGCCGTCCGAGCCCGTCGACGGCGGCGCGGCCCTGGCGCGTGTGCTGCAACGCACCCGTGAGGCGTCGGGCAACCGCGAGGACCGGCGGCGCGACCGCCGCCGGTAGACTTTGCCGCATGGAACGCGCGGTCATCGTCGAGGGCGCCCGGACGCCCGTCGGGAAGTTCCTGGGCTCGTTCGCCGAGACCCCCGCGGTGGAGCTCGGCGAGCTCGCCGCGAAGGAAGCGCTGCGCCGGGCGAACGTCGAGGCCGAGCAGGTCGACCAGACGATCATCGGCCACGCCCGCCAGGCCGGGAACGGCCCGAACACCGGCCGCCAGGTGAGCATGCGGGCAGGCGTGCCGCAGGAAGTCAGCGCCTACAACGTGAACATCGCCTGCGGCTCGGGCATGAAGGCGACCCAGCTCGGCGCCCAGCAGATCATGCTCGGCGAGAGCGAGGTGGTGCTCGTCGGCGGCATCGAGAACATGACCCGGGTGCCGTACCTGCTGCCCGACATGCGGCTCGGCCATCGGCTCGGCAACACCGAGGCCGTCGACGCGATGTACCGCGACGGCCTGCTCGACCCGCTCTGCGGGCTGATCATGGGCGAGACCGCCGAGAACCTCGTCGACATGTACGACATCTCCCGCGAGGAGCAGGACGAGTTCGCGCTGCGGTCCCAGCGGCAGGCGGTGGCGGGCGCCGAAGGCAGGGCCGCGGAGATGTTCCCGGTCGAGGTGACGATCGGACGGAAGACCGTGACGGTCGCCGACGACGAGCACATCGCGACCCGATGCCTCGATGGAGTCTCTCGCGAAGCTCGCGCCCGTGTTCCGCGACGGCGGCAGCGTCACCGCCGGCAACTCGAGCGGGCTCACCGACGGCGCCGCCGCGCTCGTGCTGATGAGCGAGTCCCGGGCGACGGCGGAGGGGCGCGAGCCGCTCGCCGCGATCACCGCGATGTCGTGGGCCGGTGTGCCGCCCGAGATCATGGGCATCGGGCCCGTGCCGGCCACCCAGAAGGTGATGGACCGGCTCGGGTGCACGATCGACGACTTCGAGCTGATCGAGATCAACGAGGCGTTCGCGGCCCAGGTGATCGCGTGCGAGCGTGAGCTGAAGTTCGACCGCGAGCGGCTGAACGTGAAGGGGGGCGGCATCTCGGTCGGCCACCCGATCGGCATGAGCGGCGCGCGCATCGTGCTCGCGCTCGCCTACGAGATGCGCGCCCGCGACCTGTCGATGGGCCTCGCCACGCTCTGCATCTCGGGCGGCCAGGGCCTCGCGGTCGTCTTGGAACGAGCCTGAGAGGAGCCGGAACGATGAGCGCCGTGCACGCCGTGGTCCTGATCCAGTGCGAGGTCGACGAGATCGCCGAGGCGGCGCAGGCGATCGCCGAGATCGACGGCGTGAGCGAGGTCTACTCGGTCGCCGGCGAGTTCGACCTGATCGCGATCGTGCGGGTGCCCGCTCACGAGCAGCTCGCCACCGTGATCCCCGGCGGCATCGCCAAGGTCGAGGGCGTCGAGCGGACCGAGACCCTGATCAGCTTCCAGGTGTACTCCAAGCACGACCTCGAACGGCTGTTCTCCCTCGGGTTCGACGAGGGCTGAGCCCGCGACGTCGCAGCCGGCGTCAGATCAGCGACGTGTAACTGACGCCCCCCGGCCAGTCGACCGCCACCACCAACGCGGTGTGACCCCATGTGCTGAGGTCACCGCCGTCGCGGTCCTCGTACTTCTCGAGCATCGTCCGCCGGGCCAGCGCGTCCTCGTCCGAGCCGTCCTCGACGACGCGGGCTCGCGTCACCCGCTTCCTTCCCCCGAGCTCCAGCTCGACGTCGGGCGTGATCATCAGGTTGCGCACCCAGTCGCTGCGATCTCGGTCCCCCGCCATCAGGTACACGATCTCGTCGACGAGCACGAACCAGATCTCGATGCGGTGGGGGCTCCCGGTGACGCGACCGGTCGTCGTGAGGTAGCAGAAGTCGAGCGCCGCGAGGTCGTCGGGCATCGAGGGCTACCAGATGGCCCAGATGACGAGCGCCGCGATGACGACGAGGGCCCCGACGAAGATCGCGAGATCCGCCTTCTTCACCTTGCCCGGCTGTTGGTAGTTGAATCCCATCGCGCTACAGACGGTAGTACTCGCGGAACCGTTCCGGCGAGAGCCAGTAGATGTGCTGGCGGACGGTCGATGCGTACGTGCGAGCCTCGAGGTGGTCCTTGCAGGCCCGCTCGGAGACGACGGAGCCAGCAGGGTCGACGATGCCGACCCGCCAGCCCGAGTCATCCTCGCGGAGCTCGACCCCGAACCCGTTCTCCCCGGCGCCCACCCGTCGGCTCCTCAGCCCTGCTGCACCAGGTTCTGCTCGAGCCGAGTCAGGTGTTCGCGGAGCGGCCCCAGCACGGAATCCTGGTCGAGCGTGAACTCCGGCTTGATGTCGGCGATCTGCTCGAGCGCCTCTTCCAGCCTCGACCCGGCCTCCTCGGCGTCGCGCAGGGCGTTCACCAGCGTGACCGCGTAGTCGGGGCTGAACGGTCGGCCGTCCCACGGTGAGGTGCCGCCGCTCTCGATCACCTGCTCCGCGAGGAACTCGCGTCCGTTGCGCTTGTCCGTGCCCTTGATCTTCACGCGCTCTCCTTCTCGCTGACGAGTTCCAACAGGCGGTCGGCCAGCTCGAACGGGTCGGGCGGCTTGACGAACCAGGCGTCGGCGCCCGACCACCGGGCGAGCCACGCGTCATGCTTGCGCTCCAACAGGATCACGATCACGCCGTGGTAGGGATCGGCGTCGTCGCGCAGGGCCTTGGCCAGGGCGAACGCCCCCGCGCGAGATGCGATCTCGTCGGCCACGATCACGTCGGGCCGGTCGCGCAGGGCCGCACGGATGCCGAGCTCTCCGTTCGCCGCGGCTCGGAACCGCAGCTCGCTGCCGATCGCGCGCTCGACGCTGCGCACGGCGAGCGCCATCAGCTCGCGCGAGGCCGGATCGGGTGACACCAGCAGCACGTCCACGGGCTGGATGCTACTCGCTTCCGGCCGGTTCCCGGCCGGATCCGACGGTTCGCGGCCCGTTCCGTCACCCCGCGCCGTGCCTCGGCCTCGTCGGTCTTTGCCTGAGCCCGAGGCACCGGCTAGGCTCGCGCCGCCGGACCGTCGAGGGACATCGGGACCCACCGGTGTGAGCGAACGGCCCGATCTCGACGAGGAGGGCACCGTGGAGAACACCGGCAAGGCGGCGGTCGCCGAGTTCGTGGCGACGTTCGCCCTGGTCTTCGTCGGGGCGGGAGCCGTGATCCTCAACGCCAACGGCCAGCTCGACCTCACGGGCGTCGCGCTCGCCCACGGGCTCGTGCTCGCGATCATGGTCTCGATCACCTGGCACATCTCCGGCGGGCTCGTGAACCCCGCCGTCGCGATCTCGCTGTGGGTCACGGGCACGATCCCGACCACACGGGCGGGCGTGCTGATCGCCGCCGAGCTGGCCGGCGCGGTGGCGGGTGCGTTCCTGCTGCGCTTCCTGGTGCCGACCGAGCTGTTCGACGTCGGCATCGGTGGCATCCCGTCGCTCGGGGACGGCATCGCCGTGGGCAGGGGCATCGTGATCGAGGCCGTGACCACGTTCTTCCTCGTCTTCGCGGTCTTCGGCACCGCCGTCGACGATCGGGGGCCGTTCTCGAAGACCGCCGGACTCACGATCGGACTCGTGCTCGCGTTCAACATCATGGCCTTCGGTCCGTACACCGGCGCCGCCGTGAATCCCGCCCGGTGGTTCGGACCGGCCCTGGCCACGACGGACTGGGCCGACTGGTACGTCTGGATCGTCGGACCGATCGCCGGCGGCATCATCGCCGGGGTCCTCTACTGGAGCGTCTTCTTGAAGGACAAGGAACCTGCGACGCCCTGAGCCGGCCGCGGGAAGGAACGCGCCGACGGTCGCGTTCGGAGATGGCACGAGATGACCGCGGACATCTACCTCGACGGGGCATCGGCCACCCCCCTGCTCCCCGAAGCGCGCGCCGCCTTCGTGGAGGCGCTCGACGACTTCGGCGACCCGCTGCTGATCCATGCCCCCGGCCGGCGAGCGCGCAGCCTGCTCGACGAGTCGCGCGAGACCATCGCGTCGGCGCTCGGTGCCCAGCCCGACGAGATCGTCTTCACCTCGGGCGGCACCGAGTCGGTGGCGCTCGCGATCTGGGGCGGCGTGCGGGCGGTGCGGGAGCTCGGCACCCGCATCGTCGTGAGCGCCGTGGAGCACCCGGCGGTGGGCGGCGTCGGTCACGCGCTGCAGAGCGACGGCTTCGAGGTCGTGGAGATCCCGGTCGACGACCGTACGGTCGCATCGACCTCGATCGCTACGCCGCCGAGGTCCGGGTTCCGGGCACGCTGCTGGCGAGCGTCCAACACGCCAACCACGAGCTCGGCACGATGCAGCAGATCGGCGAAGCGGCTCGGCTGGCCCGCGAGGCAAGGTGCGGTTCCACACCGATGCGTGCCAGACGGTGGGACGACTTGCCCGTCGACGCCGAGGCGCTCGGTGTCGACCTGCTCTCGTGCTCCGCCCACAAGTTCGGCGGTCCGCCCGGGGTCGGCGCGCTCTACGTGCGGCGCGGGGTCGGCGTCACCGCCTATCCCGTGCGGCGACGACCGCGAGCGCAAGCGCCGCTCGGGCATGGAGAACACGCCGGGCATCGCCGCGATGGCGGCGGCGCTGCGCGCCTCGCTCGACTCGATGGGCGACACGGCGGCGCGACAATGGGCGCTCACGGCCCGGCTGCGCGAACGCATCGCCGAGACCGTGCCCGGGGCGACCGTGCACGGCCACCCGACCCATCGCACGCCACACCTCGTCTGCTTCAGCGTGGACGGCGTCGACGCCCCGACGCTGATGATGGCCCTCGACGATCGAGGGTTCCACGTGGCGGCCGGTTCGCTCTGCTCGGGTCAGCCGGGCGATGCCTCTCCCGTGCTCGAGCACATCGGACATCCGGGCGTGAGCAGCTTCCGCGTGGGGCTCGGACCGAGCAGCACCGAGGCCGAGGTCGACGCAGATGCTCGACGTGCTGCCACGGGCTGGTCGAGGAGCTTCGGGAGGTCGCGGCGCGCTCGGCGGACGCGCTCGCCCGCTTCCGAAACCCGCCGTCTCGTTGACGAGCCGCCCCGCGCGAGGCTGAGGTACCTCTACCCGACGGTCCAGGTGTCGCCGCCGTGCAGCAGCGACCCGAGATCGCCCTTGCCGAGGCGCTCCTCGGCGCTCACGAGTTGCGCGTGCATCGCCTCGCCGTAGACCGGACGTTCGAAGTTGCGGAACACGCCGAAGCAGGTCGCCTCGTGGGGGCCGAGCGAGAGGTGCGCGAGCCCGAACGGCAGCGACGGGCGCCCGCCGGCCTGGTGCACGACGATGCGATCGGGGTCGACCTCGGCCGTCTGCTTGACCTGCAGGCGGCCGTTGTCGCCCACGATCACGCACTTCGTGCCCTCGTCGAAGATGATCGGCTCGCCGTCGGCCAGTCGGATCTGGTGGTGCACGCCCTCGGACTTCTCGCGCAGCAGATCGAACGCGCCGTCGTTGAACACGTTGCAGTTCTGGTAGATCTCGACGAACGCGGTGCCGCGGTGAGCCGCGGCCTGCCGGAGCACCTCGGTCAGGTGCTGGCGGTCGTTGTCGATCGTGCGAGCGACGAACGTTCCCTCGGCCCCGAGCGCCACGGCGATCGGGTTGAACGGGTGGTCGACCGAGCCGAACGGCGTCGACTTCGTGACCTTCCCCTCCTCGCTGGTCGGCGAGTACTGGCCCTTCGTCAGGCCGTAGATCTGGTTGTTGAACATCAGGATCTTGATGTTCACGTTCCGCCTCAGGGCGTGGATCAGGTGGTTCCCGCCGATCGAGAGCCCGTCGCCGTCGCCGGTCACGACCCAGACGCTCAGCTCGGGGTTCGCGGTCGCGATGCCCGTGGCGATCGCCGGCGCGCGGCCGTGGATGCCGTGCACCCCGTAGGTGTCCATGTAGTAGGTGAATCGCCCGCTGCAGCCGATGCCGCTCACGAACACGGTCTTGTGCGGCTCGATGCCGAGCTCGGGCATGAACCCCTGCACGGCCGAGAGGATCGCGTAGTCGCCGCAGCCCGGGCACCAGCGCACCTCCTGGTCGGAGGTGAAGTCCTTCTTCGTGAGCGTCTCGACCATGTCAGTCATGCAGCACCCGCTCGATCTCCTCTTCCAGGTCCTCCGCGAAGATCGGGAGGCCCTGCACCTTGGTGAAGCTCTTGGCATCGACGAGGAACCTCGCCCTGATCAACATCGCGAGCTGACCCATGTTCATCTCCGGGATCAGCACCGTGCGGTACGCCTTCACCACGTCGCCGGTGTTGGCCGGGAACGGGTTGAGGTGACGCAGGTGTGCCGTGGCCACCGCGCCGCCGCGATCGCGGACGCGGGTCGCGGCGGCGCGGATCGTGCCGAGCGACGAGCCCCATCCGAGCACGAGCAGGTCGGCCTCGCCCGACGGATCATCGACCTCGAGCGGTGGGATGTCATCGGCGATGCCGTCGACCTTGGCCTGGCGCAGGTGGGTCATGCGCTCGTGGTTCTCAGGGTCGTAGCTGATGTTGCCCGTGCCGTCCTCCCTCTCGAGGCCGCCGACGCGGTGCACGAGGCCGGGGGTGCCGGGCACGGCCCACGGCCTGGCCAGCTTCTCGTCGCGCGCGTACGGCAGGAACCCGTCGCCGTCGGGCGCCGCGAAGTCCGGATCGATCTCGGGCAGGTCGGCCACCTCCGGAACCCGCCACGGCTCCGACGAGTTCGACAGGAACGTGTCGGAGAGCACGATCACCGGCGTCCGGTAGCGCACGGCGATGCGTGCGGCCTCCAGGGCGACCGCGAAGCAGTCCGACGGCGACGACGCCGCGACGATCGGCATCGGGCTCTCGCCGTGGCGGCCGAACATCGCGAGCAGCAGGTCGCCCTGCTCCGTCTTCGTGGGCAGGCCGGTCGAGGGACCGCCCCGCTGCACGTCGACGATCACCATGGGCAGCTCCATGATCACCGCCAGGCCCAGCGTCTCGGCCTTCAGGTCCATGCCGGGCCCGCTCGTGCCGGTCACCGCGAGGTGGCCGGCGAAGGCCGCGCCGAGCGCCACGTTGGCGGCCGCGATCTCGTCCTCGGCCTGGAGCGTGATCACACCGAAGTTCTTGTGCCGCGACAGCTCGTGCAGCAGCTCGGACGCCGGCGTGATCGGGTAGCTCGCGTAGAACAACGTGAGCCCGCTCCGCTGCGACGCCGCGATCAGCCCCCATGACAGGGCGGTCGAGCCGGCGATGTTGCGGTAGGTGCCCGGGTCGACGGGCGCGGCGGCGATCTTGTACGAATGGGCGAACAGCTCCGTCGTCTCGCCGAAGTTGTACCCGGCCTTGAACGCCGCGACGTTCGCGTCGTAGATCTCCTGCTTGCCGCCGAACTTCCGCTCGAGCCAGTCGAGCGTCGTCTGGGTCGGGCGCCCGAACATCCACGAGACGAGGCCCAGCGCGAACATGTTCTTCGCGCGCTCGGCCTCCTTCTTCCCGATGCCGACGCCCTCGGTCGCGCGCACCGTGATCGAGGTCATCGGCACCTTGTAGAGCTGGTAGCCGTCGAGCGAGCCGTCGGTCGTGGGGTCGGACGCGTACCCGGCCTTCTCGACGTTGCGTTGCGTGAAGGCGTCCTCGTTCACGATCACGATGCCGCCGGGGTCCACCTTCGACAGGTCGGCCTTGAGCGCGGCCGGGTTCATCGCCACGAGCACGTCGGCGTGGTCGCCGGGGGTGGTGATGTCGCTCGACGCGAACTGGATCTGGAACGCGGAGACGCCGTGCACGGTGCCGGCAGGGGCCCTGATCTCCGCCGGGAAGTCGGGCAGGGTCGCGAGGTCGTTGCCGAGCACCGCGGTGGCGGAGGTGAAGCGGTCACCCGTGAGCTGCATGCCGTCGCCCGAGTCGCCGGCGAACCGAACGACGACGCGTTCCTTCTCTTCGACGGTCTTGGTCATGCGTGCGCGGCTGCGGAGACCGCTGCTCCTTCCACTGCGGGGCTGGCCACTGCGGGCTGGCTCGTCGAGGGACCCTCGGTCACTAGCGTACTGCGGCGCCGGGCTCGCGACGGCGCCGCTCCCGGTAGATTCACGTCATGAGGACACATCGGCTGGGATCGCAGGGACCGGAACTGTCGGTCGTGGGCTACGGCGCGTGGGAGGCGGGCGGCACGGCATGGGGCCCGAACGAGTCCGACGACGCCGTGATCGGCGCGATGCGGGCGGCCCTCGACGCCGGCATCACGTGGATCGACACCGCGGAGGTGTACGGCGACGGGGTCTCGGAGTCCCTGGTCGGGCGCGCGATCGCCGGGCGCCGCGACGAGGTGACCGTCGCGTCGAAGGTCGCCCCGCAGCCTGAGGGGAGCGGTGTCCGGCCCGATCGGATCGCGGCGGCGTGCGACGCCTCGCTCGCGCGACTCGGCGTGGACGCGATCGATCTCTACCAGCTGCACTGGCCCGACGACGCCGTCCCGGTCGAGGAGTCGTGGGGCGCGATGGCGGACCTGCAGGATGCCGGGAAGGTCCGCTGGATCGGCGTGTCGAACTTCGACCGCGCGACGATCGAGCGCTGCGAGGTCGTTCGGCACGTCGACTCGCTGCAGCCCGAGTTCTCGATGCTGCGTCGCGATCAGACCGACCTGGTCGCATGGTGCGGAGAGCACGGCACCGGCGTCGTGAGCTACGGACCGCTCGCGTTCGGGCTGCTGACGGGCGCGATCACGGCGGCGACGACGTTCCCCGAGGGTGACTGGCGTGGCCAGGGAGGCGAACCCGACGATCCCGACGAGGTCGATCTGTTCGCCCCCGACGTGCTCCCGAGGGCGCTCGATCTCGTGGACCGGCTGCGTCCGATCGCGGAGGGTCTCGGTGCCACGCTCCCCCAGCTCGCGCTGGCCTGGAACGTGCACCAGCCGGGCGTGACGAGCGCGATCGCCGGCAGCAGGAACCCTGAGCACGTGCGGGCGAACGCGGCGGCGGGCGACCTCGCGCTCGACGCAGGAACCCTCTCGGAGATCGATGCCCTGCTCGACGGGGTCGACCTCGCGGGCACCTGACGGCGACGCCGCGCGTCGGCCGAACGAGCTCAGGCCGAGCGAGCCCAGGCCGAGTGCTCGACCTGGCGGATGCGCCGGACGATGCCGTCGAGCAGCTTCAGCGTGATCTGCGGCTCGTCCTCCAACAGCGTCAGCAGGTGACGACGGAACAGCCGCAGCACACGCAGCGGCGTGACGGCCACCACCGAGGCGCTCCGGGGCTGGGCATCGATCGCGGCGAGCTCGCCGAAGAAGTCGCCCGGCAGCACGGTGCCGACCTTCCGCGAGCCTCGGACGACCTTGCCCTCGCCCTCGAGCACGACGAACAGCGTCTCGCCGAGCTCGCCCTCCCGCACGACGGCCTCTCCGGGCTCGAACGTGAGCTCATCGGTGTCGGCGGCGAGGCGTTGGAGGTGCTTCTTCGAGAAGTCCGCGAACAAGGGCACGCCGGCGAGCGCGGCCGCGGTCTGACGCCTCGTCCGCGTGATCGGCTGCTCGGGTTGGCGAGCCGCCGGGCCGCGGCCCTGGGACTCGCGTCGCCACAGGTCCGGGAAGCTCTGACTCATGGACGGCAGCCTACCCCGGCGCCCCGCTCCGGAGCCAACCGTCTGCCGTGGCGACCGTTGTGGCCGGTGACCAGGGCCGCCGCTAGGGTGAAGCGCATGGATACCCGGGCGCGTCTCGAGGCGCTGCTGCGCAGCCGGATCGCGGTGCTCGACGGCGCATGGGGCGTGCTGCTGCAGGGGCGAGGCCTGACCGAGGAGCAGTTCCGGGGCGAGCGGTTCGCCGCTCACGACCGCGACGTGCTGGGCGACCCCGACCTGCTGAACGTCACGCAACCCGCGGTGGTCGCCGAGGTCCACGACGCCTACTTCGCCGCGGGCGCCGACATCGCCACGACGAACACGTTCACCGCGACCTCGTTCGGCCAGCGCGACTACGGCCTCGAGGACGCGGTCCTCGACATGAACCTCGAGGGCGCCCGCCTCGCGAGGGAGGCGGCCGACCGCGCCGGCCCCGATCGTCTCGTCGCGGGGTCGGTCGGACCCCTGAACGTGACCCTCTCGCTCTCGCCGAAGGTCGACGATCCCGGGTTCCGCGCGGTGACGTTCGACGAGGTCGTCGAGGCGTACGCCGAACAGATGCGGGCGCTGCGCGAAGGCGGCGTCGACATGCTGCTGATCGAGACGATCTTCGACACGCTGAACGCGAAGGCAGCCATCGCGGCGGCGAAGGACGCCGTTCCCGATCTTCCGCTGTGGATCAGCGTCACGATCGTGGATCGCAGCGGCCGCACGCTCTCCGGCCAGACCGTCGAGGCGTTCTGGAGCTCGATCGAGCATGCCGATCCCGCGATCGTGGGCATCAACTGCTCGCTCGGTGCCGCCGAGATGCGCCCCTACGTCGAGGCGTTCGCGCGCATCGCGGACCGCCCGGTCGCCTGCTATCCGAACGCCGGGCTGCCCAACCCGTTCGGTGGGTACGACGAGACGCCGGACGTCACGAGCGGACTGCTGCGCGAGTTCGCCGACGCCGGCCTCGTGAACCTCGTCGGCGGCTGCTGCGGCACCACCCCCGACCACACCGTGGCGATCGTGGAGGCCGTTCGTGGGCTTCCTCCTCGCGAGGTCCCCTCCTTCGACGATCGCGTGCCCACCTACAGCGGGCTCGAGCCGTTCGCGATCCGCAGCGACACCGGGTTCGTGATGGTCGGCGAGCGCCAGAACGTGACCGGCTCGGCGAAGTTCCGGCGCCTGATCGAGTCCGGCGACTACGAGGCCGCGGTCGAGGTGGCGCTCGACCAGGTGCGATCGGGCGCCAACATGCTCGACGTCAACATGGACGCCGACCTGCTCGACGGCGAGGCCGCGATGACGCGGTTCCTGAACATGATCGCGGTCGAGCCCGAGATCGCCCGCGTGCCGGTGATGATCGACTCGAGCCGCTGGGAGACGATCCTCGCCGGGCTGAAGTGCGTGCAGGGCAAGGGCGTCGTGAACTCGATCAGCCTCAAGGAGGGCGAGGACGACTTCCTCGAGAAGGCCCGCACGGTCAGGACGTACGGCGCCGCCGTCGTCGTGATGTGCTTCGACGAGCAGGGCCAGGCCGGCACGGTCGAGCGCAAGGTCGAGATCGCCGATCGCTCGATCCGCCTGCTCGTCGGCGAGGCCGGGTACGAGCCGACCGACATCATCATCGACCCGAACATCCTCGCGGTCGCGACCGGCCTCGAGGAGCACGCGGACTACGCGAAGTCGTTCATCGAGGCGACCCGCGAGATCAAGCGCGCACATCCGGACGTGCGCGTCTCCGGCGGCGTGTCGAACCTGAGCTTCTCGTTCCGCGGGAACGAACCGGTGCGCCGCGCGATCCACTCGGCGTTCCTCTACCACGCGATCGCGGCCGGGCTCGACATGGCGATCGTGAACGCGGGCCAGCTCGAGGTGTACGAGGACATCCCGAAGGATCTGCTCGAGCACGTCGAGGACATCATCTTCAACCGTCGCGAGGACGCGACCGAGCGCATGGTGGCGTTCGCCGACTCGGTGAAGGGGGGCGGCCTCGAGCGCGAGGACGACCTCACCTGGCGCGAGGGCTCGGTCGAGGACCGGCTCGCCCACGCCCTCGTGCACGGCATCGTCGACTTCATCGTCGACGACACCGAGGAGGCTCGACAGGCCTACGACCGCCCACTGCAGGTGATCGAGGGGCCGCTGATGGCCGGCATGCAGATCGTCGGCGACCTGTTCGGGGCCGGGAAGATGTTCCTGCCCCAGGTCGTGAAGTCCGCGCGCGCGATGAAGAAGGCCGTGGCCCATCTCGAGCCCTACATGGAGGAGGAGAAGCTCGCGCTGGGCCCCTCGGCCGACCGGGCGCAGGGCACGCTCGTCACCGCGACGGTCAAGGGCGACGTGCACGACATCGGCAAGAACATCGTCGGCGTGGTGCTCGGGTGCAACAACTACCGCGTGATCGACCTCGGCGTGATGGCGCCCGCCGAGCTGATCCTCGACACGGCCGTCGCCGAGAAGGCCGACATCGTGGGGTTGTCCGGCCTGATCACCCCGTCGCTCACCGAGATGGTGAACGTGGCGACCGAGATGCAGCGCCGCGGCATGGACCTGCCGCTGCTGATCGGCGGTGCGACCACGTCGCGCCAGCACACGGCCGTGAAGATCGCCCCGGCGTACGAGCAACCCGTCGTGCACGTCGTCGACGCCTCGAGGGTGGTCGGCGTCGTCTCGAACCTGCTCGACGGGCGCCGTAAGGCGGAGCTCGACGCGCAGAACCGCATCGACCAGCAGCGGCTGCGCGAGCTGCACGCCGAGCGGCTGCGGACCCCGCTGCTGCCCTATCGCAAGGCGCTCGCGAACCGCACGCCGATCGAGTGGCGGGCCGACGACGTGCCGCCCCCGCCCTTCACCGGGGTGCAGCTCGTGGAGCCCACGCTCGCCGAGCTTCGGGACCTGATCGACTGGACGTTCTTCTTCACCGCGTGGGAGCTGAAGGGTCGCTACCCGCAGATCCTCGATCACCCGACGCAGGGCCAGGCGGCACGCGAGCTCTTCGAGCACGGGAACGAACTGCTCGATGCGATCGTGGCCGACGGCTCGATCCAGGCCCGTGGGGTGTACGGCTTCTGGCCCGCGCAGGCCGACGCCGACGACATCGTGCTCGCCGACGGCACCGTGCTGCCGATGCTGCGTCAGCAGGTCGAACACGGTGGGGACGACGACCGGCCGAACCGCTCCCTCGCCGACTTCATCGCCCCGCCCGACAGCGGGCTCACCGATCATCTCGGAGGATTCGCGGTCACGGCCGGCATCGGCGCCGAGGAGCTCGCGAAGACGTTCGAGGCGGACCTCGACGACTACCGGGCCATCATGGTCAAGGCCCTCGCCGACCGCCTCGCCGAGGCGTTCGCGGAGTGGCTGCATCGAGAGGTGCGCCGGGCATGGTACGCGCCGGACGAGTCACTGGCGGGCGCGGATCTGATCGAGGAGCGGTACCGAGGCATCCGGCCCGCCTTCGGCTACCCGGCCTGCCCCGACCACACGGAGAAGCGCACGCTCTTCGACCTGCTGGGCGCGCGCGACCACGGCATGGACCTCACGACGTCGTGCGCGATGACCCCCGGCGCGACCGTCGCCGGGCTCTACTTCGCGCATCCGCAGGCGCGCTACTTCAACGTCGGCCGCCTCGGCAAGGACCAGGTCGAGGACTACGCGCGACGCAAGGGCCAGAGCCTCACCGAGACCGAGCGCTGGCTCCGCGAGAACCTCGCGTACGACCCGGATTGACCCCGCCGCCGACCGGGTTCCTCCATGAGACGACGCTCATGAGCCGCTCATGGTCCCCTCATGTCCTGCTCCTACGGTGGGGGTGGAAGGTCAGATGAACCCGACACACGAACAGAACAGAGGAGGTGCACACGATGATCGGACGCATCGCAACCTTCGCCCTCGCGGGCGCCGTGACGGTCCTCGGACCGGTCGGAGCCGCGATCGCGGTCGGCAACGCTGCTGACGACTCGGATCGGAAGGTCGTCGTCTTCAAGCGCGAGGACGACGATGAGGACGTGCAGACGGCGTTCCCCCGTGGCGGCGATGACGACGACACGAACACCGGGAACGGTGGCGGCACGTCGTTCACGAGCGGCGTGAACAGCAACGACGGCACCAACAGCCGCGTCACCTCGGTCTCGCGCGACCGCGACCGCAGCCGCGGCGACCTGACGCGCGACCGCACGAAGGACGGTCCCGGAACGAGCACCCGCGACCGCTCCAGGCACCGCACGAACGACCGCTCCAAGCACGACACACGCTGACTCGATCAGCGCGATCAGGTGGTCGGAGCCGGGCCGCACCAGCGACCCGGCTCCGACTCTGCCGGGCTGAGGACTACGGACGAGGCGACCTTCGATGACCGAGACGACGACGGACCCGGGAGCATGGGGCTTCGAGGCGGGCGACGAGATCGCCCATGGCCTGCACGCTCTCAGCCTCCTGGGCGGGGGTGAGCGGTACGAGGCGTACCTCGCGTTCGACGATCGTCTCCACTACCGCGTGGTCGTGAAGGTGCTGCGCCCCGACCAGGTCGGTGATCGTTCCGCCCTCAGGGGTCTGACGGCGCGAGGCCGACGCGCTTGGAGCGCGTCGATCACCCGGTGGTGATCAGGTCGTTCGGCGCGCATCTCGAGGGCGCAGCGTCCGTTGCTGATCCTCGAGCTCGCCGAGGGACCGCGACTGTCGACCGACCTCAGGCGGTTCGGCCCGCTCGACGTGGAACAGGCCGCGCCGCTCGGCGTGGAGATCTCCTCGGCGATCCACTCGATCCACCGCGCGGGCCTCGTGCACCTGGACGTGAAGCCGAAGAACGTGATCCTCGGGGCGCCCCCCCGCCTGATCGACCTCAGCATCGCGCGACCGATCGAGGACGCCGCGAGGCTCGATCGTGCGGTCGGCACCGACGCGTACATGGCGCCCGAGCAATGCGCACCGGCGGACGCCGGTCCCATCGGGCCCCCGGCCGACGTCTGGGGCATCGGCGTCACCCTCTACGAAGCGGTCACCGGGCGACTGCCGTTCCCCCGTGGGGTGGACGACGACGAGGCGGCGCCCGCCGAGCGGTTCCCGCAGATCGACGCCGAGCCGCATCCGCTCCCCGACTCGATCGCGCCTCCCCTCGTCGAGGCGATCGAGCGCTCGCTCGCCGTCGACCCGGCCGAGCGTCCGTCTCCGGCCGAGCTGGCCGAGACGATCGAGCCGCTCCTCTCGACGCCGCCACGGTTTCGCCTGAAGAGCCTGCGGCCGCGCTGAGGCCGGGGCCGGTGCGCCGGGCGCCGCTGGTAGCGTCGAAGCATGACCAGCTTCTGGCACCCATTCGCAGACATGCACGCCGTCGAGACGAACGGCGCGACGACGCTCGTCCGCGGCGAGGGCGCCTACGTCGTCGACGACACCGGTCGCCGCTACCTCGATGCCACGGCCTCGCTCTGGTACTGCAACGTCGGCTGGGGGCGCGCCGAGATCGCCGATGCGGTCGCCGACCAGATGCGCGAGCTGCCCGCCTACTCCGCGTTCGGCGACCTCACGAACCGACCCGCCGAGGCGCTCGCCGAGCGCGTGTCGTCGCTCGCACCGGTCGAGGGCTCGAAGGTCTTCCTCACCAGCGGGGGCTCGGACTCGATCGACACCGCCACGAAGATGGCCCGCCGGTACTGGCAGCTGCGCGGAGAGCCCGAGCGCACCGTGTTGATCCGGCGCGAGAAGGCCTACCACGGCATGCACACGGCGGGCACCTCGCTCGCCGGGATCCCGGCGAACGCCGCGGGCCACGGCGAGCTGATCGAGGACGTGACGGAGGTCCCGTGGGACGACGCCGACGCGCTTCGCGCCGCGATCGAGGACGATGGGCCCGGCCGCGTCGCCGCGTTCTTCTGCGAGCCCGTGATCGGCGCCGGCGGGGTGTTCCCGCCACCGCCCGGCTACCTCGAGGCCGCGCGCACGGTGTGCCGCGACTTCGGGGTGCTGTTCGTGGCCGACGAGGTGATCACCGGGTTCGGCCGCACCGGCGACTGGTTCGCCTCGACGCGCTTCGGGCTCGACCCCGACATCGTCACGTGCGCGAAGGGCATCACGAGCGGGTACCTGCCGATGGGCGGCGTGATCGCGGCGCCGTGGGTCGCGGAGCCGTTCTGGGCCGAGGGTGCGGGGCTCTGGCGCCACGGCTACACGTACAGCGGGCACGCGTCGGTGGCCGCTGCCGCGCTCGCGAACCTCGACATCATGGAGCGTGAGGGTCTGTGCGAGCGTGCCCTCAAGCTCGAGGCACCGCTGCTCGATGCGCTGCTGCCGCTGGCCGAGCACGAGTTGGTCGAGGAGGTGCGTGGCGGCGTCGGGCCTGCTCGCGGCCGTGAACCTGCGTCAGGACCTCGTCGCCGACGAGCCGTCGCTGCCGGCGCAGGTCGGCATGGCCTGCCGCGAGGCCGGCATGCTGGTCCGCCCGCTCGTGGGCGGCGCGATCGCGGTCTCCCCTCCGCTCGTGATCGGCGACGAGGAGATCGCGGAGATCGCCCGGGCGTTCACGGCCGGCCTGGACGCGGTCGCGGCTCGCTAGTCTCGTCTGGACTCGGCGGAGCGGGGTGCCACCCCGGCCGTCAGTGGAACGAGTTGCCGCAGGCGCAGCCGCCCTGGGCGGCCGGGTTGTCGATCGTGAACCCGGTCTGCTCCAGCGTGTCGACGAAGTCGATCGTGGCCTGCGAGAGGTAGGGCACGCTCATCTTGTCGATCACGAGGCGCACGCCGAACTGCTCCTCGGCCTGATCCTTCTCCCCGACCTGGTCGTCGAGGTACATCGCGTACCGCAGTCCCGAGCACCCACCGGGCTGCACGGCGACGCGCAGCGCGATGTCGTCACGGCCTTCCTCGGCCAGCAACTCCTTGACCTTGCCGGCAGCGTTCTCGGTGAGCGCGATCATCGTTCCTCCAGAGTGGCGTCGGGGCGGTCTGCATATCCTACCCGTCGGCGCGCGCAAACCCGACCTCCTCGGTGGGAACCTCGCCAACCACCGTGGAGATTTGGCGCCGACTCACCCTCGGGCGACGTCTGAGTCCGTACGGCCTTCCCTGCGGGCGCGTAGGGCCGTCACGATGCCGACGATGATGAAGTATCGCGCCCAGCGGCACCAGCACGAACGCCGTGACCCAGATGGCGAGCCCGATACCGAAGAGGGCCGCCCCGCCGAGCATCCAACCGACACTTCCCCACACGTGGTCAGCATGCCACGGAGCCAGCCAGCGGGCCATGCATGGAGCCTTCTACGTCATGGTCGGGTCTGCTCGAGCCAGCTCGACGACCTCTCCCCGACTCAGCCGGACGAGCTCGTCCGGTGTCAGCGGGAACACCGCGTCCGGGGTCACCAGCAGCGGCCCATACATCCTCGAAGTCGAGCAGAGATCGCGGTCGACGAAGGTCCGGACCGGCGTCCGGAACGAGGTTCGTAACCGAATGGCGGGGTGCCGCCGACCGCGAACCCGGTCGCGGTCCGGGCTTCCTCGGGGGTCGCCCTCCGCACGGACCCTGCGCCGGCCGCGGCCGCCAGCTTCGCCTCGTCGACCCGGTTCGACCCCGACGTGAGGGCGAGCACGGGCCGGTCGTCGGCCATGAAGACCAGCGACTTCACGATCTGCCCCACGTCGCACCCGATCGCCCGCGCGGCGTCGTCGGCCGTCTTCGTGCCCTCGGGGAATCGGCGCGTCTCGGGATCGAGGCCTCGAGCCCTGGCGGCATCGGCGAACCGGTCCACGGCGCCGCTCACCGGGCGACCCCGATGAGCTCATCGGCCTGCGAGGCGAGCTCGGCGGACACCGTGATCAACGCGGCCCGAGCGTCATCGAGCGCGGCTCGCTCCCCCACGCGCTCGACGAGCGACACGATCCGCACCCCGGGCACGTCGATCGTGGCTCGGCCGCAGACGATCACGGCGGGCACCTCGGCGAGCCCGCACGCCTCCAGGACGCCCGCGGGGGTCTTCCCGTGCAGCGACTGCTCGTCGAGCGATCCTTCGCCCGTCACGACCAGGTCGGCGCGGGCGATGCGCTCGGCGAGACCGACGGCATCCATCACCACCTCGACCCCCGGGTGCAACCGTGCGCCGCAGAAGGCCATCAGGCCGAACCCGAGCCCGCCGGCCGCCCCCGCGCCCGGTTCGTCGCGGAGCGCGATCGCGAGGTCTCGCTCCACCACGGCCGCGAGGTGTCCCAGCGCCCGGTCGAGCACGGCGACGTCGTCGGCGCTGGCGCCCTTCTGCGGGCCGTACACGGCGCTCGCGCCGGAGGGCCCGGTGAGGGGGTTGTCGACGTCGCACGCACCGGTGACCTGCACGCGCGCCAGGCCCGGGTGCATCGCGGAGAGATCGATGCGCGCGAGGGTCACGAGCGCCTCGCCGCCGTCGGCGATCGGGCGTCCGGTCGCGTCGAGGAACCGTCCCCCGAGCGCCGACGCCATGCCGACGCCGCCGTCGTTCGTGGCACTCCCGCCGATGCACACGACGAGGCGCTCTGCCCCGGCGTCGATCGCGCGGGCCATCAGCTCGCCGGTGCCGCGCGTCGTGGTCCGCAGGGGATCCCTGCGGCCCTCGTCGAGCAGCGCGAGCCCCGAGGCGCGGGCCATCTCGACCACCCCGAGCCTGCCGTCCTTCGACGACACCGTGGCGAACGCGGCGTCGACGCGATCACCCAGCGGCCCGGTGACGGTCGCCGCCTCGACGCGACCACCGAGCGCGTCGACCAGCGCGTCCATCGTCCCCTCGCCGCCGTCGGCCATCGGCACGAGCTCGAGGTCGTCGTCGGGTCGCTCGCGCCGCCACCCGGTCACGAACGCCTCGGCGGCCTGACGAGCGGTCAGCGTGCCTCGGAACTTGTCGGGAGCCACGAGGATGCGCACGGGTCGGACTGTACAATCCGCGCCGAGGCCCGGAGGTCGACTCCCGGCCGCTGAGGAGGGTCACGTGAGCCTTGATCGCGAGCAGCTGCTGGGCGTCGCCCACGCCGAGCGCCAGCGCCTGGGGCGCATGATCCAGTACGCCGACCCGCAGACCTGGGAACAGCCGAGCGCCGCCGACGGCTGGTGGAACCGCGACGTGATCGCCCACCTCGCCGCCGGCGACACGATCGCGGCGCAGCTCGTGGCGGGCGAGGCGCCCGCCGAGCTCGAGGAGTGGCGTGCCGAGCATCCCGAGGGCCCCTTCGACATCGATGCGTTCAACGCGTGGACCGTGAACCGCCGCTCGGGGCTCGACACCCGCGAGGTGCTCACGCTCTGGGGTCAGGCCGCCGAGTCGTTCCTCTCGCATTGCGCCACGATCTCCGACGAGGATTGGGCATCGAAGCGATACGACTACGTGGCCGGCCCGATCGCCGCCCGCTACCTCGTGCAGACGAGGGTCGTCGAGTGGTGGCTGCACGGCGAGGACGTGCGCGCGACGAACGGCCTCGGCCCGAACGTGCAGCACTGGCCGATCAACCTGACGATCGACCTCGCGGTGCGCATGCTGCCCTGGTCGCTCGGGCGCGCCGGCCTCGATCTGTCGGGGCTGAGCGTGAAGGTCGACGTCGACGGCGCGGGCGAGGGTTCGTGGCATTGGGGCCTCGGCTCCGGTGAGCCCCCGTCGGGGCGGAAGAAGGCCGACGCCACGATCGTCGGCCGGGCGCCGCAGCTCGCGCTCGTCGCGGGCCAGCGTCTGAAGCCCGACGACGTGCTGTCCTCCGGCAACGTGGTGCTCGGCGGCGACCGCCTGCTCGCCGATACCGTCCTGCGGCACCTGCGCGCGTTCCCCTAGGGCTTCGGACCGAACCTGGTCAGCGCGTGACGACGAGTCGCTTCACGGCCCGCGGGTGCGACCCGAAGCGGTACTTGTAGGCGTAGTCGCCCTTCAGCAGGTCGAAGCCACCGCAGCCCTCCTCGATCGCGAGACGGATGTCCTCCCCGACGAGCACCATGCCCGGGGCGAGGTTCCCCCACGACCGGTCGAACGCGGAGTTGTAGAGGTACGACGTGCCGCCCCAGACGAATCCGATCGTGCCGGCCGCGAGCTGACCACCGACCTCGATGAACGAGAGCCGGAACACCCCGTCGGCGCAGAACGCCTCACCGAGGCGTCGGAAGAAGATCTCCATGCCCGGCACCATGAACACGCCCTTGGGCCCCTCCGACATGCGATGCAGCTCCACGAATCGGTCCAGCAGCGGGATCATCGTCTCGTCGTCGGCTGTCACGATGCGGAACTCGCCGGCTTCCTCGACGAGCTTGCGGGCCTTCCGCTTGATCTCGTGGCGGTACTTCGACGAGAGCCCGGCCAGGTAGTCCTCCCACGACCCCGGCAGCGGGAGGAACGGCGAGACCCCGTCCTCGTCCTCGGTCACCGTCGAGGCCCTGGGCGCTCGCGGCATCGCGCAGCAACCCGAACCAGGGCCGATCCTCGGGCAGACCTCGGAGGTCGGCGTCGGCCCAGTCGTCACGGGTGAGCAGCGCGGTCCAGAGTTCCTTGGCCATCGCGTCCTGTCGCTCCGGCACCCCGACCGGCCCCATGTAGTCGGTGATCTCGGTGCCGCCGAGGAACCGCAGCGTCCGGCCGATGCGCTCGAACGCGACCGCCCCGACCTGGCTGCCGTCGTCTTCCTCGGCGAACGCGAGCAGCAGGTGCTCGGGCGTCTGCCCGAACTCCTCCCAGTAGAGCTTCAGGAACGCCGGCGTGTGGAAGAACGTCCCGGAGGGGTCGGCCTCGACGAGCTCGTGCCACCCACGCCGGTGGAAGTCCCGCCCGTCCTCGCTGAACACGATGCGCATGACGCACCATGCTACGGAACCGGGCGGCGCAGCCTCGCCTCAGCTCGCGCCGAGGAGACGTCACCAGCTGCCGCCGCCGCCTCCCCCGCCGCCGCCGCCTGAGGACCCGCCGCCTGAGAAGCCGCTCGAGCCCGAGCCCGACGGGGTCGAGGCGATCGTGCCGCCGGTCGTGACCGCGAAGCCTTCCATCGAATCGGCGAACTGCGCGTAGACGAACGGGCTGCGACGAGACGTACCAGCTCGTGTCCGGCTCGATGCCGAGCGCCTCGAACGCCTTGGCCCACCTGTCGGTGCAGCCGAACACCACCGCGAACGGGAGGAAGCGCGTGAACACGAGCTCCTTCTCGGCCCACCGCGACATGTGGGTCTCGGCCGTCTCGATCACCGTGCGGAAGCCGCGCACGCGCCGCAGCATCGCGGTGCCCTTCGCGGTTCGGGCCGGCATGCGCCCCGCCGTGGCCAGCAGCAGCACGGCCGCCAGGATCAACGGGATGCCGAGCAGGCCCCAGTGGGTGAACGCCGCGAGCACGAACGCGATGCCGGCGGCGGCGATCAGCGCCAGGACGCCCAGGGCGTACCACTTCGTGCGCACCGTGTCGGGACGCTGGCTGAACCACCCCCGCTTCACGGCGTCGGCGTAGAGCGACTCCTGCACACCCTTGAGTCGCGCCGCGAAGACGTTCTTCAGCTCCGAGATCGTGACCTCGGTGCCGTCGCGGAACAGGCCGTTCAGCAGCCGCCGCTCGTACGTGAGCAGGTCGTCCTCGGGCTTCTCGAGACGGATCAGACGCCAGTCGGGCTTGCCGAACCAGCCGTCCTTCGGGATCTCCTGGATCAGCAGGTAGCCGCGCACGGCGAGGTCGACGAGCGTGGCCGAGACATCGAGCACGTTCGCCTGCTCGTCGAGGAGCGTGCCCATCTGGCCGGGGCGCATGTCGTCGGGCGGCGCGAACTCCACCGGCGCGCTGTCGTCCGCTTCGCCGAGCGGCACGGCCTGGTGCTCGCCCGTCGGGTTGCCCATCACCTGGTCCACCTGGGAACCCCGGTACCGCCGGTCGCGTCCACGACTCCAGACGAGCGCGACGACGCCACCGATCGCGGCGAGGCCGACCACGGCCGTGCCGCCGAGGGTCGCCGGGGTGGCGGCGAACGCGCGGCCGACGCTCCAGCGTTCCTCGAGCACCGGCACCGGCTCGGGCACCGCCCCCTTCGGCAGGCCGACCACGATCGTGACCCCGCTGTACGAGCCGAGCCCGCTCTGCGCGAACCGCGCCTGCGCACCGTCGGACGTCGAGCGCTGACAGGGCAGGGTGGAGCCCTCGTACCCCTGGAAGCACGCCACCTGCGTGATGTCGGCGGGCGCATGCACGCGCACGGTCGCCCGCTCGATCGGCGCCGACCACTCCGTGCCGACCGCGTTCCAGTAGAGCTCGTCGTGGTCACGGAAGCCGTTCAGCGCGGCCTCGACCGTGTAGGTCAGCTCGTACGCGTGCCGGCCGGTGATCTCGATGTCGGCGTCGCCCACCCTGATCCGGGTGATGCCGCCTGCCGCCGACTCGACCTCGTAGCCGGCCGGGGTCCCCTCGCTCGCACGCACCTCGACCACGTCGAGCGGGTAGATGCGGTCGTAGGTGTCGTCGTAGCGCAGGCGCGTCGGGATGTCGCGCAGGATGCCGTGGCGAGGCGTGACGCCGAAGTCGTAGTCGATCGCCTCGACGATCGTGAGCGTGCCGTCGTCGCCGATCGTGATGTCGACGTCGTAGTCGACGATCCGCTCGCTGAACTGGGCACGGGCGGGCGCGGCGACGAGCAGGAGCACCGCGGTCGTCGCGGCGAGCAGCGACAGGCAGCGGGCGATGCGAGGGAACGGCGTGCGCTTCACGCGCGAAGCCTAGACGGTATGCGCCTGCGCGCCGCTCGCCTCGCCGGCGCCATCGAGGGCGTCCTGCAGCACGTCCCAGGCGAGCACGGCGCACTTGATGCGGATCGGGTACTGCACGACCCCCTTGAGCGCCACGAGGTCGCCGAACGTCTCCTCGTCGGGCTCGACCTCGCCGGCCATCATGCCGCGGAAGTCGGCCGCGAGCGATCTCGCATCGTCGATGCTCGACCCCGTGACGGCCTCCGTCATCATCGACGCGCTCGACTGGCTGATCGAGCACCCCGCGCCCTGGAACGTCACCTCGGCGATCGAACCCCCCTCGACGTGCGCGAACACGGTGATCTCGTCGCCGCAGAGCGGGTTGTTGGCGTGGCACTGCAGCTCGGCGCCGGGCAGCTCGCGCTTGTTCCGCGGGCTCTTGTAATGGTCGAGGATCACTTCCTTGTAGATGTCGTCGAGCGCCACGGTTCCCTCTCTCGTTCGGCGGTCAGCTGAAGATGGCCTGCGCACGGTCGAGCGCGTCGACGAGCGCATCGACCTCGGCTCGCGTGTTGTAGACGTAGAACGACGCGCGGGCGGTCGCCGGCACGCCGTAGCGGCGCATCACGAGCTGGGCGCAGTGGTGGCCCGCCCTGATGGCGACGCCCTCCTCGTTCAGGATCGTCGCGAGGTCGTGCGGGTGCACGTCCTTGAACCAGAAGCTCACGGCGCCGCCGCGGATGCTCGCGTCCTTGGGGCCGAACACGGTCGCCCCGGCGTCGAGCAACCGGTCGAGCGCGTACCCGGTGATCTCCTCCTCGTGCGCGCGCACGTTCGCCATGCCGAGCGACTCGAGGTAGTCGATCGCGGCCGCGAGGCCGACCTGCTGGGCGATCGGCATCGTGCCGGCCTCGAACGTGAACGGCGCCGACTTGTACGTGCTGTGGTCGTGGAAGACCTCGTGGATCATCTCGCCGCCGCCGAGCATCGGCTCCATCGACTCCAGCACCTCGCGGCGGCCGTAGAGTCCGCCGCTCGCGGTGGGCCCGAGCATCTTGTGGCCGGTGAAGCCCAGCAGGTCGACGTCGAGCGCGACGACGTCGATCGGCGAGTGGGGAGCGAGCTGGGCCGCGTCGACGGCGATCATCGCCCCGACGGCGTGCGCTGCGTCGGCGAGCTGTCGGAGCGGCGTGATCGTGCCCAGCGCGTTCGACATGCCGGTGACGCTCACGATCTTCGTGCGCTCGGTGAGCAGGGAGCCGAGCTGGGAGAGGTCGAGCAGCCCGTCGTCGGTGAGGGGGATGTAGCGCAGCGTCGCGCCGGTCACGGCCGCGGTCATCTGCCACGGCACGATGTTCGAGTGGTGCTCCATGTCGGAGAGCAGGATCTCGTCGCCCTCGCGCAGGTGGGTGCGACCCCAGCCGTGCGCGACGAGGTTCATCGACTCGGTGACGCCCCGCGTGAACACGATCGTCTCGGGTTCGGGCGCGCCGAGGAACCGTGCGACCGTCGCGCGCGCACCCTCGTAGGCCTGCGTGGCCTCCTCGCCGAGCATGTGGATGCCTCGGTGCGCGTTCGCGTTGTGCAGCCGATAGAAGTCGGCCTCGGCGTCGATCACCTGGTTCGGCTTGTGCGAGGTGGCCGCGCTGTCGAGGTAGACGAGCGGATGCTCCCCCACCCTGCGCTCCAGGATCGGGAAGTCGCGCCGGATCGCCTCGACGTCGAGCCCGCCCATGCGGTCGTCGGTCATGGCCATCACTCCCCCGGGTCTCACGACCCGACTTCTGCCGGCGCCTCGGCCCCGAGGCCGAGCTCCGCGCGGATGCCCTCGTACCCCTTCTCCTCGAGCTCGTGTGCGAGCTCGGGTCCACCGGACTGCACGATACGCCCGCCCATCATCACGTGGACCCGGTCGGGCGTGATGTAGTTCAGCATGCGCTGGTAGTGCGTGATCAGCAACACGCCGAGACCCGGCCCGACGAGCTCGTTGACACCCTCGGCGACCAGCTTCAGCGAGTCGATGTCGAGCCCGGAGTCGGTCTCGTCGAGGATCGCGATCTGTGGCTGGAGCACGGCCAGCTGCAGGATCTCGTTCCGCTTCTTCTCGCCCCCCGAGAAGCCCTGGTTCACGTAGCGGTTGACCATCGCGTCGTCGATGCTCAGGCGATCCATCTGGTCCTTCATGTGCTTGCGGAAGGCGAGCGCGCTCACCTGCTCGCCCTTCACCGCCTGGTACGCGGTGCGCAGGAAGTTCACCACGGACACGCCCGGGACCTCGGTCGGATACTGCATCGCGAGGAACAACCCGCGCTTCGCCCGCTCGTCGGGCGTGAGGGCCGTGATGTCTTC
>CAWGUD010000022.1:0-23499 GCA_963825685.1 uncultured Actinomycetes bacterium | reverse complement strand
GATCCGCCCTCGCGGCTGATCCACCTCGGCGTCGGTCAGTCGGCGAGCGTCACGGCGGTGCCGTAGGCGACGATCTCCGCCATCCCCTGCTGCTCTCCCATGTCGGTCGAGTCGAAGCGGAGACCCACGACCGCGTGACCGCCCATCTCCTGGGCATGCTCCACCAGTCGCTCGATCGCGGTGCGTCGCGCCTCCTCCAGCGTGCCCGTGAACTCCGTGACCTCCCCCTGCCGGAACGCCTTGATCGAGCCCTTGAACCCCTTGCTGAACCCGGTCGAGCGGGCGATCAGTCCGAAGGCGGCGCCGGCGTATCCGGAGATCGTCCGGCCGGGGATCTCGGAGGTCGTCGAGATCGGGATGGCCAGCGGTGCGTTCAACGTATCCATGGGTCCTCCGATCGGATCGGATCGTCGACAGGGCCTCGGGGGATCGAGGTGATCACGTCGATGCCTGGACGGCCTCATCGACCGGCCTCGAGCCCGACGTCGTGAAGATGGAACGCTTCACCGCGGCCACGATGAACAGGATCACCGCCGCGTAGGAGATGAAGCCCTGCAACCCCTGCGCGGCCGAGACGTCACCCTCGCTCCCCATGAACGTGGTGAAGTCCCACAGGGCGTGGAGCACGATCGGGACGAGCAGGGTGCCCGTCGAGCGCCGGGCCGCATAGAGCACGCTGCCGAACACGAACGCGAAGACGATCTGTTGGAGCGTGGGTCCGACGTCCTGGCCGAGCACGATGTTCGCGCCGTGCAGCAAGCCGAACAGCAGCGACGACCAGAACCAGGCGCCGATCTCGCCCATGCCGCCCCGCATCGCCGTCAGCACGAGGCCCCGCGTGAGCGTCTCCTCGGCGATGCCGACCGCGATCGTCCCGACCAGCAGCCAGACGATGAACGACGTGTCGCGGGCTCCCCAGTCCACGGTCGCGAGACCGGCGAGGATGCCGAGCGCCATGAAGGCCGGGATCAGCAGGGTCCATCGCGGCGAGCGCTCGTCGTCGCGGAACACCGGCCGCCACCACCCGAGGAACGCGGTGAGCCCCAGCAGGACCGCCGCGCCGACCCAGACGGGGATCACGATCGCCCGGAGCACGTTGCTCGTCGAATCCGCGACGTCGTCGTAGTCGACGCCGCTCGCGAGGAAGGCCAAGGTGAAGAGCACCGCATACCCGACGAAGATCGCGACGCCCACGCTCGGGCGCGGCTGGACGCGCATGGTTTCGGTGCGTTGGCTCATCTACCCGCCCCTCGTCGGTCGAAGGTGGGGAGTATCCCTAGCGTCCTCTCGCGACAGCGGCCTCGAACCTATGCACTCCGACGGCCACCCTGAGTGGCATCCGCCTGCAGCCGATATCACACGAGGGCAAGACCCCAGGGGAGCACGGCCCCGATCAGGAACGCCACCACCGTCGCTCGGTAGGCGCCACCTCGTTGCACACGGGTCCGCTTCATCCACATCACGAGCAGGACCCCGGCGATCAGGAGCAGGAGTCCGATCGAGAAGAGCCCGAGCACGCCCAGCGAGAGCAGCACCCCCGACGCCCCCGCGGCGGCGACACCTCGGGCATCGGGCGACGCGAGCACCAGTGCACACACCGAGCCCGTGAGGGCGATCAGCAGCAGGGCGATGACGAATCCGGACGTGGTGAGGTCCGAGTTCGTCCCCTGACGGACGATGACGGTCACGTACGTCGCGATCGTGAGGGCGACCAGCGCCGCGGCAGCGATCGGGAGGAGCCGGCCGTCTCGCGCGAGGTCGCTCAAGCGCGACGCCATCACGCGTCCACCTCGTCGTCGGCGATCGCGAGCACGTCGTCGATGATCTCGAAGCCCTCCGCGAGCTGGTCCTCGGTGATGCAGAGCGGCGGGTTCGTCATGATGCCGTTGAACCGCACCATCGTGAAGAGGCCGCGGTCGAGCAACGCCCGGTTGACCGACGCCATCGTCTCGTTCAGCACGTTGAACGGGCTGAGCGGTTCCATCGTCTCGCGGCTCTTCACGAGCTCGACGATGCCGAACAGGCCGATGTTGCGGACGCGGCCGACGCTCGGGTGCTTCGACGTGAGCTCCTCGTGGTGGCGGGCCATCACCTCACCCATGCGCTTGGCGTTCCCGACGAGGTCGTCTTCCTCGAGCACCTCGATCGCCGCGAGCGCCGCCGCGCACGACAGTGGATGCGAGTTGTAGGTGAGCCCGCCCCAGAACACGTGCTCGTCGAAGTGGGCGGCGATGTCGGGCGAGATCGCGAGCGCGCCCAGCGGCAGGTACGACGACGTGAGCCCTTTCGCGGTCGACATCAGGTCGGGCACGACGTTCCAGTGGTTCACCGAGAACCACTCCCCCGTGCGACCGAATCCGGCCATCACCTCGTCGGCGATCATCACGATGCCGAACTCGGTGCAGAGCTCACGCACGCCCTGGATGTATCCGTCGGGCGGGATCAGGATGCCGTTCGTGCCGGTGACCGGTTCCAGGATGAACGCCGCGATCGTCTCGGGACCCTCGAGCTCGATCGTCTCGCGAAGGAGCGCGAGCGACGTCTCGGCGTCGTCGAGCCCGCGCCGCGTGCCGTGGTAGGGGTCGAGCACGTGCACGACCCCGGGCATCGGTGGGTTCTCGTTCGCCCACCGGCGCGGGTCGCCGGTGAGGTTGATCGTCGCGTACGTCGCGCCGTGGTAGCTGCGGTAGCGCGCGAGCACCTTCTGTCGTCCCGTGTACGCCTTCGCGATACGGATCGCGTTCTCGTTGCACTCGGCGCCGCCGAGCGTGAAGAACGACTTCTCGAGGTCCCCGGGCCACAGCGTGGCGAGCTTCTCTCCGAGCAGCGCGCGCGTCTCGTACGCCATGAACGGCGAGATGTAGGGGAGCGTCTCGGCTTGACGAGCGATCGCGTCGAGCACGCGCTTGTCGCCGTGGCCGATGTTCACGCCCATGAGCTGCGAGTTGAAGTCGAGGAAGCGCCTGCCGTCGACCGTCGTGAAGTGGACGCCCTCCGCGGATGCCACCGCCATGGGGGATGCCTTGGACTGGGCCTGCCAATCGTAGAGCGTGTAGCGCTTCGACAGCTCGACGATGCGCCCGGCATCGAGCGTTCCACGGTCCTCGGTCATCACGATCGATCCTCCCTGACGGCCATCACCACTGAGCTTGGCACACGGCCCGCCACTCCTCCCGGCCAACGATGCGTCCGAGGGCACTAGCGGACGGTGGGTCATGCGCTCTACGCTGCGTGAACCGTTCCGGGGGAGGGAGCTTCGATGAGACGCCTCGCATCGTTCGTAGCACTCGTGATGACGTTCGCGCTGGCCGCGCAGCCATCGGCGCAGGCCGAACGCGCCGAGGCGCCGTTCATCACCTCGTCTCGTCCGTACCTGATCTCCACCGATCCCGGAACGACCGTGACGCCGATCCTCACGAGTGGCGAGGTGATCGGCGGGCGACTCGGCGGGTTCCAGTTCTCCGGCGTGCCCGACGGCATCGGCGCGCACATCAGCGCCGGGAACCGCCTCGAGGTGTACGTGAACCACGAGACCGCGTACGAATGGGGCGACGCCAGCGACTCTCGCGTCTCGCACGTGACGCTGAACCCGAACATGCGGGTGGTGGGCGCCGACTACCTGGTCGACGGGACCGAGGGCTACCAGTACTTCTGCTCCAGCACGCTCGACTACGTGCGCGGCACCCCCTGGTACTTCACCGGCGAGGAGTGGATCGGCGCGCCGAAGGGCGGCATCTCGATCGCGGTGAACACCGTGACCGGGCGCCTCGTCGAGACACCGCATTTCGGGTTCCTGAACCACGAGAACGTGGTGCCGATCAAGGGGCTCGACCGGTCGATGGTCTACCTCGCCGAGGACTCGTTCCGATTGGAGTCCCAGGCCTACGCCTACTACAGCGACTCGCTCGCCAAGGCGATCCGCGGCAAGGGCAGCTTCACGGTGTGGGTGCCCGAGGACCAGGGCGACGGCAACCCCTCGGCCGACGACATCGCCGTCGGCGACTCGCTCGACGGGCGATTCGTCTCGATCCCCCACGCGGCTCGGTACTCGGGCCGTGAGCTCAACGAGGTCGCCGAGGGGCTCGGCTCCTTCAACTTCATCCGCATCGAGGACGCCGCCCACG
Organism: uncultured Actinomycetes bacterium; assembly: GCA_963825685.1. Classification (GTDB taxonomy): domain Bacteria; phylum Actinomycetota; class UBA4738; order UBA4738; family HRBIN12; genus JAOUEA01. Next base: position 19,375 of record CAWGUD010000022.1, on the reverse strand, counting down.
ACCCCGGCAACCCGGGCGTGATCTACCTGTCCGACACGGGCGCGAACAGGGCCGAGTCGAAGAACGGGCGCCTGTACGCGCTGACGGTCGACCCCGCGAACCCCCGCAACGCGACGCTCGAGGTGGTCCTGGACGGCGATGCCGGCGACGACCTCGTGAACCCCGACAACCTCGGCATCAACGAGTCGACGCTCGTGATCCAGGAGGACCGGAACAAGACCTCGTCGGGGTACGCGCGCGTGCACACGTACGACCTCGGCACCGGCACCCTCACCGCCGTCGCACGGCTCGACCCGTCGCAGCACGCGATCGACGTGGGCGGAGGGCCGGGCGTGTGGGAGTCGAGCGGCGTCGTCGACGTGAGCGACTTCTACGGCGACGGCTACTGGCTGCTCGACGTGCAGGCCCATTACGCGTACGTGCCGCAGCAAGGCCCTGACCTGGAGATCGACTCCGGACGGGGTCAGCGAGGTCAGCTGTTACTCGTGCACATCGCGGGCACGTAGAGCCACCACCGCGTTCACGAACAGGAGCGCAGGGCCTCGTCGATCGCGGCGATGATCAGGTTCGTCTCGTCGGTGGTAACGACGAGCGGCGGACGCACCTTCAACACGTGGTCGTGGGGTCCGGTCGATCCGATCAGCACGCCCCGGTCGCGCACGGCATCGAGCATCCGCGCGGCCAGCTCGGGGTCCGGCTCACCGTCGTCGCGCACGAGCTCGACGCCCAGCAGCAGGCCCCGCCCCCGCACGGCGGTGATCCGCGAGTGACGTTCCTTCAGCGCTTCGAGGCCCGTCCGCAGGCGGGCGCCGACCTCGCCTGCGTGCGCGACCAGATCCTCGTCACGGATCACGTCGAGCACGGCGAGTCCCGCCGCGGCGGCGACCGGATTGCCGCCGAACGTGCTGAAGAACTCCGCCTGGTCGGCCAGTCGATCGACGTCGGCACGGCGAGCGATCACGGCGGCGACCGGGTGGCCGTTGCCCATCGGCTTGCCGAGGGTGACGAGGTCGGGCTCGAGACCGCACGCCACGAACGACCAGATGTGCTCGCCCGTGCGGCCGTAGCCGGCCTGCACCTCGTCCGCCACCACGAGCGCGCCGGCCTCGCTCGCCGCGCGGGCGACCTCGGTGTGGTAGTCGCGCCCGGCGACGAACACGCCGTCGCTCGTGTACGCAGTGTCCAGGAAGAGCGCCGCCGGACGATGTCCACGTTCCGCGAGACGCTCGATGGCTTCGCTGACCGGTTCCGCGGTCGCGCTGGCTTCCTGCACTGGAGGCGCGAACGTCTCGACGTGATCGGGACGCCACCCTCCACGCCACTCCTCGGGCGAGAGCGCCGTCGATGCCGTCGTCACCCCGTGATAGGCGTGGGCGGTCACGAGCCCGCCGTCGTTGCCCGTCGCCACGCAGGCGAGACGCCACGCGAGGTCGGTCGCCTCGCTCCCGGCGTTCAGGAACAGCACGGTGTCGAGGCCCGAGCCTTCCGGCATCGAGGCCACGAGCCGCTCGGCCAGCTCGATCGCCGTCGGATGCAGGTACCGCAGGTTCGTGTTGAGGGTCCGGGCCTGGTCCGCGATCGCGTTCGCGACCCGCGGGTGAGCGTGCCCGACGACCGGCACGTTGTTGTACGAATCCAGGTAGCGACGGCCGTCGACGTCCTCGAGCCAGACACCGCGCCCGCGGACCAGGTGCAGCGGGGTCGAGTACGTGAGCGGCGCGAGCGCCGTGCCGAAGACCTGGGCGCGACGAGCGACCAGCTCCGCCGTCGATGGCGGGTCGGACGGCGCCCCGAAGCGCCGCGCCGTCTCGTCGAAGCCGAGCTCGGCGAACTGCTCGAGCATGCTCCACGCGTTGCGGTCCCAGCTCTGGATGTACCGCGCGTTCTCGGGGAACCGCTCCACACGCCACGCCGAGATCGTGACGGTCAGGGCGATGCGCGCGCAGAGCGTGTCGGCGAGCAGCGCGCGCTCGATCGGCTCGAGTGGCGTGACCGACGTGTACCCGTCACACAGCGCGGCGGCCGCACGGAAGAGCTCGTCGCCCTGGCGGATCGACAGCACCGAGTCGAGGGCCGAGACGGGGTCGGCGAGCAGCGCCGTGTGCGACATGTCGCCGAAGTCCACGATGCCCGTGATGTGCCCGTCGTCGTCGAGGAGCGCGTTGTCGAGCGTGAGGTCGCCGTGCATCACCTGCGCGCGCAGCCCCGGCCAACGCGGCAGCACCCGTTCCTCGAACCGGTCGAACACGCGGCGAACGAGCGCCCGTCGTTCGGCGTCGTCGATCGTTGCGGTCATGGGTCGGAGCGTCAGGCAGTGCTCGACGTTCCAGAGCAGCACCCGGTCGGCGGCGGGGTGGAAGAACCCCCGCATCGCCCGGCCGAGCCTCGCGAGCGTCTCGCCGTAGGCCCACAACGCCCGGTGGTCGAGGTCGATGCCGTCGGTCGAGCCGCGCCCAGGCATGAAGGCGGACATCCTCACCATGTGCGTCGTGCCGCGCCCTTCGTCGCGCACCGTCGCGATGGAGGTCCCGGGGTCGCGCTCGGTCGGGAAGGGCGCCGCGACCGGCAGCGACGGGTCGACGCGCAGGGCGTGGAGCGCGGCCCCGACCTCCATGTCGAGCACGTCGGGCCGTTCCCCGGCGTTCGAGATCTTGAAGATGCGAGCCTCGCCGTCGCGGCCGCGCAGCAGGAAGTTCTGGTCGCGCTCGCTCTCGAACCGGCGCTCGACCTCGCCGTCGAACCCGAAGGTCTCGCGGGCGAGCGCGGGCACGTCGGCATCGTCGAACCGCGGGGGATCGGCCGTGAGCACGCCCGTCAGCTCCTCGGGCACGCCGTCGGTCGACGTCGGGGCGTGATCGGTCGTCACGAAGAGGAGTCTGCCTCGCGGGCCAGCTCGGCGTACAGGGCCGAGTGGTCGCGCTCGCCGTCGCCCGCGTCGACGGCCTTCTGGAGTTGCTCGGTGACGACCGCGAACGACGGGATCGGCGTCGCGGTCTCGGCGGCGGCTCCCTCGATGATGCGGGCGTCCTTGCGATGCAGCCTGATGCGGAACCCCGGATCGAAGGTCCGGTCGAGCATCCGCTGGCCGTGGACCTCGAGGATCTTCGAGCCGGCGAACCCGCCGAGCAGCGCCTCGCGCACCTTGGTGGCGTCGACCCCGGACCGCTCCGCGAGCAGCAGCGCCTCGGCCACCGCCTCGATCGTGGCCGCGACCACGAGCTGGTTGCACGCCTTGCACACCTGCCCGGCCCCGCTCGGACCCGACGTGCACGATGCTCTTCCCTAAGGCCTCGAAGACGGGGGTCGCGCGCGCGAAGGCCGCGTCGTCGCCGCCGACCATGATCGAGAGCGCCGCATCGATCGCGCCCTTCTCTCCACCGCTCACGGGGGCATCGAGCATCGCGACACCCTTGGCCGCGAACGCCGCAGCCATCGTCCGTGTCGGCTCGGGGTCGATCGAGCTCATGTCGATCACGAGGGAGCCCTCGGAGGCCCCTTCGATCACGCCGCCCGCGCCCATGAGGACCTGCTCGACGTCGGCCGTGTCGGGCAGCATCGTGATCGTGATGTCGCTGCCGCGGCCACCGACGCCGGGCCGTCGGCCCGGACCGCGCCGGCCGCCACCACCTCGTCGACCGGCCCCTGACCGCGGGAGTGCACCGCCACGGGGAAGCCGGCCGCGAGCAGGTTCCGCGCCATCGGCTTGCCCATGATGCCGAGCCCGATGAACCCGATGCGCTCGCCCACGCTCAGTCCTCCATCGCGGCGTCGGCGATGTCGAGCGCCCGGTCGATGATCGCGAAGCCCTCGGCCAGCTGCTCCTCGTTGATGCACAGGGGCGGGTTCGTCATCACGTTCCACCACCGGATAAACGTGGCGAGCCCGTTGTCGATCAGGAACCGGTTCACCTGCTGCATCGTCTCGTTCATCTGGTTGAAGGGACTGAGCGGCTCGAGCGTCTCCCGGTTCTTCACCAGCTCGAGGATGCCGAACAGCCCGATGTTGCGGGAGCGACCCACGCTCGGGTGCTTCGCCGCGAGCGTGTCGTGGTGCGCCCGCATCACCGGCTCGAGCCGCTTCGCGTTGCCGACGAGGTCGTCGTCCTCGATCACCTGCACCGCGGCGATCGCGGCCGCCACGCCGAGTGGATGCGTGTTGTAGGTGAGCCCGCCCCAGAACACGTTCTCGTCGAAGTACTCGGCGACGTGCGGCGCGAGGCCGACGGCGCCGAGCGGCGCGTACGACGAGGTCAGCCCCTTCGCCGTCGTGATGATGTCGGGGACGACGTCCCAGTGGTTCACGGCGAACCACGCGCCCGTGCGGCCCCACCCGCACATCACCTCGTCGGCGATCAACATGATGCCGTAACGCGTGCAGAGCTCACGCACGCCCTGCAGGTAGCCGTCGGGCGGGATCAGGATGCCGTTCGTGCCGGTGACCGGCTCGAGGATGAACGCCGCGATCGTGTGGGGCCCCTCGAGCTCGATCGTCTCCTCGAGCAGGGCCAACGCGGTCTGCGCATCGTCGACCTCACGCTGCGGGCCGTGGTACGGATCCAGGACGTGCACCACGCCGGGCATCGGCGGCTGCTCGTTGGGCCAGCGACGCGGGTCGCCGGTGAGCATCATCGTCCCGTAGGTCGAGCCGTGGTAGCTGCGGTACCGGGCGAGCACCTTCTGGCGCCCGGTCACCATCTTCGCGATCTTCACCGCGTTCTCGTTCGCCTCGGCCCCGGCCAGCGTGAAGAACGTCTTCTCGAGGTCGCCGGGCCAGAGCTCCGCGAGCTTGCGGCCGAGGATCGCCCGGCCCTCGAACGCCTGGAACGGCGAGATGTACGGCAGCTTCTCGGCCTGACGGGCGATCGCCTCGGTCACGCGCTTGTCGCCGTGGCCGATGTTCACGCCCATCAGCTGCGAGCTGAAGTCGAGCCAGCGACGGCCGTCGACCCCGTACATGTAGACGCCCTCCGCGCGGTCGATCGCGAGCGGCGACGCCTTCGACTGCGCCTGCCAGTCGTAGAGCGTGTACCGCTTCGAGTCGGCGACGATCTGCTCGGCGGTGAGCGACGTGACCTCGGTTGCCATGGCGCTGGTCCTCTCTCGTCAGGAAGTGGTGACGTCGGCGGTCGGCGCTCCGGCCTCGGCCGCGATCTCGGCGGCGCCGGCCTCGGAGCCCACGACGTAGCTGTGCTCGGCGGCCCAGTGCAGCATCACCTGTTGACCCGGCCTGGGTTCGGTCGGCACCCACCTCGTCGTTCAGCCGGTGCACGGTCAGACGCTCGCCGGTCGGCAGCAGCACGATCAGCTGCGTGACCGAGCCGAGATAGACCACGTCGATCACCGTGCCACCGACATGACAGGCGCGGTCGCCGCCTCACCGGTCGAGAGCTTGATCCACTCGGGCCGCACGGTGATCGTCACCTGGGGGCGATCGACGGCGCCGGCCACGTGCTCGGGTGCGACCGCGAAGATCCGCTGCCCGTCACCCAGATCCATCGTGAGCAGGCCGTCGTCGCGGCGGTCGACCCGGAGCTCGATCAGGTTCGACGTGCCGATGAAACCGGCCACGAACGCGCTCGCCGGCCGCTGGTACAGCTCCTTCGGCGTCGCGAGCTGCTCGACCACCCCACCGTTCATCACGGCGATCCGGTCGCTCATCGTCATCGCCTCTTCCTGATCGTGGGTGACGTAGACGAACGTCGTGCCGGTGCGCTGCTGCAGGTCCTTCAGCTCGAGCTGCATCTCCTTGCGCAGCTTCAGGTCCAGCGCGCCGAGCGGCTCGTCGAGCAGCAGGGCGGCCGGACGGTTCACGAGCGCACGCGCGAGCGCGACCCGCTGCTGCTGGCCCCCGCTGAGCTGCCCGGGCGGCGGTCCTCGAACCCGTCGAGGCGCACCGTTCGGATCGCCTCGGCCACACGCTCGCGCGTCTCCTCGCGCGACCACTTCTTGATCTTCGGGCCGAACGCGACGTTCTCCCCCACCGTCATGTGCGGGAACAGCCCGTAGGCCTGGAAGACCATGTTCACGTTGCGCTTCGGGCGGCGGCACGTGCGTCACGTCGGCGCCCTGCAACACGATGCGCCCGGCGTCGGGCGCCTCGAAGCCCGCGATCATGCGCAGGGTCGTGGTCTTGCCGCAGCCGCTCGGCCCGAGCATCGAGAAGAACTCTCCGCCCGGGATCGTGATCGAGACGTCGTTGACCGCGACGACGTCGCCGAACCGCTTCGTGACGGCCTCGACGAGGATCTCGCCTTCGCGGCCGCCAGCGTCGTGCGTGGTCGATGCGCTCATGACTCGATCCTGTTCAGTCGGGCGAGCCGGTAGGCGACGAGCGCCAGCAACACCGACATCGCGAGCAACAAGAAGTTCAGGGCGGAGCCGACCCCCCAGTCCCCCTGTCCGAGGATCAGGTCGCGCACGCGCTGGCCCATCATGTAGGACCCGGTGCCCCCGACGATGTCGGAGGTCACGAAGTCGGTGAGCATCGGGATGTACACGAGGATCATCGCGACGAAGATGCCCGGCGCCGCGAGCGGGATCAGGATCTTGCGGGCCTGCTGCCACCACCCCGCGCCGAGATCGGTCGCGGCCTCGAAGGTGGCGGGCTCGATCGCCTTCATCGCCGCGTAGATCGGGATCGTCGTGTACGTGATGTACGTCGTCGAGAGCGTGAGGATCACCGCGAACTGGCTGTAGAGCAGCCACTCCACCGGCGGTCCCGGGATCAGCCAGTTGAGGATGCCGTTGCGACCGAGGATGACCTGCCAGGCGTAGACCTTCACGACCGGCGCGAGCTCGTCGGCGAGCACGAGCGCGAGCAGCAGGAACAGCTCCCACTTCCCGGCCTTGAAGACCATGAAGTAGGCGAGGGGGATCGCGACCAGCAGCATCGCGATCATCGCCGTGGTCGCGATCGTGAACGTGGTCCAGGCGATGTGCGGGTTCAGCGGGTTCGTCAGCACCTCGATGTAGTGATCGAGCGTGTAGCCGCTGTCGACGCGCGGGGGGAACTTCACCACGCTCATCTGCACCATGATCAGGAACGGCACGAGGAACAGCACGATCAGCAGCGTGACGGGCGCGAACAGGATGCCGAACGCGCCGCGGGCCCCGCCGGGCCGTCGAGGGCCCCGCCGAGCGCGGCCGGTGTCGTCGGACGCGCCGATCCCGACGCCGAGCGTCTCCTGCAGCTCCGCCATCGCTACGTCCTCGCCCCCGCCGCGACCGCCTCGGTGCCCGCGATCATGTCCTTGGTCGCCTGGTCGCCGCTCCGCAGGCGCATCAGCTTGAGCGCGAACCAGATCAGCACGACCTGGGCGACCGAGATCAGCGCGGAGATCGCGTTCACGATCGCGGTGTGGTCGGGGCTGCGCACGTTCGAGTACACCCAGACGGGGAACGTCTGCTGGAACCCGAGCGTGAACGCGCTGATCTCGTAGTTGTTGAACGACCACGCGAACGCGAAGATGCCGGCCGCCGCCAGCGCCGGGCCGATGTGCGGCAGGATGATGTGTCGCAGCACCTGCAACCGCGAGCACCCGAGGTCGATCGCGGCCTCTTCCTGCACCTTCTGGAACCGGAAGAGCTGCGCGGCCACGATCGCGGTCACGAGCGGGAACGTGCACACGGTCTGGGTCATGACGACGGTCTTCAGGCTGAGGTCGATGTCGGCGCGCGCGTACCCCATCAGCGCGGCGATGCCGATGATCAGCCACGGCAGCACGAGCGGCGCGCCGACGAGGCCGCCGATCACCCCGCGGCCGCGGAACCGGAACCGCGTGAGCCCGAACGCGGCCAGCGTGCCGAGCACGAGGCAGAGGGGCGCCACGACGAACGCCACCTGGAAGGAGTTCTTCAACGCCGTGCGCAGCACCGGGTCGGTCAGGGCCTCCGTGTACCACTTCGTCGTCACGCCCTCGAGCGGGAAGGCGAGGATGTTCGAGTCGTTGAACGAGAACAGCACGAGGATCACGAGCGGCCCGAACAGCATCAGCCCCACGATCGCGAGGAACGCTCGCCAGCCCCAGGCGTTCAGCACCCGCCGCCGGCGCCAACGTGCGGCGCCGGCGGTGTCGGCGACGGCGAGGCCCGAGCGCTCGACCGCCTGGGTCGCCACTACGACGCCTTCACCTCGGTCCACGCCGCCACCCAGGCGGCACGGTCATCGGGCGGGCTCGCCGGGATCGCGTTCTCGAGCGTGAACAGCGAGTCGAGCGATGCCTCTTCGACGACCTTCTGGGGCACCGCGTCGATGATGCCCGTGTTCGACGTCAGGTAGTTCCAGGTCGTCGCGGCGTAGATCTGCGGCGGCAGGCTCGTGTACCAGTTCAGCAGCGCGTAGGCGGCATCGAGGTTCTCCTCCGCGATGTCGGGGCTGATGCCGTAGCCGCAGGTCCAGAGCATCTGGCCTTCCTCGGCCGCGGCGAACTGCACGTTCATGCCGTCCTGGTCCCGCAGCTGCTTCGCGATGCCGGGGTAGCCGCTGGCGATCACGATCTCGCCGGACTTGAACTGGGCCTTCACGTCGGACTGACCCTTCCAGAACGTGCGGAACTGGCCGCGGTTGTCGATCAGGAACTGCTTCACCATCTCGAGCTCGTCGGGCGTCATCTCGAGCGGGTTCTCGATGCCGTTGGCGAGGGCTCCCACATCGAGCGCGGTGATCGCGAGGTCCTCGAGCGACGCGCGGCCCGCGTACTGAGGGTCGAACAGGTCGGTCCACGACGTCGGCGGGGTCGTGACCTCGTCGGCGTTGTACATGATGCCCGCCGTGCCGGCGTCGACCGGCACGATGAAGATCTCGCCGTCGACCTGCACGCCCGGGAGCTCCTTCATGCCGGGCCAGATGTCGTCCCAGTTCTCGAGGCGGCTCTCGTCGAGCGGTTGGTACATGCCCTTGTTCACCATCTCGAGGGTGGCCTCGTCGACGCAGCTGTTGACCACGTCGGCCTCGAACCCGGCCTGGATCTTCGCGACGGCCTCCTCGTTGCTGCCGAACGAGGCGGTCTCGAGCTCGATGTTCGGGTACATCTCGAAGAACGTCTCCATGTACTCCGGGTCGAACCCGTCGGAGTAGGAGTAGAGCCGGAGCGTGCCCGTGATGTCGGCGGGATCGGCCGGCGCCGTGCTCGTGCCGCCGTCGCCGCTGTCGGGTGCGGCATCGTCATCGCCGCATGCAGCCACCAGCAGCGAGAACGTCGCCACGACCGCCAGGCCGCGCAGGAACCGGTTCCGCGTCATCGTGTACCCCTCCGTATCGTCGCCGAGACCCGATCGTGACCCGCGTGGCGACCGTATCCGGCGAGGTTGCAGATTGTCAACCGTTGACAGCCGGTGACAGACTCTCGCGGGTCCATCTATCCGTACGAGGATCGAGGGGGGTTGAGCGTGCGAACGTCAGTCGTTCGCGGCCATGACGCCGGCGATCAGGCCACCGGCATGCTCGGCGTGCTCGTTCAGCAGCCTGGCGGCCGTCTCCTCGTCGCCGGCCTCGATCGCCTCGACGAGCGGACGATGCTGCCGCGAGATCTCGTCGAGGGACCGCACGACGTGCTCGTCGAGCCGCAAGCAGGCCGCGCAGGGTCGGCACGTACCGCATGAACACCTCGTGGATCCGGGAGTTCCCGCACAGCTCGCAGAGCCCCTCGTGGAACGCGAGGTCGGCGCGGCTGGCGGCGACCGCGTCGCCGGCATCGACGGCCCGGTCGATCTCGTCGGCCAGCGCCCGCAGTCGCGCCAGGACGGTCGGGTCCTTGGACCGCGCGATCATGCGCCCGGCCCGGCCCTCGAGCGCGGCCCGCAGACCGTAGATCTCTCGGACGTCGTGCGCCGTGAGGCTCACGACGAACGTGCCTCTGCGGGGCTCCTCCTTCAAGAGGCCCTCGGCCCGGAGCAGCTTGAACGCCTCGCGCACCGGCCCACGGCTGATGTTGAGCTGCTCGGCGATCTTCGCCTCGACGAGGTGCTCGCCCTGCTTGAACCCGCCGTCGAGGATCTGTTCCCTGATGCGATCGGCGGCGTCCTCGGCGAGGGAACGCGGCGCCTCAAGCGGCCGGAGGGTGGACGATGGCTCGCTCATGCCGCGGAGCGTAGCACGGCGATGTCGACTGTCGACCATCGACAACGCGGCCAGGACCGGGACCCTCGATGGGCCTGATCGCGCACGTCGAGGCGCGGGCGCTCGGCCCCGACGTCGACCGATTCCGGTACACGGCGCGGTCCGACGAGGTGTTCACGACCACCACCCTGGTGAGGATCACCGACGACGACGGCACGATCGGCGTCGGCGCGTACGACTCCGACACGTTCGGCGACCACGACCGGGCGCCGCTCGAGACCCTGCGGACGATCGTGCCTCGTCTGATCGGGCTCGACGCCGACGACCGTGACCACGTCGCGGCGATGCTGACCGAGGACGGCACGTCGCCGTTCCCGCCCGCGGTGCGCTCCACGATCGACATCGCCCTGTGGGACCTCGCGGCCCGGCGCGCCGGCCGCACGCTCTGCGAGGCTCTCGGCGGTCGGGCCGGCGCGCCGTCACTGCCCGCCTACGCCTCGGTCCCGCTGCTCGACGACGAGACGGCCTACGTCTCGTCGATCCGCGACCTCGTCGCCCAGGGGTTCGGCGCGGTGAAGCTGCACGCCTGGGGGGACCCCGCGCGCGACGCCGGGCTCGTCCGCGCCGTCCGGGGTGCGTTCCCCGATCTCACCGTGATGCACGACGCGGAGGGCCGCTACGACCGCGAGGGCGCCGAGCTCGTCGCGCGAGCCTGCGCCGACGCCGGCGTCCGGTGGTTCGAGGCGCCGCTGCCCGACTTCGACCTGGCGGGGTTCCGGGCGTTGCGCCGGGCCGTGCCCGGCGTGCCGATCCTCGCCGCCGGTGACGCGATCTGGGAGCCGCGACTCGTCGCCGACGCCCTGCGCGACCCACCCTGGGACGCCGTGCGGTTCGACGTCTCGTTCGCCGGTGGTCCGACGGCGGCGCGCGACCTGTTCGCCGTCGCGGCCGAGGCCGGGCTCGACGTCGAGCTGATCAGCTACGGGCACACCGTGATCCAGGCGGCGAACCTGCACACCGCGCTGGCGTTCGGCCGCACCACCTACTTCGAGCAGGCCGTGCCGCCCGAGCCGTTCGAGCACGGCGTGCGCACCACGATCCGAACGGGGCACGATGGCCTCGTGCACGCGCCCGACGGACCGGGCCTCGGCATCGAGATCGACGACACGGCGGTCGAGCAGGCCACGATCGCGCTCGCGACCGCGAGCGCCTGAGGCGAGAGGAGCACGAGGACGATGCGGTTCGAGGGACGACGGGTGATCGTGACCGGCGCGTCGCGTGGCATCGGCCGCGGCATCGTCGACGCCTTCCTCGAGGAAGGCGCGGCGGTGCTCGCCACCGACGTGCTCGACGACGGCCTGGCCGCGCTCGCGGACGGCCATCCCCACGCCGACCGGCTCGCCACGCACGTGGCCGACCTGGGCTCGATCGACGGACCACGCGGCGTCGTGACGGCGGCGCTCGAGGCGCTCGGAGGCGTGGACGTGCTCGTCAACAACGCCGGCATGCAACCCGACGGCGCCGCCCTCGACGTGGGGGCCGGCGACTTCGACGCGACGTTCGCGGTGAACGTCCGCGCCCCGATGCTGACGATGCAGGAGGCCTGCCGGCACTGGATCGATCGGGGCTCGCCGCGGCGCGATCGTGAACATCGCCAGCGCGAACGCGTTCCAGAACGAGTCGCCCGAGTCGATCTACAACGCGTCGAAGGCCGCGCTCGTCGCGTTGACCAAGGCCTTCGCGCACGAGATGGGCCACCACGGCATCCGCGCGAACTGCGTCGCGCCCGGCGAGACGATCACCCCCGAGGCGGAAGCCGAGATGGCCGCCGACCCGGCCGAGCGCGCCATGGTGCACCGATATCTCGCGAAGATCCCGCTGCGCTACGCGGGCACGCCCCGCGACCAGGCGATGGCCGTGTTGTTCCTCGCGAGCGACGACGCCCGCTTCATCTCGGCCCAGACGCTGATCGTCGACGGCGGGGAACTGGGCGGCGGCGGCTGGTACGACGAGGCGCAGCCCCGCCGCTGCCACCGCCGGATCGCCCCGTCACCGGCTGAGCGCACGCCCGGCACTCAGGCGACCGGCACCTCGATCTCCGTCTCCGCCCGGTCCATGCCGACCACGTGCGGGTCGTTCAGGTAGTGCTCCCGGGGCGGCCCCATGATCTGCCGGCCGTGCTCGTCGATCCACGCGGTCAACGCCGTGTACGCCGCTTGCGAAGCGTCGTAGGGACCGGTGTGCACGACCGCGGCCATCGTCCCCCCGTGCAGCGTCGTGACCTCGATCCCCTCCGGGGGATCGAACGGCGTGGCGACCGGCATGAAGACCTCGATGTCGGCGACCTCGGGCTCCCGGATCTCGTGCATCACGATGCCGGGCATGCCGTCGCCGTAGCCGACCGGCCCGACGCACTCCATCAGTCGCTCGAAGGCGAACGGAACCACGTCGGGGATGCGATCGGGTGTGATGCGCTGGCGGATCGACGCCACCAGCTCGTCGGGTTCCTCCTTGATCATCACGTCGTAGAACATAGGGCCTCCTTCGCTCCTGCAGCCACCGTGGCATTCAAGGGCGCGCCGGAACCCGTCGGATGGCCCCTCGGTATCGGGACCGCGCGCCCGAGCCCGCTCCGACCGTGCCCCGATCGCTCCCGATCCAGGACCCGGCCGACGATACGATCGACCGGTCGACCAGGAGGGAGCCCAGGTGCGCGCACCCCGTTCCACGCTCACGATCGTCGTCGTCGTCTGCCTCATCGGCGGTGTCGCCGGCACGGCCGCCGCGACCACTCCGGAGCGCCGGGTCCTCGATCGAGCCCTCGACCGTGCCTCCCCGGAGCGGGGCATCGCCGGTGCGACGTCCACCTACCTCACGACCCGGCCGTTCACGGTCGCCGGCTCGCCCTACGAGTGGCAGATCGAGGTGTCGCAGTCCGACCCCGGTCCCGGCTCGCCGCCGAACGACCCGGACATGCGCATCATCGCCTCGCGCCGAGCGGCGACGGGAAGCCGGCCGATGCAGGCGCACATCTGGGAGTTCGATCTCGCCGCTGGGTCCCTCGACTTCAACGGCGAGCTCCGGCAGGTCGGTCTGGACACGGGGCTCATCCCCGCATACGGCGCGATCTTCATGGACCTGGAAGACCTGAGCGCGGTGCGCACATCGAAGCTCCGTTGTCCGAAGACCGACGAGGTACTTTCGACACGATCGGTCCGCAAGGGCGTGTTGCGCGGATCGATGACGTTCCTCCCCGGCTACGTCGATCCCCAGTTCCCCGACGATGTGAACATCACGCACGTGCGGGCCACGATCGAACACACCCGGTACACGGGCCGGGACTGCGAATACGGGAACCCCTGCACCCCGGGCAAGGTGCTCACCGGTAGTCAGCCGACGGGGGTCGGCGAGGGCTACCTGATCGTGGCCGGACGCGAGGGCCGCGACAACGTCTTCCTGTTCCAGGCATTCGAGACGGTGGGCGCCGCCGACCTCGTGCACTTCGTGGTCGCGACCGCCGACGAGCCGTCGCTCTTCCTCACCCCCACGTCGACCGAGGTCACGGGTGACATCGCGGCGCCGTTCTTCGATCCCGGCGGGTCGATGTCATGGACGAAGGGAACGAAGGAGGTCGACGTCGGGCCGAGATGCCGACGGACGACCTGGCAGCTCCTCACGCCGACCGGCTCTCTCGAGGCTCGCCTCGATTCGGGTGACCAGACGTTCGCCGCGCCGCCCGCCGGACTCGAGACTGCGGTGCGCCGCTAGAGGCGCGGCCGACGCAGCGGCGAGCCCCGCACACCGAGGTCCGCGATCGCGAGGAACTCCTCGCCGACGCATGCCGCGACCACGAACTCGAGGTCCGAGCCGCAGAACGCGATGTTCGTCGGCGCGTTCAGGTGGACCGCCTCCCAGTCCTCGACCACCGTCTCCACCGTGCCGTCGGGACGGATGCGGTCGATGCGGTCCGGCGTGTAATGCGCGACGTAGCAGTTGCCGTCGACGTCGTAGGCGACGCCGTCGGGCACCGTGTGGAACAGCTCCGCCATGACCTCCGGCGCGCCCGCCCCCCCGTCGGCCTCGATCGAGATGCGCCAGATCCGGCCGCCCTCGAAGTCGGCCGGATGCGACTGCGCGACGACGAGGGCGTCGCCCGACGGCGAGAGCGTGACGCCGTTCGGGTAACCATCGATCGCCGTCGTCCACACGGTGGTCTCCCCGCTCGGCGCGACGCGGAAGATCGCCGGGTTCTCCGAGCCGGTCACGTACATCGTGCCGTCGTCGGCGAAGACGGGCGAGTTCGGGTCGTCGAGGGGTAGCTCCGGCGCGCCCTTCGTATACGTCTCGACCTCGCCGCTCGCCGCGTCGACACGCACGACCTCCTGCCGGTGCCAATCACACGCGTAGATACGGCCGAACGCATCGACGGCCATGCCGAGCACGCTGCCGCCGGTGTTCGCGACCTCGTCGATCCCGCCGTCGAGGCCGACCGCGTAGATCTGCCCGCCCTCGCCTCCGCAGTAGACGCGCTCGGTGAGCGGATCCCAGCAGAGCGCCTCGGGATGCTGGAGCGGACGCGCGAGCTCGCGGAACACGGTCCGCGGGAACAACGGTTCCGTCGGGTCTCCGCTCACGCTTCACCTCGTGCGCGCTTCATCGCGGCCTTCACCTCGTCGACGTCGAGCGTCATCTCGAAGAAGCCGATCTGCGCCTCGTAGACGCCGTCGTCGGCCTGGTCCTTCACCTCGTCCTCGAACACGTGCAGTACGGGGAGTCCCAACTGGACCCCCGCCAATGGACCCACCCAGGCCGGATCGCCGTCGCGGACGGTCTCGACGGCCACCTCGACGGCCTCCGCATCGGCCGCGCCGAGCATCACCACGAGGTCGTCGCTGCCGATCTCATCGACGATCCGCTTGATCAGTGCCTGGTTGTCGGGGTCCATGGCGCCCGACGCCGTTCAGACGAAGCACTCCGTCCTGATCTCGATCACCTCGGCGCCGGCGCTGCGCGCCACCTCGGCGATCGCCTCACCGGGCACGCTGTCGCGTTCGCCGAGCGCGACCACCTTCTTGCCCTTGAGCTCCATGTCGGTCCTCACCTCCCGGTTTCTTGGCTCAGGTGTTCCGGGATCGGCGGGCCCACCGCGGGCGCGCCGTCCATCAGCCGCACGATCGCGTCCTCGATCTGCTCGGGCGTCGTGCCGTTGCTCGTCAGCCGCTCGACCTCGACGCCGTCACGCATCGTGAGGTAGGCGGGCAGCCCGGCCACGCGCAGGTCCCGGCAGACCTTGCGATTGTCGGGGGCGTTCACCTTCACGAACCGCACCCGATCGCCGTAGGTCTCGGCCAGCGCCTCGACCGCCGGCATCAGCGCGAGGCAGGGCTGGCACTGCGGTCCCCAGATGTCGACGAGCACCTCCCCCTCGCGCACGAGGTCGTCGAACGTCTCGACCGTCGCCTCGATCATGTCTGTCGTTCCCTCCTTCGAGTCAGGTTTCGAGCGTCACGGAGACGCCGTCCCACAGCCGCGTGAGGCGGCCGAGGAACAGCGACCCCTTGGCGATCAGCATCGTTCGGCGCAGGTCACCGGCACGCATGGCGTCGAGCGCATGCGGGATCCACGGCACGGCGCTCGCGATGTGCCCCTGCGTCGGCGAGAACCCCGGCATCCCGTGCGCACGGGAGAACGACGTGATGTCGGCGCGCTCCATCTCGCCGCGCACGACGCCCAGCCCCGCGAGCATCTTGTAGTTGCGGTCGGCGACGTCGCCACCACCCTGTGGCTCGGTGATCTCGGGATTGTGGATCTCGGTCGCGTAGCGGTCGACGTCGCCGATCTTCAGCCCCATCGCGTCGAGCGGAGCGCCCACGAGCGCCTCCAGCTGCGCCTGGGGCGCGCTGCCCGCGTCGACGGGCATGCGACCGACGGCATCGGCGCGCACGACCGGACCGTTCGAGCCATCGGCTGGCTCCACCAGCACGGCCATGCCCGCCAGGACGTCCTCGATGATCGGGAACCCCCTCGACAGCGCGCCCTCGAACTTCATGCCGAGCTTGCCCATCGATCCCCCCGCCACGACGACGACACGCTCCTCGATGCCCGCCTCGATCAGGGCGGCGGCGACCACCAGCGCGTGGACCGGGGCGGCGCAGAACGACTTCACGTCGACGCCGCTGGCGCGCGTCAGCCCGCAGTGCTCGGCGATCGCCTTCGCCACGTTGCCGCCGCCGCGCTGGTAGCGGTCGCCCACCGCCTCCTCTCCGCACCCGATCGCGTGCGAGATCGACGCAGGGTCGATGCCGGTGGTCGTGAGCAGATGGCGCAGGGCGTGCACCCCGCTGGCCTTGATCGACAGGTTCTCGAGCAGCACGTGAGGGGTGAGCGACTCGTCCGCTTCGTGGTCGCCCGCGAACGCGCCGACGACCTCGTCGCCCCGCCACAGCGACAGCTGGCCCGGCTCGGGCTCGGCGCCCATGCGCACCAGGTCGAACTGGTCGACCTCGGCGAGCAACTCGTAGAAGTCGTGCTGGTCCATCACGTCGCCGGACGGACCGGCGGACGTCCCGGCCTCGACCGGGTGGCGCCACCAGTCGCGAGGTCGCTCCCAGAGGTCGGCGGGAGCGAGGTTGCCGATGAACACCTGGTTCGGCGGGTAGGCCACGGCATCCTCGAACGATCGAAGCCCGGCCGTGATCGCCCCGATCCGCTGCGGTTCGCGTGCGGGTTTGGAGCCGTACCGGACGAGGTCCGGCACGTGCTCGAGCACGAACGAGGCCGACGAGACCGCGGCGCGACGCGTCACGGCGTCGCCTCCCACACCGTGCGAGGTTCGACGTCGGTCGCGAGCATCTCCAGCGCACGGCGGACGAGCGCGATGCGCATCGCCCGCTCGTCGTCCGGCTGCAACGAGGGGTCGCCGGTGGGGTTGGTGATCGCCACGCCCCGCACGATGCGGTTCGCCCCCACCATCTGTGCGATCGTCGGTAACGCGGTCACGAACACGGTCGGGATGCCCTCTCGTTCGAACTCCCTCGCCAGCACTGCCCCGCAGCGCGTGCCTGTCCCTCAGGTGCCGGTCAGGATCACCGCCCCGACCTGCGCCTCCCGCAGCTCGGCGGCGATCTCCTGACCGTGGCGCGCCGCCACCGCGACCGGGGTGTCCACGCCGCTCGTCGTGTAGAACGCCCCGTGCAGGGAGCCGACGACCCCCTCGCGCTCGAGCGCGCGCGCGGCGTCGAGCGGCACGAGCCGGTTCGGGTCCGCGTTCGCCGCCGTGGTGTCGAACCCCGCGTGCACCGACTCGAAGTCGCCCTCGGCGAGGGTGCTCGCCCCGGCCAGGTCGTACCGCAGCCAGACGTTCGCGTGGCGCGTCGGCAGCCGGTCCGGATTGCCCTGGGGCACGCACCCCGCCTCGGTGACGAGCGCGAGCCGCACCGAGGCGAGATCCTCGACGGGAGGGGCCGGGGCGACGTGGTCGCCGCTCGGCACGACCTCGGTCCGCACGTTGCCGGCGAGCTTTGCGAGCAACAGGTCGATCGCTCGTTCGGCGCCGGTTCGTTCGACGATGGCGTTCAGGCGCAGCCCGCGGGGCAGGTATCCCTCGTCCTCGGGGCCTCCGACCGCGTCGCCCGATGCGAGCCGAGCCGCCAGCGAGGCCACGACGGGCAGCGCCTCGCGCATGCCCGCGACGTTCGATCCCGTCGGCACGACGTAGGCGGCGCCCTCGGCGGCGAGCACGCCGGGCGAGTCCGGGGTCATCGCTGCCACGACGGGCAGGCCGCGCCGGCCGGCTTCCCGCGCGAGCACGCCGCAGGCGTAGCCGTACCGGCCCGATCCGAACGAGGGTCCGCAGACGAGCACGTCGGGCTCGAGCTCGTCGAGCCATCCCAGCAGCGTCGCGAGGGCATCCGCCTCACGTTCCCCGAAGTAGTCGTCGCCGCAGGCGAGCGTGACGTCGACCGCCAACCCGGCGGCGGCGAGACCCCGGCCCGGTCCCTGAGGGCCGTCGAGCTTCACCGGCTCGTGGCCGGCCGCTTCCTCCCCGCCGAGGCCGGCGAAGAACTGGTTCACGTAGTGCACGACGACGGTCATGCCGGCACCGCCGTCCATCGCGCGTCGCCGGTCTGCACGAGTCCGCCGACGTAGTGCACCTGCGGCACGCGCTCGCCCACGCGAGCGTGCGCGTCGCCGCCGATGACCGTGCTGCGGGACCCATGCGTCGACGAGCTCGTCCTCGTTGCCCGTGCTCACGAGGCAGTCGGCCTCCGGCACGTGGTCGGTCAGGCCTCCGTTCGTCTCGCACACGAGCGCGACGGCGCCGATGCCGCGGCGCTCGCAGGCCTGCACGGTGAGCATCGTGTCGGTGTGGGAGTTCCCGCTCGAGAACGTCGTGCAGACCACGCCGTCGGCACCGAGCCCGGCGACCAGCTCCGCCGATATCTCCGCCGCCCGCCGCTTCTGCTCGGCGCCGTCGAGGTAGCCCGGCGCCAGCACGATGCCGGCGAAGCGGAGGTCTCGCCCGTGCCGAGCTCGCAGCTCCCGAGGCACCGCCGGGTCCTGATACACCGCGGTCACGTTGCGCACCCCCGGCCAGTCGTAGGCCCCGTTCGTCAGCCGGCCCTCGTGCAGCGCGCGTTCCTCGAGCACCCTCGGCTCGAACACGCCGAGCGGCTCGCCGTCGAGGAACGTGTCGAGCAGCGGACCCTCCGATGCGACCTGCAGCACCACCGCGATCGCCGGCAGCGTGGCATCGGCCGGAGGAAGCGGCCCGATCGCGCGCACGTCGCCGGCCGGAGCGTCGGTCGTGCACGCGGCGAGCGCGCCCGCGAGCTCGCCTGCCAGCTCCCGCATCGCGCGGTCGGCATCGGCCACCTCGACCCCCGGCGCGGGCACGCACCGAAGGACGACGCCGATGCTCGCGCCCCAGGGTGAGCGATCGGCGCCGGGCCCGGCCATGTCGATGAGGGCGTCGGGAAGCTCGTCGGCATCCGCGAACCCGGCGGCCCGCCAGTCGCAGACGGTCACCACCGCGACGCCGGCGAGCCGATGCAGGCGCGCGTCGGCGACGCGGGCCGTGGGCAGCACGACGTCGAGGACGTTCGAGATGCGGACGTGATCGCCGGGACGGACGACCTCGACCGTGGCCTCCGCCAGCGCCGGGTACGAGCCGGCTCCGACCGCGAGCTGCGGTAGCGCGAGCGTGAGAACGCCCTCGCTCCACCCTGTCTGGGTCCCCTCGACGACCTCGTCGACCGCGAACGTCGCGATCTCGAGATCAGCGAGCGTGGATACCAAGTTGTCGACAGTCTACACCCGC
>CAWGUD010000021.1:0-281277 GCA_963825685.1 uncultured Actinomycetes bacterium | reverse complement strand
TGATCGACAGCAGACGCACGGCGTCGGGAAGCTCCAGGGCGACGTCCTGCGACCCCGCGGCGAGCGTCTGCGACGACGTCGTGAGCCGGTCATCTGCCGACACCGAGGTCGCCTCCACGCTGAGCTCCTCGGCGGCACGCGGCACCTCGACCGTCATCGTGAGCTCCGTCGCACCCTCGGGCACCTCGACCCCGAGGGGCTCGGTGTCGAGCCGTTCGAGGATGTCGTCGAGCGACGTCGAGGAGAAGTCGTCGCGCCACCAGCCGGCTTCCTCGAACCGTGCGGGGTCGATGCCGAGGGCGGTGGGCGGCAGCGAGAAGCTCGCGCTCGAGAACGACGGGTCCGTGCGCACGACCGCCATCGTCTCGGGCGGCATCGAGCCGACGGCGGCGAGCACCTGGTCCGGCGGCGAGGCGCTGACGCTCCAGTCGGCCCCGACCTGCACGTGCGCGGCGTCGCTGTGGTTCTGCAACACGATCGCCCGGTACGACGTCGCGAGCACGAGCAGTCCCATCGACAACAACAGCAGCAGCGCCGCGGCGAAGCCGGTGCCGGGGGAGCGCCCGAGGCGGCGTCCGGCGAGGTAGGTGGGGAGTCGGCGAGCGCGGCCGATGCGCCCGTCCAGCCGGTGCAGGACGAACGACAGCAGCCGCAGGGCGATGAACGAGGCCGCGAACAGCAGCAGCGTCGGCGCGGCGAGCACGAGGGGTTCGATCGCGCCCTCGCCCGCCTCGGGCTTCGTGCCGCCGCGCAGCTGGATGAAGGCGAAGATGCCGAGCGGCAGCACGATCAGCTCGACCGGGACCCGGGCCAGCAGGGGGCGATCCTCGCGCGATGCTCGGCGGCGTTCCTCGATCACGGTGCGCGAGACCGCCGGCGCCGAGAGCGCCAGCAGCACGAGCGCGCCGACGAGCGCCACGGCGAGCCCGAGCCAGATCGCGCCGTCGTTGAACCGGGCGGGGAACTCGACGCCGGGGAGCTGCTCGCCGTTGAACCGTCCGGCGAGCTTGGCGAGCCCGAGACCCAGCAGCAGTCCGAGCGGGAACGCGACGGCCGCGTAGAGCAGCGCCTGCGCGCCCTGCGCCGCGAGCAGGGTGCGGCGGGAGAAGCCGCGGCTGTGCAGCACCGCGAGCTCGAACGTCTGGCGCGTGAGCGTGAGCGAGCCCACCCCGGCGAGCACGGCGAGCGTCACCGCCCCGATCTGGAACACGACGAGCAGGATCGGCACCCGCAGGTTCTTCACGCGCAGGTCGACGAGGTCGAACAACGTGTCGAGGCCGCTCACCATGCGAGCCGACGAGAGACCGGGCTGGGCCTGCATCGCGTCCTCGATCTCGGCGAGCTGCGCCGGCACGCGCGACGCCTCCTCGAACGGAACGCCGTCCAGCGCGAGGAACGCGTCCCACGTGAACTCCGTCGTGAGGCCGAGCGCGCCGGCGGCATCGAGGTACGTCGCGCGGTCGACGAGCGTCGGCGGCGGGTCGGTCGAGTCGGGGGCGGGGAACGGGCTGCGGCCGCCGTACCAGAACGGATCGTCGCGGTCGGGGGAGTCGAACGTGCCCGAGATGCGCAGGTCGAGTGACTCGTCGTTGGGGCCGACGAGGGCGACGCTGTCGCCGGCCTCCAGGCCGAGGGAGGCCGCCGTGCTCGCGGGGAGCGCGATCTCACCGGCGCCGGGTGGCGCTCCCTCGATCTCCAGGTGCTCGGGGGCGCCCTCGCGGAAGACGAGCGGCACCGACGGGCCGTCGGCCCCGCCGAGCCGCACCGTGCCGAGGCCCTGCGGCACCACGGTGTCGACGGGCACGGCGCCGAACGCGCCGGTGATCGCGTCGTCGGCGGCGTTCCAATCGAGGTCGGCACCCGCGAACAGCTGCAGGCGGGCGTTCGTGACCGTGACGCTCTCGCTGCCGAGCGAGGAGGACAGGATCGCCTCGCGAGCGGCGTCGGCGTAGATCGGCCCCGCGACGAGCACGCCGATCGTGAACGCCAGCGTGACGACGACGGCCAGTCCCAGCGATCGCTGGGCCACGAAGCGCTTGAGCAGGAACCGAAGGGTCGCCATCACCGCAGGTGGCGCCCGTCGGAGCGCCCGCACGATGATACGGACCTGCGGTTCCTTGCCGCCGTGGGCGATTGCGGAATCGTGCCGTCTCCCGGTGCTGCGCCGGGACCTCACAGGCCCCCTGCTAGGCTGGGTCTTCGAGCCCAGAACGACACCTGCGAGGAGTTGATCCGCACCGTGGACAGGCCCGAGATCATCCTGGCTCCCGGCCCGACCCCGATCCCGCCCGAGGTGCTGCTCGCCCAGGGCAGCCCGCTCGTGTACCACCGTGGGCCGGGCTTCGGGAACATCATGCGCGGGGTCACCGCGCGGCTGAAGGAGCTCTACCGCACCGACTCGGCCGACGTGCTGCTGATGACCTCGAGCGGCACCGGCGGCCTCGAATCGGCGATCGCGAACTGCTTCTCGCCCGGCGACGAGGTGCTCGTGCCGGTGGCGGGGTTCTTCGCGGAGCGGTTCACGACCCTGGCCGAGACGTTCGGTCTCACGGTGCACACGGTCGACTACGAGTGGGGCGAGCGCATCCGGCCCGACGAGGTCGCGGCGGCGTTGGCCGAGCACCCGGTCAAGGCCGTGCTGCTCACGCAGTCGGAGACCTCGACGGGTGTGATCCAGCCGATCGAGCAGCTCGCGAAGGTCGCGAACGACGCCGGCGCGATGGTGGTCGTCGACGTCGTCTCGTCGCTCGGCGCCGTGCCGTTCGAGTTCGACGCGTGGGGTGTCGACGTCGCGATCGGGGGCTCGCAGAAGGCGCTCAGCGCCTCGCCCGGCATCGCGTTCGCCGCGATCAGCGAGCGGGCCTGGGAGGCCTCTCGTTCGGCCACCAACCCCCGCTTCTACTTCGACTGGGCCACGTACAAGCGCTTCGCCGACCTCCCCGACCCCGAGAACCCCTGGACCCCCGCGATCAGCGTGATGCAGGGCCTGCAGGCCGCGCTCGAGCTCTACTTCCAGGACGGGGTCGAGGCCGCGATGCGACGCCACCGGATGCTGTCGCGTGCCGTGAAGGAAGGCGCCAAGGCGCTCGGGCTCGACCTGTTCGGCGAGGGGCTCGACGACAACTGGACCGTCACCGCGATCCGCGCGCCCGAGTCCGCCGACGCCGACGCGATCTGCGACACGATCCGCGCCGAGCACGGCTGCGTGCTCGCGCCCGGGCAGGGACCCCTGAAGGGGAAGGTCTTCCGCATCGGGCACTTCGGCTACTTCAGCGAGCTCGACATCATCCGCGGGCTCGCCGCGCTCGAGATGACGCTCGAGTCGCTCGGGCACCCCGTGAAGCGCGGGGCCGCGGTCGCCGCCGCCGAGACCGTGTTCATGGAGTCGCGCGGCGCGTGAGGGTCCTCGTCACCGAGCCGCTGTCCGCGCAGGGGCTCGAGCTGCTGCGGGCCGACTTCCAGGTCGACGAGCGCACCGATCTGGCGAGCGGCGACCTCGCGGCCGAGATCGAGCCCTACGACGCGCTGGTCATCCGCAGCGCGACGCAGGTCACCGACGCGGTGCTGCAGGCGGCGACGCACCTGAAGGTCGTCGCCCGCGCCGGCATCGGCCTGGACAACATCGACGTCGAGGCGGCGACCCGGCGCGGCGTGATGGTCGTGAACGCGCCGCAGTCCAACATCATCAGCGCCGCGGAACAGGCGATGGCGCTGCTGCTCGCGCAGGCCCGCAACACGCCTCAGGCCCACGCCGCGTTGAAGGCGGGGTCGTGGGAGCGCACGAAGTGGGAGGGGGTCGAGCTCGCCGGCAAGACGCTCGGGCTCGTCGGCCTCGGCCGGGTCGGGGCGCTCGTCGCGCCACGCGCCGCGGGCTTCGGCATGCGGGTGATCGCGTTCGACCCGTACGTGAGCGCCGAACGCGCGAAGGAGATGGGCGTCGACGCGATGCCGTCGCTCGAGGCGCTGCTCGTGCAGGCCGACTTCGTCTCGATCCACCTGCCGCGCACGCCGGAGACCGAGGGCCTGATCGGCGAGCACGAGCTGCGACTGATGAAGCAGGGCGCCCGGCTCGTCAACACGGCCCGCGGGGGCATCGTCGACGAGAGCGCGCTCGCCAAGGCGATCGAGAGCGGTCACCTCGGTGGGGCCGCGCTCGACGTGTTCACGACCGAGCCCACGACCGACTCGCCGCTGTTCGCGCTCGATCCGGTCGTCGTCACGCCGCACCTCGGCGCCTCCACGAAGGAGGCCCAGGACAAGGCGGGCACCACCGTGGCCGAGATGGTGCGGCTCGCGCTCACCGGCGAGTTCGTGCCGTACGCCGTGAACGTCTCGGCCGGGGCCGAGGTCACCGAGGTCGTGCGTCCGTTCGTGCCGCTCGCGGAGCGCCTCGGCGCGCTCACGGCCGGGCTCGCCGAGGGCGGCGTGCGATCGATCGTCGCGAGCTACCTCGGCCGGATCGCGGAGTCCGACACCCGCGTGCTCACGCTCGCCACCCTGAAGGGCATCCTCGGCAACACCGTGCACGAACCCGTCTCGTTCGTGAACGCGCCGATGCTCGCCCGTGAGCGCGGACTCACGGTGAGCGAGATGCGCTCGACCGTCTCGCAGGACTACGTGAGCTCGATCTCGCTGCGGGCCGAGACCGACGCGGACCCCGTCGCGGTGTCGGGGTCGGTGCTCGGGCGCGACCACGAGCGGGTGACCCAGGTGAACGGCTTCGAGATCGAGGTCACGCCCGCCGGGCACATGGTGTTCTTCACCTACGTCGACCGCCCGGGCATCATCGGGAAGGTCGGCACCCTGCTCGGCGAGGCCGGCATCAACATCGCCACGATGGACGTCGGCCGCAAGGCCGAGGGTGGCGAGGCGCTGATGTGCCTCACGGTCGACACCGAGGTGCCGCCCGAGGTGCTCGAGGGCGTCGCCGGCGAGATCGAGGCCCACCAGTTGCGAACGGTCACACTGCCGCCGGCCTGAGCCGTTCCCTTCGTCTTCAGGCGGAATCGCTGTGGTAGCGTGCTCGGGCCATGAAGCGGATGTTCCTGATCACCGGTGATGCGGCCGGTGCGCGTGCCCTCATCGGGCCGCGCGCCGCGCGGTAGCGCACCACCCTCGATCAGGACCACCGCCCGCACCACCTCGCAAGGAGTTCCGCTTCATGAGCCGCTCGTCCACCCCGATCAGCCCCGAGCCTCGTCACGTGCCGTCGGCGCGCGAGCGCTCCGCCGTGCGCAGGCTCGCGACCGCGCGCCTGATCTCGCTCACCGGCAGCGGTGCGGCGTTCGCGGCGCTCGCCTACATCATGTTCCAGCTCACGGGCGAGTCGCGCTGGGTGTCGTGGACGCTGCTGCTCACGTTCGGCGCCCAGGGGCTCTTCGCGCCCGCTGGGCAGCGCGCTCGGCGATCGCTTCGATCGCCGGAAGGTGCTCGTGATCGCGGACCTCGCCGCAGCGGTGGGCTTCGTGGCGCTCGCGTTCGCGCAGACCCCGGCCCAGCTGCTCGTGATGGCGTTCATCACCGCGACGCTCGAGTCGCCGATCTGGTCGGTGTCCGCGGCCGCCGTGCCGAACCTGGTCGGGCCCGAGGACCTGACGTGGGCGAACGGCATGGTGGCGGTCGGTCGCAACATCGGGAACCTGGTCGGGCCGATCCTCGGCGGCGTGCTCGTCGCCGTGATCGCGCCCGACTCGACGCCCGACCAGCTGCAGACCGCCGGCTACTTCGTGTTCGGGCTGAACGCCATCACGTTCGCCGGCTCGGCCTGGCTGATCGGCACGACCCCCGGGTCGTTCTCGGGCGAGCGCGGCGAGGACGATCGCTTCGGCGGTCTGAAGGACGGCGTCGTCTTCCTGCTGCGCGATCGCGTGCTGCGGGCGATCACGCTCGCGTGGGTCGTGCTGCTGCTCGGCGCCGGCTTCACGCTCGTCGCCGAGGTGGCGCTCGCCGAGGAGCTCGGCGCGGGAGCGATCGGGTACGGCCTGTTGAACGCGGGATGGGGCGGCGGTGCCGCGCTGGGCTCCTTCCTCGCCCAGCGCTACCTGCGGGAACGCTACGAGGCGCGCGCGCTGATCTGGGGCGTCGCCCTCGTCGGGCTGTGCCTCGGGCTGATCGGCATCGCGCCGTGGTTGCCGCTCGCCGTCGGCTTGATGGTCGGCGCCGGCACGGGGGAGGGCGTCGGAGGCGTCGCCGAGCAGGGCATCCTGCAGCGGCGCACGCCCGACCACATCCGGAGCCGGGTGATCGGGGCGAGCGAGTCGGCGATCCTGATCGCGCTCGCGATCTCGTTCGCGTTCGGCGGGGAGGTCGTCGATTCGATCGGGCCGCGTGGCGCGTACTTCGTCGGAGGGCTGAGCTGCCTCGCCGCCGCGCTGGTGCTCGTGCGTCCGCTCGGCCGTGAGCATCGGGAGTCAGTGGTGCGCACGTCGTCGCCTGACGTCAGCTGACGTTGGAACGCGGATCAACCTGAATCATCGCTCAACCCGGCAAAGCGGTGCTCACCTGCCTGTCGTGCCGTGTGCGAGGGATATCCGACGTGGCGAACGGGATTTGATTTGAATAGCCATTCAGGAGTATCGTCACCGCCCATGACGAACGGGTACCACGCGATCGTCGTGGGCGGGGGCCACAACGGGCTCGTCGCCGCCGCCTACCTCGCGAAGGCCGGCGCGCGCACGGTCGTGCTCGAGGCGCGCCACAAGGTGGGAGGCGCCGCCGACACGATGGCGCCGTGGCCCGAGGCGCCCGAGTTCAAGGTCACCACGCTCAGCTACGTGATGAGCCTGATGCCCGACACGATCCTGCGCGACCTCGAGCTCGCGCGCCACGGGTACCGGTCGACGCCGGTCGGGCCGTACTTCCTGCCGTTCCCCGACGGTCGCGCCATCCTGCAGGCCGACGACGACGCGAAGAAGAACTACGAGTCGTTCGCGCAGTTCAGCAAGCGCGACGCCGACGCGATCGAGAAGTGGGACGCGTGGATCGGCGGGCTCGCCGAGGTGCTCGGGCCGCTGATGATGACGACGCCGCCCGAGGCTCGGGTCGCTGAAGCCGAGCCGATCTCACCGAGCAGCTCCGGCTCGCGTGGCGCTTCCGCGGGCTCGACGTGCGCGGGCTCGCCGACGTGACCCAGCTGATGACGATGTCGGTCGTCGACCTGCTCGACCGGTTCTTCGAGTCCGACCAGGTGAAGACCGTGATGGCGCTGAACGGCCTGATCGGCACGTGGGCCGGGCCGTACGAGCCGGGCACCGGCTACGTGATGGCGCACCACTCGATCGGCGACGTCGGCGACGGCCACCTCGGCTCGTGGGCGGTGCCCGAGGGCGGCATGGGCGCGGTGAGCGACGCGATCGCCTCGAGCGCGCGTTCGCACGGCGCCGAGATCCGCACCGAGGCGCGAAGGTCGCGAAGATCCTCGATCGAGGGCGGCGCGACGACCGGCGTGGTGCTCGATTCCGGCGAGGAGCTGCGCGCGCCGCTCGTCGTCACGGCGATCCACCCGAAGATCACGTTCCTCGAGCAGATCGACCGGGTCGACCTCCCCGCCGACTTCGTCGACGACATCGCGAACTGGAAGACGCGCAGCGGCGTCGTGAAGATCAACGCCGCCCTCGACCGCGCGCCCGTCTTCACCGCGATGCCCGAGCTCACCGACCTCACGGGCGGCTTCGAGCTCGCGCATTCGGTCGCCTACCTCGAGAAGGCGTTCGAGCAGGCGCGCGCGGGCGAGCCGGCGACCGCGCCGTTCAGCGACGGCGTGATGCCGACCGTCTACGACCACACCCTCGCCCCCGAGGGCAAGCACGTCGTCTCGCTGTTCACGCAGTGGGTGCCGCACGAGTGGAGCGAGGAGCCGCACCAGGCCGAGCTCGAGGCGTACGCCGACCGCGTGATCGCCGGCTACGACGAGCTCGCGCCCGGCTTCGCCGATTCGGTGCTGCACCGCCAGGTGATCGGCCCCCACGAGATGGAGCAGGAGTGGGGGCTGATCGGCGGCAACATCTTCCACGGGGAGCTCAGCGCCGAGCAGCTGTTCCACATGCGGCCGGCGCCCGGGTACGCCGACTACCGCACGCCGATCCGTGGCCTCTATCAGTGTTCCAGCGCCACGCACGCGGGCGGCGGCGTCTGCGGCATCCCGGCCTACAACATGGTCCGCGAGATCAAGAAGGACCGCCGGCGCGGTCCCTGCGACGGAAAGGATGACCCACCGATGGTCGAGCAGAACTCGTCGTTCCCGTTCTACTTCGCGAGCTGGTACAAGAAGTCGCCCTACTTCCAGCGCACCGTGGAAGCCGGCTGCACGAGCTGGGACCTGTACAACCACATGCTGATCCCGACGCTGTACGACGACGACATCAAGGAGTACTGGCACCTCGTCGAGAAGGTGACGCTCTGGGACGTCGCGGTCGAGCGCCAGGTCGAGATCACCGGCCCCGACGCCGCGCGGTTCACCCAGCTGCTCACCCCGCGCGACCTCTCGCAGACCCAGCCCGAGCAGTGCAAGTACGTGCTGATCTGCGCGCCCGACGGCGGCATCGTGAACGACCCGATCCTGCTGAAGCTCGCCGAGGACCACTTCTGGCTCTCGCTCGCCGACAGCGACGCGCTGCTGTACGCGCTCGGCGTGCAGGCGTTCGCGAACATGGACGTCGAGATCCGCGAGCCCGACGTGTCGCCGCTGCAGATCCAGGGCCCGCTGTCGAAGCCGCTGATCCGCACGCTCTTCGGCGACGACGTGGCCGACCAGAAGTACTACTGGCACAAGCAGACCGAGCTCGACGGCATCCCGGTGGTCGTCTCGCGAACGGGCTGGAGCGCGGAGCTCGGCTACGAGGTGTACCTGCGCGACTCGTCGCGCGCCCTCGACCTGTGGGACGCGATCATGGCCGCCGGCGAGGAGTTCGAGCTGCGGGCGATCGCCCCGAGCGACCAGCGACGCATGGAAGCCGGCATCTTCAACTACGGCAACGACATGGACATCACGAACAACCCGTTCGAGATCACCGGCCTCGAGCGGCTCGTCGAGCTCGACAACGACAACGAGTTCGTCTCGCGGACGGCGCTCGAGCGGATCCGCGACGAAGGCGTGCGGCAGAAGCTCGTGGGCGTGAAGATCGACGGCGATCCCCTCGGCATGTGGCTCGAGGACTTCTGGCCGGTCGTCGAGGGCGACGAGAAGATCGGCCGGCTCGTGAGCGCGTCGTACTCCCCGCGGCTCGAGTTCAACATGGGCTTCGCGTGGGTGCCGGCCGGCACGGCCGCCGAGGGCACGCGCATCGAGATCACCTCGCCCGACGGCCCGATGACGGCCACGGTGACCCCGCTGCCGTTCCTCGACCCCAAGAAGGAGATCCCCGCGAAGAGCTGAGCCGTACGCTCTCCCGCGTGGCCTACGAGCACCTGGAGGTCTGGCGGGGCGATCCTCGATTCGCAGCGTGGCTCGACGAGCTTCCCTCGATCGTCGACGCGTGTGCGGAGCGCTGGTCGCTGACGCTCGGGGAACCGTGGACGAACAGCGTCGCCTCGCTGACGATGCCCGCCGAGCGTGACGGCCAGCTCGGTCGTGCTCAAGATCGGCATCCCCGACCGTGAGGGGGAGTTCGAAGCCGAGGCGCTCCGTCGGCTCAACGGGAGCGGGGCGGTCTTCCTGCTCGACGAGGATCCGATGTGCTGGGCGATGCTGCTCGAGCGGTGCGTGCCGGGCACGCCGCTCACCCGCGAAGAGCCGGAGGCCGCGCTCGACGTGGTGATCGGGCTGCTCCCGCGTCTCTGGATCCCGGCCGGTGAGCCGTTCCGCCCGCTCGCCGACGAGGTGGCCGACCTCACCGTCGAGATGCGCGAGCACTGGGAGCGGACGGGACGCACCGTGGAGGAGCGGTTGATCGACGCCGCGACCGAGGCGTTCGAGTCGCTCGCGCCGACCCAGGGCGAGCTGGTGCTCGTGAACCAGGACCTGCACGCCGACAACGTGCTCGCGGCCGAGCGGGAGCCGTGGCTCCTGATCGACCCGAAGCCCCTGGCCGGGGAGCGCGAGTTCGGGGTCGCCTCGATCGTGCGGGGCCGGGAGCTCGGGCACAGCCGCGAGGCGGTGCTGCGACGGCTCGACCGGGTCACCGCGGAGCTCGGGCTCGACCGGGAGCGGGCGCGGCTGTGGTCGATGGCGCACACGGTCGTCGTGGGGATTCGACGACGCCGGGCCGATGCGCGAGCACATCGAGGCGGCCACGTGGCTGCTCGACGCGCCATGATGGAGGGGTGGAATCCCTCACCGGCCACCTGCTGATCTCGAACTCGAACCTCTTCGACCCGAACTTCCGTCGCACCGTCGTCTTGATCGGCCACCACGACGACGACGGAGCCGTCGGCGTCGTGCTGAACCAGTCGCTCGGCGTGCCGGTCCGCGAGGCGGTGCCGCCGCTCGGCGACCTGGTCGACCCCGAGGAGCCGCTGTTCGACGGCGGCCCCGTCGAGCCCGCATCGATCGTCGTGCTCGCCGACTTCGTCGATCCTTCGAGGGCTGAGCTGCTGGCGATGGGGTCGATCGGCTTCCTGCCGCCGGAGTCCGGCGACGACATCGGCGAGGCGATCCGCCGTGCGCGCGTGTACGCCGGCTACGCTGGATGGGGTCCTGGCCAGCTCGAGGTCGAGCTCGAGGAGGAGAGTTGGGTGACCGCGCCTGCGCTGCCGACGACGTCTTCCACGACGATCCGGCGCGCCTGTGGGAGGACGTGCTGCGCCGGCTCGGACGCGGCTACGACATGCTGCGCCTCATGCCTCGCGACCCTTCCATGAATTGACCTGCAACTTGCCGCGGTCCGGTCCGCTAGGATGCTGACCACGTGACATCGCCGATCGACCTGATGGTCGAGCAGAACTCGTCGTTCCCGTTCTACTTCGCGAGCTGGTACAAGAAGTCGCCCTACTTCCAGCGCACCGTGGAAGCCGGCTGCACCAGCTGGGACCTGTACAACCACATGCTGATCCCGACGCTGTACGACGACGACATCAAGGAGTACTGGCACCTCGTCGAGAAGGTGACGCTCTGGGACGTCGCGGTCGAGCGCCAGGTCGAGATCACCGGCCCCGACGCCGCGCGGTTCACGCAGCTGCTCACGCCGCGCGACCTCTCGCAGACCCAGCCCGAGCAGTGCAAGTACGTGCTGATCTGCGCGCCCGACGGCGGCATCGTGAACGACCCGATCCTGCTGAAGCTCGCCGAGGACCACTTCTGGCTCTCGCTCGCCGACAGCGACGCGCTGCTGTACGCGCTCGGCGTGCAGGCGTTCGCGAACATGGACGTCGAGATCCGCGAGCCCGACGTGTCGCCGCTGCAGATCCAGGGCCCGCTGTCGAAGCCGCTGATCCGCACGCTCTTCGGCGACGACGTGGCCGACCAGAAGTACTACTGGCACAAGCAGACCGAGCTCGACGGCATCCCGGTGGTCGTCTCGCGCACGGGCTGGAGCGCGGAGCTCGGCTACGAGGTGTACCTGCGCGACTCGTCGCGCGCCCTCGACCTGTGGGACGCGATCATGGCCGCCGGCGAGGAGTTCGAGCTGCGCGCGATCGCCCCGAGCGACCAGCGACGCATGGAAGCCGGCATCTTCAACTACGGCAACGACATGGACATCACGAACAACCCGTTCGAGATCACCGGCCTCGAGCGGCTCGTCGAGCTCGACAACGACAACGAGTTCGTCTCGCGGACGGCGCTCGAGAAGATCAAGCGCCGACGGCGTGCGGCAGAAGCTCGTCGGCGTGACGATCGACGGCGATCCCCTCGGCATGTGGCTCGAGGACTTCTGGCCGGTCGTCGACGGCGACGAGAAGATCGGCCGGCTCGTGAGCGCCTCGTACTCACCGCGGCTCGAGTTCAACATGGGCTTCGCGTGGGTGCCGGCCGACACGGCCGCCGAGGGCACGCGCATCGAGATCGCCTCGCCCGACGGCCCGATGACGGCCACGGTGACCCCGCTGCCGTTCCTCGACCCCAAGAAGGAGATCCCCGCGAAGAGCTGAGCCGTACGCTTTCCCGCGTGGCTTACGAGCACCTGGAGGTCTGGCGGGGCGATCCTCGATTCGCAGCGTGGCTCGACGAGCTTCCCTCGATCGTCGACGCGTGTGCGGAGCGCTGGTCGCTGACGCTCGGGGAGCCGTGGACGAACAGCGTGGCCTCGCTGACGATGCCCGCCGAGCGGGACGGTCGTTCGGTCGTGCTCAAGATCGGCATCCCCGACCGTGAGGGGGAGTTCGAAGCCGAGGCGCTCCGTCGGCTCGACGGGAGCGGGGCGGTCTTCCTGCTCGACGAGGATCCGATGTGCTGGGCCATGCTGCTCGAGCGGTGCGTGCCGGGCACGCCGCTCACCCGCGAAGAGCCGGAGGCCGCGCTCGACGTGGTGATCGGGCTGCTCCCGCGTCTCTGGATCCCGGCCGGTGAGCCGTTCCGTCCGCTCGCCGACGAGGTGGCCGACCTCGCCGTCGAGATGCGCGAGCACTGGGAGCGCACGGGACGCACCGTCGAGCGAGCGGCTGATCGACGCCGCGACCGAGGCGTTCGAGTCGCTCGCGCCGACCCAGGGCGAGCAGGTGCTCGTGAACCAGGACCTGCACGCCGACAACGTGCTCGCGGCCGAGCGGGAGCCGTGGCTCCTGATCGACCCGAAGCCCCTGGCCGGGGAGCGCGAGTTCGGGGTCGCCTCGATCGTGCGGGGCCGGGAGCTCGGGCACAGCCGGCAGGCGGTGCTGCGACGACTCGACCGGGTCACCGCGGAGCTCGGGCTCGACCGGGAGCGGGCGCGGTTGTGGTCGATGGCACACACGGTCTCGTGGGGCTTCGACGACGACGGCCCGATGCGCGAGCACATCGAGGCAGCCACATGGCTGCTCGACGCGCCATGATGCAGGGGTGGAATCCCTCACCGGCCACCTGCTGATCTCGAACTCGAACCTCTTCGACCCCAACTTCCGTCGCACGGTCGTGTTGATCGGACACCACGACGACGACGGGGCGGTCGGCGTCGTGCTGAACCAGTCGCTCGGGGTGCCGGTCCGCGAGGCGGTGCCGCCGCTCGGCGACCTGGTCGACCCCGAGGAGCCGCTGTTCGACGGGGGGCCCGTCGAGCCCGCATCGATCGTCGTGCTCGCCGACTTCCTCGATCCTTCGAGGGCGGAGCTGCTGGCGGTGGGGTCGATCGGTTTCCTGCCGCCGGAGTCCGGCGACGACATCGGCGAGGCGATCCGCCGTGCGCGCGTGTACGCGGGCTACGCGGGGTGGGGTCCCGGCCAGCTCGAATCGGAGCTGGAGGAGGAGAGCTGGGTGACCGCGCCCGCGCTGCCCGACGACGTCTTCCACGACGACCCGGGTCGCCTGTGGGAGGACGTGCTGCGCCGGCTCGGGCGCGGCTACGACATGCTGCGCCTGATGCCGCGCGACCCGTCCATGAATTGACCGGCGGGACTTGCCGCGGCCTCGATCCGCCAGGGATGCTGACCACGTGAGCGTGGCGCCGATCGACCGAGATGCGTTGCAGCGGTGCGTCAGCCCGTTCGGGCTCTCGTACGGGCTCCCGGGCGAGGCCTACACGTCGCCGGACGTGCTCGCGTGGGAGCGCGAACGGTTCTTCGACCGGTCGTGGGTCTGCCTCGGGCGGGCCGGCACGCACCGTCGCGCGGCCGGGCAGATCGAGCGCGGCGGATGGGTGTTCGCGCGCCGTGACCCCGACGGCATCGGCGACGAGGAGCAGTTCGGGAACCTCTGGGACCACCTCGCGCCCTGGGAGCCCGAGCGGCTCGTGGTGGCGGCTCGCCACTCCTACGAGATCGCGACGAACTGGAAGCTGATCCACGAGAACTACCAGGAGTGCTACCACTGCTCCGAGATCCACCCCGAGCTCTGCACGGTGACCCCGCCCGACAGCGGCTACTCGATCGACATCCAGGGGCTCTACGTCGCGGGGCCGATGGACCTCTACGACGGCGTGGAGACGATGTCGCTCGACGGGCGATCGGGCGGGGTGCCGATCCGGGGGCTGCGCGACCACCAGCTGCGCGAGGTGGGCTACTTCGGCATCTTCCCGAACCTGCTGATCAGCCCGCACCCCGACTACGTGCTGACGCACCGCATCGAGCCGATCGCACCCGACCGGAGCTTCGTGGAGTGCGAGTGGCTGTTCCCGCCCGAGGCGCTCGAGCTCGAGGGCTTCGACCCGGCGTACGCGGTCGACTTCTGGGACGTCACGAACCGTGAGGACTGGGCCGCGTGCGAGTCGCTGCAGCGCGCGGCGGCCTCGCGCGGGCACCGGGCGGGACCGATGTCGACCGTGTGGGAGGGCGGCGTCTACATGCAGGTGCGCATGATCGCCGACGGCTACCTGCGCGGCGATGTGCCCGAGCGACCCGAGCAGCCGTCGTCCACCGCGTACCCGCGTCGGGAACTGCTGCACGGCGCATGAGCGACTCGGTCTCGTTCGACCGAGCCGCCTCGTTCTACGACGCCACCCGCGTCACCGACGAGGAGACGCTCCGCGGCGTCGTCGACCTGCTGGAGCGCGACGTCGCATCCGGCGACGGTCCGGTGCTCGAGATCGGCGTGGGTACCGGCGCCCTGGCCGTGCCGCTCTCCGCACGTGGCGCTTCGGGTCGTCGGGCGTCGACCTCTCCGGGGAGATGATGGCGCGGCTGCGCGACAAGAGCGCAGGCGTGGGCCTCGCCCGAGGCGGATGCGACCCGGCTCCCGTTCCGTGACGCGGCGTTCGGCGGCGCGTACGCCCGGTGGGTGCTGCACCTGATCCCCGCCTGGAGGGACGCCGTCGCCGAGCTCTGCCGGGTCACCGGGCCCGGTGGCGTGATCGCGATCGAGCCGGGGGGGTTCGCGGGCCGCTGGCGCGAGGTGATGGATCGCATGATCAGCGAGATCGGCCGCGACGCCGAGCCGGTCGGGCTGGCCCGTGATCGGGAGCCCGAGGCGCTCGATCGGAGTTCACGAACGCCGGAGCGCAGCCGCTCGGCGTGATCGAGGCGCCCGGCCACTTCGGGAGCTCGCTCTCGACGTTCTTCGATGAGGCGCTCGCTCGCACCTACTCGTGGACGTGGCGGGTGCGCGACGAGGATCTGCAGCGTGCGGTCGCGAGCGTGCGCTCGTGGGCGGCCGAGCGTTTCGACGACTGGGATGCGCCCCTCGACCCCGAGGCGCCCATGCGTTGGCACCGCTACCGGGTGTCGGGCTCCACGTAGTCGTCGGGGTGGTCGACGACGCCGGGCGCGTCGTCGACGACGTGCATCGCCGCCAGCTCGGCCGGGACCGGACCATCGGATCGCTCCGAGTCACCGACGAGATCCTTCTCCCGGTCGACGCCGTCGTCGGCCTCGTCCACGAGGTCGACGCCGGTCGCCTCGCGGCGCGCGGCGAGCTGCTCTCGGCGGTTCCGCTCGTCGATCGTGTCGCCGTCGTGCTGCTCGGCGAGGGTGGTGTGCTCCTCGGCGCCGGCGTAGCGGTCCATGCCGCTGATCAGGTCCTCCATCGCCTCGCCGTCGTCGGCGTCGACGTCGGTCGGCGAGGGCCCCTCGCTCGGCGTCAGCTGTTCCTCGTGCATACCGGCACACTACCCGCTTCCGCTCCGCGGCCCGTGACCGGCGGCGTCGCGGCAGCCGCTCGCCATCGGTATCCTTGGGGGCTACCGCCTGCGCGTTCCGCTCGGCGGACGACCCGAGGAGGTTCGACGGTGCCGATCACCGAGGTCGAGTCGATCTGGATGAACGGCGAGCTCGTTCCCTGGCACGAGGCCAAGGTGCACGTGCTCAGCCACGCCCTGCACTACGGCAGCGGCGTCTTCGAGGGCATCCGGGCCTACGAGACGGCGCGCGGACCCGCCGTGTGGCACCTCGACGCGCACCTCGACCGCATGTACTCCTCGGCCGTCGATCTACTTCATGGAGATCCCGTACTCCAAGGCCGAGCTCGTCGACGCGGTCAAGGAGACGATCCGCGCGAACGGGCTCCAGTCGTGCTACATCCGTCCGATCGCGTTCCGCGGATACGGCGAGATGGGCGTGAGCCCGCTCGCGAACCCCGTCGACGTGTCGATCGCGGTGTGGCCGTGGGGCGCCTACCTCGGCGAGGAAGCCCTGGAGCAGGGCGTGCGGGTGAAGATCAGCTCGTGGAAGCGCCATGACCAGAACTCGCTGCCCTCGGCGGCCAAGGCCACGGGCGGCTACCTCGGGTCGATCCTCGCGAAGGTCGACGCCACGAAGTCGGGCTACGACGAGGCCGTGCTGCTGAACGACGACGGCTACGTCACCGAGGGCTCGGGCGAGAACATCTTCGCCGTGAACGGCGGCACGATCGTCACGCCTCACACCGGTCACGGGTGTCTCGCCGGCGTGACCCGCGCCGCGGTCATGACGATCGCCCGCGACCTCGGCTTCCCGGTGATCGAGCAGAACCTGGTGCGCACCGACCTCTACACGGCCGACGAGGTGTTCTTCACGGGCACGGCAGCCGAGATCACGCCGATCCGCGAGGTCGACGATCGCACGGTGGGGGCGGGGCATCGGGGGCCGGTCACGAAGTCGCTGCAGGACGCGTTCTTCGCCGCCACGAAGGGCGACGACCCGAAGTACGCGGACTGGCTCACCTACGTGAACGACTGACGCCGCAGGGTTCCGCGGTCCGAGTCACCCGATCTCGAGCGTCCGCACGACGTCCCACTCGGCGGTGGTGGGCATCGCGCCGAGCTCGCGTGCGACCCCGAGCATGATCGTGTCCCCGGGCGACCCGTCGGCGCGAGGGCACCCAGAACGTGTAGGTGACTCCCGGGCCGCAAGGCGATCGTCGCCGCCTCCCGGCACCCCGAACACGGACCGGGCCGGACCGGGGAACGCGAACGAGACCAGGGCGCCGCGCCGGCCGTCGTACGTCGCGTCGTCGGCCACGCCGATCGGTCCGCGGTCGGTGAACGTCAAGAGCCACGTGAGGACCGGCGGTGCCCGCCAATCGAGGCGGTGACCGACGACGCGATCGCGCAGCCGCGGTTGCACGCGGGAGGCGAAGTCGTCGAAGGACCGTCCGAACCACGCCGGCGTGCCCGGGCGGCCGAGCGGCCTGTCCTTCGGGGCCACGTACGGATCCAGCTGCGCGACGTCGAGCAGCGCGATGCTGATCGTGGCCCCCGGCCGTCCGGTGGACATCGCCGCGAGGCCCTCGCCCGCCGGGCCCCAGATCGAGTCACCGGCCGACCACCCGGCCGGCACGGTGATCGAGACGGGTGCGGAGAGGCCGGGCAGGCGATAGGTGCCCGGCTGCAGCGCCGACCTGTCGGGAGCGTCGGCGTCGGTGGTGTTCGCGGGTCGCCGGTCCGTCCCTGTGTCGCCGCTCCCGGCCATCACCACGATCGCGATGACCACGGCGACCACGCCGAAGGCCGCGAGCGTGCCCGTCCGCCGCCGCGCATCGGCCCGGCGCTCGTCCTCGGACGGGGAGTCGTCGACCACGACGCCGAGATCCACCGCTGCGTGGTCGGCCTCCTCGCCGCGTCGTGACGTTCGCATGCCGGGTCGGGAACCTCCTACACGCAGGGTCTCACGCCTTCCGCTCCCGCGGGTCGATGCCCCTGAGCGCATCCGCACACGGAGCGTCGGCGGCGCGATAGGCTCCGGTGCCATGCAGGATCGCTACCGGCTTCCGCGCACCGTCGTCCCGACCCGATACGACCTGGTCCTCGAGCCCGACCTCGGATCGGCGACGTTCTCGGGATCCGTCGAGATCGAGATCGACGTGCACGAGCGGGTCGACGAGATCGTCGTGAACGCGCTCGACCTCGCGATCGACCACGCGACGGTGCGCACCGAGGTCGGCGCGGAGATCGCGGTGACCGACGTGGCGCACGACGAGGAGCTGCAGCGCGCGACCCTCGCGCTCGCGGCGCCCGTCGAACCGGGGGCCTGGCTCCTGAGGATGTCCTTCCGGGGCGAGCTGAACGATCAGCTCCACGGCTTCTACCGGTCGACCTACACCGACGACGACGGCACGCACACGATCGCGACGACGCAGTTCGAAGCCGCCGACGCCCGGCGCGCGTTCCCCTGCTGGGACGAGCCCGATCTGAAGGCCGTGTTCGGCGTGACGCTCGTCGTGCCCGAGGGTGTCGCCGCGCTCTCCAACGGCCCCGAGATCGACCGGGCGCCCAACGGCGACGGCCGGGTCCGGGTGCGGTTCGCCGACACGATGTCGATGTCGACCTACCTGGTCGCCTTCGTGGTCGGGCGGCTCGAGATCACCGATCCGATCGACGTCGACGGCGTGCCGCTGCGGCTCGTGCACCTGCCCGGCAAGGGGCACCTCGCACGGTTCGCCCTCGAGGCCGGCGAGTTCTCCCTGCGCTTCTTCACCGAGTACTACGGCATCCCCTACCCCGACCGGAAGGTCGACTTCGTCGCGCTCCCCGACTTCGCGCAGGGCGCGATGGAGAACACCGGCCTGATCACCTACCGAGAATCGTTGCTGCTCGTCGACCCCGAGCACGCCACCCAGCCCGAACTCGAGAACATCGCCGACGTCGTGGCGCACGAGCTCGCGCACCAGTGGTTCGGCAACCTCGTGACGATGCGGTGGTGGAACGGCATCTGGCTGAACGAGGCGTTCGCCACCTTCATGGCGCTCATCACGGTCGACGCGTGGCGTCCCGACTGGGAGCAGTGGAACACGTTCGCCCGTGGCGCGACCGCCGCCAAGGAGGTCGACGCGCTGCGCTCGACCCGGGCGATCGAGTACCCGGTGCACTCGCCCGACGACGCGTCCGGCATGTTCGACGTGCTCACGTACCAGAAGGGCGCGGCG
This sequence comes from uncultured Actinomycetes bacterium, assembly GCA_963825685.1. Taxonomy (GTDB): domain Bacteria; phylum Actinomycetota; class UBA4738; order UBA4738; family HRBIN12; genus JAOUEA01. The sequence continues at coordinate 262,439 of CAWGUD010000021.1, read as the reverse complement.
ATCCTGCGCATGCTCGAGCAGTACCTCGGGGCCGACCGGTTCCGCGAGGGCATCAGGCTGTACCTGGCTCGCCACGCCTACGGGAACACCGAGACCCACGACCTCTGGCACGCGATCGAGGAAGCGAGCGGCGAGCCCGTGCGCCGCATCATGGACCAGTGGATCTGGCAGGGCGGGTACCCGCTCGTGACCGCCTCGCCGAGCGCCGACGGGGTGCGACTCGACCAGCGCCGCTTCCTCGCCGATGGCGGCACGGACCACGCCGTCTGGGACGTGCCGCTGCGCGTCCGCTCCCTCGACGGCGACGAGTCGTCGGTGCTGGTGCCGGCCGACGGCACTGTCTCGGCCGAGGCGGCCGACGCCGCCGTGGTCGCGAACGCGGGGGCGAGCAGCTTCGTCCGGGTCCGCTACGAGGGGGGTCTGCTCGAACGCCTGACCGCACGGCTCCCCGAGATCTCGCCCCTGGAACGCTACGGCCTGGTCGACGACCACTGGGCCGCCGTCACCTCGGGCGCCGCGCCGGCGTCGGAGTTCGTCCTGGCCGCATCGCGCTACGGCGACGAGGACGACCTCGCCGTCTGGCAGATCCTGCTGACGGGGCTCGGCTGGTGCGACCGGTTCCTCGAGGGGGAGCCTCGGGAGCGCTTCCGCGCGTTCGTGCGCCACCTCGTGGCCCCCGCGATGGACCGCCTCGGCTGGGAGGCCGACGCCGACGAACCCGATCGCATCCGAGCCCTGCGGGGGGCGCTGCTGCAGGGCCTCGGCGTGTTGGGGGCCGATCCGAACGCGGAGGCCGCCGCACGCGAGTTCGAGGCCGAGGCGCGCGCCGGCAAGCCCGTCGACGCCTCGCTGGCGGCCGCCGCCGTGAACGTCGTCGCGGCCAACGGCGACGCCGCCGACTACGAGCGGTACTGGACCGCCTACCGCGAGTCGCCCACGCCCCAGGAGCAGTACCGGTACCTGTTCGCCCTGCCGCTCTTCCGCGACGCTGAGTTGCTCGACCGCACGCTCGAGGCGACGTTCTCCGGCGACGTGCGTAGCCAGGATGCGCCGTTCGTCTTCGCGTACTCGCTGATCAACCGCGACCTCGGCGAGCGGGCCTGGGACACGCTGCGCGCCCGGTGGAGCGAGGCCGAGGAACGCTTCCCGGCGCAGCTCACGATCCGCATGGCGGAGGGCGTGCGCTACCTCACGCTGCCCGACCAGGTCGACGAGGCCCGGGCGTTCTTCGCGGAGCACCCGATCCCGCAGTCGGCGAAGATGCTCGAGCAGATGCTGGAGCGCCAGCGCGTCGCCGCGGCGCTCCGCCAGCGCGCGACCCCCGACCTCGAGGCGCACTTCTCGGGGTAGGTGTCGTCAGCCGACCTCGATCGTCCCGACCATGCCGTAGGCGTAGTGCCCGGGCAGGTGGCAACCGAACAACGTCGTTCCCGTCGACGGCGCGAACGTGACCGTGGTCGCCCGGGTGGTGCCGGCGGGCACCGTGATCTCGCCGGGCCTCGGCGCGTGGTGGGCCTCTGTCCCGCGTTCGTGGGCGAGCTGCACCTGCGCGTCGCCCACGATGAACTCGTGGTCGATCGGGTCGGCGTTCTCGAGCACGAACCGCACGCTCTCGCCGGGAGCGACATCGACGCTGGGGAGCTCGAACCGGGAATGGTGGATGACGATCCGCACCTCCCGCGCTCCGTCGCCGCCTCGCGAGGCGCCGGCACCCATCGCCACCGCGCCGAGGCCGAGCGTGGCCGCGGCCGCGATCGTCAGTCCGGCGATCGGCCCCCGCCGAGCGATCACGCCGGCCGCTCGGTGCCGCGACGCCGCCACGCGATCAGTGCGAGCCCAACGAGCGCGGCGAGTAGGGCCGCGACGACGGTGATCCCCCCGACGGCGATCCACGGAACCGTGTCGGCCGAGGCTGTACGCATCGGGCGCGCGAGTCCCGCCGCGACGGGGTCGGGATGTCCGAAGCCGCTCGCGTCGATCGCGAGGTCGTGGGTGAGCAGTTCGGCTCGCTCGTTGATCTGCACCTGGGTGAGCCACATGTCCTGCTCCGGGAGCCAGCCCATGCGCGCATCCGAGCGCAGGTCGCTCATGAGGGAGTCCGAGGCCTGCTCGCTCGTCCGCAGGATCAGGCCGCGCTGGTCCTCGTCGCCGTTCGGCTCGATCGCCTGAGGAAGCATCGCCGGCGCCACGTCGGTCAGCAGGAACACGTCGGCCTGCACGATCTCCGACGGCTGGCGTCCGAGCGCCAGGATCCGCAGTGGAACCCACGGATCGGGCGTCGGGATCACCACGTGGATCGGGGTGCCCTCGCCACGCTGGACCCCCTGCTCTACCGCCCGCTCGGCGTTGAACCGGGCCGCCAGGAAGATCGGGCTGCGCTCGGCGTAGAACTCCAGCACCTCGGGGGCGTCCGGCGGCAGGAAGTACCCGTGGTCGCGCGCCCACGTGCCGACCGCGAGAGCGCCGCCCTTGAGGACGGTGATGTCGAGGGAGTCGATCTCGGTCTCGAGCAGCACCTCGGCCGCGCCGTCGGCGGCCACCGCGAAGAGCGCCGACTCGGGCGCGGGCGGCTGCGTCTCGATCACGAGCCGCTGCAGCGTCCAGTCGCCGCCCTTCACGACCTTCGTCGGCACCCCCGGCAGGGGGATGATCGAACCGATCTCCTGACCCTCGCCGGCGAACTCGAACGAGGTGACGTAGTGCTCGATCCCTCTGTGGTACGCGGCGAGGGTCGTGGTGCGCACGAGGTTGATCGTGCCGTTCGGCGTGACCAGTCCGCCGCACGCCCACGCGGCGCCGACCGGACCGGCCACGAGGACCGCCGTCGAGAGGACCACGATCGCGGATCGACGCAGACGCTGCCGCTTCCCTGACATGACGAGCCCCTTCCGTGCGGAGGCGACTCCGACGACCGGAGGGACCCCAACGGTTCCCCGATCAGCCGGCGGTCGTCGCCCGACGTGGACGATCGCCGGCTTGACAGCTTCCCCTGCCCCCCATACCGTTCGGACACGAACGACCTTCCGAGGTTCCTCTGAGACGGGGGAGGGGAGCACGACGAGTCGCGCCGTCGTCGAAGGCATCGAGGTCTCGACCGAGCACTGGATCGGTGGGCGACGTGTGCCCTCGAGCGGCTCGTTCACCGACGTCTCGCCGATCGACGAGCAGCCGATCGCCGAGGTCGCGCGCGGCGGCGCCGACGACGCCGACCGAGCCGTCGCCGCCGCTCGTGCGGCGAGCGGGACCTGGGGCTCGATGCCGCCGAAGGAACGCGCCGAGGTGCTGCACCGCATCGCCGACGGGGTCGAGGCGCGGGTGCCCGAGCTCGCGGCGGTCGAGACGCGCGACAACGGGTCGCTGCTCCGTTCGATGCGGACCTCGGTGATGCCGAGGGTGGCTCGCAACTTCCGGTTCTTCGCCGACCAGCTGCTCGCGCTCGAGACGGGCACGAAGGACTACGACGGGTTCGCCGAGCGGGTGGCGTGGGAACCGAGCGGCGTCACGGTGGTGATCACCCCCTGGAATGCCCCGCTGATGCTCGCGACGTGGCGTGTCGCGCCCGCGCTCGCTGCCGGGAACGCCGTCGTGCTGAAGCCGCCGGAGTGGGCGCCCCTGACGGCTTCGATGCTCGGCGACATCGCGCACGAGGCCGGTGTGCCCGACGGAGCGTTCAACGTGCTGCAGGGCATCGGCGAGGAGGCCGGCGCCGCCCTCACCGCGCACCCCGGCGTCGACCGCATCGCGTTCACCGGAAGCGTGCCGACGGGGAGGCTCGTCGCCCAGTCGGCCGGGGCCAACCTCACGCCGGTCTCCCTCGAGCTCGGCGGCAAATCGCCGTTCGTCGCGTTCGCCGACGCCGATCTCGACGCCGTCGTGAAGCAGGCGGTGAACCAGTTCGACAATGCCGGACAGGTCTGCCTCGCCGGCACACGGCTGATCGTCGAGCGGTCGATGCGCGATGCCTTCCTCGAACGGTTCGTCGAGGCCGCCGGCGCGATCGTGCAGGGTGACCCGCGCGACGAGACGACCGACATCGGCCCGCAGATCACCCGCGAGCACTTCGAGCGCGTCGACGGGTTCGTGCGGCGCGCGAAGGCCGACGGCGCCACGGTCGTCTTCGGCGGGGGTCCGAACGAGGACCTGGGCGGCCTCTACTACCGGCCGACGCTGTTCACCGACGCCCCCGAGGGCTCGGAGATCCTCACGCGAGAGGTCTTCGGCCCCGTGCTGACCCTGCAGTCGTTCGAGAGCGAGGAGGAGGCCGTCGCGCTCGCGAACTCGACCGACTACGGCCTGGCGGCCATCGTGTACACCGGCGACGAGGCCAGGGCGGAGCGCGTCGGCTCGCGGCTCGTGGCCGGCACCGTGTGGGTGAACTGCTTCTTCGTGCGCGACCTGGCGGCGCCGTTCGGAGGTGCTCGCGGCTCGGGCATCGGCCGGGAGGGCGGCCCATGGAGCTTCGACTTCTACGCCGATGTGAAGAACGTGTGCACCGCACCGTGGAGCTAGGCCCAAGAGATCAGGAGGAGGACGCAGATGGGTGAAGTCGTCGGCGCGGCCCTGGTGGCCCACGTCCCCACGATCATGCTGCCCGAGGAGACCCGAAGGGAGATCAACGACGGGAACGAGATCACCCTCGTGCCCGGGCTGCATCGCATGAAGTCGGAGTGTCTCGATCGGCTGCAGCCGGACACCGTGGTCGTGTTCGACACGCACTGGGAGTCGACGTTCGAGCACATCGTCACGGCCCAGGAGCGCCGGGAAGGGAAGTTCACGAGCCACGAGCTTCCCCGGGGCATGGCGGGCATCCCGTACGACATGCCGGGGGACCCCGATCTCGCGAAGGGCATCGCGGCGCAGGCCGACGGGCGCGACGATTGTTGGATCCTGGCCTGTGACGATCCGTACCTGCCGATCTTCTACGGCACGGTCAACATCTGGACGTTCCTCGGCGACCCCGCCACCCGCTGGATCAGCGTCGCGATCAACCAGACCTGCACCACCGAGGACTTCCTGCTGTTCGGGAAGTTGATCGGCGACGCGATCGCCCAGAGCGACCGTCGCGTGGTGCTGCTCGCGTCGGGAGGCATGACCCACCGGTTCTACCCGTTCCGGGAGCTGCGGCAGCACGAGAGCTCGAAGGCGCCCGAGAACATCCTGCATCTCGAGAGCTACGAGGCCGACCAGCACGTGCTCTCGATGTTCGCCAAGGGCGACCACGCCGGCGTGATCGACTGGATGCCGGAGTACCGCAAGGCCGCGCCCGAGGGGCACTTCGGCCACTACCTGATGATGGCCTCGGCCCTCGGCGGCGCGCGCTGCCAGGCGCCGGGCGAGCTGTTCAGCGAGTACGAAGCCTCCGTCGGCACGGGCCAGGTGCACGTGTGGTTCGAGCGTCCGGCCGACGGCTGGACCGGTTCGGGGGCCTAGACCCACGCGGCCCGGTCGAACGCGCTGCGATCTCGCCGTCAGGCTTCGACCGTCACCCCGAGATAGGCGGCCTGGACCGCGGGGTCGGCCTGGATCTCCGCCGGGGTTCCGGTCGAGATCACGGTCCCTTGGTCGAGACAGTGGATCGTGTCACAGATCCCTGTGATGAAGGCGAGATCGTGATCGATCACGACGACACCCGCACCGACGCACACGGACATCCTCCGCACCTCGTCGATCATGGCGAGCGACTCCGTGTCGCTCATGCCGCTCGTCGGCTCGTCGAGCAGCATGAAGATGGGCGACAGCGCAGCGGCCCGTGCCAGTTCGAGCCGGCGGGCGTTCCCGTAGTCGAGCTCTCGTGCGCGGCGGTCGCGCAGTTCCCACAGCCCGGCGTGGGCGATGAGCTCATCGACACTGGGGTGCCGCCCATCCCCGCGGTGCTTCTGCGCGGAGAGAGAAGCGACCGCCACGTTCTCGCGAACGGTCAATGAGGGGAAGAGCCGCATCGTCTGAAACGTCCTTGCCAGGCCCGCGCGAGCGATGGAGAAGGACTCCACACCGGCGATGGATCGATCCTTGAGCGTGACGGAGCCTTCGTCAGGTCGGATCAGGCCTGTGACGACGTTGAGGAGCGTGGTCTTACCGGCGCCGTTCGGGCCGATGATCCCCACGATGTGTTGGTTCGAGGCTTCCAGGTCCGCGCGGTCGAGGGCACGGAAGCCTCCGAAGTCGACCACCACGTCGGTGGCGCGGAGCGTGGCCAGCGCCGGTACCGGCGCCGGGCCGGGGGCGGCGGGCCTCGGCTCCTCTCTTCGCAGTCGGGTCCGGACCCAATCATCCAGCTCCCGATCCTCGATCAGGCCGTTGGGCCGGAAGATCATGAACCCGACCATCGCCGCGCCGAGGACGATATCGGTGAGGCCTTCGCGAAGCACGAGGTCGAGCAGGCCGGCGCCGGAACCGCTCCCGGCGAGGGACCGGGTCAGCTCGTTGACGGCCGTGAACACCACGACGCCCAGCAGCGAGCCGGTGATGCTCTTGCGGCCCCCGACGATGATCATGACCAGGGTGAGGAGGGTGTAGTCGAAGAAGAACGTCGAAGGAGCAACGGTTCCGAGCTCGAAGACACGTAGGCACGCTGCGACCGAGACGATGGCGACGGAGAGGAGCAGTGCGATCATCTGGCCGGGGGCCGGATCGATGCCCACGGATCGGGCGGCCAGGTCGTCCTCGCGAGCAGCCTGTGCGAGGCGACCGACGCGACTGCTCTTGAAGAGCCGCGAACCGAGGATCGAGGCGAACAGCGCCACGTACACCCAGGTGCGCCCTTCGAGCAAGACACCGATCGACAAGGAGATCCCGTTGCGACCGCCCGTGAGGTCTGCGTAGACCGTTCCGACCTCGTGGACCACGAACAGCAGAGCGAGGGTGATGACCGTGGCCGCCACCGCCCCCGATCTCGCCCCCGAGCGCACGAGCCCGAATCCGAGCAGGACCGCGACGAGAAGCGTGACGATCATGGCGACGGCGGTCGCTCCGAGCGGGTGGAGCGAGATGTCGACCAGGCCCAGCGGAGCGTTCGGGAGCACTCGCTCCTTCCACTCGGTCGACATGGCGAGCAGGACGAAGGTGTAGCCGGCGATCCCGGCGAACCCGATGTGGCCGAACGACAGGATCCCGGTGTTCCCGATGAAGAGCTGGATCCCGACCACCATCATCGCGTTGATCAGCATCTGGGTGACCAAGATGTCGCGGGTGACGGAGCCGACGGATGCATAGAGCAGTCCGCCGAGCACCAGGATGAGGAAGAGCGCGAGCGAACCCACGATCTGTGAGCCGACGCGGCCGGCGAGGAGGGACCGCATCAGACTCGTTCGCCGGCCTCGACCGGGATCAGACCCTGGGGGCGGAAGACGAAGAACAGACCGATGAAGGCGAAGACGACGGCGTCGGTGAGTCCGACGAGATACTCAGGCAGCCATGCCCTGAGGACGACCTCGGTGATACCCAGGACGAAGCCACCGAGCACCGCGCCCGACAGGCTGCCCAGGCCACCGACGATCGCGGCGAGGATGCCCTTGAGCATCGGAGTCAGACCGACCACGGGGCGAGCCTGTCCGGTGCGCATGAGGTAGAAGACCGCGGCCACGCCGGCGAGGGCCCCCGCCACGATGAAGGCCTGGCGGATCACTCGGTTGCTCCTGACTCCCATCAGTCGAGCGGCGTCGAAGTCCTCGGCCGCCGCTCGCAGCGAGGTCCCGAACATCGTTCGCCGGAGCACGTATGCCGTCACGGCGAGGGAGACCGCCGTCGCGCCGATCGTGGCCACATCGATGACGCCGACGTTGAGGTCCCCCACCTGCCAGACGCGATCGGCCCATTCCGGTCGCGGGAAGCTCCGAACCGTCGCCCCCGCGTACATCACGAAGAACGCCTGCACGACGAAGACCACGCCGAACGAGGTGAGGAGCATCGTGAAGTCCTCGGCGCCACGGACCCATCGAAACGCCACGAACTCGATCACCACGGAGATGGCGATCGCGCCGAAGAAGACGAGGATCGCCGTGACCCACCAGCTCAACTCCATCTCCACGAGGGACGCATACGCGATGTAGGCACCGACCGTGACGGTCTCGCCATGGGCGAAGTTCAAGAGGTGCATCACGCCGAAGATGAGAGCGATCCCGAGCGCCAGCAGGGCGTAGATCGAGCCTCGGCCCAGCCCGTCGATGAGGGTCTGAACGAGGTCAGTCATCGCCGTCGCCCCTCGGTCTGCCGACGAAGACATCGAACAGGTCGTCGCGCTGAACCAGATCGCTCGCTCGGCCCTGGGCGACGATCTCGTGGGTCCGAAGGACGTACGCGCGGTCGGCGACCTGGAGGAGCCGAGTCGCGTTCTGCTCGACGACCAGGAGGGTCTTCCCCTCCCGCCGCAGGCGGTCCACCAGGTCGAAGATGAGATCGACGAGCATCGGAGCCAGGCCGAGGGACGGCTCGTCCATCAAGATGATCCTGGGGTTGCTCATCAGTGCCCGAGCGACCGCGAGCTGTTGGGCCTCGCCACCCGACAGGAACCCTGCCCTCGTCTCCCACTTCCGTCCCAGAACCGGGAAGAGGTCGACACACTCGTCCATCAGTTGCGCTCGTTCCTTGGCCCCGACCGAGACTCCGCCGATCTTCAGGTTCTCGGCGACCGACATCTGCGAGAACAATCGCCGGTGCTCCGGGACGAGCGCGAGCCCCAGACGCAGCATCGCGTCGGGGCTCGATCCAGCGACGCGCTCCCCGTTCAGATAGATGTCACCTTCGGCAGGTCGGAGGAGACCAGCAACCGAGTTGAGGAGGGTGGTCTTGCCTGCTCCGTTGGGGCCGATGAGGCCGACGATCTCCTCGGCCTCGACGGACAGGCTCACACCACGAAGCGCTGCGATCGCCCCGTACCGGGTGGTCAGATTGTTGATCTGCAGCACTTCAGGGCAACCAGACGGGACCGCTACTCCTGCTCCACCACGAGGGTCACCTCGTCGTCGACCATCTGGAGGATGTAGACGGGCTTGTCCGGAACCCCCTCGGTGCCCGCGTATCCGATCGTGCCCGTGATCGCGTCCACGCCGGAGAGACCCGAGATCGCCTCAGCGATCGCGGCAGGGTCAGCGGAACCCGCAGCGAGGTACCCGTGGACTGCCACGGTGACGGCGTCGGCCGCGAGTGCGGAGAACTCCGGAGCGTCGCTCGGAGTGCCTGCAGCTTCGAGGGAGTCCAGGAGCGCCTGGAAACGGTTCCCGGGCTCTGCGAACCCGTGGCCCGTCCAGTAGACGCCCTCGTTGTTCTTGATGTCGGCGGCGCCGCTGGTGCCGAACGCGTCGGCCTCCAGGTACGTGAGTTCCACGTCCCGCTCCTGGATGGCGGCGCGCATCGCATCGAGCTGTGGCGCAACCATCGCCGCGTACAGAACCTCGCTGCCATCGGCCACGCTGGCCACCTCGTTGGCTTGGGCCGCGAAGTCGACTTGCTCGAACGGCACGTAGCTCTGGTCGAGCACGACCTCGCCGCCGAGCTCCTCGAACTTCGCGGCGAACGTCTCGGGGTTGTAGCCGAAGTAGGGGCCTTCGGCGGAGAAGGTGATCGCCCGAGTGAAGCCCTGGTCGATCGCGAACTGCGCGGCCGCCTCGGCCTGCCTGGTGTCGTCGAACGTCGAGAGGAAGCTGAAGATGCTGGGGTCGGGGAGCACCGGCTCCGTCGATGACACGAACAGGACCGCGCGGGAGGTGTTCACCGTCTGGAGGATCGGTGTCCCGGTGTCGGCGAAGGGCGGGCCCAGGATGACGTGCGCACCCGCGTCGATCAGGTCGGTCGTGGCACGCTTCGCGATCTCCGGGTCGCCCTGGACGTCCTCGACGACGAGCTCCACCGGAGTGCCGTCGACCCCACCCGAGCAGTTGATCAGATCGATGTAGTGAGCTGCCGCGTCGGAGCCGGGCTTGTCGGCGAACGCACCCACCTCTGAGAGGTCGGCCGCGTATCCGATGATCAGCGGGTCACCCTCAGGTGTCGGCTCGCAGGCATCGAGGTCGGCGGCGAGCACCGCGTCGACATCGAACTGCCCCCCGGTCGCCGGCGCGTCGGCTGCGCCGTCCGTCGGTTCGCCATCGTCCTCGGAGCTGCTACATGCGGCGGCAAGCAGCGCGATCACCGCAACGGACGCGACGACGATCGACCTCGTTGCCCTCACTTCGGACCTCCTAGGCCTGGTAGGTGAACGGATGCTACGCACAGCCGTGCGATGGGCGCAAGCTGGCCTCTTCTGTGCCGACGGAGAACGCGCGGCATACCATCTGCTCGTGATCGGATCGGAACGCCCGCTGCGGCTCGACGCGCCCCGCGAGGAGGCGCTCGAGCACGCGGCGCGCCTGGTCGCCGAGGCCTGGCGCAGCTTCGACAGCTTCCGGCCCGAGGAGCCGGCGCTCGACGAACGCGTGCGGCGGCTGTTGGAGCGCGCGCTCCCCGACGAGGCCTCGCCCGTGCACGACGCGCTCGACGATGCCGCGCGCATCCTCGACGAGTCGATCGCCCAGGCGCGGCCGCGCTACTTCGCGTTCATCGGCTCGAGCGGGCTCGAGATCGGCACGCTCGGCGACTTCCTCGCGCACTCCTACGACATCAACCTCGCGGTCGATGCCCGCGCCGCCACCCAGATCGAGGACCAGGCGGTGCGGTGGGTCTCGGAGTTCGTCGGCTTCCCGATGGCTGCGGGCGCGTTCACGAGCGGCGGCACCGTCAGCAACGTGACGGCGATCGCGGCCGCGCGGGAGCGGGCGGTGCCCGGAAGCCGTCACGCCGGGCTCGGCGCGAGGCGCACGGCGGTCTACTGCTCCCAGGAGGTGCACTACTCGGTGACCCGGGCGGTGGAACTGCTCGGCATCGGGTCGGACAACCTGCGGGCGATCGAGATCGACGGGCTCCGGCGCATGCGGCCCGAGGCGCTCGACGATGCGATCGCGCACGACCTGGCCGAGGGCGTGATCCCGGTGGCCGTGGTCGCGACGGCCGGCACGACGCTCACGGGAGGGATCGATCCCCTCGACGCGGTGGCCGAGGTATGCGAGGCGCGAGGGGTCTGGATGCACGTCGACGGCGCCTACGGCCTGCCGGCGGCGTCGGTCTCCTCGAGGCGCGACCTGTTCACGGGGCTCGACCGGGCCGACTCGTGCTCGATCGACGCGCACAAGTGGCTCTACCTGCCGAAGGCGTGCGGCGTCGTGCTCGTGCGCGACGACGAGGCGCTCGCGAGCGCGTTCAGCCACGAGCAGGGCTACCTGCCGCACCAGCAGCACGAGCTGCACGCGGCCGACATCACGCTGGAGTACTCCCGGCCGTTCCGCGCGCTGAAGCTCTGGCTCGCGTTCCGGGCGCACGGCGCCGCGCAGTTCCGCGAGGCGATCGAGCGCAACCTGGCCGAGGCCGACCTGCTCTATCGGCGTGCGCAGCACACCGAGGACTTCGAGGTCATGGAAGCGCCGCCGCAGCTCTCGATCGTGCCGATCCGCCACGTGCCCGACGGCGTCGCCGACGTGAACGCCCACAACCAGGCGCTGGCCGAGGCGATCCAGGCCGACGGCCGCGCCTACCTCGCTCCGGCCCTGATCGACGGCGAGGTGTGGCTCCGCCCCTGCTTCGTGAACTTCCGCACGACCGAGGAGGACGTCGTCGCGCTGCTCGACGTCGCGCGCGAGCTCGGCGACCGGCTCGCGCGCACGGGGAGCGCGGCGTGAGCGACGCGCCGCGCCCCGGCGACCGTCACCTGCCCGGCGAGGACGGCCTGCTGCCCGCCGAGCGCAAGGTGCAGGAGGAGCTCGCTCACCTGCCCCTCGACTTCCGGGCGATGTGGGCGATCTCGAACCTCTTCCGCACGTCTGCCGCGATCCGTCGGCACATGGAGGCCAGGGTGCTCGCGCCCGACCGGCTGAGCTGGACCTCGTTCGTCGGGCTCTGGGTGCTGTGGGTCTGGGGCGAGATGGAAGCTCGCGAGTTCGCCGCCGCGGTGGGCATCAGCCGTCCGACGGCGACCGGCGTGATGACGACGCTCGAGTCCCGGGGGTTCGTCACCCGCCGCAAGGACCCGAAGGACGGTCGCATGGTGATCGTCGAGCTCACGCGGGTGGGCCGCGTCACGATCGAGGACCTCTTCCCGAAGTTCAACGCCGAGGAATCCGCCGTCGCCGCTCACCTGGACCCCGAGCAGCAGGACGACCTCGCGGCGATGCTCCGATCGTTGCTGCGAGCCGTGGCGCCGGCGTCGACCGAGGACCCGGGTCCAGTAGTCTGACTCAGACTAGGAGAGATGCGCGTCGCGACGCCGTCGACGATGCGGGCCAGGAGCTGCTGGATCTCGCTCGGGTCGTCGGTGAACTGGCTCGGCTTGATGCAGATCGTGGTGAACCCCCGTGCCACCTGCTCGGGGATCTGGTCGAGCGCACCGTCGAGCGGGGCGGGGTGGGTCGCGTCGGGGAACGAACCGCGCGTGCCGCCCACCATCTCGATGTCCGCGATGTCACGCCCGGCCGCGGCCATCGCCACGGCGAGCCGCTCGAGGTCGTCCTCGCCCGCGCGCCCGAGCGGGTTGAATCCATGGCCGTGCTCGACCAACCGTCGCAGCAACCGGTCGTGCAGGTGCTGGCCGCCGAACCACAGTCGCGGTCCCTCGGGCCGGAACGCCTTCGGCTCGAGCCAGACGTCGTCGAACGCGTAGTGCGTCCCGTGGAAGCTGGCGGGTGAGTCGCGCCAGAGCAGCGTCCATGCGGCGAGGTGCTCGTCCAGGCGCGCGCCGCGGGTCTCGAACGCCACGCCGAGCGCTTCGTACTCGGCTCGGTGCCAGCTCACGGTGGGCTGCACGACCAGCCGGCCGCGCGAGAGCAGGTCGAGGGTCGCGAGCTCCTTCGCGATCTGCAGCGGGTGGCGCAGGGGCGGGATCACCGCGCTCGCGATCAGGCGCAGACGGGTCGTGACCGACGCGATCGCGGCGAGCAGCAGCAGCGACGAGGGCCACGGGGTCGACGGGTCCTGGTTCCCCGGCAGGGCGTAGTCACGCGGGTTCTCGGGCAACCCGTCGGCGTCGGCGCCTCGGCCGAGCACGATGTGCTCGCTCACCATCACGCCGTCGAACCCGGCACGCTCGGCTTCGACGGCGATGTCGACCAGCGCGCGCAGGTCGCGCGCAGGCACCAACGTGTGGTTCTCGCTCAGCACGAGCACCAGTCGCGGAGCCTTCATCGGGCGCTACTTCGTGCGCACGCGCACCGGCATGCGCTTGATGCCGTTCACGAAGTTCGAGCGGATGCGTTCCACCGGCCCGGTGAGCTCGATCGTGTCGAGGCGGGGGATCAGCTCCTGGAACAGGATCTTCGTCTCGAGCCGCGCGAGGTGCGCCCCCAGGCAGAAGTGGGGTCCCCCGGGCCCGAACGTCACGTGGTCGTTCGGCGTCCTCGTGACGTCGAACGTGTAGGGGTCGGGGAACATCGCCGGGTCGCGGTTGGCGCTGATGTACCAGGTGACCACCTTGTCGCCCGTCGCGATCGGCTGACCGTGCAACTCCGCGTCGCGGGTGGCGGTGCGCCGGAAGTGGAGCACCGGGGTGGCCCACCGCAGGATCTCCTCCGTGGCGTTCGGGATCAGCTCCGGCTGCTCCCGCAGCAGCTCGAGCTGCTCCGGGTGTTGCATCAGGGCGAGCATGCCGTGGCTGATCGTGTGCCGCGTAGTCTCGTTGCCCGCGATCATCAGCACCCCGAAGTAGTTGTGGAACTCGCGCTCGTTCAGCACCCCTTCGCTCTGCGCGACCGTGAGGGCCTGCAGCACGTCGTCGGCGGGCTCGGCCAGCCGTTGGTCGCGCTGGCGGTCGGCGTACTCGAAGACCTTCAGGGCCGTGGGGGAGCGGAACGGCAGCAGCCGGTACGCCTCGGTGTCGACCTTGTCGACCACGGCCGCCGAGAGGTCGGGGTCCTGGTTCGCGATCATGCTGTCGCCCCAGGCGATCAGCTGCGGGGCGTCTTCCTGCGGCACGGTGAAGATCGAGCAGAGGAAGCGGATCGGCAGGTCGCGGCTGATCTCGCTCACGAAGTCGAACTCGCCCGAGGGCAGGGCGTCGTCGAGCACGGAGCGGGCGACGTCGCGGATCCAGTCCTCGTACTGGCCGACGCCGCGGGCGCTGAAACGCTTGGAGCAGACCTTGCGCAGCTCGGTGTGCCGGGGTGGGTCGGTCTCGAGCATCGACTTGCGCACCTCGAGCTGTTCCTCGTCGAGCTCCTCGAGAGCGACGGCGCCGAGCTCCGACGAGTAGGTCTGCCAGTCCATGTGCACGTTCGTGAGGTCGTCGTAGCGGGTGACGGCCCAGAAGCCCTCGTTCGGCGAGGGTTCGGGGTGCCAAACGATCGGATGGTCCTCGCGCAGGTGGTCGAACCACTCGAAGGGAACCCGCTCGACGTAGTTGTCGGGGTTCACCAGGTCGATGTCGCCCAGCGTGTCGCCCATGCGGTCGGCTCTCCCTCGTACGGCAGGTGGCGGTGCGCGGCGCAGGTATTTTGCCCCCGAACGACTTTCCGAGCAACCCGGCCTCAGATCACCTCGAAGTAGCGGCGGCGTTCCCACTCGGTGACGACGTCGGCGGCGAGGAACCGCTCCCACTCCCAGCGGCCCGCCTCCGCATAGTGCTCGACGACCGCCGGCCCGAACGTCTCTCGTGTCCAGGCGCTGTCGCGGAACGCCGCCGTCGCCTCACCGAGATGCGCGGGAAGCGGTGGGACCTCGCGCTCCCACTCCTCCCCGACGAGGGGCTCACCCGGATCCGTGCCGTTCGCGATGCCGTCGCGGGCCGACGCGAGCACCCCCGCGATCGCGAGGTAGGGGTTCACGTCGGCGCCGGGCACCCGCCACTCGAGTCTGGTCGACGAGGGTTCCTCGACCAGGACGCGGCACGAGACCATGCGGCTGTCGTAGCCCCAGCTGAGTCCGTTGCCGGAGAACTCGCCCCCGGCGATGCGCCGGAACGAGTTCACGGTGGGCGCGTACCAGAGCATCAGGTCGGGGGCGCGGGCGAGCAGGCCGCCGATGGCGGTGCGCAGCGGCGCCGCGAGCTCCTCGCCGCTCGAGCCGTCGCCGAACGGATGGGCCCCGTTCCCGTCGACGAGCGAGAGGTGCAGGTGGCACGAGGAACCGGTCGTGTCGGGGAACGGCTTCGCCATGAACGTGGCGGCCATGCCGTTCGCGGCGGCGAGGTCGCGCATCGCGAGCTTGAACAGGATGTGCCGGTCGGCCATCTCGAGCGCCTGCCGGTACTCGAGGTTGATCTCCCACTGACCGAGCCCCCACTCGACCTGGCTCGTCCACGGGCCGAGGTTCGAGTCCACGAGCGCCTGGCGGGCCGGCCCGAAGAAGGCCTCGTGCTGGTCGCCCGCCTGCACCGTGTAGTCCGCCCGCGCGATCGTCGTCGGCACGAGCGTCTCGTACCCGTTCGTGCGGCCGTCGTCGTAGGTGCCCCGGTACAACGAGAACTCGAGCTCGCTCGCGACCTGCGGGGTCTGACCCTCGGCCTCGAACCGTTCGACCTGGCGACGCAGGATCGTGCGAGGTGCGACCTCGACGAGCGCGTCCTCGCCCATCTCCACGAAGTCGGCGACGCAGATCGCCGTGGCGTCGAGCCACGCGGCGGGACGCAACGTGTCGAGGTCGGGCACGAGGCGCACGTCGTGCCATCCGGTGTGGTGACCGGTGTAGGCCTGCGCGGGCCCGGGCCATTGGTCGAGATCCCACCCCAGCACGCACGACGACAGCGGCACCCCGTCGTGCATCAGCCTGTGGAACACATCGACGGGGAACCGCTTGCCGACCAGCCGTCCGGTGACGTCGGCCGAGGTCACGATCACGGTGCGGATGCCCGCGTCGGTGAGGTGATCCGCCCGGAGCGCGGGAGCGGTCCTGGGCGTCGTCATCGGGTCAGCCACCCGCCGTCGACCGGCAGCTGGGCCCCGGTGATGAACGAGGCCTCGTCCGAGAGCAGGAACGACACCGCGGCCGCGACGTCCTCGGGCTCGCCGACGCGATCGACGAGCAGGCGCTGCGACATGAACGCCCAGGCCTCCGGCGATCGGAGGTCGCCGCCGGGGATGAACGACGTGGCGATCGGGCCGGGCGCGACCGCGTTCACACGGATCCGTCGATGCGACAGCTCGACCGCGAGCGCCTTCGTCAGCATCTTCACGCCGCCCTTCGACGCGTTGTAGTGCACCTGCGGATGGCCCGCCGACGACACGACCACCTCGGACTCGATCGTCGACATGTTCACGATCGCGCCGCCGCCGGCGTCGCCGATCGCGGGGGCGAGCGCCCTGGTCACGACGTACATGCCCTTGAGGTTCGTGTCGAGCACGAGGTCCCACTCGTCCTCGTCGAGGTCGTCGAGCGCCGACATGCGCACGAGCCCGGCGTTGTTCACGAGGGAGTGGACCGCCCCGAACGCCTCGAGCGCTGCGTCACGTGCGGCTTCCGCCTGCGCCGGGCACGCGGACGTCGAGCTCGATCGCGAGAGCCCGGCCGTCGTCGCGCGAGATCTCAGCCGCCGTCGCCTCGGCGGCGTCGAGCCGGACGTCGGCCACCGCGACGGCCGCCCCCTCGCGGGCGAGGCGCAGGGCGATCGCCTGCCCGATCCCCGAGCCGCCCCCGGTCACGAATGCGGTCGTGCCTGCATGGTCGAAGCTCACGACCCTCCTTCCCAGCCGTCGTCGAACGCGACCGAGGCGACGTCGACCGCCATGCCTCCGCCGTCGACGAGGAGGGTCGTGCCGTGCACGTACGAGGCCTCGTCGCTCGCGAGGAACAGCGCGCAGGCGGCGACCTCGCTCGGCTCGGCCGCGCGACGCAGCGGGACGAGGGCCGTGGCCCGCGCGTAGGCCTCGTCGAGCGTGCCCCCGTGCCCACGGGCGAGGTCGGCCATCGCGTCGTCGCCCATCTGCGTGCGCACCCACCCGGGGCACAGCGCGTTCGCCCGCACGCCGAGCGGCCCGCTGTCGACCGCGATCGCCTTCGTGAGCCCGATCAGGCCGGCCTTCGACGCGACGTAGGCGACGCTCGAGCTCGACGCGACGAAGCCCGAGATCGACGAGACGAGCACGATCGAGCCCTTCGCCTCCGTGAGCGCCGGCATCGCCGCGCGCACGAGGCGCATCGCGCCGGTGAGGTTCACGTCGAGGGTCGTGCGCCAGTCGTCGTCGGTGACGTCGGCCGCCGAGCCGCCCAGGCCGACGCCGGCGTTCGCGACCACGATGTCGAGGCGGCCGAAGGCGTCGATCGCGGCGGCCACCACGGCGTCCGCGTGCGCCGGGTCGACGACGTCGCCCGCGACCGCGAGCCCGCCGGTGGCCTCGGCGACGGCGTGCAGCGGCTCCTCGCGACGGCCGGTGACGACCACCTTGGCCCCCTCGGCCGCGAACAGCTCGGCGGTGGCCGCGCCGATGCCGGTGCCCCCGCCGCTGATCACCGCCACCTTGTCCTCGAGCCGCACTCCGCCCTCCCGTCCGCGCCGAGCCCAGCCGTCAGTGGTAGGGCATGTAGTAGCGCAGCTCCCAGTCGCTCACGTCGGTCGTCGACGTGTCCTCGACCGCCGCCACGTAGCGCTCCCACTCCCCGCGCTTCAGGATCGTGAAGGCCTCCACGAGCTCGGGGCCGATGGCCTGCACGAGCTGCTCGTCGGCGTTCAGCTCGTCGAGCGCGACCGCGAGGTTCGCCGGGATGCACACGTCGGTGTCGGGGTCCTCGCTGACCGGCTGCGGCGGCTTCAGCTCGAGCTCGCCTTCGACGCCGAGCCGCGCGGCGTGCAGCACGGCGGCCCCGACGAGGTACGGGTTCGCGGCGGCGTCGGCGGTGCGCTGTTCCAGGCGCGTGTTCTCGCCGCGCGCCGGCGGCACGCGCACGGTGACGCTGCGGTCGTCGTGGCCCCAGTTCGCCCAGTACCCGTTCAGCATGTCGGGCTGCAGCCGCTTGTACGCGTTCACGTGCGGCGCCAGGATCGCCGCCATGCCCGCATGGTGCTCGAGCACGCCGGCGATGCACCGGCGGGCGAGATCCGACAGCCCCTCGGGGTCGTTCGGGTCGTGGAACGCGTTCGAGCCGTCCTCGCGGCGGAAGCTGAAGTTCACGTGCATGCCGCTGCCGCCGCGATCGTTCAGGGGACGGCCGATGAACGTCGCGAGCTTGCCGTGGTGCTCGGCGATCTCGCGGATCAGCAGCCGGAACACGAACGCGTCGTCGGCCGCCGGGATCGCGTCGCTGTAGCGGATGTTCACCTCGAAGGCCGACTCGTCGTACTCGCTGCCCCAGCTCTCCACCGGGAACCCGCACTCGAGCGCCGTCGTGACCATCGCGTCGACGCATCCGGTGGGGTCGATCGAGGTGCCGGTGCCGTACACCCGGTGGCCGGGCAGGGACACGGGTCGCCAGCCGCCGCCGCCGTCGGGTTCCATCAGGTAGAACTCGAGCTCGAACGAGATCTGCGGTTCGAGGCCGATCGCACGCCAGGCCTCGACCGCCTGTCGCAACACGTGTCGCGGATCGATCGGGACGGGCTCGCCCTTGAACCGAGCATCGCCGATGCCGATCACGGTCTCGGGCTCCCACGAGTGCCGCAGCGAATCGCGGTCGAGATGCACGTCGATGTCGGGCAGGCCCACGTCGAACTGCGTCTTCGGCACGGGCAGGATCTCGCGGTCGTGCGTGAGCGGGTACACGCCGATGCAGAACGCGGCGTGACCGGACTCGGCGACGTCGCCGAAGAGGTACTTGCCTCGTTCCAGCCCGTGGACGTCGGGGAAGAGCAGCCGCAGACGTTTGCCGTTCGTGTCCATGAACCCCCCTGGCGCGGTCAGGTGTGCACGGTATCGGCTGGGACCGAAGTTTGCGCGGCCCGGTCGTTCGGGCACAAAATACCCCTTCCTGCGAGCGCGCGCGAAGGGGGGTCGACGGCTGCGACCTCACCGAACCAGGAAGGAGCGACGGGCGATGAGCGACGAGAAGCTGATCGAGGAAGCGCAGGCGTACCTCGGTGAGGGCGAGCAGGTGATCGCGGCCGGCATGTTCGAGCCGCGCGGCACGTCGGGAGGCAGGGGGGGCACGCTGGGCGCCGGGCTGGCGACGGACAACATCGTCGGCGAGCTCGTGGGAGCCGCGGCGTCCGTCGAGGCCGGACGGGCGATGTCGCACGTCGACGGCGTCCCGCGATGGACGATGCTCGCCGTCACGCCCACGACGCTGTACGCGATCGCGTGCGGACAGCACGGGGTCGGGTGGCAGCCGCAGGAGACGTTCGCGACGTTCGACCGGTCGACCACACGCTTCACCGTCCACGGCCGGGTGAACGTGCGCACGCTGTCGGTCGAGGATCCGGCGTCGGGTCACAGCTACCAGTGGGAGGGCAACCGCATCGGGCCGGCGCACGCCAAGGCGGTGATCGAGGCCCTCGAGGCCGAGGAGGTCGACCCGCCGAAGGGCGAGGAGTGACCCGCAGATCGCCGGCGCGAGCCGAGGTCGTCGGATCGCTGCTGCGACCGCCCGCGCTGCGCGCGGCGATCGAGGCGTTCTACGTGCCCGGTCACTCGGCCGCGCTCGACGAGGAACGCGCGAAGGACCGCTCGGCGCTCAGGGAGGCCGAGGACGCCGCGATCCGCGAGGCGGTTCGGCGTCAGCGAGACTGCGGCCTCGATGTGATCACCGACGGCGAGTTCCGCCGCTGGATGTTCATGAACTCGTTCTACGACGCGGTGAGCGGCGTTCGCACCGGCAAGACCGTCACGTTCCGCAACGACCGCGGCGAGGACGTCGAGCTCGCGGTGCACGAGATCGTCGCGCCGCTCGAGGCGGTCGATTCGCCGGGCGCGCGCGAGGCGACGTTCATGCGCGAGGTCGCCGGCGACACGCCGTTCAAGGTCACGTTCCCGGCCGCGTCGATCTTCGCGCACCCGTTCACGAGCGTCGAGGGCGCCTACGAGAGCGTCGATGCGTTCGTCGAGGCGGCGATCGCGATCGAGCGCGCGCTCGTGGCCGACGCGATCGAAGCCGGCGCCCGGTACGTGCAGTTCGACTTCCCCCTGTACCCCTATCTGGTCGACCCGGCATGGATCGGTCGGTTCGAAGCGGCCGGCCACGACGTCGAGACGCTCGTCGATCGCGCGATCGCCGCCGACACCGCCGTGCTCGACGGCATCCCCGACGACGTGACGGTCGGGCTGCACATCTGCCGCGGCAACTTCCGCTCGTCGTGGATGTGCGAGGGCTCGCTCGAGCCGGTCGCCGAGCGCGTCTTCGGCGAGCTCGGGTACGACGCGTTCCTCGTGGAGTGGGACGACGAGGGTCGCGACGGTGGGTACGCGCCCGTGCGCCACCTCCGCGACGGAAGCGTGATGGTCATGGGGCTGATCAGCTCGAAGACGCCGGAGCTCGAGGACGAGGACGACCTCGTCCGTCGCATGGAGGATGCAGCGTCCCATGCGGGCGGCATGGACCGGCTCGCGATCAGCCCGCAGTGCGGGTTCGCGAGCGTGATGCTCGGCAACGAGACGAACGAGGACGCGCAGTGGCGCAAGCTCGAGCTCGTGGGAAGGGTCGCCGACCGCCTCTGGTCGTGAGGAGCGTCAGCGGCGGGGGATGAACCGGCGGTCGTCGGGGTTCGTCACGTTCGACACGTAGCTGTCGTGGCGCCCGGGCTCCCTCGCGAACCAGGCCTTGAGTCGCGCCCACGCGCTCCGGCGTCGCTGCACGCCCTCGTCTCCGTCGAGTCGGGCGCTCGGCGTTCGGAGTTGCCCATGGAGTCATCGTACGCCCGGTCGCTATCGTTGGCGACGATGCGTGTCCTGATCCTGAAGCCGCACGAGCTCGCCGATCCCGGTCTCGTGGGCGAGGCGCTGCGAGCGAGGGGCGCCGATCTCCACGAGCACGTGCTGGCCGATGCCGGTGCGCCGCCACCGCTCGACGGGTTCGACGCGGTCGTCGTGATGGGCGCGCCGTGGTCGGTCGACGGCGACGAGGTTCGCGGATGGATCGGGCCGCTGCTGGAGCGGCTCCGGGAAGCCGTCGCCGGCGACGTGCCGGTGCTGGGCATCTGCTTCGGCGCGCAGGCGTTCGCCGAGGCCAACGGCGGGTGGGTGGCCCGCGCCCGTGACACCGAGGTCGGGCTCCACGCCGTCGAGAGCGACGCGCCGGACGTCGTCCCGCCCGGCCCGTGGTTCATGTGGCACGGCGACACGTTCGGCCCGCCGCCGGGCGCGACCGTCCTCGCGGCCACGCCGAACGGCCCTCAGGCGTACACGCTCGGGCCGCACCTGCTCGTGCAGTTCCACCCGGAGGCCACCGCCGACATCATCGCCGCGTGGGTCGCCTACGACGATGCCGACTTCCGCGCACGCCGGCGTCGACCCGGTGGACACCGTCGAGGCGTTGCGCGCCGACGAGGCCGCCGCCCGCGAGCGGGCGCGTCGGTTGGTCGACCGCGTTCCTCGAAGGCGTCTAGCAGATCAACGACCGCCGGTCCCGGGGCCACGCCCGCAGCGCCAGCAACTGCACCGATGCCACCGGTGTCGATCGCGGGCGTGCCGTCGTACGAACCGATCCCGCCCGACGTGAACAGGCCGGTGTCGTCGCGGCCCTCGCGCCAGGCTCGCGAGAGGTAGTCGTCGAGGGCGCGAGCGAGCCCCGGCACGCGCGGGCCGCCCGCGTCGAGGGCCACCAGGTTGCGGAACCACACGGCGTTGAACACCGGCGGATGCCTCCACGTGCGATCGGCGCCGAAGCGCCGGAGCGACGACTCGGCCGTGGCCACGGCCTGCCGCAGCGCCACCTCGTCGCCCGTCGCCCGGTGCAGCAGCAGGTGCGCGCCGACCGGCGCGCCCTGGTTGTAGGTCCACAGCGTGTCGGTCACGCGGCCCCGCGCGTCGACGTGGTCGGCGTACAGACCGCCGCGCACGCGCAGGGTGCGGTCGAGCCAAGCGAGCGTGCGCCGAGCGAACGCCAGGGTCTCGTCGTCGCCGTCGGCGAGGTGCAGCCGAAGGGCGAGCTGGGCCGCCGGCGCCGCCGAGCAGGTGTGTCGCGCGCGTCGCCGCTCGACCCAGCGCATGCCGCCGTCGGGGTCCTGGCCCTCGCGCACGAACCGGAAGACCTTCCTCGCCCGTCGCAGCCAGCGCGCCTCGCCCGTCTGCAGGTGCAGCTGCGCGAAGCAGAGGCCGATCCACGCGTTGTCGTCGTAGTACCTGCGGCGATCGCCGGGCGCGGGCAGGTAGCCGTCACCGGCTGCGTAGGGCCGCAGGCCGATCACGAGTCGCTCGACGTCGTCGTAGGTGCCGGTCAGCTCCGCGAGGTCGATCGCGGCGGCGAGCACCTGGCTGACCGGCCAGACGGGCGCGAGCTTGCGGCGACCGGGCCGCTCTCGCACGACCAGGGAGCCGTGATCGCCGGGGCGCAGGCAGGCTCGCGACAGCGACTCCCATGCCTGGAACGCCCGATCCGCGCGCGACGCTCGCCACGTCCCGTCAGGCGCCCGGCTCGAAGAGCTCGACCACGTTGCCCGACGGGTCCTCGGCCAGGATCTGGCGCCCGCCGGGGCCGTCGACGACGTCGTTGCGGAAGACCACGCCTCTCGCACCGAGCGCCTCGACGCGTCCGTCGAGGTCCCCCACCTCGATCACGAGCCGGTTCCAGCCTCCGGGTTCGGGGGTGCGGCCGTCGGGCATCGGCCGGGCCGCCGACGACGTCGGGCCGGCGAGCCACAGGACGAGATCGTCACGACGCACGATGGCGATCGCGGGTCCGTAGCGCTCGACGAGCTCGAAGCCGAGACCGTCGACGTAGAACGTCAGCGCGGCACCGACGTCGTGCACCAGGTATCGGACCGTTGCCATCTGCTCAGTCCCTCCTCGGGGGTCGGACGCCTCGGAACTCCCAGTCGCCGCCGAACGCCGTCGAGATCACTTCCTCGCTCTCGCTCGGCTGCGCGCCGACGTCGTCGCGCACGGGCACCGAGCCCTCGACGACCGTGTTCCGCAGCACGCCGAGGCCGTCGACCTCGACCTCCACGACGTCGCCGGGCTGCACCGGGCGCGAGTTCGCGGGCGTGCCCGAGAGGATCACGTCGCCGGGCTCGAGCGTGATCGTGCGGGCGATGTCGGCGACGAGGTAGTGCATGTCCCAGATCATCTCGTCGGTGTTCCCGTCCTGCACGACCTCGCCGTTCACGCGCGTCTGCAGCCGCTTGCCGTGGAAGTCCCAGTCGGTCACGAGGCCGGGTCCGAGCGGGCAGAGCGAGTCCGAGCCCTTGACGCGCAACATCGAGCCCGCGTCGGTGTCGCGGAAGTCGTGCAGCCCGTAGTCGTTGCCGATCGTGTAGCCCCGGATGTAGGCGTCGGCCTCGTCGGGCGCGATGTGGCGGCAGCGCTCGCCGATCACGATGCCGATCTCGCCCTCGTAGTTCAGGAACCGGCAGCGGGGCGGCCGCACGATCTCGCCCCCGTGCGCGTTCAGCGACGAGATCGGCTTGTGGAAGTAGGTGGGCGCCGCCCCGAGCGTCGCCTGGAACTCCGCGCGCCGGCTCTCGTAGTTCAGGTGCACGCAGACGACCTTCGTCGGGTCGACGGGCGGCAGGTGGATCGGGTCGTCGAGCGGCATCACCCGGCCGTCGGGAGCGACGAGCTCGTCGTCCTCGCGCGTGACGGTGGTCGGAACGCCGTCGAGCAGGATGCGTCTCGTCTCCACCGGCGGACCCCCTTCCGTGCGGTCGTTCGTGGCCGAAGCGTACGATAGGCGCCGTGTCACAGGAGCTGCGAGGGTTCATGCTGCCACGCACGCCCGAGGGCCGCGCGTCGATCGTGCCGAGCCCTCCGTGGCACTACTCGGGCGACGTGCTCACGATCGAGTACCGCACCGACCCGGCCAACGTCGAGGCCCTGCTGCCGACCGGCGTCGGCCTCGCCGCCGAGGACCCCGGCGCCGTCGCGATCATCTGGGCCGACTGGCAGTCCTGCTCGGACGCGGGCGATGAGCTGCTCGACCCCGTGCGCTCCCAGTACAAGGAAGCGTTCGTCGTCGTGCGGTGCACGCACGCCGGCGAGACCTACTCCCGATGCGTGTACATCTGGGTCGACAAGGACTTCGCGCTCGCGCGCGGCTGGTACCAGGGCTACCCGAAGAAGCTCGGCCAGATCTGGATGACGCGCCCCGTCACGGTCGGGAAGGCGGGCCCGCGGCTCGAGCCGGGGGGTCGATTCGGCGCCACGCTCGCCGCGAACGACCGTCGCCTGGCCGAGGTGACGCTCACCCTCACCGGCGAGAGCGAGACCGGCGGGTTCGTGAACGCGCTGCCGATGCTGCACTCGCGGTACATGCCGAACATCGACCCGGCCGGCGCGGCGCCGCTCGACGAGCTGGTGACGATGCGCTCGCGCGACGTCGAGCTGGGGCCCGTCTACGTGGGGGAGCCGACGGTGACGCTCTTCGAGGCCCCCGTCGAGGAGCTCGCGGCGTTGGAACCGATCGAGACGATCGCCGGCTACTGGCGCCAGGTCGGGGCGACCTTCGCCGGCGGGACCACCGTGTAGCCTCGGGCGTCATGCGACTCCTGCGCTTCCGTCACGGCGACCGCATCGCGACGGGCGTCGCCGAGACCGGCGACGACACGGTCCGGGTGCTCGGGGGCACGTTCTTCGAGGATCCGCTGCCGACGGGGGAGGAGCTCGCGCTCGACGAGCTGCACCTGCTCGCGCCGGTGCTGCCCTCCAAGCTCGTCTGCGTCGGCAAGAACTACGAGGCGCACGCCGCCGAGTGGGGCCAGACCGTGCCCGAGGAACCGTTGCTGTTCCTGAAGCCCTCGACGGCGGTGCTCGGGCCGAACGACGCGATCACGCTGCTGCCGATCAGCCGGCGCATCGACTACGAGGGCGAGCTCGTGGTCGTGATCGGCCGCCTCGCCAAGGACATCAGGGCCGAGGACGCCTACCGCGTGATCCTCGGCTACACGTGCGGGAACGACGTCACCCTGCGGACCCTGCAGAAGACCGACGACCAATGGGCGCGCGCCAAGGGCTTCGACGGATCCGCGCCGATCGGTCCGTGGATCGAGACCGACCTCGACCCGAACGACGTGGTCATCGAGGCCCGACTCAACGGCGAGGTCCGCCAGCGCGCGAGCACCGTCGACATGGTCTTCGGCGTCGCGACCCTGATCGAGTACATCACCTCGTTCATGACGCTCTTGCCCGGCGACATGATCATGACCGGCACCCCCGAGGGCGTCGGCGAGCTCGCGCCCGGCGACGTGGTCGAGGTCGAGGTCGAAGGCGTGGGCACGCTCGCCAACACGGTGCGATGAGCGGCGCGACGGTCCGCTGCCGGTTCGCGCCCGCGCCGAGCGGGTCGCTGCACGTCGGGAACGTCCGCAGCGCGCTCTTCTCGTGGTTGTTCGCTCGCCATCAGGGCGGTGCGTTCGTCCTGCGGGTCGAGGACACCGACGCGAGCCGCGTCACCGAGGAGGCCGTCGCCGGCGTGCTCGAGGACCTGCGGTGGCTCGGCATCGACCACGACGAGGGACCCGACGTCGGCGGGCCGCATGCTCCGTACCGCCAGTCCCAGCGCCTCGACCTCTACCGGGAGCACGCGGATCGGCTGCTCGCCCAGGGCGACGCGTACCGCTGCTACTGCACGTCCGAGGAGCTGGAGGATCGTCGGAAGGCCGCGATGGCCGCGGGGGAGGCCCCCGGGTACGACGGTCACTGCCGCGACCTCACCGCCGAGGCGATCGCGGCGTTCGAGGCCGACGGACGGGAGTCGGTCGTGCGGTTCCGCATGCCCGACCACGAGTGGGTGGTCGACGACGTCGTGAAGGGCGAGGTGCGCTTCGCCGCCGGCCAGCTCCGCGACTTCGTGCTGCTGCGCTCCGACGGCTCGCCCGTCTTCCTGCTGGCCGTGGCGGTCGACGACATGCTGATGGGCATCACGCACGTCGTGCGCGGCGACGACCTGCTCGCGAGCGCACCTCGCAACGCCGCGGTGATCCAGGCGCTGGGCGGCACGCCGCCCCGCTACGCGCACGTTCCGCAGGTGCTCGGTCCCGACCGCCAGCCGCTCTCGAAGCGTCACGGCTCGACCAGCGTCGAGTCGTTCCGGGAACAGGGGTTCCTGCCCGAGGCGATCGTGAACTACCTCGCCCTGCTCGGATGGTCGCCGGGCGACGACCGCGAGGTGCTCTCGCGCGAGGAGCTGATCGAGGCCTTCGACCTCGAGCGCGTCTCGTCGAACCCGGCCGCCTTCGACACCGAGAAGTTGACCTGGCTGAACAACCGCTACATCCAGTCGCTCGACGACGACGACCTCGCGGCCCGCTGCCTGCACTTCCTCACCGAGGACGGCTTGATGCCCGACCCGGCCACGCTGCGCTCGGCGATGCCCCTCGTGAAGGAACGCATGAAGACCCTGACCGAGGCCCCGGTGCTGCTGCGGTTCCTGTTCACGGACGACCTCGAGCTGAACGAGAAGGCGGCGGGGTTGGTCGCCAAGGCGCCCGACGGGTACCTGGCGCGCGCCGCCGATGCCCTCGAGGGCGTCGACCCGTGGACCGCGGACTCGATCGCCGGCGCGCTCGACGCGCTGGGCGAGGGCGAAGGGCTCAGCCGCACGAAGGCGTTCCAGCCCGTGCGCGCGGCCGTGACGGGGTCGAACGTGTCACCGCCGCTGCCCGAGTCGCTCGAGCTGCTCGGCCGTGAACGCACGCTCGGGCGGCTGCGGCGCGTCGCCGCCAGCTAGTCCATCGATGGACTAGTCGACTCCACACGGCTCAAGGGGGCCCGCCGGGCCCCGATACGCTGCCCCATGGGGGACCGGACCGTCCGTCGGACGAGCCTCGGGAGCATCGTGGCGATCGCCGTGCTGGTGACGGCCTTCATGCCTGCGACGACCGTGTCCGTCGCCGCCACGCCCCGATCGGATCCCGGCGTGGGACCTGCGTCCCCAGATCATGTGGAAGCCGATCCCCTTCCCCGACCTGCGCAAGGACCAGATGGCCGCCTACTCCCAGCGTCACTACGGCAGGCGGGGGTGGCGCCTCGCGGATCCGGCGGTGATCGTGGAGCACGTCACCGGCGGCTCCTCGTTCGACAGCGCGTGGAACACGTTCGCCTCGAACGCCCGCGATCTCGGCGAGAAGCCGGGCACGTGCGCGCACTTCCTGATCGACACCGACGGCACGATCTACCAGCTCGCCGATCGCGAGGTGCGGTGTCGGCATACGATCGGGCTGAACCACGTCTCCCTCGGCATCGACCACGTCGGCCGCAGCGCGCGTGACGTGTTGCGCAACCCGGCCATGATGCGGTCGTCGTTGCGCCTCTCGCTGTGGCTGATGGCCAGCTACGGCATCGAGGTGCGCAACGTGATCGGTGCCGCCGAGAGCCTCGAGAGCCCGTATCGCCTGGAGCGATACGCCGCCTGGCGATGCATGACCCACGACGAACTCGGCCATCGCGAGATGCGGCGGTACCGCGATCGGCTGAGGGACATCGCCCGTTCGAACGACGTCCCTGTCGGCCCATCGCCGGAGTGGGTCGACCCCCGCTGTTGATGCACCTTCCCTAGCCCGTCCGGGGCTCCGCAGATTGGCCCGACCGGCCGATGCGAGCCCGTCCGCGACCGCCTAGAGTCCCGCTTCGTGAACGGTCCGCTGCGTGGGCGCGATTTCCGACTGCTCACGCTGTCCACGGGTCTCTCGGCGCTCGGCGACGAGCTGGCGCTGATCGCGCTCACGATCAAGGTGGCGGAGCTCACCGACTCCGGATGGGCGGTCGCGGCGTTGCTGCTGTGCGGGGTGCTGCCGCTCGTGATCTTCGCGCCGGCGGCCGGGGTGATCGTCGACAACTACGAGACGCGCAGGACGCTCGCGATCGCCACGGCGATCCAGGCCACCCTGGCCGTGGGCCTCGCGTTCTCGGGCGAGCTGCCGATGATCCTGATGCTCACGTTCCTGCTCGGCACGGCCTCGGCCGTCGAGAACCCGTCGATCTACACCCTCGTGCCGCGGGTGGTCGGCGACGAACACGCCACCGAGGGGAACGCCTACCTCGAGGGCGCCCGCTACACGGGCATGATCGCCGGCCCGGTGCTGGCCGGCTCGCTCGCGGCCGGGGTCGGCACCGAGGTCGCCCTGCTGGTCGACGCGGTCACCTTCGTCGTGATCGCCGTGGCGGCGCTGCTGCTGCGCGTGCGGCGCGCGGTCCCCGAGGAGTCCCGCCTCGAGGAGGGCGCGGCCCGGCAGGGGTTCCGCGTGATCAGAGGCGACCGCGTGCTCGTGGTCGCGTTCACGGTGATCGGCGCGGTGATCCTCTTCGCTGCCATGGACAACGTGGCCGAGGTGTTCTTCGCGACCGACACGCTCGGCGTGGGTGCCTGGGGGTACGGGATGCTCGCCTCCGCGTGGCTCGTCGGCATGGTGGGAGGGGCCACCTTGATCGCCCGCCGTCTCCGCGACGACCGGTTGCTCTGGTCGATGGCGCTTGCCGCGGTGGTGAACGGCGTCGCGGTCTTCGCCGCCGCGGCCGCGGCGACTGTTCCCGCTCGCGGTCGCCCTCTTCGTCGTGGGCGGCCTCGCGAACGGGGTGGAGACCGTCGCGATGCGGAGCCTGATCGTTCATCACGTGGCCGACCGGTTCCGCGGACGGGCGTTCGCCTCGTACGGCGCGTTGGTCAACGGCATGCAGATCGGCGCGACGGCGGCGGCCGGCGCGCTCGTGGCCGGGCTCGGCGGCCGCGTGGCGCTCCTGATCGGTGGCGCCGGCACCGCGTTCGCGGGTCTCGCCGGGCTGGTCGCCTCCCGATCGCTCGACCGGCGAGCGGCAGCGGCGAAGGCGACGACCGCGGCGCAGGGGACCACCGTGCACGTGCCCGAGTCTCAGCCCGCAGCCGAGCCTCAGCGCCGGCCCGAGCCCGTGGCGGGGGGGTATCGCGTCACCCGGCTTCCCGAGTCCGAGCCCGTGGAACGTGTGATCGATCCCGTGAGGAAGGTCCATCACCTCGGGCTAGGCTCACGGGTGATGCCGGCGACCGAGACCATCGTCGGTCTGCGTGGCGCCGACGCCGCCGAGCGCCTGCGTCGCGACGGACCGAACACACTGCCCGCGGCCGCCGGTGTGTCCTGGGCGCGGCGCCTCGCCGGTCAGCTCTTCCACTTCTTCGCCCTGATGCTCTGGGCCGCGGCCATCCTCGCCCTGATCGCTGGGCTGCCGCAGCTCAGCGCCGCGATCGGGGTGGTGGTACTGCTGAACGCGATCTTCGCGTTCGCGCAGGAACGGCGGGCCGACCGGGCCGCCGAAGGATTGCGGGATCTGCTTCCTCGCCGAGCGCTCGTCGTGCGCGACGGGGAGCCGACCGAGATCGATGCGGCCGAGCTCGTCGTCGGCGATCTCGTGCTGTTGGAGGCCGGGGACCGCATCTCGGCCGATCTCGAGATCCTCGTGGCACACAGCGTCAGGGTCGACACCTCGACCCTGACGGGGGAGAGCCGGCCGGCGTCGCTCGAGGTTGGCGATCCGGCGTTGGCGGGCACGTTCCTGAGCGAAGGCGAAGCCCGCGGGGTCGTGACGGCGACCGGAGGGCGCACCCGGCTGGCCGAGATCGCGAGGTTGGCGTCGGGCCCATCGCCCGCGCCTCCGCTCGTCGGTGAGATCCGAAGGGTCGTGCGCACGATCTCGGCCGTCGCCGTGGGCGTCGGCGTCGGCTTCTTCCTGATCTCGTGGGGGCTCGGCACCGACCCCCAGGACGGCTTCCTCTTCGCGGTGGGGGTCACGGTGGCCCTCGTGCCCGAGGCGCTGTTGCCGACCGTGACCCTGTCGCTCGCGATCGGCGCCCAGCGCATGGCCGATCGCAACGCGCTCGTTCGCAGGCTCGAGTCGGTGGAGACCCTCGGATCGACCACGTTCGTGTGCACCGACAAGACGGGAACGCTCACGCACAACGAGCTCACCGCGGTGGAGGTCTGGACCCCTCGGGGGGCCACGGAGATCGAAGGCTCCGGGTACGACCCGGCGGGGCACATCGTCTCGGACGATCCCGACGTCCTCGGGGCGGTGAGGCGACTCGCCCGCGCGGCCGTGCGGTGCTCCACGGGGAAGGTCGTGCTGAAGGGGGAGCGATGGGTCGCGCTCGGAGATCCGCTCGATGCCGCCGTCGACGCGTTGGCGCGCAGGACGGGCGTCGACCCCGAAGCCGACCGCACGGCGCATCCCGACGTCAGGCGGTTCCCGTTCGACCCGCGGCGACGACGCATGTCGGTCGTCGTCGACCACGAGGTGTTCGTGAAGGGAGCGTCCGACGGGTTGCTGCCCCTGTGCGCGCCCGATGCCACCGTCGAGGCGGAGCTGGCCGCGATGACGGCGCGGGGGCTGAGGGTGATCGCGGTCGCGACACGTCTGGTGGGCGACGCCGACGACCCGGCCACGATCGAGCGTGACGCGGCCGAACGCGATCTCGAGCTGCTCGGGTTGGTCGGCATGCACGACCCACCGAGGGAGCACGTCAACGCGTCGATCGAGTCGTGTCGGCGGGCGGGCGTGCGGGTGGCCATGATCACGGGCGACCACCCCCGCACGGCTGACGCGATCGCCCGCCAGACCGGCCTCGCCATCGATGACGCCCCGGTGCTCGAGGGGAGCGATCTCCCGGAGGACGACGGCGACCTCGGGGAGCTCGTCGACCGTGACGGCGTAGTGCTCGCGCGCATCGAGCCTGAGGACAAGCTCCGCATCGCGCGGGCCCTCCGCGCCCGCGGCCACGTGGTCGCGATGACCGGCGACGGCGTGAACGACGCGCCCGCGCTGCGAGAAGCCGACATCGGCGTCGCGATGGGTCGCTCGGGCACCGACGTCGCCCGTGAGGCCGCCGACCTCGTGCTGCTCGACGACGACTTCGCCACGATCGTCGCGGCGATCGAGCACGGCCGGGGGATCTACGCCAACGTCCGGCGCTTCCTGACCTATCACCTCACCGACAACGTGGCGGAGGTGACGCCGTTCATCGTGTGGGCGCTCTCGGGCGGATCGATCCCGCTGGCGCTCGGCGTGCTGCAGATCCTCGCCCTCGACATCGGCACCGACACGCTGTCGGCGACCGCGCTGGGAGCGGAGCGGCCCGAGGGCCGGGTGATGAACGGGCCGCCCGATCGCGACCGGTTGCTGAACCGGGAGGTCGCCCGGCGTGCGTTCGGCGTGCTGGGGCCCACCGAGGCCCTGCTCACGATGACGGCGTTCTTCGTCTCGTTCCTCGCGGCCGGATGGAGCCCGGGGGAGTCGTTCCCCGGTGGTCACGCGCTGTTCCAGGCCTCGGGCGCGGCGTTCGCCACCGTCGTGGTCGCCCAGACCGCGAACGCCTGGGCGTGCAGGAGCACCACCCGATGGCCCGGCGCCATGGGCTGGTTCTCGAATCGCATCCTCGTGTGGGGTGCGGGGGTCGAGCTGGCGATCGCCGGGACCTTCCTGTTCGTGCCGGCACTCGCATCGCTGCTCGACCAGGCGATACCGTCGGCCGCCGGGTGGGCGGTCGCGATGTCCGCGGCACCCGTGATGTTGGCGGTCGACGCGATGTACAAGGCCGCGCGCCGCCGGCGTGCTACGGCGTGAGCCACTCCGGGTCGTCCGTGCGCTCCTCGGGCGCGATGAACCCGTCCAGCGACATCGTCACGCTGAAGAACACCCTTCCGGCCATCAGTCCTCAACTCCCTTGCGAACGATCTCGGTGACGTAGGCAGCCAGGTTGCTCAGGGTCTGCTGGCCGCCCTCGATCGCGTGGTATGGCGGGAAGGTCGAGGACGAGATGGAACGGGCTCGGACAAGCCGACTGTGACCGCCGACGCTCATACCCCACCGCTCTCGATCTCGACGGAGCATGTCGGGGAGCGTCGCCAGATCGGAGGCTACCCGGTGGTGTGGACGCCCAGCTAGGCTGAACGGATGAAGGACCCGAGGGTGCCTGGCAGGGTCGTGATTGCCATCGGAGCGATCCTGTTGGGACTTCGCTGGGTGATCCCGGCTGTATCCGACATCGAACTGGGTTCGGCAGCCGGACTGTTCCTGTCGGCCGGTGGAGCGGTCGCCATCTTCATCGGCGGGGCGATGTTGTACTGGCCACATCGCCCCCGCTGACGATCTTCGCGTTCGGCGTCGGCCTCGTGGAGATATGCGGG
Source organism: uncultured Actinomycetes bacterium (assembly GCA_963825685.1). GTDB lineage: Bacteria > Actinomycetota > UBA4738 > UBA4738 > HRBIN12 > JAOUEA01. The sequence continues at coordinate 230,263 of CAWGUD010000021.1, read as the reverse complement.
CCATCGATAGCGCAAACTCCGAATCGCCGGTGACGTATCCGCGCAGAGGAAGGCCTTCTTCGCCTGATTCCACTGTCTGCCCAGTGCGTCGTGCCTGGTCGCCTTATCGACCCTCCCTCTCACGCCATCCGCATCCCGCCTCGAGTCCGTGCGATCGCGAAGACTCGTGCAGCGAAGACACAGGGCTACCGCTGGACGTCCGGGCAGCTTGCTGACAGACGGGCTTCCGGGCCGCTTGCGGATCGAGCAAGGCGCGCGCCCCGGAACGACGAACGACCTCCTCAAGGGAGGTCGTTCCTGCAGGTCAGGTGTGGTAGTCCCAACGGGATTTGAACCCGTGTCTCCACCTTGAGAGGGTGGTGTCCTAGGCCCCTAGACGATGGGACCGAGTCGTTCTGACCTCGGTATTCGGTTCCGCCTCGCCGTGCGGCGCGTTCGCGGCGAGGCCGCAGGCCAACCGCTCAGGCCGCCCAGTGTATCCAACCGTCCATCGGACTCGCGGACCGGTGATGTTCGATCGCTCAGCCTTCGTCGGGGGCGCGTGGCTCCGTGACGATGCGCACGACGACCTCGGTGGAGCGCGCTTTGGCCTCCTGGCTCGCACGGCGCTGGCGGAGCAGCCAGCTCCCGATGCCGGCGACGGTCGAGGCGCCGACCACCGCCCCCACGGCCGTCCTCGTGCTGCGGACGCGACCTGGCAACCGACGCCTCGAGCTCGGCGAGGTCACGCTCGATCTGCGCCCTCGTCTGCTCGATCTCGTTCACGACCCGATCTGCTGCTTCGCCCATTCCAGGTCCTCCTTCACCGACGCCTTGGTGCGCTCCACGCCGCTCGCCGTGCGCAGCGACCTGCGTCCGACGAGGAAGGCGATGCCGCCGAGCACGAGGCACACCCCGGCCACGAGCAGCCGTGACGCCCACGCCGGCATCACGAGGTCGAGCGCGGCCACACCGGCCGCCGCCAGGTAGACGACCACGAGCACGATGAACACGCCGCCGAGCCCGATGATGCCGATACCGAGCGCCCGCTCGGAGAGCGCCTGGGTCACCTCGAGCTTCGCGAGGGCGACCTCCTGGCGGAACAGCTGGGTGATGCCGTCGACCACGCTGCGTACGATCTCCGAGATCGAGCGGCGCTCGTTCTGCGAGCCGGTCGGTGCGCCGTCGGGCGGCACCCCTCCTGCATCGGGTCGGACGTCCATGGTCCCCTCCTCCTCACCGGCGGGCTGAGCTCCCGCGGTGCTCGATGGTCACCGACATCGTCGCAGGGGAGTGCGGTCCTCGCATCCGGCGAGCGATCGAATGCTCAGCCGATGAGGTCCAGCAACCGCCTGCCGCTGGCTGTGAGCTCCGAGTAGACCTCGCGGCCCTGACGCCTCGCGTCGACGACGCCGGCGCGACGCAACACGCCGAGCTGCTGGGAGACGGCGGCGGGCGTGAGGTGCAGCCGGTGCGCGAGCTCGCTCGTCGTCATCGGCACGTTCAGCACGCGCAGGATGTCCGCGCGGGTGCCCCCGATCAGGTCGTCCATCGCGCCGTCGCCGCGCACGTCCTCCGGCTCGTCCCAGAGCTCGGCGATGCCGCGGGGGGAGTAGGAGAGCGTCGGCTGCAGGTCGTCGCCCATCAGGATCGCGATGCCCGGCCAGTCGAAGACGGCCGGGATCAGCACCAGCCCGCGACCGCCGGGGTCGACGTCCTCACACATCTGCTTGTCGATCACGAGCGCATCGCCGGCCCACGACAGCGACGGATGCAGGTCGGCGAAGAGCAGCTCGGCGCCGCCGAGCGCGAGCTGGCGGGCGCGGTACGTCACGTCGGCCTCGTGCAGGGCCCGGATGCGGGGCCAGTGCTGCTCGATCGTGAGCTTCCAGTACTCGCGCATCTGCTCCACCAGCCTGCCCACGAACGGCGCGGGGTCCTCGAGGATCTCCTGCGTCATCGCGGCGACCGGCGCCCCGCCGAGCGACCCGATCATGTGGGAGAGCTCGGCGCTGATGCGGGCGGGCTCGGTGCGGGCCACCTGCTCCAGCTCGTCCTCGAACTGGGGGAACGGCGTCTCGGGGGCCGGCGTGAGGAAGTCGGGGATGTACGGATGCAAGGTCGGGGGCAGTCCCGGGGGCGGGACCATCGCGAAGAGGATCCCGAGGTCGCGGCCCTCGATCGCGGCCTTCGCCTCCTGCACCCACGGCAGATGCAACGCGTGCTTCGAGGGGTCGCGCATCGGCTTGTACAGGCTCATCCCGAGCTCCCAGATCGGGGAGAACGCGAACCGAGTCTCCGCCAGGTCGTCGCTCGAGAGGTGGATGCTGATCGCCATCGCTTTCGGGTTAGCTTAAATGCTTTCATGTGGGAAGGCAAGCCCCTATCCTGCGCCTTGAAACGTTGTAGCAAACGCTACAGGGATGATCGAACGAAGGAGGTGCAGCGATGATCTTCGGTTGGACCGACGATCTGTTCCGCCACCGAGAGCGGGAGCTGCGGGACGCCAGCGAGCGCCTCCGCAGCGGACGGCGCCGCGTTCGCCGCGGGCGCGAGGGCGTCTCGCCCGAGCGCCGGCCGCGCCCCGTCCGGTGAACGTCCGGGTGGTCCGGTTCCCCTCGCGCGCGAGCGCACCTCTCTCAGGGGAACCGGATCCTCCGGCACCGGCCGGCCCGGCATCGGGTCGGCCGTGATCGGTGGGGCCGGGGCGAGTCGCTCACCACGACGCCCCGGCCCCGACCGTTCGCTCCATCAGTTCTCGCCCTGGTCCCTCGTGAAGCCGAGCTCGCCGTCGAACTCCATCAGCTTCTCGATGTGCATCCACGTGTGCCGGCGCGAGATGCGCGCGAGCAGCTGGTGCACGTCCTCGTCCCACAGGTCCCCGGGGTTCTCCCGGATGATGAACCGACACCGCCAGTGGTCCAGCGTGTCGGTGATCGCGCCGGTCGGCGGGTAGACCTTCGTGCCACGGCTGGAGATCATCTTCAGCTCGAGCCGGGTGCCCTCGGCGAGCTCGGTGAGCGAGGCGCCGAGCTCTTCGGCCGTGAGCGGGGACTCCACGAACACGTCCAGGCCGACCACGTTGCGCTCGGTGGGCTTGACGTAGTCGGGGTCGGCCGAGAGCACCGGGAGCTCGAGCGGCTTGACCTCCCGCACGGTCCAGTTCTCGGTCCGCTTGCCCAGGTTGGCGATGATCGCCTCGGTGTAGGCCGTCGTCGGGGTGCCTCGGTCATAGCCGAGGACGTCGCCGGTGAGCGTGCCCGACTCGAGCGTGACGAAGACCGCGTGCTCGATCGCGGTGGCCTGCTCGAACAGGCCGAGGTAGCGCAGCATCAGCACCGAGGACAGGATCATCGCCGTCGGGTTGATCACGTCCTTGCCCGCGTACTTGGGCGCCGAGCCGTGCACCGCCTCGAAGATCGCGACGTCGTTGCCGATGTTGGCGCTCGGCGCGAAGCCCAGGCCGCCGATCAGCGCCGAGGACAGGTCCGAGAGGATGTCGCCGTTCATGTTCGTCGTGACGATCACGTCGTACTGCTCGGGGCGCTTGACGAGCTGGTGCGCGGCGTTGTCGACGATCACGTGCCAGCTCTCGATGTCGGGGTAGTCCGGTGCCACCTGCTCGAAGACGCGTTTGAGCGTGCCCTCGGTGAACTTCATGATGTTGGCCTTGGTCGCGCACGCCACCGTGGGACGACCCTCGCTGCGCGCGTACTCGAAGGCGAACCGCGCGATCTTCTCCGAGCCCTTGACGCGAGATCAGCTTCAACGCCTGGGCCACCCCGGGGGTCTGCATGTACTCGATCCCGGCGTAGAGGTCCTCGACGTTCTCGCGGACCATCACCATGTCGATGCCCCGGCCCGAGTACGGGGTGGTGACCCCGGGCATCTCGCGCACGGGGCGCACGTTGGCGTAGGTCTCGTAGAGCTTGCGCAGGGTGACGTTCGCGCTCTTCTCCCCGAAGCCGACCGGGGTCTCGAGCGGTCCCTTCAGCGAGACGCGGGTGCGCGCGATCGAATCCATCGTCTCCTGGGGCACGCCCGAGGCAACGCCCTTTCTTGAAGACCTCCGCGCCGGCCTCGGCCTCCTCCCAGTCGATCGGGGCACCCGCGGCCTCGACGATCGCCTTCGCGGACGCGACCACCTCCGGGCCGATGCCGTCGCCGGGGATCAGGGTGACGGGGAAGCGGACTGGTACGTCGGTGTCGCTCACGCGGGCCTCCTCGTGGTTCGGTACGCGGGTCGAAGTCGGTCCTCATCGTAGCGGCGCTCATGCGGCCGTCGCCGACGGGGACCGTCTAGCATGGGCCGTCACATGCGTTCCCGCCGTGCCCTCGCCGTCGTTGCGCTGCTCACGGTCGCCGGACTCGTCGCGATGGCATGCACGTCCGACGACGTGCCGACGACGTCGGCGACGTCGAGCGCTCCATCGGAGCCGCCCGATCCGTCCACCACGGTCGCCGCGGAGCCCTCCGACTCGGACTGGATCGAGCCGACCGACGTGCTCGGTGCGCCGAGCCTCGTGAGCGAACCCGATCCGGCCCTGGCCCCGAAGGGGGTCGACACGCAGCCGCTGCGGTCGCCGCCCGAGCTACAGGCCGCGGCCGACCGTTCGCGACCGTTCGATCCTGCGGCCGGCATCATGAACCTCGATCACCTGGTCTTCATCGTGCTCGAGAACCGGTCGTTCGATCACTACTTCGGCACCTTCCCCGGCGCCGACGGCATCCCCATGGACGCGAAGGGCCGGCCCAAGGTCTGCCTGCCCGATCCCGAGCAAGGCGGGTGCCACCGCCCGTACCACGACACGAACTTCATCGATCAGGGCGGTCCGCACGGCGAGGTGGGCAGCGAGATCTCGATCAACGGCGGGGCGATGGACGGCTTCGTCGAGGCTCGGCGCGTGATCGGCAACGGGTGCGACAAGCACCCCGACGAGAAGCCCTGCCCGCAGGCCGTCGACGGTCCGCAGGGTCAACCCGACGTGATGGGCTACCACACGGACGAGGAGCTCCCGATCTACTGGAAGTACGCCGAGACGTTCACGCTGCACGACCGCATGTTCGCGCCGACGGACTCGTGGACCCTGCCCGCGCACCTGTTCCTGATCTCGGCCTGGTCGGCCACCTGCAGCGACCTCGACGACCCGATGTCGTGCTCGTCGGATCAGAAGTTCCCCGGCGGCATCTACGCCGACGAGCCCTCGAAGATCTGGGCGCCGAAGATGGGCGAGCCCCGGCCCTACGTGTGGGCTCCGATCACCTGGCTCCTCTACAAGGCGGGCGTGAGTTGGGGCTACTACGTCGGCGAGGGCACGTGCGTCGCCCCGCCCTGCGAGCACCTCGAGGGCATCCTCACGGCGCCGGTGCAGAATCCGCTGCCCGGGTTCACCGCGACGGCCGCGACCGGCCAGCTCGACAACATCAGGCCGAACACGGAGTTCATCCGCGACGCGCGCAACGGCGACCTGCCGAGCGTCTCGTGGTTCATGCCCGAGCAGGACAAGGGGGAGCACCCGCCCGACTCGATCGAGGTGGGACAGGCCTACGTGGCCAAGGCGATCAACGCGATCATGGAAGGCCCCGAGGAGCAGTGGATGCGCACGGCGATCTTCCTCACGTGGGACGACTGGGGCGGCTTCTACGACCACGTGAAACCGCCGGTGGTCGACGAGAACGGGTGGGGGCTGCGGGTGCCGTCGATGGTGATCAGCCCGTGGGCGAAACCCGGCTTCATCGACTCCCAGACCCTCAGCTACGACGCCTACCTGAAGCTGATCGAGGACCGCTTCCTCGGTGGGGAGCGCCTCGACCCCGAGACCGACGGGTGGCCGGACTCTCGCCCCACGGTGCGCGAAGAGGTGAAGCTGCTCGGCGACCTCGCCCTCGACTTCGACTTCACGCAGGAGCCGTTGCCACCGCTCGTGGTCGACCCCTGGCCGTTCCGGGGCTGAGCCGGCGCCGCAGGTCGATCGAGCCTGGTTGTTCAGCCGGGCACCACTGGCAGGCTACGATCGCGCGATGGCTCGAGTGAGCGGCTCCCTGCTGCGCTGGCGACCCGCCGCCGTCCTGGTCGTGGTCGGCATCGTGGCGGTCGCGTGCGTCTCCGCGGACGCCGACCCGCCGGGCACGACGGCGAGCGCCCCCGTGTCACCGACGCCCGAACCCGCTCGCGCGCGGCCGGAGCCGACGGGCGAGGTCCCGCTCCCGTTCCTCGTGCCCGACCGCTTCCCCGTCGCTCCCGAGCGCGCCCCGATCGGGGTCGACACGCGTCCACTGCGGGACCCGCCCGAGCTGCAAGCCGGTGGCCGATCCCTTCCGTCCGTTCGACCCGGCGGCCGGCATCATGAACCTCGACCACCTCGTGTTCCTCGTGCAGGAGAACCGGTCGTTCGACCACTACTTCGGCACGTTCCCGGGGGCCGACGGCATCCCGATGGACGAGAGCGGCCGGCCGAGCGTCTGCGTGCCCGACCCCGCACGCGACATCTGCCACCGGCCCTACCACGACCGCAACCTGTTCGACTCGGGTGGGCCCCACGGCGAGTTCGCGTCGCAGATCTCGATCGCCGGCGGACGCATGAACGGGTTCGTGCGCGCGTTCCGCATCAAGGGCAACGGATGCGAGAAGGACCCGACGGTGCCCCCGTGCCCGAAGACGACGTCGGGCCCCGACGGGGCGCGCACGCCCGACCTGATGGGCTACCACACGGCCCGCGAGATCCCGAACTACTGGAAGTACGCCGAGACGTACACCCTGCACGACCGCATGTTCGCCCCGACCGACTCGTGGACGCTCCCGGCCCACCTGTTCCTGATCTCGGGGTGGTCCGCGAGATGCCCGGTGCCCGACGATCCGATGGCCTGCGTCAGCGACCAGCGGAACCCGGGCAAGCGGCCCGGGCTCACGTCGAAGAACTGGACGCCGGACGCCGGCGAGCCCCTGCCCTACATCTGGGCCGACATCACGTGGCTGCTCTACAAGGCGGGCGTGTCGTGGGGCTACTTCGTCGGCCCGGGCAGCTGCGTCGTCGCGCCGTGTCAGGACTTCGAGGCGACCGAGACGCGCGCCGTGCAGAACCCGCTGCCCGGCTTCCGCACGGTCGACGTGACCGGCCAGCTCGACAACGTGCTCCCGAACACCGACTTCCTCGAGGCGGCGCGCGAGGGCACGCTGCCGAGCGTCTCGTGGGTGATGCCCACCGAGGGGCGCGCCGAGCACCCGCCCGCACTCGATCGCCGAGGGGCAGGCATGGGTGACCGAGATCGTCAACGCCGTGATGCAGGGGCCCGAGGAGCAGTGGCTGCGGACCGCGATCTTCGTGACGTGGGACGACTGGGGCGGCTTCTACGACCACGTGCTGCCGCCCGTGATCGACGAGAACGGCTGGGGGTTGCGCGTGCCCTCGTTCGTGATCAGCCCCTGGGCGCGACCGGGCTACATCGACTCGCAGACGCTCAGCTACGACGCCTACCTGAAGCTGATCGAGGACCGCTTCCTGGGCGGACAGCGCCTGGACCCCGAGACCGACGGGTGGCCCGACGCACGTCCGACCGTGCGCGAGGAGGTCGAGGCGCTCGGCGATCTCGCTCGCAGCTTCGACTTCTCGCAGGAGCCGCTGCCGCCGCTCGTGCTCGACCCGTATCCGGGCATCGGCTGAGCGAGCGGCGCGAGCTGGGGCGCAAGGATTCGAACCTCGACTAACAGGGCCAGAACCTGTCGTGCTGCCGTTACACCACGCCCCAACGTGGCCCGAGCATGCTAACAACGGGGGGCACCATCAGCCAGGATGCCCGGCGCCGTCCCCGACCCAGCCTGCGCCGCAACCGCGTTCACGGCCCCGAGGTTTGACCGTCGTGTGCTCGGAGGACTACGGTGGAGGCTCGGAACCCTTGCACGACCGGAGGGAGCAGCCATGAACAAGGGTGGCTTGGTCGCAGAGGTCTCCAGACGCACCGGCCTTTCGAAGGCCGATGCAGGTCGGGCGATCGATGCGATGATCGATTCGATCCGGGACTCCGTCGTCCGAGGCGAGCGCGTCACCCTCGCCGACTTCGGCACCTTCGAACGCAGGCATCGCAACGAGCGCATCGCACGGAACCCGCGCAGACCGCAGATCCCGATCGTCGTGCCGGCACGCGACCTCCCGGCGTTCACGCCGGGCAAGGAGTTCCGCGAACAGGTCGTGACGACGTCCGACGCCTGATCGTCGGGCCGGACCGCGAGCGGTCCGGTCGAGCGGTCACTCGAACGTGACGAGGCGCAGCCCGCGCGCCACCGGGCCGCCCTCGGCCTCCTCGAGGTCGAACGCGACGCGCTGGCCCAGTCGCAGCGTGAGGATGCCGGAGCGCTCGAGCGACGTGGCGTCGATCGCCACCTCGGTGCGGTCGTCCATCAGCAGCGAGCCGGTGACGCCCGCCAGGTCGAACTCCTTGATCGTGCCCTGCGCCATCGGTCGTTCGTCTCCTCTAGGTCCGGGTGGCGATCCGCGCCCCGAGGTCGAGGTCGCGGCAGACCTGCAGCGTCCGTCCCTCGTGGCGCGACTCCAGCACGGTGAGGATATCGCTCGGGAGGTCGAGGTCGAACGCGAGCTCCGGCACGTCGACGACGGCGGTCGGCACGTCGGCCTCGGCCGCCCCCTGCAGATGCCGGCGGTAGGAGTCGGGCCCGAAGCGCGCATCGATCGCCGCGGGGGGGCGACGGATCAGCAGGTTCGTCCCGGTCTCGTCGGCCGACGGCGCGACGACGACGGCGCCGAGCGTGCGGAGCGCCCTCGTGAGCGCGACGTGGGTCACCAGGGGCGTGTCGGGAAGCAGCACCGCGAGGGTGTCGACCGATCGCCCCTCAGCCTCCTCCTCGACCTGGCGGATCGCGTTGGAGAGCGGCGGTTGCTCCTCCTCGACCGCGTGCGCCCCCCGCGACATCGCGATCTCCAGCACGGCCTCGTCGGGCGAGACCACCCACGTCTGCCATCCGCCCAGCTCGAGGGTGACGTCGAGCACGTCCTCGAGCATGGCGAGCGTGAGGGCACCGCGCTCGAGCGGCGACAACACCGGATCGAGGCGCCCCTTGGATTCGGGCAGCGACTTGACGGGCAGGGCGATCACACGCACGACGCGCCAGCCTAGCGGCTGCCTCGACGCTCGGTCGCCCGTGTGCCCGCGATAGGCTTCCGACGCCGCGCCGTCGCGGCCCGACGGAAAGGACCGATCGCTGGCCGAGCCCTGGTACCACGTGGCGAAGGCCGTCTCGATCCCACCGGTCCGTGGGTGGTTCCGGCTCCGCTACGAGGGGCTCGAGCACATCCCGTCCACCGGTCCGGCGATCGTGGCGTGCAACCACATCTCCTACCTCGACCCGCTGACGAACGCGTCCGCGGTGATGAAGGCGGGCCGGCGCCCGCGGTTCCTCGCGAAGGACGAGCTGTTCCACATCCCCGTGGTCGGCCTGGCGTTCAAGGGCGCGAAGCAGATCCCGGTGGTGCGTGGCAGGGGCAGCGCGACCGCGGCGCTCGACGCCGCCGAGCGATCGATCGCCGACGGAGAGCTCGTGATGATCTATCCCGAGGGCACCGTGACGAAGCGCTCCGACCATCTGCCGATGCGGGGGAAGACCGGCGTGGTCCGACTCTCGCTCGCCACGGGGGTGCCGATCACGCCGCTCGCGAGCTGGGGGTCGCAGGCGGTGTGGCAGAAGTCCGGCAAGGGGAGTCTGAAGTTCGGACGTCCGGTCTGGTTGCGCGTCGGACCGCCGATCGATCTCTCGAGCCGGCGCGACGAGGTGGGTGACGTCGAGGCGCTCCGCTCGATGACCGTCGATCTGATGTCGGTGCTCACGGCGATGGTCGAGGACCTGCGGGACGCGTACCCGAAGCGCTGGTCCGACGACGGGTAGGCTCCGAGTCATGACCGACGGCCGGGGGTTCTCGACGAAGGCTGTGCACGGCGCCACGCCGAGGGTCGAGCAGGAGACGCCGAGCGTGCCTCTGTACCAGACCTCGACGTTCCGCTTCCCCGACTCCGAGGCCTACGCCGAGACGATCGCGTTCCGCGCCCCGGGCTACACCTACACCCGCGGGTACGGGAACCCGACGGTCGCCGCGTTCGAGCAGCAGATGGCCGCGCTCGAGGGCACGGCGGCCGCGTTCGGCTTCGCCTCCGGCATGGCCGGGATCCACTCGGTGTTCGCGGCCCACGCCGGCGCGGGAGACCGCGTGGTCATGAGCCCCGAGCTGTACGGGGGCACGTACGCCCTCGCCACCCGCGTGCTGCCTCGCAACGGGGTCGAGGTCACGCTCGTCGATCCCCACGACCTCGATGCCGTGCGAGCGGCCCTGCCGGGCGCGGCGCTGTTCCACGTGGAGACGATCGCGAACCCGAACGTGACCGTCGCCGACCTCGAGGCGCTCGGCGCGGCGTGCCGCGACGCCGGCGTGCCCGCGTCGGTCGACAACACGTTCGCGTCGCCCTACCTCTGCACGCCTGCCGCATACGGATTCGACTACGTCTGCCACTCGGCCACGAAGTACGTCGGCGGCCACCACGACCTGATCGCGGGCGTGGTGTGCACGAGCGAGGCCGGTCGCGACCGGCTGCGCGACGTGGCGATCGACACTGGGGGGCACGATGGCCCCGTTCGAGGCGTGGCTCTGCCTGCGTGGCCTGATGACGCTCGCGGTGCGCATGGATCGCCACTCGGCCAACGCGATGGCGCTCGCGACCGCCCTCGAAGGACATCCCAAGATCGAGCGTGTGCGGTACCCGGGTCTCGCCTCGCACCCGCAGCACGAGGTGGCGGCGCGGCAGTTCGCGCGCGGCTTCGGCGGCATGATGGCGATCGAGGTCGCGGGCGGCGTCGACGGCGGGCAGCGGTTCTGCGACGCGCTCGAGCTCGCGTGGGTCGCGACGAGCCTCGGTGGCACGCACACCCTCGTTGGCCACGCCGCCTCGACGACGCACCGGCAGATGGACCCGGCCGCGCGACGGGCCGCGGGCATCGCCGACGGGCTCGTGCGGGTGAGCGTCGGCATCGAGGACATCGAGGACATCCTCGAGGACGTCGAGCGAGCGCTGGAGAAGGTGTGAGCGAGCGGCGCCGCATCGTGGTGCTGTTCGGGGGTCGGTCCGCCGAGCACGAGATCAGCTGCATCTCCGCCCGCTCGGTGATGGACGCCCTCGATCCGGCACGGTTCGACGTGGTGCCGGTGGGCATCACGAAGCAGGGAACGTGGCACCTGATGTCGGGGCCGCCGGCGCTGCCGTCGGAGACGGGGCGCATGCCCGAGGTGACGTCGGGCGCGGGCGATGGGGTCTCGTTCGGGGGGGAGGGCGCCGGCCGCGAGCTCGTCGCCGCCGACGGCACCCGTGCCCCGATCGACGTGGTGCTGCCCGTCCTGCACGGTCCGATGGGCGAGGACGGCGCGGTGCAGGGCATGTTCGAGCTCGCCGACGTGCCGTACGTGGGGGCCGGCGTGCTCGGCTCGGCGATCGGCATGGACAAGGCGATCCAGAAGGTGCTGTTCACGGCCGCCGGGTTGCCGGTAGGCCCATGGGACGTGGTGCGCGAGCCCGAGTGGCAGGAGGATCCGGAAGGGGTCGCGGCTCGGATCGCGGTGCTCGGCTTCCCGGTCTTCGTGAAGCCCGCGACGCTCGGCTCGTCGGTGGGCATCACGAAGGCCCACGATGCCGGGGAGCTCGACGCCTCGATGGCCGAGGCGTTCCGGTTCGCCCGCAAGGTCGTGGTCGAGCAGGGCTTCGAGGGCGTGCGCGAGATCGAGTGCGCGGTGCTCGGCAACGACGACCCGGTCGCGTCGGTCTGCGGCGAGATCGTGCCGACGGGTCACGAGTTCTACGACTACGCCTCGAAGTACCTCGACGCCGAGGGCGCCCGTCTCGACGTCCCGGCCGACGTCGATCCCGACGGTGCAGGCGCGCGTGCAGCGCATGGCGGTGACCGCGTTCCGAGCGGTCGAGTGCTGGGGCATGGCGAGGGTCGACTTCTTCCTTCGCGGCGACGAACTGTTCGTCAACGAGATCAACACGATCCCCGGGTTCACCGAGATCAGCATGTACCCGAAGCTCTGGGGCGCGAGCGGGCTCGGCTACGGCGACCTGATCGAGCGGCTGATCGACCTGGCCGTCGAGCGCCACGATGCCGAGCGTCAGAAGCGGACGACGGCGCCCGAGCTCGAGTCGCCGCCGGACTGACCGACCGAGCGCGGGTGCCCTAGAGGTGCACGACCGGGCAGGTCAGGGTGCGCGTGATGCCCTCGACGGCCTGGATGCGGGCCACGACCAGCTTCCCCAGCTCGTCGACGGTCTTCGCCTCGGCGCGCACGATCACGTCGTACGGGCCGGTGACGTCCTCGGCCTCGGCGACACCGGCGATCGCACGCACGGCATCGGCGACCGCCGCGGCCTTGCCCACCTCGGTCTGGATCAGGATGTACGCGTGAACCACGGTGCCCCCTCCGCTCGTTGGGAGGCTGATGCTAGCCGTGGACGCTCACCCGGCGCAACGCGCATCCTTGCGGGGTGCAATCGATCGAGATCGTGGCCGCGCTCGTCTTCGCGGCGCTCGGCGTGCGCTCGCTGGTGCATTGGGTCCGCACCCCCTACGAGAGCACGAGGGCCTCGGACCTCGCGCTCTACGCGCTCTTCGTGACGGGGCGCGTCGGCATGTGGTTCGTGCTGGCGGCGGCGTTCGCGCTCTACGCGCTCACGGACACGCGGGGTCGCGCGTTCGTCGACGACGCCCGCGAGTATCAGTGGCTGTACCTGGTGTTCCTCACGCTCGGAGCGGTGCAGTTCGTGGCCGCGTACTTCCTGGGACAGCGAGCCAAGGGCCGCTGAAGATCGCCGAGATCGCCGTGGAGGTTCCGCCATCGGTGTATCGGTGATACAACACCGACGATGGCCCTTCCCCGGCACCGACGCCCGCTCGCCCTGATCCTCGCCGCGGTCACCGCCCTCGGTCTCGTCGGTGTGTCGATCGCGACGGCTGACAACGACGAGCCGGTGCCGCCGATCAAGCCCGCGCGGCTGATCGTCTCGACGCTGGAGGCTCTCTCCGCGCGCTTCTGGGTCTCCGGTGAGGTGGAAAGCAGGCTCGACCTCGGATTGCCGGTCGTCCCCGAGGAATGGGGCGGCGACTCGGGCCTCGTCGGGCTCGTCAGTGGCACCAACAGGTTCCGGCTGTGGCGCTCGCCGCGTGGCGTTCGTCTGGCCCACGTGACCGACTCGAGCGAGCAGGTGTTCGTGGCGAACCGGCGCAAGGGCTGGTGGTGGGATTCTGTCGAGTTCCGGGCCACCAGGGTGCGGCGGCGAGACTTGCTCGACGCGTTGTACACGGGGTGGGTCGGTCGCATGCTGGCCAGCGGCGAACAGTCGGCGACGGCGATGACGACCGCGAGGCTCTCTGACCCCATCCGACTGGCGCGATACCTCCTGCGGGAGTTCGCACCTACGGCCTCGGTCCGCGTGCGCGGGACGACCGAGGTCGCCGGCAGGTCAGCGTATCGCTTGATCATGAACCCGAGGTCCGACGTCACCCTGATCGGCAGCGTGTCGCTCGCGATCGACGTCGAGACCCGGCTTCCGCTGCGCGTTCGTGTCATGCCGAGTGGCTCACATGAGGCCGCGATCGAGGCGGTGTTCACCGAGGTGTCGTTCGATCGCGTCGGACGCCGCATGTTCCAGTTCCGGCCGCCGGCCGGTGCGGAGGTCGTCGACGCCCTCGACGATCTCGACTCCCGACACCGACGGCCCAGGGCGATCCGCAGAGCGGTGCGACGTGCCGGCAGGAACGTGTCGATCATCGGCTCGGGATTCGAGTCCAGGTGGATCGTGCGCCTGAAGAATGGCGCGCCGAGCTCGCTCGCTCAGCAGATGCCGTACCAGGGTCCGCTCGTCTCCGCTCTGCTGATCGACGGTCCGCGGCGCGATTGGCTCCTCGCGGGCCCGGTGCCCCTCGAGGTCCTGCAGGCCGACGCCGACCGCCTCTGGTGAGCTCGGTGCTCGCCGCGCGCGGGCTGACGAAGCGGTACGGCTCGTTCACCGCGGTCCATCCACTCGATCTCACGGTCGAGCAAGGTGAGATCTATGGATTCATTGGGCCGAACGGCGCGGGCAAGACGACCACGATCCGCATGGTGCTCGGCCTGATCTCACCGACGGCCGGATCGATAGAGATGTTCGGGGAACCGCTCGGACCTGACCGGGACGCGCTGCGACGAGTGGGCGCGCTCGTCGAGGAGCCAGCGTTCTGGCCCTACCTGAGCGGGCGTCGCAACCTGGAGTACCTGGCCCGGGCCGGTGGTCGCACCGACGACACACGATCGCGCCTTCGACGGATCGACGAAGTGCTCGGCGCGGTCGGGTTGGCGGGCGTCGCCGATCGGAAGGTGAAGGCATTCAGCCAAGGCATGCGGCAGCGCCTGGGTATCGCGCAGGCTCTCCTCGGGGCGCCGGAGCTCCTGGTATTGGACGAGCCGACGAACGGGCTCGACCCGACCGGGATGCGAGAGGTCCGGTCGCTGGTGCGTGGGTTGGCCGACGGGGGACTCAGCGTGCTCGTCTCGAGCCACCTGCTCGGTGAGGTCGAATCGATCTGTGACCGCGTGGGCGTCATGGCCGGCGGAAGGCTCGTCGCACAAGGGACACCACCGGCGCTGCGGGGTCCCTCGGACCGGATCGTGGTCGACGTCGGTGATGTGGAGCGAGCGATCCAGCTGCTCGCCGGCCTGCGTGGGGTCGAGATCGTGGGCGATCCAGCAGGGACGCGGATCACGCTCGCCACCCACGGCCTGTCGGCGGCTGACGTGAACGCCGCCATCGTGATGGGCGGGGTCGACGTCCACGCGATGATCCCGGTCGCGCCATCGCTGGACGACGCGTTCCACGACCTGGTGAAGGACGACGATGTTCCGCGTTGAGATCGCGAAGGCACTCCGTCGGCGCCGGACGTGGATGCTGGCGCTCGCGATCGCTTCGGTGCCCGTGATCATGGTGGTGGCTTTCAAGCTGTCGCCGCCGTCGGTGCCGGCGTCGGCCGACGGTGCCCCGTTCCTCGCTGAGATCGGCAGGAACGGGCTCTTCGCCGCGCTCGCCGGGCTCGCCATCGTGCAACCGGTCCTGCTCTCGGTCGCGGCAGGTCTCGTCAGCGGTGATTCGATCGCGGGGGAGGCGCAATCGGGCACGCTCCGGTACCTGCTGGTGCGCCCGGTGGGACGTTCGCGGCTCGTGGTGGCGAAGTATGCGAGCGGCATGGCGATGCTCGGCGCCCTGGTCGTGGTCACGATCGTCGTGGGGCTGGTGGCCGGGGCGATGGCATTCGAGCTCGGGCCGCTGCCGACGTTGTCGGGCACCACGCTCGACATGACGGATGCAATCGGTCGGATCGTCGCGGCCGGCCTGTACATGACGGTCGTGCTGTCGGGGGTGGTGAGTATCGGCATGTTCATCTCATCACGGACCGACAACGCGGCCGGTGCGACCGTGGCGGCGGTGGTGATCACGATCGTCAGTCAGATCCTCGATCAGATCGGGAGCCTGCGCACTCTCCATCCGTTCCTGCCGACCCACGGGTGGCGAGGATTCACCGGATTGTTCCGCTTCCCGATCGACTGGGCACCGATGCAGGACGGGGTACGGGTGAGCCTGGCGTACACATGCGTCTTCATGGCGCTCGCGGTGCTGTCGTTCCGGCGTCGCGACGTGATGTCGTAGAGCTCCGCACCCGGATCAGGCCGTACGCCCGGCGGGGGCGAGGGTGTCGGGGCGCAGGTCGACCCGGCGCAGGAGCTGGGCGTTCAACGCGACCACGATCGTCGACAGGCTCATCAGCGCGGCGGCGAGCGCCGGCGGCAGCACGATACCGGCCCACGCGAACGCCCCGGCCGCGAGCGGGATCGCCACCACGTTGTAGCCGGTCGCCCACGCCAGGTTCTGGAGCATCTTGCGGTAGCTGGCCGCCGAGAGCCTGCGAACGGAGAGCACCCCGCGGGGGTCGTCGCTCGCCAGCACGACGCCCGCCGACTCGATCGCGACGTCGGTGCCGGCGCCGATCGCGATGCCGACGTCGGCCCGGGCGAGTGCCGGGGCGTCGTTCACGCCGTCGCCGACCATCGCGACCCGCAGCCCGCGATCCTGCAGCTCGGCCACCTTGGCGTCCTTCTGCTCGGGCAGCACCTCGGCCATCACCTCGTCGACGCCGAGCTCCGCCGCGACGGCCTCGGCCACCTGGCGGGCATCGCCGGTGATCATCACCACGCGGACCCCCTCGGCGTGCAGCGCGTCGACCGCGGCACGTGACGGCGGGCGCACGGCGTCCTCCAGCGCGAGCGCCCCGACCACCCGTCCGTCGTCGATCACGGCGAGCACCGTGGCGCCTCGACCGCTCCACGCCGCGACCCTGGGTTCGAGCGTCGGCGGGAACGCGAGGCCACGCTCGCCGAGCAGGGCCGGTCCGCCGACCGCCACGGTCCGTCCGTCGACCTCGGCCTCGACCCCGCGCCCGGCGATCGATCGGAAGCCCGACGCCTCGGCCACGTCGCCCAGCGCTCGGCCCGCGTCGACGATCGTGCGGGCGAGCGGATGCTCGCTCTCGGCCTCCGCGGCTGCGGCGAGGCGCAGCACGGCGTCGTCGTCACCGTCGACCGAGGCCACCTCGTGCACGGCGGGCCGGCCCTCGGTGAGCGTGCCGGTCTTGTCGAACAGCACGGCGTCGACGGTGCGCATGCGCTCCAGCGCGAGGCGATCCTTGACCAGGATGCCGGCGCGCGCGGACATCGCCGTCGACAGGGCGATCACGAGCGGGATCGCGAGGCCGAGCGCGTGGGGGCAGGCGATCACGAGCACGGTGACGGTGCTCTCGAGCGCCTGGTCGGGATCGCCGACGGCCATCCATGCGATGAACGTGACGATGCCCGCGCCGAGGGCGGCGTAGAAGAGCACGGCGGCGGCACGGTCGGCGAGCGCCTGGGCTCGTGATCGCGAGGCCTGCGCGTCGGCGACCAATCGGCGGATGCCGGCGAGCGCCGTGTCGTCGCCGACCGCCTCGACCCGCACGCGCACCGAGGAGTCGGTGGCGACCGTGCCGGCGACGACACGGTCGCCCACATCGCGCGAGACGGCGCGCGACTCGCCCGTGATCATCGACTCGTCGAACTCTGCGGCACCGGTCTCGATCGACCCGTCGGCCGGCACCCGGCCACCGGGGCGAACGAGCACGAGGTCACCAGGCAGAAGGTCGGAGATGGCCACCTGCTCGGTGCCCGCGCCCTCGACGCGTTCGGCCGTGTCGGGCAGGAGCGCGGCGAGAGCGTCGAGGGCGCTCGACGCCTGACCGATCGCCTTCATCTCCTGCCAGTGGCCGAGCAGCATCACGTCGATGAGCAGCACGAGCTCCCACCAGAAGTCCAGGTCGAGCACGTCGGCCTCGCTCGCGAGGCTCGAGGCGAAGGCCACGGTGATCGCGAGGGAGATCAGCAGCATCATGCCCGGTGTCCGGTCGCGGAGTTCGTTCCAGCCCCCCTTCAAGAAGGGGGAGCCGCCGTAGACGAAGACGGCCGTGCCGAACACGAGCGGGATCCAGCGGTCGGCAGGCACCTCGGGCGCCGAGTAGCCGAGCAGGTCCTGCAGCATCTCCGACCAGATCAAGACCGGCACGCTCAGCAGCAGGCTGAGCCAGAAGCGGTCTCGGAACATCGCCACGCTGTGCCCGGCGTGCGCGTCGTGGGCATGCTCGTCGTGGTGCTGGTGGCTCGAGTGTCCGGAGGCCTCGTCGGTCGTGGCGTGTTCGTCGTGGTGGACCTGCACCGTTCCCCCTCCCGGTCAGCGTGGACACTGCGTGAAGGATGGTATATACCCAGGGGGGGTATCTGTCAAACGCGCTTGTTGCGCGGCCCTGTGATACGCGGAAGCCCGGGCGGGTATGCCCGGGCCTCCGAAGTGGTGCCGTCGATGGGGCTCAGCCCACGGCCTTGATGATCTCCTCGCTGAGCTGCGTGAACTGCTGCAGGTGGGCGACACGATCGCTCTTCAGGCTCTCCACCATGCGGGCGTACTCGTCGCCCCGACCCTGCCGCTCGTAGAGCGTGCGCGGCCGGAGCTTCTCGTCGATCGTCGAGGCCGGGCACCGAGGTCGCCACCTGGTAGCCGAAGTCCGGGTCCTCCTCGAACGAGATCGTCTGCTCCGCGATGCCCTTCACGCACGCCGACGTGTCGGGGATGCGCAGCTTCTTCGAGCGGTCGTCGTCGTCCTTGCCGCCGACCCGTCCGGTGTTCAGCAGGTACGTCTCGATCGGGTGGGTCGCGAGCAGCTCCAGCAGGCGGTTGCCCTGCAGTCCGTGGGGGAGCGGGAAGAACGGGTTCGTGCCGGGCACCCGCAGGAACTTGCCCTCCTCGGAGGCGCCACCGGCCGCCGTGCCGGTGGTCTCGCCGAGCATGAAGAACGCCGCCGCCTGTTCCTGGTCCAGCTTCGACACCGCCGGGATGATGTTCTCGTTGCGGTTCAGGATCAGCAGGTAGTCGACCGGACCGACCTCACGGGCGTCGCCGTAGGCCATCAGATCCTTCATCTCGAAGACCGCGCGACCGTTCTTCGTGTAGTTCTCGTTGAAGAAGTCGACCGTGCCGCCGTCGTCCATGAACACGTTCTCGAGGTAGGCGGTGGGTTTCACCACGGCTCCATGGATCGACGGCTCGAAATCGGGGTCGAGTCCGAACGTCTTCGCGAAGCAGCCGTTCTCGGTGCCGTAGGCGTGCCCGCCGGGCATCAGGCCGACGAAGTCGTCCTGGATCGGCAGCGAGTCGTTCTGCGTGGTGAACGTCGTGGTCGTCTTCCCGGTGCCGGACAGACCGATGATCATGAAGACCTTGTCCCCGTGCGGGGTCGGGATCACCTTGAGCCCGGCGTGCAGCGCGAGGCCGCCCTTGTTGTAGACGATGTCGTTCCACATGCGCAGGCCGCCCTTCTTGGACTCACCGAAGTAGTCCGAGTTCAGGACGCGCGTCACGTAGTTGTCGAGATCGACCGCGATCAGGCGGTCGTCGGGGTAGCCGGGCGCCTCGAGTCCGGGCGTGTAGATCACCGTGACCTCTGGCTCTGCCCCGTCGTTCCGCTCGAAGTAGAGCTTCTGCTGCATGCCGGCGATGTTCGCGTAGCGCTTCTCCATCAGCAGACGCGCGGCCGTGCGCATCTGCGTGTCGTTGCCGATGTAGCCGTCGATCTGGATCATGTCGTGCTCGGCGACATAGGCGTCTTGGATCGACGCGATCGCGTCGTAGTCCTCGCGCGACATCGTCTTCCCGCTCGATTCGCGCTCGACCACGTAGGTGCTGGCGGCGCTGCGTGAGAGCACCTGCGTCTGGGTGTTCGTGTTGCCGTACTCGGAGATGCGAGTCTCGGGCATCTCCTCGGCGAACGTCCTGAGCTCCTCAGGGGTGGGGTTGACGAGAACCTCTGCCACGGTGGGCCTCCTCGCGAAGGGGTCGGGTGCTGCGACGCCGTGTGTGGACACAACGGCGCGGTAGAGCCAGTCTATCGAACCGGCTCGAGGCTCTCCGGCGCTCCACAGGGGCGACCTGACCCGGTCGCGGTGTACGGAACGGACAAGCGGGCGTGGGCGCGCGGGCGGCAGGAAGGACGAGCGGGGCGCGGGCGGCAGCCGTTACGCGGAGCGAGGGATGCGCGTGACCTTGCCAGCCTTGATGCACGAGGTGCACGCGTTGACACGCCGCGGGGTGCCGTCGACGAGGGCGCGCACGCGCTGGATGTTCGGGTCCCAGCGACGGTTGTTCCGCTTGTGCGAGAACGTCACGGCCTTGCCGAAGAACGGCTTCTTGCCACAGATGTCACAGACGGCTGCCATAGCTCGACGAGGCTACCAGACGTCCGAGATCAGCCGGCGATCGCGGCGAGGTGCTCGTCGAGGGCGCTCTGACCGAGCTCGCCGTCGACCTTGGCGACCTCGTTGCCCTCGGCGTCGAAGAAGACCGTGACGGGGAGGCCGAAGCTGCCCAGCTCGGTGCGGATCGCGCCGTCCGGGTCGAACAGCGAGGGGAACGGCACCGAGTACTCGGCGATGAACGCCTCGGCACCTTCCCTCGAATCCAGCGTGTCGACCCCGAGGAACTGCACGTCGGGATGGTCGGCGGCCGCCCGGGAGAGCATCGGCATCTCGCGCTTGCACGGCTCGCACCACGAGGCCCACAGGTTCACCACCACCGGGGTCCCCTGCAGGTCGGCGAGCAACCCGCGGAACGCATCGGCGTCGGCGGTGGGCAGCTCGTCGGCGGTGGAAGGGAGTGCCAGCGAAGGCGTTGCCTGGATCGCCCGACGACGATCGATCGCAGCCGCACAGAACGAGCGCAGCGGCGATGGAGGCGAGGAAGACCCGACGGTGCATGGGTCCATCGTAGGGTGCCATCGATATCGAGATGTGATCGGCGCCCGGGTCCGGGTGGTCCGGGGGCGCGTGGTACAACCGGCTGCGTGAGCGCGCACGAAGCAGGCCCCCCGCTGACACTCGCGTCGTCGATCCTCGAGATCGACGCGACGATCGCGAAGCGCCGGGCCGGGTTCCGCACGAAGGGCGACCCGGCGCACGAGGTGCTCGCCGCGAGCGCCTTCGAGATCCACACGGTCGGCGACCTGCTGCACCACTATCCGCGCCGCTACATCGATCGATCGCGCGTGGAGACGATCGGGCACCTGAAGATCGGCGCGTACGTCACGGTGATCGCGCGCGTGCGCAAGGTCGCGAAACGGCTCACCCGCAGGCGTCAGTCGATGGTGACCGTGACGCTCGGCGACGGCACGGGCTACCTGGACCTCACGTTCTTCAATCAGCCCTGGGCGGCGAACCTCTACCGTGAGGGCGCGGAGGTGGCGGTCTCGGGGGTGGCGACGCTCTACAAGGGGCGCCTGCAGCTCTCGAACCAGGAGGTCGAGTTCCTTCAAGGGGACGACGCCGACCTCGTGCACACGGCGCGCATCACGCCCGTGCACCCGGCCACCGAAGGCGTGACGACGCGCACGATCCGAGAGCTGCTGCACCGCGCGCTCGAGCGTCTCGCGCCGATCGATGACCCGATGCCGGCCGAGATCGTCGATGCCGAGGGTCTCGGCTCATACGATCGGGCGCTCCGCGACATCCACTTCCCGGCCGACGAACGGGCGCTGGAGGCCGCCCGTGAGCGGTTGAAGTTCGACGAGCTGTTCACGCTGGAGCTGGGGGTGGCCTTCCGCAAGCATCGTGTGGAAGCCGAGAGCGCAGGGGTGTCCCACGACCTCGACGGTGCGCTCGCCGACCGACTGCTCGAGACGATCCCGTTCGAGCCGACCGACGCCCAGCGACGGGCGATGCGCGAGATCGGCACGGCGATGGCGAGGCCGCACCCGATGAACGTCCTGCTGCAGGGCGACGTCGGCGCCGGCAAGACGCTCGTCGCACTGCACGCGGCGCTCGTGGCGATCGACTCCGGCCACCAGGCGGCGATCATGGCCCCGACCGAGGTGCTGGCGGGCCAGCACTTCCGATCGGTGCACGACCTGCTCAGCCGCATGGGAGGGGTGCCGTACCTCGAGTTCGCCTCCACCCGATCGGCCGCCGCCTCCGATGGGCAGGCCTCACTGCTCGACGCGCTCGACGGGCCGCCCTCGACCGACGACGGCGAGCCCGCGGTGACGTACGCACTCCTGACGGGCGCCGTCACCGCCAAGGACCGTCAGCGCACGGTCGACGCCGTGGCCGACGGCAGCGTGGACCTGGTCGTCGGCACCCATGCCCTGGTGCAGGAGAGCGTGACGTTCGCCGATCTCAGCCTCGCCGTGGTCGACGAGCAGCACCGGTTCGGGCTGCACCAACGCACCGCCCTGAAGCGGAAGGGGGGCGAGGCCGACGTGCTGATCATGACCGCGACGCCGATCCCGCGGACCCTCGCGCTGACGTACTACGGCGACCTCGACGTCGTGGTGCTCGACGAGCTTCCCGAGGGTCGGCAGCCGATCGCCACCCGTGCGGCGCGCACCGCCGAGCACCGAGCGGCGGCGTACGAACTCGTCCGCGAGGAGGTCGGAGCCGGTCGCCAGGGCTTCGTCGTGTGCGCCGCGATCGACGAAGGCAACAGAACCCAGGTGAAGGCCGCCGAGGCCGAGGCCGAGCGGCTCGCGACCGAGGTCTTCCCCGATCTGCGGATCGAGCTGCTGCACGGACGCATGCGCCCCAAGGACAAGGAGGCGATCATGGAGCGGTTCCGTGCCGGGCAGGCGGACCTGCTGATCTCGACGACCGTGATCGAGGTCGGTGTCGACGTGCCGAACGCGACGGTGATGCTGGTCGAGAACGCCGAGCGGTTCGGCCTCGCCCAGCTCCACCAGCTCCGTGGGCGGATCGGCCGCGGGGAGCACCCGAGCACATGCGTGCTCTTCGACGAGTCCGACGAGGACAACCTCGAGGCTCGGGCACGCGTCGACGCCATGGTGCGCACGACCGACGGGTTCGAGCTCGCAGACGAGGACCTCCGGCTGCGCGGCGAGGGCACGCTGTTCGATGCGAAGCAGTCGGGCATGCCCGACCTGCGGCTCGCTCGGCTCGCCGAGGACATGCCCCTCGTCGCTCGGGCCCGAGCCCGAGCGTTCGCGGTGATCGACGAGGACCCGTCGCTCGGGCGCCACCCCGAGCTGCTCGACGAGCTCCGACATCGGTTCGAGCGCTCGATCGACTGGCTGTTCCGCTCCTGAGCCCGGCAGGCGCTCGAGACCCGCCCGATACGCTGGGCCGATGCGCATCGTCGCCGGCTCCGCCAAGGGGGTCAGGTTGGGACCGGTCCCCCCGTCCGTGCGCCCCATCTCCGACCGGGCCCGTGAGGGGCTGTTCTCGAGCCTGGGGCCCGTGGCCCTCGAGGGGGCCGTGGTCCTCGACCTCTACGCCGGCACGGGTGCCGCGGGCATCGAGGCGCTCTCCCGGGGGGCAGAGCGCGCCCTGTTCGTCGACCGGGCTCCCGCGGCGGTGAGCGCGATCAAGCGGAACCTGGCTGCCACGAAGCTCGCCGCCCGGGGCGAGGTCGTGCCCTCGGCCGTCGCCCGTTTCACCGCGAGGGACGACCTGCCGGGGGCCCCGTACGATCTCGTGATCTGCGATCCTCCGTACGACCTGGGAAGTCCGGACGTGGACGACGTGCTGCGGGAACTGGCCGATGGGTGGCTGCGACCCGAGACGCTGGACCGTCGTATTGACCCGGGGTCACAAGAGTTCCATGCCTGTCATTCCGCTACACTGGGCGGTCGCGAGGCAGCTCCGCTACGGCGACAGCCTCGTGTTCCTGTTCCGGCCGGAAGGATCTGCCTGAGCTGGCCATAGCGACCGGCCGATCACGACCGGCCAACGACGACCGGGAGGTTCCATTGGGCCTGACCGCCCTGTGTCCGGGGACGTTCGATCCCGTCACCAACGGTCACCTCGACATCATCGAGCGTGCGAGCCAGACGTTCGAGACCGTCGTGGTGGCGGTGCTCGAGAACCCCGCCAAACAACCGATGTTCAGCATCGACGAACGCGTCGCGATGCTCGAGAAGGCCTGCGCCGGCATGACCGGTGTCGAGGTCGAGGCGTTCAAGGGGCTGCTGGTCGATTTCGCCCGCTCGCGCGGTGACGCCGTGATCGTGAAGGGCCTGCGGGCGGTCTCCGACTACGAGTTCGAGATCCAGATGGCACAGATGAACCACCGTCTCGCCCGGGTCGAGACCCTCTTCATGCCGACGAACCCCTCGTGGTCGTTCCTCTCGTCCTCGCTCGTGAAGGAGGTCGCCCGGTTCGGTGGCGACGTCGAGGGACTGGTGCCCGACGAGGTCCGCACGCTCCTGCGGGAGCGCCTCGTGAGCGAGCGGGGTGGCCGCTGATGGACATCACCGCCCGCCTGAACCATCTGGACGAGATGGTCCGAGAGGCCAAGGCGATGCCGCTGTCGTCGTCGGTGCTGGTGAACCGAGACGAGGTGCTCGACCTGATCAACGAGATGCAGGAGGCCTTGCCCGACGAGATCAAGCAGGCTCGGTGGGTCGTGAAGGATCGCGAGGATCTGCTCGCGAAGGCCCGCGCCGACGCCGAGGCCATCGTGCAGCAGGCCCGCGACGAGCAGCTGAAGATGGCCCGTCAGGAAGCCGTCGTCGCCCGGGCAGCCGAGGAGGCCGAGCGGGCGTTGGCCGAGGCGGACGAGCAGGCCCGCGCGATGCGCCGGGAGGCGGAGGCGTACGTCGACGCCAAGCTGGCGCAGTTCGAGATCGCGTTGCGCCGCATCCTCGAGGATTCCCAATCGTCCTCGCGCGCCCTCGCGAAGACCCTCGACCAGGTCGAGGTCGGGCGAGAGAAGCTGCGCACCCCCGGCACCGCGGCCGAGCAGGAGTTCGGTGGGTCCGACGAGGACGCCCACGAGGGCCGGCCCTCTCGCGAGACGCCGCTCTTCGACGAGGAGGAACGATGATCGCGGCGATCGACGTCCGCGACCTGATCGGACAGCCGGGGTCCTCGAAGCAGCATGCCGTGGCCGAGCCCCTCGTCGGCCTCGGCACCGAGCTCGCCCGCGTCCGCGATGACGTGCCGATCCGGGGCGACCTGCTGCTCGAGGCCCTGGTCGAAGGCATCCTCGTCTCCGGCACGGTCCGGGGAACGCTCGCGCTGCGGTGCGCCCGCTGCCTCAAGGAGTTCGAACAGCCAGTGGCCGTCGAGGTGCACGAGATGTTCGTGGTCGATCCCGAGCCCGACACGGACGACTACCCGCTCGACCCCGAGGGCGCGCTCGAGCTCGACCAGATGCTCCGCGACGTGATCGGGGTCGAACTGCCCTTCTCCCCGTTGTGCCGGCCCGAGTGCCAGGGCCTGTGCCCGGTCTGCGGGGGAGATCGCAACCTGGGCGAGTGCCCCGGGCACGTGGAGGTCGACCCGCGTTGGGCGGCCCTCGAGCAGCTCGCCCCCATGCTCGACGAGAACTGAGACCTGACCGGAGACGATCCGGAGACGATAAGGAGCGACAGATGGCGGTTCCGAAGAAGAAGCAGAGCAAGTCACGCGGCGACAAGCGCGCCGCCAACTGGAAGGCGTCGGCGCCCGCGTTCGCCGAGTGTCCACAGTGCAAGCAGCCCAAGCTCTCGCACAGGGTCTGCGGCAACTGCGGCTACTACGCGGGCCGGCAGGCGATCGAGGTCGAGTAACCCGTCGTGGCCGAACCGCAGGCCGACGCCCGGGCGGTGGCCGGGGCGACGATGCCGCTGGAGTCCCTCGACGCTGCCCTCGGCGTGACGTTCTCCGACGCCGCGCTGCGCGAAGCGGCGTTGACGCACCGCTCGTTCGCGTTCGAGCGGGGGCTCACGGTGACGAACGAACGCCTGGAGTTCCTGGGGGATTCGGTCCTCGGACTCGTCGTCACCGACATGGCCTACGCCACGTACCCCGACCTGCCCGAGGGTTCCCTCGCGAAGCTGCGGGCGGCGATCGTGAACATGTCGGCGCTCGCCGACGTGGCGCGGTCCCTGGGGCTCGGCGACGTCGTGCTGCTCGGCAAGGGGGAAGAGCAGAGCGGCGGCCGCGACAAGTCGTCGATCCTCGCGGATGCGCTCGAAGCCGTCTTCGGTGCCGTCTACCTCGACCGAGGTCTCGCGGTGGCCACGGAGCTGATCGAGCGGCTGTTCCGGCCACGGATGCAGGCGTACGTGCGTGGCGAGGGCGATCGCGACTACAAGACGATCCTGCAGGAGCTCGCCTCACAGGCGTTGCGCTCGATGCCGGAGTACCGGCTCGAGGAGCGAGGTCCGGACCACGAGAAGGAGTTCACGGCCACCGTGCACCTGGGCGGCGAGCCGATGGGGACCGGCATCGGCCGGTCCAAGAAGGAGGCCGAACAGCGGGCGGCCGCCGAGGCGTTCGCACGCATCTCCGAACGCCTGGCGCCGGAGTCGGAAGGCCTCGTGAGGGGGGACCAGGGTGGAGCTGCCTGAAGTCGAAGTGATGCGCCGCGACCTCGAGAAGGACGTCGTGGGGCTGCGCATCAAGGACGCCGAGGTCAAGGGCTCGAAGAACGCGATGCGCGTGATCCGGCGTCACAAGACGCGGAAGGACTTCACCTCGCGCCTGATCGGCCGCAAGATCGCCAAGGTCGAGCGGCGGGGCAAGTACATCCTCATCACCCTCGACTCGAGCGATGTGTTGGTCGTGCACTTCGGCATGAGCGGACAGTTCCACCGGGGCACGGGCCGTGTCGCGATGCCGCCTCACACGCACGTCGTGCTGACCTTCCAACAACGAGGCGATCTCCGCTACGTCGATCCGCGCACGTTCGGGGAGATGTTCGTGACGGGCGCCGACGACCTCGGCAAGGTGAAGGAGCTCCAACACCTCGCGATCGACCCGCTCGATCAGGTGTTCACCTGGCCCACGTTCCAGTTCCTGCTCGCCGACAGGGCCTCGAAGATGAAGCAGCTCATGATGGACCAGAAGTTCATCTCGGGGCTCGGCAACATCTACTCCGACGAGGTGCTGTTCCACGCGGGCATCCGGTACGACCGCATGAGCGACGCGCTGTCCTCCCAGGAGGTGCGACGGCTCTACCGGGCGATCCAGGAGGTGCTGCAGGAGGCGATCAAGCTCCGGGGCACGACCCTGGACGACGAGGCCTACGTCGATCTGTTCGGCAACCCGGGGGAGTACGGGCCCGAGCTCAAGGTGTACGGGCGCCTCGGGCTGCCCTGCCGCCGGTGCCGAACGCCGATCGAGAGCGTGAAGATCTCGCAGCGGAGCTCGTTCTACTGCCCGCAGTGCCAGAGCTGATCGACGACGATCAGACGAGCTCGGCGCCCGCCTCCCGCATCCGGGCCAGGGCGGTGGCTCCGTCGCCGGGCTGGAGCTCGACTGCGCGCACGGCGTCGGTCAGCACCTCGACCGGGTAGCCGAGCATCCTCGCGTCGAGGACGGTCTCGACCACGCAGTAGTCGGTGGCCAGTCCGCAGATCACGAGACGCTCGATGCCGTTGGCCTCGAGCATCTCGTGCAACAGCGTGTCTCCCCGTTCACCCGAGAGGGGGTCGCGCACGCTGAATCCGGAGTAGCCGTCACGGCCGTCGTGACCCTTGCGCACGACCTCGCTGTCGGCCACGATCAGGTCCCCGTGGAACTCCGCTCCGTGGGTGTCCTCGACGCAGTGCACCGGCCAGATGCCTCCGTCCCGCTGGAAGTGCGGGGTGTGCTCTGGGTGCCAGTCCTGCGTGTAGACGACCTGGGCTCCCGCCTCTCGCGCCCGCTCGACCTCGGCGTTGACGATCGGCACGATCTGCTCGCCGCCGGTGACGTAGAGGCTGCCGGACGGGTCGGCGAAGTCGTTCTGGACGTCGACGACGAGCAGGGCGGTCCGGGCATCGTAGGTTGCCATGGCCGCTCAATGTACCGAACACGAGGCCGGTCAACGGGTGCTGCCGGTGGCACCATGGCGGTGTGCGCAGGGTCCACGTGGACGTCCGGGGGCAGGTGCAGGGGGTCTTCTTCCGGGCGTCCTGCGTCGAGCGGGCGCGAGCGCTCGGTATCGGCGGATGGGTCCGCAACACGCTCGACGGCGGTGTCGAGGCGGAGTTCGAGGGCGAGCCCGACGCGGTCGATGCGATCGTCGCCTGGTGCGCCGAGGGTCCGCCGTTCGCTCACGTCGAACGGGTCGACCTGCGGCAGGAGCAGCCGACGGGTGAGCGGGAGTTCCGCGTCGCCCGATAGCCTCCACCGGTCAGAATCACATCCCTGTTAGCATCCGCCCACATGTTCCTCCGGTCGATCACGATCCGCGGGTTCAAGTCGTTCGCGGACAAGACGGTGCTCGAGTTCATCCCGGGCGTGTCGGTCATCGTCGGGCCCAACGGCTCGGGCAAGTCCAACCTGGTCGACGCGATCAGCTGGGTGCTCGGCGAGCAAGGTGCTCGCTCGCTCCGGGGCGGGCACATGGCCGACGTGATCTTCGCCGGGACGCCCTCCCGACCCGCCCTCGGCATGGCCGAGGTGAAGCTCGTGATCGACAACTCCGCGGGCAAGATCCCCGTGCCGATGAGCGAGATCGAGGTGGCGCGCACGATCTTCCGGTCGGGGGAGTCCGAGTACCGCATCAACGGCCAGGTCGTACGCCTGCTCGACGTGCAGGAGTTGCTCTCCGAGACCGGCATCGGGCGCGCGCTGCACACCGTGGTCGGACAGGGTCAGCTCGAGGAGGTGCTCCTGGCCAAGCCGGAGGACCGTCGCAAGTACATCGAGGAAGCCGCGGGCGTCGCGAAGCATCGCCGCCGCAAGGAACGCGCCGAGCGCAAGCTCGCGAACCTCGACCAGGACCTGCTGCGCCTCGCCGACGTGCTCGCCGAGCTGCGTCGGCAGTTGAAGCCGCTGCAGCAGCAGGCGGAGATGGCGAAGAAGCACGAGACGCTCACGACCGAGGCGGAGACGCTCTCCCGCACGCTCGCGGCCGCTCGACTCCGCGCCCTGCTCCGCGAGAGGGATCGCCGAGCCGAGGGGTGGCAGCGCGGCCTCGACGAGCGCACCGCCGCCCGCGAGCGACTCGACGCCCTCGACGGCGAGGTGCTCGCCGCCGCCGACGCCCGGGCCACCGCATCGACCGCGCTTGCCGAGGCCGAGGTCGCGTTCCGCAGCACCGCCGAGGAGCGGCGTCGTGCCGAGCGATCCTTCCGCGACGCCGTGGAGCACGAGGGCGCGGCGCGCGAACAGCTCGCGTCGCACGCCTCGCGGGCCGCCCGGGTCGATGCGGTCGACACCGAGATCGCTCGCATCGAGGCCGAGCTGACCGATGTCGTCGCCGAACTCGAGCACAGCGAGCGCGAGCTCGAGGCGGCCGAGCTGGCCTTCCGTGCCGCGGAGGAGGAGCGCCACCGCATCGAGGAGCTGCGGCGGCGAGCCGGCGAGGCGGCAGCCGGCCGCCGAGCCGAGGTCGACGCGCTCGAGCGCTCGCTCGCGTCCAGCGAGCGGGAGCGGGAACGGCTGGCAGGATCGCTGGGAACGGTGCGCGAACGCATCGCGGAGGCCGAGGCCGAGCGTGTGGGACTCGAAGGCGAGATCGAGACGTTCGACGACCAGTCCGCGCCGATGAGCGAGAAGCGGGCGGCCCTCGAGATCGAGCGCCGAAGCCTGGTCGACAAGATCGAGGAGCTCGACGACGTCCGGCGCCGGCACGAGGCCCGCCGCGACCTGCTCGAGGCGCGGCGTCAGGACATCGAGGAGACGGCGGGCTCCCGCTTCCTCAAGGGGCACAAAGGCCGCGCGATCGGGTTGCTGAAGGACCTCGTCAAGGTCGAGCCCGGGCTCGAGCGCGCCCTGGTCGCGGCGCTCGGACCGCTCGCCGACGCCGTCGTGTACGACGACGGCGACCGGGCGCTCGCCGACGCGCCCGAGGGCGACGGCGCGATCCTCGCGATCGCGTCGGGCGGCCCCGTGCCGATCGGGGTCGCCGGTGAGCGCAAGTTGCTCGCGGCGGTCGTGGCCGAGCCGGCGGCCCGGGGCATCGCCAGCACCCTGCTCCGCGACGTCTACCTCGCCGAGACCATCCACGAGGCGTCGGAGAAGCAGCGCCTGCACCCCACCGCGTCGTTCGTGACCCCCGAGGGCGTGCTCGTCGGGCCGGCCGTGATCCATACGGCCAAGGAAGCCGACGCCCGCGCCCGTGAGATCAGGGCCGAGCTCCTCGTCGTCGCCCACGATCTGTCCGCCACGATGAATGCGCTGAATCCCAAGCGCCAGCGCCTCGAGGAGATCGGTGGCGAGATCGATTTCCTCAGGGAACAGATCGAAGCCGCCGACGCTGAGATCACGTCGGTCGCCGAGCGTCTCGGGGGCCTCGAACGCGACCTCAGCGGCATGCGCAAGGAGGAGGAGCTGCTCGCCCAGCGCCTGATCGCGCTCGACGAGACGGTCGCGGTGGCCCGTGAGCGGCTGGTGTCACTCGGGCCGACCGCGACCGAGCCGGCGCCCGACCTGCCGCCGACGCCGCAGCCGCCCGTCTCGGCCCGGGTCGCGGTGGAGACGTTGCGACGGGACCGCTCGGCCCACGACGTGCGGCTGGCGGCGCTTCGCATCGAGCGAGACGAGCTGTCGGCCGACGACCCCGTGGCGATGCGGGCGGCCCTCGAGGCCGCCGAAGCCGCTCGAGTGGCCGCCGAAGCCGAGTCGGCCCGGGCCGAGGCCGCCGCGCTCGCGGCGGCAGGCGCCCGCGACACCGCCGCGGCCTCCGAGCGCGAGGTCGCCGAGCGTGAGGCCACGGTCAACAAGGCGTGGCGTGACGCGTCGACCGAGCTCGAGCGTCTGCGCGAGGCCTACGAAGGCGACGACCGCAACCGGGGTGACATCGAGCGGCGCATCCGCGAGGCCGAGCGGCTGATCCGTGAGGGGCACCAGGCCGATCCCGAGCAGCTCGTCGCCGCGCTGACCGACGACGACTCGGTCGAGGCGCTCGAGAAGCGATCCGAGCTCGTGCAGCGCCGCCTCGCCCTGCTGGGACGCGTGAACCTGCTCGCCACCGGCGAGTTCGAGGTCCTGCAGGAACGCCACGACTTCATGGCCCGCGAGCTCGACGACGTGAAGCATGCCCGCCGTGACCTGCTCGAGGTGATCGCCCAGGTCGATCGCGAGATCACCGAGACGTTCACGACGGCCTACCAGGACGTGGCGTTGCAGTTCGAGCGACTGATCAAGGACCTGTTCCCCGGCGGGGACGGTCGCCTCGTGCTCACCGATCCCGCCGAGCCGCTCACGAGCGGCATCGAGATCGAGGCCAGTCCCGGCCGCAAGCGGGTGAAGCGGATCTCGCTGCTGTCGGGTGGGGAGCGCTCGCTCACGGCCATGGCGTTCCTCTTCGCGATCTTCACCGCCCGGCCCTCGCCGTTCTACCTGATGGACGAGGTCGAGCCCGCGCTCGACGACGTCAACCTGCATCGGTTCCTTCGGCTGGTCGAAGGCTTCGCACGCGAGTCGCAGGTCCTGATCGTGACGCACCAGAAGCGCACGATGGAGATCGCCGCGATGATGTACGGCATCTCGCTCAACAAGGACGGCACCACGAAGGTGGTCGCGCAGCAGCTCGATCATCCGACCTCCCTCGAGACCGATGCTCGGCTCGAGGGTGAGCGGGAGGCCGCCGCCGCGGCGTTCGCCCCGCAGACGTCCGCCGACGACGAACCGGTGATCGAGGTGCCAGAGGGCGAGCCGGTCGGCTAGCCTCGCGACCGTGACGTTCACCATCATCGTCTTCGGGATCCTTGCGGTCCTGGCGGTCGTCGGCTTCTTCGTGATCCGGTCCTCCCGTCGCTCGCGCCTGCAGGACCTGGAGCGAGAGACGCACACGGGCACGGGGCACGTGCGCGAGCCCACCCGGATGCACCCGGCGAAGCAGCGACACGAGCCCGCACACCACGAGGCGGGCGCCTCGGGTGGCGTCTTCCACAAGGAGGGGCTCGGCGCCAAGGTCAAGGCGCTCTTCAGGGGTGGCGTCGGCGACGACACCTGGAAGCAGCTCGAGGATCTGCTGGTCAAGGCCGACGTGGGTCCCAAGGGGTCGGCCGATCTGGTCGGGCGCGTCAGGGCCGACTTCGCGAGTGGCGGTGACCCGGTGGCGCTGTTGCGTGAGGAGATCGTCACGGTGCTCGGACCTGACGGACCGTTGCGTCTGCCGCGCGGCCGTCCCGGCGTCGTGATGGTGGTCGGCGTGAACGGCGCCGGGAAGACGACCACGATCGGCAAGCTCGCGAAGCGCCTCACCGGCGAAGGCAAGCAGGTGAGCCTCGCCGCCGCCGACACGTTCCGCGCGGCCGCCGGTGAGCAGCTCGAGGTCTGGGCGACGCGCGCCGGGGCGCAGCTGGTGAGCCAGGAACGCGGCGCCGATCCCGGGGCGGTGGCGTTCGACGCCGTGAAGTCGGCCACCGCCCGTGGGGCCGACGTGCTGATCGTCGACACCGCCGGCCGTCTCCATACGAAGACTCCGTTGATGGACGAGCTCGGCAAGGTCAAGCGCGTGATCGAGAAGGCCGGCGCTCAGGTCGACGAGACCCTGCTCGTGCTCGACGCCCAGACGGGGCAGAACGGCATCGCCCAGGCCAGGGCGTTCACCGACGCCGTCGAGGTGACCGGCGTGGTGCTCACGAAGACCGACGGATCGGCGAAGGGGGGCATCGTGCTCGCCGTGCGGGAGGAGCTCGGCGTGCCGGTTCGCTTCGTCGGGGTCGGTGAGGGAGCCGACGATCTACGGCCGTTCGACGCGGGTACCTTCGCGGACCGTCTACTGTCCGGCTAGCCGCACGACACGAGAGCGGAGGGGGTCGCGGTGCCCGAAGTCCGGATCCTCATCGTGGAGGACCACCCCACGATGCGCGAGGCGATGCGCCTCGTGCTCGAGGGCGAGGGGTTCTCGATCGAGGAGGCGGCCGACGGGCATCGGGCGCTCGAGATGGTGCGCGCCGACCCGCCCGACCTCGTGTTCTTGGACATGAACATCCCGGGGTCGAACGGCGCCGAGGTCCTGGCGTCGGTGCGTGCGGATCCGGCCACCGCCGAGGTGCGCGTGATCATCGTGACGGCCGACGGCGAGGAGGGTCGTGAGCGCGCGATGGCGCTCGGGGCCGACGAGTACTTCACGAAGCCGTTCAGCCCGATCACCCTGTTGCGCACGGTGGAGCGGGTGCTCAGCTCGCCGCCGCACGCACCGGAAGCGTGACGCGGAACGTCGTTCCCCCGCCGGGGGTCGGCTCGGCGGTGACCTCGCCGCGCAGCGCATCGACGAGTCGCCTGGCGATCGCGAGACCGAGGCCCGAGCCTTCCGCGGAACGAGCGCCTTCCGCCGTGCGGTAGAACGGCTCGAACACTCGCTCGCGCTCGACTGCCTCGATGCCGATGCCGTGATCGATCACGGCGATGCCGATCGCGTCGTCGGCCACGGGGCCCACCTCCATCGTGACGGGGGCGGTCTCCTCGGAGTACTTCAGTGCGTTCGTGAGCAGGTTCGTGAGCACCTGACCGAGCCGCTGCGCGTCGGACTCGATCGTCGGCGGCGCATCCGCAGAGATGCGGAGCTCGATGCGATCGTCGCCGCCGGGGATCTCGCGGACGAGCTGCTCCAGGGCGGGCACGAGCACGATGGGCTCGGGGAGCACGGTGAGCGACACGTCCTCGAGGCTCTCCATCGTGACGAGATCGTCGGCGAGACGGATCAGCCGGTCGGTCTGGGCGGCGATGACCTGCAGGAACTCGTCGATCTCCTCCTCGGTCAGTTCGTCGCGCCTGCGTTGCAGCATGTCCACGAAGCCGCGGATCGCGGCGAGCGGGCTTCGCATCTCGTGGCTGGTCACGGCGACCAGGCTCACGTCGCGCAGATCGGACTCGGGCATGGCACCCCCCCGGTAGAATCCTAGTCGCCCCGGCCCCGCCTCCGGGTGCGCTGCGACGCGTTCCCCGAGGCGACGACACGACGAGGTCAGATGTTCGACACGCTCACCGATCGACTCGACGGCACCTTCAAGAAGCTCCGGTCGCGGGGCAAGCTCCACCCGAAGCAGGTCGACAACGCCCTGGCCGACATGCGCACGGCGCTGCTCGAAGCCGACGTCGCCGTCGAGGTGGTCGATGACTTCCTCGACCGGGTGCGTGCGCGCGCCCTCTCCGAAGAGGTGATGAAGAGCCTCACGCCGGGCCAGCAGGTGGTGAAGGTCGTGAACGAGGAGCTCACCGTCACCCTCGGGGGCGAGCACCACCCGTTCGAGCTCGGCGGCGCCCGCCCCGCCGTGATCATGATGGCCGGAGTGCAGGGCTCCGGGAAGACGACCGCCTGCGCGAAGCTCGCGACGCACCTCAAGGGCAAGGGCAGGCGCCCGCTGTTGATCGCGGCCGACCTCGAGCGCCCCGCGGCCATCGAGCAGCTCCGCACGCTCGGCCGTGAGATCGGCGTGCCGGTCTGGTCCGAGGGCAAGGACCCCGTGAAGGTGGCCAAGCAGGGCCTGAAGGAGGCCGAACGCCAGGACGCCGACGTCGTGATCATCGACACCGCGGGTCGACTCCACGTCGACCCCGAGATGATGAAGCAGGCCCGCAAGATCAAGGATGTCACGAGGCCCCAGCACGTGCTGATGGCCGCCGACGCGATGACCGGTCAGGACGCCGTGGTGCAGGCGCGAGAGTTCATGCGGGAGGTCGACACCACCGGCTTCGTGCTCACGAAGCTCGACGGCGACGCGCGCGGTGGCGCGGCGCTGTCGATCACGGCCGTGACGGGCCGCCCCGTGTACTTCGTGGGCACGGGTGAGAAGCCCGACGACCTCGAGCCCTTCTACCCCGACCGCATGGCGGGCCGCATCCTCGGCATGGGCGACGTGCTGACCCTGATCGACAAGGCGCAGGAGAAGCTCGACACCGCCGAGGCGCAGAAGGCGGCCGAGAACATGCTGAAGGGGCAGTTCACGTTCGAGGACTTCCTCGACCAGTTGCGCCAGGTGCAGAAGCTCGGCTCGATGGGCGACCTGCTCAAGATGCTGCCCGGCGTGCCGGGCGGCAAGAACGCGATGAAGGAGATGGCGAACGCGATCGACGAGGGGGAGCTGAAGCGCGCCGAGGCGATGATCCTGTCGATGACCCCGGCCGAGCGGCGCGAACCCGGTATCATCTCCGGGTCGCGCCGCCTGCGGATCGCGAACGGGTCCGGGGTCACGACCGCCGACGTCAACTCGCTGCTCAAGGACTTCGAGGGCGCGAGGAAGATGATGCGCACGATGATGGGCGGCAAGCGCGTCCCGGGCATGATGAAGGTGCCTTCGGCGAAGCTGCCGAAGCGATAGACGAACGAGGACTGGGAACGAGATATGGCGACACGCATCCGACTGCGGCGCATGGGAGCCAACAAGCGCCCGTTCTACCGCGTCGTGGTGGCCGACCAGCGCTCCCCGCGCGACGGCCGCTTCATCGAGAACATCGGCAAGTACCACCCGCTCGAGGACCCGAGCCTGATCGAGATCGACGCCGATCGCGCACTGCACTGGCTGCGGGTCGGCGCGCAACCGAGCGACCAGGTCCGCAACCTCATGGTGAAGGTGGGCATCTGGGACACGTTCGTGGCCGAGCGCCCGAGCGCCGCCGGCCAGGTCCGGGTGCGCGACGCGAAGCCCGACGAGCCCAAGCTCTCGAAGAAGGCCGTGGCCAAGGCCGCGGCCGCAGCGGAGGAGGCAGCGGCTCCGCCTCCGGCCGTCGAGGAAGCGGTACCCGCCGCCGACGCGGACGTGCCGGCGAGGTCGAAGCGCCGGCCGAGGTCGAAGCGCCGGCCGAGGCCGAAGCGCCGGCCGAGGATGCTCCGGCCGCCGACACCGAAGCGTCCACCGAGGAGTAGCACCGGTCGTGCGGGACCTCGTCGACTTCCTGGTGCGTGAGCTCGTCGACGACCCCGATGACGTCGAGGTGACGGAGTCCGAGGACGACCGCGGCCCGCGTTACACCGTGCGCGTGGCGCCCGACGACATGGGCAAGGTCATCGGCAAGGGCGGTCGCACAGCGAAGG
Source organism: uncultured Actinomycetes bacterium (assembly GCA_963825685.1). GTDB lineage: Bacteria > Actinomycetota > UBA4738 > UBA4738 > HRBIN12 > JAOUEA01. Next base: position 194,725 of record CAWGUD010000021.1, on the reverse strand, counting down.
CGATCCGTGCGGTCGTCCGTGCGGCCGCGACACGGCAGGGCACGAGCGCCTACGTCGACATCGCCGACTGAGGTGCCCGAGCCGACCATCGCCGTCGGACACGTCACGAAGGCCCACGGCATCCGGGGCGAGGTCGCCGTCGAGATCCGCTCCGACAACCCCGATCGATTCGTGGAAGGGGCGACGCTGTTCACCGACGACGGCCGTTCGCTCACGATCGAGCGAGCACACGCACACGGTGCGCGGATGCTGGTGAAGTTCTCGGGGGTCGACGACCGGACCGCCGGGGAAGCCCTGCGAGGTCACGTGCTCGTCGTTCCGGAGTCCTGGCTCCCGGAACTGCCCGAAGGGGAGTACTGGCCGTTCCAGCTCGAGGGATGCACGGTCGTCACCGAGTCCGGGCGGGCGCTCGGCGCGGTCTCCGAGGTCATCCCCAACCCGGCGAACGATCTCTGGGTCGCGGTCGGCGCGGACGGGGAGGAGACCCTCGTGCCCGCGATCCGCGACGTGATCGTGGCCGTCGACATCGCCGCGAAGCGCATCGTGGTGCGCGACGTGCCGGGCCTCACCGCTCCCGAGGAGTGAACCCTCCCCGGCCGGGGCGCGGTAGCCTCCGCTCGTGCGCATCGATGTCATCACGATCTTCCCCGAGCTGGTGCGCGCGCCGCTCGGCCAGAGCCTGCTCGGCAAGGCGATCGAGGCGGGCGTGCTCGACGTGCGCGTGCACGATCTGCGCGATTGGACCGACGACCCGCATCGCACGGTCGACGATGCGCCGTTCGGCGGTGGACCCGGCATGGTGATGAGGCCCGACGTCTGGTTCCGTGCCGTCGAGTCACTCGACCCCGACCGCGGTCGCGTGCTCCTGCTCTCGCCTGCAGGGCGCCGGCTCGATCAGGGGGTCGTCCGGGAGCTGGCGGCCGAGAATCACCTCACGCTGCTGTGCGGGCGCTACGAGGGCGTGGACGAGCGCGTCGTCGAAGGCCTTCCTGCCGAGGAGGTCTCGATCGGGGACTACGTGCTGTCGGGCGGGGAACTGCCCGCGCTCGTCGTGATCGAGGCGGTGACGCGGCTCGTGCCCGGCGTGATCGGCCGGCGGGAGTCGCACGAGCAGGACTCGTTCGCCGATCCCGAGCTGCTCGATCATCCCCACTACACCGGCCGAGGGAGTTCCGCGGCATGTCCGTGCCCGACGTGCTCGTGGGTGGCGACCACGGCGAGATCGAGCGGTGGCGCCGCCAGGCGGCAGAGGCCAAGACCCGCCGGACCCGGCCCGACCTGGCCGGAGGTCGCGGCCCCTGACCATGCGGGTCGTCGCCCGACGTCCCCACGTGGGTCGGTCGGGCGGCCGCAGGACCGCTGGTACACTCGTCGGCCGTTGCCATGAACAAGACCGATCTGATCGAGCAGTCCTACCTGCGCAGCGACATCCCGGAGTTCCGCCCCGGCGACACCGTGAAGGTGCACGTGCGGGTGGTCGAGGGCAGTCGCGAGCGCGTGCAGGTGTTCCAGGGCGTGGTGATCGGGCGCCAGAACGGTGGGCTGCGAGAGACGTTCACCGTGCGCAAGATCTCCTTCGGTGTCGGCGTGGAGCGCACCTTCCCGGTGCACTCGCCGTCGATCGCGAAGCTCGAGATCGTGAGCCGCGGCCACGTGCGACGGGCGAAGCTCTACTACCTGCGGGAGTTGCGGGGCAAGAAGGCCCGGATCAAGGAGCGTCGCATCGACGACGCGAAGCTCGCCGCGATGGAAGAGGCCGCGGCGCTCGCGGCCGCCGAGGCCGCCGAGGCTGAAGCCGTGGAAGCCGACGATTCGGCCGACGAGGTCGAGGCACCCGTCAGCGAGGTGCCTGGAGGCGTCCGTCGAGGGATCCGAGGCCGACGACGAGACGGCCGACGAGCCCGCAGCGCCTGAGGCCACTGTCGACGAGGCGGAGCCCGCCGACGAGGAGAAGGCCGAGGCCTGATCCGTGGCCGATGGGCCGACCGGCGTCGCCGAGCCCACCGCCTCCCCATCCGAAGCGCGCCGGCACAGCCGTTGGCGCGAGCTGCCGGTGCTCATCGGCGTCGCGATCCTGCTCGCGATCGCGATCAAGCTCCTCGTCGTGCAGGCGTTCTCGATCCCGTCCACGTCGATGGTCCCGACGCTGCTCGAGGGCGACCGGATCCTCGTCTGCCGGATCTGCGTGCGGTTCGACGACGTCGATCGCGGTGACGTGATCGTCTTCGAGGGTCCCGACGGCGCGACACCGGTGCGCGGACCCGTCGGTGGACTGCTGCACTGGCTCGGGGAGACCCTCGGCGTCGCGAACCCGCCGCACGAGGACTTCGTGAAGCGGGTGGCGGGTCTTCCCGGGGACACGGTCGAGATCGACCGCACCGGAGCGCTCTTCGTGAACGGCCGACCCGTCGAGGAGCCGTACCTGAACCGACCGGTGCCGCGGCAGGACTTCCCACCCACGACGGTGCCGGATGGCATGCTGTTCGTCCTGGGTGACAATCGGGGGAACTCGGGTGACTCGCGATGCGACCCACCGGCGTGCACCGGCCTCGTCCCGGTGGAGCGGGTGATCGGGGTGGCGTTCCTGCGGGTCTGGCCACCGGCCAGGATCGGAGTGGTGCGGTGACGATGGATCGGTACGAGCGGCTGCTCGCGGCCCAGGGGTTCACGCGGGTGGCGGGCGCCGACGAAGCCGGCCGGGGCGCGCTCGCGGGACCCCTCGTGGCGGCGGCCGTGATCCTCCCCGATGGCTTCGACATCGAGGGCATCAACGATTCGAAGGTGTTGAGTGAGGCGCAGCGCGAGGCAGCGTACGGGCGCATCGTGGTCTCCGCCGCATGGATCGCGTGCAAGGCCGAGCCGGCGGCGATCGACGCTCGGGGCCTGCACCGAACCAACATCTTCCTGCTCCGTCGCGCCGCGAAGGCGCTCGAGCCCGACTACGTGCTCACCGACGGGTTCCCGGTGCCGCGCATCCCATGCCCGTCGATCGGGGTCAAGAAGGGCGACGCGGTCAGCGCCAGCGTCGCGGCGGCGTCGATCGTCGCCAAGGTGACGAGGGATCGCATCATGCGACGGCTGCACAGGCGATACCCCGACTTCGGGTTCGACCACAACAAGGGCTACGGCACGCCAGATCACCTCGAGGCGCTGGAACGCCACGGACCGACGCCCCAGCACCGATTGTCGTTCGCGCCGTGCGCCCAGCCGTCGCTGTTCTCGGAGGCCGCCGTCGGCGCCGGGCCTACCGATGATGGGCGGGATGGGGCTCACGCCCAGGCGTGAGAAGCTGAACCATGATGAGCGACGACGACATCGAGCGGTTCGAAGAGGAGCGCGAGCTCGAGCTCTATCGGGAGTACCGCGACGTCCTCCCGATGTTCACGTACGTGATCGAGACGGAACGCCGCTTCTACCTCGCGAACCAGGTGCACCTCACGCCCCTCGACGAGGGTTGGGTGCAGATCGATCTCACCGACGCATGGGTGTGGGACATGTTCCGGCCCGCCCGGTTCGTGGCGAGCGTCCGGGTGATGACCCGGCGCGACGTGAACGTCGAGGAGCTCGCGAAGCGCGACGAGCCGACGACGATCCCCGACACCCCGACCGCACCGTAGCCCTCCGACCCGGCGGACCCCTTCAGGCCCGTGGCCACCGTGTCACACCCTCGGCGTAGCGTCGTTCGCATGTCCGACCTGCGTTCGAGCCTCGGCGCACGCGGCGAACGGGTCACGCTCGATCTCTACCGGCAGCGTGGGTTCACGCTCGTCGCCGCCAACTGGCGATGCAGTCTCGGCGAGATCGACCTCGTCCTGCGTCGTCGCGACGTCCTCGTGTTCTGCGAGGTGAAGACGCGCCGAGGGTCTCGGCGGGGCGCGGGGTTCGAGGCCGTCGACTCGCGGAAGCAGCGCAAGGTGCGGGCGCTCGCCGAGGTCTTCCTCTTGACCCACAGCGTGGGGCCGGTGTCGGTGCGGTTCGACGTCGCGAGCGTGGCGATCGGCGCCGGCCAGATCGCCGGGGGGTCGACGCAGGTCGAGCTGTTCGAAGACGCCTTCTGAGGCATCCCTCGGGCACGCCGTGGAAGCCCGCCAGGGTGCAGGGCACGCTCGCGGACTAGGCCGAAGGACTGGCCGGCCCGTGACCCGATCGCAGGGCTCTTCGGCCGTAGCGCGCCCCGGGCGGTCGTCCTACCATCGCCGGACCATGAAGACCCGACCTGAGCCCGAGGAGCTCAAGCCGCGCCGTCGACCGTGGGACAACACGGGCCTGCGCCACCGGGTGGAGGGCCGACAGATCGACGGCGTCGACGTCCTCGCGCTCCAATCATCGGTCGTCGATCGGTCGCCGGCGCCGTCTCGTCGGTGGCTGCGTCGATCACGCTGAGCTCCGACCGCACACGGGCTCCTACTCGAGGTCCATCGCCCGACGGACGTCGGACGAGAGACGGCGCAGCGCGTCCAGCATGCGATCGACGTCGGCCTCGGTCGACAGGTAGTTCACGATGCCCGCCCGTAGGAACGTGCGGCCTCGCAGCGTCGTCACGCTCACCCACGCGTCACCGCTGATCTCCAGCGCCCGCTGCAGCCGAGCCTGGTAGTCGTCGAGCACCTCGAGCGGCCAGTCACCGTGACGTGACGGCAGATGCCGGAAGCACACGACGCTCAGCTCCGGCTCGGCCGGCTCGGCCTCGAAGTCGGGTTCCTGCAAGCACCGGCCCGCCAGGTACGCCGCGAGGTCGTCGTTCTGCTCGATCAGCGCGCCGAGTCCGTCGGTGCCCAGCTGCTTCCAGCTCATCCAGAGCTTCAGCCCGCGGAACCGACGCGTGCCCTCGAGGGAGTACTGGTACCAGTTCAGAGGCTCGTCCTCGGGACGGTTCGACGCGTAGTACTCGGGCGCCTCGTGGAACGTGCTCAGGAGATCGCTCGCGCCGGCGTACCACGAGGGCCCCGATGTCGTACGCCTGGAAGAACCACTTGTGGGGATCGATCGTGACCGTGTCGGCTCGCTCGAGTCCCGGCACCCGATGGGCATCTCGACGTGAGAGCCGGGCGGCTCCGCCGTACGCGGCGTCGACGTGCAACCAGACACCCTCGCGCTCGGCGACGTCGGCGAGCCCCCGTGTGTCGTCGACCGATCCGGTGTTCGTCGAGCCCGCGACCGCCGCGATCGCGAGCGGCGTCAGTCCGGCGGCTCGATCGCGCTCGATCGCCTCGGCCACGGGTGCCGCCTGCATGCGGAACCGCTCGTCGCTCTCGACCACGACGAGCGTCTCGTCCGGGAAGCCGAGCACGCCCAGCGCCCGAGCGATCGAGAAGTGGGTCTGATCGCTCGCGTAGACCCGCACCCCGTCGAGATCGGCGCCGCGCGGAGCCCCGGCCGTGCCACGGAGCTTCGCCAGCCAGACGTCGCGCGCGACCGTCATCGCCATGACGTTGGCCATGACGCCGCCGCTCGTCAGCACCCCCCAGCCCTCCGGCCCGAAGCCGACCAGCTCCCGGAGCCAGTCGGTGACCTCTTCCTCGACGAACGTGCCGATCGGACCGGCATGCCAGACGTCGACGCCCTGGTGGATCCATTGCGAGAGCATCTCGCCGGCGATCGAGCTCGGCAGGGGCGGAGGCGTGAAGTAGCTGAACGAGCCGGGGTGCTGAGCGTTGTAGGTGGCCGGCGCGACGCGCTCGCGGAACTCGGCGAGCACGTCGCTCCACGGGCTGGGCGACATCGGGGCCGGTGCAGCGTGGTTCGTCGGTCCGAAGAAGTCACGCCGCGCTTCGGGGTAGGAGCGTGAGTGCATCGGTCGGCGCAGCGCCTCGCCGTAGAGCCAATCGAGGGCCTCGCGCCAGGTCTGCTCCCCGAGGGCCTCGAGGGCCGCGCGGGCGCGCGGCTCGTCGACGATGTCGATCAGCTCGGGCTCCGGGCTCCATTCGAAGCGCTCGGACACGATGGCGAGGCTAGCAGGGACTCCGGCGACGTGGGCCGGACGTGACGCACGTCACCGACGCTCGAGGCGACTCGCCCTAGCGTGCGATCGCATGTACGGACGGGTGCTCGGGGTGACGGTGCTCGGGGTCGGGGGACACCTCGTGACCGTCGAGGCCCACGTGGGTCGAGGGCTCCCCTCCCTCACGCTCACGGGGCTGCCGGGGGCCGCCGTGCGCGACGCGTGCGACCGCATCCGCCCGGCCGTCGAGAGTCAAGGGCTCGAGTGGCCACTGCGACGGGTGGTCGTGAATCTCGCGCCCGGCACCCTGCGCAAGGAGGGTCCGGGGCTCGACCTCCCCGTCGCGGCGGGCATCCTGGCAGCCACCGCTCAGATCCCCGCCACGGCGCTCGAGCGATACGCGTTGGCCGGCGAACTCTCGTTGAAGGGCGAGCTGATGCCGACCCCAGGGGTCCTGTCGGTCGCGATCGCGGCGGCACGCGCGGGGCTCGAGGGGGTGATCGTGCCTCGCGTGAACGCGCTCGAGGCCACGCAGGTCGACCGGCTTCGGGTCGTGCCGGCGGCGACGCTCACCGAGGTGGTGGGGTTCCTCAGAGGAACGTGGCAGCCGCCGGCGATCGACGAAGGGGTGCTCGAGGCTCCCGGATCGGCTGAGGTCGACTTCGGCGACGTTCGAGGGCAGACACAGGCGCGCCGCGCCCTCGAGGTCGCGGCGGCCGGAGGCCACAACGTGCTGATGGTCGGCTCGCCCGGGGCCGGCAAGACGATGTTGGCGCGACGCATGACGACGATCCTGCCGAGCCTCGCCCGCGACGAATCGCTCGAGGCGACGCAGCTGCACTCGGTGGCGGGACTGCTCGCCGGGCGGGGGGTACTGCGGTCTCGCCCGTTCCGGGCACCCCACCATTCGATCTCGATGACCGGCTTGCTCGGAGGGGGTTCGTCGTACCTGCGACCCGGAGAGGCGTCGCTCGCGCACCACGGTGTGCTGTTCCTCGACGAGCTCACGGAGTTCCGTCGCGACGCGATCGAGGGGCTGCGCCAGCCTCTGGAGGACGGCCGCGTCGTCATCACCCGGGCCGTGGGGTCGGTCGAGTTCCCCGCGAGGTTCACACTGGTCGCCGCAGCGAACCCCTGCCCGTGCGGCTTCGAGGGTGACCAGCGGCGTCACTGCCGATGCCGGTCCGACCGTGTCGACCAGTACCGGCAGAAGCTCTCCGGCCCGCTCCTCGACCGGATCGACCTGCGATTGCGCGTGCCACGGCTCACGAAGCACGAGCTCATGGGGAGCGACCCGGGGGAGCCCTCGGCTTCGATCCGAGGCCGGGTCCAGGCCGCCCGCGACCGTCAGCGGGCGAGGTGGGCAGATCTCTCCGTGGCGTGCAACGCCCATCTGCCCGGTCCCGTCGCTCGACGCCGGGTGCGGCTCACCGCAGAGGCCGAGTCCACGCTCGGTGCTGCGGTCGACCAGCTGTGCCTCACGGGGCGCGGGTTCGACCGCGCGATCAAGGTCGCGCGCACGATCGCCGATCTCGACGCCGCCGACATCGTGCAGACGGAGCACATCGCCGAGGCCCTCTCCTACCGTGACGGTGTCGTCCAGGAGGGCCTGGCGCGTGCTGGCTGATGCGCGCCGGCCGCGACGCAGCGACGTGCCCAGGCGAGCGCTCGACGTGCCGCCGGGGTTCCCCGACGGGTACGCCGAAGGCTCCGGGGCACGCGCCGCCCTGCTGGTGCTCTCCGCGCTTCGGGGCATCAAGCCCTACCAGCTGCACGAGCTCGCGTGGGCGGAGGGCACGGCCGAGGCGAGCCTGGCAGCGATCCGTGCGGGGGCGGCCGGCAGCGAGGCGGATCAGGAGTGGGCGCGGATGCTCGACCCTGCCGTGATCGAGCGTGAGGCAGGACAGCACGGTGCACGATTCGTGACGCCGGTCGACGACGAGTACCTGCCGCAGTTCCTCGAGCTTCTGCACGACCCGCCCGTGGCTGTCTTCGTGTCCGGCCGCTCGCTCACCGATCTGCCCGATCGGGTCGCGATCGTGGGCGCGCGCAACTGCTCGCCGTCGGGCAACGAGGTCGCCATGCGCATCGCAGCGGGCCTCGGTGGGGTGGGGGCGTGCGTCGTGAGCGGGGCGGCCCGGGGCATCGACGCCGCCGCGCACCGCGGAGCCCTGCACGCGGCCGGCACCACCATCGCGGTCCTCGGTTCAGGGCACGACCTGCCCTATCCGAAAGGCAGCGCCGAACTGGTCGCGCGCGTCGCCGCGTCCGGTGCCGTCGTGAGCGAGTACGCGCCAGGGGTGGTGGCGGAGCCGTTCCGGTTCCCGGCACGCAACCGGCTCGTGGCCGCACTCGGTCGCGCTCTGGTCGTCGTGGAAGGAGCCCACGGCAGCGGCTCGATGATCAGCGTCGATCACGCGCTCGACCTCGGCCGCGACATCTTCGCGGTGCCCGGACCGGTGACGAACCCCCTGGCCGAGGTGCCGCTCGCCCTGATCCGCGAGGGGGCCACCATGATCCGTGGGCCCGACGACCTGCTCGACGACCTCGGATACGCGTTCCGGCTCTCGGTCGAGCCGCCCCCGTCCCTGCTCGACGACGAGCGGGCGGTCTACCAGGCCCTCGGAGGCTCGGGACTCGCCGACGCGATCTCGGCCGAGACCGGGTTGTCGCTTCCCACCGTGACCACGATCCTGCTCACGCTCGAGCTGAAAGGTCTCGTGCGCACGGTCGGTGGGCGCTACGAACGCAGGGTCCCAGGGGGCACGAGCATCGTCCCGTGAGCACCGAGCGCGTTCACCCGGGAAGCTTGCAGCCGCACCGTGCCGTTGGTAGACAAGGGCTGCCCGTGGCCCCGCCCGAGCCGACCGGGTCCTCGAGAGCCGAAAGGACGATGTGCGCCCCGACGACGAGCTTCCCCCGTCCGAGGCCGGGCTGATCGACGCGTTCGAGTCGCACCTCGCGCTCGAACGTCACCTCTCGGTCCATACCGTCACCGCCTACCGGCGCGACCTTGCGCAACTCGCGACGTTCCTGCATCGCGGGGGAGAGTCGCTCGCCTCGGCCACCTATCCGCTGCTGCGGCGCTTCCTCGCCCAACAGCACACGCTCGGATACGCGCGTGCATCCGTGGCCCGCAAGGTGGGTTCGATCCACACCTTCTACCGGTGGGCACTCGCCTCGGGCCGGGTCACCGACGATCCGTCGCTGTTGCTCGGGCGACCCAAGGTCGTGAACCGCTTGCCGACCGTGTTGAGGGCCAGCGAGGCAGCCGCGCTCGCGGAGGCGCCGGCGGCAGCCGACGGCGACGCCGACGTGCGACCGGTCGATCGTGCCGTCGCCCTGCGCGACGTCGCGGCACTCGAGCTGATGTACGGCTCGGGGCTGCGCGTGGGCGAGGTCGCTGCCCTCACGATCGACCGCATCGACCTCGATGGGCGGCGGGTCACGGTCATGGGCAAGGGGGCCAAGGAGCGAGGGGTGCCGATCTCCGACTACGCGGCGGAGGCGCTCGAGGCCTACCTGCGCGAGGGAAGGCCCCTGCTCGCCGCCCAGGGCGCCCGCGGGCTCTTCTTCAACCGTCGCCACAAGCCCTTCAGCTCCAGGGATATCCGTACGATGGTGGAACGATATGGCGGTACAGTGCTGCCGGGCCGGCGGGTGACGCCGCACACCCTGCGACACTCGTTCGCCACGCATCTTCTGGAAGGGGGAGCCGACATCCGAGCCGTGCAGGAACTCTTGGGGCACGCGAGCGTTGCGACCACGCAGCGGTACACGCACGTCTCCCGGGCTCGGTTGTTCCAGGCCTACGAGCAGAGTCACCCGAGGGCCTGACTCGTGACCCCCGCCAAGAAGACGGCCACGAAGACGCCGGCCAAGCCGGCCGCGAAAGCCGTCGCGAAGTCCCGTGCCAAGGCCGTGGCGTTCGACCCCACCGTGACGATCCCGCCGCACGTCGACGACGAGCTCGGACAGCATTGGCATCGCTTCAAGAGCACGGGCGAGGAGGAGGCCCGCGAGAAGCTCATCCTTCACTATGCGCCGCTCGTGAAGTACGTGGCGAGCAGGGTCGCGACCGGTCTTCCTGCCAGCGTCGAACAGGCCGACCTCGTGAGCTATGGCATGTTCGGTCTGATCGACGCCCTCACGAAGTTCGAGCCGGGGCGGGGCAACAAGTTCGAGACGTACGCGATCCCGCGCATCAAGGGCGCGATCATCGACGAGCTGCGCGCGATGGACTGGGTGCCGCGGTCGATCCGATTCAAGGCGCGCGAGATCGAGAAGGCCCACACCGACCTCGAGTCGATGCTGAAGCGGCAACCCACCGAGCAGGAGATGGCGGAGCGCCTGGGCATCACCCGTCGCGAGCTGCACGACGTCGTCTCACAGATCTCGTTCGTCTCCGTGCTCGCCCTCGACGAACTCGTCTCGGTCGGGGCCGACCGCGGGGAACAGGTCTCGCTGATCGACACGCTCGCCGACCGCGGCATCGACCCGACGTCGGGCGTCGAGTCGCAGGAGACCCGCGGTCTGCTGGCCGCCGCGATCAACGAGCTCTCGGAGCGCGAGAAGATCGTCGTCACGCTCTACTACTTCGAGGGGCTCACGCTCGCCGAGATCGGCCAGATCCTCGGTGTCACCGAGTCCCGGGTCTGCCAGATCCACACGAAGGCGGTCGGCGGGCTGCGGGGTCAGCTCACCGAGGTCGAGTAGCCCGCTCTCTCGCCGATCCCACCGCGCTGTGACCTGCGTCACGGTGCCCGCGGCGTGAGGTGGATAGCGTCGCCGTCATGCGGACCCGCCGATCGTTCCTCGCGAGTTGGGTGCTCCTCACCACCGCGGTGATCGGGCTCGCCGTCTCGCCGGCCGTCGCGGCCGGAACCTGGACCTGGCCGGTCGAGGGTCCGGTGATCCGCGGGTTCGATCCCCCCGACTCGCCGTACGGATCCGGACACCGCGGCATCGACATCGCGGCCCCGGCCGGGAGCGTCGCGGTCGCCCCGGCCGACGGCACGGTCGCCTTCGCCGGTCAGGTCGGGGGTCGTCTCTTCCTCACGATCGATCACGGTGGCGGCGTCGAGTCCACGTTCTCGTGGGTGGCGAGCCTCGAGGTCCGTCGTGGTGACGTCGTGCGGCAGGGGCAGCCGGTGGCTCGCACCGGCGGCGGTCACACCGGTGACCTCATCCCCAACCTGCACTTCGGGGTGAGGCTCGACGACGCGTACGTCGATCCCCTCGCATACCTCGCGTCCATCGATATCAGCGCGCTGATCAGGCTCGCGCCGCTCGCCGCCTGATCCCGTCGGCGTGTCCCCGCCGCCCGGCGTTTAGGATGGCGCGGCCGTGCTGACCTCCCTCGTGCGTCTCCTGTCGTCGCGCCGTGCCCGTCGCACGGTGGCCGCCGCAGTGTGCGTGCCCGTCCTGCTCGGCGCCGGCGTCGCCGCCGGCCAGGTCGCAGGCGCCTGGACCGAGTTCCAGGGAGGGCCGTCGAAGACCGGCGTCGCGACCGACGGCCCCGACCCCGGATACCGCCGGGCGTGGAGCACTCCGTTCGACCCGGGCGGTCCCGGCGACCGCTTCGGTCTCTCGGCGCCTGTGATCGCCGGCGACGTCGCGGTGGTGGTCGGTCCCGACGCGGTGATCGGCGTCGACCTCGGCTCGGGCGAGCAGACGTTCGCGGTGGATCGCGCCGTCGGTCCCTCGGTGCCGGCAGCCGTGGCCCCGCTCGGCGACGGCACCGCGGTCGTGTATACGGAAGGATGGGGCGAGGGCCCGCCTCCCGCACCCGGCTCCGACGTCAGCCCGACCGCGTCGGCGAGCCCGGCGACCAGTGCCGACGGTGCGGGTGATGATCTCGTCGATTCCGACCTTTCCGCGTTCGATCTGGGGAGCCTGGAGCGCCTGTGGCCACCGGTGTCGCTCGGTGGCGTGAGCCGAACGGGGGTCACCGTCGACGACGGGTCGGCGTTCGTCGGCGTGAACGACGGCACGGTGATCTCCGTCGATCTCGCCGATGGGAGCGTCGACTGGCGTCGCGAGCTCGACGCGATGCTCGTCACGCCGATCACCGTGATCGATTCGACGGTGCTGGTCGGCCTGCAGGGCGACGGCGACACCCAGCCCGTCGTCGTGGCGCTCGAGGCGGACACCGGCGAGGAGCGATGGCGCCACGAGCCCTCGGCGCGGTCATCCGTCGTCTCGGCGATCTCAGCCGACCAGGGGAGCGCCTTCGCGATCTTCGCGGGCCTGTCGGAGACGTCGGTCGTCGCGCTCGACCTCGCCGACGGAACCCAGCGCTGGAGCAGCCGTGTGAACGCCACCTTCGACGTGATCGCGCCGCCCGTCGTGGGGGCGGAGACGGTCTTCGTGACGGATCTGATCGGACACACCCGCGCCCTCGATGCCGGCACGGGGGAGCAACGGTGGGACTTCGCGCAGAACGCGCCCGTGTTCCGGAGCGTGCCGGTGCTCGTCGGAGCGCACCTGCTGGTGCCGACCCTCGAGGGTGAGCTCGGCGCGATCGACGCCGAGACCGGCGAGCTGGTGTGGCGTCTGACAGGCGGACGGCGCGCCGATCCGCTCGGTGGCGGCGGCGGGTGATGTGCTCGTGGCAGTGCGCGGGGCCGATCGATCGGGGCTCGAGGGGTTCGAGCACGACCCCGGCGCGGCACTCGTGCGCGAGGCTTCGCCGACCACGCTCGCCCCGGGACGCATGGTCGGCGCCATCGCGATCGCGGCGATCCCACTCCTGGTGGTCGTGCTCCTGCTGGGGCGGATGCTCATCACTCGCATGGGCCCGGCGTTCCCGGGCGACGACGAGCGGGTGTCCGCGGACGGCGAACAGGTCGTCGACCCGTGGGAAGCCGAGGACCCGACCCCGTGACGAACAAGAACAAGCGCTCGAAGCCTCGCGACCGTGACGACGGGCATCGTTCCGCGCCGCCGGCCTCGCGCGGGGCCGAGCCAGCGCCGCGGAGAGGGCTGCTCGACTCGCTCTTCTCGCCGCGGGTCGGCTCGACCTCGATGCCCAGCATCCGCACGTCGGCTGCTCGAGGCCTCGCCGTCGTCGCGGGCACCCCGGTGCTCGCGGTCGGGGCCGTCGCGCTCGTCGTCCTCGAATGGTTCGCGGCGCTGGCGCTCGGGTACGAGGGGCCGTTCGCGCTCTTCGTCAACGCCTTGGGGTTGGCGCCGGTCGGCACGAGCTTCGACGCCACGCTCTCCACGGCGCTGTTCGGCCTGCAGGGAGGGTTCTTCGCGATCCTCGGGTTCGTGGCGTTCCGGGCGATGGTGCAGGCGCTCCTCGTCGCGGTGATCGTGGAGGTCTTGCGCTCGGTCCCTCTCGGCCGGTGGACCCTGATCCGGGCGCTCCGGACCCTGCCGGCGGCACTGGCGGTCAACATCGCCGGCATCGGATTGCTGACCCTGGCCAGTCTGCTGGGGCCGCTGCTCGGTCCGGCGTTCGGGCTCCTGATCCAGATGGCCGCGCTCGTGGGCGGCGTCTACGTGCTGAGCTTCGCACCGGTGATCGCGTCCGACGAGGGCCGCCGGCTCTCCGACGCGATGAGCCGGTCGGTGCGGGCGGCCCGCATGCCCGGGGCCGGGCAACCTGACCCTCGCCGCGATCTACGTCGTCGCGTCGATCGCGATCCTGGTCGTGCCGGGCAAGCCCGGGTCCGACCTCGGGGTGAACCCGATCGTCGCGGCGTGGGTGATGGTGCTGGTCGCCAACCTCCTCCATGTGGTGATGCAGGCCATGGTCGCGTTCCGATACCTCTCGGTGGCCGACGATGTGCCCGACGCCGCTCCGAGGCGGCAGGCGGCGCCACGCGCGCGATCGCGAGGCTGATCGCCCGGGGCCCGGAGTCGACGAGGGAACGCCGCTGCTAGACTCCTCGCGCCGGCGCATCTGCGCCGAGCTCACACGTTCGGGGACCGCATCGCCGGGGTCCCGCGCCTCACGAAGGCGGGCCGGCGACGGGATGATCCGAGCGGAGGACTGAAACCGAGAAGGAGGCCCCCGTGCCTGTCGTGACCAGGCGGGAGCTCCTCGAAGCGGGCGTGCACTTCGGCCACCAGACCCGTCGGTGGAACCCGAAGATGCAGCGATTCCTCTACGGGGAGCGTTCCGGCATCTACATCATCGACCTCGAGAAGTCCCTCGCGGGGCTCGAGGAGACCCATGAGTTCGTGCAGGGCCTCGGCCGTCGGCGCGGCATCGTGCTGTTCATCGGGACGAAGAAGCAGGCCCAGGAAGTCGTGCAGGACCACGCGACCCGCATCGGCATGCCGTACGTGAACCACCGTTGGCTCGGCGGCATGCTCACGAACTTCACGACCATCTCCAAGCGGCTGCTCCGCCTGCGCGAGCTGCACGAGATGGAGCGCACCGGCGCGCTCGACTACCTCCCCAAGAAGGAAGCGATCAGGTTGCGCCACGAGCGCGACAAGCTGACGCGCAACCTGGGGGGCATCCAAGACCTCGAGCGCCTGCCCGACGCCGTCTTCGTGATCGACACGAAGAAGGAGCACATCGCCGTCAACGAGGCCAGGAAGCTGGGCATCCCCGTGATCGCGATCGTCGACACGAACTGCGACCCCGACGAGGTCGACTACGCGATCCCGGGCAACGACGACGCGATCCGGGCCGTGAGCCTCGTGGCCCGCGTGGTCGCCGATGCCCTGGCCGAGGGCTACGGCATGGCCAAGGATGAGGACGTCGAGCGCGTCACCACCCGCTCGGCCGCCCCGGCGCCCACCGGACCGCGCTCGACGGCCGCACCGGCGAGGGTCGAGGAGTCCGAGACACCGTCCGCCGAGGACGCCGCTGCGATCGCCGCGAGCACGGTCTTCGAGCCCGACGCGCCCGAGGTCGCCGCATCCGAGGCGGCCGCCGAGCCGATGGTCGCGGAGGCGATCGAGGCCGAGGGATCGACCGAGGTCATCGAGGACGCCCCGGTGGCCGACGCCGTCGTGGTGACCGATCCGGTCGAGGCCGTGGCCTCGGCCGTCGCGGACACGCCCGAGGAGCCGGCCACGGAGACCCCCGAGGAGCAGGCATGAGCGACCACTCGCCCACCGCCACCGAGGTGAAGCAGCTCCGCGACGCCACCGGCGCCGGCATGATGGACTGCAAGAAGGCGTTGATCGAGTCCGGCGGCGACCTCGAGCGCGCGGTCGAGTACCTGCGCGAGAAGGGACTCGCCTCGGTCGCCAAGCGTGCCGGACGCTCCGCCAACCAGGGGCTGGTCGACGCGTACGTGCACTTCAACAACACCGTGGGCGTGCTGGTCGAGGTCAACTGCGAGACCGACTTCGTCGCCAAGACCGAGGACTTCCAGCGGCTCGTGAAGGACATCGCGCTGCACATCGCGAGCCCCTCGGCGCCGCGATTCTTGACCCGCGACGAGGTGCCGCAGGCCGAGCTCGATCAGGAACGGCACATCGCCGAGGTGCAGGCCAAGGAGGCCGGCAAGCCCGAGAACGTGGTCGAGAAGATCGTCGAGGGCAAGATCAACGCGTACCTCAAGGACATCGTGCTGCTCGATCAGCCGTTCGTGAAGGACGACTCGAAGACGGTGCAGCAGTTGCTCGACGAGACATCGGCCAAGGTGGGCGAGCGCATCGCGATCCGCCGGTTCGTCCGGTTCAAGCTGGGCGAGGCCGGCGATGACGAGGCGGCGGACGGCGGCGCGTCGTAAGGTCTGGGTCGACCGCGAGCGGTAGGCCCGACGGGGGAGGGGAGCGCATGGCCGACGACGGAGGCACGCCGCGAGCCCAGTACGGGCGCGTGTTGCTGAAGCTCTCCGGTGAGGCCTTCGCTCCCACCGACGCCGAGTACGGCATCAACACCGACGCCACGGCGCTGATCGCTCGCCAGCTCGCCGAGGTCGTCGACCTCGGGGTGCAGACGGCGGTCGTCGTGGGTGGCGGCAACATCTGGCGGGGCCGCCAGGCTCCGGGCATCGATCGCAACAGGGCCGACTACATGGGCATGCTGGCCACCGTGATGAATGCCCTGGCCCTGCAGGATGCGCTCGAGAAGATCCATGTCACGACCCGGGTGCAGACGGCCATCTCGATGACCCAGCTCGCCGAGCCGTTCATGCCGCTGCGGGCCAGGCGCCACCTCGAGAAGGGGCGTGTGGTGATCTTCGCGGCGGGCCTCGGCGTGCCGTACTTCTCCACCGACACCTGCGCGGCCCAGCGAGCGCTGGAGATCGGTGCCGACGCCTTGCTCAAGGGCACGAAGGTCGACGGCGTCTACACCGCCGACCCGGTCCTCGACGCCTCGGCGAAGCGCTTCGACGAGATCGAGTACGTCGACGTGCTGAAGGAGGGCTACCAGGTCATGGATGCCACCGCGATCTCGTTGTGCATGGAGAACAAGCTGCCGATCATCGTCTTCAACCTCCGCGAAGAGGGGAACATCCGTCGCGTGGTCAACGGCGAGCCCATCGGCACGCTCGTCCACTGAAGGAGCCCGATGACGATCGATTCCAGCCTCAAGGACGCCGCCCACAAGATGGAGCAGGCGGTCACCCATCTCAAGGACGAACTCTCCGCGATCCGCACGGGTCGCGCGACCCCCGCGGTGCTGAACCGCGTCACGGTGGAGTACTACGGCACGCCCGTGCCCCTGAACCAGCTTGCCTCCATCAACGTGCCGGAACCCCGACTGCTCTCGGTGCAGCCGTTCGACAAGGGTGCGATCGGGGCGATCGAGAAGGCGATCCAGTCGAGCGACCTCGGTATCACCCCGTCCAACGACGGACAGGTGATCAGGCTGGCGTTCCCTCCGCTCACCGAGGAGCGGCGCAAGGAGCTCGTGAAGCAGGTCCACACGCGCGCGGAGGAGGCCCGGGTTGCCGTGCGCAACGTTCGGCGCCACGCCAAGGAAGAGATGGAGAAGCTTGAGCGTGAGGGCGGCATCTCGGAAGATGACCTCGTGCGGGGGGAGAAGGAGCTCCAGAAGCTGACCGATCGGCACGTGGCGGAGATCGACGTGATCCAGGACCACAAGGAGCAGGAGCTCATGGAGGTCTCGTGACGGGCGACAAGCGCAACGGCGACGATCTGTTCGAAGACCTCGACAAGTTCTTCGCACCCATCAAGGACGTCGACTGGGACGAGCCGGCGTCGGCCGGCGCCCGCGAGACGCCGAGCGAGGAGCACGTATCGATCCGCGCCGATGAGCCGGAGGTCGCTGCTCCGGCCCCGGTCGAGCCCGCGGTGCCGGAGCAGCCCGAGGAACCCGACGAACCCGAGGACGAGGACTGGTACGACACCACGGTGCTGGAGACGATCGAGGGCATCGGCGTCGACGACGTTGCCGAGGAACCGGTCGTCGCCGTGGGCGAGGCCGCCGACGATGAGATCGGCACCGAGGTCGTGGGCGAGGTCGTCGAGCCGGCCCCGGGCCAGGCGGGTCTCTTCGGCCAAGGCCACGAGCCCGAGGACGAAGCCGACGGCGGATGGGGCGTGACCGACGACGAGTCGGTCGTCGGCGAGTACGCGGAGGCGACCCTCGTGGGTGACGACGAGGAACCCGACGCGGGCATCGGCACCGAGACAGCCCCGATCGCCACGATCGACGAGTTGATGGGCGACGTGGAGTCACCCGACGAGGGCGCCGTCGAGCGAGCCGCGGAGTACTTCGCGCCGTCGGTTCGTGTGGAAGACGCGAGCGAGGAGCCCGAGCAGGTCGTCGTCGGCTCCGAGGGCGTGGGGTGGGACGACGGGTCTTCCGTGACGCCCGAGGTCGGCGGCACGTTGATCGGCGAGCTGGGAGCCGACGAGGTCGAGCAGGACATCCTCTCGGACCTGGGCGGAACCGCGCCCGAGCCCGAGACCGTGATGGTCGGGGCCGGGGAGGGCCTCGGTGGCCCGAGCTGGCAGGAGCCCGGCTCCGTCGAGGTCGGCGCCGACGTCGAACGCCGAGGGCCCGGCCCGGGCGAGCGAGACGTGCCGGCCGCGTTCCTGACGGGAGCCGTGCTCGCGATCGCGGCGCTCGCCGCGCTGCTGATCGGCGACTGGTTGTTCGGGCTGCTCGCGGCCGCGATCGTGTTGCTGGCGCAGGGGGAGCTCTTCGGCGTGATGGTGAAGCACCGTCGCCAGCCGGCAACCGCCGTCGGGTTGATCGCCGGCGCGTTGATGCTCGCCGCCGCGTACTTCCGGGGCGAGAGCGCGGTGCTCGCGATGTTCGCGCTCGGTGTGGCGGCCACGTTCCTCTGGTTCATGTCGGGGCCCCTGAGCGCGCGCAAGGACGTCACCGCCAACATCGGGCTGACCGTGCTCAACATGGCCTGGGTGCCGCTGCTGGGCAGCTACCTGCTGGTCCTGCTCGAGGGCGAGAGCGGCACAGCGCTGGTCGTGAGCGTGATCGGCTTGACGTTCGTCTACGACACGGCCGCGTTCCTGTCGGGCTCGGTCTGGGGCGGGCAGTTCTTCCAGCGCCCACTCGCGCCGACGGTGAGTCCGAAGAAGTCGATCGAGGGCGTGATCATCGGTTCCCTCGTGACGGTGGTGGTCGCGGTCACGCTGGTGACGTCATTCGTCGATCCCTTCGAGAACCTGCGCATCGAGGCCCTGCTGCTGGGGCTCGTCGTCGCGGCCGCCGCGACGTTCGGCGACCTCGCGGAGTCGTTGGTCAAGCGCGACATGGGCATCAAGGACATGGGCAGCATCCTGCCCGGTCACGGCGGGGTGCTCGACCGCATCGACTCGCTGCTGTTCGTCGCGCCGGCCGCGTTCTTCCTGTACCGCATCATCATCGCCTGAGCCTCGTTCCGAGCGTTCCGCCCGGCTCGGGGTACCCTTGAGCGCATGAAGGCGTTGACGATCCTCGGTTCCACGGGGTCGATCGGCACGCAGGCCCTCGACGTGGTGCGGCGCAACCCCGACCGGTTCAAGATCGTCGGGCTGTCCGCGGCGGGTGCCAACCTGGAACTGCTCGCCGGGCAGATCCGCGAGTTCCTGCCCCCGGTGGTCGCGCTGGCGGACGACGGGGCGGCCGCCGACGTGAAGCAGAAGATCGGCGCCGTGGCGGGGGTCGAGATCGTGGAGGGCCCCGACGCCGCCGAGCGCCTGGCCGCGGAGACCGAGGCCGACATGGTGCTGAACGCGCTGGTCGGATCCGCCGGACTCGCGCCCACGCTCGCGACCCTGCAGTCGGGCAAGACCCTCGCGCTCGCCAACAAGGAGAGCCTGGTCGTGGGCGGCGAGCTCGTCACGGACCTGATCAAGGGCGAGCCCGAGCGGTTGCTGCCCGTGGACTCCGAACACGCCGCCCTCGCGATGGCGATGCGCGGCGAACGCCGCGAGGACCTCAAGCGCGTCGTGCTCACGGGCTCGGGCGGTCCGTTCCGAGGCTGGACCCGCAACGAGCTCGGGAAGGCCAGCGTCAAGGAGGCGCTCGCCCATCCGGTGTGGACGATGGGCCCGAAGATCACGATCGACTCGGCCACGCTGATGAACAAGGGCCTCGAGGTGATCGAGGCGCACTACCTGTTCGATCTCGAGTACTCCTCGATCCACGTGCTGATCCATCCCGAGGGACTGGTGCACGCGATGGCCGAGTTCCGCGACGGCAGCCTGCGCGCCGAGATGGCGACGCCCGACATGCGGCTGCCGATCCAGCTCGCGCTCGCCTGGCCCGAGCGCCTGCCGACCGGCGTCGAGCCGGTGCCGCTCACCGAACGTCCGCTCACGTTCGAGCCGGTCGATCGCGAGGCGTTCCCGGCCGTCGACCTGGCGTATCGGGTCGGGGGCCTCGGGCTCACGTTCCCCGCCGTGATGAACGCCGCGAACGAGGTTGCCGTCATGGCGTTCCTCGAGGGGAAGATCCCCCTCACCCGCATCGTCGAGCTGGTGCAGACCGTGGTCGACGAGCACGAGCCCGCCTCGGTGGTCTCGATCGTGAACATCGAACGCGCCGACGCCTGGGCGCGGCAACGCGCCGCCGAACTCGCCGAGGAGCGATAGCCCTTCCCCCCATGAACCTGCTCATCGGCGCCCTCATCTTCCTGCCCTTCCTCACGGTGATCATCGCGATCCACGAGCTGGGCCACTTCCACTTCGCGCGGCGATTCGGCATGAAGGTCACCGAGTACTTCATCGGGTTCGGCCCGTGGAAGATCTGGTCCCGACGCAAGGGCGAGCTCGAGGTCGGCGTGAAGCCGATCTTCATCGGCGGCTACGTGAAGATCGCCGGCATGAACCCCTTCGAGGAGAACCCGCCCGAGGACACGCCACGCCTCTACGGGTCGAAGCCGATCTGGCAGCGCGCGATCACGATCTTCGCGGGTCCGGGCACGCACTTCGTGGTGGCGGCCCTGATCTTCGCGGTCTGGCTGATGGTCTTCGGTGATCCACGTACCGCGCCGCTCACGCCGCTCGTGATCGACGAGGTCGAGATGACGATGAACGGCGACGAGTCGCCCGCCGCCGCCGCCGGGATCGAAGCGGGCGACCGCATCCTCG
Organism: uncultured Actinomycetes bacterium; assembly: GCA_963825685.1. GTDB lineage: Bacteria > Actinomycetota > UBA4738 > UBA4738 > HRBIN12 > JAOUEA01. The sequence continues at coordinate 174,303 of CAWGUD010000021.1, read as the reverse complement.
TGCTCGGCGGGGTCGACGAGCCCACGTCAGAGCAACTCACCGAGGTCGTCACCTCGCAGGTGGAGGATCGTCCGGGCGAGCCGCTCACGGTCGTGGTCGACCGGGACGGGGAACGGGTCACGCTCTCGGTCGTGCCAGAGCTCGCCGAGGTCGAGGGCGAGACCCGTGGGCGGATGGGCGTGATCGTCGCCCCGCCCGACCCGGAGCCGGCAGGCATCGGCGCCGCGCTCGTCGGCGGTGTCAAGGAGGTCGGCTTCGCGGTGAAGGAGTCGTTCTCCCAGATCGGAAGGGTCTTCGGGCCCGAGGGCATCGGGCGCGTGTTCGGGTTGCTGTTCAACGACGAGCAGCGCACCGTCAACGATGCCGCGAGCGTCGTCGGCATCAGCGAGCAGGTCGGCGCCACATCGTCGGCGGGTGACTGGTCGACGATCCTGTACCTCTTCGGATTCGTGACCGTCTTCGTCGGCCTGATCAACCTCGTGCCGCTGCCGCCGTTCGACGGCGGCCACCTGCTCACCCTCGCGATCGAGAAGATCCGCGGGAAGCCGGTCGACATGCGCACCCTGATCCCGATCTCGGCCGCCGTCATGGCCTTCTTCGTGATGTTCGTCGGGGCGACGATCGTGCTCGACGTGACGAAGCCGATCACGCTCCCCTAGGCACGTCCGACCCGCTCCCGGGATCCGTTGCGCCCGAGCGGGCGCCACGATTTCTCAACACCGCCTCTGACCGCAGCACACATGCCCCGGATACGATGCTCGCGTGGATCAGCAGACCGTGCTCGTCGTCGACGACGAGGAAGCCATCGCCGAGGCCGTCCGCGCTCGCCTGGAATCCGAGGGCTATCGGGTGCTCGTCGCCCTCGACGGGCCCGACGCGATCGAACAGCACGCCGAGCATCACCCCGATCTCGTCGTGCTCGACCTGATGCTCCCCGGCATGGACGGGCTCGAGGTCTGCAAGCAGATCCAGCGCGAGGGCTGGACCCCCGTGCTGATGCTGACCGCCAAGACCGAGGAAGCCGACAAGGTCGCCGGGTTCGCCGTCGGGGCCGACGACTACCTCACGAAGCCGTTCAGCCTGCGGGAGCTCGCCGCGCGGGTGAAGGCGATCCTGCGGCGCATGGAGCGCATGGGCGAGCAGAAGGACACGGGGCCGATCGAGCACCACGGGCTCGTGATGGACCCGAACAGGCGCCGGGTCACGGTCGACGGTGACGACGTCGGGCTCACCCCCCTCGAGTTCGAGATCCTCCTCACCCTCGCCCGTGACCCCGGCGTCGTCCTCAGCCGCGACCAGCTGATGGACCGTGTCTGGGGCTACCGCGACTTCGCGGGTGGCCGCGTGGTGGACTCCCACGTCGCCCGCATCCGGCGCAAGCTCGGCGAGGACGGCAACGAGCCCCGGTTCATCCGCACCGTGCACGGCGTGGGGTACGCCTTCCAGGAACGGTCGTGAGCTCCCGGCCGTCTCGAGCGTCTCCCGACGATCCGGGGCAAGCTCGGCGCCACGATCGTCGTCGCGGTCGGCATCACGATCGTGATCTCGTACGCGCTGATCGGGTACGCGCTGCGGGACACCCCGAAGGACTCCGAGGCGATCGACGCGCTCTCGCTCGCACGCCGGATCGCCAGCGGCGAGGTGGCCGGGACGCCGGCGGGCACGATGGTCGTGCGTCGCAGCCTCACCGGGGAGGTCACGGTGGAGGGCGTGAACCTCGGCGTGCTGCCGCCGGACACCCCCGGGCGGGTGCCGCGTTGGGGTGTGATCGGCAACAACGTCTGGGCGTCGATCCCCACCGATGACGGTGGCAGCCTGATCGTGCTGTACCCCTCGCCGACCCGCGGAGCCCTCGGTCGCATCAGCGCGACCCTCGGGTTCCTGCAGAGCGTGTGGTGGCAGTTCATGCTCGCGGGGGCGATCGCGGCGGTGATCGCCCTGGTGTTGGCTCGGTGGCTCGCCCGCGGCATGACGCAGCCGCTGCGCGACATGGCCGAGGCCGCTCGGCGCATGGAGATGGGCGACTACACGACACGCGTCCACACGAACTCACGCGACGAGGTCGGCCAGCTCGCGGTCGCGTTCAACCGCATGAGCCAGGAGCTCGAGCCTCCTCGAGACCTCGCGCCGCGACCTCGTGGCCAACGTCTCGCACGAGCTCAAGACGCCGATCACCGCGATCCGTGCCCACCTCGAGAACCTGCTCGACGGTGTCGAGGAACCGAACCCCGAGGTCACTGCAGGTGATGCTGGCGCAGTCCGAGCGCCTCGGTCGCCTCGTGGAGCAGCTGCTGGATCTCTCCAAGCTGGAATCGGGCGAGGTGCCCCTGCGTCGTGAGGAGGTATCGCTCGCCCGCTCGTCTCGCTGGTGATGTCGGAGATCGAGGTGGCCAGCGCCGACCGCGACGTCGACGTGCGCAGCGACGTGCCCGTCGATCTTCCCCTCGATCGAGGCCGATCCCGGAGCGAGTGCACCAGGTGATCTTCAACCTCGTCGACAACGCCGTTCGGTTCACTCCCGAAGGGCGGCGAGGTTCGCATCGAGGCGCACCGGCACAACGGGTCGGTCGAGGTGAGCGTGGCCGACACCGGGGTGGGCATCCCGCCCGAGGCGCTGCCCCGGCTCTTCGAGCGCTTCTACCGCGTCGACCCCGCGCGAGCTCGCGAAGACGGCGGCACCGGTATCGGGCTCGCGATCGCGCGATCCGTCGTGGAGGCCCACGGCGGCACCATCCGGGCCGAGAGCGAGCCGGGCCACGGCAGCACCTTCACCTTCGATCTGCCGGTCGCTCGTCCGGCGGCGCCCGCTGGCACGAACAGGAGGGATCCGTGAAGTCCGTCACCACCACCGTCACGATCTCCGCCCCCGAGCGGTACGCGTTCCTCGACCTCACCGACGACCTGCGCCGGGCGGTCAAGGACTCCGGCGTGACCGAAGGCGCGGCGATCGTCTTCTGCGCACACACGACGTGTGCCCTGCTGATCAACGAGTGGGAGGACGGGGCGATGGCCGACTTCCGCCGCCACCTCACCGACCTCGTGCCGCATGAGGGCGTCTACTACCAGCACGACGACTTCGAGGTCCGCACGCAGAACATGAACCCCGACGAGCGCGAGAACGGGCACGCGCACGTGAAGGCGATGCTGCTCTCCGCGACCTCGCACGCGATCCCCGTGGTCGCCGGTGAGCCCGCCTTCGGCACGTGGCAGCGACTGATCCTCTTCGAGATGGACGAGCCCAAGGACCGGACGATCACGTTCCAGGTGTTCGGCGGCTGATCGCGGCCGACGCAACGCAGGAGCCTGGGAGACTGACGGACGTGGGCATCGAGCGCAGGAAGAGCCGGCAGATCGACCTCGGCGGCGTCGCGATCGGCGGCGACGCGCCCGTGTCGATCCAGTCGATGACCACGACGAAGACCGCCGACATCAACGCCACGCTGCAGCAGATCGCCTCGCTCGTCGCGGCGGGCGTCGACATCGTGCGCGTCGCGGTGCCGCACTGGGAGGACGCAGAGGCGCTCGTCGCGATCGCGGCGAAGTCCACCGTGCCGGTCGTCGCCGACATCCACTTCCAGTGGAAGTACGCGATGGCTGCGTTGGAAGCCGGCATCCAGGGTCTGCGCATCAACCCCGGGAACATCAAGTACCAGGACAAGGTGCGGCTGATCGCGCGCGAGGCCAAGGACCGAGGCGTGCCGATCCGCATCGGGGTGAACGCCGGGTCGCTCGAACCCGACCTGCTCGCGAAGTACGGGAAGCCGACCGCCGAGGCGCTGGTCGAGAGCGCGCTGAACGAGGCGCGCATCCTCGAAGACGAGGACTTCCTCGACATCAAGATCAGCGTGAAGCACTCGAACCCGCTCGTGATGATCGAGAGCTACCGGCAGCTCGCCGAGGCGTGCGACTACCCCCTGCATCTCGGGGTGACCGAGGCGGGTCCGATGCCGCTCGGCGGCGTGAAGAGCGCGGTGGGCATCGGGGCGCTGCTCGCCGAGGGCATCGGCGACACGATCCGCGTCTCGCTCACCGACGATCCGGTCGACGAGGTCAAGGTCGGCACGTCGATCCTGCGGTCGCTGGGGCTCCGTCAGCGTGGGCTGGACCTGGTCGCGTGCCCGTCGTGCGGTCGGGCCGAGGTGAACGTGCTCGAGCTCACGCAGAAGGTGAACGCCGCGATCGAGAACGAGAGGTTCACCGTGCCGATGCGCGTCGCGGTGATGGGGTGCGTCGTGAACGGACCGGGGGAGGCCCGTGAGGCCGATGTCGGTATCGCCAGCGGCAACGGCCTCGGGTTCATCATCCGCCAGGGTGAGGTCGTGTCCAAGGTGCCCGAGGACGAGCTCGTCGACGCTCTGCTCGCCGAGGCGCGTTCGGTCGCCGCCGAGAAGATCGCCGCCGGCGAGGACACGAACGATCCTGCGTCAGGATAAGGGCGAGCTCCGGGCTCAATGCGGCCACCGTCCGCGGCCGATACACGCACCATGAGGCCATCCCGAGCGAGTGCGGCCGCCGCCGTCGCGGTCGCCATCGTCGTCGCGATCGTCGTGCCGTCGTCGGCGGCCCGGGTCGCTCGGGGACCGGTTCCGGGGACCGCGTGCGAGGTCTTCCCGGCCGACAACGTGTGGCGACTCGACGTCTCTGCCCTGCCGAAGCATCCGAAGAGCGCGGTCTGGAAGCGCTCGAGCCACGCCGGCTCGACCGATCTGCATCCCGACTTCGGCCCGCCCGACTACGGGATCCCCTACGACGTGGTCGGTGCGGCACACGACGACGTGAGCGTCGACTTCCAGTACGACGACGAGAGCGATGCCGGTCCCTACCCCTTCGGGCCCGACACCACGGTCGAGGGCGGTTCGGACCGGCACGCGCTCATGGTCGACGAGGACACCTGCACCCTCTACGAGCTCTTCAACGCCCGGTGGAACGGCGGCGACCCGGCGGCCGGGAGCGGCGCGATCTTCGATCTCGGCTCGAACGCCCTGCGGCCGGCGGGGTGGACGAGCGCCGACGCGGCCGGGCTGCCGATCTTCCCGGGGCTCGTGCGATGGGACGAGGTGCAGACCGGCGAGATCGACCACGCGATCCGGTTCACGGTCGCGTGTACGACCCGGCGCTACGTGTGGCCGGCTCGGCACCAGGCCGGGGTGAGCGACCGCCGGTGTCCGCCGATGGGAGCTCGTTTCCGCTTGAAGCGTGGGTTCGACATCAGCGGGTTCGGCGAGAACGCGCAGGTCGTGCTGCTCGCGATGCAGCGCCACGGCATGATCGTCGCCGACAACGGGAGCGACTGGTACTTCCAGGGCACGGTCGACGACGGGTGGACGAACGGCCTGCTCGATCAGCTGAAGCAGGTGCCCGCGGGCGCGTTCGTCGCCGTCGACGCGAGGGGATGCCGCGTGTCGAAGGACAGCGCCGCGTTCGCCTACGGACCGGACTGCCCGGCCCCGGACTGACCTCGGTCCTCAGCCGAGCGGCGCGGCCGGGTTGCGGCCCGACAACGCGATCAGGTGGGTGGAGGGGTCGGCGTCCTCGGGCACCTCGACCGGCGGGGCGAGGATGCCCGCCTCGACCCATCCCGCCGCCTGCGGCGCGAACCAGGCGTGCAGCTCGCGAGCGACGTCGTCGGGGATCGTGTGCTCGACCCCGATGCTCTGCGCCACGTCCCATCCGTGGATCGATGCGTCGAACAGCATCTGCGTGAGGTACTCGTCGGCGGTGAGCTCGCCACCCGACGTGTGCACCGGCGCGTCGAGGTTCGACGATCGCACGCCGTCGATGGCCGCCACCTTCGCGGCTGCCCATGCCCCGATCGGGTCGTCGCCGAGCCGGTCACCCTCGTACCGGCTGCCGACATCCGCGAGGGTCGCGCCCGCGACGAGGTCGGGCACCCACAGGGTCTCGTAGACGAGGTGATCGACGAGCATCCGCAGGTCCCACTCGGTGCACGGGGTGGGGTCGCTCCACCGGTCGGGCGTGATCGCTCGCACGTGCCGGTCCACCTCGTCGAGCGCCCCCAGGTACCGGGCTGCCACATCCTGCATCCCCACTCCTCCCGTGCGGTTCCGCGCACGGTAGCACCGTGCCCTCGCAGAGCGCGGCTCAGCCGGCGAGCGCGAGGAAGTTCCGCACGATCGTCGGACCCTCGGGTGTCAGGATGCTCTCGGGATGGAACTGCACCCCGTACCTCGGCAGCTCGCGGTGCTGGGTGCCCATCACGAGACCGTCGTCCGTCCAGGCCGTGAGGCGCAGCTCCTCGGGCAGGTGATCGCGTTCCACGACCAGGGAGTGGTAGCGCCCGGCCTCGAAGGGGTCGTGCACGCCCTCGAAGACGCCGGTGCCGTCGTGTCGCACCGACGAGGACTTTCCGTGGACGGGCTCGGTGCGGTCGACGGTGCCGCCGTACTCGATGCCGATCGCCTGATGCCCGAGGCACACGCCGAGCACGGGGACGGTGTCCGGCAACACCTCGAGCAGGTCGGTGAAGCACCCGGCCGACTCGGGGCGTCCCGGGCCCGGCGAGAGGATCACCCCCGCGGGGGCACGTGCGACCAGCGCCTCGGCAGACTCGGCATCGCTCTTCACGACCTCCGTCTCGTGCCCGAGGCTCTCGACCAGCTGCACGAGGTTGTAGGTGAACGAGTCGTAGTGGTCGACGACCAGGATCATCGGAGCGCCTCCTCGGTCGTTCCTCGAGCGGCGCGTGGCGCCACCGCGGGCAGCAGGGCCGACGCCTTGGCCTTCGTCTCGTCGAGCTCGGTCTGCGGATCGGAGTCGGCGACGACACCGGCGCCCGATTGCAGATGCGCCTTCCCGTCCTTCACGACCGCGGTGCGGATCGTGATGCAGAAGTCGAGGTCGCCCTGGAACGTGCAGTAGCCCACGGCGCCGCCGTACGGCCCACGGGCATCGGGCTCGTGCGAGGCGATCAGCTCCATCGCGCGGCGCTTCGGCGCGCCGCTCAGGGTGCCGGCGGGGAACGTGACCGACAGGGCATCGAACGGGTGCATGTCGCCTCGCAGGTCGCCCTCCACGGTCGAGACGATGTGCATCACCTTCGTGAACCGCTCGACCTCCATGAGCTGGGTCGGGACGACGCTACCGGACGTGCACACTCGGCCGAGGTCGTTGCGGGCGAGGTCCACGAGCATCGCGTGCTCGGCCCGCTCCTTCGGGTCGGCGAGCAGCTCCTGCTCGAGCTCGTGGTCGCGGACCTCGGTCTCGCCGCGCGGACGAGTGCCCGCGATCGGGCGGGTCGAGACTCGCCCCTGCTCGACGCGGACCAACGGTTCCGGTGACGAACCCGCGAGCTCGATGCCCATCATCCTCACGAAGAACATGTAGGGCGCCGGGTTCGCGACCCGCAGGCGTCGATAGATCGCGGAGCCGCCGTCGGGCGCCGGGAACGTGACCCTGCGAGAGGGCACCCCTTGGAAGATGTCGCCGGCACGGATGTGCTCCTTGAACGAGGCGACGATCTCGCGGTACCGCCCGTCGGACATGTTGGGCTCCCCGACGACGTCGTCGGACGCGCCTGCCGGCATCGGCGCCAGCTCGGGCGGCGTCGCGTGCTGGATGCGGCCCGCCAGCTCGTGCACGGCCGCGACCCCTTCGTCGTAGCGACCGGCCGGCACGTGTGCGACGAGCATGAGGCGCTGCTTCCAGTGGTCGAACACGACGGCTCGATCGACGACGAGCAGGGCGATCGGCGGCACCGGCGCCGACGACGGGTCGGGGACGGGGTGGCCGTCGAGCAGCGTCGCGGCTTCGAACGCCACGTACCCCATCAGTCCCCCGGTCAGGGCGGGAAGATCGGGCAGCCGGGGGGCTCGCAGCGACCTCGCGATCTCGATCAGCGCCTGTCGGGGCGGCCCGGCCGCCGAGCCGATCGGGAGCTCGCGGGCCACGTCGACGATCCGCAGCCCCTCGTGATCCCCCACGACCGTGGCCGCGGGGTCGCCTGCCACGAACGAGTACCGGCCCCACCGCTCGGATCGTTCCACCGACTCGAGCAGCAGGCCCGGTCCGCCGCCGGCGAGCGTGGGGAACAACCCCACGGGCGTGGAGACGTCGGAGAGAAGCTCGGCCCAGACCGGCACGAGGGGCCAGTCGGCCGCCAGGGAGTCGAACGTCGCGCGGTCGGGTTCGATCTGCAGTTCCACGGTGCGGCGCCTCCTCATGAGAACGAACGACCCCGGGGGTCGCCCGGGGTTCTCGGTCATCGATGTGGAGCGGTGATCGTCAGACGAGCGCGAGCGCCGGGTCGAGAGCGTCCCGGCGCCAGGACCAACGGATCGCACGCGTCGACATGCGGCGATTGTGACCGCACGGCCACTGGTCCGTCAACGAGGTGTCGGTCGGCCGAGCTCACACAGAATCACCCGGTCGGCTGACGAGCGTCCGGGGCAACGGCGGCTATCCTGTGCCGGCAGCGGTGCCATCGCCTGGATGGCCGCGAACGTGGAGGGGCTCAGTGAAGAAGATGTGGGTTCGAGCCGTCGCGACAGCGACGGCGTTGGGTCTCGTCGCCGGGGCCGTCGCCCTCGCAGCGACCGGCACCACGACGGCGCCCAGCCGGCCCGTGCGTGCGCTCGGTGCGAACGGGGACGGCAGCGTCGGTCTCGCGGAAGGTGAAGGCGGCGCGAAGGTCACGCCGGTCTCGGGGAAGGTCGCAACGCCGCACCGCACGGCCTCGCTCGCAGCCCTTCCGCAACGCCCGCCGACGAGGGTGCCGTGGGTGAAGAAGGAGCTGCGGCTCGAGGGTGACGAGGAGGGCGCCGGGAGCGAGGAGGCTCGTCCCGCGCTCGGGTCGTCGACCTCCCTGGACCAGGCCGACGAGGCGCTGCAGACCGCTCGCGGCGCAGGCCAGATGCCCGTGCCCGATCTCGAGGTCGCCGGCCTCGGCGCGGCGGCGAACCCGTTCAAGCTCGTGCCGCCCGATACGAACGGCGACGTGGGCGGCGGGTTCTACCTGCAGATGGTCAACGTCGCGTTCGCGATCTACGACGCCGGCACGGGCGCCAAGATCGACGGGCCGATCTTCATGTCGTCGCTCTTCGACCCGGGGACCCAGAAGCTCTGCGCCACGCACGACGACGGCGACCCGATCGTGGTCTACGACGAGTACGCCGACGTCTGGGTGATCTCGCAGTTCGCCCTGAACTTCAACAAGCCGAAGTTCGCGGAGTGCATCGCGGTCTCCGACACGAGCGATCCGACAGGAACGTGGTTCGCCTACCAGTTCGACTACCCGAACGAGAACGTGCTGAACGACTACCCCAAGTTCGGGGTGTGGCCGGCCGCCAACAACTCGGCGTACTTCGCCTCGTACAACCAGTTCCGCTGCAGCTCGAGCGTGTGCGACTTCGCATGGCGCGGTGCCGGGGCCGTCGCGTACGAGCGTGATGCGATGATCGCCGGCGATCCGGCCGGGCAGGTCTACGTGAACCTCTACGGGACCGACCCGAACCTCGGCGGCCAGCTGCCGACCGACGCCGACGGTCCGTCGACGCCGGGGGCGAACCAGCCGAACGTCTTCATGCAGTTCGACGCCGACGAGTGGGGCTACTCCGACGACCAGCTCCAGCTCTTCGAGTTCTCGGTCGACTGGGACACCGACACGGCGACGTTCGACGGCCCGACGCTCCTGCCGACGGCGAACTTCAACCCGTGGATCTGCGGGGCCAACAGGTCGTACTGCGTGCCACAGAAGGGCACGAAGAACAAGGTCGACGCGCTGAACGACCGCCTGATGTTCCGGCTGCAGTACCGGCGGTTCGGGGCGGACGACGAGCGCATGGTGGTCACGCACACGGTGCGGGCCTCCAAGGGCCAGGCCGGCCTGCGCTGGTACGAGCTGATGGACGACGGCACCGGCTGGGCGATCCAGAACCAGGGCACCTACTCGCCCGACGACACGAAGAGCCGGTGGATGGGCAGCGTCGCGATGGACGAGGCGGGCAACATCGCCGCCGGGTACTCGTTGTCGAGCAAGAAGATCTTCCCGTCGATCGCGATCGCCGGCCGAACCGCGGGCGCTCCGGCGAACACGTTCGACCTCGCCGAACGGAAGGTGTTCACGGGCCTTGGGTCCGAGGACGGCCAGTACGGGCGTTGGGGTGACTACTCCGACATGACCGTGGCCGAGGACGGCTGCACCTTCTACTACACGCAGCAGTACTACAAGAAGACCGGTCAGTGGAAGTGGGCGACGCGCATCGTCAGCTTCCAGCTGCCGGGGTGCACCGTCTGAGGCACGGCACGGCATCGAGCGAGAGGGCCCCGGGCGAAGCCCGGGGCCCTCTCGCGTTCACCGGTATCCTGTGCGACCTATGCGTCTGTCGAAGCTCTTCGTCCCGACCCTCCGTGACGATCCCGCCGACGCCGAGATCGCCTCGCACCGACTGCTGCTGCGAGCCGGCTTCGTGCGTCAGGTGATGGCGGGCGTCTACGTCACGCTGCCGCTCGGGCTGCGCACGATGCGCACGATCGAGACCATCGTCCGCGAAGAGATGGACGCATCGGGGGCGTGCGAGATCCGCATGCCGATCGTGCTGCCTGCGGCCCCGTGGCAGGCGACGGGTCGCTACGACCTGTACGGCGACACGCTGTTCACGTTCACCGACCGGCACGACCGGCAGCTGGTGCTGGGGCCGACCGAGGAGGAGGTCGTGACTCCCCTGGTCGCGGGGGATCTGCCCTCGTACCGCGACCTGCCCGTCAACCTCTACCAGGTGGAATGGAAGTACCGCGACGAGTTCCGGCCCCGGTTCGGATTGCTCCGCGTTCGGGAGTTCCTGATGAAGGACGCCTACTCCTTCGATCGCGACGAGGAGGGCCTGCGGGAGAGCTACCGGGTGATGTACGAGGCGTACGAACGCATCTTCGACCGTATCGGACTCGATCTCGCGATCGTGGAGGCGGACCCGGGCCAGATCGGCGGCGGCGTGAACCACGAGTACATGGCGCGAGCGCAGGTCGGCGAGGACCTGTTCGTGGAGTGTGAGAACGGCGACTACCTCGCCGACACGGAGGCCGCCAGGCCGATGGCGCCCGAGCCCGCCCCGCCCGGGTCGGAGCCGCTGACCGAGGTCGACACCCCCGACACGCCGACGATCGAGACGCTCGCGACCTTCCTCGGCATCGAGGCCTCGCGCACGCTCAAGTGCGTGCTGTTCGACGTGGGTGGCCGCACGGTGGCCGTCCTCGTCCCCGGCGACCGCGAGGTCAACGTGAACAAGCTCGAGCGGCTCGTCTTCCCCGAGCAGGTCCGGCCGCTCGACGACGAGGACTTCGGGGCGCGTGGCTTCGTGAAGGGCTACGTGGGGCCGCAGGGCTTCGGCGACGACGTCGAGGTGTTCGCCGATCACCTCGTGCGGGGCGGGAACGACTGGGTCACCGGTTCGAACACCGCCGACCGACACGTCACGGGCGCCAACATCGATCGCGACTTCCGCGTCGATCGCTGGGAGGACCTGGTCGAGTTCCGTGACGGCGACGCATGCCCGATCGACGGCGGACGGCTGCGCCTCGGGCGGTCGATCGTGGTCGCTCACATCTACCAGCTGGGCACGAAGTACTCGGCCCCCCTCGAGGCGACGTTCCAGGACGAGGACGGCACGCAGAGGCCCTACGAGATGGGGTGCTACGGGATCGGCATCACCCGGATCCTCGCGGCCGTCGTCGAACAGAACCACGACGACCAGGGCATCGTCTGGCCAGCGCACCTCGCCCCCTTCCAGGTCGTCGTCATCATGGCCGGCACCGACGACGAGCGGGTTCGTGAGACGGCCGAGCGGATCTACGTCGAGCTCGGCGAGCGCGGCGTCGAGGCGCTGCTCGACGATCGCGACGAACGTGCCGGCGTGAAGTTCGCCGACGCCGACCTGATCGGGTACCCGGTGCAGGTCACCGTGGGCAAGCGCGGACTGGCGGACGGCTCGGTCGACCTGAAGCTGCGGGCCTCGGGGGAGCGTTCCAGCGCAACCGTCGAGGGCGCCGTGCAGGCGGCCGTCGAGCTGCTCGCGAGCGCCCCGTAGGGCCGTCGGCGGTCCACCCGGCCGTTCCCGCAGGTCGTGGGCTATACTCGTCGCGTACAGGAGCTTTCAGACGTGTTTGCCGGAGGTGGGCTCGCGCCCACCTTCTCGTTCGTAGGGGAGGGTCGAGCGGTGGAAGTCGACGCGCTGCTCAGGCCCGTGATCGAGGCCGAGGGCTTCGAGCTCTACGACGTGACCCAGGGTCGTGAGGGGAGACGGAAGGTCCTCCGGGTCATCGTCGATGGTCCCCAGGGCGTCGACATCGACACGTTGAGCCGGCTCTCCGAGCGCGTCTCGCGCCATCTCGACGACGAGGGGTACGAGACGGGCCCGTACGACCTGCAGGTCTCGTCGCCGGGTCTCGAACGGCCGCTGAAGCGGCCCGAGCACTTCCGCCGGACGGTGGGCGAGCAGGTGAAGGTGAAGACGACGGCGCCCTTGGCCGGGTCGAGGACCCACACCGGCACGCTGGCCGCCGCCGACGACGAGGGCATCACGCTCGTCATCGGCGACGACGAACTCCGCGTGCGGCACGCCGACATCGCGTCGGCGCGCACGGTCGTCGACTGGAGCGCCGAACTGAAGAGGAGCAACGCATGAACGCCGAGATGATCGCCGCATTGCGGGAACTGGAACGAGAGAAGGGCGTCGCCTTCGAGACGATCCTGCAGGGACTCGAGGAGGCGATGGCCTCCGCCTACAAGACCTGGTGGAAGCAGGAGAACCCCGACGCCGACGACGACTTCGTCGGCTTCCGGGCCGAGATCGACTCCGAGAGCGGTGACCTGCGCATGTGGAAGCAGGACCTCGAGGAGATCGAGGTGCCGCCCACCGAGGAAGGCGCCGAGCCGACCCTCGAGATGAAGGTGCTCGGCGAGGAAGAGGTGGAGGTCACCGACGACTTCAAGGGGCGCATCGGCGCGCAGACCGCGAAGCAGGTGATCTTCCAGAAGCTCCGCGACGCGGAGCGCGAGATGACCTACGAGGAGTTCGCGGGCCGCGAGGGCGACGTCGTCACCGGCATCGTGCAGCAGCAGGAGCGCCGGTACACCTTGCTCGACCTCGGGAAGGTCGAGGCCCTCTTGCCGCAGGCCGAGCAGGTGCCGACCGAGCCGTACCGCCACGGCGAACGTCTCAAGGCGTACATCACCGAGGTGCGCAAGGGCACGAAGGGCCCGCAGATCGTCGTGAGCCGGTCGCACCCGGGGCTGCTGAAGGCCCTGTTCGCGATGGAGGTGCCCGAGGTCGAGGAGGGCATCGTCGTGATCAAGGCCGTCGCGCGCGAGCCCGGACACCGATCGAAGATCGGGGTCCTCTCGAACGAGCCGGGGGTCGACCCGGTGGGAGCGTGCGTCGGCCCCAAGGGCTCGCGCGTTCGCATGGTGGTCAACGAGCTTCGCGGCGAGAAGATCGACGTCGTGCCGTGGTCCGACAACTCGGCTGAGTTCGTCGCGAACGCGCTGCAGCCGGCCAAGGTGAAGGAGGTCCGCATCGACGAGAGCACGGGCACCGCCATGGTGATCGTGCCCGACTACCAGCTCTCCCTCGCGATCGGGAAGGAAGGACAGAACGCCCGGCTCGCGGCTCGCCTCACCGGCTGGCGCATCGACATCAAGTCGGAGACCCAGGTGGCCGATGAGGCGCGCGCGGCGACGGCCGCGGCTGCCGCACCGGTCGAACCGGTCGCCCCGCCTTCGCCTCCAGATGAGGCGGTGTCCGAGGCTGCCGCCCCAACCGTGGAGGCCAGCCCCGAGCCCGGGCCCGTCGAGTCGGACGCCGCCGTTCCCGAGGCAGCCGAGGAGGCGCCGGTCACGGAGTGAACGTGGTGGCGCACGAGCCGATCCGCACCTGTGTGGGGTGCCGCGAGCGAGGGCGGAAGTCGACGCTGGTGCGGATCGTCGCCTCGGCCGAGGGGCTGGAGATCGATCGTTCCGGGACGGCGCCGGGTCGTGGCGCGCACGTGCACCTCGACCCGTCGTGCGTCGCGGCCGCGGGCCGGCACGGGGTGCTGGGCAGGGCGTTGCGCACGGGTCTGGACGGTGACGAAGTCGGTAGGCTGATGCACGAGATCGAGCGGATGGGAGCGGCGTGAGGGTTCACGAACTAGCGAAGGAACTCGGGGTCACCAGCAAGGAGTTGCTGGTGACGCTGGAGCAGATGGGGGTGGCGGGCAAGTCCGCCTCGTCCAGCGTGCCCGAGGACCTGGTGCCGAGGCTGCGGGCCTCGGGTGGCAAGGCCACCGAGGCGCCGAAGCGTCGCGAGGTGCTCGAGCCGGCTCCGGCCCCACGCAAGCCGAAGGCCAAGCCGAAGAAGGAAGCCGCACCCACGAAGGAAGCCGCACCCCGATGGCGCCGGCCTCTCCCGAGCAGGAGTCGCCGGCTGCGGCCGAGCCGACCCCGGCTGCGGCCGAGCCGACCCCGGCGGTCCCCGCTTCACCGGCCCCGGCAACCGCGTCGACCGCTCCTCCCGTCGCGACCGCGCCCTCGCCTGCCGTGCCCGGCCCCTCGACGCCCGCGTCCGCCGCTCCGGCGGCGCCCGCGACAGCCCCACCGGGGTCGCGACGGCCTCCCCGCGTCGCTCGCACCCCCGCCGAGCCGGAGGTCCCGACGCTCCGTGTCGTCCGAGGCGCGACGCCGCAGGACATCGCCGAGAAGCTCGGCAAGGGTCCCGCGGACATCGTGAAGATCCTCTTCCTCGCAGGCGAGATGGCCACGGCGACCACGTCGTTGTCCGACGAAGGGATCGCGCTCGTGGCGAACGAGCTCGGCTTGGAAGCCGAGATCGTCGGGCTCGAGGACGAGCTCGTGGCCGAGGAGCTGGATGAAGAGGTCGACGAGTCGCTGCTCGCGCCGAGACCCCCGGTGGTCACGGTCATGGGCCACGTCGACCACGGGAAGACGAAGCTGCTCGACGCGATCCGGGAGACCGACGTGGTGGCCGGCGAGTTCGGCGGCATCACGCAGCACATCGGCGCCTACCAGGCGCACGTCGGCGAGCGCGACATCACGTTCATCGACACCCCCGGCCACGAGGCCTTCACCGCGATGCGTGCCCGGGGTGCGCAGGTGACCGACATCGCGGTGCTGGTGGTGGCAGCCGACGACGGGGTGATGCCGCAGACGATCGAGGCCCTCGACCACGCGAAGGCGGCCGAGGTGCCGATCGTCGTCGCCGTGAACAAGGTCGACAAGGAGTCCGCCGACCCGACTCGGGTGCGTCAGCAGCTCGTCGAGCGCGGGCTCGTGCCGTCGGAGTGGGGCGGTGACACCGAGTTCGTGGACGTCTCCGCCAAGGCGAAGACGAACCTCGACACGTTGCTCGAGACGATCCTGCTGGTCGCCGACCTCGAGGAGCTCAAAGGCGTCCCCACCGGCCGGGCGCGTGGCACCGTGATCGAAGCCCACCTCGACAAGGGCCGAGGCCCCGTCGCGACCGTGCTCGTGCAGCGTGGCTCGCTCGACATCGGCGACGCGCTCGTCTCCGGCACGACCTACTGCAAGATCCGGGCGATGCAGGACGAGAACGGCGTCACCCTCGATGTGGCGGGACCGTCGAAGCCGGTGCAGCTGCTGGGGTGGGAGGCCGTTCCCGCGTCGGGCGACGAGTTCCGCGAGGTCGCCGACGAGCGCGAGGCGCGTCACGTCGCCAGCGAGCGTGAGGCGAAGGCTCGTGCGGCGGAACTCGTGATCAGCCGGCCGCCGACCCTCTCCGATCTGCTGCGCCAAGCCGAACGTGCCGAGATCCCCGAGCTCAACCTTGTGGTCAAGGCCGACGTGCAGGGCTCGCTGGGCGCGCTGACCGACGCGTTCCTGAAGCTGCCGCAGGACGAGGTGCGTGTGAACATCGTGCGCAGCGCTGCGGGCGGCATCACCGAGAACGACGTCTCCCTCGCGATGGCCTCGGACGCGATCGTGATCGGGTTCAACGTGCGCCCCGACAAGCAGGCCGTCGACCTCGCCGACAAGGAAGGCGTCGACATCCGCACCTATCGCGTGATCTACGACGCGATCGACGACATCAAGCTGGCGCTGTCCGGCATGCTCCCGCCCGAGAAGCAGGAGCACGAACTGGGGCAGGCCGAGGTGCGGCAGATCTTCCGCGTCCCCAGGCTCGGGGTCGTCGCGGGCTGCTACGTCACCCAAGGCACGATCCCGCGCGACGCGAAGGTTCGCCTCGTGCGCGACGGCATCGTCGTCTATCACGGCAGACTGGGGTCGCTGCGCCGGTTCAAGGACGACGTGAAGGAAGTCGCGTCGGGGTACGAGTGCGGCATCGGCATCGAGGGCTACCAGGACGTCAAGGAACGCGACGTGATCGAGGCCTACGAGGTCCGCGAGGTCGCCCGCTCGATCTGATGTTCGTGGCCCTGCAACGGTTCGACCTTCGCATCCGCGAGAGCCACTCCCTGAAGCAGAAGCGTCACGTCGTGAAGGCGCTGACCGCAGCGATCCGCCGACGCTTCAACGTGAGCGTCGCGGAGGTGGACCACCAGGACCTCTGGCAGCGCGCCACGATCGCCGTCGCTGCGGTCGGGGGCCAGGAGTATCACCTGCGGCACGTCACGAGCGAGATCGAACGGTTCGTCGAGACCTGGCCTGCGGTCGAGATGCTGGATGTCGACGTCACCGTGCACACCCCCGACGATCGAGCGCCGTAGTCTGGTGCCATGAGCCAGGGAGCGCGCATGAAGCGGGTCGGCGAGGAGTTCCGCGAGATCCTCGCCGAGGAGATCCCGAAGTTGAAGGACCCTCGCGTGGGGTTCGTGACCGTCGTCGGCGTGAAGGTCTCGCCCGACCTCCGTCACGCGTGGGTCGCGTACACGTCGATGGGCGACGACAAGGCGAAGGCCGGCACGCGTGCAGCCCTGCGTTCGGCTCGGCCGCACCTGCGGGCCGTGATCGGGCGGCAGGTGCGCCTCAAGTACCTGCCGGAGCTCGACTTCGAGGAAGACATGACGTACGAGCAGGGACAGCGGATCGACGAGCTGATCGCCGGTCTGCGTCGCCCGGAGGACGATCGATGACCCCCGACTTCGAGCGGGCCGCCCGGGTGCTCGCCGACGCGACCGAGGTCGCGCTCGCGTGTCACGTGAACCCCGACGCTGACGCCCTCGGGTCGATGCTGGGCCTCGCCGCCTTCCTGCGATCGCGGGGGGTCGAGACCGTCTGCTCCTACCCGAACGAGCCGCTCGAACCACCACGGTGGGCCGAGCTGTTGCCCGGGGCGGACCGGTTGGTGCCGGCGAAGGCGTTCCCGAAGCAGCCCGCGGTGATGGTCACGTGCGACTGCGCAGCGTTCGACCGGCTCGCACAACTGGGGCACGTCGCGAACCGGGCGGGCGAGCTGATCTGGATCGACCACCATCGGTCGAACGAGGGCCTCGGCTCGATCTCCCTGAACGATCCACAGGCCTCGTCGACCTGCGAGATGGTCTTCCGGCTGATCGAGACGATGGGTGGCGAGATGCCCGACGAGACGGCGGTCTGCCTGTACGCGGGCCTCGTCACCGACACGGGCAAGTTCCAGTACGAGGCCACCACCCCCGAAACGTTGCGCATCGCTGCCCGGCTCCGAGAACACCCCTTCGATCACTCCCGGCTCGTGCAGGCCCTCTACGAGGACAATCCCCCCAGCTACCTGCAGCTCGTCGGCGTGGCGTTGGGACGGCTCGAGCACGTCGCCGAGGCCGACCTCGTCTGGACCTACCTCACCCAGGCCGACCTGCTGGAAGCGCGCGTGCACCCGGCCGAGACCGACGACCTGATCGACGTGATCCGGACGGCGCGCGATGTCGACGTGGCTGCGATCGTGAAGCAACAGAAGGACGGGCGCTTCAAGGTGAGCGTGCGTTCGCGTGGCGACCACGACCTCGCGAAGGTCGCAGCGGCCTTCGGCGGCGGCGGCCACCGGCTCGCGGCCGGGTACACCTCGGCCCACGGGCCGGCCGAGACCGTCGACCGCCTCGCGAAGGCCCTCCGAGGCGAGCCCGTCAGCGCGTGAGCACGGACCCCGCCATGTCCGGGCGCGGACCCGAGGGGTTGGTGCTCGTCGACAAGCCGGGCGGCATCACGTCGCACGACGCCGTGGCGAAGGTTCGCCGGGCGCTCGGCACCAAGAAGGTCGGCCATGCGGGCACCCTCGACCCGATGGCGACCGGACTGCTCGTCATGGGTGTCGGCAGGGCCACCCGGTTCCTGCGCTTCCTCGGGGATCTGCCGAAGACGTACGAGGCCACGATGCGCCTCGGCGTCGAGACGACGACCCTCGATGCCGACGGTGAGGTGGTCCGGTCGGCGCCGGTCGCGGTCGACGACGACCGACTGGCGACGGTCGTCGAAGCGCTCGTCGGGGAGTCGATGCAGCAGCCGCCCGCGTACTCGGCCGTCAAGGTGGGGGGTCGCAAGCTCTACGAGGCCGCCCGCAAGGGGGAGGTGCTCGAGGCGGCCCCACGCCCGATCAGGGTCGACCGCTTCGAGGTGCTCGCTCGTCGCCACGACGACGTCGACGTGGTGATCACCTGCGGCGGCGGCACGTACGTCCGGGTGCTCGCGGCCGACGTGGGGACGGCTCTCGGATGTGGGGCTCACCTCAGGGCGCTGCGACGCACCGCGATCGGGCCGTTCGAGGTCGCGATCGCGACCGACCCGGACGACCCGGGATCACCGCTGCCGATCGAGCGAACCGTCGCCCATCTGCCCTCCGTGCGGCTCGACGCCGAGGAAGCCGCCGCCGCAGGGCATGGCCGCGTGCTCGCGCCCGCGGGGTTCGACGGTCCGTACGCGGTCTTCACCCCCGACGGGCGGCTGATCGGGGTCTTCCAGGACGACGGTCCCCGGTCGAAGCCGCTGGTCGTGTTGGCAGCCGACTGAGCTGAGGCCCGACCGAGCGGGACACCTCAGTCCAGGCCGGCGAAGAGCGAGTCGATCGCCATGGCGACGAGGACGAGGCCGCCGACCACGACGACGGCCGTGAGGGCGATCCGCTGCAGATCCCAGGTCTGGATCGAGACCGGCTGATGCGGCGGGGCCAGCTCCCGGAACCGCTCCATGATCGGCCGAGGATCCTCCTTCAGCCGGCCGGAGAGCTCGGTCGGCACCGCCATGCCGACGGCGCAGGCGAAGGCCTCGGCGATCTCGTCGGGGGTGAACAGGGCGGTGGCGCGCTCGTAGACGCGGTCGGCGTCGGTCTGCAGTGCGAGGGTGAGCATCATGTTCGCGAGATCGACCGCCTGTCGCCAGGGCGTCGGACGCACCTCGAGGCCCGAGACGTCGACCAGCTGCAGGTGCCCGTGTTGCACCAGCAGGTTCGCCGGCTTGATGTCGCGGTGGGCGACGCCGATGTCCCAGAACTGGCGGATCAGCCGCAGGCCCTCGTCGATCACGACGTCGTCGATCTCGGAGTCGCCGAGGTTCTTCGAGTCCTCGAAGAACTCCGTCACGAGCATGTACTCGCGGTTGGGCGTGAGCTCGACGATGCCCCACGTACGAGCGACCGTGACGTCGTTCATCGCGAGGTATCGCAACGCGTAGTCCTCGTACTCGGCAAGCCTGCGCACCGATCCGAAGGGGGTCTCGTCCTCGAGCTTGCCGTAGAGGATCGTGCGCCCCACGCGGTACCAGCGGTCGGCTCGCACGTGGCTGGTCGCATAGATCTTGCCGAAGACGCGCGATCCGTCGGCGAGCGTCATGCGCAGCGGGGACGATCCCCCCGAGCCCTCGAGACCGAACGGTTCCACCTCGGCGACCTCGAGCCCGACCTGGTCGGCCATGGCGTGCTTCACGGCCTCGGCTCGCGCCCCGCCGAGGTCGAGATGCGCGGCATTCCCGCCACGCTGATAGCTCACGGGGAACGACTCGTCGGGCACGAACCATCGGAACAACGTCTCGGACAGCACCCAGCTGAGGAGCGCCGCGTAGGCGACGTTCGACGGGTAGTCCGCCGCGAGATACAGCCGCGAGAGCGCGACCAGGACCACCACGATCCACGCCGCCGCCATCGCGCGCTTCCTCGCTCGACCGGCCGGGGCCAGCACGAACGGCATCGCGAACACCGTGATCGCGAAGGCGGTCATCGGCCACGACGGGAACCGGAAGTCGGTCGCGTCGATCAGTGGAACGACGTCGCCGGGTGGGCGCTGCACATCGAGGAAGGTCAGGACCAGCCAGTCGCTGACCACGAACGTGGCGAGCGCCACGACCAGGTGGCGGAACCGCTTCGTCACGATCAACACGCCCGCCAGCAACACCCGAAGGAGCTGGACGGCACCGAACGTGGTGAGCGCCGCGATCGCCTTGGCGATGTCGGTGAGGACCGGGGTACGGATGTCCTCGAAGGCGCGGAGGACCGCATCGCCGAACGCGTGCGGCTGGTCGGAGTTGGCGACCCAGAGCTCGATCGCGACGCCGAGCAGCACCACGCCCACCAGCGCCCACCACCAACGGGTCGACCCCGACGGGCGCGGAAGAGGTGGTGGCTCGCCCGAGGGCCGACGCTGGCGATGCACGCGACCGGCGGACGCAGGGGCGATCGAGGTCGTGGCGGGCGGCTCCATCCGGCCGAGCCTACCGGAGCGAGGCGGGGCGAGCCGTTCACGCACGACATGTCGAGGTCCTTCCTCGTGGAGCAGGCTATCCTCACCCGATGACCGAGCCTGCTGCCGCCGTTGCGGAGGACCCGACGGCCGACGCCGCCGCGAAGAAGCACTCGCCGACCCGCCGGATCGTCTCGGGGGTCATCTCCCTCCTCATCGTCGGCGGCATCTTCGTCTTCGCGATCCCGAAGGTGGCCGACTACTCCGCGGTCTGGAAGGCGTTCGAGTCGCTCACGGGACTCGAGCTGCTCTCCCTGCTCGCCGCCACGGTCTTCAACCTGTTCACCTACTGGTGGGCGAACATGGCGGCGCTGCCCGGGCTGAAGTTGAGCCGGGCGGCGGTGCTCACCCAGACGACCACCTCGGTCGCGAACACGCTGCCGGGCGGCGGCGCGATCGCCGTCGGCCTCACGTACACGATCTTGAAGTCGTGGGGGTTCACGGGCACCGACGTCGCGCTGTACGTCGGCGTGACCGGCATCTGGAACATCTTCGTCAAGCTCGCGCTCCCGGTGATCTCACTCGTCTTCCTCGTGATCGCCGGGGAGAGTGGATCCGCGTACGTGGTCGCGGCCGTCGTCGGCGTGATCGTGCTGGCGATCGCGGTGGGCCTGCTCTCGGCGCTCTTCGTGAGCGAGCGGTTCGCCCGCCGCATCGGCGATGGGTTCGGCCGGGTCCTCTCGTTCTTCCTGAAGCTGTTCCACAAGCCCCCGAGGACCGACACGGGAGAACGAGCCGTGCAGTTCCGGGCCGACACGATCGGGCTGGTGGAGCGTCGATGGGTGCGTCTGAGCCTCACGACGATCCTGAGCCAGGTCGCCCTCTACTTCGTGCTGCTGCTCTCCCTGCGGAACATGGGGGTGTCCGAGCAGGAGGTGAGCGCCGCCCAGGTGTTCGCGGTGTTCTCGTTCAGCCGCTTGCTCTCGGCCGTGCCGATCACGCCGGGAGGGGTCGGGGTGATCGACCTCGGCTACATCGGTGGCCTCGCGGCCGCCGCGCCGGATGGTGAGAAGGCGGCGATCGTCGCCGCCGTGCTGATGTTCCGTGCCCTGACCTACGGCATCCAGATCCCGCTCGGAGCGTTCACGTACCTGATCTGGAAGGGGAAGAAGGATTGGCGGCGCGAGTCGCCGACCGACGCCGAGTCGGAACCGTCTCCCGCCTAGGTCGCGCGCCTCGGTCAGGACAGCCGAGGGTCGAGAGGGTCTCCCGGAGGGGTCTCCGGCCGAGGGATCACGCCGCGAGCGCTCAGGGCGTTCGTCACCTCCGTCACCAGGGCGGCCGACCCGAGCGCGATGCCGGTGCCGAGCAGCACCCCGGTCACCACGTCGGAGAACCAGTGGGCCGACAGGTACACGCGCGAGAGCGCCATCACGAACGTGAACCCGATCGCGAGCAGCTCCCACTTCCGACGCCGTGGTCCCGGTGGGAAGAACACCAGCACCAGCGCGACGGCGAGCGCGGCGCCGGCGACGGCGTGCCCCGACGGGAACGAGAACCCGTTCGTCTCCACCAGCGGATCCGGCGGACGCCCGCGGTGGAAGAAGATCTTCAACCACGTGAGCAGGGCTTCGGACGCGACCCAGACGAGCACGAAGGTGGAGAGCGCCACCCACCGGCGCCGGAAGAGCAGCCACGCCGCGACCAGGATCCTCAGGGGGATCGTGACGAGGCCGCCGCCGACGAGGCTCAGGAACGTGAAGAACCCGGTCAACACGCCGACCCGCACGTCGTCGGCCCATCGCTCGACCGTGGCGTCGAACTCGCCGATGAACGGCAGCGTGGTCAGCGGCGCCAGCTCCTCGGGATGACGACCCACGGCGACGAGCATGAACACGAGACATGCGAGCAGCCCCAGGGAGAACCTGAACGCACGCCGGTGATCGGTCAGCATCGTGGTGAGCCTATCCGGCGCACGGTGGCGCCCCGGCCCCGCAGACCGTGAGGTCGAGGTCGCGGCGGACCTCGGCGACGATCGTCGCTCGCGGCAGCGTCGACACCGCGCGGTCGGCCTCGATCACGAGGGCGGGCTCGGACCCCTCGGCGAATCGGTAGCGGGAGACGATGCACCCTCCGTCGAACACGAGCATCCGGGATCCGACGAACGGATCGAGGCTCTCGGGCAACTGGTACGTGCGCATGCCGATCTCGTCTGGCGCCGGGGGGACCTCCACGGCTTGGCTGACGTCGCAGCGAGCCATCAGCTCGACCTCGACGGCGTGGACGCCGGCCCGATCGTGGTCGAGCCAGAGCGTGGTCCCGCTGTCGCGCACGAGCGACCCGGCGAACCGCCACCCGATCGGCAGCTCCGCGATGCAGGGGATCCGGGTGGCCGAGGGCACCGACTGCGCCTCCAGGACGAGGATCGAGCCATCGAGATGGGCACAGACCGGCTGCTGGGGGTTGTCCGCCGAACACGCCACGGCCCCGGACATCAGCGTGATCGAGAGCGCGATCGCGGACCACCTCATGCGAACACCGCCCAGTTCGACGCGATCAGCCCGAGCACGATGAACGCCATCAGCACCACCCCGATCGTGAGCAGGATCCGCCGGACGCTCCACCGCTGGATCTTCATCGGCTCCCGTTCGGGAGCGAGCGCCTGGAACTCGGCCAACAGGTCGCGGCCGTCCTCCTTCATCATCGTGCGCAGCTGGGTGGGGCTCGCCACGCCCCGCGTCGCCGAGAAGGCCTCCGCGATCTCGTCGGCGGAGAACAGGCGCAACGCGTGCTCGTACACGCGCTGTGCGTCGGAGCGCAGGCCGAGGACCATCATCATGTTCGCGAGGTCGACGGCCTGACGCCAGGGGGAGGGGCGCACCTGCACGAAGAAGACGTCGATCAGTTTCAGATCGCCGTCCAGCACCATGAGGTTGGCCGGCTTGATGTCACGGTGGGCCAGGCCCTCGTCCCACATCTCGCGCACGAGCCGGAGCCCTTGGTCGATCACGCGGTCGTCGATCTCCGCCTCGCCGATCTCGACGGCGCCGTCGAAGAACTCCATCACGATCATGTATTCGCGTTCCGGGGTGATCTCGACGACGCCGTACGGGCGTGGCACGGGCAGGTCGAGATCCTCCATCAGCCTGAGGGTGTAGTCCTCGTACTCCACGAAACGGCGCACGGTCTGGAAGGGCGATTCGTCCTCGAGCTTGCCGTACAGGATCGTGCGTCCGAGCTTGTACCAGCGGTCGGCTCGCACGTGGCTCTTCGCGTAGAGCTTCGCGAACAGCACCCGATCCGTGCCGGAGCCCTCCTCGAGCACCCGCAGCCGCAAGGGCGTCGAGCCGCCCGATCCTTCCAACCCCACGGGTTGCACGTCGAGGACGCGGTAGCCCAGCTGATCGCGGACGGCGGTGGCGATCGCCTCGCCCCGTCGTCCACCGACGTCGAGATGCGCCGCCTTCCCGCGCCGATAGGTCACAGGGAAGACGTCGTTGGGCGCGAACCAGCGGAACGCCGTGAGCCCGATCGCGACGCCGAGCACGGCGCCGAAGATCGCATCGGTCGGGTGATCGATCGCCAGGTACACGCGGGCGAGGCCGACGACGACGAGCAGACCACCGGTCGCCCATTTCGCGGCATCCCGCCAGCGCCCGTGTGGGATCAACGAGTACGTGATGCCGACCAGCGTGACCGCGAGAGCGGCGAGTCCCCTCGAGGGCATCGAGAAGTCCTGCCACGGTCCGATCGTGACCACGTCGAGCGGCCGAGGCCGGTGGATCGCCAGCGTAAGCCCGTACGTCACGAAGGCCTCGACGATCAGGGCACCGAGGAACACCAGCAGGTGCCGCCATCGGCGGACGACGATCAAGGTCGCGATCGTGCCCCATCGCAGGATGCGGATCATCCACCGTGAGGCGAGGAGCGCGATCGTCTCCATGACGTCGGTGAGGGGAGCGGTGCGCCACGATGCGAACCATCGGAGGACCGCCGTGTCGATCCGATGGAAGAGGCGTTCCGACGGCTCGAACAGGACGACGCCGATCACCGTGGCCACGAAGTAGGCGGCCATGAACAGCCAGAACTTCCCGCTCCGCCCGAGTTCCCGCGGCAGGGGCGGCGCCTCGCCGGAGGGGCGACGTCGGACGTCGGGGCCGAGCAGGCGGCGCCGGCGCTCGTGCGTGGTCTCGTTCGTCGGCTCGGCGGTGTCCATCTCGTCGCCCTCTTCCCTCGTTCGCGCGATGCTACTCGGCGGCGTTCCCGAGGTGGTGATCGTCCAGCCATCTCTCCGCAGCGACGGCCGGAGCGACGCCCGAGCTGACGAGGGCATTGAGCGCCTGGAGCTCGCTCGTGGTCAGCTCGGCCGACACGGCATCGATCGCCTCTGTCAGCCCGGGACCGAAGCGCTCGATGGCGTCGCGTCGCACGAGCGGCGTCACGTTCTCGGCAGGCTGCAGGCGTCGATCGTCCTGCAGCAGCACGAGCCCATGCTGCGCGAGGCTGCCGTCGCTCGTGAAGAGCACGCCGACGTCCACCGTTCCCTGCTGGACCGCCGCGGCCGTGACGGGTCCACCCGCGTCCAGAGGCAGGAACGACGCGAACTCCAGGCCGTAGGTCTGAGCGAAACCAAGCAGGCAGAGTTCGCGCTCCGGGCATTCGGGGGGACCACCGATCGTCATCGCCGACGCGACGCTCCGAAGGTCGCTCACGCTGCGCAGCGCATGCTCCGTCGCGGTCCGGGTCGTGACCACGAGCCCGTTCCTGCTCTGCGCGGGAGCCGGCTCGAGCGCTTCGATACCGCGCGAGCCGAGCGAGACTCGCAGCGTCGCCAGCGACGAGTCCGGGTCGACCGAGGGCCGGCCACCCAGGAACGCGACGGCGCTCCCTGCGTAGTCGGGCACGACCTCGATCAATCCACGCTCGAGCGCCGGCAGCACCACCTCGCGCGTCCCGACGCGACGGACGTGTCGAACCTCGAAGCCCTGCGCACGCAGTGCGCCGGCGTAGACCTCGGCGATCGTCTCGCTCTCGTCGAAGTCGAACGAGGCGATCGTGATCGCGTCGTCGTCGAGCGTGTGGTCTTCGGGTGCGCTCGACCCGCACGCGGCGATCGACGCCGCCGCCGCGATCAGGAGCACGCCCATCGCCTTCGCGCCCATCCCGAGAACCGTACTTCACAGCGACCGGCCCGGGGTCGTCGTGGCGTCGCGAGGGACGGGCGGCGGGTCGCGTCGGCTAGGCTCTCGCGCGATGCGGATCGTGCACGGGTTCCATGCGTTGCCGTTGCCCGAAGAGGCTTCTGTCGTGACGGTCGGGTTCTTCGACGGCGTCCACCTCGGACACCGATCGGTGATCGATACGACCGTCTCCCGGGCACGCGATCGCGGCATCCCCTCGATCGGGATCACGTTCGACCGGCATCCTCGAGAGATCCTGACGCCGGGCAGCGAGCCTCGCCTGCTGACCACGGTGGATCGGAAGGCGGGCCTCATCGAGGCGAGCGGACTCGACGTGCTGGTGGTGCTCGAGTTCACCCAGGCGTTCTCGCGGATCCCGGCCGAGGACTTCGTCCGGGACGTGCTCGTCCGAGGCGTCCACGCACGTCACGCAGCGATGGGTTCGAACTTCACGTTCGGCTACAAGGCCGAGGGCACGGTGGCGACGCTGCCCGAGATGGGCGCCCCGTACGGCCTGACCGCGGAAGGGGTGCCCTTGTTCGACCTCGACGGCCGGACGGTGTCGTCGTCGTCGATCCGTGACGCCCTCGCTGCGGGCGACCTGACGTGGCCGACGGAGGCGCTCGGGCGGCGCTTCGTGCTCGACGGCGAGGTGACCTCGGGGCACGGACGGGGGAAGGGGCTCGGCTTCCCGACCGCCAACCTGCGCACGTGGCCTCGGCTGCTCCTGCCCGGACAGGGGATCTACGCGGGCGTGGCTGAACTCCATGGGCGGCGCTACAGGACCGCGATCGATGTCGGCACGAACCCCACGTTCGGCGTCGAACCGCTGCACGTGGAGGCCTTCCTGCTCGACTTCGAGGGCGACGAGCTCCAAGGCGAGCCGCTCGCGATCGAGTTCTGGGAGCGCCTGCGCGACGAGATCCGCTACGACTCGATCGACGAATTGATCGCGGCGATCGCCGACGACGTCGACCGCACGCGGGCCGTCGTGCCCGACGATCAGCTCGGCCGATGACCGGCCTCTCCGGCGCGACCAGCCCAACCCTCCCGCAACAGTCGCCACGCGAGGCGCGTCGTGAACGCCAACGGGATCGTGATGCCGATCCGCTGCACGATGCCGTTCCCCGGTCGCACGACGTCGCGGGCGAAGTACGACATCACGCCGCTCGACGCGATCGCCGCTCCGGCGGCCGGCAGGGCCAGGTCCGTGCAGACCCGGCTCGGGGCGCAGGCGGGCCGCGATCGCGAGGAGCCCCGCCGTCGCGCAGACATGGCCACCGACCGAGGCGAGATCGTGCGCGTCGTTCACCCATGACTGGCGTTCGAGGGGTTCGCCCGGCATCGGCCAGTTCGACATCCGGTCGCGTCGCAGGAGACCGGCGGCGCAGATCGCGATCCCCGACGCACCGAGCAGAGCGGGTCCCGGCCCGCCGTCGCCGAGGCGACGCTCGAGCGAGGCGGCGAAGCCGATCGTGCCGAGGCCGAGTGCCCAGAAGCCGGCGGTCATCACGCCCGGGACCCGTGCGTCCGGCGCGGCCAGCCCGCTGATGTGCTCGTTCGCGAGCGAGTAGCCGGGCTGACGCCGGCTCGCCGCGATCCAGGCGGTCGTGAACAGGACGGGGCCGACGAGACCACACGACTGGAGGAGGCGGTCACCGAGTGAAGGCATCGTCGCCATCGTAGCCACGCCCTCGACGGCTGGCCGCTGCGTGGACGAGATCGTGGGAGGATCCGCCCGTGCGGGCACGTGACCTGGTGATGCGCTCGATCGCTCGGCTCGCCGCCCTGGGGTGGTTCCGCTCGGTCGAGACGAGCGGGGTCGAGCGGGTCCCGTCGCGAGGGCCGACGCTCGTGGTCGCCAACCACGACGGAGGGTTCGTCGATCCCGTCCTCCTCGCCACGACGCTGCCGCGGTTCCCTCGATTCCTGGCGATGGCCAGCCTCTGGCGGACCCCGGCTCGGCCGTTCCTGTGGCTCGCCGGAGCGATCCCGGTGGTCCGCGCATCCGACGGCACGACGTCGGGGAACTCCCGGGCGTTCGACGCCTGCCACGACGTCCTGTCGAAGGAGGGCATCGTGGCGATCTTCCCTGAGGGGCGAGCGAGCGACGAGGTGCGGCTGCTGCCCGTGAAGACCGGGGCCGCCCGGATCGCTCTCGGCTCGCGCGCCGCCGGCGCCGAGGGTCTGCTCATCGTGCCGGTCGGGCTGATCTACGAGGACAAGTCCACAGCGCGTGCTCGCGTCTACGTGCGCGTCGGCGTTCCGATCGATCTCGACGCCGAGCTCCGGTCGCTCGTGCCGACCGGAGGCGATGCCGGCGAGGACGATCGGCACACGGTCGCGGCGCTCACGGCGACGATCCGAGAACGCCTCGCCGCGGTCGCCCTGGACTTCGAGAGCGCGGCGCAGATGTCGTCGCTCGGGCTCGCCGCCACGATCGCCCTGCGACCACTCGATGCCGACCCCGGTTGGCGACCCACGTTCTCGGCTCGCGAGGATCTCACCACCCGGCTGGGCGACGCGCCCGAGGCGCAGCAGTCCGCGGTCCGCGACGCCGCCGACGCCTATCGGGCTGCGCTGGAGGCGAACGCGATCACCGACGCCGCCGTCGCCACCGATCCGCGGCGGCACCGACGGGTGCATCTCGCGGGGGTGGCGGTCGCGGTGCTGGTTGCCGTGCCGGCCGTGGTGGGCATGCTGGTCAACGCCGTGCCGGGCACGCTCACCTGGCTCGTCGGGGCGGCGCTCGATGGCTCCGGTGACGCGGGCGACCGTGAAGTTCCTGGTCGCGTTCGTCTGCTTCCCGCTGACCTGGCTCGTCGTCCGCTACCTCACGCCGGTGCGCGATGCGGCGCATCCGTGGTTGGTCACGACCGTGATCGGGCCCGTCTGCGGTCTCGCGGCGGCGTGGTTCGTGGCGCGCCTGCGAGCGCGCCCGACGGGCCCGCGTCAACCTGCGTCGGCTCGCCGGTGTGGGTGCCTCCCTCGACGACCTCCGTGCCCGGCGCGACCGCGTCGTGGAGGCGGTCGGCGTCGTCACGGCCGAGGATCGGTTCGGTCAGGCCGGCGTGCCCGCTGGTAGGCTTGGCGACTGACCATGACGTTGACCAAGGAATCGAAGTCCCAGATCATCGCCGAGTACGCGCGTTCCGACGGCGATACCGGCTCGGCCGAGGTGCAGATCGCGGTGCTGACGACCCGCATCGCCGAGCTGACCGAGCATCTCAAGACCCACAAGCACGACCACGCGTCGCGCCGCGGCCTGCTGAAGATGGTCGGTCGTCGGCGTCGCCTCCTCGACTACCTCCGCAACGAGGACATCGAGCGGTACCGCGACGTGATCGCGCGTCTGGGCCTGCGACGCTGAGGCTCGCGCACCCCGTCCGGCGCGCCCTCGCGTGGCGGGACGGCACGAAGGAGTGATGCGAACGACCCACCGGACCCGCCGGAGGCGGGATCCAGGTCGGTAATCAGTAGCGAGCTTCCGGACGGCTTCCCGGCTTCGGCCGGAGCGCCCGGCGGCCCACCACTGAGGATCGGCCGACCCGCCTCCTTCTCGAACCGCGCACGCCCGATGCGTGCGCCACACCAAGGAGGAAGGCCACATGGCCACCATCACCAAGTCCCACGCGTTCGGCGATCGGGACATCACGCTCGAGACCGGCCGCATGGCCAAGCTCGCCGACGGCGCCGTCGTCGTCACCTACGGCGAGACCCAGGTGCTCGCCACCTGCGTCAGCAGCAATCCCCGCGAGGGCATCGACTTCTTCCCGCTCACGATCGACGTGGAAGAGCGCATGTACGCCGCGGGCAAGATCCCCGGCAGCTTCTTCCGCCGTGAGGGTCGGCCCTCGGAGACAGCGATCCTGACCTGCCGGCTGATCGACCGCCCGCTGCGGCCCACGTTCAAGGACGGGTTCCGCGACGAGGTGCAGGTCGTCATCACCGTGCTCGGCGTCGACGGGGAGAACCCGTACGACATCCCCGCGATGAACGCCGCCTCGGTCGCGACATGCCTGGCCGGCCTGCCGTTCGACGGCCCCGTCGCCTCGGTGCGCATGGGCCTGATCGACGGGCAGTGGGTCATCAACCCGACGTTCCAGCAGGTCGAGGAGGCGACGTTCGACGTGGTCGTGGCCGGCCGCAAGAACGACGCCGGTGAGATCGACGTGCTGATGATCGAGGGCGAAGCGCCCGACAACACCTGGGACCTGCTCGCCGGCGGCGCGCCCGCGCCGACCGAGGAGACCGTGGCCGAGGGGCTCGAGGCCGCGAAGCGCGCGATCGACGAGCAGATCGGCTTCCAGCGTGCCTTCATCGACGAGGCCGGCGTCACCGAGCAGGAGTGGACCGCCCGTCCGCTCTACGGCGACGACGTCTACGAGATCGTCTCGTCGTTCTCGGCCGACCGCCTCGCCGAGGCGATCGTGCCCGACAAGGCCGAGCGCGAGGCGAAGCTCGACGCGCTGAAGGCCGAGACGAAGGAGCACGTGGCCGCGCAGCTCGGAGCCGAGGGCGCCGACCGTCTCGGCGAGTTCGGTGCCGCGTGGAAGCAGGTGCAGAAGAAGGTCATGCGTGCCCGCGTGATCAAGGAGGGCATCCGACTCGACGGTCGCACGCCCACCGAGATCCGTCCGCTCTCGGCCGAGGTCGGCGTGCTGAAGCGCGCGCACGGCTCGGCGCTGTTCAGCCGCGGCGACACCCAGGTGCTGAACATCACCACGCTCGGCATGCTGCGCATGACCCAGATGATCGACACGCTCGACCTCGAGGACACCAAGCGGTACATGCACCACTACAACTTCCCGCCGTTCTCGACCGGCGAGACGGGCCGCGTGGGTTCGCCCCGCCGCCGCGAGATCGGTCACGGCGCGCTCGCCGAGCGTGCCCTGATCCCGGTGGTGCCGCACGAGGACGAGTTCCCGTACGCCCTGCGGCTCGTGAGCGACGTGCTGAGCTCGAACGGCTCGACGTCGATGGCGAGCGTCTGCGGCTCGACGCTGTCGCTGATGGACGCCGGGGTGCCGATCAAGGCCCCGGTCGCCGGCATCGCGATGGGCATGATCGCCGACGACGGCGCGTTCGTGACCCTCACCGACATCCTCGGCGCCGAGGACGCGCTCGGCGACATGGACTTCAAGGTGGCCGGCACGCGTGAGTTCGTCACCGCGATCCAGCTCGACATGAAGGTCACCGGCCTGCCCGGCTCGGTGCTGGCCGATGCGCTGAAGCAGGCGCGCGAGGCCCGCTTCCAGATCCTCGACGTGATGGAGGCCGCGATCCCGGCGCCACGCGAAGAGGTCAACGCCAAGGCGCCGCGCATCATCTCGATCCAGATCCCGGTCGACAAGATCGGCGAGGTGATCGGACCGAAGGGCAAGCGCATCAACGAGATCATCGCGCTGACCGGCGCCGACATCGACATCCAGGACGACGGCACGGTGCTGATCGGGTCCACGCTGGGCGCCGAGGGCGCCGACGAGGCGGCCCACATGATCGACGAGATCGCGAACCCGCGTCCGGTGCTCGTGGGGGAGCAGTACGAAGGCACGGTGGTGAAGACCACCACGTTCGGCGCCTTCGTGAACCTCGTGCCCGGTCGAGACGGCCTCGTGCACATCTCGAAGCTGGGCAAGGGCAAGCGCCTCAGCAGCGTCGAGGAAGCCGTGAAGGAAGGCGACACGCTGACCGTGCTCGTCGAGGACATCGACACCCAGGGCAAGATCAGCCTGAAGCCGGTCGGCGAGGAGTGGGCGATCCCCGAGGGCCAGGCCGACGAGTCCGGCGGCGGCCGTGATCGCAACCGCGGCGGCGGCAGGGATCGGGGAGACCGCGGCGGTCGTGACCGCGACCGCGGAGGCGACCGGGGTGACCGCGGCGACCGCCGAGGCCGGCGTTTCCGGGACGATCAGGGCGGTGGTCAGGGCGACGCCCCTGCGGCAGCCGAGGCTCCCGCGGACGCGCCCGCCGGCGAGTAGTCGCCCCGGTCACACTCCGACATGCCCATCGAACGGACCGAGTTCAGCTCGGGCCTGCGAGTCGTCACGGAGCGGATGCCCGGCGTCCGCTCCGTGTCGCTCGGCTTCTGGGTGCTCGCCGGCTCCCGCGACGAGCGACCGCAGGTCAGCGGCTCGAGCCACTTCCTCGAGCACCTGCTGTTCAAGGGCACCGATCGTCGCAGCGCCCTCGACATCGCGGAGAACTTCGATGCCGTCGGGGGCGACGTGAACGCGTTCACCGCCCGCGAGTACACGTGCTACTACGCGCGCGTGCTCGACGGTGACCTCGAGATGGCCGTCGATCACCTGGCCGACATGGTGCAGCACTCGCTGATCAGGGCCGACGACCTCGACGCCGAGCGCCAGGTGATCCTCGAGGAGATCAACATGCACGAGGACTCGCCCGAGGACGTCGTGCACGACCTCTACACGCAGACCCTGTGGCCCGAGCATCCGCTCGGCCGGCCGATCCTCGGCACGGTGGAGACGATCCTCGCCGCGAACCGCGCCTCGGTGCGCCGCTTCTACGGGCGACACTACGTGCCGGGCAACCTCGTCGTCGCCGCGGCCGGCAACCTGCGTCACGACGACCTCGTCCGGTTGCTGAAGCAACGCATGGACACCGGGCGGCGGCTCTCCGCCCGTGACACCTCGGTGTGGAACCTGCGGGCGCCCGGGCGGGCTCCGAGGCCGTCGGGCAAGCATCTCGTGAAGCGACGCAAGACCGAGCAGGCGCACATCTGCCTCGGCACGAACGGGCTGGCGCGCAACGACCCCGATCGGTTCGCGTTCCTCGTCGTGAACACCGCCCTCGGCGGCGGCATGTCATCGAGGCTGTTCCAGGAGGTGCGCGAGAAGCGCGGCCTGGCCTACACCGTCTACAGCTATCACGCGCAGTACACCGAGGCGGGGCTCTTCTCCGCCTACGCGGGCACGACACCGAGCCGCGCGCAGGAGGTCGTGTCGCTGCTCCGTCGCGAGCTCGAGCTCGTGCGCGACGGGGGGTTGACCGAGGAGGAGTTCGAGCGGGCGAAGGGCCACGTCAAGGGCTCGATGGTGCTCTCCCTCGAGGACCCCGGCGGCCGCATGAGCCGACTCGGGAAGTCCGAGATCGCCCACGGCGAGATCCTCTCGGTCGACCAGGCGTTGCGGCGCATCGACCACGTCACCCTCGACGATGCGCATCGCGTGGCCGAGCGGGTACTGTCGCAACCGATGACGCTCACCGTCCTCGGCCCCTTCACCGCCTCCGCGTTCCGGGAGGTCATGGCGTGATCCGCGTCGGGGTCGTCGGCGCCACGGGCCGCATGGGCCGCGAGGTCTGCCGGGCCGTCGCGGCCGACCCCGAGCTGGCCCTCGTGGCCGCGGTGTCGCGCTCCGCCCCGGGCGTCACGCTCGCCGCCGCGATCGGGCTCGACGGCGAGGCGGGCGCCCTCGTGCTCGCCGAGCACCTCGAGGGCGTCCGCGACGCCGGCGCCGAGGTGCTCGTCGACTTCACGTCGCCTGCCCACGCCTCGGACCACGTCGCATGGGGCATCGCGAACGGCGTGCACGTCGTGGTCGGGACCACCGGGTTCGAGCTCGACGAGGCGTGGCGTGAGGCTCCCGTGGGGGTGATCGTGGCTCCCAACTTCGCGATCGGCGCGGTGCTGCTGATGCGGTTCGCCGAGCAGGCCGCACGCTCCATGCCGTCCGCAGAGGTGATCGAGCTCCATCACGACGGGAAGGCCGACGCGCCGAGCGGCACCGCGACTGCTCACGGCCAGGCGCATCGCAGCCGCCCGCGGCGACGGCGCGGGTGCGCCGGGCGGTGACGATGCGTTCCCCGGGGCGCGGGGAGCCGACGTCGACGGTGTGCGGGTCCATTCGGTGCGGCTGCCGGGGCTCGTCGCGCACGAAGAGGTGATCTTCGGCGGACCAGGGCAGACGCTGACGCTCCGCCACGACTCCACCGATCGGACGTCCTTCATGCCCGGTGTGCTGCTCGCGATCAAGGCCGCTCCCACACGGCCGGGACTGACGATCGGGTTGGAGCCCCTGTTGGAGCTCCCGTGAGCAAGCGCCTGGCGGTCGTCGTCGCCCATCCCGACGACGACACGTACGCGTGCGCCGCCACCGTCGTCCGCCATGCGGACGACCCCTCCTTCCGGTTCGTGCTCGTGCACGCGACGAGCGGCGAAGCGGGCGAGATCTCGGACCCCACGCTCGCGACGAGGGAGACCCTCGGCGCGGTCCGCGAGGAGGAGGACCGGCGGTCGTGGGTCACCCTCGGACGGGAGCCCGATCGCCACGAGTGGTTCCGGTACCCCGATGGCTCGCTCTCGCACGTGCCGTTCGAGGATCTCGTCGGACGCATCGAGGGCGTGCTCGCCGACGAGCGCCCCGACGTGGTGCTGACCTTCGGACTCGACGGCATCACCGGGCACCCCGACCACATCACCTGCGGTGCAGCGGCGACGGTCGCGTTCCATCGGCTGCGCCTGCGCGAGATCCCCGGGGGCTTCTCCCGCCTGATCTGGGGCGCCGTTCCCCAGCGCACGGTCGACCGTTGGAACGCGTGGCGCGAGGAGATGGGTGAGGAGGCGTTCGATCCGACCCGCATGTACCACCCGCGCGGCGTGCCGGACGAGACGATCGGCTTCGAGGCGGAGTTCGACCTCGGGGTCGCGCGCAGGGTCGTCGCCTCGCTCCGCGAGCATCTGACCCAGGCCGGGGACCTCGACACGATGCCCGAGGAGCAGCGCATCGAGTCGGTCCGGCGTGAGCGCGGCGTGATCGCGTGGCCCGTGTGGCGCCCGGGAGACCGCGTGCTCACCGATCTCTTCGACGGGCTCGACTAACCCCGCACGCCCTGCACCACGAACGCCACGCCGATCCCGAGCAGCAGTATCGACAGTCCGATCCGAACCCACGAGAGCGCCCGCTCGCCGAGCAGTGCCCGGCTGCCGGTACCGACGAGCGCCGACCCGAAGTCGGTGAGCGACACGCCGAGCGTCATCGCGATCGCGGTGAGCAGCGCGACGTCGCGTCCTCCGTCGGCGCTGGCCTCGGCCATCACGGCCGCCGCCGTGGTGGCGAAGAAGATCCAGGCGCCGGGGTTCACGATCACGAGGAGCGCGCCCCGCGCGGTGGGACCGAGGCGAGCGCCGGTCCTGTCGACGGTCGGCACGCCGATCGATTCCCGCCGGAGCGTGCGCAGCTCGTTCAGCGCGAGGTACACGAGGAAGAGCCCCCCGACGATGCGGAGACCCCGCACCAGCTCGGGCGAGGGCTCCAACGTCGAGAACCCGAGCGCCAGCGTCGCCAGCACGACGAACAGCATGCCGTTGGCGCCGAGCATCACCCGGAACCCCTGACCGATGCCCTGGCGAGCGGTCTCGTTGAGGATCAGCAGCTGGACCGGTCCGGGCGCGGCCCCGAGGGCAGCGCCGAGCGCGAAGGCCGGCACGAGGTGCTCGCTCCAGGCGCTCACGGGCCGGTCGCCGCCGTCCTGGGCGAGACGAAGCTCATCGACCGTGATCGTGCCGTCGGCGTCGCGGCGCACCAAGATCCCCTCGCACTCGCGGAACGGCGCGACCTCGGCGCCGGTCAGGCCGAACGCGGCGCGCTCCACCAGCGGGGTGTGGCTGATCGCGAGGCCGGTCCCGCCCTCGGGGAGCTGGTCGAGCAGGGCCACCACTCCCGCGGCCATCCCCTCCGGGCTGCCGCCGCTCGCATCGTGCCCTGCCAGCCCCGGCACCACGGCATGGTCGGGAAGCTGCTGCATGGCGCCTCGCAGGAACCACGCCGCGGTCTCGGCTGCCCGCGCGGCCGGGGAGACGAACACCCGGTCGTAGCTGCGGGACGTGGTGCGGCCGATCTCCTCCGCCATGACTCGTCCCTCGGCCGAGAGCGCGTCCGCGTGCGGGTCGCGGCGTGCGTGTCGACGAAGTTCGAGCTGTTCCATGCGGATCGAGCCTCCTGGGGGTTCGCGTATCATGCCGCGCCGTGACCCCCCTGCGCCGCATCTCCGTGCCGCTCCTCGCGCTCTCGCTCGCGTTCGTCGGATCGGCCTGCACCGAGGGTGACGGCGGGGCGAGCGCCGTGCCATCCACCCCCTCGCTCAGCGGGGGGGGTGGTGAGCGAGGACACGGGCGACACCGAGTTCCTCCCCGGGCGGTTCATCTACCAGTTCAACAGCATCACGGCTCAGGCGGCGTTCGAGGGCAACGTCGCGACGATGAACATCCGCAACGGCACGGGATCGGACCTCGGTGCACCGTCCCTGTACGTGGTCGGGACGGACGACCGACGCTATGACGGGATGGTCGAGGGTGCGGCTCCGGTCGCCGATGGCGACCAGGTGACCCTCGAGTTCACGTTCCCCGACCAGGTGATGCCGCAGACGATCGGGCTCGTGATCCTGTCGTTCGGCGACGACAACGTGGGCGCCATGTCCCCGGTGCCGAGACCGAACGCCTGAACCCGGCGGACCGTCGCGGGATAGACTCGGCCCGACCCCGCCCGGAAGGACGTCCCCCCGATGCCCCGACCGATCCGCGTGGCGCTCGTCGTGGCGCTCGTGTCGAGCGTGCTCGGGTTCCTCGCCGAACCGAGCGTCGCCGGAACTCGTGTCGACCCCGTCATCAGGAGCCGCATGACCGGATGGGTGTCGAGGTCGGGTGGGTTCCACGTCTACCGATCGGGTGCTACCGCGCGCCTGCAGGTGGGGGTGTGGCCATCCTTCGCAGGAGAGACCGTGCGGGCTCGCCTCGAGTGGCGAGGCCAGGGGCGTTCGTGGCGCCTGCTCGACCGGTCGAGCACCGCCCTGAACCGTGACAGCCGGGCCATGTTCGAGGTCCGCAGGGTTCCCGAGGGCTTCAGCTTCAGGATCCGGGTCCGGATCGGGGCGACGCAGGAGCACAGGGCGGCACGGTCGGGCTGGTCGTACTTCCGAGCACGCTGACGAGGCTCGACTCAGTCGTGACTGGGGGGCTCGCCCTCGCCGGCGGCCCGTCGAGCCAGCACGAACAGCAGGTCGCTCAGTCGGTTGAGGTAGCGGCGAACCTCGGGATTGGTCGTGCGCCCGTCTCGCTCGAGGGAGATCGTCGCGCGCTCGGCGCGGCGGATCGTGCTCCGCGCGACGTCGAGCGCCGCGCTCACGGGGTCGGCTCCAGGCACGATGAAGACCGCGGGCAGCGGTCGCTCGGCCACCAGCTCGTCGATGCGCCCCTCGAGACGCTCCGTCATCTCCTGCGTCACGAGGGAGACCCCCGACGTCAGCTTGGCCCGTTGGTCCGGGTTCGTCGCGAGGTCGGCCCCGACGACGAACAGCTCCCGCTGCAGCGCGAGGATCTCGTCGGCCATCGACGGGTCGCCCGTGAGCGACCGTGCCAGACCCAGGACCGCGACCGCCTCGTCGGTGGTGCCGTAGGCCTCGGTGACCGGGTCGTCCTTCGGTACGCGGCCCCCGTAGAGCAGCCCCGTCGTGCCGTCGTCCCCGGTCTTCGTGTAGATGCGCGGCATGGCCCGCTAGCATAGGGCGCATCGCTGCCGCCCCCCAGGCGGCGCCCGGCACGAGGAGAGGGCTCCGATGACCGGAGAAGCGGGCAGGTTCGGCTCGGTCGTGACCGCCATGGTCACGCCGTTCCGCGACGACGACCACGCGGTCGACCTCGACGGCGCGCAGCAGCTTGCGTCGTGGCTCGTCGACAACGGCTCCGACGCGGTCGTCGCCGCCGGCTCTACCGGCGAGTCGCCGACCCTCAGCGCCAAGGAGAAGGCCGAGCTGTTCCGCGCCGTCGGCGAGGCGATCAGCGGGCGCGCCAAGCTGATCTGCGGGACCGGCACGTACTCGACGGCCGAGACGCTCGAGCTCACCGAGGCGGCCGAGGACGCCGGCGCCGACGGGCTGCTCGTCGTCACGCCGTACTACAACAAGCCGCCGCAGCGTGGTCTGATCGCGCACTTCGAGCGCGTGGCCGACGCGACCGAGCTGCCGATCATCGCCTACAACATCCCCGGCCGCACGGCGATCCGGATCGAGCACGACACGCTCCTCACGCTCGCCGAGCGCCCCAACATCGTCGCGGTCAAGGACTCGACCGGTGACTTCCAGGCGGTCTCACGACTGATCGCCGAGGCGCCGAGCGGCTTCGAGGTCTACTCGGGCGACGACTGGGCCGCCTTCGGATACGCCTGCCTCGGCGCCGTCGGGGTCGTGAGCGTCGCGAGCCACCTCGTGGGCCCGCAGATCCATCAGATGCTCGAGCTGGTGGGCACGGGCGACGTGCCCGCCGCCCGCAAGATCCACGAGCAGCTCTCGCCGCTGTTCAACGCGCTGTTCATCACGTCGAACCCGATCCCGGTCAAGGCCGCCCTGAACATGCTCGGCCGCCCGGCCGGGGTGCCGCGGCTGCCGCTCGTCCCGGCGACGAGCGAGGAGCAGGCCAGGATCCGCGCAGCACTGGAGGACGCCGGTCTCCTCTAGCGCGAGCGACTGTCGCGTCGTCTTCCTCGGAGGGGTCGGGGAGGTCGGCCGCAACATGGCGTGCGTCGAGCTCGACGGGCGCATCCTGATCATCGACGTCGGGCTCTCGTTCCCGTCGGGCGACATGCCGGGCATCGACCTGGTGCTCCCCGACTTCGACTACGTGCGGAAGAACGCCGACCGCGTCGAGGCGATCGTGCTCACGCACGGGCACGAGGACCACATCGGTGCGTTGCCGTACCTGCTGCGCGAGATCGCCGATGTGCCCGTCTACGGCACGCCCTTCACCCTCGAGCTGCTGAAGGGCAAGCTCGAGGAACACCAGGTGAGCGACCGGTGCGAGCTGCGGACCGCGGTGCCCGGCGAGGGCGCGAGCATCGGGCCGTTCACGATGCGGTTCCTGCGGGTCACGCACTCGATCCCCGACGGGATGGCGGTCGTCATCGACACGCCGCACGGAGCGATCCTGCATACCGGCGACTTCAAGATCGACCAGACCCCCCTCGACGGACGCCCCACCGACCTGCACGGTCTCGCGGAGGAAGCGAGCGGCCGCGGCGTGCACCTGCTGCTCAGCGACTCCACGAACGCCGAGGAAGCCGGCTACACCGACAGCGAGCGCGCGGTCGGTCCCGTGCTGCAACGCATCGTCGAGAACGCACCGGAGATCGTGGTGGCGGCGTGCTTCTCGAGCCACATCCACCGGGTGCAGCAGATCGTGAACGCCGCTCGGGCGAACGAGCGTGTCGTCGCGTTCCTCGGACGGTCGATGCTCAACTCGGTGGCCGCCGCACGTCGCCTCGGCTACCTGCAGATCGACGACCGCGACGTGATCGACATCGCCGAGGTCGCCGACCTCGACCCCGGACGCGTCGTCGTGATCTGCACCGGCAGCCAGGGCGAGCCGTTCTCGGCGCTCTCGCTCATGGCTCAGCGCCAGCACAAGTGGGTGAAGCTCGACGAGGGCGACACGGTCGTGCTGTCGTCGTCGCTGATCCCCGGCAACGAGCCGGCGATCCACCGCGTGGTCGACGCCGTCTACCGCACGGGCGCCGACGTCTACCACATGCCCGCGGACCCGGTGCACTCCAGCGGTCACGCCGCTGCCGAGGAGCTGCGTCTGATGCTCTCCCTCGTGCGCCCTCGCTGGTTCATCCCGATCCACGGCGAGCGCCGCCACCTGCAGCATCACGCGCGTCTCGCCGAGGAGGTCGGCATCCCGCGCGACCACATCGTGATCTGCGAGGACGGCGATCTCGTCGAGGTGGGGGAGCGGGTCGAGATCGTCGAGCGCGTGCAGGCCGGCATGACGTTCGTCGAC
Source organism: uncultured Actinomycetes bacterium (assembly GCA_963825685.1). Classification (GTDB taxonomy): domain Bacteria; phylum Actinomycetota; class UBA4738; order UBA4738; family HRBIN12; genus JAOUEA01. The sequence goes on along the minus strand of CAWGUD010000021.1, from coordinate 134,766 downwards.
GGACTCGGCATCGGCGACGTGGGCGGCGAGGTGCTGCGCGACCGTCGCAAGCTGGCCGGCGACGGTGTGGTCGTCGTCGTGGTCACGATCGATTCGCAGACGGGCGAGCTCATCGGCGGCCCCGACATCGTGAACCGGGGCTTCGTCTACGAGGAAGCCTCGCAGGACATCCTCGACGAGGCGCGCGAGCGGGTGGTCGCCGCGATCGGCGAGACCGCCGACGCGCAGGTCACCGACCCCTCGGCGCTCCAGCAGGACATCCGCCGCACGCTGGGCCGCTACTTCAACGAGGTCACGCAGCGCAAGCCGGTGATCCTGCCCGTCGTGATGGAGGTGTGAGCCGGACCGGTCGTTGCTTGCAGATGGCCGGGAACCCGTCAGACTGAGCTTCCTCATGGCGACGAAGACTTCCCCGTCGCGGCGTTCGTCGTCGCGTGCATCCAGCCGTCCGTCAGGCAAGAAGGCGCCTTCGAAGCGCCCGGCCGCGAAGAAGCCGGCGCCGAAGAAGAAGAAGCCCCAGCGCGCGCCCGCGACCCAGATCCTCTCGCCGTTCGCGCGCGACACCCTGGGCATCGGGCTCATGGTGCTCGCGGGCCTCGCGGTGCTGTCGGTGTGGTTCGACGCCGCCGGGCCGATGGGCGACGCGTTCTCACGCCTGCTGCACACGGGGTTCGGGCTCGCCGCCGTGCTGTTCCCGCTCGTCGGGTTGGGCTGGGGCATCGCCCTGCTCCGGGACCGCTCGCCCGAGGAGCGCATGCGCATGTTCATCGGGTTCGTGATCATGGGGCTCGGGGTGCTGGGCCTCGTCTCGATCCTGCGTGGCAACCCGGGGGTGTTCGCTCCCGCCGTCGACACGAAGGTTCGCGGCGCCGGCGTGACGCAGGGCTTCTCCGACGCCGGCGGGTTCTTCGGCACGCTCGGCGCATATCCGCTCTCGAAGGTCGTCTCGCCGGCCGGCGCCTTCCTCGTGGATCTGGGTCTCGCCGTGATCGGCACGCTGATCATGACGGGCACGTCGTTCGCCGAGCTCGGCCGGAAGTTCGCCGCGACCCGTGCGTCGCTCGCCGAGAAGCGTGAGGCCAAGGCGGTCGACGAGCAGGCGAAGGCGGAGGCAGCCCTCGAGAAGCAACGCCTGAAGGACGAGCGTGCCGCCGAGAAGGCCGCGAAGCAGGCCGAGAAGGGCACCAAGGCCAAGCTCACCGAGCGGCTCGGGCTCACCGAGCCGGTCGTGGTCCTGCCGGACTCCGAGGCGCTCGGGGCGCTGGACCTCCCGCCCGAGGGCGCCGACGCCGAGCCCGCCCCGGCCCCGGCGAAGCCGCGCGGGCGGACGATCGCGACGGCCGACGGGCCCTACCAGCTTCCCTCGCTCGACCTGTTGCGCACGGCGCCGCCGTCCACGAACGACGGCGTGCACGAGAAGGACATCATGGAGGCGCTCGGGCACACGCTCTCCACGTTCGGCGTCGATGCGAAGGTGACGGCGGCCCACCGTGGCCCCACGGTGACGATGTACGAGGTCGCGGTCGCCTCGGGCACGAAGGTCAACAAGGTGCTGAACCTCTCGAGCGACATCGCGTACGCGCTCGCGACACCCGACGTCCGCATCATCGCCCCGATCCCGGGCAAGTCGGCGATCGGCATCGAGGTGCCGAACCGCCACCGCGACTTCGTGATGCTCGGCGACATCCTGCGTTCGAAGGCCGCGAAGCAGGCGACCCATCCGCTCACGGTGGCCCTCGGCAAGGACATCCACGGCGAGGCCCAGATGGTGAACCTGGCGACGATGCCGCACGTGCTGATCGCCGGGGCGACCGGCGCCGGCAAGTCGAGCCTGGTGAACAGCTTCATCACGTCGATCCTGATGCGCACGAGCCCGGACGACGTCCGGCTCGTCCTGGTCGACCCCAAACGGGTGGAGCTCAGCCACTTCGCCGACGTGCCGCACCTGCTGAGTCCGGTGATCGTGCACCCGAAGCGGGCCACCGAGGCGCTCGAGTGGATCGTGCGCGAGATGGAGATGCGCTACGAGATGCTCGCGACGGTCGGCGTGCGCGACATCGACGGGTACGAGGAGGGCCTGCGCGAGGGCACGCTGCGCCTGCCGGTCGGGCGCGAGCACGAGTACCAGCACATGAGCTACATCGTGGTCGTGATCGACGAGCTCGCCGACCTGATGATGGTGGCGCCCCGCGCGGTCGAGGACGCGATCTGCCGCATCGCCCAGATGGCCCGTGCGGTGGGCATCCATCTCGTCGTGGCGACCCAGCGCCCGAGCGTGGACGTCGTCACCGGGTTGATCAAGGCGAACATCCCGAGCCGGATCGCCCTGATGACGTCGAGCCAGGCAGACTCACGCGTGGTGCTCGACCAGAACGGCGCCGAGAAGCTCGTCGGTCACGGCGACATGCTCTTCGCGCCCGCCAACGCGTCGAAGCCCACGAGGCTGCAGGGCGCCTGGGTGACCGAGGCGGAGATCCACGGCATCTCGGAGTTCATCCGGGCCCAGCGCGAGGTCGTCTACGAGCAGCACATCGAGGGGCTCGGCATCCCGCCGACCGAGGCCGAGCTCTCCGCGGGCTCGAGCGGCGCGGGCGACAGCGACGACGATCTGGTCAACCAGGCCGCCGAGCTGATCGTCCGCTCCCAGCTCGGCTCGACGAGCATGCTCCAGCGCAAGCTGAAGGTCGGGTTCGCGCGCGCCGGGCCGGCATCATGGACCTGCTCGAGGAGCAGGGCGTCGTCGGCCCGAGCCAGGGCTCGAAGGCCCGCGACGTGCTCGTGACCTGGGAAGAGTGGGAGGAGCGCCGCAGCGCCTGAGGGCCGCTCAGAGGGCGCCGACGCGCCGGGCCACCTGGAAGAGGGTGTCGGCGTGCTGCTGGGGGTCGATCATGAACCGCCCCGCCATGCCCACCTGGCCCTGCCAGTAGGCGTAGATGCGCTCGGCCTCCCACCCTCGTTCGGCTCCGCTGCGGAAGCTCCGGACGAGCTCGCTGCCGCTCCAGATCGCCGGGGGAGCGACGATGAAGCCGCCCCGGGCACCGTCGATCGAGACCCAGTAGGCCCCGACCAGTCCCCATCGGCCGTCGTCGAGCTGGCCCGAGACCAACAGGAACTTCACCGGGCCTTCCGAGAGCGTGTCGGGCGCGGTCACTGGTTCACGGATCGCCGAGAGCGGCGAGGACTTCCAGGTCGTGTCGTTCATGTCAGGCTCCATCAGCACGGGTTCCCTCCCCCTCCGAGCGCACACTAATCCCCCGAACGGGGCCGATGCGCCCGGCGAAAGTCGGTGTTTTCCGGCGCGGGGGCCGTCGGAAGTCGGTAGTTCTGCGTCTCCTGGCCTAGGCGGGGTCACGTACAGCAGGTGCACCGTCGGCGAGCTTCACCCACTGCTCGTGATCGCGCCAGGCGCCCCGGATGAACAGGTACCTGGGTGAGAAGCCCTCGCGATGGAACCCCGCGCGCCGCACGAGCGCGATCGAGGCCTCATTGCCCGGCTGCACGTTCGCCTGCACGCGATGCAGTCCGAGTTCCTCGAACGCGAACCGCAGCAGCAGCGGCATCGCCGCCCGCATGTACCCCTGACCGGCGAACGGCTCGAACGCGTAGTAGCCGAGGAACGCGCTCCTGAACGGACCCATCACGATCTGCGACAGGTTCATCACCCCGGCGATCGAGCCGTCCTCCGCATCGCAGACCAGGAGCGAGCGGTCGGTCTCGGTGCGGTTGCGGGCCAGCAGGCGCTCGAACCATGGCGCCGGCTCGCCCGGCTCGAGCCACGGGTCGTGCAGCTCGCCCGACCCCAGGAGGCGCTCGATGAACTCAGCGCGGTCGGCCTCGGCCGGCGGGCGCAGCACGACCCTGGGGTTCATGCGTCGTGCGCGCGCGCCTTCGCCTCGGCGATCACACGCTCGGCCGACGCCCGGTCCTCGAACCCCTCCGTGCTCACCTTGTGCCCTTCGAGGTCCTTGTAGACCTGGAAGAAGTGCTCGATCTCGTTCAGCAGCGTCATGGGCAGGCCGGCGAGATCGCCGACGTGTGACCAGATCGGGTCGCGCAGCGGCACACACAGGATCTTCTCGTCCTCGCCCTTCTCGTCGGTCATCCGGAACAACCCGATCGGACGCACGTTGATGCGACAGCCCGGGAACGTCGGCTCGCCCACGAACACGAGGGCATCGAGCGGATCTCCGTCACCGCCGAGGGTGCCGTCGATGAACCCGTAGTCGGCCGGGTACTGCATCGACGTGAAGAGCATGCGGTCGAGCACGATCTCGCCCGTCACGTGGTCCATCTCGTACTTGTTGCGGGAGCCCTTCGGGATCTCCACGAACACGGTGAGCGCGTCCTCGACCATGCGGGGGAGTGTACCGGCGCTATCATCCCGGGGTTCACATGGCCGGCACATCGCTGCAAGGACCCATCGGGGTCGGCCCGGCGCTCGAGAAGGCACGACGCATCCGCGGACTCTCGCTCGATGCTGCTTCGCGCGACACGAGGCTCCGGATCGACCAACTCACCGCCCTCGAGACCGAGGACTTCGCGGCGCTGCCGAACGACGCCTTCGTCCGAGGAGCCCTGCGCACGTACGCCCAATACCTGGGCGTCAACCCTGACAAGGTCCTCGGCGCGTACGCGAAGCACGCCGCCGAGCCCGAGGCCCCTGCGCCCCCCGAGGGACTCGGACGCGTCGAGCGAGCGATCGCGGCGACGCGCATCCGCGACAACCAGCGGTTCCTGCTGTTCGGGTCGGCGACGCTCGTCATCCTGCTGCTGCTCTTCGGGCTCGTCGCCCGTGACCGTGGCGCCCCGGCCCCGGCTGCGATCCCGACGACCGCTCCGCCAGTTGCGACCGCGTCGTCGACGATCGACGCCGTGCTCGTCGCACTGCGTCCCGTCGAGGTCTCGGTGACCGTCGACGGCGCCCCCGAGATCCACGACATGGAGGAGGGCGAGACCCTCTCGTTCTCCGCCGACGAGGAACTCGTGCTCGCCGTCGCCGACGGTGGCGCGGTGCAGGTGACGGTCGCCGGGAGGGACCTGGGAGCACCCGGAGAGCCCGGCACGGCATGGACCGACACGTTCACGTTCGACGTTCGCGAGTCACCCGACGCGACGACCGGGGCGCCGACCCCGTGAGCCGTTCGGTGCGGGTCGAGGTCGTCGGTGTGGGCACCGAGTTGCTGCTCGGACAGATCGTGAACACCAACGCTCGCTGGATCGGTGAGCGGCTCGCGGAGGTCGGCGCCGACGTTCTGTTCCACCAGGTGGTGGGCGACAACCTCGACCGCATCGTGTCGGTGTTGGAGCTCGCCGCTTCCCGATCCGACGTCGTGATCACGACGGGTGGGCTCGGGCCCACCGAGGACGACATCACCCGCGATGCGCTCGCGCGGGTGATGGGCGTGCCGCTGGAACGCGATCCCGAGCTCGAGCAGTGGCTGCGCGCACGGTTCGCGGGGTTCGGCGCCGGCCCTATGCCCGAGAACAACCTGCGCCAGGCCGACGTCCCGCGAGGAGCTGGAACGATCGAGAACGACCGCGGCTCCGCTCCCGGGCTCGTCGCGGATCTGCCGGGCGGTGTGCGGGTCTATGCGCTGCCGGGCGTGCCGACGGAGATGACCGCGATGATGCGCAGCAGGGTGCTCCCCGACCTCGGCGCCACGATCGGCGCAGCGGTGGTGCGTTCCCGCACGCTGCGGTGCGTGGGCATCGGGGAATCGAGGGTCGCGGAGATGCTGGCGGACCTCTTCCCGGCGTCGTCGAACCCCAGCCTCGCCTACCTCGCCTCGGCGGGGGAGGTGAAGGTTCGACTCACGGCCAAGGCCGACACGGTGCAGCAGGCGGAGTCGATGATCGCCCCGCTCGCGGCCGAGGTGCATCGTCGACTCGGTGACCTGGTGTTCACGCTCGACGACGAGACGCTTGAGCAGGCGGTCTCGCGACTCCTGCTGGCATCCGGGCGGCGCCTCGCGTGCGCCGAGTCGCTCACCGGTGGCAGCGTCGGGGCCCGTCTGACCGCCGCCGAGGGGGCCTCGAAGGTCTTCGTCGGGTCGGCCGTCGTGTACACGCCCGAGGCGAAGCAGCGAGTGCTCGGGGTGTCGCGCGCGACGATCGAGGGGCCGGGCGTCGTGAGTCGCGAGTGCGCGCTCGAGATGGCGGCCGGCGCCCGTCGCCTGTACGAGGCCGACGTGGCCGTCTCGCTCACCGGCGCCGCAGGTCCACAACCGCATGACGGGGCCGAGCCGGGCACGGTGTGGATCGGTCTCGACGCCGATGGCGTCACGCACGCTCGCGGTTACGTCGCGTCCGGCGAGCGCGCGCGGGTGCGTCGCTCGGCCGAGCAGGCGGGGCTCGACCTCGTGCGTCGCTTCCTCGAGGGCAGGTCGCTGCCCGACGGCGACCGCATCGTCTGAGGTCCAGGACGGCGACCGTGACGACCGATCGCGCGTCGGGACGGGAGGGGAAGCCGCAACGCCTCTTCGCCGCCGTCGCGATCCCGGCGGGGGCCGCCGACGCCGTCGAGGCGGCGATCGGGGCGTGGCGCGAGGCGTTCCCGCAGGCTCGATGGGTGCCGCGTGGGAACTGGCACGTCACCCTCGCGTTCCTGGGGTCGACGTCCTCCCGACTGGTCCCGTGGGTCCTGGAGCAGCTCGCCGAGGTCGCGGAGCGGACACCGGCGTTCGAGACGTGCGTGCGGGGGCTCGGCGCCTTTCCATCGACGGATCGAGCGCGGGTGCTGTGGGCCGGCCTCGACGACGATCCTGGAGCGATCGGGGAACTGGCCACCGCCGTGCGGAGCGCGTTGGCCCCCGAGTTCGCGCCCGAGGCTCGACCGTTCAGCGCCCACCTGACCGTCGCCAGGAGCGACCCCGCGCTCGCGCTGCCCTCGGCGTTCGTCCGGACCCCCCTCGAGAGCGGCCGGTTCGAGGTCGACTCGCTTGAGCTGATGAGGAGCCATGGACGGCGCGCCGCGCCCATCTACGAACGGGTCGCGACCCTCCCCCTGGAAAAGCGGATGACGTCTCCCGCCTGACCCGGATGGTTGCATCCGAACAGGTGTTCGGGTAGCGTGCCGACAGCACCGACCGGATCACAGAGGTGTAACTTATGTCAGACCCGCTCGCTAGCGTGCGCGTTCCAACAGGAGATGAGCTCGCACGGCACCTCCTCGCCGGTGGGCCGAGGGGCCAGGGGGCCAGGGAGAAGGAGGCCAGGGTGGACCGCGACAAGATGCTCGACGTCACGCTCCAGCAGATCGAGAAGCAGTTCGGCAAGGGCGCCGTCATGAAGCTCGGGGAGCACCCGGCGGGGGCGGGCGTATCGGTGATCCCCACGGGGTCGCTCGCGCTCGACCTCGCGCTCGGCATCGGGGGGATTCCCCGAGGCCGAGTGATGGAGGTCTTCGGACCCGAGGGCTCGGGCAAGACCACCGTCTGCCTGCACATCATCGCTGAGGCACAGGCCAACGGCGGCATCGCGGCCTTCATCGACGCCGAGCACGCGCTCGACCCGACCTACGCGCGAGAGCTGGGCGTGAACATCGACGAGCTGTTGGTCTCACAACCCGACTCGGGCGAGCAGGCCCTCGAGATCGCCGACATGCTGGTTCGTTCGGCAGCGCTCGACCTGGTGGTCATCGACTCGGTCGCGGCGCTGGTCCCTCGCGCCGAGATCGAGGGAGAGATGGGTGACACCCACGTCGGCTTGCAGGCGAGGCTCATGAGCCAGGCGATGCGCAAGCTCTCCGGATCGCTCTCGAAGTTCGACACCACGGCCATCTTCATCAACCAGCTCCGCGAGAAGATCGGCGTGATGTTCGGTTCTCCCGAGACCACCCCCGGCGGGCGAGCGCTCAAGTTCTACTCCTCGGTCCGACTCGACGTGCGCAAGATCGAGAACCTCAAGGACGGCACCGAGGTCGTCGGCTCGCGCACGAGGGTGAAGGTCGTCAAGAACAAGGTGGCCCCGCCCTTCCGTCAGTGCGAGTTCGACATCATGTACGGCAAGGGCATCTCCAAGGAGGGCTCACTGATCGACGTGGGCGTCGACCTCGAGATCATCAAGAAGTCCGGCGCCTGGTTCACCTACGAAGGGGAGCAGCTGGGACAGGGGCGGGAGAACGCACGCGCCTTCCTCGCTGAGCACACTGACGTCCGTGACGAGATCGAGCGGAAGGTTCGCGAGGCGGTCGGCATCACCGCCTTCGGCGACGAGGGAGACGAGACACCGATCGAGATCGTGCCCGACGTGGTGCTCGACGACGACTCGGCTGCTGACGAGAAGGTCAAGGCGAAGGCGAAGGCCGGAGCCGACGGATAAGGCGCGTGCAGGCCACGACATCCGCCGGGCGTGGACCCAGGGTGGCGAAGAACCCGAAGAGTTGTCACGAGCGGGCCCTGGGGCTCCTGGCGGTGCGCCCGCGCGCCCGCCGGGAGCTCGAGCGGCGCCTCCTGGCAGCCGGGTTCGAAGCCGACGAGGTCGACGACGTGCTCGTGCGTCTCGAGCGGGTCGGTCTGATCGACGACGAGGCGTTCGCTCGTCAGTTGGCCGACCACCAGTTCGGATCGCGTCGCGCGGGTCGCCGGGCCGTCGCGAGCGCATTGCTCGCCAAGGGCATCGCCCCCGACCTCGCAACCCGGGTCGCCGACGATGCCCCCGATGCCGAGCACGACCGGGCGTTCGAGCTGGCTCGGGTGCGCGCCGGCCGGCTCGAGGGTGTCGAGCCCCACAAGGCCTTCGGTCGGCTGACATCCCTGCTCGTTCGTCGCGGTTACTCCCCGGACATCGCGAGATCGGCCGCGCGCAAGGCCCTCGAGGTCGACGATCAGGACTAGGTCGATGGGACCTTGCCTCGTGCACGGTGCGGCCGTAGCATCGTGAACACGAGAGGAACACTTCCGAAACCACGTTCAACGAATCCCACCTGTGAGCGAGTCTTGACCCCGACCCACGCCAAACCGACCACCCAGAGCAGCCGGCGGCGCTCCAGCCGGCCGCCGACGAGGTTCCGCACACTCGCGCACAGCGTCTGACCGAACGAACGCGGACCGGAGGGTCCTTCTCGCAAACGTCGTCTGACGAGGTTTGTGGAGGAGAGCCATGGTCCCAGTGTTGACGGGTATCGCCGGGCTGCTGCTCGGCTTCGCGGCGGGCTTCCTGTACAGGAAGTCGATCGCTGCGACCAATGCACAGAGCATCGAAACGCGCGCCCAGAAGATGCTGCTCGATGCCGAACGTGAGGCGGACGCCGCCTCGAAGCGGGCGCTCGGCGAGGCGAAGGACGAGATCTCGACCCTCCGGCGCGAGGCGGATGACGACATCCGAAGCCGGCGGGACGAGATCGTGCGTCAAGAGCGGCGCATGAGTGCGGCGAGCACCGACCTGCAAGCCAAGCTCGAGCGCGCCGACGCACGGGCCGTCGAGCTCGAGGAACGTGACGAGAAGCTCACGTACGTTCGGACGCAGTTGGAGCGGGCCACCGAGCTCCATCGCGCCCAGCTCGAGAAGATCGCCGGGATGACCTCGAGCGAGGCGAGGGACCAGCTCATGACCCAGGTCGTCGACGACGCGAAACGGGCGGCGATGAGCCAGGTGCGCGAGATCGAACAGCGCGCTCGCGAGGACGGCGAGGAGCGGGCGCGCAAGATCGTCACGATCGCGATCCAACGGGTCGCGTCTGAGCAGACCGCGGAGTCCACCGTGAGCGTGTTCGCCCTGCCCAGCGAGGACATGAAGGGACGCATCATCGGCCGCGAGGGCCGCAACATCCGGGCGTTCGAGTCGGTGACGGGAGTGAACCTCATCATCGACGACACCCCGGAAGCGGTCGTCCTGTCGTGCTTCGACCCGGTTCGTCGTGAGGCGGCCAGGATGACCCTCGCCAAACTCGTCGAGGACGGTCGCATCCATCCGGCCCGCATCGAGGAGATACACGAGCGGTCCCAGCGTGAGCTCGAGGAGCACGTGCGACGGGCGGGTGAGGATGCCGTCGCCGAGGTGGGCATCACCGATGTCCACCCCGAGATGGTGAAGCTGCTCGGGCGGCTCCAGTACCGCACGTCCTACGGCCAGAACGTGCTGCGTCACCTCGTCGAGTCGGCCCACATCGCGAGCGGCCTCGCCGCCGAGATCGGGCTGGACCCAACGATCGTGAAGCGGGGTGCCTTCCTCCACGACATCGGGAAAGCCGTCACCCACGAGGTCGAAGGCTCGCACGCCATCATCGGCGCCGAGATCGCCCGGCGCATGGGGGAGTCGCCCGAGGTCGTGCACTGCATCGAGTCGCACCACGGCGAGGTCGAGCAACACACGATCGATGCGGTGCTGGCGCAGATCGCCGACGGCATCAGCGGCGGACGGCCCGGTGCCCGGCGCGAGTCGCTCGAGACCTACGTGAAGCGCCTGGAGCGCCTCGAGGAGATCTGCACCACACATCCCGGTGTCGTGAAGACCTTCGCGATGCAAGCGGGACGCGAGGTCAGGGTGATGGTGGAGCCCGACGATGTCGACGACATGCAGGCCCAGGTGATCGCTCGCGATATCGCGAAACAGGTGGAGGAAGAGCTCCAGTACCCAGGCCAGATCCGGATCACGGTCGTGCGGGAGACCCGGGCAACCGAGTACGCGCGTTAGCGCGGGTCAGCGTCGAGACGAGTCGCCGTCGCGGTCCTTCTTCCCGCTCGCCGCGCCCGCCAACTTCCGGAAGCTCAGGCCTCTCGAGGGTTGGGGGCCCGCGACCCAGGAGTCGCCGTCCTGAGGGGTCGGCGCCGCGCTCGGGGGAGCGACCTCCTTCGTCCGATGGAGCGGGGTCGGCGACCGGTTCCACGGCGTCGTCCACCGGGTCGACGGCCGCGAGCGGATCGGCGAGCGCATCGGGGTCGACACCGGCGCGGAGGGCAGCGAGGTCGGCCTCTGCCTTGGCGAGGGAACGCTCCGCTTGATCGGCTCGACCCGTCACGTCCTCGAGGCGCGCGCGGAGATCCCGGAACTCCTGCTCCGAGTGCATCGAGGGGATGAAGCCCTCCTCCTTGGCCATCCGCAGAGCCGCCTCGGCCGCCTCGGTGGCTGCGTAAGCGCTCCGTGCCCGCGCCTCGCTCTGGAGCAACTGGGACTCGAGGTCCCGCAGCTGCGACCTGAGCTCGATCTCCTGCGAGCCGCCGGAACTGGCCGATCCTTCCGGGGAGCCGGCGATCGAGGGGGCGTCCTGCGCGAGCGACTCCAGATCGAGGACACGGCGCTCGGCCTCATCGGCTCGCGCTCGCGCTTCGGTCGCGGCGTCGAGGGCGGCGGCGAGCTGTTCCTCCAACTCTGCGACCCGGGAGTTGAGGCTGTCGATCGACTCATGGCTCGATCGGAGACCATCTCGCTCGGCTTCCAGGCTCTTGACCGACGCCTCGGCGGCGGCGAGATCGTTCCTCACCGACGCCAACAGTTCCTCAGCCTGGGTCCGCTCGGCACGGGCCGACGTCAACTCGGCCTCGACCGCGCTGTGGGCGTCTGCCGTGGCTCGCTCGACATCTGCAAGGGCGGCCTCGACCGCACCCTTGGTGATGGCAGCCTGTTCCTCTGCCTCGGTCGCCCGCTGCTCGGCTGCTGCGACTCGCTCGTTCGCAGCGACCGAGATCTGCGGTCGTTCGTCGCCTCGACCTCTCCGAGCCTCGCGGTCAGCTCCTCGAGCTTCGATGTCGCCTCGTCATGCGACGCGGCGAGGGACTCGGCGCGAGCGGTGGCCTCCGCCGCGCGGGCCTCCGCGGAGGCGATGTCTTCCTCGGAGGACGCGACCCGCTCCTCGGCGCTGGCGATGGCCGCCCGAGCCTCTGCGGCCTGCGTGGCCGAGCGTTCGGCCTCGGCCTTCGCCTCGGCGAGCTCGGCTCGGATGGACTCGACGTCTGCGATCGCCGCGGCGACGTCCGCACGCGCCGCTTCGATCTCGCCCTGGATGCCGGCCGACACCGCCTCGACCTCGGTGGCGCGCTGCTCGGCTGCTGCGACCCGCTCGCTCGAGGCCTCGACGTCTGCCCTCGCGCTGTGCCTCCATCTCCTCGAGCGCCGTCGTGAGCTCGGAGACCTTCTCGGTGCTCTCCTGGGCGATGCGCTCCGCGTCCGCGACGGCGAGTCTCGGCGGCTGCCGCCCTGGACTCCGCCGCCTCGACACGAGATTCTGCCTCGACGGCTCGAGTCTCGGCCTCGGCCGCCGCCACTTCGAGCGACTGAACTCGGGACTCGGCTTCCGGGCGCGCTCCTCGGCTTCGGCTCGCTCGCGCTCCGACGTCGAAGCGCGTTCCTCGTCCGCGGCGATGGCGGCCCGTGCCTCCTCGGCCTGCTCGAGCGCCCGCTCGGCGGTGGCGCGAGATTCCTCGGCCTGGACACGCGCGGCCTCGGCGTCATTCCGTGCCTGCTGCATCTCGCTCGTGGCCCGTTCGGCGTCCTTCCGTGCCTGCTCTGCCGCGGCGCGGGCGGCGTTCAGCTCTTCGCGTTCCGTCTCAGACGAGTCGCGCAGCTCGGCGAGGGCGGACTCTGCTTCGGTCGCACGCTGCTCGGCAGCGCTGACCCGGGTCTCGGCGGCCTCGAGATCGGCCCTGGCTCGAGCTTCGGCCTCCTCGAGTGCCGACGCGAGCTCGCGCGAGGTCATGTCGGTCTGGCCCGTGAGGTCCTCGATCTCGGCTTCGAGCCGTTCGAGCACGATCTCTCGCTGGACCGCGGCGGTCTCCAACTCCACCACAGCCGCCACCAGCTGCTCGACCTTCGCTGCGGCCTCGTCCGCGATACGGGTCGCCTCGGCCAGGGCAGTCTCGCCCTCGTCGCGCCTCCCCGCGCGGGCCTCGGCGGCGTCGGCGCGCGAACCCGCCTCGGTCGCGCGGGCCTGGGCGTCGGCCACCGTCGTCTCCAGCGACGCCGCATGCTCCTCGACCTGGGCGACCCGCTGCGCCATGGCATCGGCGCGGGCTTGGGCTTCGCTTGCGCGCGCCTCCGCGGCGGCCATGTCCTGCTCGGCGGTCGTCGCTCGCACCTCCGCGGCGTCTGCCGCCGAACGAGCCGCGTCGGCGTCCTCCTTCGCCCGTCGGGTGGTCGAGTGGGCCTCCTCGACGTCGGTCGCGAGCCCGGTCCGCGTCGGCACGCGCCTCTTCGGCTTCGGTCCGTGCACGCTCGGCGTCCGCCGTCGCACGGTCCGCGTCGATCTGTGCCGCCACGAGTCGCTCGTCGATCGCACGAACGGCTTCCTCGCCCTGCTCGATCGCCTGGTCGGCGGCGCTCCTGGCGTCGGCGAGCTCCGCGCGGACCTCGGTCAACGCTTCCTGCGCCTCGCTCAGCTGGTGCTCGGCGGTCTCGACCCTTGTCGTTCGCCTGCTCGAGCTCCGCGCGGAGCCGTGCCTCTTCTTCCCGGGTCTGCTCGGCCGCCTTCTCGGAGGCCTCGGCCTTCGCGAGAGATTCCTCGGCCTTCGCGACAGATTCCTCGACCTTCACGCTCAGTCGCGCCACCGCATCTCGCGCCTCGTCGAGGGAGGCGAGCGAATCGGTCAGCTCCTGACGGAGGTCCTCGATCGTCGCCGTCGCCTCCGCGAGGCGGTCCTCGGCGATGTCGGCACGATCCGCGACGCTGCCCAGCTCCGCGAGGCGATCACCCGCCGCGGCGAGGAGTGTCTCGGTCGCCTTCGACGCCTCGGTCGCGTCGGCACCTGCCTCCAGCGCTGCACGGAGGGCTCGTTCCGACGAGGCCAGACGGGTGGCCAGGTCGAAGAACTCACCGGCGTCGACGGCCTCCGGCCGGCCGGTCGATGCTCGCAGGGTCTCGAGCTCCGCCACGCGTCGAGCCAGCGCGCGTTGCGCGGCAAGAGATTCCTTGAGCTGGATGCGCGCCTCCCGGAGGCGCGCTTTCTTGCTCGGCTTGTCGGCGTCCATCTGGACCGAGGCCCTCCTAGGTGGCGTGCGGGATCGTCGTTCTTTCCCCCACATCGGCGTCGGTGGTGCAGGCTTGAGAGGTGTCTCAGGATCTCGTGTCATCCCGGTAGTCCGTCGGTGGCAATCGGCTACCCTCGTGAGGTCGTGGAAGGCACGTACTCGATCCGCACCTTCGGGTGCCAGATGAACGAGCATGACTCGGAGCGCATCGCCGGGTTGCTGCTCGCCGACGGCATGACGCCTGCCGATGACGTCGCCGCCTCGCGTGTCGTGGTGCTCAACACGTGCGCGATCCGTGAGAACGCCGACAACAAGCTCTATGGCAACCTCGGCCACCTGAAGCCGGTGAAGGCGGCCAACCCGCAGATGCGGATCGTCGTGAGCGGATGCCTCGCGCAGAAGGACCAGGGGGAGATCCAGCGTCGCGCCCCGTGGGTGGACGTGGTCGTGGGGACCCACGCGTTGCCGCACCTGCTGGACCTGTTGGAGCGCTCGGAGACCGAAGGCCTCCAGATGGACGTGCGCGAGCAGACGGAGACGTTCCCGAGCGCGTTGCCTGCGGCGCGCGACGACGCGTTCCGAGCGTGGGTCTCGATCGCTCCGGGGTGCGACAACGCCTGCACGTTCTGCATCGTGCCGCTCGTGCGGGGACCGCAGCGCTCTCGCGCCGTCGACGACATCCTGGCCGAGGTGCGAGGGCTCGCCGCGCGGGGGGTCGTCGAGGTGACCCTGCTCGGGCAGAACGTGAACACGTACGGCCGCGACGTCACCGTGCCGGGCTCCCCTCGATCGCCGTTGTTCGCCGATCTCCTCCGGCGGGTGGGCGCCGTCGACGGCATCCGGCGGGTGCGATTCACGAGCCCGCACCCGCACGACTTCACCCCCGACGTCATCGACGCGATGGCCGAGACCCCCGCGGTGTGCGAGCACATCCACTTCCCGATGCAGTCGGGCTCGGACGACGTGCTCCGGCGCATGCGACGGTCGTACCGGCGCGATCGATACCTCGGCTGGCTCGAGCGCATCCGAGCGGCGATCCCAGGCATCGCCGTCTCCACCGACATCATCGTGGGGTTCCCTGGCGAGACCGAGCGCGACTTCGAGCAGACGCTGGAGGTCGTCGAAGCCGCCCGTTTCGACAGCGCCTACATGTTCCAGTACTCGCCTCGGCCGGGTACCCGGGCGGCGAGCTTCGACGAGCAGGTCCCCAAGGAGGTCGTCCAGGCGCGGTTCGATCGGCTCGTCGCGCTGCAGGAGCGCATCTCGGCCGAGGAGGCCGCGGCACTCGTGGGCGAGACGCACGAGGTGTTGGTGGAAGGCGGCGACAGGAAGGGCCGCTCGACGCAGTCGCGGACCCGCACGAACCGCATCGTGCACATCGCCGGCGCCATGGAGCCCGGCACGTTCGCCCGGGCCCGCATCGTGGCGGCCGCTCCGCATCACCTCACGGGTGAGCTCGTGCGCGACCCGGTCGGCGCGGGCACCTGACCGCCGGCGCGATGGCGACCGGGCCGCCGCTCCTGGCGCTCGTCGGACCGACCGCGAGCGGCAAGACGGACGCGGGGATCGCACTGGCCGGGTCGCTCGGCGCGGAGATCTGCTCGGTCGATTCGATGCTCGTCTACCGAGGCATGGACATCGGCACGGCCAAGCCGACGACCGAGCAACGCGCCCTCGTGCCCCACCATCTGCTCGACCTTGCGGAACCCACCGAACGGTTCACCGTCGCCCGCTACCAGGCCGTGGGGCGAGAGGCGATCGCCGGCCTCGAAGCCCGTGGCGTCAGGCCGCTGCTGGTCGGCGGGTCGGGCCTGTACTTCCGTGCACTCGCCGACGACCTCGGCTTCCCCGGCGAGGACCCGTCGGTGCGCGCGGAGCTCGAGGCGGAGGCCGAGGCGGTGGGTGTCGGCCGACTCCTCCTGCGTCTGGAGGACCTGGATCCGGTGGCCGCGGCGAAGATCGAGCCGGGGAACGTGCGACGTGTGGTGCGGGCGCTCGAGGTGGCGGCGATCACGGGTTCGCCGTTCAGCAGCTTCGCGGCCGACTGGGAGCGCTACGACCCCTCGCGGGTGGTGGTGGCGGGGATCGCGATCGAGGCCCAGGCCCTGGCCGCCCGCATCGCGGATCGCGTCGCCGCGATGTTCGCTGCTGGGTGGCTCGACGAGGTGCGTGGGCTCGTGGAGCGTGGGTTCGGCGCCTGGCTGACGTCCAGCCAGGCGATCGGGTACGCGGAGCTCGTCCGCCACCTCGACGGTAGGCTCTCCCTCGAGGAAGCCTGGGAGGGAACGGTGCGACGCACGAAGAACCTGGCGCGACGACAGATGGCCTGGTTCCGGCGCGATCCCCGCGTCCACTGGTTCGAGGCCGGTGCGGGCGGCGCGATCGAGGTCGTCGACGACGTGCTGGGGTCCCTGGCGCCGTGACCGAGACGCTCGAGTTCGCGAAGTACCAGGGGACCGGCAACGACTTCGTGTTGGTCCTCGACCTCGATGACGAACGGCCCCTCTCGTCGACCGAGGTCGCGGTGGTCTGCGATCGACGAACGGGCGTCGGCGCGGACGGCGTGATCAGGGTCGTGCGCACCGACCGCGAGGGCGCATCCTTCTTCATGGACTACTCCAACGCCGACGGTTCGGTGGCCGAGATGTGCGGCAACGGCATCCGTTGTGTCGGGTGTCCTCCTGCACGACCGTGGGTTGGCCGAGTACCACGTCGGTCGCCGTCCTCACCCGTGCCGGCCTCAGGCACCTCACGCTGCATCCCGGGTCCGCAGGTGTGCACCGGGTCACCACCACGATGGGCGTGCCGAACTTCACGCGGGCTGCGATCCCGATGCGCGGCCCCGCCTGGGAGACCTTCCTCGCGCAGCCCCTGGAGATCGGCGACGGGCTCACGCTGACCGCCTCCGCCGTCTCGATGGGGAACCCACACCTCGTGGTCTTCGTCGACGGCGACCCGGCGACCGTGCACGTCGGCCACATCGGACCGGCGCTGGAGCGCCACGACCTGTTCCCCGAGCGCACGAACGTGGAGTTCGCCTACGTCCACGACGGGGTGGTGCACGCCCGGGTCTGGGAGCGGGGCAGCGGAGAGACGATGGCCTGTGGCAGCGGAGCGTGCGCGGCCGCGATCGCGGCGAACGAAGCCGGCCTCGTCCCGACTCGTGCCGTCGTGCGGTTCCCGGGTGGCGACCTCGAGGTGGAACGCCGACCCGACGGCGAGGTGCTCCTGACCGGCGAAGCGCAGCGCGTGTTCGAGGGGGTCGTCGACGTCGCGGCGCTGATCCGCTCGTGAGCGTGGACGCTCCGGCCGGCTCGTCTCTGCACGACCGGCTCGGTGAACGCACGCTCGCCCTCATCGACGTGCCGTCGGTCAGCCGCGACGAGCGAGCCATCCTCGACTCGATCCGGTCGTCGTTGCCGTCGAGCTACGAGGTGCTCGACGATCACGACGCGGTGCTGCTCGCCACACCGGCGGTCCGACGCGTCGGGCGACCGTTCGTCCTGCTCGCCGGTCACGTCGACACCGTGCCGATCACGGGCAACGTCCCCGGCAGGCTCGACGCCGACGCCGTGGTCGGACGAGGCGCGGCCGACATGAAGGGCGCGCTCGCCGTGATGCTGGAGCTCGCCGATGAGCTGGCCGACGATCCGGGTTCCTACGACGTCGGTGTGCTCTTCTTCGGGCGCGAGGAGTTGCCCTTCACCGAGAGCGCCCTCGGACCGCTGTTCGATCGGTGCGCGGCCGCCACGACGCCCGATCTCGCGATCGTGATGGAGCCGACCGCCAACACGATCGAGGTCGGATGCCTCGGCAACCTGAACGCCACGGTCACCGTGACCGGACGGGCGGCGCACAGTGCCCGACCGTGGCACGGCGAGAACGCGATCCACAGGGCGATCGCCGCGCTCGCTCCTCTCGCCGAGCTGCCCGTGCGCGACGTCACGGTCGAGGGGCTCACCTTCAGAGAGGTCGTGAGCGTGACCACGATCTCGGGGGGAGTGGCATCGAACGTGGTGCCCGACCGAGTCGAAGCCGGGGTGAACTACCGCTACCGGCCCGGGCTCACCCCCGAGGAGGCCGAGTCGCGGCTCCGGGAGCTGCTGGCGCCCTCGGGGGTCGAGGTCCGCGTGAACGGGAACGCGCCGCCCGGGCCGGTCAGCGTGAGCAACCTCCTGGTGTCGCGGCTCCGCGAAGCAGGCGATCTGGCCCTCGGCCCGAAGCAGGCCTGGACGCCGGTCGCGGAGTTCGCCCTGGCCGGTGTCGACGCCGTCAACTTCGGTCCCGGTGACCCGCAGTACGCTCACCGGGACGACGAACGTGTGGAGCTGCGCTCGCTGGTGCGATGCCACGCCGTGCTGCGCGCGTTCCTGGGGCTCGGAGCGGTCGGCGGTCGCGACGGGCAGGAGGGGTCGACGACGTGACGCATCTGTCGCCGGGCATCGGGCGGATCGACCCGTACCCGTTCGAGGAGCTCGATCGGCGGAAGGCGGAGGCGGTCGCCTCGGGTCGGGAGGTCATCGACTTCGGGGTGGGCGACCCGCGGGAGGTGACGGCTCCGTTCATCCGCGACGCGCTGCGGGAGGCGATCGAGCCGATCTCCTCGTACCCGCGGGCCGCGGGACTGCCGGAGCTCCGCGAAGCCGTGTCGGGCTGGGTCGGGCGCCGGTTCGGCGCCGACGTCGATCCCGACACCCAGGTGCTGCCGTTGCTGGGGTCGAAGGAGATCGTCTTCTCGCTCGCGCAGGCGACGCTCGACCCAGAAGCCCGCAAGGACACCGTGCTCGTCACGGCGCCCGGATACACGATCCCCGAGCGCGGCGCGCGCTTCGCGGGCGGCGTCGTCCATCGGCTGCCCCTGCTCGAGGCGAACGGCTTCCTCCCGGACCTCGACGCCGTCGACGATGCAACCTGGGACCGAACCTCGATCCTGTGGCTGAACTATCCGAACAACCCGACCGGGGCCGTCGCCTCGCTCGACTTCCTTCGGCGCGCCGCGGACCGGTGCCGCCACCACGACGTGTTGCTGGCGTCCGACGAGGCATACAGCGAGCTCTGGTTCGAGGGTGCGCCGCCGGTGTCGGCGCTGCAGGTGGGTGACCTCACGAACGTCCTCGCGATCAACACGCTCAGCAAGCGCTCATCGATGACCGGATACCGCAGCGCGTTCGCGGCGGGCGACCCGGCGCTGATCGGGGCCCTCAAGGCGCTGCGCCCGAGCGTTGGTGTGACCCCGCAAGAGTTCGTGCAGCGGGCCTCGATCGCCGCGTGGAACGACGAGACCCACGTCGAGGACACGCGGGCGCGGTACGCGGAGAAGCGGCGGACTCTTCCTGGATCTGTTCGCCGCCCATGGGGTGCGCGTCGCCGGCAGCATCGCGACCTTCTACCTGTGGATCGAGGTGCCGGGCGGACGTCCGTCGGTCGACTGGGCGTTCGAACTGCTCGACCGCGCCGGGGTGGTCGTCGCTCCCGGTGCCTACTTCGGCCCGGAGGGGGAGGGCTACGTCCGCATGGCGATGGTGCCGACGCTGCCCGAGTGCGAGCGCGCGGTCGAGCGCCTCGACGAGGCGCTGAGGGGGGTGCACGCGTGATCGGTATCGCGGAGCTCTCGGAGCGCGTCGAGACGAGCTGGGCCGCCCACTCCCGAGACCCCGCGGACCGCCTCGACCGCGAGGCCATCGAGGTGACGATCGGCATGCTGGATCGGGGCGAGGTTCGTGTCGCCGAGGCCGACGGTGACGATTGGCTGGTGCACCAGTGGGTGAAGCAGGCCGTCTTGCTCTACTTCCGGATCCGCGGCCTCGAGGTGAGCGAGGCCGGCCCGTTCGAGTACCACGACAAGCTGCCCCTCAAGCACGGGTACGAGGCATCGGGTGTGCGCGTCGTGCCGCCGGCGACGGCGCGGTACGGGTCGTACCTGTCTCGGGGCGTGGTGCTGATGCCGAGCTACGTGAACATCGGGGCGTGGGTCGGCCCGGACACGATGGTCGACACCTGGGCCACGGTGGGATCGTGCGCGCAGATCGGAGCGGGGGTGCACCTCGCGGGGGGTGTCGGCATCGGCGGGGTGCTGGAACCGCTCCAAGCCGCCCCGGTCGTGATCGAGGACGGTGCGTTCATCGGCTCCCGGTGCATCGTGGTCGAAGGGGTGCGCGTGGGGGCGAACGCCGTGCTCGGCGCCGGTGTGGTGCTCACGGGGAACACACCGGTGATCGACGTGACCGGTCCGGAGGCGGCCGAGCACCGTGGCCGGGTGCCCGCTGGCGCCGTGGTGATCCCGGGGAACCGTGCCCGGGAGTTCCCGGCGGGACACTTCGGACTTCCCTGCGGTCTCATCATCGGTCACCGGACCGAAGCGACCGACGACAAGGTGCGGCTGAACGAGATGCTCCGCGACTTCGGATCGTCGATGGGGTAGCGGTCCGATGCGTGGATCACCGCCGAGCTCGACGAGTCCCGCGCGCCGCCCGATCGAGCGGCAGGTGCTCGAATCCCCACTGTCGGCGACCTGGCGACCCGCGGTCCGCGAGAAGGCGGTGCTCGTCGGCGTGGGTCCGGGGATCCACGAAGGAGATCTCGATGAGCTCGAGGCGCTCGCCGATTCCGCCGGCGCGGAAGCGGTCGCTCGAGTGGTGCAGAGCCGTCAGGAGCCCGACCCCGCGACCTACATCGGACGGGGCAAGCTCGAAGAGGTGCACGCCGAGGCCCACCGCAGCGGGGCGGATTCCGTGATCCTCGATCAGGAGCTGACGCCGGGGCAGCTCCGGTCGCTGGAGGAGCGCCTCGGCGTGAAAGTGATCGACCGCACAGCGTTGATCCTCGACATCTTCGCCCTGCACGCCCGCAGCCGCGAGGGCAAGGCACAGGTGGAGCTGGCCCAGCTCAACTACCTGTTGCCCCGATTGCGGGGCTGGGGTGAGGCGATGAGCCGGGCAGGCGGCGGCATCGGCACGCGCTTCGGTGGCGGCGAGACGAAGATGGAGATCGACCGCCAGCACATCGGCCGTCGCATCGCGAAGCTCCGCCGCGAGCTCAAGACCCTCGCACGCACCAGGGAGACGAAGCGCTCTCGGCGACAGTCGAGCGGCATCCCCCAGGCGGCGATCGCCGGCTACACGAACGCGGGCAAGTCCACCCTGATGAACCGCCTCACGGGCGCCGATGTCGTGGTGGCCGACCAGCTCTTCGCCACGCTCGACCCGACCGTTCGCCGGCTGAAGCTCCCCGGTGGGCGCCGGTGCACGATCAGCGACACCGTCGGGTTCGTGAGCAAGCTGCCTCACGACCTCGTGGAGGCCTTCCGGTCCACGCTCGAAGAGGTGACCCTCGCGGAGCTCATCGTGCACGTCGCGGACGCGGCATCCGTCGACCTGGCGGACCAGGTCGACGCGGTCCGCAGGGTGCTCGGCGAGATCGGCGCCGGCTCGATACCCGAGGTGCTCGTGCTCAACAAGATCGATCGTCTGAGCGGATCCGAACGCGCCCGGGTGGCTCGTCGGTACCCGGACTCCGTCCCCGTCTCGGCGCTCTCGGGGGAAGGCGTCGAGGGACTGCTCGAGACCCTCGAGGCGACGCTGCCGCACCCGCCGGTCGAGGTGGAGCTGCTCGTCCCCTATGGGCGGGAGGACATGATCGCGCTCCTCTATCGCGAGTCGGAGGTGCTGTCCACGACGCACGAGGAAGCGGGCACGATCGTGCACGCACGCGTCGGGTTCCGCGAGCTCGCGGCCGTGAGGGGATGCGTGCGGAGCGAGCGTCGTACCGGCTGAGGACCCTTCAGGGGGAGGTCGTCACTCCTCGGGTGACCCGGTGCGCCAGAGCGCCTCGTCGGCCCACGCGCCCACGATCACACGGTCGGGATCATGGTGTCCCTCCTGCGCCAGGCGCAGCGCGAGCAGCTGGAGCCGGACGGTGAGCGGGATCTGGGAGAGCAGGCTCGACATCGACGCGGGCTCGTGGATCTGCGTGTGGGCGACCCCCTCGGACGCGGCGGCCGCCGCGACACCTGCGATCAACGGCTCGTCAGGCGGCACGAGCGTCACGAGATGGTCGCGACCATCGAGCGGCACGGCCGAGCCGTGCAGGAGATACTCGACGTCGTATCCCTCCGCGAGGACGCGGGCCGCCTCTCGGACCTTCAGCGCGCCTTCCTTCGCGGTGACGGCCGCCGGCCCTGCGCCCGCGATCACCAGCGCGCGGTCGGGCCGCGGGATCGAGGCGATCGAGGGGTCGTCGATCGCCGCCTGCACGGCCGCGGGGATCGGTGCGAGCGCGTCGTCGGACAACGTTGCCGCCCCGAGCTCCTGCGCGATCAGCGCGAGCGCCACCAGCGCCGTCGTGTAGCTGGCGGTGTAGGTCTCGCTCGCTTCGGCATCCACGGTCTCGATCACCCGAGGGAAGTCGGTCCCCCGCTTGGTGATCGTGACGACGTCGAGTCCGCCCGTGAACGCGAGTGCCCGAACCGCCAACGCGTAGGCGGTCTCGCCTGTGTGGGTGATCACGATCACGCCGTCCTTCGGACCGATCACCGGTGCCTGCGTGGCGAACTGCATGGCGGGCACCACCGTCGCCGCACGGCCGGCCTCCATCAGCATCGCGGCGCCGAGCTCGGCGGCGTGCAGGCTCGTGCCGGTGCCGACGACCCAGAGGCGGCGGGCGCGATGCAGACCCTCGGTCGCCATGTGGACCTGCTGGCGCACGGCCGGCGACGACAACATGTGCTCGATCGCAGCAGGCTGCGATCGGATCTGCCGCTCGAGCGCTGTGCTCCCGCCATCAGCCATCTCGTGGATCCTCCTCGACCGGGGACCCGCACAGCGTAGACGCAGGAGGTGAGGTCCGAGAGCATCTCGCACGACCAACTGAGGCGGGTGGGTCGACGGGCACGACGATGGAGTGAGCCCCTCCCTGAGGGGTATACAGCCTCCACCGTAGGGGTTTATGCTGAATGCATCTGCAGCCAGATCGAGCCAGATCGAGGAGGAGTTCCGATGAAGCGAGTCATGTCGGTAGGGATCGGGTTCATCGTCGGGATCGCGACGCTCGTCGGCGCGCCGGTGGCGTCCGCGGGCGGGGGACCGGGATGCACGATCACCGGCACCTCCGGCCCCGACCTCCTGCAAGGCACCGGCGGCAACGACGTGATCTGTGGGCTCGGCGGCAACGATCGCATCTTCGCGGGCGACGGCAACGACACGGTGCGCGCTGGATCGGGCAACGATCGGGTCTACGGCGGCAACGGGAACGACGTCCTCAAGGGCAGTGGCGGGAAGGACCGGATCCTCGGCGGGAAGGGCGATGATCGCCTGAAGGGCGGCACCAAGAGGGACCGGCTTCAGGGGAACGCCGGTGCGGACACCATCCGCGGCGGGTCCGGGAAGAACGTCCTCGCAGGCGGGCTCGGCGACGACGTGCTCCGGGGAGGCCCCGACGGCGAGAAGATCCGAGGGGCGAAGGGGGACGACCGGCTGATCGGCCGCGGCGGGAAGGACACCCTCTCCGGCGGCGAGAACGACGACGAGATCGTCGGGGGCAAGGGCGCCGACCGACTCCTTGGGCGGCTGGGGAGCGACACGCTCGACGGGGTCGACGGGGTCGACGGGAACGACTTCCTGCGTGGCCAGGGCGGGAACACCGACGTGGATACCTGCACGGCCGACCCGGGCGACACGATCCAGTCCTGCGAGGCGTGACCCTGGAGGGCTTCGTTCAGAGCTTCCTGAGCACGGCCACGACCTTGCCGAGGATGCGGCCGTCCGGCATCTCGTAGGGCTCCAGGGTGGGGTTCTCTGGGATCAACATCACGCGCGTGCCGTCGTGGCCGAGCCGTTTCACGGTAGCTTCGTCTTCGGCCGGACCCGGGAGCAGCGCGGCGACGATGTCGCCGTCGCGGGCGTGGTCCTGAGACCTCACGACGACGACGTCGCCCTCGAAGATGCCCGCCGCGATCATGGAGTCACCGACCACGGTGAGGGCGAAGTGGTCGCGGTCGTCGGCGTAACCTTCGGGCACGGCGATGTGGTCCTCGATGTTCTGCTCGGCCAAGATCGGCGCGCCGGCAGCGATACGACCTACCAAGGGCACGGTGACGGCTCCGGCTCGAGGCTCGGAGAGGGCCATGGCCCGGGGCTTGGTCGGATCCTTGTGCAGGAGTCCCTTGCGCTCGAGGTTCGCGAGTTGAGCGTGCACGCTGGATGACGAGGTGAGCCCGACCGCCTCGCCGATCTCGCGGACCGTCGGAGGGTATCCCCGCTCGCGAACCGTCTCCGCGATGACGTCGAGGATCCGTTGCTGTCGTTGGCTGATCGCCGTCGTGTCAGACATGGTCACTAGCCTCCCTCTCGATGAGCGCGACCGTAGCAGCAGACATCGAGGGGCGCAAACATATGTTCGGAATCCCGCTTGACTTCGAACGCTCGTTCGAGCACAGTTGGGACATGCATCGAACGTACGTTCGTCGTCGCCTGACCGTGCTCGTGGCCGTGACCGGCCTCACGATGGTGCTCGGCGCGCAGATGGCGCGGGCGCTGGTCGCCACCCGGATACCCGCGTCTTCGCGGACATACGTCGTCGAGCCGGGTGACACGCTCTGGTCGATCGCCTCGATGATCGCACCGGACCATGACCCACGCGCGGTCGTCCTCGAGATCGAGCGTGTGAACGAGGACGCGGCCGACGGCCTGGTGCCGGGGCAGACCCTGGCGATCCCGTCGCCATCATGAGGTGGCCCGTCCGGCTCGGTCGCGCCCGAAGCGTTGACGCAGTCGATGGCCCCCGGTACCGTTCGCGCGGCCACAACATCTTGTGGCGCCGACCACGATGCGATGCCCTTGGTGCGATGCGGATGACGACCGCGTCGTCGACTCCCGGCCCGCCGAAGGCGGTGTGGCCATCCGTCGACGGCGCGAATGCAGCGCGTGCAGGCGCCGGTACACGACCTTCGAGCGCATCGAGGAGGTCGGCCTCGTCGTCGTCAAGCGCGACGGCTCGAAGGAACCGTTCGATCGGGAGAAGCTGGCCGGCAGCATCCGCAAAGCCCTCGCCGGCCGACCGGTGACCGCGACCGAGGTGGAGATCATGGTCGATCGCATCCTGGCACGGCTGCGGCGGCGAGGACCCGAGATCGCCTCGAGCCTGGTCGGCCAGGAAGTGTTGTCCGCCCTCAGGCGCGCCGATGAGGTCGCCTACCTCCGCTTCGCCTCGGTCTACAAGGAGTTCGAGGGCGTCGCGGACTTCCAGCGCGAGCTCGTGTCGCTGCAGAAGAAGGAACCGGCCAAGCGTCGCCGCGCACGCTGACGCCGTCCTGCATCGCCCGATCCCCTCTGCAGACCGACTCGCCGGGTCGGAGGGCCTCGAGCATGAGATACTAGATGTTGTGTGTGACAAGATTTCTTGGCACATCATATTGACGACGGTTCCTCGGGGGTTCAGAATCACCGAGCCGTAATCACATGGGTGTGGTTTTCCCCAGGCCATCCACACGTGTTCCACAGGGCGGTCCATACCGCCGAGTAGAAGGAGGGTTTGCCGGTGGCGACGAAAGAGGGCGACGTCGAGGTCATCCGGGAAGGCTTGACCTTCTCGCGGTACTTCACGACCGAGGGGAAGCACCCGTTCGACGACGTGGAGTGGGAGGTCCGCGACGCGGTCATCCCGAACTACAAGGAAGGCGGCAACGCCTTCGAGCAGCGCGACGTCGAATTCCCGGCCGCATGGTCACAGAACGCCACCAACATCGTCGCCCAGAAGTACTTCCGAGGCACCCTCGGCACCCCGCAGCGTGAGTCGAGCGTTCGCCAGCTCGCCGGGCGGGTCGTCGACACGATCACCAGGTGGGGTCAGAAGAACGGCTACTTCGCCACGGACGACGACGCGCAGGTCTTCGCGGAGGAGCTGACCCATCTGATCGTCACCCAGAAGGCCGCGTTCAACTCACCGGTCTGGTTCAACGTGGGCGTGCCCGACACGCCCCAGCAGTGCTCGGCCTGCTTCATCCTCGCCGTCGACGACCACATGAGCTCCATCCTCAACTGGTACGTCGAGGAAGGGACGATCTTCAAGGGCGGGTCGGGCTCGGGCATCAACCTGTCGAGGATCCGCTCGTCGAAGGAGTCGCTCGCCGGGGGCGGCACGGCCTCGGGGCCGGTGAGCTTCATGCGGGGCGCCGACGCCAGCGCAGGCACCATCAAGTCGGGTGGCAAGACGCGGCGCGCCGCGAAGATGGTGATCCTGAACGTCGATCATCCAGACGTCGAGGACTTCATCTGGTGCAAGGCGAACGAGGAGCACAAGGCCCGCGCCCTACGCGACGCAGGGTTCGACATGGACCTCGACGGCAAGGACAGCGCGTCGATCCAGTATCAGAACGCCAACAACTCGGTGCGGGTCACCGACGAGTTCATGCGCGCCTACGAGCAGGACCAGGACTGGCGACTGAAGGCCGTCACCACCGGCGAGACGGTCGGAACCGTCCGCGCCCGTGAGCTCATGCGCCAGATCGCCAAGGCGGCCTGGGAGTGTGCCGACCCGGGCATGCAGTACGACACGACGATCAACGAGTGGCACACCTGCCCGGCGACGGGACGGATCAACGGCTCGAACCCGTGCAGCGAGTACATGCACCTGGACAATTCCGCCTGCAACCTCGCCTCGCTGAACCTCATGAAGTTCCTCGACGACGACGGCGCGTTCGACGTGGCGAGCTTCAAGCACGCGGTCGAGGTGGTGTTCACGGCGCAGGAGATCGTGGTCGGCGAGTCCGACTACCCGACCGAGAAGATCGCCGAGAACGCTCGCGCCTATCGCCAGCTCGGCCTCGGCTACGCGAACCTCGGCGCCCTGCTGATGGCGCGGGGCCTGCCGTACGACTCCGATGCCGGTCGAGCGTGGGCAGGAGCGATCACCGCGATCATGACCGGCCAGGCGTACCGCACGAGCGCCCGCATCGCCGAGGTGATGGGGCCGTTCGAGGGCTATGAGCCCAACGCCGACGCGATGCTCCGGGTGACCCGCAAGCACCGTGCCGCCGCAGACGAGATCGACGACGAGCTGGTCCCCGAGGGGGTGCTCTCGGCTGCGAAGCAGTCGTGGGACGAGGCCGTGTCGCTCGGCGAGCAGTTCGGATACCGCAACGCGCAGGCATCGGTGCTGGCTCCGACGGGCACGATCGGCCTGATGATGGACTGCGATACGACCGGTATCGAGCCCGAGCTCGCGCTCGTGAAGACGAAGAAGCTGGTCGGCGGGGGCACGATGCAGTTCGTGAACCAGACGGTGCCGCGGGCGCTCGAGAAGCTCGGCTACGAGCCGGCCCAGATCGAGGACGTCGTCTCCTTCATCGCCGAGCACAACTCGGTGGCCGACGCACCGCACCTGAAGCCGGAGCATCACGCGGTCTTCGATACGGCGATGGGTGCGCAACCCATCCACTACATGGGGCACGTCCGCATGATGGCGGCGGCCCAACCGTTCATCTCCGGCGCGATCTCGAAGACCGTGAACATGCCGGAGGAGGCGACCGTCGAGGAGGTCGAGCAGCTCTTCGTCGAGAGCTGGAAGCTCGGGCTGAAGGCCGTCGCGATCTACCGGGACAACTGCAAGGTCGCTCAGCCCCTGTCCGCGGACAAGAAGAAGGGTGCCGAGACGCCGGAGCCTGCCGGCCTGGCGCACCCCGTCCGCAAGCGGTTGCCGATGTCGCGTCCCTCGACCACGACGTCGTTCCAGGTGGGCGACGCCGAGGGGTACATCACGGCCGGCTCCTACCCTGACGACGGCCTCGGCGAGATCTTCCTGAAGACGTCGAAGCAGGGATCGACCCTCGCCGGTGTGATGGACGCCTTCGCGATCGCCGTCTCGATCGGGCTGCAGTACGGAGTGCCGCTGGAGACGTACGTCTCGAAGTTCATCAACACGAAGTTCGAGCCGAGCGGCATGACCAACGATCCCGACATCCGATTCGCGACATCGATGATCGACTACGTCTTCCGGCGGCTGGCGCTCGACTACCTGCCCGCCGAGACGCGTGAGGGGCTCGGCATCAAGTCGATCGCCGAGCGCACCGAGGCCGTGCAGGCCGAGGTGGCCGCGAAGTCGGAGCAGCCCGAGCTGGAGGCTGGTGAGGGCGTCGCGTTCGTGATCGACGCGACGGAGAGGCCGACCGCCAAGGCGAACGACGCGCCCCTCTGCTACAGCTGCGGCTCCAAGATGCAGCCGGCGGGCTCCTGCTACGTCTGCTCGAGCTGCGGGTCCACGAGCGGCTGCTCGTGACGTCCGGTGCCTGAACCGTGGCCGGGGATCCCCGGCCACGGTGAGGGGCGCGATGCCGCGACGACGATGCATCGGTAGCCTGTGCGCATGACCGGAGGCGGCGGGGCGAGGCTCGAGGGACTGCACCACGTGCAGCTCGCCATGCCTCCCGGCGAGGAAGAGGCAGCCGTGCGCTTCTACGGCGCCATCCTCGGTCTCACCCAGGTGCCGAAGCCGCCCGAGCTTGCGCCGAGAGGTGGCGTGTGGTTCCGCGACGAAGGCCTCGAGGTGCACCTGGGCATCGAGGAGCCGTTCACCCCGGCCGTGAAGGCGCATCCCGCCTTCCTCGTGCACGACCTCGAGACGCTCCGCGAACGGATCCAAGCGGCCGGGTATCGCGTGACCGACGACGTGCCCCTCGAGGGCTACCACCGGTGCCACGTGCGCGACCCGTTCGGCAACCGCATCGAGCTGGTGGAGCCGAAGGCCTGATGGATCTGCCGTTCCGTCGTCTCGATGACGAGGCGGCCCTCCCGTCGGCGCGACACCCCGGCGACGCCGGGCTCGACCTGTGTGCCAACGTCGACGTCGAAGTGCTCCCAGGCGAACGGGCGAAGATCCCCACCGGCGTCGCCGTCGCGATCCCTGACGGCCACGCGGGGTTCGTGCTGCCGAGGTCGGGCCTCGCGTCGACGCACGGCCTGACGCTCGCAAACGCCCCCGGCCTGATCGATGCGGGCTACCGGGGCGAGGTGATCGTGTCGGCCGTGAACCTCGATCGTTCCGAGGCCGTGAAGATCGCGCGCGGCGATCGCATCGCGCAGCTGGTCGTGGTCAGGATCCCTGACGTCGAACCGAGATGGGCCGACGAGCTTCCTGATTCCGAGCGCGGCGACGGCGGCTTCGGCTCGACCGGCTCGTCGTGATCGTTCGGCTCGAGTCGCCGACCGATCGGCTCGCCTCGGTCGAGGTCGAGCGAGCCGCCTTCGGGCAGCCCGTGGAGTCGACGATCGTCGAGGCCGTCCGCGACGAGGCCGGCTCGTTCGCGCTCGTGGCGGAGGTCGAGGGCGACATCGTCGGCCACGTGCAGATGAGCCGGGCTCGGGTGGGGGAGACCGACGTCCTGGCGCTCGGCCCGATCGGGGTGCTCCCCGACCGTCGACGGCGTGGTATCGGGTCGTCGCTCGTGCGGGCCGCGCTCGACGAAGCTGGACGCCGGGGGGAATCGACCGTGATCCTGCTGGGCGATGCCTCGTTCTACGGTCCGCTCGGGTTCGTGCCCGCGTCACGCTACGGGCTGCGCAACCCGTTCGCCGGAGTGCAGGAGGAGGGCTTCGTCGTCGCGGAGGAGGACTTCCAGGTCGCGGTGCTCGATGAGGCACGCTCGGCTCGGCTCGAGGGCGACGTGCGCTGGCACCCGGCCTTCGGTTGAAGGTGCACATGGCCGCGGTTAGCATGGATGCACGCCGCGCGGACGTGGCTCAGTTGGTAGAGCACCACCTTGCCAAGGTGGGGGTCGCGGGTTCGAATCCCGTCGTCCGCTCCAGAGGAACGGCCGCCTTCGGGCGGCCGTTCGTGCGTCGTCGCGTAGACTGCCGCCGCGAGCAGCACGTAGCGGCGGGGTGGCCGAGTGGTTAGGCAGAGGCCTGCAAAGCCTCGTACACCGGTTCGATTCCGGTCCCCGCCTCGACGCTCCTGTAGCATCGGGGGGCACACGGGCGCTTAGCTCAGGGGGAGAGCGCTTCCTTGACGCGGAAGAGGTCAGAGGTTCAAATCCTCTAGCGCCCACCAGTCAACCCGCTGTCAGCAGCGGGTTCACGCATCGTCGGAGCACCCGAGGGGGACATGTGATCGACGCGGCGCGGCTCCGATCCTTCCCGCTCTTCGGAGATCTCGACGAGTACGACCTGTCCCAGGTCGCGCGCTGGGTCGTGGAGGTCCAGGCCGCGCCCGGCGAGCTGTTGATCGAGCAGGGGAGCATGCCGTACGAGGTCTTCATCATCGAGGAGGGCACGGTCGACGTGGTTCGCGACGATGAACCTCTTGCCTCACTCGGTGCCGGGGACGTCGTCGGCGAGATCGCGCTCCTCGCGCGGCACCGTCGGATGGCCTCGGTGGTTGCCCGGACTCCGGTCCGAGCCTTGGCGTTGCACGTCGATGCGCTGCAGGAACTCACCGAGGAGATGCCCGAGTTGGGCGACGAGCTCAGGGCCTTGATGGACCGCCGTCGGGCCGAGAACGAACCCGGCTGAGCATCACCCGGGGGCACATCTCCGCCCTTGCAGATGTCGTGTCATCATGAAACACTTCGACCCTCGGTGGGTGTCCGGGCTCCGGCTCGGGCCGACGGCGGCACGACGCGGGCACGTGCCGCCGTCACTTCGTTCGGACTCGGCCGCGGGTCGTCCATCGTCTTGCTATCGTGAAGGGCCCGGGCGCGTAGCTCAGCGGGAGAGCGCTCGCCTCACACGCGAGAGGTCGCAGGTTCAAAACCTGCCGCGCCCACCGGATCAGACGACCCTCACGAGCGCAGGGTGGTCGTTGCTTGCGCGTTCGATAGGGTGAAGCGCGAACCGTTCCCGACCGCGAAAGGCTCTGCGATGGATACCGCTCTGCCCTCCGCGCCAGCCGGCGCAGCCGCCCGCGCCGATGAGTTGCGCAAGCTGTACGGCGAAGGCGATGCCGCCGTCGAAGCCCTGCGAGGCATCTCGATCGAGTTCGCGCGGGGGGCGTTCACGGCGATCATGGGACCGTCGGGCTCGGGGAAGTCGACGCTCCTGCACTGCCTGGCCGGACTCGACAGCCCGACGTCGGGCAGCGTCTGGATCGGCGACGTCGACCTCACGACGCTGAGCGAGAAGCAGCTCACCGCCCTGCGCCGGGACAAGGTCGGGTTCGTCTTCCAGGCCTTCAACCTCGTGCCGACGCTCACGGCGTCCGAGAACATCACGCTGCCCCTCGATATCGCTGGGCGCGACGTCGACGGCGCCTGGTACGACCAGGTCGTCGACACGATCGGGCTGCGCGACCGGCTCGCCCACCGACCCAGCGAGCTCTCGGGCGGACAGCAGCAGCGCGTCGCCGGTGCCCGTGCGCTCGTGAGCCGGCCGGAGATCGTGTTCGCGGACGAGCCGACCGGTAACCTCGACTCGCGGTCGGGCGCGGAGCTCCTGGGATTCTTCCGCGAGGCGGTCACGACGTACGGTCAGACGACCGTGATGGTCACGCACGACGCGAACGCCGCGAGCTACGCCGACCGTGTCGTGTTCCTGGCCGACGGGCTCGTGGTCGATGAGATGCGGGAGCCGACCGCCGCGAGCGTGCTCGACCGGCTGAAGTCGCTGGAGTCGTAGCGCCGTGTGGCGAGCGACGTTCAAGAGCCTGCTGGCGAAGAAGCTCCGATTGGTGCTCACGGCGGTCTCCGTCGTGCTCGGTATCGGGTTCGTTTCGGGCACCTACGTGCTGACCGACACGATGAATGCGGCGTTCGAGGAGCTCTTCGCTCAGACGTCGGGTGCATCCGACGTCGTCGTGCGGTCGGCCTCGGCCTTCGACTCCACGGCCGCCGGCCCCGGAGGCGGCAGCGGCAGTGACGACCGTGAACCGCTGCCGGAGAACGTGCTCGATGACGTGGCTGCGGCGCCCGGCGTGGCGATCGCGGTCGGCGACGTGCAGGGTTACGCCCAGATGGTCGATCCGGCGACCGACGAGGTGATCGGCGGGGTGGGTCCGCCCACGATCGGCACGAACTGGAACGAGCTCGCCGACGAGATCCTGTCGCTGCGCGGAGACAGCGTGCCGCCCACGGGGCCGGACGAGGTGCTGATCGACGCCGCCACTGCCCGCAACGCAGGGCTGCAGATCGGCGATCGCATCCGCATCCTGTTCCAGGGGCCGCCGCAGGAGTTCTCGATCGTGGGCATCGCGGGCTTCGGTGAGGCCGACAACCTGGGCGGCGCCACGCTCGCGGTGTTCGACACCGAGACCGCCCAAGACGTGCTCGGCAAGCGAGGTGTCTTCGACGCGATCAGCGTGGTCGGTGACGAGGGCGTCGCGGCGTCGGAGCTGCGCGCCTCGGTCGCCGCGGTGCTGCCCGAGGGGGCCGAGGCCGTCACGTCGACCACCGTCGCCGACGAGGCGTCGCAGATCCTGCAAGAGGGTCTCGGATTCTTCCGCACGGCCTTGCTCGTGTTCGCGGCCGTGGCCCTCTTCGTCGGGTCGTTCATCATCTTCAACACGTTCTCGATCATCGTGGCGCAGCGGACGCGTGAGCTGGCCTTGCTGAGGGCGCTCGGGGCGTCGAGGCGACAGGTCGTGATCTCGGTCGTGGTCGAGGCATTCGTGGTCGGGCTCGTCGCCTCCCTGGTGGGCATCCTCGCGGGTATCGGCATCGCGATCGGGCTCCAGGGCCTGCTGGGCGCCTTCAACATCGACCTGCCGAGCACCGCGATCCAGCTGCTGCCGCGCACGATCATCGTCTCCCTCGTGCTGGGGGTGGTCGTGACCGTGGTCGCTTCGGTGCTGCCCGCCCGCAGGGCGGGCTCGGTGGCGCCGATCCAGGCGCTGCGCGAGGCCGCCGACGCGCCACCTCCGCGGGGCCTCGTCGGGCGCCGGCTCGCGATCGCGGTGGCCGTGACGGCTCTGGGGGCCGGCATCCTCGCCTATGGGCTCTTCGGCGCCGAGACCAACGGCGCATCCGTGGTGGGCGCGGGCGCCGCGATCACGTTCATCGGCGTCGCGATGCTCTCCCCGCTGGCCGCCAGGCCGATCGCCGGTGCCCTGGGGGCCCCGATCAAGCGGCTGTCGATCCAGGCGCGTCTCGGGCGTGAGAACGCGATGCGAAGCCCGAGACGGACCGCCTCGACGGCGACCGCCCTCATGATCGGCCTCGGCCTCGTGTCGATGGTGGCGATCCTGGCCTCGTCGCTCAAGGCGTCGTTCGACGCCGCGCTGACGGAGACGCTGAAGGCGGACTACACGCTGTCGACGAGCTCGTTCACATCGTTCAGTCCGGAGGTCGCCGCCCGTGTGGCGGCCCTGCCGGAGGTCGGCGCCGCGTCGGTCTTCCGGCAGAACGGGTTCCGGGTCGACGGGGCCACGTCGTTCGTGACCGCGGTCGACCCCGCGACCGTCGAGGAGGTGGCCACCCTCGATGTCTCCGAGGGCTCGGTCGCGTCGTTGTCCGAGGCCACCGAGACCGTGCTCGTGCATCGCGAGCTCGCGCAGGACAACGGATGGGCGCTCGGTGACGATCTCCCCGCCGAGTTCGGCTCCTCCGGCGACGTGCCGCTCACGATCGTCGGGATCTTCGACGAGAACCGACTGGTGGGTGACTACGTCATCTCGCTCGAGTCGTACGAGGGGCTCTACAGCGAACAGCTCGACTCCTTCGTCTTGGTGAAGGCCGCCGAGGGGGTGCCGCTCGACGAGGTCGACGCTGCGATCCAGGAGGCGGTCGCCGAGTTCCCCAACGTGCAGGTGCAGGATCAGGCCGCGTTCCGCGAACAGCAGGCGGGGTTCATCGACCAGCTGCTCGGCCTGGTCACGGCGCTGCTCGCGATGGCGATCGTGATCGCGCTCTTCGGCATCGTGAACACGCTCGGGCTCTCGATCTACGAGCGGACCCACGAGCTGGGACTGCTCAGGGCGGTCGGGATGAGCCGGCGACAGGTCAAGCGCATGATCCGGTGGGAGGCGATCATCATCGCCGTCTTCGGTGCCGTGCTCGGCGTCGCGATCGGCGTGCTGTTCGGTTGGGCGTTGCAGCAGGCGCTGCGGAACGAGGGTGTCACCGAGTTCGTCGTGCCGGTGGGTCAGCTCGTCGTCTACCTGGTGCTGGCGGGGCTCGCGGGGGTGCTCGCGGCGATCTGGCCCGCGCGCCGGGCGGCCAAGCTGAACGTGCTCGAAGCGATCTCGTACGAGTAGCGACGGGCGTGGTCGCTATCATGCCCGCATGCCGACCCTGACCCTTCCCGAAGGCGTGCGCGTCGAGCTTCCCGAGGGGGAGCCGGTCGGCGCCGCGCTCCCCAAGGGGACGATCGCTGCGCGCGTCGACGGCGAGCTGCGCGATCTCTCGTTCGTGCCGGGGGACGACGCGCAGGTGGAGCCGATCGCTCCGCACTCCGACGAGGGGCTGCACGTGCTGCGCCACTCCACCGCCCACGTGTTGGCGCAGGCGGTGTGCGACCTCTACCCGGGCGCGAGGTACGCGATCGGCCCGGCGGTCACCGACGGCTTCTACTACGACTTCGACCTCCCCGAGCCGATCCACGCGGCCGACCTCGCGAAGATCGACCGGCGCATGCGCCAGATCGTGAAGCGCAACCAGCGGTTCGTGCGCGAAGACGTGCCGCGCGACGAGGCCCTCGAGCGGCTGCACGACCAGCCGTTCAAGATCGAGATCATCGAGGGCATCGGCAGCGAGGCCGACGAGACGAGAGGCGAAGTGACCTCCGGCGAGACCGTCTCGCTGTACTCGAACGACGGTTGGACCGACCTGTGCATGGGCCCGCACGTGCCGCACACGGGCATGCTCGGCGCGTTCAAGCTCACGAACGTGGCCGGCGCCTATTGGCGCGGCGACGAGAAGAACCCCCAGCTCACGCGCGTCTACGGCACCGCGTGGGCGACGAAGGACGATCTCGACGCCTACCTGCACCGACTCGAGGAGGCCGAGCGCCGCGACCACCGCACGGTCGGCGCCGACCTCGACCTGTTCTCGTTCCCCGAGGAGATCGGCTCGGGGCTCGCGGTCTTCCACCCCAAGGGCGGGCTCGTCCGCCGGCTGATGGAGGACTACTCGCGGCGCCGGCACGAGGAAGCGGGCTACGACTTCGTGTACACGCCGCACATCACGAAGTCGGACCTGTTCGAGATCAGCGGGCACCTGTCGTGGTTCGCCGACGGCATGTTCCCGCCGATGGAGCTCGACGGCGGCACGCAGTACTACCTCAAGCCCATGAACTGCCCGATGCACATCCTGATCTACAAGAGCCGGACCCGCAGCTATCGCGATCTGCCGATGCGGCTCTTCGAGTTCGGCACGGTGTATCGGTACGAGCTCTCGGGAGTCGTGCACGGGCTCACGCGCGTCCGCGGACTCACGATGGACGACGCCCACATCTTCACGACGAAGGAACAGGTGGGGGAGGAGCTCGGGTCGGTGCTCACGTTCGTGCTCGACCTGCTGCGCGACTACGGGCTCGACGACTTCTACATGGAGCTGTCGACCCGTCCCGAGGGCAAGGCGGTCGGCACCGAGGAGGAGTGGGACGAGGCCACCGAGACGCTGCGGCAGGCCGCCGAGACGATGGACGTCCCCCTCGTGATGGATCCGGGCGGGGGAGCGTTCTACGGCCCGAAGATCAGCGTGCAGGCGCGCGATGCGATCGGACGCACGTGGCAGATGTCGACGATCCAGGTCGACTTCCAGCTGCCGCAGCGGTTCGAGATGGAGTACTCGGGCGACGACAACGCCCGGCACCGGCCGGTCATGATCCATCGAGCGCTGTTCGGCTCGGTCGAGCGGTTCTTCGGCGTGCTCACCGAGCACTACGCGGGTGCGTTCCCACTGTGGCTCTCGCCCGAGCAGCTGCGGTTCGTGCCCGTCGCCGACCGACACGTCGAGCACTGCGAGGCGCTCGCCGTCCCGGGCGAAGGATGCCGGTCTCCGCGCCTTCGTCGACGACTCCAAGGAGAGCGTCGGCAAGAAGATCCGAGCGGCACAGCTCGCGAAGGCTCCCTACACGCTCGTGGTGGGCGACCAGGAGCTCGAGTCCGACGCCTACACGGTGCGCGATCGCGCCGGCACCGAGTCCGGCGGGGTGTCGTTCGGCCGGATCGTCGACGCCCTCGTCGCGGAAGACTCGAGCCGTGCGCTCGAGCAGACCGACTTCGGATCGGCCTGAGGAGCGCCGTGGACCACCTGTGGAGCCCCTGGCGCATGGAGTACATCGCGACGGCTCGCGACGAGCTCGAGGAGGACGGCGGCTGCGTCTTCTGCGCGGTGCCGACGCGCGAGCCCGAGCGCGTGCTCGCCCGAGGCGAGCTCGCCTACGTCGTGCTGAACAAGTTCCCATACAACCCGGGGCACCTGCTGATCGTGCCGCTCCGGCACACCGGTGACGTGGAAGATCTCACCGCCGAGGAGAACGGCGAGCTGCAATCGCTGCTGCAGCGGTCGATCCGAGCGCTGCGCGAGGAATCGGAACCTCACGGGTTCAACGTGGGCATGAACCTCGGGTCGACCTCGGGGGCCGGCATCCCCGATCACCTGCACTGGCACGTCGTGCCCAGGTGGAACGGCGACACGAACTTCATGCCCGTGGTCGGGGAGGTTCGCGTGCTGCCCGAGCTGCTCGCCGACACAGCTCGCCGGCTCGCCCCGAGGTTCGCCGATGCGTGATGGCGAGGTTGGCTTCGCCGACCTGCCCCACGGTGGACGGCTCCACTACGAGATCGCAGGCGACCCGGCGAGCCCAGTCGTCACCCTGCTGCATCCGGGGCTGTGGGACGCACGGACGTGGGACCCGCACTTCGAACCCTGGGCCGAGCGCTTCCGCGTGATGCGATACGACCAGCGAGGGTACGGGCGGTCGTCGAGGCCCGACGGCTCCCCCTACTCGCACGTTCGCGACCTCGTGGCGCTCCTCGACCTCCTGGGCCTCGAGCGGACGGCCCTGGTCGGCTGCTCGATGGGCGGGGGGCTCGCGATCGATGCCACGCTGACGGTACCCGAGCGCGTCTGGGCGCTGGTGCCGATCGCACCCGGTCTCGGCGGCTTCGAGGAGACCGAGGCCGAGGAGGCCTGGTGGGACGAGCTGGCTCCGCCGATCGATGCGGCGATCGAGGCGGGCGAGTACGAGCGCGCACAGGATCTGCTGCTGGAGATCTGGGCGCCGTTGGGGGTCGACGACCCGGCGGGAGCACGCATCAAGCAGATCGCCCGAGACAACATCCACGAGATGACGATGGACGAGTCGGGCGAGGAGTCACTCGATCCGCCCGCTGCGATGCGGCTCGCTGAGATCGACATGCCGACCCTGGTGGTCGACGCGTCGAAGGACCCGCCGGACATGCGGCGCGCATCGCAGCTCATCGCGCGCGAGGTGCTGGACGGAACGCTCGTGACGATCGAGGCCGACCACGTGGTGAACCTCCGTGCCCCGGATGCGTTCGACGAGGCCGTGCTGCCGTTCCTCGAAGAGCACGCGCCCCGCTGAGCTACTTCCTCTCGGCTCGCGCCGCCTGATACTCGTCGATCACCTTCTGCGCGAGGTGCTGCGGCATCTCCTCGTAGTGGGAGAACGTCGCGGTGTAGGCGCCGCGCCCGCCCGTCATCGATCGCAGATCGATCACGTAGCGCGCCACCTCGGCCTGCGGCACCTGGGCGTTGATCCGGGACTTCCCGCCGCCGACCTGGTCCATGCCGGCGATCTTCCCGCGCTTGGAGTTCAGGTCACCCATGATGTCGCCCGTGTAGGACTCCGGCGCGACCACCTCGAGGTCGACGATCGGCTCGAGGAGCGCGACGCCCGCCTGCTCGACCGCGTCCTTCAACGCCATCGAGCCCGCGATCTGGAACGCCATGTCGCTCGAGTCCACCGGGTGGAACTTCCCGTCGACGAGCGTGACCTTCAGGTCGACCATGGGGTTCCCGCTGATCACGCCCTCGGCCATCGTCCTGACGATGCCCTTCTCGATCGACGGGATGAACTGGTGGGGGATCGCGCCGCCGAAGATCTTGTCCTCGTACACGAACCCCTCGCCGTGTCCGAGCGGCTCGATCTCGATGTTGCAGACGGCGTACTGGCCGTGACCGCCCGTCTGCTTCACGTGGCGCCCGAGGCCCTTGGCGCTGCCCCGGATCGTCTCGCGGTACGCGATCTTCGCGGGTGCCGTCGTCACCTCGACGCCGAACTTGCGCTTGAGGCGTTCGATCATCACCTCGAGGTGGGCCTCGCCCATGCCGTGCATCACGGTCTCGTGCGTCTCCTCGTTCCTGGAGACACGCAGGGTCGGGTCCTCCTCACGCAATCGCGCGAGGCCGGTCGCGAGCTTGTTCTCGTCACCCTTCGTCTTCGGAGCGATCGCGTACGCGAGCAGGGGCTCGGGCAGGTCGAGGGCCGGCACGTGCACCGGCGCGTCCTTCGGGGCGAACGTGTCGCCGGTGTGTGCCTGTTGCAGCTTCGCCACGGCGCCGATGTCGCCGGCCGTGACCTCCGAGACGGCGTCGTGCTCCTTCCCGACGAGCGTGAAGAGTTGTCCGACGCGCTCGTCGACGCCCTGAGTCGCGTTGTGCAGTGAGGAGTCGGGCCTCACGGCCCCGCTGAAGACCCGGAACATCGTGATGTGGCCGACGAACGGGTCCGAGAGCGTCTTGAACACGAAGGCCGCGACGGGCGCGGACGTATCGGTCGGTCGTTCCGACTCCGCGCCATCGTCGCCGACGACCGTGATGGGAGCGCGATCGAGCGGTGACGGGAACTCCTCGACGATGAAGTCGAGCAGCCGGTCGATGCCGATCGCCTTGGCGGCCGATCCCACGATCACCGGGGCGAGTCGGGCGTTCGCGAACCCGAGCTTGGCGCCCGACACGATGTGCTCCTCCGGCAGGGTGCCCTCCTCGAGGTACTCCTCGATCAAGGCGTCGTCGGACTCGGCGACCGCCTCGATCAGCTTCTCGCGAGCCGGGTCAGCCATCTGGTGGATCTCGTCGGGCCACTCCGATTCCTCGGCCTTGGGTCCCGACGGATAGAAGTCGGCCTTCTCGTGGAGCAGGTCGGCGACGCCTTCGAACTCGTGCTCGGCGCCGATCGGCAGCTCGAACGGCGCGACCTGGTTCCCGAACGACGCGACGAGCTGGTCGAGCGTCGCCTGGAAGTCGGAACGTTCCCGGTCGAGCTTGTTCACGAAGATCGCTCGAGGCAGGCCCGCCTCGACCGCGAGCTCCCACGCCACCTCGGTCTGCACCTCGACGCCGTCGACCGCAGAGACGACGACGATCACGGCGTCGGCCGCGCGGATCGCGGTGCGCACGTCGCCGATGAAGTCGGCGTATCCGGGGGCATCGAGCACGTTGATCTTGACGCCGTTCCACTCGATCGGCGCCATCGAGAGGGAGACCGAGATGCCTTTGCGCTGCTCGTCGGGATCGTGGTCGCTGACGGTGTTGCCGTCCTCCACCACGCCCATGCGCGTGATCGCGCCGGCCGTGTACAACATGGCCTCGAGCAGGGTGGTCTTGCCCGACCCTCCGTGGCCGACCAGCAGGACGTTGCGGATGTCCTTCGCGTCGTAGGTCTTCAACGCGCGCTCCTTCAGCTTCAGCGGGTCATCAGGCGTGCGAGGTCTGGGCATCCTACCCAAGTGGCGAGTTGCTACGCTCGCCCGGTCTCCGCCCATGGTGCGATTCGAACGACAACCGCCGGGCACCGCGATCACCCGCATGACCTTGTCGGTGGGTGCGCTGCTCGCTGCCCTGGCGGCGTGGCTCGTGGTCGCCCGGGAGCCCGAGCAGGCCGCCGTCGCGGCGCTCGGATCGGGCATCCTGCTCCTGCTCGGTGGCCACCGAGCGAACCATGGAGCGGGCGGTCCCACCGACCGGATGCTCGACGAGTTGCTCGACCGCGTGTGGGACGGCGCGGTCCTGGGATCGATGGCGTGGGTGGCGAGGACCGAGGACCCGAGCCTGGCGATCGCGGCCCTCGCGGCGCTCTGCGTGAGCGCGCTCTCCGCCTACGTCCGCGCTCGCGGCGCGTCCCTCGACTACAGCGTGGAAGAGAGCCATCTCACGAGGGGCCTGCACTACGGCTTGGTCGTGGCGGGTCTCGGCTTCGACCTGACCTGGGTGCTCTGGGTGGCCGTGGCCGTCTCGGCGCTCGCCGTCGTTGTGCGCACCTCCCAGGTCGCCCGCGAGGAGCGTGGATGAGCTCGAGCGACGAGACCCGGCGCGAGACGATCGCGTTCCACGTCTACCGGTCGGTGGCGTGGCTCGCCCGCGTGCTGCCGGAACTCGCAGGTCGGCGGCTGTTCCGGCTCGGGGGCCGGCTTGCGTTCGAGCTCGCGCCGGCATCGCGGGCCGTGGTGGCGCGCAACCAGGCGCAGGTGCTGGGTCGTGCTCCCGCCGACCCGATCGTGCGTATCGCGACACGTGAGGCGTTCGACGCGTACGCGCGGTACTGGTTCGACTCGTTCCGGTTCGCCGTGACGCCGCCCGACGAGGTCGCCTCACGGTTCGAGGCCGTCGATGCCGATCATCTGTGGCACGCCCTCGACGGGGGGAAGGGCGCGATCGTGGCGCTCCCTCATATCGGCAACTGGGACGCCGCAGGACCGTGGCTGTGCTCGTTGGGCAGGCCGCTCGTGGCGGTGGCCGAGCAGCTGCGGCCACCGCGCCTCTACGACCTCTTCGTCGCCAACCGAACCGCGTTCGGTGTCGAGGTGATCGGCTTGGGTGACCCCGGCGTCGCCCGCACCCTCGCGGGCAAGCTCGCGGACGGCTACATCGTGGCCCTCGTCGCGGACCGCGATCTGACCGGTCGTGGCGTCGAGGTGACGATGTTCGGCAGGAAGCGTCGGTTGCCGGCCGGCCCCGCGCTCCTGTCGATCACCACCGGGGCCCCGCTCATCGTGACCCCGGTCTTCCAGACCCAGGATGGCTGGCGCTGCGTGATGACCCCGCCGCTCACGATCGACACGACGGGCGATCGCCGCGCCGACGTCACCGCGCTCACGCAGCGCATGGCTGA
Source organism: uncultured Actinomycetes bacterium (assembly GCA_963825685.1). GTDB lineage: Bacteria > Actinomycetota > UBA4738 > UBA4738 > HRBIN12 > JAOUEA01. Next base: position 93,871 of record CAWGUD010000021.1, on the reverse strand, counting down.
CGCGTTCGAGCGTGCGATCGCGTCGGCGCCGACCGACTGGCACATGTTCCAGCCGGCGTGGGAGGACTGACCGGATGCGCGTGGCCCTGGTCTGCGCGTACGACCTCGAAGCGCCCGGCGGCGTGCAGGTGCACGTCACCGACCTTGCGGAGCAGCTGCGGGCGCGGGGGCACGAGGTGGAGGTCCTCGGACCCGGGAAGGGGGGGTTGGGGAGACGGATCCGGGTGCCGTACCGAGGCACGGTGGCGCCGATCGCCCCATCGCCCACCGGCGTCCGGCTGGCTCGGCAGGCCTTCGATCGGTTCGCTCCCGACGTGGTGCACGTGCACGAGCCGTTCACGCCGAGCGCGTCGATGTGGGCGACGCTGGCCGCGACCGCGCCGGTCGTTGCGACGTTCCACGCATGGCTCGATCGTTCGCGCATCTACGAGGTTGCCGAGCCGCTGCTCCGGCACGTGCGGCGTCGCCTGGCCGCCTCGATCGCCGTCTCCGCCGCCGCCGCCGCATTCGTCCGCCGAGCGATCCCCGATCTCGATCCCGTGATCGTCCCCAACGGGGTGTCGGTGACGCGGTTCGCCGGCGCGACCCCGCGAGCGTGGCCGCCGGGACCGCGCGTCGCATGGGCGCATCGGCTCGACCGACAGAAGGGGTTCCCGGTGCTCGTCGAGGCGTTCCGGACGCTCGCGGACGACCGGCCCGACCTGCTGTTGACCGTCGTCGGCGACGGGGCCGACCGTCGAGCGGTCGAGGGCCTGCCGGCCTCGGCCCGGTCACGGGTCGCGATGCTCGGCCGGCTCGACCATGCCGACGTGCCGTCGTTCCTCGCGGGCGCCGACGTGGCCGTCGCCGCCGCCACCGGTCAGGAGAGTTTCGGCTACTCCGTCGTGGAGGCGATGGCCGCGGGGGTGCCCGTCGTCGCCACCGACATCGAGGGCTACCGGCAGGTGGCGACCGACGACCTCGACAGCCTGCTCGTGCCGCCGGGCGATGCCGCCGCCCTGGCATCGGCGATCGGCCGAGTCCTCGACGACCACGACCTGGCTCGTCGGCTCGCGGCGGCGGGCCGTGAGACGGCGGCCGCCTTCGACTGGGAGGTCGTGGTCGAGCGCATCGAGGACGTCTATCGCTCGGTCCTCGCCGGACCGTCGCTACGATAGGGCTCGATGTCACCCGTGATCTGGATCGTGCTCGCGCTCGCGGCCATCGCGCTGCTGGCGCTCGTCTGGCTCTACAACCGATTGGTGCGCCTGCGCACGCGTGTCGACGACGGCTGGGCCACGATCGACGTGCAGCTGCGGCGTCGGTACGACCTGATCCCGAACCTGGTCGAGACCGTGCAGGGATATGCGACCCACGAGCGCGAGCTGTTCGAGCGGGTCACCGAGGCGAGGACGCGAGCGATCGCTGCCGGCGACGTGCAGGATCAGGTCGGCGCGGAGAACGCCGTGACCGAGGGCCTCGGCAAGTTGATGGCGGTCGTCGAGGCGTACCCGGATCTGAAGGCCGACCAGCACTTCCTGGCCCTCCAGGAAGAGCTCGTCGGCACCGAGTCGAAGATCGCCTACGCCCGGCAGTTCTACAACGACCAGGTCCGGCGGCTGAACACCGCGATCGACACGTTCCCGTCGAACCTCGTGGCGAACGCATTCGGCTTCGAGGAGCGAGCGTTCTTCGACATCGACGATCCCGTGAGCGAGCCCGTGCGCGTCGACCTCGGGCGGGACGAGTAGATGCACGAGCAGATCGCGGCGAACAAGCGGACGTCGGTGCTGCTCGTGGCCGGCGCGTTCGTCTTCTTCGGCCTCGTCGGCATGGCGCTGGGCTACGTCTTCGGCACCGGTGTGACGGGCCTCGTCGTCGCGCTCGTCGTGGCGACCGTGCTCTCGGTCAGTTCCTACCTCTACGGCGACCGGTTGGTGCTCGCGTCGTCGCGGGCGCGTGAGGTGACGGCCCAGGACGAGCCGCGCCTGCACAACCTCGTCGAGGGGCTCGCGATCGCCGCGGGCATCCCGAAGCCGCGCATCTACGTCGTGCCCGAGCAGGCGCCGAACGCGTTCGCGACCGGTCGGGACCCCGAGCACGCCTCGATCGCGGTCACCCAGGGCCTGCTCGCGCACGATGAACCGGGTGGAGCTCGAAGGCGTGATCGGCCACGAGCTCGCGCACGTGCTCGACCGCGACATGCTGCTCGGCACGATCGTCGCCACGCTCGTCGGCGCGGTGGTGCTGATGTCAGAGTTCCTGATGCGGTCGTGGATGTGGGGCGGCATCGGCGGGCGACGCGGCAACGACAGCAACGGAGGCCCCGCCACCCTGGTCCTCTTCGGCATCGGGTTCGCGCTGATGGTGATCGCGCCGATCGCGGGGGAGATCATCAAGCGTGCGGTCTCGCGGAACAGGGAGTTCCTGGCCGACGCGCAGGGCGCGATGCTCACCCGGTATCCACCCGGCCTCGCCGCGGCCCTGCGCAAGATCGCGGCGTCGCCGACGGCGATGCACTCCGCGAACAACGCCACCGCACACCTGTGGCTCTCCCAGCCCTCACGCATCGAGGGCGAGAAGCTCGGACCGATGGAGAAGATCTTCGCGACGCACCCTCCGATCGCCGAGCGCATCCAGCGCTTGGAGGAGATGTGACGTTCGTGTCGAACTCGGCGCAGGTGTTTGGAACGTCCTCGTCGCGGGTCTAGCATCGCTGCGCCGGTCCCCCTCCGGGGATCGAGCCCACTCGCTCACCTCTTCGAACCCCGATCGTTCCCAGGAGGTCCCCTCACCGTGGCTCTCACCTCACGCGGCAAGGCGCTCGTCGCCGGCGGCGCGGTCGTCGCCGTGCTCGGCGGTGGCATGGCGGCGCTGGCGCTCTCCGGAAACGCACCCGCACCGATCCAGAAGGCGTTGAGCGACATCGGAGTCGCCCCCGAGCCGATCGAGCCCTGCCCGCTCACCGGCGAGACGCTCCCCGGTGACAAGCAGCCTCCGAACCGCCCGGTCCTCGCGGTCAAGGTCGAGAACACGCCCGACGCGCAGCCGCTCGCCGGCCTGCAGGGCGCCGACATCGTCTACGAGGAGGTCGTCGAGGGCGGCATCACGCGCTTCGTCGCGCTGTTCAACTGCGACGAAGCCGATCGGATCGGGCCGGTGCGCAGCATCCGCACGACCGATCCCGAGATCCTGGCGCCGTTCAGCGAGCACCCACTGCTCGCGTTCAGCGGCGGTTCCAAGGGGGTCCGCACCGTCGTCGAGGACGCCGGGATGACGGCGATGGACGAGGACAGCGCCGCCAAGGCCTTCACCCGAGACGATGCGCGCGTGGTGCCGCACAACCTGTTCACGTCGACGAAGCCGCTGTGGGCCAAGGGCAAGTCGCTCGCCAAGGGCGAGCCCGCGCCCTCGTCGCCGTTCGTGTTCAGCGACGACGTGCCCTCGCCCAGCAAGAAGGCGCGCAGCGCGACGGTGGTGTTCTCCGGTCTGGCGACGGCCGAGTGGCGCTGGTCCAAGGGTCAGTGGGTCCGCTACCTCGACGGTTCGCCCATGGCGCTCGAGAGCGGTGGTCCGATCACGGCCGACAACGTGGTGATCCAGGTCGTGAAGACCACGGAGAGCGAGTTCCAGGACGTCGCCGGCTACCCGTCGCCCGAGGTGCACACCGTGGGCAAGGGCAAGGCGTGGGTCCTTCGCGACGGCAAGCTGATCGTCGGGAAGTGGGAACGCTCCGACGAGGGCGAGTTCACGACGTTCCTCACGAAGTCGGGCGAGGAGATCGCGCTGAAGCCGGGCACCACGTTCGTGGAGCTCGCCCCGGTGGGCATGTTCGACGCCGAGATCTCCTTCGGCTGATCGACGCCGGTCCCGCTCACGCGTCGGGCAGCAGCGCACGGTACAGCGCGTGCGCCTCGGCCACGGTCGCCGGCGCGACCTCGCGCCGGACCCGCTGTTCCACCTCGGCCCTGCGGGCATCCCGCGAGGGTGAGGGACGAGGGATCACGGCCTCCAGGCGTTCCCCGGAGCCCTCGCGGGCCCGGTAGTCGCGCTCGATCTCGTCCTCGATCCGCATCACGTTCTCGGGCGTGTGCTCGAACGGGGTGAACGCGGTGCCGAACCGAGCGTTGAGGCGCTCGATCGCCGTGCCGAACGAACCGATGACCTCGTCGAACGTGGCGGTCACGAACCCCCCTCGTCGACCGACGAGCGGTCCGTGGAATCGCAGGTAGCCCCGCATCGCCGCCCGTGCGCCGAGATCGGGGCTGCGGATCAGGTGGGAGACGACGGCGTCGACCGCCGGCCGCACGAGCACCATCGTCGGCAGCCTCCTGCGGACGCCTTCCAGCACCTGAGCAGGCATGTGCGTGTGGTGGGCGATGCTCGTCGGATCCGGCTCCTGTGCCAGGCGGAAGGCGGCCACCGCGAACGACGACGCGCATCTCGGGAACGCCTCGATCACGACCTGGGTGTCGTCGTCGATCAGCTCGCCGCGTCCACGGATCCGCTGCAGCGGCAGGGCGATCGGGGGGAACCGGGCCAACGATGTCTTCGCGTCGTACAGCGCGTCGGCGGCGACGTGGCGGAGCACGGGGCGACCCTAGCAGCGGGCGCGGCGCCATCCGTGGGGGGCGTCTCGACGCTTCTGGTTGCGGGGTCACCTCCGGTACACTCGGATGGTCGGTCCTGGTTCCCGCAGGGCCCCGATCAGGAGGCGATATCCGTGCAGCGCGAGACCGGCACCTTCACCGTGAAGTCCGGCCTGGCCGAGATGCTCAAGGGCGGCGTGATCATGGACGTCACGACCGCCGAGCAGGCGAAGATCGCCGAGGACGCCGGCGCCTGCGCCGTGATGGCCCTCGAACGCGTGCCGGCCGACATCCGCCGCGACGGCGGTGTCGCGCGCATGGCCGACGCCACCAAGGTCGAGGAGATCCAGCAGGTCGTCTCGATCCCGGTGATGGCGAAGGCGCGCATCGGTCACTTCGTCGAGGCCCAGATCCTGCAGTCGCTCGGCGTCGACTACATCGACGAGTCCGAGGTGCTCACCCCGGCCGACGAGGAGTTCCACATCGACAAGTGGGCCTTCACGGTGCCGTTCGTCTGCGGTGCCCGCAACCTCGGAGAAGCCTTGCGCCGCATCGCCGAGGGCGCGGCGATGATCCGAACGAAGGGCGAGGCCGGAACCGGCAACGTCGTGGAGGCCGTGCGGCACGAGCGCGCGATCCTGCGAGAGATCGCCGAGTGCACGACCCTGCGCCCCGAGCAGTACGTGACGAAGGCGAAGGAGCTGGGCGCCCCCGTCGAGCTCGTGCGCATGGTGGCCGAGCAGGGTCGTCTGCCGGTCGTGAACTTCTCGGCGGGCGGCATCGCGACCCCGGCCGACGCGGCCCTGATGATGCAGCTGGGGGTCGACGGCGTGTTCGTCGGTTCGGGCATCTTCAAGAGCCAGGACCCGGCGACGATGGCGCGCGCGATCGTCGAGGCGACGACGAACTTCGAGAACGCCGACGTGCTCGCCAAGCTCTCCCACGGGCTCGGCGACCCGATGGCCGGGCTCGAGATCGGCTCCCTCGAGACGCGCATGCAAGAGCGCGGCTGGTAGGCCGCGGCTCGCGGGGGTCCGACGTGAAGGCCGGCGTCCTCGCGCTGCAGGGAGACTTCCGAGAGCACGGCCGAGCCCTGACCGATGTCGGCGCGATCCCCGTCGAGGTCCGCACCGCCGAGGATCTGGCGAGCGTCGACTGCCTCGTGATCCCCGGCGGTGAGTCGACCACGATCGGCAAGCTCGCGCGTGCCTACGACCTCGTCGACCCCGTCCGGACGCGTGTCGCTGCCGGGATGCCCGTGTTCGGCACGTGCGCGGGCATGATCGTGCTGGCCGAGCGGGTGCGGGGCGGCGATCCGCTCTTCGCCGTGATGGACATCGGGGTCGAGCGCAACGCGTACGGACGGCAGGTGGAGTCGTTCGAGGCCGACGTCGACGTCGCGGGCATCGAGCACCCCGTGCGCGGCGTGTTCATCAGGGCCCCGCGCATCACCGACGTGGGGTCCGGCGTGCGGGTGCTCGCCGAGCACGAGGGCGCCCCGGTCGTGCTCGAAGAGGGGAACCTGCTCGTATCATCGTTCCATCCGGAGCTGATCGGCGAGACGGGACTGCACCGCTACCTGCTCGACAAGCTCTGACGCATCGACCCCGGGGAGGGGAGTCCCATGTCAGGCCATTCCAAGTGGGCCACGATCAAGCGGAAGAAGGCCGCGAACGACGCGAAGCGCTCGAACCAGTACGCGAAGCTGCTGCGCGCGGTCGAGGTCGCAGCGCGCGAGGGTGGCAGCGGCGACGTCGCGGCGAACATGACGCTCGCGTCGGCGGTCGAGAAGGCCAAGAGCTTCTCGGTGCCGACCGAGAACATCGAGCGCGCGATCAAGCGCGGCACGGGCGCCGACGACAGCGGTGCGCGCTACGACGAGATCAGCTACGAGGGCTACGCGGCCGGTGGGATCGCGCTGTACGTCGAGGCCCTCACCGACAACCGCAACCGCACCGCGCAGGAGGTCCGCCACGCGTTCACCCGCAACGGCGGAAACCTGGGTGAGACCGGTTCGACCGCGTGGATGTTCACCCGCAAGGGCGTCGTGGTGGTCGAGAAGGATCGGGCGCCCGACGAGGAGCGGCTCCTCGAGCTGGCACTGGAGGGCGGCGCCGAGGATCTGCGAGACTCCGAGAGCTCGTGGGACATCATCAGCGACCCCGCCGCCTTCGGTCGGGTGCGCGACGCGCTGGAGGCCGCCGGGGTCGAGGTGTTCTCCGCGGAGATCTCGATGGTGCCGCAGTCGACGATCCCGGTCGACGGCGGGGAGGCGAAGCAGGTGCTGAACCTGATCGAGGCGCTCGAGGACCTCGACGACGTGCAGAACGTCTACGCGAACTTCGACATCCCCGAAGAGGTCATGGCCTCGCTCTGAGGTCGATGCTCGAGAGCACCGGAATCGTGCAGGGCTGCTTGCCCAGCCAGTCCTCCGCACTAGACTGCACGAACGGATGTTCGATTCCTGTGTGCTCGGGGTGGACCCCGGCGTGGCGAACCTCGGCCTCGCCGCGGTCGCGCGCGACGGCCGGCGGCCCGTCCTCATCTGGGCCGACACCGTGACGACCGGCGCCGATGTGCCCGAGGCCATGCGACTGCGGGCCGTGGCCGAGGCCGTGCGCGCCGCGATCGCGACGCACGCGCCGGTGAGCCTTGCCGTGGAACGCGTGTCGTTCAACCGCAACCAGGTCAGCGCGCTGACGGTCGCGCGAGCGACCGGCGCCGTGATGGTGGTCGCGGCCGAGGCCGGCATCGACGTCGACGAGTACAGCCCGACGGAGGTCAAGAGCGCCGTGACCGGTATGGGCAACGCCGACAAGGCGCAGGTGCGGCTGGCGCTCGAGCGGGTGCACGGCTTCCGCGACCTGCCGGCGAAGCCCGACGCCGTGGACGCGGCGGCCGTCGCGTTGACCCACCTGGTGGGGGCGCGGCTGAAGGCTGCGGCGCGCGCCGGAGGCGCCCGGTGATCTCGTTCCTCGAGGGAGAGGTCGTCGACAAGGGCGCGACGAGCGTGGTGCTCGCGGTGGGCGGCGTCGGCTACGACGTCTCCGTGCCGACCTCGGTGGTGAGTCGGCTCCCCGGTGTCGGGAAGACGGCTCGCATCCATACTCGCATGGTCGTGCGCGACGACTCGATGACCCTCTACGGGTTCTCGAGCACCGATGAGCGCGAGCTGTTCGATCTGCTGACGGGCGTGACCGGCGTGGGGCCGAAGGTCGGCCTGTCGTTCCTCTCGGCGCTCTCCGCCGACGCGCTCCGGCGGGCCGTGATCGCCGGTGACGCCGACGCGCTCACCGTCGTGCCCGGCGTCGGGAAGAAGGTCGCGCAACGGGTCGTGGTCGACCTCCGTGACCGACTTGGTGGCGAGGCGGAGCTCCCGAGCGAGGGGGGTCCCATCGTCGACGTGCGCGACGCCCTCGTCTCGCTGGGCCTGACGCCGCAGGAGGCCGCCGAGGCCACGCGCGACGTCGATGCCGACGGTCGCGAGGTCGACGACATGCTTCGCGAGGCGTTGCAGAAGGTCGGTCGATAGCGTGGACGACGATCGTCTGATCGAGGCCGCCGTCGTCGACCCGGAGGATCGCGAGTTCGACGTCGCCCTGCGGCCGACGTCGCTCGACGACTTCGTCGGTCAGGAACGCGTGAAGGAGCAGCTGCAGCTCCTGATCGACGGGGCGCGCCGCCGAGGAGAACCCGTCGACCACCTGTTGTTCAGCGGACCCCCCGGCCTCGGGAAGACCACGCTCGCGCAGATCGTGGCGAACGCGATGGGCGCCGGGTTCCAGCCGACGAGCGGGCCGGCGCTCGACCGGCCCAGCGATCTCGCCGCGATCCTCACGAACCTGGAGGACGGCGACGTGCTCTTCGTCGACGAGGTGCATCGCATGCCCCGTCCGGTCGAGGAGGTGCTCTACCCAGCGCTCGAAGACTTCGTGCTCGACGTCGTGCTCGGCAAGGGGCCGACCGCGCGGTCGATCCGGCTCGAGCTCCCGAAGTTCACGCTCGTCGCCGCCACGACACGGCCGGGGCGCATCACGCTTCCGCTCCGCGAGCGGTTCGGGTTCTCGCCTCGGCTGGACTACTACCCCGTCGATGACCTCGCGCGCATCGTCGGGCGGTCGGCCGGCATCCTCGAGGTCCGGCTCGACGAAGAGGGCGGCGCCGAGATCGCGCGCCGGTCACGCGGCACGCCCCGCATCGCGAATCGGTTGCTGCGCCGCGTGCGCGACTTCACCGAGGTACGGCACGACGGCGCCATCACCGGAGAGGTCGCCCGTGCCGGGCTCGAGGTCTTCGAGGTCGACGAGGAGGGGCTCGATCGTCTCGACCACGCGATCCTGCAGGCGATCGTGCAGCGGTTCGGCGGGGGACCGGTCGGCCTCTCGACGCTCGCCGCGTCGGTGGGCGAGGAGCCCGACACCGTCGAGGACGTCGTCGAGCCGTACCTGCTCCAGCTGGGGTTCCTGCACCGGACGCCGCGGGGTCGGGTCGCAACCGAGCGCGCGTACCGCCACCTGGGCACCCAGCCGCCGGGTACCCTGCCGCTCTAGCCTCGGCGCTGTTCCTGGGCGGTAGACTCGGCCGGTCGGCGAGACGCCCGACGCCTTCGAAACCAACGAAAGGTCGATCCATGTTCGAACTCCTCGCCCAGGATTCCTCGGGAGGCGGCAGCAGCCTGGTCGCGTTCCTTCCCCTGCTCTTGATGGGTGGCATCTTCTACTTCCTGCTGATCCGCCCTCAGCAGCGGCGGGCCCGAGCCCAGCGTGAGCTGCTGAGCAGCGTGGAGGTGGGAGACGAGGTCGTCACCACGGCGGGCGTCTTCGGCACGGTCACGGCGATCGACGACGAGGACGACATCGTGACGGTCGAGATCGCCCCTGGGACGCGGGTGCGCATGGTGCGAGCAGGCATCGGCAAGATCGTGGTCGCCGAGGATGCGCCGGACGGCCAGGATGGGCCGATCCAGCAGACGTGACCGGCGCGCCCCCTCGGGACGACGGCGACGCAGGCGAGCCGCGCGACCCAACGACGGTCATCGCGTCCGACACGACGCCTGAACCCGCCCCGTTGCCCGTCGAACCGGCGCCGCCGACCGGCGTCGACGTCGCCTCGGTGACGCTCGAGGACGTCCAAGCCAACGAAGAGCTCTCGCGATTCATCGCCTCCGCCGATCGCGTGATGGACGCGATGGGCTTCACCGAGCACGGCTTCCGGCACGCGAACCTGGTCGCACGCATCTCCTACCAGGTGCTCTCTCGGCTGGACTATGGAGAGCGCGACGCGATGCTCGCGTGCGTGGCCGGCTACCTGCACGACGTGGGCAACGCCCTGGCCCGTGACGCACACGGTCAGACCGGCGCGGTCATCGTGCATCATGCCCTGCGCGACACGGTGGCTCCGGCCGACCTCATGCCGATCATCGCGGCGATCGCGAACCATGAGGAGACCGAGGGCACCGCGATCTCGCCGATCTCGGCGGCCGTGATCCTGGCCGACAAGTCCGACGTGCATCGCAGCCGCGTGCGAACGAGCGGACAGATCGATCTCGACATCCACGACCGGGTCAACTACGCCGTGGAGCAGTCGTTCCTTCGGGTAGACTCCGCTGCCCGCACCGTCAGCCTCGAGCTGACGATCGACACGGGCATCAGCCAGGTCATGGAGTACTTCGAGATCTTCCTCGGGCGCATGCAGCTCTGCCGCGTCGCGGCCGAGCACCTCGACGCGCGGTTCCGCCTGGTCGTGAACGGAGCGGAGCTGGCGTGAGGCGGACGCGCGGCCTGTGGGCTTCGATCATCTTCGTGCTGGTGCTGACGCTCGCGTCGCTGATCGGCTTCGCGACCGGGGCGCTGGAACCGATCCTCGGGCTCGACCTCGAAGGGGGTGTCTCGGTGACCCTCTCGGCCCCCGACGGCACGCCGGACGAGGTGATGGAGCGAGCCCGCACGAACATCTCGAACCGGGTCGATGCGTTCGGGGTCGGTGAGCCCGACATCGCCGTCTCGGGCAGCACCATCGAGGTGCAGATCCCGGGTCTCTCCCAGGCGACGATCGAGCAGCGTGCCGAGACTCGGTACTGCCTCGTGGGTCCCGACGGCGAGAACTACGGGTGTGCCGCGATCGCAGCAGGCCGCTGAGGACGCATTGGCCGAACTGACGGTCGTGCCGCAGGTCGCCGAGGCATGCCTCGTCGACCCGGACGGCGAGCAGCTGGAGTGCTTCGCCACCGAGGAGCTGGCCGAGGCGTCGAAGGCGGCGATCACGGTCGCTCCACGGGTCGCCGCGACGCCATCGCCCACACCCGGCTCGTCCCCCTCCCCGGCGTCGGAGAGGGACGGCTTCTGCTTGGTCAGCGCGGCGGGGGAGCAGCTCGACTGCTTCCCGACGAGGAAGGAGGCCCAGGCGGCCCAGGAGGCCCTGGAGGTCGAGGTCACGAAGCAGACCTACTGCGTCACTGACGGCGCGGGCACCTCCGAGGAGCCGGAGCGGTCACCGTCGGCGACGCCCTCGGCTTCCGTCTCACCGTCGCCGTCACCCGCGCCGGAGCCGACGGCGTTCGCGGGCCTCTCGTTGGCCGCCAACGATCTCCCGTGCGGCGTGGCGTCGAGGGACGCCGCCCGCTCGGCGATCGGCGGCACGCAGGTGCAGACGGTCGACTCTCTTTCCTGCGTGGTCAGCTCGGCCGGCGAGAGCCTCGGGTGCTTCATCGATCGGGCCTCGGCGGAGGAACGTCGCCGCTCCACCGGACAGCAGCGGCTGCTGGACGTGATCGGTCAGACCGCACGTCTCGAGGAACGCCCCGTGCTCGCGATCGTTCCCCCGGGGGATCCGGCCTACGCCACGACACCCGTGACCTGTCCGACCGACGAGGACCGGCAGACGCAGGAGTGCTCGTTCTCCGCGCTGGAGGATCAGGAGGTCGTCTACGAGGACGAAGCGGGGAACCGGTATCGGCTGGCGCCCGCGATCATCGCCGGCGGCGACGTCGCCGAGGCGAACGCGATCCTGGGCGGTGCGACCGGCTCGGAGTGGACCGTCAACTTCCAGCTCACGAGCGATGCCGCGGGTCGGTTCGCCGATGCCACGACCACGGCCGTATCACTGCCGCCGCCGCAGAACCAGATCGCGATCGTCGTCGACCGGGTCGTCATCTCCTCACCGACCGTGCAGAGCCCGATCACCGGTGGCACCGGGGAGATCACCGGTGGGTTCACCGAAGCCGAGGCGCGTGACCTCGCCACCGTGCTGAACGCCGGTGCCTTGCCGGTCGAGCTGACGCGCCAGCAGGTGCAGACGGTGAGCCCGACGCTCGGGTCGGAGTCGCTGCGCCAGGGCATCGTCGCCGGACTCGTCGGGCTCGCGCTGCTCTTCCTCTACCTGCTCTTCTACTACCGGCTCCTCGGCATCGTGGCATGGTTCGGCATGTCGATCTGGGCGATCCTCGCGGTCGCGCTGATCTCGCTCGCGGGCATCCAGTTCGGATACGCGCTCACCCTGGCCGGGGTCGCAGGGCTCGTGATCTCGCTCGGGGTCACCGCCGACTCCTACATCGTGTTCTTCGAGCGACTGAAAGATGAGGTACGAGGCGGCAAGACCGCCCGGGCGGCCGTCCAGCCCGCGTTCGCGCGCTCCTACAAGACGATCATCGCTGCCGACGTCGTCGCCGGCATCGCCGCCGTCGTGCTGTACCTGACCGCCGTGAGCTCGGTGCGCGGGTTCGCGCTGACCCTCGGCGTGGCCACGTTGCTCGACCTGTTCGTCGTGTGGTTCTTCAAGCGGCCGACCGTGTTCCTCCTCGCACGGAACCAGCGGCTCGTCTCCCTCAAGGGATTCGGGCTCGAGGCCGGGGTCGCCGGCGAGACCGACGACGCGGCCGGAGGGGGCGGGAGCGTGACCACGCTCCACCACGCGCTCGAGACCTACCGCGGTCATACGATCCCGCACTTCCGGTTCGTCGAACGCCGACGGATCTACTTCGCGATCTCGGGAGCGCTGATCGCGTTGTCGCTGATCGGGCTCATCGTCGGCGGGCTGAACTACTCGATCGACTTCGACGGCGGCGCGAAGATCCAGTTCCCGCTCGAGACCGACGTCACCGTGGCCGACATCCAGGCGACGCTCGCCGACGCGGGGCGCGATGGCGCCGAGGTGCAGATCGTGGGTGGCGATCAGGTCGCGATCCGAACCGAGTCGCTCGCCGCGGCCGACGACGGCGAGGCGCTGATCCGGCGCCTCGCCGACCAGGCGGGCATCGAGGTGACCGAGGTGAGCGTCGAGGACATCGGGCCCACGTTCGGCGCCGAGGTCCGGCGGCAGGCGATCACGGGGCTGATCGTCGTGCTGGTCGCGATCTCGCTCTACATCGCGATCCGGTTCGAACCGAAGATGGCGGTCGGCGCCATGATCGCCCTGGTCCACGACGTGGTGATCACGGCGGGGCTGTATGCGCTGGTGGGGCGGGAGGTCACACCGGAGACCGTGATCGCGATCCTCACGATCCTCGGGTTCTCGCTGTACGACACGGTCGTGATCTACGACAAGATCAAGGAGAACACGGAGTCGAGCGCACTCGTCTCACGCCTCGGGTACGTGGGGGTCGTCGACCTCTCGCTGAACCAGGTGCTGATGCGGTCGGTGAACACGTCGCTGGTCGTGCTGCTGCCGATCCTGTCCCTGCTGCTCTTCGGCGGCGACACGTTGAAGGACTTCGCCTTCGCGATGTTCGTGGGTGTCGCGATCGGCGCCTACTCGTCGATCTACCTGGCCGCGCCGCTGCTCGCGGTGCTGAAGATGCGGGAGAAGCGCTACCAGCAGATGGAGGCGCGCCGGATGGCTCGCTCGCGAGGCGGCGCGTCGCCGGAGGCGGAGGAGGCGGCGGTCTCGGCGACCGCGAGCACCGCGCGAACCTCAGATGCCGCCGCGCGAGCCGCGACGGCGCGCACGGGCTCGCGCCCACGTCCGAAGAGCAAACGCCGCCCGCCCGCCAAGCGCAAGCGGAGGTAGCGACCCGGCCGACGCGGAGGGGAATCATGGACATCGAACAGATCAAGGGCCTGATCCGCGACGTGCCCGACTTCCCGGAGCCGGGCATCGTCTTCAAGGACATCACGCCGGTGCTCGCCGACCCGATCGCCTTCTCGACGATCACCGACCTGATCGTGGTGCGGTTCGGCCGAGGCAACGTCGACAAGGTCGTGGGCATCGAGGCTCGGGGCTTCATCATCGCCTCGCCGGTGGCCTACCACTTCGGGGCCGGCTTCGTGCCCATCCGCAAGCAGGGGAAGCTGCCCTCGGTCACGGTCGACGAGGACTACGCGCTCGAGTACGGCACGGCCACGCTCGAGCTGCACGTCGACGGCATCAACCCCGGGGAGCGGGTGCTGATCGTCGACGACGTGCTCGCGACCGGCGGCACGGCGCAGGCCGCCGCGTCCCTCGTCGAGCAGGTCGGCGGCAAGGTCTGCGGCATCGCCACGGTGATCGAGCTCGACTTCCTGCACGGGCGCGAGCGGCTCGCCGAGCACGAGCTGTACACGTTGATCCACTACTGAGCGGTCGCGCCGCCTCGACCCCCTACACTTGCGGGGAGGAGGCGCGGTGGACAGCAGGGAAGACCTCAGGGCAGACCAGCCCCCCGCACGGCGGGGCGCCCGTCTGCCACGCCCGCGCCTGCGCCGGGGAGACACGGGGCAGTCCTCGCCGATCGACCCCGTGCTGAAGAAGGTCCGTGGGTACAACCCGAAGGCCGACGTGCGAGAGATCGCCCGCGCGTACGCGTTCGCGGAGGCCTCCCACGAGGGCCAGAAGCGCAAGTCGGGAGAGGAGTTCATCACCCATCCTCTCGCCGTCACCGAGATCCTCGCCGACCTGCGGCTCGACACCACGACGCTCGAGGCGGCGCTGCTGCACGACACCGTCGAAGACACCGAGGTCAGCCTCGCCGACATCGAGCAGGAGTTCAGCCCCGAGGTCGCGCGCATCGTCGACGGACTCACGAAGCTCGACCGCCTCGAGTTCCACTCCCGAGAGCAGGAGCAGGCGGAGAACGTCCGCAAGATGATCGTCGCGATGGCCGGCGACATCCGCGTGCTGCTCATCAAGCTCGCCGACCGCCTCCACAACATGCGCACGTTGGGTGTGTTCCCCGAGGCGAAGCAGCGGCGCATCGCCACCGAGACGCTCGAGATCTACGCGCCGCTCGCACATCGACTCGGTGTGCAGGAGATCAAGTGGGAGCTCGAGGACCTGTCGTTCAAGACGCTGCACCCCGGCCCCTACCGCGAGATCGTGAGCCTCGTCGACGCCCGGCGCGACGAGCGCACCGCCCTGATCGAGCAGGTCACGAGTGAGGCGCGAGCCAAGCTCAAGGAGCTCGGCGTGAAGGCCGAGGTGGAGGGTCGCCCGAAGCACCTGTACTCGATCTACGAGAAGATGGTGATCCGCGGCAAGGAGTTCAACGAGATCTACGACCTGGTCGGGGTCCGTATCCTCGTCGACTCGCTCCGTGACACGTACGCCGCGCTCGGCGCCGTGCACGCCCTCTGGAAGCCCATCCCCGGTCGCTTCAAGGACTACGTGGCGATGCCCAAGTCCAACATGTACCAGTCGTTGCACACGACGGTCGTCGGGCCGGGCGGCACACCGCTCGAGATCCAGATCCGCACGCGCGACATGCACCGCACCGCGAAGTACGGCATCGCCGCGCACTGGCGGTACAAGGAGGGCAGCAAGCAGGCCAAGGAGGCCTCGGCCGAGGCCGCGTGGCTCGGACAGATGATGGACTGGCTGAAGGACATGGCCGATCCGCGCGAGTTCATGGACTCGCTGCGGATCGACCTGTACGGGGGTCAGGTCTTCGTCTTCACCCCGAAGGGCGACGTGGTGAACCTCCCGGCGGGGGCGACCCCGGTCGACTTCGCCTACGCGATCCATACCGACGTCGGTCACCGCACGATCGGCGCGAAGGTCGGCGGCAAGCTCGTGCCGCTCGACTACGAGCTGCGCACGGGCGACACGGTCGAGGTCCTCACCTCGCGCGCGCAGGGCGAGGGACCGTCACAGGACTGGCTGCAGTTCGTCACGACGCCGCGTGCGCGGTCCAAGATCCGCCAGTGGTTCACTCGTGGGCGTCGCGAGGACGCCCTCGAGCAGGGCCGCGACGCCGTCACGCGACTGATGCGCAAACAGAACCTGCCGATCAAGCGCCTCGCGACGACGGAGTCGCTGAGCTCCGTCGCCGAGGAGCTGAAGTACCCGAACCTCGAGGCGCTCTACGTCGCCGTCGGCGAGGGGCACGTCTCTCCCCAGTCGATCGTGGCGCGGGTCTCGCGCCTCGTGGTCGGCGATACCGACGAGGAGCACGTCGCCGAGGTTCCGCTCGCCCGACCGGTGAAGATCGGCCGCGACGACGACATCTCGAAGGGGATCGTGGTGCGCGGGCTCCCCGACGTCTGGGTGCGGCTCAGCCGATGCTGCACCCCGGTGCCAGGCGACGAGATCCTCGGCTTCGTGACGAAGGGACAGGGCGTCAGCGTGCACCGCACCGACTGCCCGAACGTCACATCACTGCGTCAGCAGCCCGAGCGGTTGATCGAGGTGACGTGGGCCGAGGGCAAGCCCACGTCGTTCGTCGTCGCGATCCAGGTCGAGGCGCTCGACCGCACGCGGCTCCTCTCCGACGTGGCCACCGTGCTCTCCGACAACCACGTGAACATCCTCTCGGCGACCTCGGCCACCGGGAAGGATCGCATCACGCGCCTGAGGTTCACGTTCGAGCTCGCCGACATCGCGCACCTGTCGAGCGTGCTCGCGTCGGTGAAGCGCGTGGAGAGCGTCTACGACGCGTACCGCGTCGTGCCGAGCTGAGCGTTGCGGGTCGTGCTCCAGCGGGTCGCCCGGGCGTCGGTCTCGGTCGACGGCGAGCGGGTGGCGAGTATCGGCGTGGGGTTCCTGTTGCTGGTGGGGGTGGGCCACGACGACGGGCCTGCCGAGGCGGAGCGTCTCGCCGAGAAGGTCTCGGCCCTGCGGGTGTTCGCGGACGAGGCGGGGAAGATGAACCGCGCGATCGCCGACGTCGGGGGCGAAGCGCTGGTGGTGTCGCAGTTCACGCTCTATGCGGACCTCCGCAAGGGCCGCCGGCCCTCGTGGACCGATGCGGCCGAACCGGGGAAGGCGGCCGAGCTCGTGGACGCGTTCGCCGCGGCGCTGGAACGCCAAGGGCTGCCGGTCGCCACAGGGGTGTTCGGTGCCGACATGCAGGTCGAGCTCCTGAACGACGGCCCCGTCACGCTGGTGCTCGACACCGCCGCCCTCTAGGGCCGCGCGAAGGGCAGGAGTGGGTGTCAGCTAGCATGGGCGGCCTGATGTGGCTCGACGTGTTCAACGCCAACCCGTACGGCACGAACTGCTGGCTGCTCGCCTCCGACGCGAGCGATGATGCCGTGGTCGTCGACCCCGGCTTCACGCCCGAGGCGGTGCACGGACTGCTCGAGGCGGCGAACAAGACGCCGGTCGCCGTGCTGGCGACGCACGCACACTTCGACCACGCCGGCGAGGCCGGCGACTTCGCCGGCGAGCTCCCCGTCTTCGTGCACGAGGCGGACGCGATGGCGTTCACCGACGAGCCCGGGTGGCGAGCCGGATTCGACAACCCCCTCGCCCCCGTGAAGGAGCTCCGCACGATCGCCGACGGCGACAGGCTTCGGCTCGCGGGCCTGGCGATCGAGGTGATGCACACGCCGGGACACACGCCCGGGCACTGTTCGTTCCGCGTCGACACCGACGTCGTCCTCTGCTCGGGCGACCTGGTGTTCGCGGGCTCGATCGGTCGCTCGGACTTCCCCAACTCCGACCCCGACGCGATGCAGGCGAGCCTGCGACGGTTCCTCGAGCTGCCTGACGCGGTCCCGGTCCTCCCCGGGCACGGCCCGGAGACGACCGTGGGGCGTGAACGCTCGACCAACCCGTTCCTGCTGGAGCTGGTCTGATGGAGCTCTCGCCGCCTCGCGGCACGCAGGACCTGCTGCCCGACCGGGCCGATGCGATGCTCGGTCTCTACGACGAGGCCCACCGCATCGCGCGGCTCTACGGCTATCGCTACCTCGAGACCCCGACCTTCGAGCAGACGGAGCTGTTCTCGCGCACGTCGGGCGAGACCTCGGACGTCGTGACGAAGGAGATGTACACGTTCGAGGACAAGGGGGGTCGGTCCGTCACCCTTCGGCCCGAGAGCACCGCGGGGGTCGTCCGCGCGTACCTCACGCACGCTCAGGCGTTGCCGAACCCGTTCAAGGGGTACTACATCGCGTCCGAGTTCCGACACGGGCGCCCGCAGGCGGGACGCATGCGGGAGTTCCGTCAGTTCGGTGTCGAGGTGATCGGCACCGAGGCGCCGGGCGCAGACGTCGAGGTGATCGTGCTGGGCGACCGATACCTGCGATCGCGAGGCCTCCACGACGTGACCCTCCACCTCAACTCGATCGGCGACGAAGCATGTCGTCCGCCCTATCGCGCGCGGTTGATCGCCCACCTCGAGCCCTTTCGGGATCAGCTCGACGAGGACTGCCGCACCCGGCTCGAGAGGAACCCCCTTCGCGTGTTCGACTGCAAGGTCGACGGCGAGAAGGAGTTCGTCCTCGCAGCGCCGACGATCGCCGAGCACCTGTGCGACGACTGCGCCGCGCACTTCGCGTCCGTGAGGGGCGGGCTCGACGCGGCGGGGGTCACGTACGTGCTCGACCCCCGCATGGTCCGTGGGCTCGACTACTACACGCGCACGGCGTTCGAATGGATCTCCGGTGTGTTGGCAGCGAACAAGGCCGGCACCGTGAACGCGGGCGGTCGATACGACGGGCTCGCGGAGGCGCTCGGGGGCCCTCGGACGCCTGGGGTCGGTTTCGCGATGGGGCTCGACCGCGTGCTGCTCGCCCTGGAAGGGGAGGGTCGCCCCGTGCCGCCCGCCCGCGTGCCGACGTGCTTCGTGGTCGCGCTGGGCGAGGAGGCTCGCGATGCCGGGCTGCGGCTGGTCGACGCGCTGCGGAGCGAGGGCGTCCCGGCGGCGCACGCGTACGAGGAGCGTCCGCTCAAGGCGCAACTCAAGATGGCGGATCGCGCCGGCGCCGCGTTCGCCGCGATCGTCGGGGAACGGGAGCTCGCCGAGGGCGCGATCACGCTGCGCCGCCTCGTCGACGGCGTGCAGAAGTCGGTGCCGCTCGACGACGTCGCCGGCTGGCTCACGAGGCTCGAGGATCGAGCGGAGGAGCCGGCATGAGGTCGCCCGACTTCGGGACGACGATGCGATCGCACGCCTGCGGTGAGCTGCGGCCCGGCCAGGCAGGCGAGGACGTGACGCTCTGCGGATGGGTGGGCCACCGGCGCGACCACGGTGGCGTGACCTTCATCGACCTTCGGGATCGCGAGGGTGTCGTGCAGGTGGTCTTCCACCCCGAGGACGCGGCCGACGCTCATGCCGCCGCGCAGCGACTCGGAGCCGAGGACGTGGTGCGGGTCGCCGGCTCCGTGCGCCTTCGGCCCGACGGCATGCAGAACCCCGACCTCGCCACCGGTGAGATCGAGGTGGTCGCGTCCGCGATCGAGGTGCTGAACGCCTCCGAGACCCCGCCGTTCCCGATCGAGGATCGCATCGAGGCCGGCGAGGACCTGCGGCTGCGCTACCGATACCTGGACCTGCGCCGTCCCGAGATGACGAAGGTGCTGGCGATGCGCGCGCACATCGTGCGGCTGATGCGCGAACACATGGACGAGCGGGGTTTCGTGGAGATCGAGACGCCGATCCTCACCCGGTCGACGCCTGAGGGTTCGCGCGACTTCCTCGTGCCGAGCCGGCTGTGGCCGGGCACGTTCTACGCGCTGCCTCAATCGCCGCAGCAGCTCAAGCAGCTGCTCATGGTGGGCGGTCAGGATCGCTACTACCAGATCGTCCGGTGCCTCCGCGACGAGGCCGCCCGCGCCGACCGTGGGTTCGAGTTCACCCAGCTCGACGTCGAGATGTCGTTCGTCACCGAGGAAGACCTGATCGCGCTGATCGAACCGCTCTACGCGCGCATCGTGCGCGAGGTCGCGGGGGTCGAGGTCGCCGACGCCGTTCCCGCGCCTCACGTACCGCGAGATGATGGATCGCTACGGCTCCGACAAGCCCGACCTGCGCTACGGCATGGAGCTCGTCGACCTCGCCCCGGTCTTCGCGGCCACGGGATTCAACGCGTTCGCGAAGGTGCTCGGCGACGGAGGAGTGATCAAGGCGCTGGCCGCACCGGGCGCAGGGTCGTCCTCGCGCAAGGAGCTCGACCGCCTGATCGAGGATGCCAAGGGGCGCGGCGCGGCGGGGCTCGTCTGGATGGCGGTCGGGTCCGACGGTTCGGTCCGCTCGCCCGTGGAGAAGTTCCTCACGCCCGATGAGATCGCCGGGGTGGTCGAGCGGACCGGTGCCGCCGACGGCGATCTCGTCTGCATCGTGGCCGACCGGGAGGACCGGGCCAACGTGGCGCTCGACGGCCTGCGCCGCGACCTGGCCGCACGGCTCGGGCTGATCCCCGACGATGCCTGGGCGTTCTGCTGGATGGTCGAGCCGCCGCTGTTCGAGTACAGCGACGAGGAGGACCGCTGGGTCTCCGTGCATCACCCGTTCACGTCACCGTCATCGGACGATCTGGCGCCGGAGACCGCGGTGGCCCGCGCGTACGACCTCGTGCTGAACGGCTTCGAGGTCGGCGGCGGCAGCATCCGCATCCACGACGCCGCGACCCAGCGCAAGGTCTTCGATGCCCTCCAGCTCCCAGCCGCCGACGTCGAGGAGCAGTTCGGGCACCTGCTGCGCGCGCTCGCGCTCGGCGCACCGCCCCACGGAGGCATCGCGATGGGCGTCGATCGTCTCGTGATGGTGCTCGCAGGCAAGGACGCGATCCGCGACGTGATCGCCTTCCCGAAGTCGCAGTCCGGCAGCGATCCGCTCACGGGCGCGCCGGCCCCCGTCGACGAGACCCAGCTGCGAGAGCTCGGCCTCGCCTCGATCGTCGACGCGCCGGCGGCCACGGCCGACCCACCCGTCCAGCGGGAGGATTGACGTGGGAGACGTGCCCCTCGCGGCACGCATGCGTCCCCGATCGTTCGAGGAGTTCGTCGGACAAGGTCATCTGGTCGGGGAGGGACGGGCGCTCACGCGCGTCCTGTCACGGGGCACGCTGTCGTCGATCATCCTCTGGGGTCCGGCCGGAACCGGGAAGACGACCCTGGCCCATCTGCTGGCCGACGCCGTCGGCGCCGAGCTCGTGCAGCTCTCGGCCGTGAACTCCGGCGTGGCCGACGCCCGCAAGGTGATGGACGGCGCACGAGGCGGGCTCTTCCGCACCGTGCTCTTCGTCGACGAGGTGCACCGGTGGTCGAAGGCCCAGCAGGACGTGTTGCTTCCCGCGGTGGAGGAGGGCACGGTCACGCTGATCGGTGCCACGACCGAGAACCCGTACTTCTCGCTCAACTCGCCGCTGCTGTCCCGATGCCTGCTGCTCCGCCTCGAGCCTCTCGACGACGAGGCGGTCGCCGTCCTGCTCCGGCGGGCGCTCGACGACGGCGACCGGGGCCTCGGCCTGGCGGGCCTCACGATCGCCGACGACGCGCTGGAACATCTCGTCACGATCGCCGGCGGCGATGCGCGCATGGCCCTCACCGGGCTCGAGGCCGCCGCCGAAGCCGCTCGGGCCGCCGACATGAGCGAGATCACCCGCGAGGTCGCCGCCGACGCCGTGCAGAAGAAGGCGATCGTCTACGACCGGCAGGGCGACGCCCACTACGACGTGATCAGCGCGTTCATCAAGTCGATCCGGGGCTCCGACCCCGACGCCGCCCTGTTCTGGCTCGCTCGCATGATCGAGGCGGGGGAGGACCCCCGCTTCATCGCTCGTCGCCTGATCGTGCATGCGAGCGAAGACATCGGCATGGCGGACTCGAACGCGCTGGTCGTGGCCGTCGCGGCAGCCCAGGCGGTCGAGCACGTCGGCCTCCCGGAGGTGCGCCTGAACCTCGCGCACGCGACCGTGTACCTGGCCACCGCGCCGAAGTCGAACAGTGTCTATGCGGCGACCGCGGCGGCGTTCGAGGATGCGCCGTCCGCGGAGCCCGTGCCGTTGCATCTGCGCGATGCGAGCTACCGCGGGGCGAAGCAGCTGGGGCACGGCAAGGGCTATCGGTATCCCCATGAGTTCCCGGGGCACGCGGTGGAGCAGGAGTATCGCCCGCCGAGCGCGTCGACCCGCCGTTACTACGAGCCGTCGGGGCAGGGGGAGGACGTGGAACGGGAACCGGGCACCGGCCGCAGGATCGACACCGAGCGAGGCTGATCCGCGGCTGCCGCTCCTGCAGACCGGTCGGGTAGGCTAGGCCATCCACGCGACCACGATCACGGAGGCTCGACGATGACGCTCCTCGCGCTCACCGGCGGTGACACCGCCCTCATCATCCTGGCGGCCTTCTGGGGCCTGCTGGTGCTCGCCCTGTGCGTGGTGCTGTTGAACACGTTCCGGGTGCTCGAGAGCACGAAGATGACGATCGACACGATGCGCGAGGAGACGGTGCCGTTGTTGCGCGAGGTCAGGGGCTCGGTCGAACGGGCGAACCGCGAGCTCGACCGGGTCGACACGATGCTGGTGAGCGCGAACGACATCGTCGGCCGCGTCGAGAAGCTCTCGGGGCTGGTCGAGCAGGCGGCGGCGAGCCCCCTGGTCAAGGTGATCAGCATGGGCGCCGGGCTGCGCCAGGGCTTCGCGAAGGCACGGGGCCGCAAGAAGTGAAACGCGGCTTCTGGGTCGCGCTCGGCCTCGGCGCCGGGGCGACCGGAGCGATCATCGCCTCGCGCTGGACACGCAAGCAGGCCCAGCGCGTCGCGCCCCAGACGCTCGCCCGCGAGGCGAAGGGCGGCCTGATGGACCTCTCGAAGCTCGTCTCCGAGTCGATCCAGGAGGGCAAGCGGGCGATGGACGAGCGCGAGGCCGAGCTGCGCCGCGACAGCGGCCTCGACGAGACCCGACCCCGGTCCTAGGGAACGAGGCTTCGGCCTCGCCGCACTGGGCCCGCCGGTAGACTCGCCGGATGGACGGTGCGCGCATCCGTGAGACCTTCCTGGCGTTCTTCGAGGAGCGCCGTCACACACGCGTCCGCTCGGCGTCGCTGATCGCGGCCCCGGAGTCCGGCCTGCTGCTCACCGGATCCGGCATGGAGCAGTTCATCCCGTACTTCCTCGGGCAGGCCGATCCGCCGTTCCCCCGGGCGGTGAGCGTGCAGAAGTGCTTCCGGGCCAACGACATCGAGAACGTCGGTCACACCGATCGCCACCTCACGATGTTCGAGATGCTCGGGAACTTCTCCTTCGGCGACTACTTCAAGGCGGAGTCCTGCGCGTGGGGTCTGGAGCTCGTCACCGAGGGCTATGGCATCGACCCCGACCGGTTGTGGACCACGGTGTACCAGGACGACGACGAGTCGATCGGCATCTGGCAGGACCTCGGCATCCCGTCGGAGCGGATCGTGCGCCGCGGCAAGGCTGACAACTACTGGTGGACCCACGCCGCCGGACCGGCCGGGCCGTGCTCGGAGATCTTCGTCGACCGAGGCCCCCACCTCGGGCCCGACGGCGGACCGGAGGTCGACGAAGACCGGTTCATGGAGATCTGGAACCATGTCTTCACGCAGGACCAGGTGGACGCGCACGCCACCATCGTCGGCGAGCTTCCGAAGAAGAACATCGACACCGGCTCGTCGCTCGAACGTGTCGCGATGGTGCTGCAGGGGAAGAAGAGCTTCTTCGACACCGATCTGTTCACGCCGCTGCTCGATGAGGTCCAGTCGCTCTCGGGCAGGCACTACGGCTCCGACGAGCGCAGCGACATCTCGATCCGGATCATCGGCGAGCACGCGCGAGCGACGGCGTTCCTGGTCGCCGACGGAGTGCAGCCGTCGAACGAGGGGCGCGGCTACATCCTGCGTCGCATGCTGCGGCGCGTGGTGTCGAACGCGCGCCAGCTCGGGGTGGAGGGCGAGGTGCTTCGGCCGCTCGTCGGTGTGGTGGTCGACGGGTTCGGCGAGGCGTATCCGGAGCTCGTCGAGAACCGGGCGTTCATCGAGCAGGTCCTCGGCTCCGAGGAGGAGCGGTTCAGCGCCACGTTGCGACAGGGCATGGTGCTGTTCGAGGAAGCCCGAGAGCGTGCCGAGGGCGGCCGCATCGGAGGCGCCGACGCGTTCAAGCTCTCCGACACGTTCGGCTTCCCGATCGAGCTGACCGCCGAGCTCGCCGCCGATGCGGGGCTCGCCGTGGACGAGTCCGGATTCCGGGAGCTGCTCGAGGAGCAACGGGCCAGGGCGCGCGCCGCGGTGAAGAAGGTGGAGGTCGGCATCGACGCCGGTGCCGTGCCGCCGACCGAGTTCGTGGGCTACCACCAGCCCGAAGCCGACTCCTCGATCGCGATGCTGCTGGGGGACGATCGGGGAGAGCTCGGCGTCGCGCAGGAGGGCGACGAGGTGTCGGTCTTCCTCGGCCGCACGCCGTTCTACGCCGAGTCCGGGGGGCAGGTCGGCGACGAGGGTGAGATCCGGACGAACACCGGCACGATCCGCGTGCGCGATACGCAGTGGGCCGGCCCGACGTCGATCATGCACATCGGCACGGTGAGCTCGGGCGAGGTCCGCCCCGGGCAGGACGCGATCGCCGAGATCGATCGACAGCGCCGTGAGGCGACCGCACGGGCCCACACGTCGACCCACGTCGTTCACTGGACCCTGAAGCACATCCTCGGCGAGCACGCCCGTCAGGCCGGCTCGCTCGTCGCCCCTGGGCGGCTCCGGTTCGACTTCCCCAACCCGGGGGCGGTGCCCGGCGAGGTGCTGGAGCAGGCCGAGCTCGAGGCGAACCGGCTGCTCGCGCGCGACGACGCACCACACATCTTCGAGACCTCGATGGACGAGGCCACGTCCCTCGGCGCGACGATGCTGTTCGACGAGAAGTACGGCGATGTCGTGCGCGTGGTCGAGATCGGCGACTACTCGCGTGAGCTCTGCGGCGGCACACACGTCGAGCGCACCG
The DNA here is from genome assembly GCA_963825685.1 of uncultured Actinomycetes bacterium. GTDB lineage: Bacteria > Actinomycetota > UBA4738 > UBA4738 > HRBIN12 > JAOUEA01. The sequence continues at coordinate 69,217 of CAWGUD010000021.1, read as the reverse complement.
GTCGCATCGGCGTGCTCCGGATCCTGCACGAAGGCTCGATCGGTTCGGGCATGCGCCGCGTCGAGGCGCTCGTCGGCCCCGATGCCCTGCGCGAGATCAACGCCGAACGCGAGCTGCTGCGGGGCCTGGTCGAGGCGCTCGGCAGCAAGGACGCCACCGCCGCCCTCGAGCACGCTCGCCGGGTCGTCGAGGAGAACAAGCGCCTGAAGAACGAGCTGGGGCGCCTCTCGCAACAGCAGGCGGCGGGCCGGGTCGACGAGATCGTCGAACGTGCCTCGAGCGTCGACGGGGTGCGCCTGGTCGCCACGGTGACCGACGACGACGCCGACACCCTCCGTGATCTCGCCCAGAAGGCGGTCGGCAAGCTCGGGGGCGAGGCGGCGGTGGTGCTCGGCTCCGCGCAGGGAGGCAAGGCGCTGCTCGTGGCCGCGTGTTCGAAGCCGCTGACCGACCGTGGCGTGACCGCCCCGGCTCTGCTCGAACACGCGGCGGCCGTGATCGGTGGCGGCGCCGGCGGCAAGCCCGGTCTCGGGTTCGCCGGGGGAAAGCTCGCCGAGGAGGTCGTGCCCGCGGTGCAGAGCATCCCGGGTCGCCTGAAAGAGCTCCTCGCCGGCTGAGATGACCACCACGCCTGCCGGTGACGGCTCCGAGCGCCTCGCGGCGCCGGGCAGGGTGCTCGGTCTGGACCTCGGCGACGCACGCATCGGCGTGGCGATCTCCGACCCGGAACGGCGCATGGCGGTTCCCCACGGCACGATCAGGGTGGGGCAACCGCCGGGCGAGCTCAAGGCCGTCGCCGCCCTCGTGCAGGAACTGGGCGTCGCGGTGGTCGTCGTCGGCCATCCCCGGTCGATGTCGGGCGCGTCGGGACCCCGCGCCCAGCAGGCCGAGGCCTTCGCCGAGGCGCTCGGATCGATCGTCGGGGTGCCCGTCGAGCTGCAGGACGAACGCCTGAGCACCGCCGAGGCCGAGCGTGCGCTCCGCGAGGCCGGGGTCACCGGACCACGACGACGCCGCGTCGTCGACGAGAGCGCGGCGACCGTGATCCTCGGCGCCTGGCTCGATGCGCACCGATGACACATCGCCACCACGACCGCCCGGGTGTCCTCGGCCGGTATCCTCGGCCGGTGCAGACGACCACGCCGCGACGTGCGGACCGCCATGCGCAGCCTGACCGTCCCCGGCGGACGTCCCTGCTGATCCTGTTCGTCGCGCTCGCGGGGCTCGTCGCGGGGCTCGTGATGGCGAGCAGGCACTACGAGAGCTGTCAGGGTGCCGCCGACGGACCCGAGCGCGACGTGACGTTCACGGTCGAGGAGGGTGCCACCGCCGAGCGGGTGGTGGAAGGCCTGGCCTCGGAGCGCGTGATCCCCTGTGGCGGCTTCATCGGGAACCTCTTGATGCGGGGCACGGGCCGGTCGGGGGAGATCCGCGCGGGGACGTACTCGCTCACGACAGGCATGACGCTCGACGAGGCCGTCGAGGTGCTCACCACGCCTCCGAAGCAGATCCCCACGGCCGACGTGCTGGTGCCGCCCGGATACCGCATCACCCAGATCGCCGAGGCGGTCGAGGAGTCGCTCGGCATCCCGGCCGACGAGTTCCTCGCTCGCGCCGACGAGGGGAAGATTCGACCGCCCCGCGGCGCTCCCCGCCGACGCTTCGCTCGAGGGGTTCCTCTGGCCCGAGACCTATCGCATCCCGAAACGGGATGACGCCGACGCGGTGATCCAGCGTCTGTTGAACCAGTTCTCGGAGGAGACGGCGGGCCTGCCGTGGGAGCGGGCCGAGGAGCTCGGCGTGTCGCCCTACGAGATCGTCGTGATCGCCTCGATGATCGAGAAGGAGGCGGCCGTGCAGCGCGACCGGCCGCTGATCGCGGGGGTGATCTACAACCGCCTGCGAGACGGCATGACGCTGGGCATCGATGCCACGCTGCTGTACGACGACCCCACGCCCGACGGCGAGCTCTCGACGGCCGACATCGAGACCGACGGTCCCTACAACACGAGGATGCGCACCGGGCTGCCTCCGACCCCGATCGCGAGTCCGTACCTCTGGTCCCTGAAGGCCGCCCTGAACCCCGCCGACACGCCGTACTACTACTACGTGCTCTGCGGGGACGACGGCGGTCATCGGTTCGCCGTGACCTACGACGAGCACCTGGCCAACGTCGATGCATGCCTCGGATGACCCCCAGGCACCCCTCACGATCGGGGGAGCGACCCACGTCGTCGGGGTGATCGGCTGGCCCGTCGAGCACAGCCTCTCGCCGGCGATCCACAACGCGGCGTTCTCCTCGCTCGGCATGGACTGGGTGTACGTGCCCCTGCCGGTGCCCCCCGGTGCGATGCGCGCCGCCGCCGACGGACTCGTGGGCCTCGGGCTCCGCGGCGCGAACGTCACGATGCCGCACAAGACCGAGACCGCCGATCTCGCCGATGAGCTGTCCGAGGATGCTCGGCGCCTGCGCGCGGTCAACACGCTGGTCGTGGACGGTGACAGATTGCTCGGTCACAACACGGACGCGCCCGGGTTCGATCGGTTCCTGAGGCGCGATGCCGGGTTCGACCCCGCGGGATGCTCGGCGCTCGTGCTCGGCGCCGGTGGTGCCGCCCGAGCGGTCGCGCTCGCCCTGGCGGTCGCGGGCGCAGCCGAGCTGCGCGTCGCCGTGCGGGACGCCGGGCGCGCCGACGACCTGCTCCTCGCGATCGAGGGCACGGAGCTCGACGTCGAGGTCGTGCCGTTCGATGTGGCGGACGGCCGCCGCGCCGATCTCGTCGTGAACGCGACTCCGGTGGGCGCCGACGGCCGCTCGTGCCCACCTCTTCCCCCGCTCGCCCCCGACGTGCTCGTCGTCGACCTCCTGTACCGACCCGCGGTGACGCCGCTCCAGGTGCGCGCTCGGGAGGCGGGGGCCGAGACGTTCGGAGGACTGGGGTTGCTGCTGCATCAGGCGGCGCTCTCCTTCGAGCTCTGGACAGGAACTCCGGCGCCGCTCGACGTGATGTCGGCGGCTGCCGTCGTTGCCGTCGCCGAGCACGGCTGAGCGGTCGCCGGCGCGCCGCGTCCGACATCGTCCCGACCTCTCTCAAGGGCGGTCGTCACGCCGTCGATGCAGCTCGAGAGATGGACGACTACTCCGCGCTCGCGCAGCGGATCTCCGTGAGCGTGAGCGGGGTGTCGGGCGCCCTCATCCTCTCGAGGGACGGGCTGGTGCTCGGCGCCTCCCCGAACGAGGACGAGAGCCTCGCCAAAGCGGCGTGGCTCAAGTTCACCACGCTCGGCGAGCCCGACAGGAGCTTCGTGGAGTTCCCGGATCAGGTCTGGGCCTACGTCAAACGCGGGCCGTACGCCGCCTTCGCCACGGCGGAGCCCGGGACCCGCCCGGGCGTCCTCGTCGACCAGATGGAACAGGTGCTCCTGATCGCGGAGGAGGGTCGTGCTCGGCGCGACACGCTGCGCGTTCCCGACTCGAACGGTGCCCCGTCGGGCAAACCGCGCACGTCGCTCCATCCACAGGTCGACAAGCCACGGTCGATCGGCCGTCACCTGCGGAGGTCACGGCCGGTGCCCCTGAGCAGATCGCGACCGCCGACACGTCCCCCGATCGTCGCGGGTTCTCGAAGGATCCCGGCGGGAAGGGCGCCAAGGCGGACGGCCGATCAGCCAGCTCGCTGCGGGCGATCCGGAGGAGGCGCCGGTGCCCGACGTGGCGGCGTCGACGCTGAAGAAGAAGCCCCAGAAACTCGCCGGCAAGCGTGGTGGATCGGGCTTCGACGAGGACGCGGAGGTCGACCGGGTCCTCCTTGCCAAAGAGTTCTCTGGATTGCTTCAGGTGGACTCGGACGATGACGAAGGAAGTTCCTGAGACCTAAGCCCAACGGGAGCGCAAGGACGGCGATGACCACGGTCAAGCGCAAGTCGAAACAGCTCGGTCAGATCTTGATCGAGCTGGACATGATCACGCCCGAGCAGCTGGAAACAGCGCTCGAAGAGCATCGGCGAACGCCGAAATCGCTCGGCCGCGTGCTGATCGACATGGGCATGATCAAGGAAGGCGACCTGGTCCGCGCACTCGCCGAGCAGGTGGGCCTCGAGTTCGTGGACCTCTCCGAGTATCAGATCGAGCCCACGGCCACGACCTTGTTGCCCGAAGCGCTCGCTCGCCGGTATCGCGCGATCCCGATCGGAGAACGCGACGGCAAGCTGCTCGTCGCGATGTCGGATCCCGCCAACGTCTACGCGCTCGACGACATCCGCACGATCACGAACCGCGACGTCCAGCCCCTGGTGGCCACGGCCGCCGACGTCGAGCGTGCGATCCAGAAGTTCGCGGGCATCGACGGTCAGGTCGAGGCGCTCGCGAGCGTCGCGGCCGACGCGCTCGAATCCGAAGACGAGCAGATGGAGGCGGCCCTCGAGGACGCCCCGATCGTCAAGCTGGTGAACGCGATCATGACCCAGGCGGTCGGCGACCGCGCATCCGACGTGCACATCGAGCCGGCCGAGAAGAACGTGCGGATCCGGTTCCGCGTCGACGGCGTGTTGCACGAACCGATGCCACCGGCCCCCAAGAACATCCAGGGCGGTCTGATCTCCCGGTTGAAGGTCATGGCGGAGCTGAACATCGCCGAGAAGCGCGTGCCGCAGGACGGCCGCATCTCGATGAAGGTCGGCGGGAAGCAGCTCGATCTGCGACTCGCGACCCTACCGACGGTCTACGGCGAGAAGGTCGTGATCCGCATCCTGGACAAGTCCCAGGCTCTCCTGAGGCTGGAGGATCTCGGCTTCCTCGAAGACCCGTACAAGCGGTTCGCGCAATCGTTCCGCAAGCCGTACGGGGCGATCCTCGTGACCGGTCCGACCGGGTCGGGCAAGTCGACCACGATGTACTCGACGCTCAACATCCTGAACGAGGAAGACAAGAACATCATCACGGTCGAGGACCCGGTCGAGTACCGGCTCAACGGCGTGAACCAGATGCAGGTGAATCCGAAGGCCGGTCTGACGTTCGCGAGCGCGCTGCGTTCGATCCTGCGTGCCGACCCCGACATCGTGCTGATCGGTGAGGTCCGAGATCGCGAGACGGCGACGATCGCGATCGAGGCGGCGCTGACGGGACACCTCGTGCTGACCTCGCTCCACACGAACGACGCTCCGAGCGCGCTCACCAGGCTCACCGAGATGGACGTCGAGACGTTCCTCGTGGCCTCGGCGATCGACTCCGTCGTCGCCCAGCGACTCGCTCGCAAGCTGTGCGAGCGCTGCAAGGTGGCCTACCAGCCCGAGGAACCCGAGCTCCAGGCTGCCGCCTTCCCCGAGTGGCTGTGGCCCGAGATCACCGAGATCTACCGGGCACAAGGGTGCGCGGCGTGCGCGAACACGGGCTACCGCGGCCGGATGGGGCTGTACGAAGTGATGCCGATGACCGAAGAGATCGAGCGACTGACCGTCGAGCGAGCCTCCTCGGACGTGATCAAGGCCACGGCGATCCAGCAGGGCATGATCAGCCTGCGCGACGACGGCCTCGAGAAGGTCCGCATGGGGGTCACCTCGATCGAGGAAGTCGCGAGGGTGGTGAAGTGAGTTGAGCATGGCCGTGCAACAGGAAGAAGACGTCCAGATCCCGATCCCGGAGCTGCTGGGAGCGCTCCTGGACCACGGCGGTTCCGACCTGCACCTGACGGCCGGTTCCGCCCCGGTCGTCCGGGTCCACGGTGAGCTGGAGCGCGTCGACGGATATCCCGCCCTGTCGCCACGAGCGCTGCAGGGAATGATCTACGCGATCCTGCCCCAGAAGTTGCGGGAACGGTTCGAGCAGGAGCTCGAGCTCGACATGTCGTACTCGTTGCCGGGCCGTGCCCGGTTCCGTGTCAACGTGTACATGCAGCGCGACGCGATCGGGGCCGCGTTCCGCGTGATCCCATTCGAGATCAAGCAGATCGACGAGCTCGGCCTGCCCACCGTGGTCGCCGACCTCGCCCGCTTCCAGCGGGGGTTCGTGGTCGTGACCGGGCCGACCGGTTCGGGGAAGTCGACGACGCTGGCATCGATGGTCGACGTGGTGAACACCGAACGGCGGGGCCACATCATGACCGTCGAGGACCCGATCGAGTTCCTGCACAAGCACAAGAGCTGCATCGTGAACCAGCGCGAGGTGGGTGCCGACACGCACGGCTTCTCGAACGCGCTGAAGCACGTGCTGCGCCAGGACCCCGACGTGATCCTGGTCGGTGAGATGCGAGACCTCGAGACGATCTCGACGGCGATCACCGCCGCTGAGACCGGTCACCTCGTCTTCGCGACGCTGCACACGCAGGACGCGCCGCAGACGATCGACCGCATCATCGACGTGTTCCCGCCCCATCAGCAGCAGCAGGTGCGGGTGCAGCTGTCGACGACGCTGCAGGGCGTGGTGACCCAGCAGCTGATCCCCACCTCCGACGGGCAGGGCCGTGCGGTCGCGTGCGAGGTGCTCGTGACCACGCCCGCCGTTCGCAACCTGATCCGCGAAGGCAAGGTGCACCAGATCTACTCGTCGATGCAGGCGGGCGGACGCTACGGCATGCAGACGATGGACATGTCGCTGGCCCAGCACGTGAAGGCCGGCCGCATCACTCAGGCAGCTCGCCTTCGAGCGCTGCCACGACCCCGAGGAACTCCAGCGGCTGATGGGCGGAACCCTCGGCGGCGTGGGGCCCGAGGGCGGCGGCGGCATGGACATGGGCGGCGGCATGGGCGGCGGCGGCATGCTCATGGGCGGGATGTAAGGGAGACCCTCGATGGCGCAAACCTTCCAGTACAAGGTCCGCGACAAGGCGGGCAACATGGTCACCGGCACGCTGGTGGCCGACAGCGAGATGCTCGTCCTCCAGCGTCTGCGCGAGATGGGGTACACGCCCCTCGAGGTGGGCAAGGAGAAGAAGGGCCTCAACCTCGAGATCAACATCAAGAAGGCCAAGGTCAAGCTGAAGGACCTCTCGGTCTTCTCGCGGCAGTTCGCCACGATGATCAACTCCGGCCTGCCGATCCTGCGGGCGCTCTCGATCCTGTCGGAGCAGACCGAGAACAAGCTGCTCGCCGAGACGCTGGCCGCGTGCCGCACGGACGTCGAGCAGGGATCCTCGCTCTCGGGCGCGATGCAGAAGCACCCCAAGGTGTTCAACGACCTCTACATCTCGATGGTGAAGTCCGGTGAGATGGGGGGGTCGCTCGACACGACCCTGCTGAAGCTCGCCGCGATGCTCGAGCGCGAGGTGCACCTGCGGGGAAAGATCAAGTCGGCGATGACCTATCCGGTGGCCGTGGTGGGCCTCGTCATGCTCATCATGTCGGCGATGCTGCTGTTCGTCGTGCCCCAGTTCAAGGGCATCTACGGGCAGCTCGGCGGCACCCTGCCGCTCCCGACACGGGCGCTGATCACGATGTCCGACCTGATGAAGCAGTTCTGGTACATCTTCGTCGCAGGGTTCTTCATCGCCCGGTTCTTCTTCCGCCGATACAAGAAGACCGAGAACGGTCGCACCCAGGTCGACCGTCTGAAGCTACGGGCGCCGGTCTTCGGAGCCCTGTTCCACAAGACCGCGCTGTCGCGCTTCTCGAGCACGCTTGGCGATGCTGCTGTCCGCCGGCGTGCCGATCCTGCAGGCCCTCGACATCGTCGCCGACACGGTCAACAACAAGATCATCTCCAAGGCCGTCACCGACGTGCAGTCGAGCGTGCGCGAGGGTGAGTCGATCGCGAAGCCGCTCTCGAAGCACGCGGTGTTCCCGCCCATGGTCGTGCAGATGATCGCGGTCGGCGAGGAGACCGGGCAGGTCGACACGATGCTCACGAAGGTGGCCCAGTTCTACGACCAGGAGGTCGAGGCCTCGGTCGATGCGCTGACCTCGCTGATCGAGCCGCTGCTGATCGCGGTGATCGGTGGCTTCGTCGGCGCGGCCGTCATCGCGTTGTACATGCCGATGTTCAACATCATCAAGCTGATCAAGTAGGCCGCTTCCCGCGGTTGGCACCAGGAGCCCGGCGCGATCGGCGCCGGGCTCCTTCCGTCGTCAGTTCGGTCCCCAGTGAGTGCCGGCAGGCCATACCCGGTCGTTGGTAGGTCGGACGGAGGACTGGCAACTTCCGCCCTCCGGCAGCTTCAGGTCGGGCGAGGCGCGACCGAAAACGTCATGGAACGCACACCGCTGTGGTGTGCCGAGCAAGGAAAGGAGTTGACAGCACATGCTCAAGCGCTTGATGAAGCGCGCGGATGAGGAGGCAGGGTTTCACCCTCATCGAGCTGATGGTGGTCGTTCTGATCATCGGCATCCTGATCGCCATCGCGCTGCCGACGTTCCTCGGTGCCCGCGAGCGGGCGCAGAACCGTGCGGCTCAGTCGAGCCTGCGGAACACCCTGGCCGCGGCGAAGACCGCGTACACGGACACCAGCGACTTCGCCGGTGCCAGCACGACCGGTCTCGAGGCGATCGAGCCTTCGCTCGCCTACGTGGCTGCGGGCACTGCCTCGACGGCACCCACCAGCGTGTCGGTCACGACCGCCGCGATCGGCGGCAACGCCGACCAGGAGTTCGCCGGCGCCGCGATGTCGGAGTCCGGTACCTGCTACTGGATCGACGAGGTTGCGCAGGGAGCTGGTTCGGGCACGTTCTATGGCTCGACCACGACCGCTGCAAACTGCACGGGCACGGCCGCCCTCGCGGCGGCTGGCGCCAGCTGGTAACCCCAGCCGGTACAGCACCACTCGAAGGGGCGGCCTCCGGGCCGCCCCTTCGGCGTTCCGGTCCCTCGCACTGACCGACCCTGCGAATGGCGTCGGTGAGATGGGGGGTTCCGACGCTCAAGGAGCGACCCACTCGTGCCGAACACCCTCGTGTGATGGAGAAGAGCAGTCGTGCCCGCATGCGCGGACGCCGTGGATCGGTCTTCCTGCGCAGGCTCGATCGTGACGAGGGTGGATTCACCCTGGTCGAGTCCATCGTCGCGGTCACGATCCTCGCTGTCGGCGGGTTCGCGGTGGCGCAGTCCCTGCTCTTCGGCCTCGAGACGAGCGGTGCGTCGCGTGAGCGCCTGGCCGCCCGCGGCGCCGCCGAGCAGCACATGGAGTTGGCCCGGGCGCTGAACTACGACTCGCTCGTCCTCGACGACAACTCGCCGATCCCGCACGCCACCGACCCCAAGGACCCCGACTACTGGGTCGACGAGGACGATCAGACGTTCGATCCCGACGGCGACGGACCGCTCGAGCCCGAGCCTCTCTTCCGGATCGCCGGCGCCTCGCCCGCGCTCAGCCACCTGCAGACGCCGGTCGAGGCGGGGAACACCACCTACTCGATCTACATGTACGTCACGTGGGTCGATTCGCCGACCGACGGCCTGGTCTCCCTCGGCACCGACGAGGCGGACGGCGACGGCAACGGGGAAGACGACTCGGACGGCAAGGACGTCAAGCGCACGACGGTGACCGTCACCTGGAGGGACACGCCCGGCACGACCCAAGGCAACCGGTTGCTGACGATGAGCTCGTTGTTCACCCCGGGCACGATCGCCTACCAAGGCGCCGACGGGGCGGCGAACACTCCGCCGACCGTCGGCTGCCCGACCTACACCGCGTCCGGACTCGACGTGACGTTCGCGGCATCGGTCTCCGACTCGGACGGCACCGATCACGAGCATCGACTGGGACTTCGGCGACGGCGCCACGTTGAACGACGGCGGGGAGACGCCGACGCACACCTACGCCGCCGCGGGCACCTACACGATCGTCAACACCGCCACCGACGACGACGGCGACTCGGCCACGAACGCCGGCCAGGACTGCGAGATCGTGGTGACCACGTCCGGCGGGGGCGCGGGGCCGGACGGCTCGATCAGCATCGCGAACGGCGCCGCGTACACGACGCAGACGCAGGTGACCCTGCTGCTCGACGCGCCGGGACCCCCGGACCAGATGCAGTTCTCCGACGACGGCTCGACCTGGTCGGCTCCGGAGGCCTACGAGACCTCGAGGATCTACACCCTCTCGAGCGGTGACGGCACGAAGACCGTGTACGTGCGCTTCATCGACGGCGGCGACCCGGGCACGCCGTCGTCGGACACGATCGTGCTCGACACCACGGCACCGGACGCGCCGACCAGCCTCTCGGCCACGTCGTCCATCAGCGGGTCGAACAAGACCGTCGTGCTGACGTGGAGCGCGCCGTTCCCGCTCCCGTCGGACCTCGCCGGCTATCAGGTCTGGAAGCGCAAGACGACGTCCACCACGTGGCAACAGGTGACGTCGTGCACGTCGGGCACGACCTGTTCGGACACGTTCAAGAAGCAGGACAGCTACGAGTACTACGTCGTAGCCCTCGATCAAGCGGGGAACGTCAGTGCGCAGAGCAACCACATCACCCAATAGAGGCGAGGAAGGGTTCTCCCTCGTCGAGGTCGTCGTCACGATGGCCGTGATGTCGATCGTCGCCACGTCGGTGATCGCGGTGGCGCTGCGTGTGTTCACCGACACGGCCACGATCGTCGATCGCCGCGACGTGTTCGCCGACGCCCGCATCTCGCTCGACCGCATGTCGAAGCAGTTCCGCCAGGGCGAGACGATCGACACCGCTGCGAGCGACTCCCAGCAGGTGACGATGATCACCTACATCGACGGAGCGCCGACGACCGTGGTGTGGCGGGTCGACGGCACGTCGGCGCCCGTACGCGCTGCAGGAGTCGCGAGACGGCGGTGCCACGTTCAACACCGTGCTCTCGTCGCTCAGCACCCCCGACGTCTTCACGTACACGGTGCACGAGGACGTGACCGACCAGATCACGGTCGAGCTCAACGTGAAGACAAGGACCAGTTCGGTCGATCTGATCTCCGACATCTACCTGAGGAACGCGGACGTATGAGCGGCATCGGGCGGCGGCTACGCAAGGAAGAAGACGGATACGCGCTGGTCGTCTCGGTGATCCTGCTCTTCGTGATGATGATGCTCCTGGTCGTCGGGCTGCAGGCGGGCAACTCCGCGCTCGATCAGTCGCAGCGCGGCATCGAGTGGACCCGAACCCTGACGGTCGCGGAGTCGGGCGTCAACGACGCACTGTCGCGGCTCTCGGGCGACCGCGCAGCCGTCTCGCCGTGCCCGACGTCGGGTTCGACGCGCCTGCACCGGCGAGGGCGGCGAGTACCAGGTCGACTGGGCCGACTCCGGCGGGTCCGTCGTGATCACCTCGACCGGCTACTACCCGGGCCTCGACACCGCCGAGATCTCCCGAACGGTGCGGGTCACGCTCGAGCCGGCACCGACGTTCCGGTACGCCCTGTTCTCCGAGGACCTCCTCGAGGTCAAGAACAACCCGGTCGTGACGGGCGACATCTACTCCCAGGTCGGGGTCGTGATCGGCGCCAACACCACGGTGTGCGGTTCGGTCGTCGTGGCGAACGGCAGCGTGACGATGGAGAACAACTCGCGCGTGGCGCAGAACTTCGCGTCGTCGGGCTGTTCTGGAAAGGACGGGCTGGTCTGGGTCGGCGGCTCGATCCACGGGACGAACGGCGTGGTGATCGAGGGCGACGCGAAGGCCTCGGCGCCGACCGGCACGTCGTGCAACTCGACGAGCACGAGCTATCGAGATCACCGGTGGATCGGTGTTGGGGGATGCCACGGCCTGTGGCCGGATCACGAGCAGCGTCACCGGCACGCCGCTCGCGGGTGTGAACACCGCGGCGCCGCCCGTGATCCCGCTGCCCGCGTACACGTTCGATCCCGCGAACTACCCGGGCCTCAACTGCTACCCGAGCGTTCCGTCGTGTGACGAGACGAACACCTCCGCCACCGCCGTCTCGACCGCGAACGTCGCGATCGACGCGGTCCGGACGAACATGTCGGGCGATTGGGCGATCTGGCAGACCTCGCCGACGCAGAGCACGCTCCTCGATCTCGAGGACCTCGTGCTGGCCGGTGACACGACGATCGTCACGAACGCCCCGGTGGACTTCGGCAACACGACGTCGATCGAGCTGGCGGCCGGGCGTGAGTGCCGCCGACCTCGTCGTGATCTCGCTCTACGTGCCGACCGGCACGTGCGGGACCAACGGCGGCGACTGCAGCATCTACGGCAAGAACGCGATCGAGTTCGATCGCGGTGACCTGCTGGACCCGAACGACGGCGTCGCCGGCCTGCTGTACACGACGGGCAAGATGTCCTTCAAGAACAAGGGAACGCCCGGCGAGGGCGCCCTGTACTCGGGCTCGATGGACATCAAGAACGGGTTCGACATCATCTACAACCCGCGGATCGAGCGGGTGCTGGGCTTCGGCACGTCGCTCGAGACGGTCCTGTGGGAAGAGCTCGACCCGGCATGACATCGATGCATCCGATGCCTTCGGAGGAAAAGGCGTACGGCGAACGACTGAACATGAAGCGACGACCTGCCGATACCGATGGGACGGGCAGAGCGCCGATGATTCTGCAGAGGCTGGAGGACCGGAGCCGGTGTATCCGCCGGCTGGAGAGAGCGGACGTGACGCGATGAGGGATCGACGAGCGACGAAGCGAGTTCGGCGGGGGATCGCCGGCGGCGAACGTGGCGCTGCCGCGGTCGAGTTCGCCTTGGTGGCGCCGCTGCTGTTCCTGCTGGTCTTCGGCATCATCGACTTCGGATTCGGCTTCCACGCGTGGGACGCCTCCCACAACGCCGCCCGCGAGGGCGCTCGCGTGGGCGCCGTGAACCCCAACCCCACACTGATCGAGGCCCGGGCCCGTGCCGCCTCGGACTTCCTCGACCAGAGCCTCATCGACGTGACCGTGCAATGCGCCGCCGAGGGCTCGACGTCGTTCGGCGCCTGTGGCGACGGTTCCGGATGGGTCGAGGGCGACGTGGTCCGCGTGACCGTGATCTACGACTACAACTACATGACGCCGCTCCCCAACATCGTCGGCCTCGGCGATTCCCTCGCGGTGAAGGGCATCTCAGAGTCCCGATTCGAGGGTCAGTGATGGCGAAGACGACGCGGCAGGTCGGTCGCATCCGCGGCCTGGTCAAGGAGCGGTTGCAGGACGAGAGCGGCGCCGTGGTGATCATCTCGGCGCTGCTGATCGTGGTGCTGATGGGGTCGGTGGCCTTCGCGGTCGACCTGGCCCGCCTGCGCCACGAGCGCCAGGTGCTGCAGACCGCGGTCGACTTCGGCGCGCTCGCGGGGGCCGGGAAGCTTCCGGCGCAGGGCGGCGACGCCGCGGCCGAGGCCGAGGCCACCGCGCGCCGCATCGCGATCGCGAACGCGCCGCAGCTGGCGAGCGCGACGCTCGACATCTCGTTCCGGTGTGCGGTCGCCGACCCCGAGGGCAACGGCGGCGCCGACAGCACGGACGTCAGGTTCGCCTGCGGTCCCGACGGCGGCGGCGGATGGATCGACGGATGGAACACCCGAAGGGGACGCGCGTTCCACTCGTGCGACCCGTGGGCCGGCGACCTCTGCAACACGATCGTGGTGCGCGCGTCGAACCTGGTGCCCTACTTCTTCGCGCCGGTGCTCGGCATCGACCAGGGCACGACCGGCACGGTGAGCGGCGCATCGTGCAAGGGCTTCTGCGGACAGCCCTCGAGCCCGCTCGACGTGGCGATGGTGCTGGACCGCTCGACGAGCATGACGAATGCCGACATGGCCAACCTGAAGAACGCCGCGCTCTCCGTGCTCGACTTCTACGACCCGGCGCTGCAGCACGTGGCCCTCGTGGCGTTGCCCTATACCAACTCGACCAACAGGTGCATCGCCAACCCGACCCAGAACTACCCTGCCGTCGGGCGGATGTGGCAGGTCACGGGCCTGTCGAGCGACTACAAGAGCGGCGGCTCGCTCAACACCGGCAGCGAGCTGGTCACGAGGATCAACTGCCTCCAGCGAGCGACCAACCTCACCAGCGTTCGACCGAGCGGTGGGGCCACACCGACCTCGGCGATCCGATGGCGACGGCGCACGACATCCTCGTCAACGACGGGCGACCGGACGTCCCCGACGTGATCATCTTCATGACCGACGGCGAGGCGAACCAACCCAGGGGCTACCAGCCGTGCGACTACTTCGTCGATCGGGCCCTCAATGCCCAAGACGACGAGGTGAACGTGTACGTCATCGCCTACGGCGTGGCGTCGGCCAGGTGCGGGGAAGACACCAGCGGCCCGTACAGGAACGCGTACGCCTCGACGTCGGCGGCCGACGCGGCGAGCGGGGACTCGGACGACAACGCACCGGGCGGGTGCGCATCGGACGAGAACACCGACGGCGACTACTACTTCTGCGAGAGCGGCAGCAGCGACCTCGAGCCGGTCTTCCGCCAGATCGCGGTCGCGGCGCTCGAGCGGTCGAGGCTCATCGACTTCTGACGGGTGCCGGGTCCCACACCACCCGTCTGCCCGGCGTTAGCGTCCTCCACCGATGAGCGATGCATGGATCCGCGCCCTCGTGGCGCTGCCGTTCGGGCTCGCGATCGGGAGCTTCATGACGGTCGTCGTCTCGCGCGTGCCGGCGGGGGAGAGCGTGCTGCGGCCCCGGTCGCGCTGCACGAGCTGCGGCACGGAGATCCGCAACCGAGACAACGTGCCGGTGGTCTCGTGGGTGCTCCTGCGGGGACGGTGTCGCTCCTGCGGTGAGCGCATCTCGGCGCGCTACCCCCTGCTCGAGCTCTCCACCGCGGCGCTCGTGGTGGCCGCGGCCGCGGCCTACGACCGGATCTGGCTCGCCGTCATGGTGGCGCTGTTCCTGTCGTTGATGCCCGCCGTCGCCTGGATCGACATCGAGCATCGGATCATCCCGAACCGCATCACGTACCCGGCCTTCCTGGGCTTCAGCGCCTACGTCGTGGTCGCATGGCTCTTCGACGGCGGGACCGATCCGGTCCGCGCGCTGGCGGGCGCCCTGCTCTACGGCGGCCTGCTGTTCGTCGTCGCCCTCGTCTCTCGGGGCATGGGCATGGGCGACGTGAAGCTGGCACTCGTGATCGGCGTCGTGCTCGGATGCGATCGGTCTGCGCTACGTCGGGGTGGCCGGCCGCCGGAGCCGTGCTCTTCGGAGGGCATCGGCGGCATCGTGGCGCTGATCGTCGGTCGAAACCGCAAGGCGATGATCCCGTTCGGGCCGTACATGGCGGCCGGCGCGGTGGTCGGTGCGTTCTGGGGCGAGCCGATCGCCGAGTGGTACCTGCGGTCGTTCAGCGCCGGCGGCCCTCTGAGGGCAGCGACAACGCTCGAACACACGTTCTCCACAACGTTCCGGCAGATGTTTGACTTGCCCTGTGCCCTGATGTTTCGTGAGCACTCTCAACAGCACTCCTGTGTCTCGATGTGGCTGGTGTGAACTGATGTGACTGAAGTGACGGAGGGAAGCGGCATGGCCGACGCGCAACCGTTCGTGACCGGAGCGCTGCTCACGGTCGCGGAGGTCGCCGCCGGCATGCGCGTGTCGAACATGACGGTCTACCGATTGATCAAGAGCGGCGAGCTGCCCGCCGTCCGGGTGGGCAAGGGCTACCGCATCCGCGAGTCGGAGCTGCAGCGCTTCCTCGAGGAGCGTTCCGTCCAGGTGGAGGGGGGCTAGTGGCCAAGGGGCGCATCGGCCTCGACATCGGCTCGACCGCCGTGCGGGCCGTCGAGCTCACGGGGGGCGATCCGCCCACCGTGATCAAGGCCGCCCAGGTGCCGTTGCCCGCCGGCGCGGTCGAGAACGGGGAGGTCAAGGACCCCGACGTCGTCACCGAAGCCCTGCGCGAACTCTGGGAGCGCGGCGGGTTCAAGGCCAAGCGCGTCTACATGGGTGTCGGCAACCAGCGGGTCGTGGTGCGTGAGATCGCCCTGCCCTACCTGCCCGAGAAGGAGCTCCGGGCCTCGCTCGGGTTCCAGGTGCAGGAGTTCATCCCGATGGCCGTCGACGAGGCCGTGCTCGACTACGACCCGATCGGGGAATTCGAACAGGACGACCGCAAGATGTTGCGCATGCTGCTGGTCGCGGCGCAGCGACAGATGGTCGACACCGTTGTGTCCGCGGCGACCGGGGCCAAGCTCGAGCCGGTCGGCCTCGACCTCGTTCCCTTCGCGATGGTTCGTTCGGTCGGCACGACGGGCGTCGGCATGGATCTCGAGGACGAGGGTGACGAGGCGGTCATCGACATCGGCGCCCACGTCACCAACATCGTGGTGCACGCGCGAGGCACCGTTCGCTTCGTCCGCATCCTCCCGTCGGGGGGGCGCGACGTGACGTTGGCGATCGCCCGCGGCATCGGCGTGGAGGACGACGTCGCCGAGCGGCTGAAGCGGGGTGAGGACGTCGAGCTCGAGACGCCGCCCCGCGTCGACCAGGAGGGTGGCGACGAGGTCGCGGAGCCTCCCGACACGGGCCGGGTCAAGGAGATCGCGATGCAGCGGGCAGCGAGCTTCGTCGACGAGATCCGCTCGTCGCTGGAGTTCTACACCGCCCAGGCGCAGGGGGCCCGCATCGCCCGCGTGCTGGTCACCGGCGGCGGCTCGAAGCTGGAGGGGTTCCTCGAGCTGCTGCGTCAGCGCATCCCGGTGGAGGTCGAGGCAGGCCAGGTGTTCCAGCACGCCCGCTCACAGCTCTCGCTCTCCGATGAAGCGCTCGCCGAGGCTGAGCCCGTCCTCGCCGTCGCCGTCGGGCTCGCGATCCCGGGGAGGAACGCGTGAGCCAGGTCAACCTCCTCCCCCCCGATATCCTGCAGGCACAGCGGTATCGGCGCCTCACCTCCGGGGTGGTCGTCGCGGGCGTCGTCCTGGTCGCCGCGGTCTTCGGCTACTACCTCTTGCAGAGCAACGAGCTGAGCAGTGTGAACGATGAGATCGCGGCCCAGGAGGCCACGAACGCCTCGATCCAGGCGAGCATCGCCGAGAAGCAGAAGTACGCCGACCTGCAGGCGGAGGCACAGGCGCAGCAGCAGCTCCTGAGCGCGGCCTACGCGGGCGAGGTCTCGTTCTCGGCGCTGTTGATGGACTTCTCGCGTGTGATCCCGTCCGACGCCTACGTCAGCAGTCTCGCGATCCAGGCCGACCAGGCGGCGGTCGGTACCGAGGGGGCGACCCCTGGCCTGATCGGTGGGATCACGGGCAGCGGTCAGGCGGTCAGCATCGACACGTTGTCGGTCTTCCTCACCCGTCTCGAGCAGGTCAAGGGTTGGGTCAACCCGTGGATGTCCACGGTGAGCAAGAACGAGGAGGTCAACGGCTACGACTACTCGGTGAGCGTGGATCTGACCGACGAGGTCGTGACCGAGCGCGGTCGGGGAGGGGTCACCGATGCTGCGGGGTAGCCGCGCGCCCTTGATCGTGGGGGTGGGAGCCCTCGTGCTCGTCGGTCTCCTGATGTTCCTGCTCGTGCTCCCCAAGATGGGCGAGGTCTCCGATGCCAACGATGCGCTCGCGGCTGCGCAAGCGCAGCAGGGCACGCTCGAATCGCAGCTGGCCGCGCTGGAGCAGGCCGAGGCCGCAGCCCCCGAGGCCAAAGCCACGATCCAGGAGGTGGAGCAGCAGATCCCGCCGACCGTCGACCAGCCCGGGATGTTCCTGCTGCTCAAGAACGCGGCCACCCGTTCTGCGGTGACCCTGTCCACGATCACGCCGGGCACCCCGACCCTCGACGCGGCGACCGGCCTGTCGGCGATCCCGCTCGCGGTGACGGCGACCGGGACCTACTTCCAACTGACCGAGTTCCTCTACAGCATCGAGACGCTCCCGAGGGCAGCCAAGGTGCTGAACGTCACCCTGGCGCCGGGGGGCGACTCCGATGTGACCACCACGACCGTGACGAACCTGCTGCAGCTGCAGGCCAACGTGGTGATGTACACGAGCGACCAGAGTGCGGGGCCCGGCTCCGAGCCGGGTCCGACCGAGGACGCGGCGGGAGGAGCCTGAGATGCCGCTGACCCCTCGTGACCGGCGCACCCTGATGATCGGCGGTGGCGTGCTCGGCGTGCTGCTCGTGGGATTCCTCTTCATGAACGTGCTGTCGGGCGGGGGCGACGAAGCGATCCCGTCGTTGCCTCCGATCACCGTCGGCCCGGACGATGGTGGTGGTGGCGGGCCGACCGAGCCCTCCCCGACCGGCGGCGTGAGCCCGATCCCCGTGTTCACCGGGCGCGACCCGTTCTCCGTGCCGCCGGCGCTCTCGCCGACCACATCGCCCACCACGAGTGGCAGCACGAGCCCGACCACGAGCGGCAGCCCGACGACGACGGGCAGTGTCACGCCGACCAGCCCGACCCCGACGAACCCTGGCGGCGGTTCCAGCCAGGAGGTCGGCGGCAAGACCGTGGTCCTCCTCTCCGTGTTCTCGAGCGGCGGGGAGCCGGTGGTCCAGGTCGAGGTCGACGGGCAGGTCTTCAACAACGTCGGCATCGGCGACACGTTCGACAACGGCCGGTACGAGCTGCGATCGGTCTCGGGCGACTGTGCGACGTTCCTCTACGGCGACGAATCGTTCACCCTCTGCGCCAACTCGACGAAGTAGGTCTCGACCCGGCACCACCGATGAGCTCCGGCGGCCCGCCCACGGGGGGAGCGGTCGCCGGTCAGCGGGGGCGGCCTCTGGGCCGCCCCCGCACCACGCGGCGACCCGAGCACGGGCTTCCCCGCGAGGGGGCGGCGGGGGAGCGTTCCCTATGATGGGCTGATGCTCCGCATGCTCACGGCCGGCGAGTCCCACGGCAAGGCGCTGGTCGCCGTGCTCGAGGGCATGCCCGCGGGCGTGCCGGTCGATCCCGAGCTGCTCGCTCATCAGCTCGCGCGACGGCGTCACGGGCACGGCCGGGGAGGCCGTCAGCGCTTCGAGTCCGATCGGTTCGAGATCCTCGCCGGCGTCCGTCACGGTCGCACGCTCGGCTCGCCGATCGCGGTGACGATCCCGAACCTGGAGTTCGAGGCGAAGTACCGCGATCTCATGGGCGTGGCCGGCGAGGACGATCCCGCGGCGCGCCTCACCCGGCCACGGCCCGGGCACGCCGATCTCCCGGGCTCGCAGAAGTACGGGTTCGACGACGTGCGCAACGTGCTCGAGCGGGCGAGCGCCCGTGAGACGGCCGCCCGCATGACGGCGGGCACGTTCTGCCGATGGTTCCTCGCCGAGCTCGGCATCGTGATCGTGTCGCACGTCGTGCGGATCGGGTCGGTGAAGGTGCCCGCGCGTGCGCCGGTGCCGACCCCCGCTGACGCGGCGGCGATCGACCGCTCGCCGGTGCGATGCTTCCACGACGCCTCGGCGAGGGCGATGGTGGCCGAGATCGATCGCCTCCGCAAGGGGCGCGACACGGTGGGCGGCGTCTTCGAGGTGCTCGCGTTCGGCGCGCCCCCGGGGCTCGGGTCCCATGTGCACTACGACCGCAAGCTCGACGGCCGGCTCGCGCTCGCGTTGATGAGCATCCAGTCCGTGAAGGGTGTCGAGGTCGGCGACGGGTTCGCCACCGCCGCCCGACCCGGATCGAAGGCGCACGATGAGATCGTGGTGCGCGATGACCGTGTCACCCGCGCGACCGCCCGCGCCGGCGGCATCGAAGGCGGCATGAGCACCGGCGAGACGATCAGGGTGCGGGCGGCCATGAAGCCGTTCTCGACCGTGCCGAGGCCGCTCGCGACCGTCGATATCGCGTCCGGCGAGCCGGCGGTCGCGATCAAGCAGCGCACCGACGTCTGCGCGGTGCCGGCCGGCGGCGTCGTGGGCGAGTCGGTCACGGCGTTCGAGCTCGCGAACGCCGTGCTCGAGAAGTTCGGGGGCGACTCGCTCCCGGAGACCCTCGGGAACCTCGAGCGCTACCGGGAGGGGCTGGCGTGATCGTCTATCTGGTGGGCATGCCCGGCGCCGGCAAGACCGTGGTCGGACGGGAGCTCGCAGGGAGCCTGGGGGTGCCGTTCGTCGACCTCGACACGGAGATCGAGCGGGAGCAGGGTCGGCCGATCGCGGAGATCTTCGGTGCCGAGGGAGAGGCGGCGTTCCGGGCGCTGGAGGCCGCCGCGCTCGTGAAGGCGAGCACGCACGACCCCTCGGTGGTCTCCTGCGGGGGCGGCGTCGTGCTGGAGCCCGCGAACAGGATCACGCTGCGCAACACGGGCACCGTGGTCTACCTCGATGTGCCGCTCGAGCAGCTCCGCGCGCGCGTCAGGCCTGCCGAGGACCGGCCCTTGATCCGCGAGGAAGGCGATCTCGAACGGCTGCTCGCCGAGCGTGGTCCGCTGTACCGGGAGTTCGCCGCCCACGTGGTGGACGGGAGCGCGGAACCCGGCGCCGTGGCCGATGCGATCGTCGAGGAGCTGCGTTGGTCCGTGTGACCGTGCCCATCCCCGAGCGCGCGTACGACGTCGTGGTCGGTCACGGGCTGCTCGAAGACGCGGCGCGGTACCTCCCCGAGTTCCCGAAGGCCGCACGGGCGTTCGTGATCGCGGACCGTGGGCTCGTCGACAGGGTGTTCGGCACCCTCGCAGCCGGCCTCGCGGAAGCCGGCCTGGACGTCGTGCTGCTGACGGTGCCGTCGGGGGAGGAAGCCAAGACCCTGCAGGTCTCCGAGACGCTCCTGCACCAGCTGGCGACCCAGGAGGCACACCGCGACGACGTCGTGGTGGCGCTCGGGGGCGGATCGACGGGCGACCTGGCGGGCTTCGTGGCATCCACGTACATGCGTGGGGTGCCGTTCGTGCAGGTGCCCACGACCCTGCTCGCGCAGGTCGATGCCTCGGTGGGCGGCAAGACCGCGGTGAACCTGCCCGAGGGGAAGAACCTCGTCGGCACGTTCTACCAGCCGCGTGCGGTGCTGGCCGACGTCGAAGCGCTGGCGACGCTCGACGAGCGCGACTTCCGGTCGGGGCTCGCCGAGGTGGCGAAGTACGCGCTCACCCTCGACCTCGCGCTGCTCGAGATGCTGGAATCCGATCCCGGTCCGGTGCTCACCCGGGATCCGGCGGCCCTGGAATCGCTCGTGGCCCGGTGCGTGTCGGCGAAGGCTCGCACGGTCGCGAGCGACGAGCTCGACGCGGGGCCCCGCCTCTTCCTGAACTACGGTCACACGCTCGGGCATGCTCTCGAGCGCCTCGAGGCGTTCGCGGGACGCACCCACGGCGAGGCGATCGCGATCGGCATGGTCT
Source organism: uncultured Actinomycetes bacterium (assembly GCA_963825685.1). Classification (GTDB taxonomy): domain Bacteria; phylum Actinomycetota; class UBA4738; order UBA4738; family HRBIN12; genus JAOUEA01. The sequence continues at coordinate 48,095 of CAWGUD010000021.1, read as the reverse complement.
TCGCGGCTCGCCTCGCGGAACGGCGGGGCCTGGCCGCGCCCGGGCTCGTGGGGCGGACCACGCGGTTGCTGTCCTCGCTCGGACTCGAGATCGACGGACCCCTCCCGGCGGTCGACGAGGTCACGGCGGCGTTCCGCATGGACAAGAAGTTCCATGGAGGGGTCCGCTTCGTGCTGCTGCGGGCGGTCGGCGACCCGGTGGTCGTCGACGACGTGGCCGACGACGAGCTGCGGACGACGATGCTGGAGATGGGAGCGACGGCATGAAGGTGCTGTTCCTGTTCGGACCGAACCTCGGGGCCCTCGGCCGGCGCGATCCTGCGACCTACGGGGTCGAGACCCTCGAGCAGATCATGAGCGAGGTAGAGGGCCGAGCGGCGACGCTCGGTCACGAGACCGCGTGGCGACAGTCCGACCACGAGGGTGACCTCGTCGGCTGGCTGTTGGCGGCCGCCGGCGACGGTCACGACGCCGTGGTCATCAATCCGGGAGCCCTGTCCCACTACTCGTACGCGATCCGTGACGCCGTCGAGGCCTGTGGGCTCCCGGTCATCGAGGTGCACATGTCGAACATCGCCGCCCGCGAGGAGTTCCGCCGACACTCGGTGGTCTCCGACGTGTGCCGGGCGACGATCACCGGGCTCGGAGCCGGTGGCTATCATCTGGCGCTGGAGGCGATGCCGTGGATCACCATCTGAGACGAACGACCCTGTCCGAGCGACTGCGCGACCTCGAGGTCGACGCCTTCCTCGTGACCGGGCTCACGAACGTGCGCTACCTGACCGGTTTCACGGGCTCGAACGGACAGGCCGTGGTGACGCGAGACACATCGGTCTTCTTCACCGACGGTCGGTACACGGAGCAGTCGCGCCACGAGGTCCCCGATCTGGAGCGGGTGACGTACTCGGGTGCCTTCGCTGACGCGCTGGCGGGACAGGCGGAGCGACTCGGGGTCGATCGGATCGGTTTCGAGGCCCACCAGGTCTCGGTGCGATCCCACGAACGGCTCCTCGCCGCGGTGGGCGGCCGGGAGCTGGTCGCCTGTGACGACGAGGTCGAACGCATCCGCTGGACCAAGGACGACGAGGAGCTCGATCTGCTGCGCAACGCACAGGCCGTGACGGACCAGGCGTTCGACGACGTGCTCGAGACCTTGGCGGTCGGCGTGAGCGAGCGACAGGTCGCCCGGCACCTCGAGACGCTGCTGCGCCGCGACGGCGCCGACGGCCTCTCGTTCGAGTCGATCGTCGCGTTCGGCGAGAACGCCGCGGAGCCGCACCACGAGCCCGGGCACCGCACCCTCGAGGAGGGCGACGTCATCACGATGGACTTCGGGGCGTTGTTCGGCGGGTATCACGCCGACATGACGCGCACGGTCGGGTTCGGCGAGCCCGCGTCCGAGCTGAAGAAGATCCACGACATCGTCCGGCAGGCCCAGCAGGCGGGCATCGACGCCGTGCGGGAGGGCGTCACCGGCGCGGAGGTCGACGCCGCGGCGCGTGGGGTGATCGAGGGCGCCGGCTACGGTGAGCGGTTCAGCCACGGCCTCGGCCACGGCGTCGGGCTCGATATCCACGAGGGTCCGAGGCTCGGTCGCGAGTTCGCAGGGCACTCGCTGCCGGCCCGCGCGGTCGTCACGGTCGAGCCCGGCATCTACGTGCCAGGGTTGGGTGGCGTGCGCATCGAGGACATGGTCGAGGTGACGTCCGACGGGTGTCGGGTGCTCGGCAACGCGTCGCGCGAACTGATCGAACTGTAGGCCGGACGGTCCGGACGAGACGGAACGGGAGCTGAGCGTCGCGTGAGCGTTTCCACGAACGACTTCAAGAACGGCATGACCCTCGAGCTCGACGGGGTGTTGTTCCAGATCATCGAGTTCCAGCACGTGAAGCCGGGCAAGGGCGGTGCCTTCGTGCGCACGAAGCTCCGCAACGTGAAGACCGGAGCCGTGCTCGAGCGCACGTTCAACGCCGGCGTGAAGGTCGGGCTCGCGATCGTCGAGCGCAAGGATTTCCAGTACCTGTACCCCGACGGCGACGGATTCGTCTTCATGGATCTGCAGACCTACGATCAGGTGCACGTGCCGTCGGAGACGATGGGATCCGCGTCCGACTACCTCACCGAAGGCGGGACCGCCCAGCTCTCGATGCACGAGGGGGTCCCGATCGCGGTCGACCTGCCTGCGTCGTTGGTGCTCGCGATCACGAAGTGCGACCCGGGCGTGAAGGGTGACACTCGCACCGGCGCCCTGAAGCCCGCGACCCTCGAGACCGGGGTGGTCGTGAACGTGCCGCTCTTCGTCGAGGAGGGCGAGCGCATCAAGGTCGACACCCGCACCGGCGAGTACATGGAACGCGTGAAGGTCTGACGAACGGTGAAGCGCCGGTGACGCGACGATGAGCACCCGTCGTCAGGCGCGGCGCGTGGCGATCGACATCCTGTACCAGGCCGACGTGACCGGGGACGATGCCGAGCTCGCCCTCGAGTCGTGGCTGGAAGTCGGGCGCGAGGTACCACCGTTCGCGCGGGAGCTGGTCCACGGGGTCGTCGAGCACGGGCCCGGCATCGATCTCATGCTCGAGGAGCATGCGGAGGGGTGGACGGTGGCGCGCATGGCGGCCCTCGATCGGACGATCCTGAGGGTCGCCGTGGAGGAACTGTGCTACCGCGACGACGTACCCGATTCGGTCGCGATCAGCGAAGCGGTCGAGTCCGCGTCGGCGCTCTCGGCCGACGAGTCGAAGGCGTTCGTGAACGGCATCCTGGGCAGGATCGCCCGGGGGTGATCGCGAACCCCTCGGCGGGGGTCAGACCTGGGTCGCGGGCGGGTCGGTCGGCTCGGCAGGCCGTGGCGACGGGGTGGCCGTGTCGGTCTCCTCTTGGTCGCCTTCCTTGAGGCCCTTCTTGAACTCGCCCGACGAGCGGCCGAGGTTGCGGGCGATCTCGGGGAGTTTGGTCGCGCCGAAGATCACGGCGATGGCCACGATGCCCACGATGATCCACTCATTCATGCGGTTGCACTTCCTTCCCGATGTGGGGTTGCGACCCTCGGGGAGTGGGTCGACCGCGCCAGTCTACGCCGAGGGTCATGCGATGGCCACGAACGCTCGTGTGCCCCGCTGCCGGACCCGCTATGCTTCCCTGTCGAAGGGCTTCCCCCTTTAAGTCCGGTCCCGCGAGGCCGGGAAGGGAGCAACGGAACATGCTGCACGACATCGACCGCGCCTCCTCGCATGCTCGGGGAGGCGTTCTCGTTCACGAGCGCACTGAGGACGGCCGCGTGAGCGTCGCCGGCACGCTGCTCGACGCCGACGACGTCCGGCGCGCGCTGACGCGCATCGCCCACGAGATCATCGAGCGCGACAAGGGTGCCTCGGACGTCGTGCTCGTCGGCATCGCGAACCGCGGCGACCACCTCGCGCGGCGTCTCGCGGCCGAGATCGAACGCATCGAGGGGACGCACGTCCCGGTCGGGGTGCTCGACATCACGTTCTACCGTGACGACATCGGCCTGCGCGCCGAGGCCCCCGAGGTGCACGAGACGCGCATCGACATCGACATCACCGGGCGCACGGTGGTGCTCGTCGACGACGTGCTCTTCACGGGCCGCACGATCAGGGCGGCGATGGATGCCCTCACCGACTTCGGCCGTCCCGCTCACATCCGTCTGGCGGTGCTGGTCGACCGGGGTCACCGTGAGCTGCCGATCCGGGCCGACTTCGTCGGCAAGAACGTGCCCACCCGTCGCGATGACGACGTCCGCGTGCACGTGCGGGAACTCGACGGCGACGACGCCGTGACCGTGCAGGAAGCCGCCGCGATCCAGGAGGTGCACCCATGAACCGGCACGTGCTCTCGATGCACGACCTCACCGCCGACGACGTGACGCGCGTGCTCGACACGGCGGAGTCCTTCCGCGAGGTGGGGACCCGCGTGATCAAGAAGGTGCCTGCCCTGCGCGGGCGGACGGTCGTGAACCTCTTCCTGGAGAACTCCACGAGGACCCGCATCTCCTTCGAGCTCGCGGCCAAGCGGCTGTCGGCCGACGTGATCAACTTCTCGGCGGGCGGATCGAGCGTCTCCAAGGGCGAGAGCCTGAAGGACACGGCGCTCACGTTGCAGGCGATGGGGGCCGACGCGATCGTGATCAGGCATTCGTCGAGCGGCTCGCCACTGCAGCTCACGAAGTGGGTCGAGGGGCACGTGCTGAACGCCGGTGACGGCACGCACGAGCACCCCACGCAGGCCCTGCTCGATCTCTACACGATGCGGGAGAAGCTCGGGCGTCTCGAGGGGCTGCGGGTCGCGATCGTCGGCGACGTGCTGCACTCGAGGGTCGCGCGCTCCCTCAGCTTCGGGCTCGTCACGATGGGCGCCGACGTCACGCTGATCGGGCCCCCGACGCTGATCCCGCCGGACGCAGCGACCTGGGGCGTGCAGGTGAGCTACGACCTCGACGCCGTGATCCCCAAGCTGGACGTCTGCTACATGCTGCGTGTGCAGAAGGAGCGCCAGCGGCTCGAGTACTTCCCGAGCGTGCGCGAGTACAACCGGCTGTTCGGGCTCACCGGGGCGCGAGCCGGTGTCCTGCCCGAGGGCTCGTTGATCATGCACCCCGGCCCCATGAACCGGGGGGTGGAGATCGACTCGGACGTCGCCGACCTGCCCCAGTCGGTGATCGAGGAACAGGTCACGAACGGCATCGCGGTGCGCATGTCGCTGCTCTACCTGCTGCTGGGGAGCGGAGGGGCCGTGGGCGCCGGCGGGCCGGCCGGGCCGAGGGAGGTGGCCCGTGGCTGAGGCGCTGCTGCTGCGAGGGGCGCGGGTGATCGACGCCGCCGCATCGACCGACGCCCACGCCGACGTGCTCGTCGCCGAAGGTCGGATCGACGCGGTGGGCCCGGGCCTCGATCCGAAGGGCGCGGAGGTGCTGGATTGCCGGGGGCTCGTGCTCGCGCCCGGTCTCGTGGATCTCCACACCCATCTGCGCGAGCCGGGGTTCGAGTACAAGGAGACGATCGTGAGCGGGACCCGTGCCGCCGCCGCGGGAGGGTTCACGGCGGTCTCGTCGATGGCCAACACGGACCCCGTCACCGACCACGCGGGCATCGTGGCCGAGATCCGCGACAAGGCCGCCGACGCGGGCCTCGCCGACGTCTTTCCGGTCGGAGCCATCACGAAGGGCCTCGCCGGCGAGTCGATGGCCGAGCTCGGGGAGATGGTCGAGGCCGGCGTGCGCGTGTTCAGCGACGACGGCAACTGCGTGCCCACCGCGCGCATGCTGCGCAACGCCCTCGTGTACGCCAAGGCGTTCCCTGCCGAGATCGTGATCGCTGATCACTGCGAGGACCCGTCGCTGGTGACCGGCGGGCACATGCACGAGGGCGTGCATTCGTCCTCGCTGGGCCTCGCGGGACGGCCGGCGGAGGCGGAGGAGATCGTCGTGGCTCGCGACCTCGCGATCGCGCGTGCGAGCGGTGGCCGGATCCACATCTGCCACGTCTCGAGCGCGCGGGCGGTCGAGCTGATCCGCCGCGCCAAGGACGACGGCGTGCGGGTCACGGCGGAGGTGACGCCCCATCACCTCGTCTTCACCGACGACGACCTCGTGGGGTACGACACGAACTTCAAGGTGAACCCTCCGCTGCGCACGGCGGAGGACCGCGAGGCGCTGCGGGCCGGCGTCGCCGACGGCACGATCGACGTGATCGCCACCGACCATGCGCCTCACGCGGTGGAGGAGAAGGAGTCCGAGTTCGATCTCGCACCACCGGGCACGATCGGCCTGGAGACCGCCCTGGCGGCCGTGCTCACCCATCTCGTCGGTCCAGGGCGCCCTGTCGTTGCCTCGCGCGGTCGAGGCGATGTCGGTCACGCCCGCCCGCATCCTGGGCGCCGCCGGGCATGGCGGGGCCATCGAGGTGGGCGGACCGGCGAACCTCGTGGTCTTCGACGAGGCTGAGCGATGGGTCGTCGAGCCGCCGTTCGCGTCGAAGGCTCGCAACAGCGCCTTCACCGGCCACGAGCTCACCGGCCGTGTCCGGCACACGATGCTCCGGGGGCAGCTCACCGTCGCCGACGGGAAGGTGCGTGACTAGATGGTCCTGACGGAACCGCGCTCGGCGCCCCGGCCGGTCCGCGGCCCTGACGCCGTGCTGGTGCTGGAGGACGGCAGCGCCTTCCACGGCACGGCCTTCGGCGCCGAGGGGGAGTCCTTCGGCGAGGCCGTCTTCAACACCGGGATGGCCGGCTACCAAGAGGTGCTCACCGATCCGTCGTACGCCGGGCAGATCGTGGTGATGACCTCGCCGCATCAGGGCAACTACGGGATGAACCACGAGGACCCGGAGTCCGTCGCGATCCAGGTCGCGGGGTTCGCGGTGCGCGAGGCGTCACGGCGCGCCTCGTCGTGGCGATCGGAATCGACGCTGGCCGAGGCGCTGTCGAGGGCAGCGATCACCGGGATCGAGGGTATCGACACGCGTCGGCTCACCCGTCTCCTCCGCGAGCGGGGATCGATGAGGGCGGCGGTCTCGACCGTGGATCTCGTCCCCGAGTCGCTCACCGAACGCGTGCGCGCCATGCCGGGGATGGCCGGCGCCGACCTCGCCGCCCGCGTCAGCTCGGCCTCGGTCTACGAGGCCCGAGATCTGGTGGGCCCGGCCACCACCGATCTCGGCCGAGTCTTCAGGGTCGCGGCGTACGACTTCGGCATGAAGCGCACCATCCTTCGGCGCCTCGCCGCGAGCGGCATCGAGGCGACCGTCTTCCCGGCCCACACCCCGTCCGCCGAGATCGCGTCGGGAGGCTACGACGGGGTGTTCCTGTCGAACGGTCCCGGCGATCCGGCGGCGACGACGTACGGCATCGACGCCACCCGGACCCTGCTGGGCAAGGTGCCCGTGTTCGGCATCTGCCTCGGTCACCAGCTGCTCGGACTGGCGCTGGGCGGACGGACGTACAAGATGCCGTTCGGTCACCGAGGGGTGAACCAGCCCGTGAAGAACCTGCAGACGGGGGCCGTCGAGATCACGAGCCACAACCACGGGTTCGCGGTCGACCCCCTCGGGTGGGAGCGCGGTGCCGACGGGACGGCGCTGAGCGACCGCGGACGCGTCGCCCTGACCCACTGGAACCTCAACGACGGAACGCTCGAAGGCCTGCGATGCCTCGACGTGCCCGCGTTCAGCGTGCAGTACCACCCGGAGGCCGCGCCCGGCCCGCACGACTCCCGCTACCTCTTCGACGAGTTCCGGCGGCTGATGGCCGGCGGCCCGGGAACGGGGCCCTGATGCCGAAGCGGACAGACCTCCACAAGATCATGGTGATCGGGTCGGGACCGATCGTGATCGGACAGGCCTGCGAGTTCGACTACTCGGGCACCCAGGCGTGCAAGGTGCTGCGGCGCGAGGGCTTCGAGGTGGCCCTGGTGAACTCGAACCCGGCGACGATCATGACCGACCCCGAGTTCGCCGACCGCACGTACATCGAGCCGCTCACGCCGGCGTCGGTCCTCGCGATCTGCGAGCGCGAACGTCCCGACGCGCTGCTCCCGACGCTCGGAGGCCAGACCGCGCTGAACGTCGCGGTCGCGCTCGCGGAGTCCGGCGATCTCGACCGGCTCGGCATCACGCTGATCGGTGCCTCGCTCGAAGCGATCCACCGCGCCGAGGACCGGAGCGGCTTCAAGGACGCGATGCTGAAGGCAGGGCTCGATGTGCCGAGGGCCGGCACCGCCACCACCCTCGACGAGGCGCTGGCGCTCGGGGACTCGATCGGCTACCCGCTGATCGTGCGGGCCTCGTTCACGATGGGTGGGGGCGGCAGCGGGTTCGCCGCCAACCGCCAGGAGCTCGCGACGCTCGCCGCACGCGGTCTCGAGGTCTCGCCGGTGTCGGAGATCCTCGTCGAGGAGTCGATCGCCGGCTGGAAGGAGTTCGAGCTCGAGGTGATGCGCGACGCCGACGACAACGGCGTCATCGTCTGCTCGATCGAGAACGTCGACCCGATGGGGGTGCACACCGGCGACTCGATCACCGTCGCCCCGCAGCAGACCTTGACCGACCGTGAGTATCAGCAGATGCGCGACGCGGCGTTGCAGGTGCTGCGGGTGATCGGCGTGGAGACCGGCGGCTCGAACGTGCAGTTCGCGGTCGATCCGGCGACGGGGCGGCAGGTGCTGATCGAGATGAACCCCCGGGTGTCTCGCTCGAGCGCGCTCGCGTCGAAGGCGACCGGGTTCCCGATCGCGAAGATCGCCGCGCTGCTCGCCGTCGGCTACCGCCTGGACGAGATCGTGAACGACATCACGGGCGAGACCCCCGCGTCGTTCGAACCGACGCTCGACTACGTGGTCGTGAAGGTGCCGCGGTTCGCGTTCGAGAAGTTCTCCGAGGCCGACCCTCGCCTGACCTCGACGATGAAGTCCGTCGGGGAGGTCATGGCGATCGGCAGAACCTTCAAGGAAGCGCTGGGGAAGGCATGGCGCGGCATCGAGAAGGCTGGATTCGATCTCGGCGGTGAGGACGTCTCCGGGCAGTGGCCGGCGGGGGCAGAGGACCTGTTGGCGACGCTTGCCGTCGCCACCGAGGAGCGCCTGCACCTGGTCGAACGGGCGCTGTACGCCGGGCACGGCGTCGACGACGTCGCGGCCGCCTCCCGCATCGATCCCTGGTTCATCGAGCAGATCGCGGAGGTCGTCGACGAGGCCGATGCGGTTCGAGGGCGGCCACTGTCGACGCTGACCGCTCGCGAGCTGTGGCATGCCAAGCGAGCCGGGCTGTCCGATGCGCGCCTCGCCGTGCTGACGGGCGCGACCGAGGCCTCGGTTCGCCGTCACCGCGACGCTTTGGGCGTCGCGCCCGTCTTCAAGACCGTCGACACCTGCGCGGGGGAGTTCCCCGCCCGCACGCCCTACCACTTCTCGACCTACGAGCAGGAAGACGAGGTGGCGCCGGCGGTCCGGCCTCGCGTCGTGATCCTCGGCGCCGGCCCGAACCGGATCGGCCAGGGGATCGAGTTCGACTACGCATGCGTGCACGCGGCGTTCGCCCTGGAGCAGGCCGGGTTCGAGTCGGTGATGGTGAACTCCAACCCCGAGACCGTCTCGACCGACTACGACACCTCGAGCAGGCTCTACTTCGAGCCGCTCTCGCCCGAGGACGCGCTGGCGGTCTGCCGTGCCGAGCAGCCGGTGGGCGTGATCGCCCAGCTCGGTGGCCAGACGCCACTGCGGCTCGCCCGCATCCTGAGCGAGGAAGGCTTCCACGTCCTCGGCACCTCGCCCGACGCGATCGACCTGGCCGAGGACCGCGGCAAGTTCGCCGAGATCCTCGCGGAGCTCGAGATCCCCGCGCCGCCGCACGGCGAGGCCCGCACGATCGAGGAGGCGCGCGAGGTCGCCCGGCGCATCGGCTACCCGGTCGTGGTGCGGCCGTCGTACGTGCTCGGGGGGCGCGCGATGGAGATCGTCTACGACGACGAGGAGCTCGAGACCTTCGTCCGGACCGCCGCGGCCGCCTCGCCCGACCATCCGGTGCTGGTCGATCGGTTCCTGGAAGGTGCGATCGAGGTCGATGTCGACGCCGTCGCCGATGCCACGGGCGACGTGTTCGTCGGCGGGGTGATGGAGCACATCGAGGAAGCCGGGGTGCACTCGGGCGACTCGAGCTGTCAGATCCCGCCCGCGACGCTCTCCGACGAGGAGCTCGACACGATCGAGGACATCACGCGCACGCTCGCCCGGCGCCTCGGTGTGGTGGGCCTGCTGAACCTGCAGCTGGCGGTGAAGGACGAGCGGATCTGGGTGATCGAGGCGAACCCGCGAGCCTCGCGCACGGTCCCGTTCGTCTCGAAGGTGATCGGGGTCTCGCTGGCCCGGGTCGCGACGTGGGTGCTCACCGGGCGCACGCTCGCCGAACTGGCGGCCGAGGGCACCCTGCCCGTCGATCCCCACCACTATCGTCACCTGTCACACACGAGCGTCAAGGCGGCGGTCCTGCCGTTCGGGCGGTTCCCCGGTGTCGACACCGTGCTCGGCCCCGAGATGAAGTCCACGGGCGAGGTCATGGGTGTCGATGCCGATTCCGGCATGGCCCTCGCGAAGGCGATGGTCGCGGCGGGTCACGCGCTGCCGACCGGCGGCACCGTCTTCGTGAGCGTGGCGAACCGTGACAAGCGGGCGATCGTGTTCCCGGTCAAGCGCCTCGCCGACCTCGGATTCCGGCTCGTGGCGACGGGCGGGACCGCGGGGGTCCTGCAGCGTGCCGGGATCGCCGTGGAGCGTGTCGCGAAGATGAGCGAAGGCCCCGACAACGTGGGGGAGATGATCAGGGGGGGCCGGATCGATCTCGTGATCAACACGCCGTTCGGACGAGGTCCCCGCACCGACGGGTACTTCATCCGTACCGCGGCCGCGAGCGCCGGCGTCCCGTGCGTCACGACCCTGCCGGGCGTGTTCGCCGCCGTGCGGGGCATCGAGGCCCTGCTCGGCCCCCCGACCGAGCCGCGGTCGATCCAGGAGTACCATGCCGAGGCCATGGCCGAGCCGATGCAGGGGCGCCTCACGTTCGACCAGGCCGCGGCCACGATCCGGCACGATCGCGGGCACGATCGCGGGGGAGCCGCCGGCGTGACGCGCGTGCGCGCCGAGATCCTCTCCACCCGCAAGCTCGGTGCGTACCACTCGCTGACGCTGGTGGCGCCCGAGATCGCGGAGAAGGCCCGGCCGGGGCAGTTCCTGGCCGTCAAGATGCCGGAGGGGCGAGCGTTCTTGCTCCGCCGCCACTTCGCCGTGCACCAGGCCTCGCGCCGGGGCGGCTGGGCCGGCACGCTCGAGTTCGTCGTCGATCCGCTCGGCCCGGGCACGGAGTGGCTCATGTCCGTCAAGGCGCACGAGTTCCTCGAGGTGATCGGGCCGCTCGGCACCGCGTTCGCCTATCCGAAGCGCCACACGAACTGCCTGCTCGTCGCAGAGGGGCACGGCGCGTCCTCGCTCTACTTCCTCGCCCAGGAGCTGCTCGCCCGGCACAAGCGGGTCGACATGGTCGTCGGCGCCGAGACACTGGAACGGGTGTTCAAGCCGATCGAGGGGAAGCGGCTCTCGCAGACGATCTCGATCGTGACGGCCGACGGGACGCTGGGCGAGCGTGGGTCGGTGATGGATGTGCTGCCCGAGATGGCCGAGGCCACGGGGACCGAGGTCCTCTACGCGGCCGCGCCCTCGCCGACGCTCGCGAGGATCGCCGGGTTCTGCAAGGAGCGCGCGATCCCGGCCCAGGTGGCGGTCGAGGAACGCATGGGATGTGGGCTGGGTCTCTGCCAGACGTGCGTCGTGCCGGTCGCGCGCAAGGACGGGAGTGGGTACGACCACCTGAGATCGTGCGTCGACGGTCCGGTCTTCAACCCTGCGCGCGTGCTCTGGGATCGGTGGCTCTCCGAGGAGCCGACGATGTTGCCGACGCCTCCCGAGGGACTGCCGGTGGTGCGCTCGTGGCCGGGGTGAAGCGATCCCTGGCGGTCGACCTGGGCGGCATCGTCCTGACCACGCCCGTGATGATCGCGGCCGGCTGTGCCGGCACCGGCAAGGAGCTGACGGGGCTCGTGGAGCTCCGGAAGGTCGGAGCGATCGTGAGTCGCACGATCACGCTCGATCCGGAGCGGGGGTCGCCCACGCCCAGGATCGCCGAGTCGGCGTCGGGGGTCGTGTGGTCCACCGGCCTGCAGAACCCCGGCATCGATGCGTTCGTCGCCGAGGAACTGCCGCGTCTCGCCAGATCGAGCGCCCACGTCGTCGTCTCGATCGCCGGTGGCACGCTCGAGGAGTACGTGCGGCTGACCGGGGCGCTGCAGGGACGGCCCGAGGTCTCGGCGATCGAGGTCTACCTGTCGGGACCAGATCTCGAGCTGCAGCGTCCGATGCTGGGCGCCCACGCCGACCGGGCAGCCGAGGTCGCCGGCGCGGTCGCCCGCATGTCGATGGTGCCCGTCTTCGCGAAGCTGCCGCTGCACGCATCCGACCTGCCCGAGATCGCGGGGGCCGTCGTGCGGGCAGGGGCGACGGGGCTGACGATCGGCGGCTCGCCGCCGGCGCTCGACGTGCAGCCGGAGCGACTGCGACCGGGCCTCGGTGGTGTGACGGGATGGCTGAGCGGACCGGCGCTGCTCCCGATGACGCTGCGGGCGGTCTTCGACGTCTCACGGGCGGTCCCCGACACACCCGTGATCGCCGTCGGCGGCATCCGGACGGGTGAGGACGCGGTCGAGGCGTTCCTGGCCGGCGCCTGGGCGGTGCAGGTCGGCACGGCGACGCTGATCGACCCTGCGGCGCCGGTCTCGGTCGCTCAAGGCATCGTGCGCTACCTGAAGGCCAAGGGGCTCGCGACGCCGGCGGACGTCCGGTCTCGCTTGCGCGTGCCCGCTTCGTTCGGTGCGGCGAGCGACGCGGAGGAGGACCGACGATGATCCCTCGGCCGTCCAACCCCCTCGTCGTCGCGATCGATGTGAGCGATCTCGACACCGCCGAGCGACTGGCAGCCGATCTCGCGCCGCACGCGGGCATGCTCAAGGTCGGACTCGAGCTCTGCTGGGCCGAGGGCCCCCACGCGGTCCGTCGCATCGCGGCGCACGGACCGGTCTTCGTCGACGCGAAGCTCCACGACATCCCGAACACCGTGGAGCATGCCGCCGCGAACATCGCGAGGCTCGGCGTCGCGATGGTGAACGTCCACGCCCTCGGGGGCGAGGCGATGATGCGCGCGGCGCTCGCCGGCGCCGCTCGCGGCGCCGAGCAGGGTGGGCACCCGATGCCGCTCGTGATCGCGGTGACCGTCCTGTCGTCGATGTCGGGCGAGGAGTTGGCATCGCCCACCTCGCTCGCGTTCGAGGCGCGTGCGGCCGGGCTGGACGGCGTCGTGGTGTCGGGAGAGGACGTCGCCGAGGTGCGTCAGGTCTGCGGCGACGGGTTCTGCCTCGTCGTGCCCGGCATCCGGCCGCATGGTGCCAACGGTGACGACCAGGTCCGGGTGCTGACCCCGTCGGCCGCCCTCGACGCGGGTGCCGACTACCTCGTCGTGGGCCGGCCGATCACGGCGGCCGACGATCCGGTGGGCGTCGCGAAGGGCATCGTGCTCGGCGCTCGGTGAGTCGTGGGCTCGCCGTGGGGTCGCGAAACCGCAGGTCGTCGGGCACGTGGCGCGTTGTGGGCGTCGGATGGGCCCGCGTATACTCCCCGGGTTCTCGAACCCCCTCGACCCTCCAGACGACATGAAGGAGCGCATGATGGCTCTACCGCAGCTGACCCCGGAACAGCGCACCGAGGCCCTGAAGAAGGCCGCCGCAGCGCGCAAGGCTCGCGCCGAGCTGAAGGGCGAGCTGAAGTCCGGGAAGCTCTCGCTGCAGCAGGTGCTGGGGCGCGACGACGACACCGTCGGGAAGATGAAGGTGTCGGTCGTGCTGGAGTCCCTGCCCGGCGTCGGCAAGGTGCGGGCGGCCAAGCTCATGGAGGAGCTCGACATCAGCGCCACGCGGCGCGTGCGTGGCCTCGGCGCGAAGCAGCGCGAGCAGCTGCTCGCGAAGTTCGCGAAGTAAGCCACCGGCCTTGGCGCCTCGCCGAGGCACCCTGTTCGTGATCGCCGGCCCGTCCGGCGTCGGGAAGGGAACCGTGGTGCGCGAGGTGCTGTCGCGGATCCCCGACGGTCTCGCGTTGTCCGTGAGCGCGACCACCCGTCCGCCGCGGCCGGGGGAGACCGACGGCACCGACTACTACTTCGTCGACGACGAGGACTTCGACCGGATGGTGGCCGGCGGCGAGATGCTCGAGTGGGCGGAGGTCTTCCACGGGCATCGCTACGGCACCCCCTCGGGACCCGTCGGACTGCACCGTGACGCGGGCAACGACGTCGTGCTCGAGATCGACGTCGAGGGAGCTGGCTGGGTGCGGGAGCGGGTGCCCGACGCCGTGATGATCCTGCTCGAACCGCCGTCGCGAGCCGAGCTCGAGCGCCGGCTGCGGTCTCGCGGCACCGAGTCCGACGCATCGATCGCCGAGCGTCTCGCCAAGGCGGACTGGGAGCTCTCCCAGCGTTCCCTCTTCGATCACGTGGTCGTGAACGACGAGCTTGCCCGGGCGTCGACCCAGGTCGCTGCTATCATCGAATCCTCGCGGGTTCGCCCTGCATCCGATGCAGCGGAGGGCCCGCACGACCCCACGGAGGATCCTTCCGCATGATCGAACCCAAGATCGACGATCTGCTCGCCGCCGTCGACTCCAAGTACACGCTCGTGATCCTGGCGGCCAAGCGCGCCCGGGAGATCAACAGCTACTACAACCAGCTCGGCGAGGGCCGCGGCGAGTTCGTCCCGCCGCTGGTCGAGAGCGGTTTCAGCAACAAGCCGTTGTCGATCGCCCTCGAGGAGATCGCCGAGGGCAAGATCGAGTACGTCCGGACCGAGGAACCCGCCGAGGCAGAGTGATGCTGGCGGGCCGCCGGGTCCTGCTCGGCGTCACCGGCGGCATCGCCGCCTACAAGTCCGCCCACCTCGCCCGGTTGCTGACCGGCGCCGGAGCCGAGGTCACGGTCGTGATGACCGAGTCGGCCGTGCGGTTCGTCGGTCCCGACACGTTCGCCGCGCTCACCGGGCGGCCGGTGCATACCTCCCTCTGGGAACGCCCGGGCGAGGTGCTGCACGTCCGCCTCGCACACGAGACCGATCTGGCCGTCGTCGCCCCGGCGACCGCCCACCTGCTCGCGAGGCTCGCGACGGGCATGGCAGACGACCTGCTGACGTCGATCCTGTTGGAGTACTCCGGCCCGGTCGTGGTGGCTCCCGCGATGCACACGGGCATGTGGGAGCACCCCGCGACCCGGGGGAACGTCGCGGTGCTGCGCGAGCGGGGCGTCACCGTGTGCGGACCCGCTTCCGGCGCGCTCGCCCATGGTGACGAAGGCCCCGGCCGCATGGCCGAGCCCGAAGACATCCTCGCGGCTGCCTCGTCGACCGTGGCCCAGGCCGCGTCGGGCGAGGCGCCCGACGACCTGACCGGACGGGCGATCGTCGTCACGGCGGGGCCCACGTACGAGGCGATCGACCCCGTGCGGTTCCTCGGCAACCGCTCCAGCGGCCGGATGGGGGTGGCGGTCGCCGTCGAGGCGGCCCGTCGGGGCGCTCGCGTGCACCTCGTCCTCGGCCCCGGCACGGTGGCGCCCCCTCCGGGCGTCGAGACCGAGCACGTCACGTCCGCGGAGCAGATGCGCGCGGCTGTCCACGCCCACGTCGATGCCGCCGATGCGGTGGTGATGGCCGCGGCGGTGGCCGATTTCCGCCCGAAGCGTGTCTCACCGGGCAAGCTCAAGAAGGGCGATGGGCCCCCCGAGCTCATCCTCGAACCCACTCCCGACATCCTCCTCGAGCTCGGGGAAGCGCGCCGGCCCGGATCGGTGCTGGTCGGGTTCGCGGCGGAGACGAACGACATCGAGGCGGCCGGCCGGGCCAAGCTCATGACCAAAGGTGTCGACCTCCTGGTGGCGAACGAAGTGGGGCGTCCTGGCACGGGGTTCGGGTCCGAGACGAACCGCGCGGCGATCTTCGATGCGACCGGCGACGACGTGCCCTTGCGGGATTGGACGAAGGCCGAGCTGGCGACGGCGATCGTCGATCGCATCGTCGCCCGACTGGACTAGACTCCGGCCATCATGAGCCAGCCCTACCTCTTCTCATCGGAATCCGTCACCGAGGGGCACCCGGACAAGCTCGCGGACCAGATCTCGGATTCGATCCTCGATGCGTTCCTGACCGAGGACTCCGAGAGCCGCGTCGCCTGCGAGACCCTCGTCACGACGGGCCTCGTCTTCGTCAGTGGGGAGATCACCCTGGCCGAGGGGTGGGTCGACGTGCCGTCGATCGTGCGTGAGACGATCACCGAGGTCGGCTACACCGATGCGAAGTTCGGCCTCGACGGCGAGACGTGCGGCGTGATGACGGCGATCCAGGAGCAGTCGCCCGACATCGCGCGCGGTGTCGACGACGCGCTCGAGCATCGCGCGGAGCACTCCGGCGACCCTCTCGATCACCTGGGGGCGGGCGACCAGGGCATGATGTTCGGCTACGCCTGCCGCGAGACCGACGAGCTGATGCCGTTGCCGATCGCGATGGCCCACCGGCTGTCGAAGCGGCTCGCCGATGTGCGCAAAGCGGGTGTCGTGCCCTACCTGCGTCCCGACGGGAAGAGCCAGGTCTCGATCGAGTACGAAGCCGGCCGGCCGATCCGTGTCGACACCGTGCTGATCTCGGCGCAGCACCGTGAGGAGGTCGACGTCGAGACGCTCCTGAAGCCCGACGTCGAAGCCGAGGTGATCGATCCGGTGTTGCGCGAGTTCCCCGAGCTCGACGCCTCGGGCGTGCGGGTGCTCGTGAACCCCACCGGGCGTTTCGAGATCGGCGGACCGAAGGCCGACACCGGCCTCACCGGCCGCAAGATCATCGTCGACACCTACGGCGGGTACGCGCCGCACGGGGGCGGCGCCTTCAGCGGCAAGGATCCCACGAAGGTGGACCGGTCAGCCGCGTACATGGCCCGGTTCGCGGCCAAGAACATCGTCGCCGCCGGGCTCGCCGACCGCGCGCAACTCCAGCTCGCCTACGCGATCGGCACGGCACACCCGGTGAGCCTGCTGCTCGACACGTTCGGCACCGAACAGGTCGATCCCGAGAAGCTCCGCGCCGCGATGTGGGACGTCTTCGACTTCCGCCCTGCGGCGATCATCCGCGACCTCGACCTCGCGAGGCCGATCTATCGCGAGACCGCTGCCTACGGCCACTTCGGCCGGAAGGAATTCCCCTGGGAGGGGACCGACCGCGTCGACGACCTCCGCGCCGCGGTCGCCTGAGCCCGCCGAGCCGCTCGCCGGACCGGTCGCGATCTGCGTCGACCGGCCGCTGCTGAGTCTCGATCGCCCGTTCACCTACGACCTTCCGGCCGAGCTCCAGGCCGGCGTCGGATCCCTGGTGCAGGTCCCGTTCCACGGGCGCGCGGTGCGGGGGTGGGTGCTCGGCTCGACGGACGACGTCCCGAGGCGTGTGCTGGCCGTGAAGAAGGTGGTGTCACCCACGCGGTGGTTCGACGAGGGTGGTTTGGCCCTCTGCCGGTGGGTGAGCGAGCGCTACGTCGCGCCGCTGGCCGCGGTGCTCGAGCGGGCGACGCCCCCTCGGGTCGCCGCCGAGGAAGTCGGGCGACGATCTGCCTGGCCGGATCCGGTCTCCCCGGAGGTGTCGCCACCTGGAGTCCTCGAGGGCTACCGGGAGGGCTCGCGCCTCGTGGCCGCGATCGTGACCGGCACGCCGGGGCCGTGGGTGCTCCGGCCGGCGCCCGAGCACGAGGGCACCGTCGTGGTCGAGGCCGTCGCTCGATGCCTCGACGCCGGGACGGCGGGCGCTCGTGATCGTGCCGGAGGCGGCGCCGGTTCCCGGCACGGCGAGGGCGATCGCCGAGGCGTTCGGCGAGGACCGTGTCGCGATGCTGCTGGGGGGGTCGAAGCGCGCGCGCTACCGCACCTGGCTCGACGTGCAGGCCGGGCGGTTCGACGTCGTCGTCGGTTCGCGTCCGAGCATCTTCGCCCCGGTGCCCGGCCTCGGCCTGATCGTGGTGGGGCGGGAGTCCCACTCCGCCCTGCGCGAGGACCGGGCGCCGTACTACCACGTGCGGGACGTGGCCCTCGCCCGCGGGGACATCGACGGAGCCGTCGTGATCCTGTCCGCGATGGCGCCCTCGTCGGAAGCGGTCGCGCTGGGGCTTCCGACCGTCGCGCCTCGGCGTCGCAGCTGGGTGCCCGTGGAGATCGTGGCGCCCGGACCCGAGGGACGCGCCCCCCGGCTGGTGCGTGCGCTGCGAGAGTGCAGCAGGGCCTTCGTCTTCTCGCCGCTCCCCGGGTACGGCATCGCCGCCGTGTGTCGCGGCTGCGGCCGGCCCGCCGCGTGTGCGGTCTGTCAGGGCTCGTTGCGTTCGAGCGAGGGATCGGTGCGGTGCGTCGTCTGCGAGGCGCCGGGGCGATGCCGCACCTGTGGGGCCAGCGACTTCGGTCTCCGCCGGGGAGGGCAGGAACGGGTCGAGGAGTGGGCGGCCCGGGTCGCGCGCGTGCCGGTGCACAGGCTGGCGGCGGATGAACCGCCGCGACTCCCGGCCGACGGGGAGGTCCTCGTGGGCGGACCCGAGGACGTGCGCGATCTCGGCGGTGGCGGCCTCGATCTGGTCGCGATCCTCGATGCGGACCTGGCCGGACGTCGTCCGGGCCTGACGGCGCGGGAACGCGCCGTCACGACCTGGACCGAGGCGATCGCATGGGCGAGGCCGGGGGGGCGGGCGATCGTGCAGTCCACGCACGCGAACGACCCTGCGATCCAGTCCCTCGTGCTCGGCGACCCCGCACGCTTCCATCGTGACGAGCGTGAACGGCGAGCTCAGGCCGGGTTCCCGGTCGGGTCGGCCGTGTTCCGGGTGGTCGGCGACGAGGCCTTGCCCGAGGAGCTGGCTGCCCTCGATCCGATCACGCTGCTGGTCTCGACGGTCGATGGGCAGACGGTATGCTTGCTCGCGCTCGACCCGGGCCGCGTCGCGGCGTTCGGCCGGCAGGCCCGTGCCCTCGCCGTGCGCGACGTGATCACCCGTGTCGAGGCCGAGCCTCATCTGTGACCTGAACGGGAGCGACGACCCGTGATCATGCCCATCCGCATCCTCGGTGACCCCGTGCTGCGCGAGCCTGCCAGGCCGGTGACCACGTTCGACCGGACCCTGCGCACCCTGCGTGACGACATGCTCGAGACGATGTACGACGCGCCGGGGGTGGGGCTCGCCGGGCCGCAGGTGGGCATCTCGCTCCGGGTGTTCACCTTCGACGACGGACAGACCGGTCCGTCGTTCATGGCGAACCCCGTGCTCTCGAGCGGGGAGGGGGAGCTCCTCGAGGAGGAGGGCTGCCTCTCGATCCCCGGCCCGTATCACGAGACGAAGCGGTACGCGAAGATCACGTGCAGCGGCCACGACGTGGACGGTGCCCCTCTCGAGCTCACGGGGGAGGGCCTGCTGGCTCGCATCTTCCAGCACGAGACCGACCATCTCGACGGCATGCTGTTCATCGATCGCCTCGACGACGACGGTCGGCGATCGGTCTTGGCCGAACTTCGACGCATCGAGCTGGGCCTCGAGGATCCGCCGTCGAAGCGGCGCCTGACGCGCAGATCCGAGGGCTGACGCGATGCGCGTGCTCTTCCTGGGCAACGACCCGTGGTCGGTGCCGACCCTCGAGGCGCTCGCGGAGGCCGACGGCGTCCAGGTCGACCTCGTGATCACGAACCCGCCGCGTCCGGCCGGGCGCGGCTCGCGCCTCACGTCCACGGCGGTCGCCGACGCCGCCCGAGTGATGGGCCTCGAGCTCCTCGAGGTCGACGGCGTTCGTGCCGGCGTCGGACGGGCGGCGATCGAGTCGAGCCGGCCCGATGCGATCGTCGTCGTCGCCTACGGAGAGCTGCTCCCGCCTGCGGTGCTCGAGCTGCCCGCGCTCGGCACGATCAACCTGCACTTCTCGCTGCTGCCCCGCTGGCGGGGAGCCGCACCGGTGCAGCGCGCGATCCTCGAGGGTGACGAGACCACCGGCGTGAGCGTGATGCTCCTCGACGAAGGTCTCGACACGGGCCCGATCCTCATCGCTCGACAGGAGCCGATCCTGCCTGGCGACGACGCGGGAAGCCTCGGGGCGCGGCTCGCCGCGATCGGCGCCCCGCTGGTCGTGGATGCGCTCCGCGCCCTGGTCGCGGGCTCGGCGGCACCGATCCCTCAGGGCGACGCGGGCGTCACGTCCGCCGTGAAGCCTCGGCCCGAGGAGCGGACGATCGACTGGCGAGATCCGGCCGACGCGATCGTCCGGCGTGTCCGTGCGTTCGCGCCCGCGCCGGGGGCGACGACGACGTTCCGAGCGGCGCCGCTCAAGCTGCTGCGAGCCGAGGTTCGAGAACACGAAGCATCGTCCGGAGCGGACCATCATGCGGGCGAGGTGTGGCTCGACGGCGACGGCACGCCGGTGGTGATGGCATCCGATGGGGGGGTCGCCGTGCTCGAGGTCGCCCCCGCCGGGCGGTCGCGCATGCCGGGGGCCGACTGGGCGCGGGGCGCGCGCATCCAGCCCGGAGAGCGCTGCACGTGAGGCAGACCGCGCGCTCGGTGGCGTTGGAGGCGATCCGTCGGATCACCGACGAAGGCGCGTACTCGACGATCGTGATCCCCGGTGCCCTCCGACGTTCCCGGCTGGACGAGCGCGATCGTGCGTTCGCCACCGGACTCGCCTTCGGCACGATCCGCCATCTGCTCGCGATCGACTGGGCGCTCGATCGCGTCGCGAGCCGACCGGTCGCCCGGATGTCGCCGAGCGCACGCACGGTGCTACGGCTCGGCGCCTATCAGGTCTTGTTCACCGACGTGGCGCCACACGCGGCCGTGGGCGAGACGGTGGGTCTCGCCGGCGACCGCGAGCGTGGGTTCGTGAACGCCGTGCTGCGCAGGCTGGCCGCCGAGCCGATGGCCTGGCCCGAAGGCGAGCGCGACGCCGACGTCGCGATCCGCACCGGATTGGCGCCGTGGGCGGTGAACGAGCTCCGGAAGTTGCTCCCGGCACACGAGGTGGAACCGGCGGCCGCGGCCTTCGCGAGCCCCGCCTCGCTCTGCCTGCGCGCGAATCCCGCCGTGGTCGAGCCGGAGCTCCTCGAGCGGGCGCTCCGCGACGCGGGTCTCGATCCCCGCCCTGCCTCGCTCGATGCGGCCTGCATCCTGCTCGACGGAGGCGACCCCGCTCGTCTGCCCGGATACGAGGAAGGGTGGTTCGCCGTGCAGGATCAGGCGTCGGCGTTCGTCGTCCGAGCCCTCGACCCCCGACCGGGCGATCGCATCCTCGACGCCTGTGCCGCGCCGGGAGGCAAGACGACCTATGCGGCGGCGCTCGTCGGGGACGAGGGGCTCGTCGTCGGCGCCGACCTGCACGCCGGCCGGGTCGGTCTGATCGGGCGGAGCGCGCAGCGACTCGGCGTTCACCCGCTCGTGCTCGCGCAGGACGCCACCGCGCCGGCTCTGCGTGGACCGTTCGACCGCATCCTGGTCGATGCCCCGTGCACGGGCTTGGGCTCGTCCCGCCGGCGGCCCGAACTGCTCTGGCGCGATCGGAAGCGAGACCTGAGCACGCTGGCACGGACGCAGGTCGAGATCGTGTCGTCGGTGGCCGAACCTCCTCGCACCCGGCGGGCGCCTCGTCTACTCCGTGTGCACGTTCCCGAGGGCCGAGACCGACGCGGCCGCCGACGCGATCGTCCGCCATCGCCCCGACCTCGCCCCGACCGTGACCGACGGTCCCGACGGGGCCGCCGAGCGTGTGCGGCTGTGGCCACATCGCCACGGCAGCGACGGCATGTTCATCGCTGCGTTCGTCAGGAAGCCCTGAGGCGGCCGGTACGATGACCCCCGTGGGGAAGCTCGCCGCCTCGATCCTGTCCGCCGACCTCGCGCACCTGGCCGATCAGGTCAAGCTCGTCCACGAGCATGCCGAAGTCATCCATATCGACATCATGGACGGGCACTTCGTACCTCCCATCGCGCTCGGCACGGTGGTGGTCGCTTCCCTGCGGCCCCACACCGACCGCACCCTGCACGGCCACCTCATGGTCGACGCTCCCGAGTCGTTCTTCGAGGAGCTCGCGGAGGCGGGACTCGACGTCGTGTCGTTCCATCACGAGGCGGTCGCCGACCCCGTCATCGCGATCGACAAGGCGCGCAGCGCGGGCCTCGGCGCCGGTGTCACGATCAACCTGAAGACCCCGGTCGACGACGTCTTCCCGTACCTGGACCGGGTCGACGACGTGATGCTGATGAGCATCGAGCCGGGATGGAGCGGGCAGACCCTCGACCCGGCCGTCTACCCTCGCATCGAGGCGGTACGAGCCGAGATCGATCGCCGTGGGCTCGGCATCGACGTCGAGATCGACGGCGGCGTCAAGGTCGACAACGCGCGCCGGGCGGTCGACGCCGGGGCGACCGTGCTGATCAGTGCGAGCGGCATCTTCCAGGCGGCGGATCCGGCCGAGAACGCGCGCGTGCTCCGCGCGATCGCCAACGGCGAGGCCGCCTGATGGCCGAGACGATCCTCGTCGTCGACGACGATCCCGACATCGCCCGCTTCGTCGAGGTGAACCTGCGCTCCGCCGGCTACGAGGTGGCGGTCGCCGGTGACGGTGAGGTCGCGCTCGAACGGGCGGCGCTCCTGCGACCCGACCTCGTCCTGCTCGACGTGATGATGCCGCGGCTCGACGGCTTCGAGGTCGCCCAGCGTCTGCGGAAGAATCCCCAGACCGCGAACACGAGCATCATCATGCTCACGGCGAAGGCCCTGTCGGCCGACAAGGTCACCGGCCTGCAGTCCGGCGCCGACGACTACATCATCAAGCCCTTCGATCCGATCGAGCTGCTGGCGCGCGTGAAGGGAACGCTCCGCCGGGCCAAGGAGATGCGCAACCTCTCCCCGTTGACCGGCCTTCCCGGCAACATCCGCATCCAGGAGGAGATCGAGCGGCAGGTCCGCGAGGGGCGGTCGTTCGCCGTCCTCTACTGCGATCTCGACAACTTCAAGGCGTACAACGACCAGAAGGGCTTCGTGCGCGGCGATCGGTTGATCCAGTCGACGGCTCGCATCATCCAGGACGCGGTCGCGGGCCACGACGGCTCGCACGGATTCGTCGGGCACGTGGGCGGCGACGACTTCGTGGTCGTCGTGCGTCCCGACGTGGCCGAGCGCGTCGCGAAGAGCGTGTGCGACGGCTTCGAGGCCGCCAAGACGGAGTTCTACGAGCCCGAGGACCTCGAGCGCGGCTTCGTGCGGATCGAGGATCGCAAGGGCGTGATGCAGGACATCCCGCTCGTGGGCATCTCGATCGGCATCGCGTCGAGCGCGCGGCATCCGTTCGCCCACTACGGCGAGGCGGTGGCGGTCGCGACGGAGATGAAGCAGTTCGCCAAGCGCGACGCGGGGTCGTCCTACGCGATCGACCGACGCTCGGCCTGACCGACCGCTGCATCCGGTCCGCGCCTTCCCGCCCGCACGTCGGGGTGCGTATACTCGGCCTCAGAAGCTCGTTTCCGGGGCGGGGTGCAACTCCCCACCGGCGGTGAGAGTCCGCGACCCCACGGCCGCCAGTCGTGGGTGGATCCGGTGCGATTCCGGAACCGACCGTGACAGTCGGGATGGGAGGAGACGGGCACACGGCTCGGTCGCGCGCTCCGCGCGGCCGGCACCCGCCGTGCGCCTGCCGTGCCCACCCGCTCCGGGCGGAGGAGGCACGATGGCTGCGATCGCCGAGGTGCATATGCGGCGGGCCCTTGCGCTCGCGGAACGAGGCTGGGGCCGCGTCTCCCCCAACCCCCTCGTGGGCGCGGTCGTGGTGCGCGACGGCGAGGTCGTCGGCGAGGGATGGCACGAGGGTCCAGGGACCGACCACGCCGAGGTCGCGGCGCTCCGGGCGGCGGGTGACCGCGCGATGGGCGCGACCCTCGTCTGCACGCTCGAGCCGTGCAACCGCTTCGGCCGCACCCCGCCCTGCACGCGTGCCCTGATCGAGGCCGGCGTGGCGAGCGTGGTCGTGGCGGCGACCGATCCGAACCTCGGTGCCGATGCCCCGGGCGTGGCCGAGCTGCGTGCGGCCGGGATCCACGTCGACGTCGGGCGGCTGCAGGATGAGGCGCGCGCGCTGAACGTCGCGTTCGACCACCACGTCGTCACCGGACGGCCGTTCTCGGTGCTGAAGATGGCGTCGAGCCTCGACGGGAAGACGGCCGCGGCCGACGGCTCGTCGCGATGGATCACGGGCGACGCCGCCCGTGCCGATGCGCATCGCCTGCGCGCCTGGTCCGACGCCGTCGTGGTCGGCGCCGGCACCGCGATCGCCGACGACCCAGCCCTCACCGTCCGGGGCCCGTTCGCGGACACGGCCACCCCTCCGTTACGCGTGGTGGTCGATTCGTCGGGCGCGTGCCACCCACGCTGCGAGTGTTCGATGATGCCGCGCCGACGCTCGTGGCCACGACCGACCGCGCGTCGGACGCGCGGATCCGCGAGTACGGCGACGCCGGCGCCGACATCGTGGTGCTGGATCGCGACGCGGCCGGGGCCGTCTCGCTGACGGCCCTCATCGCCGAGCTCGGCAAGCGCGATGTGCAGGGGGCTCTCTTCGAGGGTGGTGGCACCCTGGCGTGGAGCGCCGTGCGCGACGACGTGGTGGACCGGGTCGTCCTCTACCTCGCGCCGCTGCTGGTCGGGGGAGCGGACGCACCCACGGTGATCTCGGGCGCGGGGTTCTCCCCGATCGATGCGGCGATGCGCCTCGGGCCTCTGCGCATGGACCGGGTGGGCGACGACCTCAAGGTGGTGGCCGATGTTCACGGGCATCGTTGAGGAGCTCGGGTCCGTGCGGGGGCTCGATGGGTCCCGTCTCGAGGTGGCCTGCACGGTCGTCCCCGACGACAGCGACATCGGCGCGTCCGTCGCGGTGAACGGCGTCTGTCTCACGGTGGTGGCGCGCACGGCCGACCGACTCGGCTTCGACCTCTCCGAGGAGACGATCGCTCGCACCAGCCTGCGCCGGCTCGACGTGGGCGCGCCGGTCAACCTGGAGCGGCCGGTGACCTTGGCGGCACGGCTCGGCGGGCACCTCGTGCAGGGGCATGTCGACGGCGTGGGTGAGGTGGTCGGCGTCACTCCCGACGACGCCGGCGGGTCGCGCCTGCGCATCACGGTGCCGCCGAAGCTCCGCCGCTACACGGTCGAGAAGGGCTCGATCACGGTGGACGGCGTGAGCCTGACCGTGGCGGAGCTCGACGACGACGGGATCACGGTCGCCCTGATCCCGCACACCCTGGCCGTGACGACGCTCGGCACGGTCGTGCCGGGCGACCCGGTCAACCTCGAGGTCGACATGATCGCCAAGTACGTCGAACGACTCCTGGTGCCCGAGGCCGGGCTCACGGAGGACACCGAGCACGATGGAGGAGCACACGATGGATGACAGCGGGAACCGCGACGGGATCGATCGCACCATCTTCTCGACGATCCCGGAGGCGGTCGAGGAGATCCGCCGAGGACGCATGGTGCTGGTCGTCGACGACGCCGACCGCGAGAACGAGGGCGACTTCATCATGGCCGCCGAGGCGTGTACCCCCGAGGACGTGAACTTCATGGTCACCCACGGGCGCGGCATCGTGTGTCTACCGTGCGCTGCGTGGCGGCTGGACGAACTCGGCATCCCGCAGATGGTCACCGACACCACCGACGGCCACGAGGCGGCGTTCACCGTGTCGATCGACTTCCGCCACGGCACGACGACCGGCACGAGCGCCCACGACCGGGCGATCACGGCGAAGGCCGTGACCGAGCCCGAGGTCGTGCCGAGGGACTTCCAGAAGCCCGGACACGTCTTCCCGCTCAGGGCGAAGGACGGCGGCGTGCTGCGCCGCGCCGGACACACCGAGGCGGCCGTCGATCTGGCCACGATGGCCGGCATGTTCCCCGCCGGCGTGATCTGCGAGGTGATGAACGAGGACGGCACGATGGCCCGCATGCCTGAGCTGATCCGCGTGGCGCAGGAGCACGGCATGACGCTGATCTCGATCGCGGACCTGATCGAGTACCGGCGCCATCGGGAGGTCCTCGTGCAGCGGGTGGCCGAGGCGACGATCCCGACCCCGTACGGAGAGTTCCGGTCCTACGCGTACGACAGCGTGGTCGACGGTCGCACCCACGTGGCCCTCGTGATGGGCGACATCGGAGACGGGCGTGGGGTCCTCACGCGCGTGCACTCGGAGTGCCTCACGGGCGACGTCTTCGGCTCCCTGCGATGCGACTGCGGTGCGCAGCTCGATCGTGCGCTCGAGATGATCGCGGAGGAGGGCCGTGGGGTCGTGCTGTACGTCCGCGGTCACGAGGGGCGAGCGATCGGGCTCACGCACAAACTGCGGGCCTATCAGTTGCAGGACCAGGGCCGCGACACGGTGGAAGCGAACATCGAGCTCGGCTTCCCCGCCGATCAGCGTGAGTACGGCATCGGGGCACAGATCCTCGTGGACCTCGGCGTCACGACGATGCGGCTCCTCACGAACAACCCCGACAAGCGGGCAGGGCTCGAAGGGTACGGTCTCGCGATCGAGGAACGGTTGCCGTTGCAGATCGAGCCGACGCCGGAGAACATCGGGTACCTGCGGACGAAGCAGGAGAAGATGGGGCACCTGCTCGACGTCCCCGAGGCCGAACCCGAGCCCGGCCAGGCGGGGGCTCGCGCGTGACCACGTTCGTCGGCGTGCATGACGGGACCGGTCGGCGTGTCGCCGTCGTCGCGGCCCGGTTCAACGAGATCGTGACCGGCAAGCTCGTCGAGGGCGCGATCGCCGGGCTCGCCAAGCACGGCGTACCTGGTGAGAACGTCGACGTCGCGTGGGTGCCGGGCGCCTTCGAGATCCCGCTCGTGGCTTCCCGGATGGCGAGGTCCGGTCGCTACGATGCCGTCATCTGTCTCGGGGCCGTGATCCGTGGCGAGACGGCGCACTTCGAGCTCGTGGCCAACGAGGCCGCACGAGGCATCGCGCAGGTCGGCGTGGAGACCGGCGTGCCCGTGATCTTCGAGGTGCTGGCGACCGACGATCTCGGGCAGGCCGAGTCCAGGGCGGGCGGGGCGCACGGGAACAAGGGATGGGAGGCGGCCGAGGCGGCGCTCGAGATGGCGTGGCTGCTGGATCGCCTCCCCGACGTCGGAGGGCGGCGCGGCCATGACCCGTCGACCCGGAGCGGGGCAGATGCAGCGCCGATCTGGAGGTGCTCAGATGATCGTCGACAAGCCGTGGGGCAAGGTGGCGACCTACGCGCTCAACCAGCCGTCGTCGGTTCGCGTGATCACCGTCGAGCCGAGCCACGAGACGAGCGTGCACTTCCACCGCATGCGCGACGAGATGTGGGTGGTGCTCGACCCGGGGCTCACGATCGAGATCGGCAATCGCGTGGTCGAGGCTCAGCCGGGGGAGGAGTTCATGATCCCGGCCGAGGAGACCCACCGCATCCGCTGCGAAGGGGCATCGAGGGGACGCATCCTCGAGATCGCCTACGGATACACGATGGAGGACGACACGCAACGTCTCGAGGACGCGTACGGGCGCCCGCTCGAACCGGATTGGTGAGCGACCTGGTCGTCGCTCGTCGACATCCCCCGGCTCCGACCCCTATACTTCCCGGCCAGAAGTGCACGCACGTGTGTTCGCCATGCACCGGGCCTGCCCGGTGCTCGTTCGTCTATAGGAGGTGATGCGGGGTCTCCACCGATCCGCGAATCAACGACCGGATCCGCTCTCCCCAGGTGCGCCTGGTGGGGGCCGACGGCCAGCAGATCGGGGTGATCGACACCCGCGAGGCGCTGCGCCAGGCCCGCGAGCTCGATCTCGACCTCGTCGAGGTGGCACCGCAGGCGAACCCGCCCGTGTGTCGCATCATGGACTACGGCAAGTTCAAGTACGAGCGAGACGTCCGTCAGAAGGAAGCCCGGAAGAAGCAGTCGCGGAGCGGCCTGAAGGAGATCAAGTTCCGCCCGAAGATCGACCCGCACGACTACGCCACGAAGAAGGGGCACGTCGTGCGGTTCCTGAAGGGCGGCAACAAGGTCAAGGTCACGATCATGTTCCGCGGGCGCGAGATGGCGCACACGGAGCTCGGGCGCAAGATCCTCGACCGGCTCGTGGCGGACCTCGGCGAGTCGATCGTCGTGGAGTCCTTCCCGAAGCAGGAGGGGCGCAACATGATCATGGTGATCGGCCCGAACAAGCGGTACGTCGAGGCGCAGGCCAAGGAGGCCGCGAAGCTGGCTCGGGAAGCCGAGCAGGCCGACCTCGCGCCCGCAGCGATCGCCGAGCCCGCAGCGGTCGACGTGGTCGACACGGAACCCGACCCGATCGTGGAGGCTGAACCGGAGGCGCCGCCCGCGGCCGAGGCGCCCGTGGGCGGATCGGTCGCGGAGACCCCCGCATCGAACGACGAAGGATGACGCGATGCCGAAGATGAAGAGTCACAGCGCCACCACCAAGCGCTTCCGCGTGACGCGCAAGGGCAAGGTGCTGCACCGCAAGGCCACCGGCAACCACATGCTCACGAAGAAGAGCGGCGGTCAGCGTCGCCGCGTCGAGGGCATGTCGGAGGTCACGGCAGAGAAGAAGAAGATCAAGCGGCTGCTGGGGAAGGCCTGAGTCATGGCGCGAGTGAAGCGATCGGTCCACGCGAAGAAGAAGCGCCGTGCGGTGCTCGAGCAGGCCAAGGGCTACACCGGGACCCGGCGCAAGCGGTATCGCGCCGCCAAAGAGCAGGTCATGCACTCGGGCATGTACGCCTACCGCGACCGCCGCGACCGCAAGGCGCAGTTCCGGAGGCTGTGGATCGCCCGCATCAATGCGGCTGTCCGGCCGCACGGCATGTCGTACTCACGATTCATCAACGGTCTGAAGCTCGCGGGCGTCGAGCTCGACCGCAAGATCCTGGCCGACATGGCCGTGAACGACCCCACCGCGTTCGCCGCGCTCGTCGAGCAGGCGAAGGCCGCCTCCGCCGCGGCCTGAGGTCGCACCGGCGGAGAGGCACCCGGTGCTGACGTCCGCCAAGAACCCCAAGGTCGCGAACGCCGCGCGTCTGCGCAAGCGCGCCTTCCGAGAGGACGCGCGGCGGTTCCTGCTCGAGGGCGCCCAGGTGGTCGGCGAGGCTCTCGACGCAGGGCGGCTCGAGATCCTGTTCACGACCGATGATCTCGACCCGCTCGCCGTGCGAGCGCGACAGGCCGGGGTCGAGACGCATCACGTCGCCGACGACGTAGTCCGTCGCCTGGCCTCCACCGCCACCCCGCAGGCGGTCGTCGGGGTCGCGAGCTTCCTCGACGTGGGGTTGGAGAGCCTCCTCGACACCGCCTTCACCGAGGACGACGGGTGCATCGCCCTGCTGCACGAGATCCGTGACCCCGGCAACGCGGGCACCGTGCTGCGATCCGCCGATGCGGCAGGCGCCGGCGGGGTGGTGTTCTCCGAGACCTCGGTCGACGTCTACAACCCCAAGACCGCCCGTGCCTCAGCGGGATCGGTGTTCCATCTGCCGATCGTCCGGGGAGCCTCGACGATCGAGACGATCGAGCGGGCCAAGGAGCGCGGCGCCCGAGTGCTCGCGATGGCCGCCGAGGGCGCGGCCGATCTCTATGACACCGACGTGTCGGGCCCCGTGATCTTCGTGTTCGGCAACGAGGCGCAAGGACTTCCCGGCGACGTCGTGGCGGTCGCCGACGCCGTGGTCCGCGTCCCTCAGTCCGGCCGGGCGGAATCGCTGAACCTCGCTGCCGCGGCCACGGTGTGTCTGTTCGAGTGGCAACGACGCCGTCTGCGGGCGGGCGAGGCCCTCGAGAACATCGTGGCGTCAGCCGCCCACGACATCCGCTCGCCGCTCACGGCGATGAAGGGGTTCGGATACGCGCTCGAGCGGCGGTGGAACGCGATGACCGAGGAACAGCGGGCCTTGATGCTGCAAGGCATCGTGCATGACGCGGACCGCATGGACACCATCTTGAGGATGCTCGTCGATGCCGCCCGGGTGGTCGGCGGCACGCTCGAGGTCTTCCGGGAGCAGGTCGACGTCGGTGACCTCGTCATGAGCGTCGCCCAGGCGCAGCGGAGGGATCCCGACCACCCGGAGGTCGAGTGGGTCGGCCGGGTGGGTGTCGTCTTCGCGGATCCCGCCCGGCTGAAGACGACGGTCCAGGCGTTCTTCGGATCGCTCGTGTGGTGGGGGAGCGAGGGACCCATCGTCGTCGACGGTGAGATGCGGGGAACGACGTTGCTGCTCCGTGCCTCGAGGTCGGCCTCCGATCTCACCGACGAAGAGGCGGACGCGCTCTTCCTGCCTCGACGCCCGGGGGAGGGAGCCGGCAGCAAGATCGGGCTGTTCGTCGCGCGAGGCGTGGCCGAGGCCCAGGGGGGGCGCTGCTGGGGTTCGGTCGAGGGCGGCCGTCTCGTGTTCCACCTCGAGCTTCCCGCGGGGCCCGACGCGCCGTCGGCGTGACCCTTCGCGCGCACCGTCGGCTCGCGACCGGCCGGTAGACTCAGGCCCCTGATGGACCCCGAGGAGATGCTTCGTTCGCTCGAGCTCGAGCGTGGTCGCGGTCTCGACCTGATCGAGGCCGCCGCGACGCTGGATGAGCTCGAGGCGGCCCAGGTCGAGGTCATGGGCCGCAGGTCCCCGTTCAGCGCGGTCCAGAAGTCGCTGGGCGCGCTGCCGCCTGACGACCGCAAGCGCGTGGGACAGGCGGCGAACGAGGTTCGGGGGGTTCTGCAGGATGCCCTCGCCGTCCGAGCTGAGTTCCTCGAGCACCTGGCGGAAGACGCCCTGCTCGAAGCCGATCGACTGGACATGTCGTTGCCCGGCCGGTCGCCGCGGGTGGGTTCGTTCCATCCCCTCACGATCGTCGAGCGCGAGGCCGTCGAGGTGTTCACGAGCCTCGGCTTCCGCGTCGCCGAGGGGCCCGAGGTCGAGGACGACTGGCACAACTTCCAGGCGCTGAACATCCCCCCCGATCACCCGGCCCGCACGATGAAGGATTCCCTCTACGTGAACGTGCCGGGAAGGCCGGAGCTCCTGCTGCGCACCGAGACCTCGGCGGTGCAGATCCGCACGATGCAGTCGCAGCCGCCGCCCGTCTTCGTGGTGGCCCCCGGTCGCGTCTACCGCCGCGAGACCCCCGACCCGACCCACCTGCCCGTCTTCCAGCAGATCGAGGGATTGGCGGTCGACGAAGGCATCACCTTCGCCGACCTCAAGGGCACCCTCGATGTGTTCGTGAAGGCGATGTTCGGTGAGCGGCGCCGTATCAGGCTGGGCCCCGCGTTCTTCCCGTTCGTGGAACCGGGCTGCGAGGTCGGGGTCTCGTGCTTCCGCTGCGATGGAGCCGGCTGTCGCGTCTGCGGCACCGGATGGATCGAGCTGCTCGGCGCCGGCATGGTGCACCCGGTGGTCCTCGAGAACTGCGGGTACGACCCGGAGCGTTATACGGGGTTCGCGTTCGGGCTCGGCATCGAGCGGGTGGCCCTGCTCAGGTACGAGATCTCCGACATCCGCTTGCTCGTCGACGGCGACGTGCGCCTGTTGGAGCAGTTCCAGGGGGTCGTATGAGGATCGTCTGGTCGTGGCTGCGGGAGTTCTGCCCGACCGAGCACACGGCGGAAGCCCTCGCGGAACGGTTGACCCTGCACGGCGTGAAGGTCGAGGAGGTGCTCCGGCCGTGGAGCGGTGTGCAGGGGGTGGTCGTCGCCCGCGTCGTGAAGGTGGACGACCACCCGAACTCGCAGAAGCTCACGGTCGTCACCGTCGACGACGGCACGGGGGAGCATGTCGTGTGCGCCGGCATCCGCAACTACGAGGCGGGAGATCTGGTGCCCTGGGCGCGTCCCGGTGCGCGCGTGCCCGTGCTTCCCGACCCGCTCGCCCCCCGGGACATGGGGGGCGTCGTCTCGAACGGCATGCTGTGCTCGTCGCGGGAGCTCGCGATCGCCGACGTGCACACCGGCATCCTCGTGCTGAACACGGAGGCCGTCTCACCGGGGGAGGACCTCGTCACCGCGCTCGGCCTCGACGACGAGGTCCTCGACATCGAGGTGGAACCGAATCGACCGGACTTCCTCAGCGTGATCGGGGTGGCGCGCGAGGTCTCGGCCCTCACGGGCACGCCCCTCGTCGACCCCCTACCGCCGCTCGAGGAATCGGAAGAGCGGGCGGCGGGACGTCGCGACGATCCGCATCGACGCGCTCGACGGATGCCCCCGATACGTGGCCCGGGTGATCCGAGGCATCACCGGGGGAACGACGCCGATCCGCGCCCAGGCTCGCCTGACCGCGTGTGGCATGCGGCCGATCTCTGCGGTCGTCGACGCCACGAACTACGCGATGCTGGAGATCGGACAGCCGCTGCACGCCTTCGACCTGCACAGGCTCGAGGGACCCGGCATCGTGGTGCGGCGCGCCGCCGACGGCGAGTCCCTGCGCACGCTCGACGGCGTCGATCGGACGATGGGTGAGGGCGATCTCCTGATCTGTGACGTCGAACGGCCGGTGGCGATCGCGGGGGTGATGGGAGGCGCGACCTCGGAGGTCGCCGATGACACCGTCGACGTCCTGCTCGAGTCGGCGTCGTTCACCCGCACGGGCATCCTGCGCACGGCGCGCCGTCTCGACCTGCACACCGAGGCGTCACATCGATTCGAGCGGGGCAGCGATCCCGAGGCCCTCGAGGCGGGGGCGGCCCGGGGGGCGCAGCTGATGGCGGCGTGGGCGGGTGGCGTGGTCTCGAGCGGCATCGCCGAGGACGGAGGCACGCCGCCACGCCGGTGGGTGTCGATCCGCCCCGCGCGGGCATCGACGCTGCTCGCGTACGACGTGAGCCGAGCCGATGCCGAAGGCGTCTTCGACCGACTCCGCATGGCGCATCGCGCTCCGATCGACGGCGATGCGGTGGCCCTCGAGGTCGAGGTGCCCGGGCATCGCGTGGACATCGAGCGGGAGGTCGACCTGATCGAGGAGGTCGCGCGGGTGCTCGGGTACGAGCGGATCGGCATGCGCGTGCCGCCGACCGGACAGGCCGGAGGGGTTCCCGAGTCCTACCGGTTCCGGATGCGGGCGGTCGACGGCCTCGTCCGATGCGGGCTCCGAGAGGTTCAGCTCATGACGTTCGCGTCGGCCGAGGATCTCGCGATGAGCGGCGACGTCGAACCGGTGCCCGTCGCGAACCCGCTCCAAGCCGACGAGGGCTTCCTCCGCACGCGGCTCCTGCCGGGGCTCGTGAGCGCGACGGCCCGCAACCAGGCATGGGGCGTCGCCGACGTCTCGATCTTCGAGGCGGGCACCGTCTTCCGCCTCGAAGGCGAGGACGTCACGGAGCGTCAACACGTGGCGTTCGCCCTGTCCGGCCCCGCCGACGAGCATTGGTCGGCCGAGCCACGGCCCTACGACGCGCTCGACGCGACGGGGGTGCTCGGCGCGCTGATGACGGAGCTCGGTGTCCGCGGGTGGCGCCTGGGCGATGCCCCCGGCCACCCGTTCCATCCCGGCCGTTCCTCGCGGGTGCTCGTCGGCGATGCGAGCGTCGGGGCGGTGGGGGAGGTGCACCCGCGGATCGCTCGCGCCCACGAGATCGTGGGGCGCGTGGCGGTCTGTGAGCTGGTGCTCGACGACCTGTTGGCGGTCGCGACGGACTCGGTGGTGGCGCAGGACGTGCCGCGGTACCCGCCCGTCCGGCGCGACCTCGCGTTCATCGTCGCCGAGGACGCCGTCGCCGGCGAGGTCCAGACGGCGATCGAGGAGGCGGCGGGCGAGCTCCTGGGCCGATGCACGTTGTTCGACGTGTTCCGGGGCCCTCCGCTCGAGCCGGGGACCAAGAGCCTCGCCTTCGCGCTCGAGCTGCGAGCCCGCGATCGCACGCTCACGAGCGAGGACGGGGAGCCCGTCGTCGCCGCGATCGTCGACCGGCTCCGACGGGACTTCGGCGCCGAGCTGCGATCGGGCTGACTTCTCGCCGCGCCGCCGCCCGCCGCTCCGTCGGAGCCGAACGGCC
The DNA here is from genome assembly GCA_963825685.1 of uncultured Actinomycetes bacterium. GTDB lineage: Bacteria > Actinomycetota > UBA4738 > UBA4738 > HRBIN12 > JAOUEA01. The sequence goes on along the minus strand of CAWGUD010000021.1, from coordinate 14,409 downwards.
GTCCCCTGGCACCGCTTCGGTGGATGCCGATAGACTCCGCGCCGTGGAGCACGACTACCTCTCCGTCGACGATCTGAGCCCGAAGGAGCTCGAGGACCTGCTCGACCTGGCCGCCGACGTGAAGGCTCGGCCCGAGGCGTACGAGGGGCGGCTGGCCGGGCGATCGATCGGCCTGGTGTTCGAGAAACCGAGCACCCGCACCAGGGTCTCGTTCGAGGTCGGGGTCGCGCAACTCGGCGCCCATCCGGTCGTGCTCTCATCGAGCGAGCTGCAGCTCGGTCGTGGCGAGACGATCGAGGACACGGGGCGGGTGCTGTCGAGGTACCTCGATGCGATCGTGCTGCGGACCTTCGAGCAGGAGCGGCTCGAAGTGATGGCCGGCGCCGCCGACGTGCCGGTGGTGAACTCCCTCTCGGACTTCGAACACCCGTGTCAGGCGCTCGCCGACCTGCTCACGATGCGTGAACGCCTCGGGTCACTGGGCGGCCGCACCCTCACCTTCCTCGGTGACGGGAACAACGTCGCGCATTCCTTGCTGCTCGGCGGCGCCAAGGCGGGCATGACGGTGCGGGTCGCGACCCCCGCCGGGTTCGAGCCGATCCCCCAGGTCGTGCAACGTGCCTCCGAGATCGCGGAGGAGACCGGCGGCGGGGCCGAGGTGACGAACGACCCGCTCGGGGCCGCACGTGGGGCCGACGTGCTGTACACCGACGTCTGGGCCAGCATGGGGCAGGAAGCCGAGGCCGACGAGCGGATGCTGGTGTTCACGCCCTACCAGGTGACCCAGGACCTGGTCGAGGCCGCCGCCGAGCACGTGGTGGTGCTCCACTGCCTGCCGGCGCACCGGGGCCAGGAGATCGCCGCCGAGGTGATCGACGGTCCGCGCTCGGCCGTCTGGGACCAGGCCGAGAACCGCCTCCACACCCAGAAGGCGCTGCTGCTCCGCCTCTTCGGCGCCGCTTGAGGCGTCGAGGTGCCTCGAGCCAACGACGGGGTCGAGCGAGCGCTCCAGGAGTACGCGGACCTGCTGTCGATCGTGAGCGACGACCCCTTCAAGCCGCGCGCCTACGAGAAGGCGGCTCGGGCCGTCGGGGGATATCCGGACGACGTCGACGAGCTCGATGAGCGCGGCGTGCTGGCGATCCCCGGGGTCGGGAAGTCGATCGCCGCGAAGGTCACCGAGTACCTGCGCACCGGGAGCTTCGAGGAGCTCGACGACCTGCGAGCCCAGGTGCCCGGCGGCGTGCGAGAGATGACGTCGATCCCCGGCTTCGGTCCGAAGAAGGCGATGGCGGCCTATCGGGAACTGGGCATCGCCTCCGTCGATGAACTCGCGGCCGCCGCGGAGCGCGGCGAGCTGGCCTCGCTGAAGGGCTTCTCTCGCACGACGGAGCGCAACGTGCTCGAAGGTGTCCGTCGACTGCGGGCCAGCCGAGGGCGGGTCCAGGTGAACGAGGCCCTCGAGGTCGCCGAGGATCTGCTCGCCCGCCTCCGATCGATCCCTGGCGTGCGGCGGGCCGCCTACGCGGGATCGTTGCGACGCATGGCCGAGACGATCGGCGACGTCGACCTGCTCGTCGCGAGCGATCGACCGGCCGCCGTGATGGATGCGTTCGTCGGCTTCGGCATGGTCGCCAGGGTGCTCGCCCATGGCGAGACGAAGTCGTCGATCGTGACGACGGGTGGGCTCCAGGTCGATCTTCGGGTGATCGCCCGTGAGGCCTGGGGCGCCGCGATGATCTACTTCACCGGCTCGAAGGCGCACAACATCCGGATCCGGGAGATGGCCGTCCGCAAGGGCCTGAAGCTGAACGAGTACGGCTTGTTCCGCGCCAAGACGGGGAAGCTCCTCGCGGCCGAGAGCGAAGAGATCGTCTACGAGCGTCTCGGCCTGCCGTACATCGAACCCACCCTGCGGGAGGACCGCGGCGAGCTCGAGGCCGCGCTCGCGGGAGAGCTGCCCGATCTGATCACCCTGCGTCAGATCAGGGGCGACCTGCACACGCATACGAACCTGACGGACGGCCTCGCACCGCTGGAGCGCATGCTGGAGGCGGCCGCTGAGCACCGCTACGCCTACTACGCGGTCACCGACCATGCGCCGAACCTGTACATGCAGCGCATGACCGACGAGAAGATGCTCGATCAGCGCCGTCGGCTCCGCGCGCTGCAGGACCGGTATCCGTCGATGCGCCTGCTGCACGGCACCGAGCTCAACATCGATCCCGACGGTGGGGTGGACTGGGCCGAGGAGTTCCTCGACGGGTTCGATCTCACGGTCGCGTCGGTCCACTCGCACTTCGGCCAATCGAAGGATCAGATGACCCGCCGCGTGATCCGGGCGATCGAGCATCCCAGGGTCAACATCATCGGCCACCTGACCACACGCAAGATCGGACGGCGCGATCCCGTCGATCTCGATCTCGAGGCGGTGTTCGAGGCAGCCGGCCGCACCGGGACGGCCCTGGAGATCAACGCCTACCCCGACCGGCTCGATCTCCGCGACGAGCACGTGCTGTGGGCGCGCCGTCACGGCGTGCGATTCTCGATCGACACCGACGCGCACGCGGTGGGCCACCTCGACGTGATGCGCTTCGGCGTCGCGACCGCGCAGCGGGGGTGGCTCACGAAGGCCGATGTGATCAACGCCTGGCCGATCACCAGGCTCGAGCGATTCCTGCGCAAGGACGGCTCCTGAGCCGTCGCCGCCTGCCCCGGACGTTCTACGAGCGGCCGGCGGTGGAGGTCGCCCCCGACCTGCTGGGTCGCACGCTGGTCCGGCAGCTGCCCGACGGCGCTCGTCTCGCAGGACGCATCGTGGAGACGGAGGCGTATGAGCCCGGCGATCCGGCGAGCCACGGCTTCCGAGGCATGACCGCGCGCAACCGCGCGATGTTCGGCCCTGCGGGGCACCTCTACGTGTACTTCACCTACGGCAACCACTGGATGATGAACGCGGTGACCAGAGGGCCGGGGGAAGGAAGCGCGGTGCTCCTGCGGGCGGTCGAACCGGTCGCGGGCCTCGACGCCATGGCACGGGCCCGGGGCCGGGATCGTCCGGTGGACCTGTGCTCGGGCCCCGGGAAGCTCGCGCAGGCGTTGTCGGTGGACCGTTCTCACGACGGTCGTCGATCTGGTGACCGGGACCGAGGTGTGGATCGAGCGCGGGGTGCCGGTCCCCGGCCTCGTCGCGACGTCATCGCGGGTGGGGGTGAGGGTCGGTCTCGAACGGCAGTGGCGGTTCTTCGTGGCCGGCGATCCGTTCGTCAGTCGCGGTCGGCCGGGTCCTCCGACGAACGCTCGGCGAGCTCTGACACCGTGATCGTGACGGTGCTGGTCTGGGTGGCCGAGGTCCCGGCCGAGGGAGACTGGTAGATCACGGTGCCGGCGGGCTGGGTCGAGGGCTCGACCCGAACCTCGACGTAGAACCCCGCGTCCTCCAATGCGAGCGCGGCCGACGCCTGATCGAGGCCGATCACCGAAGGGACGGGCACGGACTGGACCTTCGTGGGTGATGTGCACACCTCGGTCGGCTCGCTGCCCTCGATGAACTGCAGCGTGTCGATGTTCTGGGGCAGCGTGTAGGCGTTCGGCAGGCAGTAGGGCGACTGGGATACGTCGACGGAGACAGAGAGGTAGCCGACCTCAGGGGTCGGGAACTCCCGTTCGGGGAGATCGGCCGCGGAGCGGAGCATGAACAGCCGCCAGATCTGGGCCGGCCAGGTCCCCCCGAAGACGGTGATGCGTGTGCGGGGAGGCTCCATCGGGATCAGCCCCTCGTGGAACCCGACCCAGACGGCGGCGGTGAGCTGAGGGATCGCGCCGACGAACCACGCGTTCGTGTGAGTGTCCGCGGTGCCGGTCTTGCCCAGCTGGGGGCGCCCGATGATCGCGGAGCGGCCCGTGCCGTAGCTCACCGCGTCCTGCAGGATGTCGGTGGCCGCCGCCGCGACCTGTGGTTCGAGCACCTGCTTGGGGTTGGGGTGCGCCTGCCAGAGGGTCGCACCCTGTGCGTCGGTGACGCTGACCACCGGCACGGGATCGACATGTGCTCCGCCGGTGGCGAGCGTGCCGTAGGCGCTCGCCATCTCGAGCGTGTTCGCCTCGTTCGTGCCGAGCACCGCCGACAAGTACGGCGAGAGCGGCTCGCGCGGCTCGCTCACTCGCAGGCAGCACCGCATCCCCATCCGCTCAGCCGTCTCGACCACCTTGTCCGGCCCGAGCTGCTGGATCAGCTGCGCGTAGACCGTGTTCACCGAGTTCACCGTGGCGCTGGCCAGGCTCATCGAGCCGTAGCCGCTGCCCTCCGCGTTCGTGACGTGCCAGACGGTGCCCCCCTCGAGCGGGATGTCGATCGACGCAGGGGCGGGGAAGACGGTGGAGGGGCTGATGCCGTTCTCGAGGGCGGTCACGAGGGCGTAGGCCTTGAAGGCGGAGCCCGTCTGGCGCCCGAGACCGCCCTCGCCGGTCGCGAGGTTCACACGTCCCGCGTCCGCGTCCTTCCAGTAGTCGGCGTCCTTGCCGCCCACCATCGCCCGCACCGCTCCGGTCCGAGGGTCGATGACCGTCATCGCGCCGTCGGGGTCGCCCGGGCTCTCGAGGACCGAGCGAACCGAGTCCTCGGCCAGTTCCTGTGTCCGAGGATCGAGCGTCGTGGTGATGCTCAGGCCCCCGGTGAAGAGGAGCTTGTACCGGTCCTGCCGGGTCGGGCCGAACGCCGGGTTCGCCAGGAACCACTGCTTGAAGTAGTCGACGAAGTAGGGGAATCGGTATCGATCGGTCGGCTCGCCCCGGCGGAGCACGATCGGCTCGCGGACCGCCGCGCGGTACTCTGCCGCCCCGATCATCGCCTGGTCGCGCATCAGGCGCAGCACGACGTTGCGCCGGCCGTACGCGCTCTCGGGGTGCACGAACGGATCGAAGTGGTTGGGCGCGGCGATCAGGCCGGCGAGGAGCGCCGACTGCCCGAGGCTCAGGTCGCGGGCGTCGATCGAGAAGTAGGTCTGTGCCGCCGACTGCACGCCGTAGGCGCCCTCGCCGAGGTAGACGGTGTTCAGGTACTTGGTGAGGATCTGGTCCTTCGACAGGCGATCTTCGAGCTGCCAGGCGAGCGAGGCCTCGTCGAGCTTGCGCCGCAAGGTGTCGGCGCTGCCGACGTAGAGGTTCTTCACGAGCTGTTGGGTGATCGTGGAGCCGCCCTCGGTGACCTCACCCTCGTTCGCGTTGACCACCGCCGCTCGGGCGATCGCCCGCACGTCGACCCCGTGGTGGGAGAAGAAGCGGCGGTCCTCGATCGCGACCGCCGCGTCCCGGACGGAGGGGGCCATCTCGCGCTCGCGCAGGACGACCCGATTCTCGGCCGCGTGGAGCTCGGTGATCAACGAGCCGTCGGCGGCGTACAGGAACGAGGTCTGCGCGAGAGGCAGCGGGTCGTACTCGTCGATGCTCGGCAGGTCGCAGGCCGTCGTCGCGACGGCGAGCAGCATCATCGAGCCGACCAGGGGGAAGCTTCGGCGGTGGCGCATCGCCGGGCGAGTGTAAACCGGGGATGGGGGGCAGCCGTGGAGGCCGGAGGCATCGCCACTGGTAGCATCCGCGCGGATGACGCTCCACGAGGCCGACGATCTGAACGTTCTGCGCACCGGCGCCGTCGACCTCGTGCCGGAGGGCGGTCTCGAGGAGAAGCTGGCGCTCGGCCGGCCGCTCCGCGTGAAGCTCGGGGTCGACCCGAGCCGGCCCGATCTCACGCTCGGTCACACGGTCGTGCTGCGCAAGCTGCGGCAGTTCCAAGATGCCGGCCACGTCGCGATCCTGATCGTCGGCGACTTCACGGCCCGTATCGGCGATCCCTCGGGGCGGTCCGACACGCGACCGATGCTCACCGAAGCCGAGGTGGCGGAGAACGCCGAGACCTATCTGGCGCAGGCGGGCACGGTGATCGACGTCGACCGAGCGGAGGTTCGAGGCAACGCCGAGTGGAGCGCCGGCATGTCGATGGGCGAGCTGCTGCGGCTCGCGTCGGTGGCGACGGTCGCCCAGATGCTCGAGCGAGAGGACTTCCGCGGGCGATACCAGGCCGGTCACCCGATCAGCGTCGTCGAGCTCCTCTACCCGCTGTTCCAGGGCTACGACTCGGTGGCCGTGGAGGCCGATGTCGAGCTGGGAGGCACCGATCAGACGTTCAACCTGTTGATGGGCCGGGAGGTGCAGCGGGCGTACGGGCAACCGGCCCAGGTGGTGCTGACCGTGCCCCTGCTCGAGGGGCTCGACGGTGTCCGCAAGATGTCCAAGTCGATGGACAACTGGGTCGGCATCACCGAGCCGCCCGACGAGCAATTCGGCAAGCTGATGTCGATCCCCGACGAGCTGATCGTGAAGTACCTGCGCCTGTGCGCGCCGATCGACCCGCGAGAGGCCGACGAGGTCGAGCGAGGGCTCGCCGAAGGCTCGATGCATCCCAACGAGCAGAAGCGACGGATGGCCCGCACGATCGTGGATCTGTACCACGGTCGAGGCGCCGGAGCCGAGGCCGAGGCACGGTTCGATCTCGTGCACAAGCAACACGTCGTTCCCGACGATGTTCCCGAGTCGTCGATCCCCGACGCGGCCCTGAGAGATGGTCGCGTCTGGTTGCCGCGCCTGCTGGTTGCCGCGGGGCTCGCCGGCTCCAACGGCGAAGCTCGCAGGGCGGTTCAGGGGGGCGGGGTCCGGCTCGACGGTGAGCCGATCGACGACCCCGATGCCGAGTTCGAGCCGGATGCGCTGCGCGGCAAGGTGTTGGCGGTCGGAAGGCGCCGATTCGTGCGGCTCACCTGACGCCGGGTTGACGGTGCGGGCCTGCCTGCTACAGTAAGCGGTCGGCGCCAAGCCCCTCTGCGTGGTTCTGCTACGCTCGAGGAAGCGACACGCCATCTCTCGCACCTTGAGAACTGAACAGTGTGACAGAAGCCAGTGCCTTTACCCGTCAGGCGGATGGCGCGGTTCGCCGTGCTCATCCACTTCCTGACGGCTGTACTGGATCCGTCCGGTCTCGATCGGGCGGAGCCAGATCACGAAGGTCGGTCACATGGGCAGTGCCTGCTCAGACCGGCCGAACTCCAACACCAGATAGCAACCCTCGGGCTCTCGAGCTCGAGGATCCACTATCTCTACGGAGAGTTTGATCCTGGCTCAGGACGAACGCTGGCGGCGTGCTTAACACATGCAAGTCGAACGGTGAACCGGGCTTCGGCCCGGGGATCAGTGGCGAACGGGTGCGTAACACGTGGGCAACCTGCCCCAGACACTGGGATAACCCCGGGAAACCGGGGCTAATACCGGATACTCCGCTCGGACCGCATGGTCCGATCGGGAAAGCTCCGACGGTCTGGGATGGGCCCGCGGCCTATCAGCTTGTTGGTGGGGTAACGGCCTACCAAGGCGACGACGGGTAGCTGGTCTGAGAGGACGACCAGCCACACTGGAACTGAGATACGGTCCAGACTCCTACGGGAGGCAGCAGTGGGGAATCTTGCACAATGGGCGAAAGCCTGATGCAGCGACGCCGCGTGGGGGATGAAGGCCCTCGGGTTGTAAACCCCTTTCGGCAGGGAAGAAGCGCAAGTGACGGTACCTGCAGAAGAAGCTCCGGCTAACTACGTGCCAGCAGCCGCGGTAAGACGTAGGGAGCGAGCGTTGTCCGGATTCATTGGGCGTAAAGCGCGCGTAGGCGGTTTGGTAAGTCGGATGTGAAATCCCGAGGCTCAACCTCGGGACTGCATCCGATACTGCCCGACTAGAGGTAGGTAGGGGAGATCGGAATTCCTGGTGTAGCGGTGAAATGCGCAGATATCAGGAGGAACACCGGTGGCGAAGGCGGATCTCTGGGCCTTACCTGACGCTGAGGCGCGAAAGCTAGGGGAGCGAACAGGATTAGATACCCTGGTAGTCCTAGCCGTAAACGTTGGGTGCTAGGTGTGGGCGGATATCGACCCCGTCCGTGCCGAAGCTAACGCATTAAGCACCCCGCCTGGGGAGTACGGCCGCAAGGCTAAAACTCAAAGGAATTGACGGGGCCCCGCACAAGCGGCGGAGCATGCGGCTTAATTCGATGCGACGCGAAGAACCTTACCTGGGTTTGACATGCAGGGTGAAACCCGTGAAAGCGGGCGCTCTTCGGAGCCTGCACAGGTGGTGCATGGCTGTCGTCAGCTCGTGCCGTGAGGTGTTGCCTTAAGTGGCGCAACGAGCGCAACCCCTGTCCTTAGTTGCCAGCGGATCATGCCGGGAACTCTAGGGAGACTGCCGGTGCCAAACCGGAGGAAGGTGGGGATGACGTCAAGTCAGCATGCCCCTTATACCCAGGGCTGCACGCATGCTACAATGCGCGATACAGAGGGCTGCGATCCCGTAAGGGGGAGCGAATCCCAAAAAGTCGCGCTCAGTTCGGATCGAGGTCTGCAACCCGACCTCGTGAAGCCGGAGTCGCTAGTAATCGCAGATCAGCACTGCTGCGGTGAATACGTTCCCGGGGCTTGTACACACCGCCCGTCACACCACGAAAGTGGGCAACACCCGAAGCCGGTGGCCTAACCCTTGTGGAGGGAGCCGTCGAAGGTGGGGCTCGCGATTGGGGTGAAGTCGTAACAAGGTAGCCGTACCGGAAGGTGCGGCTGGATCACCTCCTTTCTAAGGAGCCTTTGGCATACCGGTGCACGTGGGCGACCGATCCGCGTGCTGCTACCCGGCAGACTCCAGGTCGATGCACTGGCCCCCGTCGGCGATGCCGGCAACTTCCAACCGTTAGTACGCCCTCAGAGAACCGCGTGGGGGAGTGGAACGCGACCGTGAAGGAGCTGCAGCGTCGGCGGGCACACTGTTCAGCTTTGAGGGTGCGAGCCCTCGAGCACCTTGAGAACTCGATAGCGAGCGCGAGCATCTACAGTCAAGTTATGAAGGGCTTACGGTGGATGCCTAGGCGCCAGGAGCCGATGAAGGACGCGTCTGGCTGCGAAAAGCTGCGGGGAGCTGCCGAGAGAGCTTTGATCCGCAGATGTCCGAATGGGGAAACCCGGCTGGGGTCATGCCCAGTCACCCGTGCCTGAACACATAGGGCATGAGGAGGGAACCGCCCGAAGTGAAACATCTCAGTAGGGCGAGGAAGAGAAAGCAACCGCGACTCCCCTAGTAGTGGCGAGCGAACGGGGAAGAGCCTAAACCGATCAGGTGTCATAGACCGATGTCGTTGCCTGGTCGGGGTCGTGGGATCTGCATGGATCCACATCGGAGGATCCGAGGAGTTACAAAATCGGCAGGTAGTCGAAGGCCATGGAAAGGGCCGCCACAGAAGGTAACAGCCCTGTAGGCGAAACCCGACCGATCTCCTTGCAGACATCCCGAGTAGCACTGGACCCCGGAAATCCGGTGTGAATCTGGGGGGACCACCCCCTAAGGCTAAGCACTCCCTGGCGACCGATAGTGAACCAGTACCGTGAGGGAAAGGTGAAAAGCACCCCGGGAGGGGAGTGAAATAGTACCTGAAACCGTGAGCCTACAAGCAGTCGGAGCCTGTTGCTGGGCAACCAGTGCGGGTGACGGCGTGCCTTTTGAAGAATGAGCCGGCGAGTTAGCGGTATGCGGCGAGGTTAACCGTTCTCGGGAAGCCGAAGCGAAAGCGAGTCCGAATAAGGCGAAGAGTCGCATGCCCTAGACCCGAAGCCGAGTGATCTACCCATGGGCAGGTTGAAGCGAGGGTAAGACCTCGTGGAGGACCGAACCCACCAGGGTTGAAAACCTGGGGGATGACCTGTGGGTAGGGGTGAAAGGCCAATCAAACTCGGTGATAGCTGGTTCTCCCCGAAATGCCTTTAGGGGCAGCCTCGGGCGTTCTGTTGCGGAGGTAGAGCACTGATTGGGCTAGGGGGCCTACAAGCTTACCGAACTCAGTCAAACTCCGAATGCCGCAACACCAGAGCCCGGGAGTGAGGGCGCGGGGGCTAAGCTCCGTGTCCGAGAGGGAAACAACCCAGATCGCCAGCTAAGGCCCCTAATTCCATGCTCAGTGGGTAAGGATGTGGGAGTGCACAGACAACCAGGAGGTTGGCTTAGAAGCAGCCATCCTTGAAAGAGTGCGTAATAGCTCACTGGTCAAGTGTTCCTGCGCCGACGATGTAACGGGGCTCAAGCATGGAGCCGAAGCTGCGGGATCCTTCACATGACTCGGCCCTGGCGGGAGGCCGCCCGGGTCCAGGTCGAAGGATCGGTAGGGGAGCGTTCCCACGCGGGTGAAGCGGCGGGGTAACCCAGCCGTGGATGCGTGGGAAGTGAGAATGCCGGCATGAGTAGCGAAAGACGGGGGAGGAGCCCGTCCGCCGAATGCCCAAGGGTTCCTGGGGAAGGTTCATCCGCCCAGGGTTAGTCGGGACCTAAGCCGAGGTCGAGAGACGTAGGCGATGGACGACTGGTTGATATTCCAGTACCACCTCATCCGCGCCCAGGCCGAATCCGAGGTACTAAGGGAACCCCTTCGGGGGCTACCGACCCACTCGGTACTAGGCCAGCGAAGGGGGGACGCAGGAGGGTAGCTCGACCCAGGCGTTGGTTGTCCTGGGGTAAGTGCGTAGGGGGACTTCCTAGGCAAATCCGGGAGGTCATCACCCTGAGGCACGATGCCGAACCTCTATTGGTGAAGCGAGTGATCCCATGCTGCCGAGAAAATCCTCTAGCGAGCTGGTGAGGTGCCCGTACCCCAAACCGACACAGGTGGGCACGTAGAGAATACGAAGGCGATCGAGAGAACCCTGGTTAAGGAACTCGGCAAATTCCATCCGTAACTTCGGGATAAGGATGACCCCGCTAGGGTGAGCGACTTCGCGTCGTCAGCCCGAAGGGGTGGCACAAACCAGGCCCAAGCGACTGTTTACTAAAAACACAGGTCCGTGCTAAGTCGCAAGACGACGTATACGGACTGACGCCTGCCCGGTGCTGGAACGTTAAGGGGAGAGGTTAGATCCTTCGGGGTCGAAGCTTCGAACCTAAGCGCCAGTAAACGGCGGCCGTAACTATAACGGTCCTAAGGTAGCGAAATTCCTTGTCGGGTAAGTTCCGACCTGCACGAATGGCGTAACGACTTGGGCACTGTCTCAACCAGGGACTCGGCGAAATTGCAATACGAGTAAAGATGCTCGTTACCCGCAGCAGGACGGAAAGACCCCGGGACCTTTACTCTAGCTTGATGTTGAGTCTTGGCATGTGTTGCGTAGGATAGGTGGGAGGCTGTGAAGCGTGGTTTTCGGGCCGCGTGGAGCCATCCTTGAAATACCACCCTTCACTAGTTGGGACCCTAACCCAGGCCCGTTATCCGGGTCGGGGACAGCGTCTGGTGGGGAGTTTAACTGGGGCGGTTGCCTCCCAAAAGGTAACGGAGGCGCCCAAAGGTTCCCTCAGTCTGGTTGGCAATCAGACGTCGAGTGCAAGGGCACAAGGGAGCTTGACTGTGAGACCGACGGGTCGAGCAGGAGCGAAAGCTGGGCCTAGTGATCCGACGACTCCGTGTGGAAGGGTCGTCGCTAAACGGCTAAAAGGTACCCCGGGGATAACAGGCTGATCCTGCCCAAGAGTCCATATCGACGGCAGGGTTTGGCACCTCGATGTCGGCTCGTCTCATCCTGGGGCTGGAGCAGGTCCCAAGGGTCGGGCTGTTCGCCCGTTAAAGAGGCACGCGAGCTGGGTTTAGAACGTCGTGAGACAGTTCGGTCCCTATCCGCTGTGGGCGTAAGAGATCTGAGAGGAGCTACCCCTAGTACGAGAGGACCGGGGTGGACGAACCTCTGGTGTGCCAGTTGTCGCGCCAGCGGCATGGCTGGTTGGCCACGTTCGGGATGGATAAGCGCTGAAAGCATCTAAGTGCGAAGCCGGCCTCGAGATGAGATCTCTCACCGGGTCAACCGGGTAAGGCCCCTGGCAGACCACCAGGTTGATAGGCCGGAAGTGGAAGCACGGCAACGTGTGGAGCTGACCGGTACTAATAGGCCGAGGGCTTGACTTCGCTCGCGCTCGCTATCGCAGTTCTTCGAGCTCTGCTCGAGGGACGCACCCTCAGAGTCCTCTCGTGGGCCCGTTCGCGGATCCTCGAGAACCACCGTTTCGGTGGCCATAGCGGAGGGGAAACACCCGGTCCCATCCCGAACCCGGAAGTGAAGCCCTCCAGCGCCGATGGTACTGCCAGGGCGACTTGGTGGGAGAGTAGGTCGCCGCCGGGACATCTTCGAACGAGCCGCCTTCGGGCGGCTCGTTCGATGTCTGCCCCCGCCGCGCACGTGCGCGCGCCAGCTAGCCTAGGGAGCCTGATGCCGAAAGCCCTCACGCCTCGTTCCGGTGGGAACCGGCGCTCGCGACCCGCACAGCGCTCCGATCTGCCGCGCGACGTGATGGACGAGCTCCAACGGGTGACGAAGCCGACGCAGCTGCGCGATGCCGTCTCCCGCCTCTCTCGGGCCGTGGAGCTCCTCGATCGAGGCGACTCCGGAGCCGCGGTGGCCGAGGCGACGAAGGCCAAGCAGCTCTCCTCGCGGTCGGCCGCGGTGCGCGAGGTGCTCGGGCTCGCCCTCTACGGGCAGGGGCGGTGGCAGGATGCGCTGACGGAGCTGAAGGCGTACCGACGCTTCAGCGGCCGTGCGGATCAGAACCACGTGATCGCCGACTGCCTGCGGGCGCTCGGGAAGCCGCAGGATGCGGTGCCGCTCGCCGAGGAGGAGCTGCGCGCGAAGGTCCCGAACGAGGCGAAGGCCGAAGCGGTGGTCGTGGCCGCCTCGGCCTTGGCCGACCAGGGGCGGTTCGCGGAGGCCCTCGCGTTCCTGGGGCGAGCCAAGACGCGTGAAGGGGTCTCCGAGCCGTACACGCTGCGCCTGTGGTACGTGCGGGGCGACATCCTCGCGAAGGCCGGGCGCACGGACGAGGCAGCCGCCGAGTTCCGCAAGGTCATGCGGCACGACCCGTCGGCGTTCGACGTCGCCGAGCGCCTCGCCGATCTCGGCTAGCGGTCCTCCGCCTCTCGCTTCCATCGCGTGCGCCAGTAGCGAGCGAGCCCCGCGGCGTTCATCGCGATCGAGCCGATCGCGTCGTACCGCTGCAGATCGATCGCGCGGCCGGTCTCGGCCTCGAACTCGGCCGACGCGAGGGCGCGGAGCTCGTCGGCGACGGCATCGGTCTCGATCCGCGGGTCTCGCTCGAGCGCCCGGCGCACCGCGCGGACCACGCCTCGATACGCTCGGCAGCCGCATCGCACGCGGCCTCGGCATCGGGCACAGGACCGAAGTGCGATGTGAGCAACGTGGTAGGCTCCGTCGCGAACGGATGCGGCTCGATGCTCGCGATCGCCGCCTCGACGTCGACCTCGGGTGGGGGCAACGCCGGTCGGAAGGCTGGTCCCCACGGCAGGTGCGATCCGATCGCCTCCCCGGTGAACATCGCCCCGCTCCGCCGATCGTGCAGGGCCACGTGGTGCGACGCGTGTCCGGGCGTGTGCACGACGTCGAGGCGGCGATCGCCGAGCTCGATCACGTCGCCGTCGTTCACGCTGCGGAGCCGCTCGGTCGGGACCGGGAGCGTCTCGCCGAAGAACGCGAGCATCCGATCCTGCCCGTAGGTCCGCGCCGTGCTCGCGACCAGGCGCGTCGGGTCGGCGAGGTGGGGCGCGCCTCGCTCGTGCGCCCAGACCGTCGCTCGAGGGAAGCGGGCCGCGAGCGCGCCGGCCCCACCCGCGTGGTCGAGGTGGATGTGCGTCACGACGACGTGGGCGAGGTCGTCGGCGTCGAGGCCGAGCCGTTCGAGCGACTCCAGCACGAGCGGCAGATCGGCGCCCGGCCCCGTCTCGACGACGGCAGGCTGACTGCCGTGGAGCACGAAGACGGCGTTGAACTCGGGCTCGCCCGTCATCATCGTGTCGACCATCGTGACGCCGTCGGCGACGTCGGTGAGCACCGGGTGGCGGGGTTCGTCGGTCACGCCGCGGAAGTGTCGCACACGCGACCCTCACCGGGTCGTGTCGGACGTCTCCGCGCGCGGGAAGACGTCGTGTCGGTGCCTCGCGGTAGCGTTCGCCCGACACGAACGAAGGAGGAGCCATGGTGACGGTCAACGTCGTCGTGCTCGCGGGCACCGTCTCCGCCGACCCGGTCCAGCGCCGGATGCCGTCGGGCGACGAGGTGACCGAGCTCCGGCTCTCCGTTCCGGAGACGGGCAAGCGCCTCCTCCCCCTCCCGATCGCGGCGTGGCACGCCACGGTCGGCGCTCGGACGCTCGACGAGATCGCCAAGGGCGATCGGGTGCTCGTGCACGGCCAGCTCGTCCGACGCTTCTACCGGAGCGGCGCCGGAGCTCGCAGCCTCACGGAGGTGGTCGCGAGCGGCATCAAGAAGCTCGATCCGGTCG
>CAWGUD010000020.1:0-235781 GCA_963825685.1 uncultured Actinomycetes bacterium | reverse complement strand
CATGTTGCCCGCGGGGTCGCGGACGGCGCGTCCCGCACGCCGTAGTCCTGCTCGATCGGCTCCTGCACGATGTCGGCGCCGCGGCCTGCAGCTTCGCCGAAGGTCGCCGTCGAGGTCGGCGGTGGCGAGGATGATGCCGGCGTAGGTGCCCTTGGCCATCATCTCGGCGATGCGCGCGGCGCTCGTCGTCGGTGATGCCGGGGTCGACGGCGGGCGGGTGCAGGACGATGGTGGTGTCGGGCTGGCCGGGCGGTCCGACGGTGATCCAGCGCATGTCCGTCGTAGCCGACGTCGTTGCGCACCTCGAAGCCGAGCACGTCGCGGTAGAACGCCAGGGAGGCCTCGGGATCGTTGTGCGGCAGGAAGCTCGAGTGAATCGTGATGTCCATGGCGTCACGCTAGGAGCGGCGCCGCGGCCGTCGCTTCTCGATTCCTGACCGGTCTCGTGACCTGCTTGGCGACGCACGGCGGCATGCCCGCCGGTCGCCCGGCCGCCTCGCGCCGGTAGGCGCTCGGCGACATCCCGACCAGCTCGGTGAAGCGGGTGCTGAACGTGCCGAGCGACGAGCAGCCCGACCTCGAAGCAGACCTCGGTGACGCTCAGGTCGCCGCGGCGCAGCAGCGCCATGGCGCGCTCGATCCGGCGCGTCATCAGGTAGCGAGTACGGCGACTCGCCGTAGGCGAGCCTGAACTGGCGGCTGAGGTGCCCGGCCGACACGTGGACGCCGCGGGCCAGCGCCTCGACGTCGAGCGGCTGGGCGTACTCGCGGTCGATCCGGTCGCGCACCCGGCGGAGCAGCACGAGGTCGCGCAGGCGCCGGGTCCGTCGACGGGCTGCTGGTCACCCGCCTGATCGTGCCACGTCGCGCCGGAGCCGTGTCGCCGATGACGTCGGTCGTCAGCCGCGTGTGACCCGCCTATCGTCCTTGAACGGCACCGAGACGATCTGGTCCCCGCTCTTCAGCTTCGTGAGCGTGAAGCACTCGGTTCGGATCTTGGCGTTGCACTTGCGGAGCTCGATCACGGGGTCGCCGAACGCCTTCTGGTAGAAGATGCGCACCGGCGCCTTCTTCTTGAGCACGGTCTTGTCGAAGTACAGCTCGCCGAGGGTGACGGGAACGGCTCGAACCGCTCTTCTTGGCAGCGAGCGTGGGCGCCACCGTGAACTGGAAGTTGCCGGCGCTGCCGCCGATACGGGGCGTCGCACACAGCGCGTCGCCCTCCTGCGTGGCCCCCGGTGTTGTCGATGTACAAGGAGGCGTTCGAGCCCCCGTTGATCGTGTCGATCGAGACGGGGACCGGCGGCTCGCCGACCAGGGCGCAGTTCGTGCCGTTCACGAAGAACCCGAACACGTCGTTGAATCCCAGGTTGACGAACTCGTTGTACTCCTCGGACGAGAAGACGTAGTTGAACTGCACCTGGCTGGTGGTCGGCACGAAGTCGAACTCGAGCACGGCCGCGTCGAACGTCGATGCGCCCACCAGCGTCGTGAGGTCCGCGTCCCCCGCCGTGCCGAACGACGTGGTCGTGCCGGCGCTCTGATTCGGCCCCACCACGTCGGCGATGTTGCCGGAACTGAGGATGACGCCCTCGTTGAGGCCGACGATGCCGTCGCCGCCGACGAAGGAACCCGCGGCCGCCTCGTTCCCGAAACCGTGGAGAGTTTCGAGACCGCGACACCCTCACCGGCAAGGCGGTTCGCGAGGTCTTCGGCCCGTCGCCTCGCCGGTCAGATCCGTCGTCGCGACGGCGGCGAAGGCCGGCGCGGCGAGGGCCACGAGTGTGGCGCAGGCGAGGGCGAACGTGGCGAGGACGGCGATCGGGCGACGAGGCGCGGAGCGACGGGGGGAGGCCATCGTGGCGGGAATCCTTTCGAGAGGGGACCTGGAGGGCGACGCTATCGTTCGCCCGGCGCATCGGTCAAGCGACCTAGGCCGATCAGGAGGGCCAGTCGCGTTTCGGCTTCCTCTGCGTGAGCAGCGGAGGCATGCCGGGCGGCGCTCAGTGTGAATCCACTGCAGCCGCACTCGGAGTAGAGACAACGGCGATCCTCGAAGTCGCCGTGGACGAACTCCGTGTGCTCGCACGCGGTGCAGAGGACTCGGCGGGGGTCGGCGGGGCGGGGCAGCACTATCGGCTGGGGAGTGGTTGTCTGCACGCTCCTAACCGTAGGACATCTGGGGGACCGCGACATCGGCCGAATGTCTAGGAGTTTGACCATCAGCCGGGCCAGTCGCGCTTCGGCTTCTCCTGCGTGAGCAGGTCGTCGAGCGAGGGCTTGCCCGCCTTCGCGGCCTGGGCCTTCTCGATCTCTTCCTGAAGGCGGTCGTCGGGCCCGACGTCGCCCGCCGCCGCGAGCAGCTCGTCGAGCGACTCGCCCGCGCTGCCGGTGAGCCGGATGCGCAGCGCGGCCAGCACGGACGCGTGGTGGTCGGACAGTCCCTGGCTCATCTTGATCTCGGTCAGGGCCGCTTCCGCCTTGGCGAGGAGCTCCTCGTCGCTCACGGGGACAGTCTGCCACGGTCGGGGTCCTCTGCTCGAGACACGAGGGCCCACCCACATCGGGTCCTTCTCCTTCCTCACAGGACCGACCGATGGGGCACGCTGGGAGCAGAGGTGGAAGGTGCTCCGGTTCGATGCGGTCGTGAAGCGGTTCGGGTCCGTGACGGCGCTCGATGGGTGTACGTTCGTTGCCCGGCCGGGTCGACTCACCGGCTTCCTCGGCCCCAACGGTGCCGGCAAGACGACCGCGATGCGTGCCGTGTTCGGACTCGTCGATCTCGACGCGGGCACCGTGTCCTGGCGAGGCACGCCCATCGCACCGATGGACCGCCCGCGGTTCGGCTACATGCCCGAGGAACGAGGCCTGTATCCCCGCATGCGGGTGCGCGACCAACTCGTCGTATCTCGGCCGGCTCTGCGGACGGACGGCAGACGACGCGATCCGCAGCGTGGATATGTGGCTCGAGCGACTCGGTCTGGCCGACCGGGCGAGCGACCCCCTCGACGCCCTCTCCCACGGCAACCAGCAGCGGGTGCAGCTGATCGCCGCCCTCGTCAACGAGCCCGTGTTGCTCGTGCTCGATGAGCCGTTCTCCGGGCTCGATCCGATCGCGATCGCTCACATGACCGAGCTGCTGACCGAGATCGCGACCGCCGGTGCGACCGTGCTGTTCTCCAGTCACCAGCTGGACCTGGTCGAGGACCTTTGTGAAGACGTCGTCATCATCGACCACGGCCGCATCGTCCTCGTCGGGCGAGCTGACCGAGCTGCGGGAAGCGGTGCCGCAGCGGTTCGTGGACATCCGATTCCGCGGCGCCGTACCCGACTGGTCGGAGCTGGCCGCGGTGGAGCTCGTCGAGTCGGGGGAGGGGCTGGCCCGTCTCCAGGTCGACCGTGACGTCGACCTGGCCGAGGTGGTGGCCCGCGCTCCACGAACCACCGACATCGTCTCGTTCGCGTACCAGCCCCCGACGCTGTCGGAGCTGTTCCGCGGGGCGGTGGCGGCATGAACGGCGCGCGGCAAGGGTGGCTCGTCGCCGTCCGAGAGATGCGCGAACGCAGCCGCACACGTGGTTTCCGCGCAGGCATCGTGGTGACGATCCTCATCGTGGTCGCGGTGATCGTCGTGCCGGCCATGCTCGGGAGCGGCGGCGGCCCGAACGACGTCGGGCTGGCCGGCTCCGTCCCCGACGGACTGCCCATCGCGATCCGAGCCCAGAGCGACGCTGCCGGCATAGAGGCGACGATCCACCGATACGAGACCGTTGGAGCCGGCGAACAGGCGGACGCGCCAAGGTGACGTCGACGTGCTCGTGGTCGACGCACGGCAGCTCGAGTGGCCACGCCAGACCGACGAGCAACTCCGCGCCGTCGTCACAGGGGCCATCCAGCTCGTCGCGGTCCGCGAGCGAGCGGCGGCCGCCGGCATCAGCCCCGACGACCTGCTCGCCGTCGTCGCACCGGTCCAGGGTCGACAACGTCCAACTCGGCGCGCTGCCCGGGGGAAGCCCCGACGACGAGATGGCGGCCATGCTGATGACCGTCCTGCTGCTGATCGCGATCAGCACGTACGGGAACATGGTGCTGACCGGCGTGGTGGAGGAGAAGGCGAGCCGCGTCGTCGAGGTGCTGCTCGTCCGCATGCCCGCCCGCACGCTGCTCGCGGGCAAGGTCGTCGGGATCGGTCTGCTCGGGCTCGCGCAGTTCGTCGTGACCGCCCTGGTCGCCCTCGCGGCCGTGAGCGCGGTCGACTCCGTCGACGTCCCGGCGGTCCGCGGCATCGTGCTGGCGTGGGTCGTCGCGTGGTTCCTGCTCGGCTACGCCCTCTACGCCATGGCGTACGGGGCGCTCGGCTCCCTCGCTTCGCGGACCGAGGACGGCCAGAGCGTTGCCGGACCGGTGATCGCCGTGCTGATCGCCGCCTACTGGGTCTCGTTCGCTGCGCTCGGGCAGGACCCGCAGAGTGGCGCATCCCAGTTGGTCTCGCTCTTCCCGGCGACCGCACCGTTCGCCATGCCCGCCCGCATCGCAATGGGTGCGTCCACGTGGTGGGAACCGATGCTCGCCGTCGCTTTCACCGTCGCTGCCGTCGCCGGTCTCGTGCGGTTCGGGGGGCGTGTCTACACCGGCGCGATCCTCCACGCCGGACCGACGCTCAAGGTGCGCGACGCGTGGCGCGGCGCGACGTCGCCGCATGGCAGCGGAACCGGCCCGGCGTTCCTCCCACGGGCCTAGGCTCTTCGACGAGCCCCAGTCGGCGGGTTCCCAGTAGGAGGAGCGCAGCGGACGGCCTGTGCGTCGCGCTGAGAGACGTCAGTACACGAACGCGAACCAGGGGGAGGGGTCCCACGCGAACATCGAGTCGGCGCGCGCGAGCGCTCCCGGCGCGCGCTCGTCCATCTGGTGAGCCCGGGCCAGCTGGCGGAACGAGCTGCCGGCGAGGTAGGCCGCCCCGAGGGCGGCCACGGTGCACGAGAGGTCGGGGTCGGCGTCGGTGCGCCGGCACGTGCCGACTCCGGCCTCGACCACGAGCTCGTAGCGGCCGGACGTCGCGGGGCGGAACGCATCGTCGATCTCGAGCACGAGCCGGCCGTCGCCGGAGTACCGGCGACCGCTGAGGGCGCGCTCCACGTCGAGCACGCGCACGAACAGCCCGTCCTGGACCACCGCGTTCAGCCGCCGCGGCTCGGCGACGAGCCACAGCAGCTCCTCGTCGATCGGACGATCGTCGGCCTTCACCGTGGCGACGAGATCGACGTCGAAGAGGAAGCGCCACAGCGCCGCGGTCGCGTCCGGATCGGTCGCGACCAGATCGCGCACCGTGAGCTCGTTCGACGGCACGTTGCGGCTCCAATCGTGCTTGACCGTGTAGACGGCGTAGCCGCCCACGGTGCCGTCGTCGCGCTCGTGCACGGCGTAGAAGCGCGGGTGCTCCTGGTCGCGCGGGCGCTCGAGCCACAAGGCCTTCCACCAGCGGTCGTCGACGGCGATCATGCCCGGCCGTGTCGAGGCGAGCGCGTCGTAGACGGGCCGCATGCGCGGGAGGGCCTCGTCGCGAGGCAGCACCCGCACGCGTCCACCGATGTGCACGTCGGGAACGAACGCCGAACGGTCGGCCGACATCTCGAGCAGCGTGCAGAGCGAGGCCATGCCGTAGCCGAAGCGACCGTAGATCGCGGTCTCCGACGCCCAGAGGTAGGCGAGGGGCTCGCCGCGCTCGGCGGCCTGGTCGAGGATCGCCGCCATCAGCCGCGTGTTGATGCCCCGGCGCCGGTGCGACGGCAGCACGCCGACGGCGGTGACGCCGGGCGCGGGCAGGGACCCTCCGGGCACGGTGAGCTCGGTCGTGCAGGCGCCCGCGGTGCCGACGATCTCGTCGCCGTCGGTCGCCACGAACCAGCGGTCGGGCTCGGCGATGATGCGATCGGCCTCGGCGTCCTCGGGCACCCAGCGACCGTGGAACGCACGCTCCACCACCTGCAGGAACGCGTCGAGCTCGTCGGGCTCGATCGAGCGGATCGTGATGTCGTCCATCGGGTCGGCAGCGTACGCGACGCGTTCCGGCCCCGACGAGCGAGGGAGCCGCCCGATCCGTTCCGTAGACTGCGGCGACCTCACCGACCGCGGTGACGGAGCGAGGAGCGCACATGCTGATCCTGGGTTTGATCGTCTTCGGGATGGCCGTCGGCTGGATCGCGCAGCTGATCCTGGGTCGGACCGGCCGCGGGAACCGGAACTGGGCGGAGGCGCTCGTCGCGGGCCTCGTCGGCTCGTTCGTGGGCGGGCTGCTCGGGAGCCTGATCTCCGGCGACGGGCTCGCCCTGCGTCCGAGCGGCATCATCGGCTCGATCGTGGGCGCCGTGCTCGTGCTGCTCGTGTGGGGAGCCGTGCGCGGACGCGCCTGACGGCGCCGACGGCCTCGGCGCCCCGGCACGGCCCGCCCCACCTCCTTCACCTCCTTCGTCGACCCGGTCGACGTTTCCGACGCCCGCACTTCGGGAAAGGTCGAGGGTGATGCGCGAGAGCGCAGGAAGGAGGTCCCCCGTGGACACCGGCACCAACATCTGGAGCTTCTCCAGGAACGACGCGGTCGAGCCGATCGACGTCGAGGGCTTCACGGTCGAAGCGACCGACGGCGACATCGGAAAGATCGACGAGGCCACCTACGAGGTCGGGTCGTCCTACATCGTGGTCGACACCGGCCCCTGGATCCTCGGCCGCAAGGTGATGCTCCCGGCCGGGGCGATCGAGGCGATCGACCTCGACGACCACAAGGTCGTGGTCCGGCTGACGAAGGACCAGATCAAGGACTCGCCCGAGCTCGACGAGAGCATCGACCATCGCTCCGACGAGTACCGCTCGAGGGTCGGCAGCTACTACGACCCGTACGTCCGCCTCTGACCGGGGAAGGCAGAGGAGGACAGGAAGGGGCCGCGCTCGCGCGGCCCCTTCCTCATGCCTCATGTCGAGGCGGCGTCTCCCGACGTCGTCGGCGACGAGGCGCGTCCCAGCACCCGTGCGGCGATCCCCGCGGCCGTCGAGCCGAACACGTCGGCGAGCCTCGCCGGGAGGTCGGTCTTGTACTCGAGCGCGTCGATCGTCTCCACCACCCTGGCCCGGGCGGCCACGATGTCGCTGCGGATCTGTGCTACTCGAGCGCCTTCAGCTGTTCCGTCTCTCGACGCATCCATCCGATGTCCTCCTCCACGGTCTCGAGCGTGCGGGTCGGGGCGTAGGGCGCTCCCTCGCGCAGCTTCGTCCTTCCGATCAGCGCCAGCACGGCGGCGATCACGATCAGCACGAGGGACACGATCGATGCGGCGGCCCAGGCCGGCAGGACGATCGCGAGGCCCAGCACGGCCGCGGCGATCAGCACCCCCAGCGCGTACAGCGCGAACGCCGCGCCCGCGACGAGCAGGCCGATCGCGACCCCCGCCTTCGAGGCCTTCTCCTTGAGCTCGATCTTCGCGAGCTCCGCTTCCCGGCGTGCGATGAGACCGATGTCGGCCACCAGCGAGCGCAGCAATCCGGAGATCGGCTCGTCGCGCCGTCCTGTCGTCCCACCGTGGGTCGTCGTTGCCATCGCTGCTCCCTTCGACGTGATGCTGACGTGTCCTTCCCTGCTCCTGAGCCGCGCACGCCTCGTGGGGCGATGTTTCGCGAGCACGTGACGGGGAAGGCATGCAGGAGATCCCGAACGATGGATCTCGAACGATGGACCCCGAACGATGGAGTGGTATGAGCGTCGAGGAACGTGTGGAGGGCCTGCAGGACGCGGGGAAGGTGATGGCCGAGGCGGCCGGAGCCGTCGCCGTCGATCGAGTGCGCGCCGAGGTCGACGCTCGCTCGAGTCGCGCGGCGGTCGAGGTGAAGGCCTTCGCGGTGGCGATGCGGGCGTCGAGCGCGAGCCTGCGCGAGCAGGGTCACGACGGTCAGGCCGACCTCGTCGACGAGGTGGCCGCGAAGGCGGACCGCCTCGCCTCGCGCCTCGCGACCGCAGACACCGAGGACCTCGTCGAGGACGGCAAGCGCATCGCCCAGCAGGCGGCCGCGTTCGCGCGTCAGGAGCCGGCGTTGGTGATCGCAGGCGCGTTCACCCTCGGGCTGCTCGTGCCCAAGATCCTCGAAGCAGTGGCAACGCAGAGCGAACAGGAGGCGTGACATGGCAGAGACGCAGAACCAGTCAGCGATCGAGACCGTGACCGACAAGGCGGGAGACGCCGCGTCGGCCGTCGGCTCGGGTGCGAAGAAGGTGGCGACCACGGTCGCCGAGAACCCGCTGCTCGCCGCCGCGGGCGCGGCGGCGGTCGGCGCGGCGATCGGGGGCACGGCACTTGCCAGGGAGCGGAAGTCGAACGCGAGGAAGAAGGCGTCGGCGAAGAAGAGCCCGGCCAAGAGGTCGACCGCGAAGAAGTCCTCGGCCAAGAAGTCTCCGGCGAAGAAGTCTCAGGCCAAGAAGTCTCCAGCGAAGAAGAGCTCGAGCGCGAAGAAGACGTCCGCCACGAAGAGCCCGGCGAAGACGTCCTCGGCCCGCACGTCGCCCGCGAAGAAGAGCTCGAGCGCGAAGACGTCGAGCGCGAAGAGGACGTAGCCTCAGCCTCGAGGACGCTCGCCGCGCACGTGGTCGTCCTCGGACTCCTTCCAGACCTCGTCGACGTTCTCCACGTTGAATCCGTACTCGAAGACGAGCGTGCCGCCGTAGGCGGCCCCGAACGCCACGAGCACCGCGGCGAGCAACGAGAGCACGAGCCAGGCGAGTTGGGTCTGGCCCTCGTCGAAGTTCGGGATACGAAGCAGCAGGTCGACGAGCGTGATCAGCGTGACCGCGATCATCACCGTGGCGTGCCAGTTGATCGTTCGCCACACCTGGGTGTGCTTCGCCTTCCCGATCGGGCCCGACCGGCGATCCCGGGGGATGCCCTTCCACCAGTCGAGGAAGCCGGTGAGCGCCGCGCCGAGGCCGACGATGTAGCCGGCCACCATCACGAACGTGGCCGCCGCGAAGAAGTCGTGGGCCTTCGCGTCGTCGGCGGGCGCGATGTAGGAGATCACGTCGAACACCGCGGCCAGCACGTAACACACGATCGGGAAGTCGGTGAGCGGCGGATGGAACGGTTTGCCCGTGAACCCTCGTAGCCCCTGGAACCGGCGCCCCTTCAGGCTGAGCGTCGGACGGATCGAGTAGAGCCTCGGCATGACCGTTCCCCCTCATGTGACGGTGGCCGTCCGGCCATCATGCCCTAGCCGGTCGACCCCATGGAAGCGGGCCGCCCGTCCCGCCTCGGTCTCCGCGTGGCTGAGATTCTGGATCGTGATCGAAGGAACGGACGACACCATGGGCCGGGAGCAGCAGGGTCGAGAAGGCATCGGGCGACTCCTGCCCGCGGCGTGCCTGGGCGCCATCGCGCTCTACGCGCTCGTCGTCCTCGTCGTGGTCCCCGAGGGAACGCCGTCGGTGCTCGCTCGCCTGACGGCGCTCGCCCTGATCGGGGCGGCCTGCCTGATCGCGGTCCTGGTCGCTCGCCGGGCGCCGGTCTGGCTGCGAGGTCTCGGCATGCTCCTCGTCGGCTTCGTCATGGTCGCCGTGCTCTTCGGCGTGGTGGCCGAGCGCGCGATGCGCCGGCCGTCGGTGTCGGCCGTCCTCGGGCTGCTGGCCGGCGCGGGCGCGATCGCGCTCGTCGTGATCGGGTGGCAGCGGCTGCTCGCAGGCATGCGGCGGCGGTGGCTTCGGATCGTGACGGCCGTCCTGGGCACGCTCGCGATCGCCCAGCTGCTGCTGCTGCCCGCGGTGGTGGCGTTGCTGGTCACGAACCGGGCGCGCCCGGTGGCGTCGGCGCGGACCCCGGCCGATCTCGGCCTCACGTTCGACGACGTGCGCATCCCCGCCGCCGACGGCACGGCGCTCGCCGCCTGGTGGATCCCGTCGCGCAACGGCTCGGCCGTGATCGTGCTGCCGGGCTCGGGCTCCACGCGCGACGACGTGCTCGAGCACGCGGCGTTCGTCGCCGAGGCGGGCTACGGCGCGGTGCTCCTCGACGTGCGGGGTCACGGCGAGAGCGGGGGGCGGCTCATGGATCTGGGGTGGGAGGCCGAGCGCGACGTGCGCGACGTCGTCACATGGCTCGAGGGCCAGGACATCGAGAGCGTCGGCCTGTTGGGGCTGTCGATGGGCGGCGAGATCGCGCTCACCGCGGCCGCGGAGGATCCTCGCATCGCCGCCGTCGTGGCCGAGGGCGCGACCGCACGCACGTACGCCGACACCACCCTCGAGCCCGAGTCGAACCCGATCGCGCGGGCGAACGGGTGGCTGCAGTTCGCGCTCGTGCGTGCCCTGGCGCCAGAACGCGAGCCGATCCCGATGATCGACGCCGTGAGCCGGATCGAGGCGCCCACGCTGATGATCGAGGGTTCCGGCCCGCTGGAGGCCGAGCTCGGACCGCGCTACGACGAGGCCGCGCCCGACACGTTCACGCTGTGGTCGATCCCCGAGAGCCCCCACGTCGGCGGGCTCTCCACGCGCCCCGAGGAGTACCGCGCCCGGGTGCTCGAGCTGTACGAGGACGCCCTCTCCTGATCTCCTGAGCGTGACGCTCGTCACCGACCGACGGCGGGTCCGTGTCCTACACTGGGATGCTCGCATGACTATGATGAGCCGTCATGGTCAAAGACGCGGATCTGGAGACCGCGCAGTCGCCGACGCGAAGGCCAGGCTGTCCGAGCTACTCGAGCGGGTCGGCCGGGGAGAGCGCATCGTCGTCGCACGTCGCGGGCAGCCGGTCGCCGTGCTCGCTCCTCTCGGGGCCGTGGTCGCGCGCGACGACGGGACTCACGGTCTCGCCTCGCTTGCGGGCGCGATGTCGGACTGGCCGACCATGGAGAGCGACGTGGCCGAGGTGCTGCGTTCTCGACGTTCGGCTCGCGAGCGCCGAGGGCCCGACCTGCGGTGACTCTGTACTGCTTCGATACCGACGTGCTCTCCGCGACGATGCGTCGCGATCCACCGCTGCGCGTGATCCGCAAGCTGGCGGCGACCCCGCCCGCCGAGCAATGCGCCACGGCGATCTCGCTGGGCGAGCTCGTCGGTGCGATCGCGATGTGGCACCGTCGACGAGCACGATCGCGGCACCCAGGCGGAGCTCGCCTACCCGTCGCGTCTGCGGCTCGCCTGTGCCACGTGTCTGAACGAGGGTCGGGGCGTCGTCGACCCTTCGGTCGTCGGGTGGGGGTCGACACCGGTCGCGTTCTGCGTCCGTCACGCGATCGGTCGCGCGGGTCCGAGGAAGCGGGCGGCCGAGGTGCAGGCCGCGCTGCTGTCGGGCTACGCGGTCGAGGACCACGCGAGCGTGTCGCGAGTCAGCTGAAGGTCCCCTCGGCGGGGCGAGCGCGCCGTGACGCGCAGGACCTCGTGGAACCATCGCCCAGGGCGTGTTCATGGTCATCGGCGTCGTCGTCAACGTCGTGATGGCGATCTGGGTGCTGTCGGTCGTGCTCTCCTGGCCTATCGGATCATCGCGGACGTGTCTTTTCCTGCCCGAGGAGTGATCGTGTGGCGCGTCCGTCCGACGGCCGGAAGGGCCCGGATCTCCCCCGAACGGTCGACTGCGCGTCGTGGCGGCATCTGCCACGCTCGCGCCGTCGCCGTGAGAGACCCGGGGGGGTTCTCCAACCTGCACGCGGCGACCTGAGGATCGATTGGCCGCGGGGTCCCGGCAGCAGCCGCCCCGCGGCCACTCGGTCCGATCGCCGCGGGTGAGGAGCGAGATCCCCGACCATCGGCCACTGGCGCGAACGGCGCCGCGCGACTACGTTCCTGTCACGCCGTTCCGTTGCTTCCCCCCGACCCCAGGAGCGCAGTCGATGGATACCTCCGGATCCGTTCCCGCGATGCAGCCTGCGACGCCCAGCGCCGTCCCCGCGCCCGGCTTCAAGACGGCGAGGCGCGGGTTCGACCAACAGCAGGTGCTCGAGTACATCAAGCGCCTGACCGCCAGCTTGCAGACCGTCCAGAACCTGGAGGGGCATCTGCGATCCGAGGCCGAGCAGGCCCATCGACAGCGTGACGCGGCGCTGCGGGAGCGCGACGCGATCGTGCAGCAGCGTGACGCGGCCCTGCGCGAGCGCGATGCGGCCCTGAGGGACCGGACCTCGACCGAGACGGCGACCTACGAGCAGGTGTCGGGGCGCGTGACGGACCTCCTGATGGGCCTCGATCGAGAGGTCGAGGCGATCCGAGCGGAGACGCGCGCCGAGGCGGAGCGGATCCTGGCCGACGCGCGCAACGAAGCCGACCGCGTGCGGCGAGAAGGGGTCGAGGCCCGGACCGCGGCCATGGAAGCGGCGAGGCGCATGCGCGAGGACTCCGAGCGATCGCTCGCCGACCTGACGTCACAGCGTCACGACATGCTCGAGGCGCTCCGGCGGACGTGCAGCGAATCCCTCGACGTGATCGGCGCTCTCGCCGCCTCGATCGACGAGAGGATCGACGACCGCAAGGACGAGGTCGTGATCCCCGAGCTGATGCCCGAGCCCCCCACAGCGAGCTAGGATCCTCTGGACGCTCTCTGATAATCTGATAGCACCGTGAACGGAGAGTTTCTCACGCGACCGAAGCGGCCCGTGCTTCGCCGACCTCGCGCCGTGGCGATCATGCTCCTCGCGGCCGGGCAGGCTGCTGGGGCCCCGCCACGCCCGTCGCGCCGATCCCATGGCGGGAGTGACCTGCGCTCGACTGCCGTGGAGCACCGTGGTGAGCACGTCGTGACCAGCTTCCGCCGCAACGGCGAGATCGTGGCCGCGTATCGAGCCCGCCCAGGGAGCCGGCGGCGCCTCGGTCAAGGGCGTCTGCGTCATGGCCGGCACCGCGTGACCGCTCGTGGTCCGACGATCTGCGCGAGCTGCGCGCGTCGATGCCGGCGGAGGTGCCGCGACTGGCGCGCGCGTGATGCTCGACACGTCGGTGCTGGTCGCGGCCGAGCGACGCCGCGCATCGCTCGACGACGCGATCCACGACGACGACGACGTCTCGATCGCCGCGGTGACGGCCGCGGAGCTCTGGGTCGGCGTCGAGCTGGCCGACCCCCGCCGCCGAGCGGCTCGCCGACCCCGTCGTGAGACCTTCGTCGAGCAGGTCTTGGCGACGTTGCCGGTCGAGGACTACGACCTCGGCACGGCGAAGGTCCACGCGGGACTGCTGGCCGACGCCCGCCGCGCGGGCAGGCCACGCGGCGCGCACGACCTGTTGATCGCGGCGACGGCGATCGCTCGCGGACGCCTGCTCGTGACCTTCGACCGATCGGGGTTCGAGGGCATCGAGGGGCTGACCCTCAGAGCCTGAGCATCAGCCGGGCGGACGCGGGTCGTGCCAGCCGCCGTCGCCCTCGATCAGGGCCTCGGCGGCCTCCGGCCCCCAGGTTCCGGGCTCGTACAGGTGGACCGGGGTGGCGTCGTCGAGGATCGGATCGACCACCCGCCACGAGGCTTCCACGATGTCCTGGCGGGAGAAGAGCTCGGTGTCGCCCATCATCGCGTCGGTGAGCAGGCGCTCGTACGGCTCCATGCGCTCGCCCGGCTGGTGGTGGGCCACGAGTTCCACGTCCTCGCCCTGCATCTCGTCGCCGGGCACCTTCGTGCGCGCTCCCAGGTTGATGCTCACGTCGGGGCCGAGGCGGAAGAGCACGTGGTTCGGGTGGCCGGGCACGCGCTCGCCGAAGACGTCGCGTGGGGGCCGCTTCAGCTCCACGATCACCTCGGTGGCCGTGACCGGCAACGACTTCCCGGCTCGGATGTAGAACGGCACGTCGGCCCAGCGCCAGCTCTCGATCGCCATGCGCACGGCCACGTACGTCTCGGTGGTCGAGCCGGATGCCACCCCATCGGCCGCCGCGTAGCCGCGCACCTGCCCGCGCACGACGTCCTCGGGCGAGAGTGGGACGGATCGCCTCGAGCAGGTGCACCCGTTCGCTCATGAAGACGTCGTGGTCCGGGCCGGCCGGCGGATCCATCGCGACGAGCGCCATCACCTGCAGCAGGTGGTTCTGCACGACGTCGCGGATCGCGCCGACCTTGTCGTAGAACGCCTCACGGCCTCGCAGGCCGAAGTCCTCGGCCATCGTGATCTGCACGCTGTCGACGTAGTTGCGGTTCCAGAACGGCTCGAGGAACGTGTTCGCGAACCGGAAGTACACGAGGTTCTGCACCGGCTCCTTGCCGAGGAAGTGGTCGATGCGGAAGATGCGCTCCTCGGCGAAGACCGAGCTGATGATCGCGTTCAGTCCCTGCGCGGACGCGAGATCGCGCCCGAACGGCTTCTCGACCACGACGCTCCCGTGCTCGGCACAGCCGACGCGGGCCAGGTGCTGGGCCACGGTCTCGAACAGCGAGGGAGGGATCGCGAGGTAGTGCAGGGGCCGGCGGCTCTCGCCGAGCGCATCGCGCAGGCGGTCGAACGTGTCGCCGTCGGTGTAGTCGCCGTCGACGTAGCGCAACCGCGAGGAGAGCTCGGCGAACGCGGCCTCGTCGAGCCCGGCCTCGTCGGCGGCGAGCGACTCGCGCACGTGAGCCTGGAACTTCTCGAGGTCCCAGCCCGAGCGCGCGACGCCCACCACGGGCACGTCGAGGGCCCCGTGGCGCACCATGGCCTGCAGCGCGGGGATGATCTTCTGGCGCGCGAGGTCGCCGGTGATGCCGAAGATCACGAGGGCGTCGGCCTGGGTGACGGGCATCGAGCCACCTTACCCGCGCGGGCCGGAACGACCCGTCAGCCCGAGGTCGACACCCGATCACCTCGTCACCGCCCGTGATCCGGAGCGGCTGGCGGCCGAGCGTCTGGCCACCGATCGCGGCGCCCGCGTCCGACGGCTTCACGGTCATCGAGCGCAGGCCGGTCGCGACCACGACCTGCATCGTGCCCGGTTCCGGGAACTGCTTCGGCGTGAGGCCTCCGTAGTAGAAGGCGAGGATCTCGGTGGCCGACCATCCTCGGCGAGCCTTCCCGTAGGCGCCCCACTGCACCATGCCCACGCCGTGGCCCCACCCGCGACCCGAGACGACCAGGCCCCGTGGGTTCGCGGAGATGCCGAACCAGCCCGACGGGATCGTGACCGGGAGCCCGTCGCTCGGGTACCGGCGGGGCATCAGGCAGGGCGCCCACGTGTTCACGGCGTCGCGCAGGCCGCCGGCATCGATCGTGCGGCTCTGTCCGCCCCCGACGACGCGCACCGTCGAGCCGTCGACGGTGGCCTCGGCGATCGCGGCGCCGTCCGGCCACGTGCCCGCCGCCCGCAACACGGTCGTGAGGTCGTCGACCGGCAGCGCCACCTGCCATCGCGAGAGCGGCGACGCGCCGTCGTCGCGCTCGGCGACCGGGCGCAGGTAGGGAAGCGGCGAGCTCCCGAAGACCTCGTCGTTGCCGTACGTCCGCCCGTTCGAGGTGGAGAAGTAGACGGTGTCCGCCGGGCGTCCGCCGAAGAGCAGGACCTGCCCGCGGGTCTCGCGCACGGCGCGGTACCAGCGCGCCATGCCGGGCGGGCGCGGATGCGGGATGCCTCCGTAGACCTGGCAGTCGGCGGTGCCGCAGATCGGCGTGTCCAGCGACTCGCCCTGCCGCCCGGACCACCCGGTCCGCGCGAGCACGTAGCTGCGCGCGGCGATCACCTGGGCCTCGAGCGCCGCCGTCGGCCAGCTCGGCGGCACCTCGGCGATGCCCTCGAGGTACTGCTGGAACGTGATCGTCACCGTCGCCGTGAGCGTGCCGTCGTCGTCGGTGCGGATCGCGAGGGTGCCCGGGTAGTCGCCTTCGAGCGTCGGCCGTTCGGTGTCCACGCATCGCGACGGGCTCCACGGGTAGGCGCCTCGTACCCGGAACGAGCCGTTGCGCGGAGCGCGGATCGACACGCGGGGCGCGCTGAGATCGAGCCCGTCCGCCGACGCCGGTGGTGGTGAAGCCTCTGCCGTGCGGGACGAGGTGGGGGAGGGGGACCCGGCCGACGGAGCTGCCGGGTTCCGCGGGCGCGGAGGTGCACGCCGTGAGCAGGGCGACGCAGAGGAGGGCGGACACCGACAGCCGCATGGAGAGGGGGAACCACATGAGTCCGGTTCCAGGCTACGCCCGACCGGCACTCGCCAGCACCGCCGCGCCCACCGCGCCCGACAGGTCGCCGAGCCCCGCCGGCACCATCGCCGGAGGGTCGTGGGTCGCGAAGAGCGACCGGTGCATCTCGGCGGCGATGCGATCGACGAACGGCTGGCCGAACCGCTCGGCGAGCCCTCCGCCCACGATCACGGCCTCGACGTCGAGCAGGTCCTGGGCCGAGGCGAGCGCGAGTCCGAGGGCCCAGACGGCCTGGCCGATCAGGCGCTCGGTCATCGCGTCGCCGTGCTTCAGGGCGCGATCGATGATGCCCGACGTCATGCGGTCCTTCCCGTGCTCAGCCATCAGGTCGAACAGCACGGTGTGCTCGACCGGCCGCGACGAGGCGCTCGGCCTTGGCCTGCATGCTCGCCCTGCCCGCGTACGCCTCGAGGTGACCCCGGCCGCCGCAGCCGCACCGGCGGCCTTCGGGCTTCACGGTCATGTGCCCGATCTCGCCCGCGGCGCCGCGGCCGTGCCACACGGTGCGGTCCAGCACGAGCCCACCGCCGACCCCGGTGCCGACGAAGACGCTGAGGAAGCTCGAGTACCGCCGCCCCGCGCCGCGCTCCAGTTCGCCCAACGTCGCGACGGTGACGTCGTTGTCGATGTGGACCGCCACGTCGCCCAGTCCCCGGGAGACGTTCGCGCCGAGCGGGTAGGGCTCGCGCATGCCGACGAGGTTCGGACTGTTCGAGACGACGCCGTCGCGCGCTCGTCCGGGCGACCCGATGCCGACCGCGGTGAGCGCGTCGGCATCGGTCTGCGCCGCGGCCAGGGCCGACCGGATCGAGTCGACGATCGCGGCGGCCACCGCATCGGCGCTCTCGGCCGGGGTGGGGAGCCGCGCGCTCCCGAGCACGTCGCCGTCGCGCGCCACGATCGTCTGGATCTTCGTGCCGCCGAGGTCGACGCCGGCGACGATCGGGCCGGGTGCGTCGCCCGCGTCGCTCGAGCTCATCCCGGCACCGGCACCGGCTGCCATCCGGGCGACGTGTCGTAGGCCCGCCCCCGGGTCGCGCGCGTCGGGTTGCCGCCGTCGGCGTCGACGACCCAGATGTCCCCGGGGCCCCCGCAGTCGGTGCCCTGGACGAACGCGACCTGCAGTCCCGTCGGGTGAGAAGACCGGATCGAAGGCACCGCACGGCTCGCCGTCGAAGACGATCGCGCGGTCCGTGCCGTCGGGCTCGATCGTGACGATGCTCGGCGATATCGAACCGGTCGTACTCGTTGTAGACGATCGAGGAACCGTCGGGCGACCAGTCGGGAGCGAACTGGGTGCGACGGTCGGCGGTGACCCGGCGCCGATCGGACCCGTCCGGCGCCATGAGCGCGATGTCGAACCTCAGGCGCCCTGGTCCCTCCAACACGAACGCGATCGTCGACCCGTCGGGCGACCACGACGGGCAGTACTCATCGGCATGTGTCCGCGCGATGCGTTCGGGGTCGGGAGCGTCGGCATCGACCGTCCAGAGGTCACCGCCTCGGTCGTACACGATCGTCGACCCGTCGGGCGCCCACCGCGGACACCCCTTCGAGGCACGACCTCGCGTCAGCCGCTGTCGGTCGCCGCCGTCGGCGCCCATCACCCACACGTTCGTGCCGCGGATGAACGCGATACGCGACCCGTCGGCTGAGTAGGAGGGGTGCCGATCGAAGCCTCGTGACTCCGTCAGCAGCGTCGGATCGTCGCCCGGCGCCTCGATCGTCGCGATGCCGTCGACCGCCGACGAGAGCCTCCCGAACGCGATCACGCCGTTCTCGCCGGGGAACTGCGCGTGAGCGGTCGCCGGAAGCAGACCGATGGCGATCGTGATCACCAGCGTGATCCGGGCGCGTCGAACGTGCCTCCTCCGTTCGCTCACGTCGGCTGCCAGTCGGGGAAGAAGTCGATGCGCCCGAACGTCTTCTGCACCCGCACGGTGCCGTCGTCGCGCATCACCCAGACGCCGATGCGGCCGTCGTTGCCCAGTCGGTTGAACGCGATCCGTCGCCCGTTCGGCGCGAAGGTGGAGGCCCACTCGTCCTGGCGGGTGTCGGTCAGGGCGACCTCGTTCCCGCCGTCGGCGTCCATGATCCAGATGTCGCCGCTCCTCGAGAACGTGATCCGCTGCCCGTCGGGCGCCCAGTCGGGTCGCTCGTCGATCTTCGGCCCCGACGTGAGGCGCGTGGGGTTGTCGCCGTCGGCGTCCATCACCCAGATGTCGTCAGGTGCGGCACGGTCGCTCGTGAACGCGATCGAGGTCCCGTCCGGCGACCATTCCGGGAACGCATCGAACGCCGCGGTCGTCGTGAGGCGCGTCTGGTTCGACCCGTCGTCGTCCATCACCCAGATGTCCTGGAACGAGTCCTCGGCGTTCGACGTGAACGCGATCGCCGTGCCGTCGGGCGACCACGACGGCCAGGTCTCCTGCACGTCGGGGGTGGAGGTGAGCCGCTCGCGGTCGCCTCCGTCGGCGCCCATCGTGAAGATGTCGCAGTTGCCGACCTTCGTGCCGACGCAGCGCACGTACGCGATCCGCGTGCCGGCCGCGTTCCAGTCGGGCATCGACTCCGTGCGGTGCGGGGTGTTCGTGATCCGCTGCGTACCGGTCACGCCGGGGGCGACCACCCAGATGTCGACCTGCTGGTTCGACGACCGACCGAACGCGATCTCGCCGTTGCCTCCGGGGAAGGCGGCCTGCGCGGCGGCGGCCGGCATCAGGAGGAACGTCAGACCCCCGAGGATGACGCCGCGCCGGATCCTCGTCATGTCCGCACGATACCCCGGGACCGGTCTCGGGGTCAGACGGTCGACGCGACGCCGAAGAAGAACTCGCGGCCCGTGGTGCGGACCTCCGCCTGCCATCCGAGGCCGGCGAGACGTTCCTCGAGCTCGTCGGGGGCGTAGTACACCTTCACGATCGTGTACTCGCGTCCGTCGGTGAGATGGCGTCGGAGCACGAAGTCGGGGCCGTCGGGCACGTCCTGCCCGATCGTCGAGGCGCGATGCTCGGCGCCGGCGAGGTCGTCGCAGAAGAAGACGCGACCGCCCGGCGCGAGCCAGTCGGCGAGCCGTCGCCAGAACTCGTCGAACCGCTCCGGCAGCACGTGGGAGATCAGGAACGCGAAGACGATCGCGTCGAAGCGCACGCCGTCGGGCGGTTCCCACTCGAACAGGTCGGCCTGCACGTACTCGATGTGGCCGTCGTCGAGGCGGTCGCGGTTGATCGCGAGGGCCGAGGCCGCCGCGTCGATCGCGATCAGCCGCGTCGCGTGGGGAGCGATGTGGCGGGTGAACAGCCCCGTGCCGGCGGCCAGCTCGAGCACGGTGCCCGAGGGCGCGAAGTCGTCGAGCGCGGCTTCCAGACGGGCCGTCTCCTCGAACCAGTGACGGTTCGCGTCCGGACCCATGTCGTAGATGCCACGCCGGTACCAGACGTCGTCGTACTCGGGAGCTCGGTCCTCGTAGTAGCGACCTTGCTCGTGCAGGATGCCGTCGATGTCCCTCGTCATGCGCTCGTCGCACAGGGTACCCGACGCTCCGGAACCCGTGGCGCTGCAACGCGTCACCGTGGCGTTGGTTGTTCGTTCGACCTCGATCTCAGTCGTGCCACATGGCCTCGTCGTCGGACCCGGTCTCGTCGAGCCCGGCGGTCCGGCCCGATGCGATGAGCCATGCGCCCATGCCCCCGACGACCGCGCCCACCACGCCGAGGCCGATCGCCAGCAGCGCGGAGATGAGCCAGCCGTCCGAACCGACGTGGTGCACCATCGTCGACAAGAGGAAGCCGGCGGCGACGAACAGCAGGAGACCGCCGATCGCCCAGAGCACCAGCGCCAGCGAGATCGCGACGAGACGACGCGCCATGAGGCAAGCGTGCTCCCTTGGGGGCCGGGAGGCACTCGGCCGAACGGCGGGTTCTCCCCTCGGTCGAAGGTCTCGATCGCGAGCGCGGTCCCTCGCGGGTGAGGAGCCGACCGTGGTCGAGCGGGAGGGCTACCCGGATCCGTCTGCCAGCGACGGGCCTGCACCGCGATCGCCGCGGCTCCGCCATCGCTCGGCCGTGATCGAGTACACGACCGCCTGGAAGACCTGGCCGTCGTCCTCGATCTCGCTCTCGTGATCGAACTCCATGCCGAGCCGGCGCATGACCGACAGGCTCCGGACGTTCGGGCGGTCGGTGATCGAGATGATCCTCGGAAGCGCGAGCGCGCCGAAGCCGTGGTCGAGCCACGCGGTCGCGGCCTCGGTCGCGTATCCGTTGCCCCAATGCTCGTGGGCGAGCCGCCATGCCACCTCGACCTCGTCGGGGTAGGACTCCTGATGATGCAGGCCGCACATGCCGAGGAAGGCCCCGTCGTCACGTCGCTCGACGGCGAGCAAGCCGATGCCCTCGTGCTCGTACACCTCGTTCGCCCACGCCGCGATCTCGTCGGAGTGCTCGCGACCCAGCGGTCCTCCGAGGTACCTGGCCACCTCCGGGTCGGAGTTCAGGGCGGCGTAGTGGGGCAGGTCGTCGGCGCGGAACGTCCGCAGTCGCAGCCGGGGGGTGGTCAGGACCAGCGTCCCGCTCCACGCGACCATCGTTAGAGCAGCGGACCGCGCACGTAGACCTGGAGCTCCGAGTTCCCTCCCTGAGGGAAGTTCGTGGCGTAGGACTCGAAGCTCGCGAACCGACCGTCGGCCGAGATCGACGGCGTGAACGAGTTCGCGTTGCCGGCGACCTGCGCTGAGTTGCGGCTCAGAAGGCGGGTCGCACCGGTGCGCCGGTCGTGGATGTAGACGTGCACGCGCGTGCCGTCACCGCCGGGGAGGTTGGCCGACTGTGACCTGAACACGACGTACCGTCCGTTGCCGCTGATGTCCGGCTCGGCGCTCCTGCCGCTGCCGGTCTCGCCGCCGGTGGTCCGGCTGACGAGTCGCGTCTTCCCGGTTGAGAGCACGTGGGCGTAGACCTGATCGAGCGCGCCGCCTCCGCCGGGAAGGTTCGACGACTCCGACCAGAACGTGACGACGCTGCCGTCGGCCGAGACGATCGCCCCGGCGCTGGGCCCGTCGGCAGCGAGGCCCTGCGACGTCGCGCTCACCAGGCGGGTCTGGCGGGTCGACCGGTCGTAGGTGTACATCAGCGCGGTCCCGTCGCCCTGGGGCAGGTGGGTGGAGCGCGATTCGAACGCCACGATGCGGCCGTCGTTCGAGATGGATGGACTCTGTGAGTTCCCATCAGGGAAGTCGCTCGCGGTCCGGGCGATCACCTTCGTCTTCCCCGTCCGGCGATCGTGCACGTAGACCTGGTTCAGCACGCCGTCGCCCAGAGGCAGGTTGTCGGCCGACGAGGTGAACGCTACGAACCGGCCGTTCCCGGAGATGGCGGGGGGTCCGCTCCTGGCGTCACCCGCATCGCCGGCGGATGTCTTGCTCACGAGACGCGTCGCGCCGGTCACGAGGTCGTGCACGTAGATCTGGCCAGTCGTGCCGTCGCCGCGTGGCAGGTTGGCGGCGGCCGACTCGAACGCGACGATGCGGCCGTCGGCGGAGATCGACGCGTCGAAGCTGCCCGCGTTCGCCGGCGTGCCCGACGAGGTCTTCGCCACGAGCGTGATGCGCCCGGTCCTCATGTCGACGACGTAGACCCTGGGCACGGTGGCACCCGACTGCGGGAGGTTCGAGGCGTACGACTGGAACACCACGAATCGTCCGTTCGCCGAGAGGTCCGAGACCTCGCTGTCGTCGTTGCCGACGACCCCGGACATCGTCTGGCTGGCCAGGCGCGTCCTCGGCGGAGCCGCGACGGCGACCGTCGCGAGCGCGAGGACGAGGATCGCTGTGATCGTGAGGGCCGTCAGACGACGTGCCGTATGCATGCATGACCTCCTCAGGGTTCCGCCGGACCATAGCCGACGCCGTACCGTGGTGGGGATGGACGATTTCCCGGAGTGCCCCTGTCGCGGGTATCGCGAGTGCCCGATGTGTCACGACATCCGACCCTGCGGTCACTTCGGGAAGAGTCGCTGGTGCCCGCCGTGCCAGCGTCTGCGCAAGCAGGGGATGCGTCCACGCGCCAGGCGGACGGCCCCGATGCCCGCCGGACGGATCTGCGCCGGCGAGGGTTGCGGCACGCGGCTCAGCGTGTACAACCGCGACTCGTACTGCTCGACCTGCGCCTAGCGAGACCCGGCCGTCTACGCGCTCTTCGTCGACGGGACCACCGAGGTAGGCCTCGATCACCGCCGGGTCTTCCGCGATCTCGCGGGGCAGACCCAGGGCGATCGTGCGTCCCTGGTCGAGCACCTGGATGCGGTCGCAGAGCTTCATGATCAGCCGCAGGTCGTGGTCGACGACCACGACCGAGCAGTCGAGGCTCGACCGGATCCGCCGGATGTTCTCGAGCAGCTCGTCGGACTCGGTCTCGTTCATGCCGGCCGCCGGCTCGTCGAGCAGGATCAGCGAGGGGCGGCGAACCACGGCCCTCGCGATCTCGAGTCGACGCTGCATGCCGTACGGCAGGTTCACCGCCTTCTCACCCTCGACCCCCGCCAGCCCGAACCAGGCGAGCACGTCGTCGACCGCCGACTCCTCCGTACCGGGCGGGGCAGCGGCCTCGACGTTCTCGCGCACCGTGAGCTGCGCGAAGAGCCTGATGTTCTGGAACGTGCGTGCCAGTCCGAGGTCGGCGACCCGGTGCGACTTCCGTCCGCCGATCTCCTGGCCCTCGAACGAGATCCGTCCCTGCGACGGCACGTAGACACCGGAGATCACGTTGAGCAGGGTGGTCTTGCCGGAGCCGTTCGGACCGATCAGGCCGAGGATCTCGCCCTGTCGCACCTCGATGTCGACCCCGCCGAGGGCGATGACCCCTTCGAAGTGCTTGGCGACGCCGTCGCCCCGCAGGGCGACTGCGCCGTCGGCGCCCGGCGGCTCGACGTTCGCGATCGCCGTGTCCGGCTCGGCCGATGCAGGCAGGTCGATCGGAGCTCGGCGCGCCCGCCTCGCGGCCGGCGTGAATCGCCGCACGATGTCGTCGATCTCCCATCGATCGAAGATGCCCTCGGGGCGCAGGATCAGCGTGATGATGATCAGCAGGGCGATCGCGAACTGCACCGTGCCCGTCACGCGCGGGAGCTCCCACGGGCCGATCGCGACGCCTTGCTCAACGCGAGCGAGAGTGTCCGTGAGGAACGTGATGATCGCCGCCCCCGCCACCGCCCCGGTGAGCGACGAGCGGCCGCCGATCACGAGCATCGCGAGCAGGGCGAACGTGATCGCGAAGTAGAACTGGTTCGCGTTGAACGCGATCACGCTCTGCGCCCACAGCGATCCGGCTGCCCCCATCATCGCGGCGCTCAGCAGCCACCCGCCGTACCGGGTCCGCACGACGCTCGTGCCGACCGATGCCGAGGAGAGCGGGTCCTCTCGCGTCGCCCGCAGGCGCAGGCCGGCCCCTGATTCCTTGTAGAGCCGACCCACGAGCAGGAACACGACCGCGCCCGCGGTGGCCACGCCGAGCGTCGTCCGCACCGGGATCCCCGCGAGGCCGAGCGACCCTCGCGTGAACGTCGTCGCGTTCTGGAAGAACGTGTGCACCATCACCAACAGCGCGAGCGTGGCCATCGCCATCGTCGATTCGGTCATGCGGATGATGGCGCCACCGAAGATCGCCGCCACGACGAACGCGGCCAGGGCGGACAACACGATCGCGGGCACCAGTCCGAGGTCGGCGGTCGCGAGCGTCGCCGGCAGCTCGGGGAGCTGGGCGTCCTTGATCACGGTGGGGATCGTCACCAGGGCCGTCGTGTAGGCGCCGATGCCCATGAACGCCACGTGGCCGAACGAGACGATGCCGCTGTTGCCGATGAACGTCTGGATCGAGACCACGAGCATCACGTTGACGAGGAACATCACGTACGTGCGGCTCGACGACGACGACCCGAAGCCCTGGACGAGCGCCATGCCGCCGACCAACAGCAGCGAGGTCAGCGCCGTGCCCCAGAGCGCGGGCCGCAGGCGGTTCCGCGGGATCGGACCGCTCATACGGCCTCCACCCGCTGGCCGAAGAGGCCCTGCGGTCGCACGTAGAGGATCGCGACGACGATCAACAGCGCCGTGGCTTGCGCGTACGGAAGCAGGGAGCCGGGGAGCAGCGCCTGGAGGAAGACCTCGAGGGTTCCCAGGAAGAAGCCGCCGAGCACGGCGCCACGCAGGTTCCCCAGTCCGCCGATCACCGAGGCGATGAACGCCTGGATCACCGGCACGAACCCGGTCGCGGGGTTCACCGAGGTGGTGCGGGCGATCCACAGCACCCCGGCGATGCCCGCCAGCAGCCCGGAGATCAGGAATGCGAGCGAGATCACCCGGTTCGCACGCACGCCCAGCAGACGGGCCGTGGTGAAGTCCTGCGACGCCGCCCGCATCGCGAGACCCGATCGCGACCTGCGCATGAACGTCGTCAGCGCCACGAGCGAGATCGCGCCGATCGCCGCGGTGATGATCGACAGGACGCTGATGCGCACAGGCCCGAGCTGAACGGCCTCGTCGAACAGCTCCGGCACCGGGATACCGCGCGAGCGCACCGAGACCGCCTGGCGGAACGCACCCTGGATCAGCTGGGCGACCGCGAACGACGTGAAGAGCAGCGAGACGAAGCTCGCGTCGCGCAGCGGCCGGAACGCGATCAGCTCCATCAGCACCGACGAGATGCCGGCCGCGATCACCCCGACCAGAGCCACCACGATGAACGGCGCGCCGAGGTAGGTGGCGGCCAGCATCGCGTAGCCGGTGATCGTCACGAGCTCGCCGTAGGCGAAGTTCAGCATGCCGAGCACGCCGTAGACCATCGACAGGCCGAGCGCGAGCAACGCGTAGATGCTGCCGAGCGAGAGCGCGTTCACGAGCTGCTGCACGAACTCCGAGGGGCTCACGGCGTCACCTCATCCCGCCTGGCTGATCCCGAGGTAGGACCGCTCCAGCTCACCCTCCACGAGCTGGTCGGTCGACCCGGAGGCGACGACCGAGCCCACCGACAGCACGTAGGCGCGGTCGGCGATCTCGAGCGCCCGATGCACGTTCTGTTCCACGAGCAGCACGGTGACCCCTTCGGTCCGCAGCTCCTGGATCAGCTCGAAGATCCGGTCCACGAAGATCGGCGCGAGGCCGAGCGACGGCTCGTCGAGCAGCAGCATGCGGGGGCGCGACATCAATGCCCGTGCGATCGCGAGCTGCTGCTGCTCCCCGCCCGAGAGCGTGCCCGCCAGTCTGGTTCGCCCGCTCGCCGAGGATGGGGAACCTGCCGAGCCACCGTTCCGCGTCGGCGCGCAACTCGTCGCGGTCGGTTCGCGCGATGCCGCCGACCGTGAGGTTCTCTTCCACCGTGAGGGCGGGGAAGATGTGCCGGCCCTCGGGGACCAGCGCGATGCCGCGCCTGAGCACGGCCTCGGGGACGAGCCCCGTCAGGGCCTCGCCGTCGAAGACGACCGAGCCGTGCTGGGGCTTGAGGGCACCCGCGAGCGCCCGCAGCAAGGTCGTCTTACCCGCGCCGTTCGGCCCGAGCGCGGCGACGATCTCGCCGGGCGCGACGTCGAGCGACACGTCGCGGACCGCCACCACCGCGCCGTAGGCGACGGTCAACGCGTCGACGACGAGCAGGGGAGGACCGTGGTCGGCGGCGTCAGCCGTCCGATCCTCCTCCCGGCCGGCCGCCACGCCTAGACGGCCGGCACGTAGGCCGGGAACCCCGGTTGCTCGAGGCAGGTGAAGGCGGTGCCGTCCATCTGGATCAGCGCGGCCGGCTTGTTGGCCCGCCTCGTCGCCGGGTCCATCACGACCTGTCCCGAGATACCGGTGAAGTCGGTCTGCGCGAGCTGCTCGATGATCGCGTCCGGCTCCGCGCTCCCCGCGGTCTCGATCGCGTCGGCCACGAGGGTCACCTCGTCGTAGCCGATCACCGCGACGTAGGAGCTCGGGTCGGTGCCGTTCGCCGCGTTGTAGTCGTCGTAGAAGGCCTGCACGTCGGGGTCGCCCTCGGCCGTGCACACCGAGTTCGAGAACGTCAGGCCGTCGATCGCCTTGGCTCCCGCATCGAGCAACGAGGCATCGGCGTTGCCGTCGGTGGACAGCACCGGCATCGTGAGCCCGGCCTGGCGCAGCTGCCGCAGGAAGACGGCGCTGTCGGGCAGGAACATCGGGGTGAACACCGCGTCGGGCGTGGGGTCGACGTTCGCGAGCTTCGTGACGACCGCGGAGTAGTCGCCGGCTCCGATCTTGTACTGGTCGGTCCCGACCACCGTGCCCCCGCCGTTCTCGAACGCGTCGGAGAAGAAGATCGGCAGGTCCTTGGTGTAGGGGATCTCGTTCGAGCCGAGCACGTAGGCCGTCTCGTATCCCTCGGCGAGCGCGTACTCGGCCAGCACGGCGGCCTGGATGTTGTCGCTCATCACGAGCTGGTAGGCGCACTCGCCCATGTCGCCGACGAGCGACGGCGCCGTGCCGAGTCCGGTGGAGATCGGGGTTCCGGCGGCGCACGCGACCTGACCCTCGGCGAGGATGCCGTCGCCGACCGTGCCGATCAGGTAGACGGCGCCGTCGTCGATCAGCTGCTGGGTGACCTTGGCGGCCTCGGCCACGTCGTTGCG
The DNA here is from genome assembly GCA_963825685.1 of uncultured Actinomycetes bacterium. Lineage (GTDB taxonomy): Bacteria > Actinomycetota > UBA4738 > UBA4738 > HRBIN12 > JAOUEA01. The sequence goes on along the minus strand of CAWGUD010000020.1, from coordinate 209,038 downwards.
CATGTCGACCGTCTGAAGCTCGAGCGGGCGCCCGAGCACGCCGCCGTCGGCGTTGATCTGGTCGACGGCGAACTGCGCACCCTCCTGCATCGGGGAGTCGTAGTAGGCCCAGTCGGTCGTGAGGTCGGCTGGGAAGCCGATCACGATCGGGTCGCCGGATGCCTCACCGCTGGCGCCGGTGTCCCCTCCCTCATCACCGCCGTCGTCCGAGGTGCTGCACGCGGCACCCACCAGACACAGCACGAACACGAGCGCGACCGATCTCCGAAGCATCCCCCTACCTCCCGGTGCCGACTATCGGCCATTCGTACGCTGGGCGCCGGAACCTGTCAAGCTCGTTACCGGCTTCCCCTCAACGGACGGATGCGTAAGAATCCTGACTTTCCGAGGGGAGGGTGCCACGCACACCAGCGAGACGATCGGCGAGGAGGTTCGCGAGCGCCTCGGCGAGATGACGCCGTCCGAGCGCCGGGTCGCGAGGACGTTGCTCGCGACCTATCCGACGGCCGGCCTGGAGAGTCTGCCCCATCTGGCCGAGGGCGCCGGCGTCACGGGCCCGACCGTGTTGCGCTTCGTCCGCAAGATCGGGTTCGAGGGCTACCCCGACTTCCAACGCTCGCTCCGCGAGGAGGTGCAGGCCCGCACCGAGAGCCTGTCCTCGCTCTACCGGACGCGTGGAGCGACCCAGGACGACGAGGTGCTGCGTCGGAGCCAGCAGGCGTTCATGCGGGCACTCGACGCCACGCTCACCTCGAGTTCCCTCGAGGACGAGCTCGCCCATGTCGTCGCGCTGCTGTGCGATCGGAAGCGTCGCCTCTGGTTCGTCGGGGGACGGTTCAGCCAGCTCGTGGCGACCTACCTGTGCCTGCAGCTGCGCATGCTCCGGCCCGGCTGCGCGATGGTGGGTGAGGAGCCGGAGCGCCGCGTGCTGGACAGCATGGAGCTCTCGCGCCGCGACGTGCTCTGCCTCTTCGACTACCGCCGGTACCAGCAGGACACGATCGCGGCCGGCACGATCGCCGCGGAGCGAGGTGCGGTCCTCATCGTCTTCACCGATCCGTGGCTCTCGCCCGTGGTCGAGTCGGCGAGGCACGTGCTGATCTCTCACGCGGACTCCGCGTCGCCGTTCGACTCGATGCTCGGTGCGTTCGCGCTCACCGAGCTCATCGCGGCCAAGGTCGTGGTGGCCCTCGGCGATCAGGGACGGACCCGGGTCGCGCAGCTCGAGACGGTGCACGGGCGTCTGCACGATGGGCTCGTCGCCGTGGTCGGATCCCGACGCAGGAGGTGTGCACGCAGGGTGAGCGGGACAGCCGACCCCCACCGTCCGACCGACGCCACGAGCGTGCAGGCTCAGCTCGAGGAAGCCGGGGTGGAAGCCGTCATCCTGGGGTTCGTCGATCCATCGATGATCGTCCGTGCGAAGAGCATCCCGATCGGCCGTTTCGGCCAGGTCGCTTCCTCAGGCGTCGGGTTGTCGACGCTGTTCAACGTGGCGATGTCGAACGATCAGTTCGCGCTGCTGCCCGGCTACATCGACGGGCCCAGCGGCGATCTTCGGCTGCGCCCCGACCCGGCCGCCACCGTGCCGCTCGCGGCGATGCCCGGATGGGCGTGGGCCCCCGTCGACCAGTTCAGCCAGGAGGGCGAGCCGTACCCGGGATGCCCGCGGGCGTTCACGCGGCGCATGGCAGACGCGTTCACCCAGCGGGGGTTGTCGGTCCAGGCGGTGTTCGAGTTCGAGTTCTCGGTGGGTCTGGATGGGAGCGACGGAGCGTTCGTGCCCGCCCACGAGGGCCCGGCTACAGCGATATCGCCCTCGTCAGGAACCACGACTTCGCGCTCGACCTCCTCACCGCGATGGAGGCCCAGGGCTTGGGCCTGCAGCAGCTGCATCCCGAGTACGCCGACGGCCAGTTCGAGATGTCGATCGCCCCGCGCGATCCGGTGGCGGCCGCCGATGCCGCGATGGTGGTTCGCCAGACCGTCCGCGCCGTCGCCCGGCGGCACGGCCTCGTGACGTCGTTCGCTCCCCAGGTCGGCCCCGACACCGGCAACGGCGCCCACCTGCACCTCAGCCTCTGGGACGGAGCACGCAACCTGCTGGCGGGTGGCGAGGGTCCGGCGGGCATGCACGCGCGAGGGGAGGCGTTCGTCGCCGGGCTCTTGCACGAGCTGCCGGCGCTCGTCGCCGTGACCGTGCCGACCTGCCTCGGCTACCGGCGCCTGCAGCCCCACCACTGGTCGGGAGCGATGCAGTGCTGGGGCACGGAGAACCGCGAGGCCGCCCTGCGGTTCGTCGCCGGCACGACCGAGGCGACCGCGGGGTCGGCGAACGTCGAGGTCAAGCCCGTCGACGGCACCGCGAACCCCTACCTCGCGGTCGGTGCGCGTGCTCGCGGCGGCCCTGCACGGGGTGGAGTCCGACGACCGCCTGCCGCCGTCGACCGAGGAAGACCCCGAGGGGCTTCCCGACGAGGTCAAGGCGGAACGGGGCGTCCGGCAGCTGCCCTCGACGTTGGCCGAAGCCGCCGAGCGGCTCGCCGAGTCGACGGTGCTGCGCGAGGCGATGGGGGACTTCCTGTTCGAGACGTTCCTCGCCACGCGGCGTGGCGAGGTCGAGCAGTATGCGGGGCTCGACGACGACGAGCTGATCCGCCGCCTGCGGTGGCGGTTCTGAGCGGGACCACGGTCCCAGGAAGCGAGCGCGACCATGGCACGAGTGGACCTCACCGGCGCCGACGTGATCGACGCCCACTGCCATCCGTTCACGAGCCAGGACCTGCTCGACCGCGAGCCGAGGACCTTCGAGACGCGATGCATGTTCCTCGGGACGGCGTTGATCTCGTCGAACCACGCGAACCTCGAGGCCGCCGCCTTCGTCGAGGAGCTGACGGAGACCACGATGTTCGGTCTCGCGTTGCGCCGATGGATCGCACGGCACCTCGGCTGCGAGCCCACGAAGGACGCGGTCGTCGCCGCGCGCGATGCGGCCCTGCGCGCCGATCCGCCCGGCTACGTGCGCGGGCTGCTGGAGTCCGAGCACGTCGTCGCGGTCGTCGCCGACGAGGGGTACCCGCAGCCCACGATCACCCGCGCGGAGTTCGAGGTCGCGCTCGGCGGCGTCCCCGTGCATCGCGTGGGTCGCATCGAGCCCTGGATCGTCGACGCCAGGGAGGAGGGCACGTTCGACGGGACGGTGCAGCGGTTCGAGGAGATCGCGAACGGCGCCGCGGACGACCCCGGTTGATCGGGTTCAAGACGATCATCGCCTACCGCACCGGGCTGGACATCACGGATCCCTCGACGTCGGAGGCGACCGCGGCGTTCGAGCGGTGGCGGAGCGACGACTGGCGCGAGTCCCGGGAGCACGCGAAGCCCGTCCGCGACTTCCTGCTGCGCCGCGCGTTCGCGATCGCGAAGGAACGGGACCGCGTGTTCCACGTGCACGTGGGGGCGGGTGACCCCGACGTGAACCTCAGGCACGCGACGCCGCGGGACGCGTTCTCGTTCTTCGTCGAGCACCAGGAGCAGCCGATCCTGATGATCCACTCCGGATGGCCGTGGGTGGCCGAGGCCACCTACATCCCGACCGTGCTGCCGAACGTCTACATGGACCTCTCCGAGCTGGTGCCGTGGGGATGGGGGCAGATCGATTGGTCGCTCGAGATGATCCTCGGGGCCGTGCCCGCGGCGAAGGTCGTGCACGGGTGCGACGAGTCGTCCGAGCCCGAGATGTTCCCCGTCTCGGCTCGGCTGGTGCGTGAGGCGCTCGAGCGGGTGCTCGGCACGTTCACCGATCGCGACTACCTCTCGGTCCAGGACGCCGAGTCGATCGGCCGAGGCGTGCTCGCCGACAACGTGAGGAAGCTGCACGGCATCTGATGGGCGGCTCCTACAACGCGATCGTCGTCGGCGGCGGGCACAACGGGCTCGTGGCCGGTGCCTACCTCGCGAAGGCGGGTGCGCGCACCGTGGTGTTGGAATCGCGCTCGAAGGTCGGCGGCGCGGTCGACACGAGCGCGCCGTTCCCCGACCACCCGGAGATCAACGTCTCCACCTACTCCTACGTGGTGTCGCTGATGCCGGCGTTCATCATCGAGGAGCTGGGACTCGAGCGACACGGCTATCACGTGACGCCCTTCGGCCCGTACTACCAGGCGTTCCCCGATGGGCGGTCGATCACGATCTACGGCGACGACGCGGCCAAGACGTACGAGTCCGTCGCGAAGTTCTCCGTCAAGGACGCCGAGGCGCTGCCCGCCTACGAGGCATGGATCCACGGCATCACCGAGGTGGTCGGGCCCCTGCTGCACCAGACCCCGCCCAACGTCGGATCGATGACCCTCGGCGACCTGCTGGCGCAGTCGAAGGCCGCGTGGACGATGCGTCGGCTCGGCGCCCGCGGCGTCGCCGACGCCACGCGCCTGTTCACGATGAGCCTCTCCGAGCTGCTCGATCGATGGTTCGAGTCCGAGCAGATGAAGACGATCATGATGGTCGACGGCCTGATCGGGCAGTGGTCGGGGCCCGACGAACCGGGCACCGCCTACGTGCTGCTGCACCACGCGATCGGCAGCGTCGGCGGCGGGGAGAGCCACACGGTGAACTGGGGCTTCCCCCGGGGTGGCATGGGCTCGGTCGCCGCCTCGATGCGCGACGCCGCGATGTCGTACGGGTGCGAGATCCGCACCGAGGCCCGGGTGCGACGCATCCTCGTCGAGGGCGGCCGGGCGGTCGGTGTGGCGCTGGATTCCGGCGAGGAGCTCCGAGCGCCGATCGTCGTGAGCTGCGTCCACCCGAAGATCGCGTTCCTCGAGCTGATCGATCGCGCCGAGCTCCCCGATGACTTCGTCTTCGACATCGAGTCGTGGAAGTCGCGTTCGGGCGTCGTGAAGATCAACGTCGCGATGAGCGAGCTGCCGGACTTCATCGCCGACCCCGGCACCGACCTGCAGGACCACCACACCGGCTCGGTCGAGCTCTGCCTGTCGCGTGACTACGCCGAGCGAGCGTTCCAGGACGCCCACCTGGAGCACCGAGCGGCGACGGCCCCCTTCGTCGACGGCGCGATCCCGACGACGATCGACACCGATCTCGCGCCGAAGGGCGTGCACATCTTCTCGATGTTCAGCCAGTGGGTCCCCCACGAGTGGAACGAGGAGCCGCACCGCGACGAGCTCGAGGCCTACGCCGACCGGGCGATCGACGGGTACACCGAGCTCGCGCCGAACTTCCGCGACGCGGTGATCGATCGTCAGGTGATCGGGCCCTACGACATGGAGCAGGAGCTCGGGCTGATCGGCGGGAACATCTTCCACGGGGAGCTGACGGTCGATCAGCTCTTCCACATGCGGCCCTCGCCCGGCTATGCCGACTACCGCACGCCGATCGCCGGTCTCTATCACGGCTCGTCGGCAACCCACGCGGGCGGCGGGGTCAACGGCGTGCCGGGCTGGCAGGCCTACCGGGCCGCTCGGGCCGATCACCGTCGGCGCAGGGCGCGGATCCGTCGGGGGCGCTGAGGGCCGAACCTCACGAGAGGGGGGCGGGGGCGCGAACGGCACGACCCGGCCGGCGCGGCGCCGGTCACACGGGGCACCGCGCGGCGCGGAGCCCTGCCGAGCTGGAAGATGGCCCCCGCCCCACCTTCGACGGTGCCGGAGCCCGTGGGTGCCGTCAAACGCCCTGTTCGCACACGTCGCCGGGAGCGGTCGTGCCCACCCACGCATCGTTCCGTACGCTGCAGGCACGACCGACCGAGGGGGAAGCGATGCGCGCGATCAGGGTCCACGAACACGGTGATCCCGACGTCATGGCTGTGGAAGACGTCGAACGACCGGAGCCGGCCGAGGGCCAGGCGCTGGTCGGCCTCGACGCGGCCGGGGTGAACATGATCGACGTCCAGCAGCGCTCCGGCGCCTACCCGGTGCCCCTGCCCTACACGCCAGGCACCGAGGGGGCCGGCGAGGTGCTCGAGGTCGGGCCCGGTGTCGAGGACGTGGGTATCGGCGATCGGGTCGCGTTCGCGATGGTGCTCGGTGCCTACGCCGACGCGGCCATCGTGCCGGCCGGACGTCTCGTGCCGGTCCCCGACGATCTGTCGACCGAGAGCGCGGCGGCGGTCCTGCTGCAGGGCATGACGGCGCACTTCCTGACGGAGTCGATCGCGCCGCTCGAGGCCGGCGACGTCGTCGTGGTCCATGCGGCCGCGGGGGGCGTGGGGCTGCTGCTCACCCAGATGGCGGCGGCGAAGGGTCTGCGGGTGATCGGCACGACGTCGACGGAGGCCAAGGCCGAGCTCGCGAGAGCGGCCGGCGCCTCCGATGTCGTGGTCCGGGGATCACGGGACCTGGGCGAGGTGGTGCGGTCGCACGGCGAGGGGAGCGGCGCGCGGGTCGTCTTCGACTCGATCGCCAAGGACACGTTCGAGGACAGCCTCGGGTCGCTCGCCCGGCGTGGCACCCTGGTGGTCTACGGCCAGTCGAGCGGGCCCGTGCCGCCGTTCGACATCCGCCGGCTGCAGCCTCCCGGCTCCGTCTTCCTGACCCGTCCGGGCCTCGCGGACTACACCGCGACGCGCGACGAGCTGCTCCATCGGGCGGGCGCCGTGTTCGCGATGGTCGCGAGCGGCGAGCTCGACGTGCGCGTGCACGATCGGTATCCCCTCGAGCGAGCGAGCGACGCGCACCGGGCGTTGGCGAGCGGGACCACCACGGGCAAGCTCCTGCTCCTCACGGGCCGCTGATCTCGCACCCTCGCGACTTCCGGCTTGCCGGCTTGACAAAGCTAAGACCCTTAGCCATACTGCGCCCATGAAGCTAAGGACATTAGCCAAGACCGGAGAACCCCACCGCGAGCGCGAGGAGGGCACGATGAGCGCGATCACCACCGGCGGTACGCCGACCACCGAGTACCTGGAGCGACCCGAGGGCCGGATCGCCTACGACGTCACGGGAGAGGGTCCGCTCGTCGTGGCCGCTCCAGGTCTCGGCGACCTTCGATCGGTGTACCGCTTCCTGGCCCCGGGTCTCGTCGAGGCCGGCTACCGGGTGGCGACGATGGACCTGCGCGGGCACGGAGACAGCGACGCCACGTTCTCGAGCTACGACGACGTCGCTGCCGGCACGGACATGGCGGCGTTGGCCGAGCACCTCGGCGGACCGGCGATCCTCGTCGGCAACTCGATGGCCGCGGGGGCGGCGGTGTGGGCGGCCGCCGAGCACCCGGACCTCGTCCGCGCCCTCGTGCTCGTCGGGCCGTTCGTGCGCGACATCCCGCTGGGGCTCGCGGCGAAGCTCACGCTCCGCCTCGGGCTGCGCAAGCCATGGGGCCCGGCGGTGTGGAACGCCTACTACGCGAAGGTCTATCCGGGGCGGCCACCGGCAGACCTGGCGGAGCACCGGGCTCGCATCCGCGAGAGCCTGCGTCGCCCAGGGCACTGGCGCGCGTTCGTCGCCACGACCCATACCTCGCACGCGCCCGCCGAGGCGAGGCTCGGCGACGTGCACGTCCCGACGCTCGTGGTGATGGGCGAGCGCGACGCCGACTTCCCCGACCCCAGCGCGGAGGCCCGGCTGATCGGCGAACGCACAGGTGCGCGGGTCGTGATCGTGCCCGACGCGGGCCACTACCCGCAGGCCGAGTATCCCGAGGTCGTCACGCCCGCGGTCGTCGGGTTCCTGGCCGAGGCGACGGGACGTGCCTAGGGCGGGGCTCTCGCGGGAGGTCGTCGTCGCCGAGGCCGCGCAGGTCGCCGACGAGGTCGGATACGAACGGCTCACCCTCGCCGCGGTCGCGGAGCGACTCGGTGTCGCGGTACCCAGCCTCTACAAGCACGTGGACGGCCTCGGCGAGCTGCGACGTGACCTCACCGTGCTGGCGCTGCGCGAGCTCGGCGTCGCGCTCGGGTCCGCCGTCGACCGGGGTCGACGACGACGGTCTGCAGGCGATCGCCGAGGCGTACCGCGGCTACGCGCATGCGCATCCGGGCCGGTACCCCGCCACGCTGCGAGCCGTCGATCCGCACGATCACGACGCCGATGGGGCGAGTCGGGCGCTGCTGCAGACCGTGTTCTCCGTGCTCGCTCATTACGGACTCAGCGGTGACGATGCGATCGACGCGACCCGCGCCCTGCGCGCCGCCCTGCACGGCTTCGTGACGCTCGAGGCCGTGGGCGGCTTCGGGCTGCCGCGTGACGTCGATCGATCGTTCGCGCGGTTGGTGCAGATCCTCGACAGCGCGTTTCGTGACTGGAGCCCCGAGCGGATGCTGCTGTGATGCCGGGCTGGCGCCTGCCTCCGATACCATCGCCCGCATGGGTCGACTCGACGGGAAGGTGGCGCTCGTCACCGGCGGCACGTCGGGCATCGGTCGCGCGACCGCGGCGATGTTCGCCCTCGAGGGGGCCGTCGTCGCGCTCACCGGTCGTGACGAGGGCCGAGGGGCCATGGTCGTGGGGGAGATCGACGCGGCCGGGGGCCGCGGCGAGTTCGTGCGGGCCGACGTGCGTTCGGCTGAGGACTGTGAACGGTCTGTCGCTCGAACGATCGAGGCCTTCGGCCGGCTCGACGTGCTCTTCAACAACGCGGGCGTCTACGTGGCGAACGACGTGCTCGGCTGCGACGAGGCCGAGTGGGACCTGCAGGTCGACACGAGCCTGAAGGGCGCGTTCCTGATGTCCCGTGCGGCGCTGCCTCACATGATCGCGCAGGCGTCAGGCTCGATCGTGAACTGCAGTTCCGGCTGGGGGCTCGTCGGCGGCGCCAAGGGCGCTGCGTACTGCGCCGCGAAGGGCGGGCTCGTGCTGCTGACGAAAGCGATGGCGCTCGACCACGGTCCGCAGGGGATCAGGGTCAACGCCGTCTGTCCCGGCGATACCGAAACCCCGATGGAACACGAGGACGCGCGGAACCAGGGCCTCAGCTGGCCCGAGTACGTCGCGTTCGCGAGCGAGGGTCGCGCGATCCCGCGCATGGGACAGCCCGACGAGATCGCCCGCGCCGTGGTCTTCTTGGCGAGCGACGAGTCGAGCTACATCACCGGGGCGGCCTTACCGATCGACGGCGGCGGGGTGGCCGGCTGATGGAGGTTCGTCCTCATCCGCATCCCGGTCCCCGACCGGGTCGCGGGCACGGGCGAGATCGAAGGCGATCTGCGGTTGCCGCGCGATGCTCGCGGCCTCGTGCTCTTCGCCCACGGCAGCGGCAGCAGCCGCCACAGCCCGAGGAACCGCATGGTGGCCGACGTGCTCAACGTCGACGGGCTCGCGACGCTGCTGTTCGATCTGTTGACCCCCGCCGAGGAAGCCGTCGACCTGCGGACGCGGCAGCTGCGGTTCGACATCCCCCTGCTGGCCGAGCGGCTCCTGATCGCGGGCGACGCGATCGCCGACCGCCCCGACACCGCCGGTCTGCCGGTCGGCACGTTCGGAGCGAGCACCGGCGCCGCCGCCGCCCTCGTCGCGGCGGCGGAGCGGCCCGACTCCGTGCGCGCCGTCGTCTCGCGCGGCGGCCGGCCCGACCTCGCCGGCGACGCCCTTGCGCTCGTGCGGGCGCCGAGCCTGCTGATCGTCGGGAGCCTCGACCGTGAGGTGCTCGGCATGAACCGGGAGGCCGCGGCCCGCATGAGCTGCGAGGTGGAGATCACGATCGTGCCGGGCGCGACGCACCTGTTCGAGGAACCCGGCACGCTCGACGAGGTCGCCCGCCTGGCCTCCGACTGGTTCACCCGTCGCCTCCCCGCGTAGGCCGCGTCGGGCTTCGAGACTTCACACGACCGTTACCTCGTATCCCTGTCGCGGTGGCGACCCCGCTCGTAGCCTCGATGCATGACTTCCTCGATGGGCATCTATCAAGGCGACGAACGGTCCGAGCGCGCGGTGCTGGCGTTGGTCGCGCACGACGAGAAGAAGGACGACCTGCTCCAGCTCGCCACCCGCCACCGCTCGACGCTGGCGAAGCTGCGTCTGATCGCGACCGGTCACACGGGCGGACAGATCGCCGCGGCCCTCGACATCGACGTGGAACGCGTGCACAGCGGGCCCGAGGGCGGCGATCTCGAGATCGGCGCTCGCATCGTGGCGGGCGACGTCGACGCGGTCGTGTTCCTGCGGGACCCGTTGACCTCGCACCCGCACGAGCCCGACATCCAGGCGCTGCTGAAGGTGTGCGACATCCACGGGGTGCCGCTGGCGACGAACCTGGCGTCGGCCGAGATCCTGTTGCGCTCGCTCTCCCAGGCGATGTGGTGGGGCCGCAGCGCTGCGGAGTCCGTGCTCGCCGGCGCCTGAGCCGGCGGGCACGAAGGGCCTCAGTAGCCCGGTCCGGTCCGAGCCTCCTCGACGACGGCGTCGCCGGAAGCATCGACCACGAACCACACGTCGCCGACCCCTTGGCCCTCGACGTCGCCGGGTGCCTGGTCCGACGCGAAGGTGTAGAGGGGCTGACCGGCGTAGGTGACCTGGACGTCGCCGTCGTCGCGTTCGGTCGTGCCGAGGAGGGACCCGTCGATGCCCTCGCCCCCCGTCGGCGCGTCGTCGACCAGGGCCGGCCACGAGGCGGCGCAGTCGTCGTAGCACGTGCTGGAGCCGTCGGTGTCGGACTCGAACAGGTAGAGGGTCATGCCCTCGGCGTCGACGAGGATCGACCCGAGGTCGGACTCCGCGAGCTGCACCGTGGCCGTCTCGGCGGCCGGGCTCTCCTCGGCAGGGGGGCTCTCCTCGCGTCGTGCGCTGAGTCGCCCGCGCCGTCGCCGTCACTGCCGTCGTCGCCGCACGCGGCGAGCAGCATCGTCAGCGCGAGGCCGATCGCGGCCGCCCGCATCCCACCGATCCGCATCGTGGCGTCTCCCTTCGCTCCGTCGCTCGACGTCGCCGTCACATCGCTGGGGATACGGACGATCGACCGGCCGGGTTCACCCGTTCGCGTGAACCGGCGGTGCCCGACAGCCCGTACCCTCGTCACGACGATGGGAACGGCGCGGTTCGACCTCGACGAGAGCGGCATCAGGGCCGCCTACGCCGCCCACGCCGGAGAGATGCTCGGCTTCGCGATGCGTTCGTTGAACGATCGCGGGCTGGCCGAGGAAGCCGTGCAGGAGACGTTCGTCCGGGCATGGCGCTTCGGCGATCGGTTCGATCCCGAGCTCGGCACCGTGCGCGGATGGCTCTTCGCGATCCTGCGCCACGTGGTGATCGACATCGCCAGGGCCCGCGCGATCTGGCCCGAGCCGGCGACCGACGACGCGATCCAGCGCGTCGCCGACGGCGCCGCCTCGGCGGAGGACCGGCTCGAGCAGGCGCTGCTCGCCTGGCAGATCGAGGAGGCGCTGCGTCGCATCGGCGACGATCACCGTCTCGTCGTGGTCGAGACGTACTTCCGACGGCGTCCGTACGCGGAGGTGGCCGCCGAGCTCGGCATCCCCGAGGGGACCGTGAAGAGCCGGGTGTACTACGCCCTGCGGGCGCTGCGCCTGACGCTGGAGGAGATGGGGTGGGATGACGTCGCGACCCGATGACCACGTGCGCCCCCTGCTCGGCGCCTACGTGCTCGGACACCTCGAACCGGGCGAGGTGGCCGCCGTGCGCGGGCACCTCGACGTCTGTCGCACGTGCCGGCGCGATGCGTCCGAGCTCGCGCCCGTTGCCGACCTGCTGGCGCTGGCCGATCCCGAGCGCATCGGAACGACCGACGACCCGGGCCCGTCGCGCGAGATGCTCGACGAGGTGCTCGGGCGCATCGAGCGCGAGCGCCACGAGCGGGACCGCAGCCGGCGCCGCTCCGTCCTCGCGCGGGTCACCCGGTCGCGGCGGCGCTCGCGATCGTGACGGTGGTCGCCGTGGTCCTCTCGGAACCACCCGAACCGGAAGGCGGCGAGGTCGTCGCGATGGTCGCCGCGCAGCCCGGCGTGGTCGGCGAGGCGGTCGTCCACGAGGATCCGCAGAGCACATGGGTGGAGCTGACGACGTCGGGGCTCGCGGCCGGCGAGACCTACGCGGTGTGGCTCGAGGAGGTGGGCACGGGTGCGCGCGCCCCGCTCGGCACCTTCGTCGGCGTCGAGGGCAACCTCTACATCAGCCTGTACTCGACGCTGCCTCGGGAGAGGGCCGCCTCGGTCGGCGTCAGCACGCCCGACGGCGACACGGTGATGGAAGGAACGATCCCGGCACCCACGGCATCCTGAACGCCCGGGATGAGATCCCGCGGCGTCGCTCAGGAGACGAAGAGTGACACGAACCCGGGTTCCGGGTTGACCGCCCGCCGGGGTTCCCGGTATGTTCCGGCGCGAGAAACCGCTGGGGCCCTCGGGTTCCGGCGGTTTCTCACTTTCCGGACCCGTCCTCCAGGAGCGAACGGATGCGTCCCACCCTGCTCGGCGCGCTGATGCTCGCGCTCGTCGCGACGATGGTGCCGGTCGTGAGCGCCCCGGCGCAGAGCCTGCGCCAGGAGCTCGAGGGGTGCTACCGGCCCGATCCGCCGCGGCGGTTCCAGCGACAGGTCCGCGCGGCGATCAGGATCTCGCGTGACCTGCCGAGGGAGTGGGCCGACGCGCCGGAGCTCGCGAAGATCGTCTGTTGGCAGGGGTCCGGGTTCCGGACCGACTTCCGCACGGTCGGCGGCGCCCGCTTCGTGTGGCGTGGGCTCTTCGCGATGACCGTGGAAGAGATGCAGACGATCTTCGGCACGTGGATGACCGCCGATCGTGACGCGCTGAGGCTGCAGGCGACGTGCTTCAAGTGGGGGTGGGCCGCCTGTCCGAACACGATCGCGAACACGGCGTGGGCTCAGCAACTGATCGCGGGGCTCCGCTGGATCTGGCTGAACCACGGCACGCCGGCCGCGGCGTGGGCCCACATCAAGGCCACGGGCCGCTTCAACTCGTTCCCTCGCCCGGGCACGGTCGATCGGCCGAGCCGTGACCCGTTCCTGCGATGTCCGGTCACCGGCCCCGTCTACTACGACGACGACTTCGGCGACCGTCGGACGGTCGGGGGCTACCACCCGCACTGGGGCAACGACGTCGCCGCCCCGACGGGGCGGGCGATCGTGGCCCCGTTCGACGGCTACGCGATCGCGCATCGGGATTCCTGGTTCGCCGGTCTGTACGTGACCGTGATCGGTGAACACGGCTATGCCCGCAACGTGCACCTCAGCCGCGTCGGCAGGCTCGGTGCGGTGCGCACCGGTGACGTGGTCGGCTACGTGGGGGCGACGGGTGACGCCCGCGGCCCGCACGACCACTTCGAGTGGCATCCGTGGGCGTTGACGAAGACGCTGCACCGCGCACCGTCGGGGCATCGACGCGTGATGGACGCGATCGATCCGTATCCGTTCCTCAATCGAGCCTGCCGGGCCGATCGCCTCGAGGTCGCGCCCCCGTACGCGGAGGGCCCGCTGGAGCGCTGAGCGTGCCGTGAGGGCGGACGATCGTCGTTCAGCGAGCGATCGCGTCGCGCTCGATCGGGCAGCTCATGCACCGCGGCCCGCCGCGCCCCCGGCCGAGCTCCTCGCCGTCGATCGTGATCACCTCGATGCCCCCGTCGCGCAGACGGTGGTTCGTGTCGACGTTGCGCTCGTAGGCCACGACGACGCCGGGCGCGATCGCGAGCACGTTGTTGCCGTCGTCCCATTGCTCGCGTTCGGCCTGGAAGCGGTCGCCCCCCGTCTCGAACTGGCGGATCCTCGGCACGTCGAGTGCCCGGGCGAGCGCGTCGAAGAGGTCGTCGGCCTCCTCGACGGAGAGCCCGTTCGCGCCGGGTGTGACCACGTAGGTCGTCATCGCGTCGCGAGCGTCGGGGAACACCGTGAACGCGTCGACGTCGAGCATCGTCAGCACGGTGTCGAGGTGCATGCTCGACCGCTGTGACGGGATCTCGACCGCGATCACCTGCGTCGCGGCCCCGGCCCGGAAGAGCCGCTGCGCCAACAGCTCGACGGCGGCCGGGTGGGTGCGCTCGCCCATGCCGACGAGCACCGCGCCGTTGCCGATCACGAGCGCGTCGCCGCCTTCCAGGAACATCGGCCCGACGCCGTCGCTCCACACCTCGAAATCGGCGCCGGTGAACATCGGGTGGTGGTCGTAGACGGCCTGCAGGTGCAGCGACTCGCGGATCCGCGCCGGCATCGCCATCGTGTTGATCGAGACGCCGCCGTAGATCCACGCCGACGTGTCGCGCATGAACAGCGTGTTGGGAAGCGGCGCCGCGACGTACCCGCGTCCCATGCGCGCCACGATGCTGTCGCTCGTGAACGGCAGCTCGTCGAAGGTCACGCCCGCGACCAGGTGCTGGGCGAGATCGGGTGACGACAGGGCCATCAGCCACTCGCGCACCTCGGGTCCGAGCGTGGGCCCGAGCAGGTCGGGGTCGAGGTGCTGCACGAGGCGAGCACGCACCTCGGGCTGCTCGAGCACGTCGGCGAGCAGGTCGTCGAGGTAGACGATCTCGACCCCGCGAGAGGAGAGCGCCGCCGCGAAGGCGTCGTGCTCCTCCCTCGCCCGGCCGACCCAGAGCACGCCGTCGAAGAGCAGCTCTCGAGCGGTCGTGGGTGTGAGTCGCTGCAGCTCGAGTCCGGGCCGGTGCAGCATCACCCGCCGCAGCCGGCCGACCTCGGACCCGACGAAGCACCGGGCGGGGCGGCGGACGATACGGCGTCGTCGGTCACGGGCAGAGGCTACACCCCGGTGAACGCGCTTGCCTTCACGTCATCCGCCGGTAACCTCCGATCGATGATGTTCCGGCTCCCCCGCTCGTTGGTGATGCTCGCCTCGGGGCTCGCGTTCGGGTGTGTGATCGCGGTCGGAGCCGTTCGAGCGCCCGCCGAGGCTATCCGCCAGGGCGCGTTCTCCGTCGGTTGTCGCATTCTCCCACGCCTCTCGCGACGATCCGATCGTCTACCCGGGCGAGCCGGGCGCGTCGCACCGCCACGGCTTCTACGGCAATCGCAGCACCGACGCGGACTCGACCCGGGAGTCGCTGCTCGCCTCGCGCTCGACGTGCGCCCACGACGGCGACCTCGCGGCAACATGGTTCCCCGCGAGGATCTTTCGGGGGAGAGCGATCGTCGCGCCGAAGGAGCGCACGTACTACTTCCGACCGGACCGTCCGATGGGCACGCTGCCGGCAGACATCAAGTTGGTGGGGGGCGATCCCCACGCCACCTCGCCGGGCAGCAACCCATTCGTGTCGTGGTCGTGCGGCAGGGGCACCCCCAAGGCCGACCACCCCTACAGCTGTCGTCCATACCAGGGCGACCTCGGAGCGAGTCGCGACGGTCTCGTCGGCAGGATCGACTTCCCGTGGTGTTGGGACGGACGGCTCGACTCGGGCGATCACATGTCGCATGTGATCTACCCACGCGATCCGAAGCGATGCCCCGATTCGCACCCGAGGGTGATCCCGCAGCTCTCGGTCAGGATCCACTGGAGCATCTGGGACGTCTGTGCCGGTGAGCGACCATGCGGACCGAGGAGCGACGGCACCAATGTCGCGCTGGCGCTCTCCAGTGGCCCCTACTGGACGATGCACGCCGACTTCTGGAACACGTGGAAGCAGAAGGCGCTCGACCGACTGATCGATCGTTGCCTGCGCCGGGGCGTGAACTGCGGTGTCCTCGGCGCCGTTACGCGGTCGCCTGAGGCATCGGGGGCAGCGAGAGGTGTCCGGGGTCGTCGGCGGAACGGAGGCATGCCACGAGCCGCCACCCACAACGCACCGAGCCCGACGATGGCCGCGATCATCCACGTGAGGCCGCCGACGAAGGGGATCAACGCGATCGCCCGCAGGATCGCCCACCCCACGAGGAAGGCGACGAACCGCGACTTCGGCGGCGCCATGAGCCGGCGTCCGAGCACGTGGGCGCCGGCGACGTACCCGATCGTGTAGAGCAGCGCGAACGCGAGCATCAGGAACAGCCCGAGCGGGATCGCGACGACGATCACCAGCAGCAGCACGGCCGCGAGCGGCAGCAGGAAGAACGCCCCTGCCCCGAAACCGATCGTCGCGCCCGTGCGCTCGCGCGCGGCCGCCGCGACCGCGAGGTCGAGGCCCGGCGCGAGCGCCAGGAGCGCCAGTCCGAGCAGCAGCGTCGAGACCGAGTAGCCGATCCACCACGCGATGCGGCTCGCGAATCCGAACGCCGTGGCGTCGAACTCGGTGCTCACCCGGCGTTGCTCACCGCGCACGGTCGCTCCGGGCTCGACGTTCGGATCGTCGACCGTGACGAGGTTGCCGCCGACCGTGGCGCCCGACCGGACCGTGACCGATCCGTTGAACACGACGACGTCGCCCTCCACCGTGCCCGAGATCTCCGTGCGACCGTTGAACACGACGACGGACTCGGTCACCGTGCCCTCGATCGAGGCAGGACCGTTGAAGATCACCGCGCTGTCGACCGTGTCGCCCTCGGCGACGAGGAGCCGCCCGCTCAGCACGATCTGCTCGTCTCTCGGGTCGGTGTCGGCGTCCTGGGCGGATGCCGGCGACGCCAGCGCGAGCGAGGCGGCGACGGTCAGCGCGAGCATCGTCGCGACCCGCAGCAACGTGGATCGGCGGTGACGACCTGGTCGAACGGGGAGTGCTCATCGAACGTTCCTCTCCGGATCCGATGACGCGAGCGTACGGCCGGCCCTCGGCTCTCCGCAAGGTCGGGGCCTCCGGCCCGGTCCCGGGCGACAGGGGTCGGTCGGCGTCCCTCGAGCTCCCCGGTCGGTCGCACGCTGTCGGTGGAAGGGGGTGAGATCGATGCAGCAGACGCAGCAGGAGGAGCAGATCCGACGAGCGCAGAAGATGCAGCAGACGCCGCGAGCCGGAGCCGCTCCGCACGCAGCCGTTCGGTCCGGAGCCGACGCAGCGCCGGTCGAGGACGCCGTGGGTGCTCGTCGCGCTGTTCGCCGTGATCGCCATGGTCGTGGGCGGCTGTTCATCTACCCCACGGTCACGACGACCGATGGCGAGGCGATCGCCGAACGACATGATGGCCGCCTGGAACTCCGGGACGACGCAGGACTTCTCGGACGTCTACGCGGAGCGTGTCGTGCTCACGACGACCGACGACGCCGACCCCAGTGTGGGGCTCGACGACGTCATCGCCCGAGCCACCGAGGCGCAGGCCGGCGGCTTCCAGATCGAGCGCGTCGGCGCGTTCACGGAGACGGAACAGCTGATCGCCTTCCCCGCGAGCGTCACGACGGACGACGCGGGATCCGACGAGCTGATGGTGGTGCTCCGCTACGACGACGCGGGGGCGATCGTCGAGCACCACGTGATCTGGCAGACGCCGTGACGCGGCGGGTCGTGTGAGAGCCTGCCGACGTGGCCGAGCTGCAGATCGAGGGTTCCGTCGCGTCCGGGTTCGAGCCGGTCGCCGAGGCGTTCCGCCGTGCCTTCGACGACCTCGGCGAGACCGGGGCAGCGGTCGCCGGCTACCACGATGGGCAGCCCGTGGCCGACCTCTGGGCGGGCGAGGCGGCACCCGGCGAGCCATGGTCGCGCGACACGATCGTGCACGTCTACTCCGTCACGAAGCCCTTCGCGGCGGCCTGTCTGCTCCGACTCGTCGACGCCGGACAGGTCGACCTCGATGCGCCGGTCGCTCGGTACTGGCCGGCCTTCGCGCAGGCCGGGAAGGCCGAGGTGCGGGTGCGCTGGCTGCTCACCCACCAGGCCGGGCTGCTCGGCCTGCGTGAACCGCTTCCGACCGAGGCGTTCTACGACTGGGACCGCATCGTGGGGGCGCTCGAGCGCGAGGAGCCGTGGTGGCCGCCGGGCACACGCCACGGTGAGCACGCATCGTTCTTCGGACACCTCGTCGGCGAGGTCGTACGGCGCGTCGACGGGCGCAGCCTCGGCAGGTTCCTGCGTGAGGAGATCGCCGAGCCGCTCGACATCGACGTGCACGTGGGATTGCGGCCCGAGGAGGAGGCCAGGTGCGCGACCGTCCACGCGATCGACGACGACTGGTCCGAGCGCACGCTGGGGGAGCCGGGCTCCCTCCACGCCCGAGCGCTCGGCAATCCGCCCGGCCTCGTCGACCTCGACGTGGTCAACGGCGCGTCGTGGCGACGTGCCGAGATCCCCGCGGTGAACGGTCACGCCACGGCGAGAGGGGTCGCGAGGTTCTACGCCGCCCTCTCGGAAGGCGGCACCCTCGACGGGGTGACCGTGCTCGCCGAGGGGACCGTGAGGGCGATGGCCGGCGTGCAGTGTTCCGGTCCCGACGTGCTGCTCGGGGAGGACGTGTCGTGGGGCCTCGGCGTCGGGCTCGACGAGCACGGCTTCGGCATGGGCGGGCTCGGGGGTGCCTTCGGTGGGGGTGACCTCGAGCGGCGGTTCGGGTTCGGCTACGTGACGGCGGCGATGGCCGACTTCGACCGGGTCGAGCTCGTGGCCGACACGTTCGAAGCCTGTGTCGACCGGCTGCGCGCGGAAGGCTGATCGCCGTCCGCTGCCTACCGGCTGACGCGCATCGATCCCGCGACGTCCGAGCCCCACGTCGTCGCCCGCTCGACCTCGCCGTCGACCAGCTCGTTGTGCCTCGTCACGAGGAAGCTCGCCGGCTCGCTCACGAGCCGGTAGCCATGCGCCTCGAGCCGCTCGGCCGACGTGCTTGGCCGCAGAGCCCGTGAGCCACTTCGGAGCGCCACCGATGCGGGTGTCGAACGCGGCCGCGGCTCGGCCCGCGCCGTCGGGAAGCGTCTCCATCCATCCTCGGAGCCCTGGCCCCATCGTCGGTTCGTCGAACGTGTTGTGCTCGTCCTCGCAGCGCGCTCTGACGCGATGAGTCGTTGCTGAGGCCGTGCGCGTGGGTCGGGCCGCCGACGATCAGCAGGTCGGCGCCCGCGACCTCGTCGGCGTCGACGGCGTCGACGCTCTGCGATCGTCACGACCACGCCCCGCTCCGCCAGCCCGGCGCCGATCGCCCGCGCGATGTGTGCGGTGTTGCCGAACATCGATTCGTACACCACCGATGCCTTCATGATCCGTCTCCTCTCCCGGATATCGCTCAGCAGCCGTAGCAGGGCTCAGGCCCGGACTCGAAGCCCGTCACCGTGTCGCCGGCGTCGGCATCGAAGGTGTCTTCGGTCCCGGGTCCACCGTCGATCACGTCGCCGGACCGCTCGTCGAAGACCGTGATGCACCAGTCGTCACCGCGTCCGCCGAAGACGGTGTCGTCGCCGCGGATGGAGTAGAACTGGTCGCTCCCGGCTCCCAGCACGGCGACCTCGGATCCGGACGTGTCGTAGACGTAGTCACGACCAGGACCTCCCACGAGGAGGTCGTCTCCGTAGCCACCGCTGATCGAGTCGGCCCAGCCTCCGCCCAGCAGGCGGTCGTCGCCCATCTGGCCGTGGATCTGGTCCCCGTCGAGGCCTCCGCGCACGCGGTCGTTGCCGGCCTCGCCGTGGAGCTCGTCGGCGCCGGGTCCCCCACGGATGCGGTCCTTGCCGGCACCGCCGTAGACGATGTCACGGCCCTGCGAGGGCCTTGATCACGTCGTCGCCCTGGTAACCGCAGATCACGTCCTTGCCGCCGGTGCCCTCGAGCACCTCGTCGGCCTCGGTGCCGACGATCGTGCAGGCGCGATGGATCACCGACGTGTCGGCGGCCTGCGCGATCTCCGGCCAGGCACAGGACGGTGTGGGAGCGCCCGTGGCGGCGAGCGTGGCCAGCGCCTCGGCGCTCAACGGACAGCCGGCGACCGGCCGCACCGCTGCCCGTGCCGAGATCGGCGACGCCACCACGAGCGTCACCGCCTGCAGCAGGACCACCGCGAACGCCACGAGTATGGGAAGAGCGTTCGATCGACGCAGCTTCATGACGCACCTCCTCGTCTCAGAGCCGTGCCCGGCGGAACGCCACGACCCCCAACGCGGGCCGCATCGACCGTCGTCACGGTCCGCCGCCACGAGCGGCGGAGCTCTCGGATCACCGCAGCCGGCAGGCGCCGCGCATCGATCGCGGGCCCCACCAACCGCACCACGAATCCCCCCGGCTGCACCCAGGTCGGGGCGAACCGCACCCGGTGCACATGCCACTTCCTCGGGCCGAGCTCGAACGTCACGAGCAGCACCATGCCGTCCTGCACCGCGGGGGAGAACAGCGCCGCCGTCATGCCCGAGAACGAGTTGCCCAGCCCGTACGCCACGTAGCGCCAGTGCACGCGCCGGATCGGCTGCACCACGTGGGCGTGATGGCCCACGATCAGATCGATCGCCTTCGAGGCGGTCAGCCGCCGGGCGAGCGCTTCCTGTTCGCTCGTGGGCGGATGCCGGTGCTCGGTGCCCCAGTGCAGGCTCAGCACGACGATGTCGGCGCCCTGGCGCCGCGCGCGCCGTGCCCGCTCGAGGATGCGGTCCACGTCGATGCGGTTGGCCTCCCACGCGTGGCGCGGGATGAGGCCGTTGAACGAGGCCGTGTACGACAGGTGGGCGATCACCGCGTCACCGACCCGGTAGCGAACCGTGCGGGCCGCTTCCCGGCGCGAACGCGCCGTGCCCGTGTGCCCGATGCCGAGCGAGTCCAGCTTGTCGAGCGTGGAGCGGATGCCCGCGGACCCGTGGTCGAGGGAGTGGTTCGACGCGGTCGAACAGCCGTCGTAGCCGGCCCGGCGGATCGCATCGGCGAGCTGGTGGGGCACCGCGTACCGGGGATAGGCGCTGAGCCGCACGCCGCGGCCGGTGAGCGGCGTCTCGAGGTGGCAGATCGCGAGGTCGGCCGAGCGTGTGAGCGTGCCCAGCGGCCGGAGCATCGGTCGGAAGTCGTACCCGTGGCCGCCGGCGTTGCGTCGAGCCGCTCCCCACGTCGCCTGGGTCGCCAGGAAGTCCCCCGTGAACGCCACGGTGACGCGGGGACCCCGGTGCGACGCCCATGCGCGGCCGAGCGGCGCCGTGCCGATCGTGGGCGCGGCGAGAGCGACCAACGCCGTGCACGCCACGATCGCTGTTCCGACGGCGACTCGCCTCGCGAGCATCGCACCGTCCTTCCGATCCGGACCCTCTGATGCCATCGTGCGACCTGCGCATGGCGGCGAAGGAAGCAGCACGGCACTGGTTCGGCGGGACCGATGGCGGTGGGGGCGGGGGTTGACCGAAGCGAGGCACAGCGACTAGAAGTGATGCGTCCCAGTCCGTTCAGGGAGAGGGAGGACCCCCCGATGTCCCGTTCCACACGTTCCACGACGCTCCGCGCGATCCATCACGACCGGCGCGATCGCGCTGGTCGCCGCCTTCATGCTCGTCGTCCCGCAGTCCGCGGGCGCCGACGAGACCGCCGAGCGAGGATCGTTCGAGTTCGCGACGCCCTTGTTCGGGCTCGCGATCAAGCGAGGCGACATCTTCGTGGCCGATGCCGGCCAGGGGGTCGTGCACTTCGACCAGCGCTCCGGCGAGCCTCGTTCGCTCGTCGCGCCCCTTCCCGGTGTCAGCGATATCGCGCCCTACACGGTCGGTGCGATGCACGCCGTCACCGGCGGCCCCGGTTCGATGCTGTATCGCATCGTCGACGGCCGTGTGAAGCCTGTCGCCGACCTCGGAGCGTTCGAGGCCGCCGTCAATCCCGATGGTGGCGAGATCGACTCGAATCCGTTCAACGTGGCCGCCCTGCCGGGTCGTCGCGCCCTCGTGGCCGACGCGGCGGCCAACGCGCTTGCTGATCGTCAGCCGCACCGGCCGGATCGACTGGGTCGCGACGTTGCCCGACCAGATGGTGCCCACGGCGAACGCCAAGCGGATCGCCGATTGCCCGATGCCGAGCCCGACTTCGAGTTCGTGTGTGAGCTGCCGGACCGGATCCCCGGCCCAGGCGGTCGCGACCAGCGTCGCCGTCGGCCCCGACGGCGCGTACTACGTCGGTGAGCTGAAGGGATTCCCGGCGCCGAAGAACCGCTCGCGCATCTGGCGCATCGAACCGGGAACCCGACACGCGCGATGCGGCTCCAGCCCCGCGTGCAGCGTCGTCGGGCGTGGCTTCACGTCGATCGTCGACCTGAGCTTCGCGCGTGACGGAGCCCTGCATGTCGTCGAGTTCGACGAGGCCAGTTGGCTCGCCGCCGAGTTCGGGCAGGGAGTGGGGGGCACGGTGAGCTCCTGCGATCTCGCGACCTCGAGCTGTGACGTCGTCGCGCAGCTGCCGCTGCCGACCGGTGTCGCCTCGACCCGACGGCACGTGTTCGCGACGACGCTCGCCCTCGTGCCGGGCGAGGCCGACGTGGTGAAGATCGCCTAACGACCTCGAGCGCGTCTCGCGGGGCATACTGGCCACATGGCCGGGCCGCTCCGCGTGACGCGCTCGGTCGTCGTGCCCGAGCGGGAGCTGCGCTGGCGCTTCAGCCGCTCGTCGGGCCCGGGCGGCCAGTCGGTGAACACCGCCGACTCCCGCGTCGAGCTGAGCCTCGATCTGACCACGACGACCGCGCTGGGTCCGACGCTGCGTGCCCGCGCGCTCGAACGCCTCTCCGGCCGCCTGGTCGACGGGGTGCTCACGATCGCCGCGTCGGAGCACCGCTCGCAGCTGCAGAACCGGGAAGCCGCGCTCGAGCGTCTCGCCGAGACGCTCCGGTCCGCGATCGCGCCCCCACCCCCGAAGCGCCGGCCCACCAAGGCCACCCGCGCCTCGGTCGAGCGCCGCCTCGCGGCGAAGAAGCGCCGCGGCCGCACGAAGAAGCTCCGCCGGCCCGACGACGACTGACGACGTCCTCGGGCCGGTCCCGGCCCGTATGCTCATCGCCATGACGAGACGCATCGCTTCGCTCCTGGCGCTGCTGATGGCCGCGACGGTCCTCACCGGCGTGACCCCCGCGGCCGCCGCCGACTTCCAGGCCGACGCCTGGATCAAGCTCTGCGGTCTCAGCACCGGCTGCACGATCGACCCGCTGCCGCATCCGTGGAAGGGCCGCGACGTCTACAACACGACGGGAGCCCGGCAGGGCGTCGCCGTCCGCATGGAAGACGGCGAGGGTGTGCGGTTCTGGATCACCGTCGAGAACGACGGCGACCAACCCGACACCCTCACGGTCGACGGCTGCCGGGGGACGCGCCGTTTCAAGGTCAACGCGGTCCTCATGGGCAAGCACAAGCGCCCCGACTGGCGAGCCCGCAACGTCACGCAGGAGTTCCGGCAGGGCACGCTCGCATTCTCGTTCCCCGCCGCGTCGGAACACGTGCGGAAGGTGTTCACCCTCAACATCGTCGCCCCGACCCAGGCCGAGGGCGTCTCCTACCGGTGCGAGATCGTGATCCGCTCCCAGGGCCGGTGGGCCGCTCGCGACACCGTCGTCGCGACGATGACCACCTACTAGACCCTTCTTCGCCGGCTACGGGCCTCGATCCCTCGGCCGGCGTCCCGTGGGTTGACCGCGAGCGCATCCCGTGGTTGGGTGGGCCGACTTCCCCCGGTCTGGCGCTCGAAAGGTCGGAGTGTGAGGCGACAGCTCCTCGTCGCGCTCGTGACGATTCCCCTGCTCGGCCTCTCGACGCCGCGCGCCCAGGCGGCGCATGATCTCGTCGTCGGGCTGTGGCCGCAGACCTACGCGCAGTTCCTGCGAGATCGAATCGGCATCGGGCGTTTCGCTCGGGTACTTCCGTGGGCGCCAGCGTGACGGTCAGTTCGACAGCCAGCTGGTCCCCTCCGATGCCGCCGCCGCCGCAGCTGCCGGGTACTCACTCGGCATGAACATCCAGCCGAAGACCGGGTCGGGCCAGAACCGCACGGGCATCCCGTACACGCACATCACCGAGCAGTTGCAGGCCGGCTCAGGTCCTTACTACGACAAGCTGGTCTCGTTCGCGAACGAGGTGTTGGCGCTGCCCACCTACGGAGAGGTGACCCACTACCTCCAGTTCCACTCGGAGGCCAACCTCCAAGCGCCGCCGGGTGAGCTCGATGCGCAGCCGTACTCGGGCACGGGGGAGGAATACCGGGAGTGCTTCGAACTCGTCCGAGCCCTCTTCGATTCGATGGGGGTCACCGATCGCATCGAGTGGCAGGTGGTGCTGACCCGGGCGGCGTACGAGGGGAACCACGGGGGCCCGACGAACTGGTTCCCCGCCGACGAGAGCCTCTACGATCTGGTCGGCGTCGACAGCTATCACCGTCCGAACAGCTGGCTCGCCCCGTCCGAGTCGTTCGACAGCGCGATCGCGTTCGCACGATCCGTCGGCAAGCCCACCTGGATCGACGAGACCGGTGCCGACGAAGGCGGACCGACCGGATCGCCGACGGCCAAGGCCGAGTGGTTCGCGGCGATGGGGTCCTACCTCGACGCCAACGCGGCCGATCTCGCCGGCGTGGTGTTCTCACATGCGCAGGATGGAGGGAACTGGTTCCTCGATTCGGTGCTGTCGGGCGGACGGGCAAGTCCGAACTACACGGGGACGACGTGGAACGCGTGGCGCAGCCTCGCGACGCAGATCACGGCTCCCTCGGCGACCGTCGATCGAGCACGATCTCGGTCGCTCCCGACGGCGATGGCGCCGGGTCGATCGCCGCCGACGTCGGCGCCGTCGACTGCGGATCCGGTCTGCTCGGCAGCCGTCGAACGACGGCACCCTCGTGACCGTTCACCGCCACCGCCTCGCCGGGGTCGGTGTTCGTCGGGTGGAGCGGATCAGGGGTGAGCCTGCCCGGGAACGGACCCGTGCTCGGTCACGGTCACCGAGCCGACACGACGGTCGTCGCCACGTTCCGAGCGCTCGAGACGTTGTCCGTCTCGACGCGTGGCCGCGACCGGCACCGGGTCGGTCACGAGCGCACCGTCCGGGATCGACTGCGACCCGGTGTGCGAGGCGTCGTTCGTTCGAGGGAGCGAGGTGACGCTCTCGGCCTCGCCCGGACCCGGCTCCGCCGTGGTCTGGTCCGGCGAGTGTGCCGTCGAACCGGATGACGTCGACGTCTGCACCATGTCGCTCGACGGGCCGAGGAGTGTCACCGCGACGTTCGTCACCGTCGCGCGTCGAGCTCACCGTCTCGACCTCGGGCGCGGGCAGCGGTGTCGTCACGAGCCTGCCGTCCGGCATCGACTGCGGCTCGATCTGCTCCGCCGCGTTCCCGCACGGCACCCAGGTCACCCTCACCGCGTCACCGGCGGAACATGCCGTGTTCACCGGGTGGTACGGGGCCTGTGCCGGCGTCGACCCCTGCGTCGTCACGATGGACGACGCGAAGAGCGTCGGTGCGACGTTCGCCCGGTTCAGCGCACGCTCACGGTCACGAGGTCCGGTGCCGGCATCGGAACGGTCACCAGCGTGCCCGTCGGCATCGACTGCGGCGTCGAGTGCACGGCGGGCTTCGACCACGGAACGCAGGTCACGCTCACGGCCGCGCCGGTCCGGGCATGACGTTCGTCGGCTGGTCCGGCGCGTGCTCGGGCATCGCCTCGTGCGTCGTGACGCTCACGGCCTCCGAGTCGGTGAGCGCGACGTTCGGGCTGGCGCCGTCGCCGGTCACGCTCGCCGACGCCGCAACGGGGGTCGCCTACGACGGGTGGCGCGGCGTGGTCGACGTGGCGGCCGACGGCGGCGCGTACCGCGCCAACGGCGTGAAAGGTCAGACGTTGACCTGGGTGTCGCCGACGACCACCTCGATCACGTGGATCGCCCGCACGGGTCCGAATCTCGGGCGCGCCAGCGTCACGATCGATGGCAGCGCCAAGGGGACGGTGGATCTCTACGCGCCCTCTCCCGGCAGCGTCTCGAAGGTGTATGCGGGGCTGTCGAACGCCACCCACACCGTGGTGATCAAGGTCCTCGGCGCGAAGGCCTCGGCCTCGACCGGAACGACCATCACCCACGACGCGTTCGTGGTCGGCACGACGACGACCCAGGAGTCCGCGCCGTCCGTTCGCTACGCCAACTGGCAGAGCACATCCGCCACCGGAGCGAGCGACGGCACGTACCGCTCATCGCGAACGAAGAACGCCACCGCCACCGTGGTCTTCACGGGGACCGCGATCGACTGGCTCACCGCGTTCGGCCGCTCCTATGGCAGGGCGAACGTCACGATCGACGGCGTGTCGAGAGGAACGGTTGACCTCTACCGATCGTCGACGACCTGGCAGGCGAAGGTCTCGTACGCCGGCCTCGCGACGGGGCAACACACGATGGTGATCAAGGTGCTCGGCTCGAAGAACTCGGCCTCGACCGGCACCGACGTCCTGGTCGACGGCTTCGTCGTGTACCCCTAGCCCGAGGGCGATGCGTGGTCGCTGTTCCCGTCAGCGCGGGCGGCGCGACTCCTCCAACGCGGCGCGGCGCCGGTGTTCCTCGGCGACCTCGTGGTCGCCTCGGCGCTCCGACACGTGCGCGAGCGCGCGCCAGGTCCAGCCGGCGAGCTGACGCTCGCCGAGCTCCTCGCTGATCGCGATCGCGCGGCGGATGTCTCGCTCGGCGTCGTCGAGGCGCCCGAGCTCGCGCTCGGCGATGCCTCGTTCCGCGAGGGCGTCACCGAGCTCCCACCTGGCGCCCAGGTCGGTGAAGATCTCGATGCCGCGGTCGAAGTAGGGGAGTGACTTCTCGAAGTCCAACCGCTCCTCGTGCAGCCGTCCCTCCTGCACGGTGGCGACCGCGAGGCTGAACTGATCGCCCATGTCGATCGCGACCTCGCGGGCACGCTCGATCATCTCGGTCGCCTCGTCGAGCCGGTCCTGGTCGGCGATCACGATCGAGAGCGAGCAGAGGGAACGGACGCGGGCCCACCGATCGTCGTTCGCCTCGGCGATCTCGAGGGCCCGCCGCCAGATCGCCTCGGCCTCCTCGAGGCGCTTGCGGGTCCACGGCACCCACCCGGCGAACAGCAGCGTGCGCGCGATCGCGGCCGGCTCGCCGAGGCGCTCGGCGGCGTCGAGCGAACGCTCGAGCAGGGTCTCCGCCCGGTCGACGTCGGCGGCGACGTTGATCGAGATGTCGCCGAGGAATCGGAGCGCGAGCGCGAGGGTCCAGTCGTCGTCGTGGCGCGTGCCGAGCTCGACGGCCTGCTCGAGGACCTCGGTGGCCCCGGGATACTCACCGAGCCAGTAGAAGGCCTCGCCCATGCCGGCGAGCACCCGCGCCTCGCGCACCCCCCAGCGATCGCCGTCGCCGGCGAGGGCGAGCGCGCGCCGGTAGCGACCGAGGGCCGATCGATTCTCCATGCGCCGGCGCGCGCGGTCCCCGGCCTCCGCCAGGGCGTCGGCGGCCCGGTCGGGCAGCTCCCGCGACGCGGGCTCGAGATCGAGCGCGGCGAGGGCCGCCTGCTCGAGGTGATCGGCCGCCCAGGACCGATGGCCGTCGGCGACGAGGCGATCGGCGACGACCAGGTGCAGTTCGCGCCGTTGGCGTTTGGGCAGGCTCGCGTAGGCGACGTCGCGCAGCGTCTGGTGGCGGAACCGCCACCGCGGCGTCCCGTCGTCGACGCGCACGAGCAGCTCGGCGTCCTCGAGCTCCTCGAGCCGCGTGTCGATCGCGCCCTGTGCCGGGGCCAACGCCGCGGCCTCGTCGCGGTCGAACGACGACAGGAAGACCGAGGAGCGGCGTGCCACGTCGCGGGCGGGCGTCGGGAGCGCGTCGATGCGCGCCGCCACCACCGCCTGCACGGTCGGCGGCACGGCGCCCGCGTGCCGGTGTCCCTCGAGCAGCATGCCGGTGGTCTCCACGATGAAGAAGGGGTTCCCGCCGGCACGCTCAGCGATCGTCCGCGCGTCGCGCTCATCGATGCGATCACCGCCGGCCTGGCGCACGAGCTCCGTGGCCTCGTCGTCGGAGAGCGGCTCCAGCGCGAGCAGGGTGTGGCCGGCGGCGTCGGCGCCCCACCGGGGACGCTGTTCGAGCAGGTCGGGGCGGGCGAGCGTCACCACCAGGGCCGCTCCCCGGCGGCGGCCGGACACGAGTCGCTCGATCAGGTCGAGCATCGGCGCCGCGAGCTCGTGGGCGTCCTCGAACGCCAGCACGACCGGCAGGCCGGCGCTGAGCCCGTCGATCAGTCGCAGGAACCCCCCCTGCACGTCCTGCACGAAGGCGGACTCGTCGAGGCTCGGCTCGGCCAGGCCGAGGCTGAGGCCGAGTCCGCCGACCACGCGATCGGTCTCGGTCGCGTCGCAGCACCCGTCGACCAGCTCGTGAAGCCGCTCCGTGATCCGCTGCGGCGGGTCGTCGTCGTCGATGCCCGCGAGCTGTCGCACGATCGCAGCGACCGGCGCGAAGCTCGCGCTGCCGGCCGGCACCTGCGCGTGTCCGTGGAGCACGGCGACACCGGGCTCGAGGCCGGCGAAGAGCTCGTCGGCCAGGCGCGTCTTCCCGGACCCGGCCTCGCCGACGATCGTCACGAGCGACGGCGTGCCGGCCGCGACCACGTCGTGGAACGCCTCGCGCAGCGCGATCAGCTCGCGGCCACGCCCGACGAACGGGATCGTGCGCCGGACCGACCTCGTCGACAGACCCTGCACCGGATGGGCGCGCAGCGGCTCCTCGAACCCCTTGGCCGCGACGTCGCGCGCGTCGGCGAACGACACGGCCGATGCGCGTGAGCGCGTGCGCCGTCGTGCCGACCAGGACCTCGCCCGGCGTCCGCGGCGGTCTGCAGGCGTGCGGCGGCGTTCACGACCGAGCCGGTCACGAGCAGCTGCTCCGACGGTCCGCTGCCGGTCGCGGCCTCGCCCGACTCGATGCCGACCCTGACCTCGAGCTCCTGGGCGAGCCCGAGTTCCTCGCGCAGGCGGTGCGCCCGGGCTCGGATCGCGAGGCCGGCCCGCACGGCGCGCAGGGCGTCGTCCTCGTGCACCTGGTGCAGGCCGAAGACGGCCATCACCGCATCGCCGATGAACTTCTCCGGTCGCCCCCGCAGGTTCAGCAGCTCGTGGGTCGCGGCATCGTAGAACCTGCCGAGCACCTCGCGGGCGCGCTCGGCGTCGAGCCGTTGCGCGAGCCCGGTGGAGTCGACCAGGTCGGCGAAGAGCACCGTCACGACCTTGCGCTCGTCGGTGGCGAGGGAGCCCGTGACGGCCGTGCCGCAGCCCGAGCAGAACCGGGCGTCGTCGGGCAGGGGGCGGCCACAGGCGGCGCATGTCATGGCTCCCAGCATAGGATCCGGCGCCGACGTCACGGGGGTAGCGGCCGCCACTGCGCCGCGGTTGGGGGAACGGGTCCGTCAGGCGCGCGACGCGGTGAGCGCGCGCTCCAACGGGGTCCGGAACCGAGGCCGGACGCGCACGTCGCCCAGCCAGCCCGCGAGGCGGCGTCGTTCCACCTCGATCGCCGCGGCCGCCTCGCCGTCCACCCGCTCCAGCAGGCGCGTGACGATCTCGCCGTCGTCGGCCTGGCTCCAGCCACCCACGACGCGGCCGTCGACCCAGATCGTCGGGCCGGCGTTGCCGTTGCGGTCGAAGAGCTCGCCGGCGTGGGGGCCGAGGTACCAGTCGCGTTGCTTCCAGCCCATCACGGTCGCGTCGAGCGAGGGCAGCAACGCGACCCACGGTGACGGGCGTCTCGGCGCGCTCGAGGTCGTCGGGCAGCACCCATCCCGTGCCGTCGTCGAGCCCGACCTCGACCGCATCGATCGCGGCGAGCGTGGACGCCGCGAGCCGCGCCGTCCAGCCGGTCCACCACCGGACATCGGTCGTCGTGGCCGGCCCGAACGCCCGCAGCCACCGTCGGAGCAGCTCGGCGCAGGCCTCGTCGTGGGGCACCATCGGCAGCCCGCCCTCGATCCAGCGATCGGTGGGAGCCCATCGGTACTGCCCCGAGGTCCAGCGGCCCAGCGGTCGTGCCCGCACGACGAGACCCTCGGTCGCGAGCAGGAACAGCACGCGCGTCGAGACGCCCACCGTCCCTCCCCAGGTCCTGCCCTCGCCGAACGTGAGCTTCGTCGCCAGCTCGGGTACGTCGGCGGTGAGCTCGCGGGCGCTCGCCTCGCCTCGGGCCTCGAGCGCCGCGAGGGTGCGCCTCGACACGTCGTCGAGCCAGACCATGGCGTCGTCGGCGACGGCCTGTCCCTCCAGCATGGCGATCAGGCGCTTCCGCTGCCCGGGCAGGAGTGCCTTCGTGCACGCCTCGTGCATCACTCCGGCGGTCGCGACGGGCACGACGAACAGCGTGCGCCGCATCCCCAGCATGCGCACCACCGAGCGACGGTCGTACAGCTCGCGCTCGAGGTGCTCGGGCTCGAAGCCCTCAACCCGAGCCCACGCCGAGAGGAACACCGTTGCCGGATCGCTCGAATGCAGCCCGACCATCGCATCGACCGCCTGACCGATCGTCGAGGCGGGCGCCGCGAGTCGGTGGCGCACGCCGAGCCGAGCGCGCCGTTCCTCGTCCCCGATCGTCCTCACGCTCGCATCATCGCGGACGACGGGGACCCCGCGCGACCACCGCGTATCGTGTCCGCGATGACCGAGGACCACGTGCTCGCGAACCGGGAGAGCTGGGACGCCGACGCCCACGAGTGGGTCGATCGCGGTCGCCGTGACTGGCAGAGCGAAGAGATCGCCTGGGGCGTGTGGCACGTCCCGGAGGCCGAGCTCGGGCTCCTCCCCGAGCTCGACGGCCTCGACGTCGTGGAGCTCGGGTGCGGCACCGGCTACGTGTCGGCGTGGCTCGCCCGGCGCGGCGCGCGTCCCGTGGGCCTCGACAACTCCGGTCGCCAGCTGGCCACCGCTCGAGCGTTCCAGCGCGAGTTCGACGTGCCGTTCCCGCTGATCCACGGCGACGCCGAACGCGCACCGCTGCGCGATGCAACGTTCGATCTCGCGATCTCGGAGTACGGGGCGGCGATCTGGTGCGATCCGTACCGCTGGATCCCCGAGGCCGCGCGCCTGCTGCGCCCCGGCGGGCGGCTGGTCTTTCTCGGTCACTCGTACCTGGCGATGCTGACGTTCCCCGAGGAGGATCTGCCCGCCGGCGAGGTCCTCGTGCGGCCCCACTTCGGCATGCACCGGTTCGTGTGGCCCGAGAACGGCGGCGCGGTGGAGTTCGCGATCCCGCACGGCGAGATGATCCGGCTGCTCCGCTCGAGCGGGTTCGACGTCGAGGACCTCGTCGAGATCCGGGCACCCGACGACGCCGAGACGCCGACCGATCCGCTCGCCACCGCCGAGTGGTCGCGCCGCTGGCCGATCGAAGAGGTGTGGAAGGCTCGCAGACGCTAGGCGCGGCCCTCGTTCCAGACCTCGGCGATCTGCGCGAAGCGCGCGGGCTGGAACGCGAAGAGGGCCCCGGCGTCGACCTTCACGGACTCCGTCTGGGTGCCGGCCGCGAAGATCACGGGCCCGTGGTCGCGCACCGTGGGGTCGACGATCGTGTCGATGCCCAGCAGCGGCGCGATCGGTGGCAGGGCTCCGAGCTCGAACCCTCCGAAGTCGTGCGTGATCTCGCCCTCGGTCGCGAGCGTCGCGTCGGGGTCGTCGACGGCCTCGCGCACGAGGCTCATGTCGAGCCGCTCGCCGCTCGGCAGCACCACCGCGACGTGCCCGTCCTTCGTGTCGAGGATCACCGTCTTCAACACCTCGTCGGCCTTGATGCCGAGCGCGTGCGCCTCGTCGATGCCCGTGAACGCCCGCTCGTGCATCAGCACCTCGTACTCGATGTCCTTGCCGTCCAGGTAGTCGGTCAGGATCGTCATGGCGCACCACCTTCCTCGTCACCCTCAGCCAACCAACACCGACCGCGCGCGGCACGGGCACCCGGACCCGTGAGCGAGGGGCCGTCAGACCGAACGGGCGGGAATGCCACGCACGGCCACCGCGTTCAGATACCCCAGGGGGTATCGTTGCGGCCCCCGCCCATCCGACGAAGAGGAGACCGACGTGGCAACCGTGGACCTGACCGAAGCGACGTTCGAGCAGACCGTGAACGGCGACGGCATCGTGCTCGTTGACTTCTGGGCCGACTGGTGTGGCCCCTGCCAGATGTTCGCGCCGATCTACGAACAGGCGTCGGCGACCCACGACGACGTGGTCTTCGGCAAGGTCGACACCGAGGCCGAGCAGGCGCTCGCCGCCGGGTTCGGCATCCGTTCGATCCCGACGCTGATGGCGTTCCGTGAGGGCGTGCTGGTGTTCGCGCAGCCCGGGGCGTTGCCCGAGCCGGCGCTCCAGCAGTTGATCGGGGCCGTGCGCGATCTCGACATGGACGACGTGCGCCGCCAGGTCGCCGAGACCGAGGAGCGGGAGACGGCGGGGGACCGGTCGTGACCGCGTGAGTCGCGGCGAACCGGTATCGACCGGGGTACGCTTCCCGGCCGATGACCCCCGATCACGACCTCGAGCCGATCGTCACGGAGCGGCTGGTGCTGCGGCGCTCGCATGCCGACGACGCCCCGACGATCTCCGCGTACCGCAGCGACCCGGAGGTGCATCGCTACCAGGGATGGGAGCGCACCGATCACGAGGGTGTGCGCCAGGAGATCGAGTCGATGGCGAGCCGGGCGCCCGGCGAGCCCGGCGGCTGGGTGCAGTTCTCGGTCGAGGAACGAGACTCGGGCCGGCTCGTCGGTGACGTCGGCATGAGTCCCGCCGACGACGAGCCCGGCGTGATCAAGGTGGGCTACACGATGGATCCCGCGTTCCAGGGGCGCGGCTACGCGACGGAGGCCGTCGTCGCCCTCATCGCGTACGCGTTCGACGCCCTCGGTGCCGACGTCGTGCGGGCGTACGCGAGCGCGGCGAACCTGCCGTCGATCAGGGTCGCGGAGAAGGCCGGTATGCGCCTCGTCGAGCGCTTCGAGCGCACGTACGAGGGCGAGACGTGGCAGGGCGTCCGCTACGAGATCGACCGCTCCTGACGTGCGCTCCTCGGCACCAGCATGAAGAGCGCCGCGCCCAGAACGCGATCGCCAGCCCCACGTTCTCGGGTGCGAACGCGGTCGCGCCGACCACGTCGGCCCGATCCTGGAACACGCCCGCCGCCAACATGTTGACCTGATAGACCGCCCCCATGACCGCCATCGCGGTGCCCAGCAGGTACCCGAGCGGCAGCCGCCGGAACAACAGCACGCCCGACAGCACCAGGCTCGGCACGAGGAACGCCAGGTCGAGCGCGAACACCAGGTGCTGCCCGGCCACCGGCACCTCGGCGATCAGCTCACCCGTCGCCACGTTGCGTGCGAGCACGAACAGCCAGAGCATGCCCTGCATCGTGCCCACGACGGCGAGGAACATCCCCACCCATCGGGCACCGCGCACCCGGGCGAACGTCGCGGCGACCGCGACGAGGTCGGTGCTCACGATCGCGCACGCCAGCGCGAAGATCGACGTGGACAGGATCGCGATGTGCAGCAGGAAGGCGTCGTTGAACGTCGTGCCGAACGCGTAGAACGCGCCGTTGTAGACCGCATACACGAGCATGCCGATCCACACCGCACGGGCCCGCTGCGATCCGCGCGTGGCCAGCACGAGGGCGACGAGCAGCAGCGGCGCCGCGAGCAGCAGCGTCACGAGGTCGCCGCCTCGCAGGGCCTCGCGGGCCCACCCACCTTCGTCGTACAGATCCGGCGCGAACAGCCCGACCGCGGATGCCGCCACCATCAGGGCGACGATCACGCCCGAGAGCACCACGGCGGCGCGCTCGGCGGTGCGGGCGTGTGTGGCATGGGCGAGCACCTCGGGAGACTCCGGGATGCGCAGGTCCGAGCCGGAGGGATCGAGGGCGTTCATGTCCATGGTCCTCACCTCCGGCTCCGACGCTAGGCTCCGCGAGACGTCGCGGCATGGTCCAGATGTCCCGGTCGGCCGGGGCCACTCGTTCCGCGTTCGGAACGCTCGAGGTCAGCCGGCGCCGTCGTCCTCGAGGCGAGCGGTCGCTGCCTTCAGGCGCCGCTCGACGCGGGCGAGCTCGAGCTCGCCCTCGGACGCCGCCGTCGCGGCGTCCGCGTGCTTGCGTTCGACGACCTCGAGGCGTCGGCGCATGCCGTCGAGCTCGTGCGCGAACCCGTCGGCGGCCTCCCGCGCTCTCCGTGTGCGGCGCGCGGCCGCGTCGCGATCTCGGCGGAGCCTGGCCACCTCGGCGCGGAGCTCGGCTCGCTCTGTCGCCGGGGTGCCTGCGCCACGAGCCGCGCGCTTCGTCGTCGAGCGAGACGCTCCCGGCTTCGTTCCCGGGGCCTGCTCGGCGGCTTCCCCGCCTCCCTCGAGCGACGTGAGCCCGAAGACGTCGCCGAACCCGGCACCGACGGCCGGCGGCCGCTCCATCGTGCCGGCGGCCAATGCCTCGCCCGCGTCCGGGTCGACGGAGCACGCCTCGAGGGCGGCGCCGATCGCATCGGCGTGGGCGGCGGAGGCCCGGCCCGCCTCCTGCAGCGCCTCGGTCGCGGACCGTCGCGAGGGCGCTCACAGCCTCCTTGCGGGCGGCCCCGGCCGAGCGGAGGCGGTCGGCCGCCCCTCGCTTCGACGACAACGCGGCCTGCTGCGCCGCTCGGACCTCGGCCCCGGCGTCCACCAGGGCCCGGACGCCGTCCGGATCTCGGTCGCTGAGTTGGTTCAGGGCCCAGGCGACCACGGTCGGCTTGCGGAGCGCCTTCACGGTCGCCGCGTCGTCGCCTCGGCCGTCCTCGCGCAGGCGTGAGGCGAGCGCATCGCGGGCCGCGATGAACGCCTCGGGCGACTCACGGAAGAGCGAGGCGGCCTCGTCGGGGAGGGCAGCGGCCGGGGTCATGGGGCATCCTTAGCACAGCGAGATCGATGGAGGCCGGGCGAACCCAGGCGGCGCGTCCAGGCTAGGGGCCGAGCACGTCGAAGCGATCGACCGCGACCCATGCGCCCTTCGACGCCGGTGAGTGGCGACCGAGCACCTCGATCTCCAGCGTGTGCGCGCCGTCCGCGAGCCCGTCGACGCTCTCCACCACGTCGAACGTGCGCGACGGGGCGAACAGGTCGACGACCCGCACCGCCTCCCCGTCGATCCAGAGGCGGGCGCGCCCGCGGTTCGGTCCGGTCACGGTGACCCAGTCGATGCCCACGCCGTCGAAACGGATCCGCACGGACGACCCCGCCCGCCGGCTCATCGCGAACGCACCGCCCGACGCCGCGCCCGAGCGGACGAGCCGCCACGCGCGGACGGGCGCGAGCGTCACCGGCGCGTGTCCCTGTTCGACCAGCCGCGCCGCCTCGAAGGGATGGCTCGACCTCGACGGCGGCGTTCCCGACCCGGTCGACGACCGGATCGGCGCCCGGCGGATCGACGAGCACCTCGTAGGCACGCCCGGGCACGAGCGGGGCGGAGGGCGTGAGCACCACGGAGCGCAGCGGTCCGTCGCACGCGGTCGCCGCGCCGTCGGCCGAGCGGCATCCACGCGTCACCGTCACCCGCTCGCCGCCGGCGCGCCGCAGCAGCACGTTCCCCGCGTTCACGTTGCGAACCGGCTCGTCGAACGTCACGACGACCGGCCCTCGGAACCCGCCGGTCACCTCGACGCTCGCGATGGGGCCGGTGATGTCGGTGACGAACGTCGCGCGCACCGATCGGTTGCCGCGCATCGCGATCGTGCAGGTCTCGTCGGTCCCCGAACACGCCCCGCCCCAGCCCGTGAAGTAGGCGCCGTCGTCGGGCCGAGCGGTGAGCGTGACCGTGGCGTCCGGGTCGACGCTCTTCTCACAGGTCGCGGTGCATCCGAGGCCGGCGGGTGCGCTGACGATCGCTGCCGGCGTCGCCGTCCACCTCGAGCGAGAGGCGTCGGATCGTGATCGGCCCGAGCGAGTTCCCCCGCACGACGTCGAGGTCGACCCGGCCGTCGATGCCGGCCACCTGTCCGTGGCTCGTGTGCTGCCAGACGTGCCAGCCGTTCCCGTCCCACTCGCCCGCGGGGAGCAGCGGCGACTCGACGCCCCAGTGCGCCACCCACAGCGGCGATCCGTCGCGCGCCAGCGCGCGGGAGTCGCCGGTGCGGCTGGCCCAGCCGTAGGGGCTCGTGTACACGAGCGGCGTGACCCCGGTGAGGCGCCGCACCTCGGCGGTCCAACGCCGGGCCCACAGCGTGACGCCCTGTTGGTCGAGGCCGCGGCTCGTCTCGAGGTCGAGCACGGGCAGCAGGTTGCCGGGGCGCGGGTCGGCCTGGCTCACGAACCACCGGGCCTCCTCGACCGCATCGCCCTTCGACGGGTCGGGGCGGGCGAAGTGGTAGGCCCCCACGAGCAGCCCGTTGGCCCGGGCTCCCGAGCGGTTCGTGAAGAACGTGGGGTCGAGGAACTCGTGTCCGTCGGTCGCCTTCAGGAACGCGAACCGCTTGCCCTTCTCGGCCACCCGTTCCCAGTCGATCGTGCCCTGCCAGTGGCTCACGTCGATGCCGGGGAGCGTCGGGCCCACGTCGAGGCGCACCCTCTCGGTATCGCCGGGGACCGGCGTCACCGGAGGAACCTGCGAAGCCTCCGCCTCGGCTCTCGCGGACCGGTCCCCGGTTCGATGCGTCGGCGATCGGGGCGGCGATCGTCACGGCGAGCACGGTGAGCACGGCGAACGTGAG
Source organism: uncultured Actinomycetes bacterium (assembly GCA_963825685.1). Classification (GTDB taxonomy): domain Bacteria; phylum Actinomycetota; class UBA4738; order UBA4738; family HRBIN12; genus JAOUEA01. The sequence goes on along the minus strand of CAWGUD010000020.1, from coordinate 172,625 downwards.
GAGCGAGCGGCGGATCGGTGTCGATGTGGTCGGCATGAGCGGTGGCGGATCCCGGTCGAGGGTACCTGTTCCCTCTCGGCCAGCGGATGCTCGGGCTGTAGCGCGCTGGGTCGTGAGGTCCCGCGGGCGACGGGACCACGTCGGCGACGCTATCGACGTGATGACGGGCGGTTGCGTCTGACCCAGACCTGGACGGCGCCCGACGCGAACGAGAAGGACGTCACGGTGACGATGACGGTCCGCAACGTCGGATCGAGCACGGTCACGGACCTGTCGCTGATGAGGAGCGCGGCGTCTCACACGAGGGACGGTGACCCCTTCTTCAACGTCGCGACGACCGCCGATTCCGTGTTCCAGTGGTGGGAGCACTACGTCGATGGCTGCGCCCGCGGGCTCGTGATGATGGCTCGGACCATCGGCAAGCCGCACATCGCCGGTGTCGCGACCGACATCGACATCCCGCTGTACTGCGGCGCCGACCCCTCGATCTTCCCGACGATCTCGTCGGGGGTGGATACCCGCAGATCACGTACGAGATCGGCACGTTGGCTCCTCGAGCGGAAGCGACGGTGGTGTTCGTCTACCGCAGGCTCTGAGTCGATGGCGAACCACCGGTCACGACGATGGCCCACCTCGATCGGGAGGTCGAAGCAGGTCGAAACGGGTCCGTCGGTGAGCACCTGATCGATCGGCCCGGACGCCACCAATCGTCCGCCGCGCAGGAGGGCGGCGTGCGAGATGGTGCGCGGGATCTCCTCGAGATGGTGGGTCGTGAACACGAGAGCCTGGAAAGGTCGTCGGCCGAAGCCAGAATCGATGGCCGTGAGCAGGCGCTCGCGGGCCGAGAGATCGAGACCGGCCGAGGGCTCGTCCAGGATCAGCAAGTCCGGGTCGCCGAACATCGCCCGAGCGAGCAAGGCCCGCTGCCGTTCGCCCTGACTGCACGAGCCGAACGACCTCGAGGCGAGGTCGGCACAGCCCACATCGGCGAGCAACGCCATGGCGTGGGTGCGATCGGCCTCGTCGTACCCCTGCAGCCAGGGAGCCAGTGCCGAACGCTTCCCCGTCAGCACGACGTCGACCACGCTGATGCGTGGCGAGAGCCGGTCCGATACGGCGTGGCTGGAGGAGCCGATCCGTTCGCCGAGCCGGCGGAGGTCGCCGCGTCCGAAGGTGATACCGAGCACCTCGGCCGTGCCGGCCGACGGCTGCAGGTGAGCGCCGATCACCGACGACAAGGTGGTCTTGCCGCAGCCGTTGGGGCCGAGGAGCACCCAGCGGTCATCGGCCGAGATGTGCAGGGAGATGGGCCCGAGCACGGTCCTGCCGTCCGCTCGTACCACGACGTCGTCGAGGCGGACGACCGGCGGCTTGCTCATCGCTCAGCTTCGTTCGGATGGGCAGGAGCGCGCACGCGCTCGGTTCAGCGGTGGGCGCTGCTCAGCCCCCAGCGTTCGCGTTCCATGCGGGCCAGGTGTTGCACGGCCTCGCGGACGGCGTCGTCGTCGGGGTGGTCGGCCAGCCATGAGCGGGCCTCTGACATCGCGCTCGACGTCTGGTGCGGGGTGGCCGCCGACGTCAGCGCTCGGAGAAGGTCGTTGCGGTCCATGACTGGAGTTGTACCCCCGCGAGGCGGCGTTGCCACGTATCCGAGCCGCATTTCACACCAGCGTCACACCGTCGTCACGACTCGAGGTCGCTCGTGGGCCCGAACCGGTCCGGGACGCGCGTGCGCACGCCGGACCGGATGCTCCCACCGGTAGACTTGCCCCGTCATGCCTGCCTCGATCGTGCTCGGCACCCAGTGGGGGGACGAAGGCAAGGGCAAGGCGGTCGACTACCTCGCCGATCGCATGGACTACGTGGTCCGCTACCAGGGCGGCAACAACGCGGGCCACACCGTGATCGCCGAGGGCCGGCTGCTGAAGCTGCAGCTCATCCCCTCGGGCATCCTCTACCCGCACATCACGTCGGTGATCGCCGACGGGGTCGTCGTCGATCCACGCCACCTGATGAAGGAGATGGATCAGGTCCGTGAGACCGGCGTCGACGTCTCCCGTCTCGTCGTGAGCGGCAACGCGCACATGATCATGCCGTACCACCTCGAGATCGAGAAGGTCACGGAGCGCTTCCTCGGCAAGAACGCCCTCGGCACGACCAAGCGAGGCATCGGGCCCGCCTACGGCGACAAGGCCGCCCGCATCGGTCTGCGCATCCAGGATCTCTTCGACGAGAAGATCTTCCGCGAGAAGCTCGAGGTCGTGCTGCGGGAGAAGAACCTGATCCTCACGAAGATCTACAACCGGTTGCCGCTCGACGCCGAGCGCATCGTCGACGAGTACATGGGGCTCGCCGACCGCATCCAGCCCCACGTCGTCGACACGGGCTCGCTCCTGTACGAGGCCCTGCGAGGCGGGAAGCACGTGATGTTCGAGGGGGCGCAGGGCGTGCTGCTCGACCTCGACCACGGCACGTACCCGTTCGTCACCTCGTCGAACCCGGTGGCGGGCAGCGCCCTCGCGAGCGCGGGCATCGGTCCGCACTGGGTCGATCGGGTCGTGGGCATCATGAAGGCCTACATCACGAGGGTCGGTGCGGGGCCGTTCCCGACGGAGCTCCACGACGAGGTGGGCGAACGGCTCGGCACCCGGGGCAAGGAGTTCGGCACGGTGACCGGGCGCCAGCGCCGATGCGGTTGGTTCGACGCCTGCCTCGGACGATACGCGGCCAGGCTGAACGGGCTCACCGAGATCGTGATCACGAAGCTCGACGTGCTGAGCGGACTCGAGACCGTGAAGATCTGCACCGGCTATCGGGCGTACGGACAGACGTTCGATGACATGCCACCGCACCAGTCGGTGTTCCACGACGCCAGCCCGATCTACGAGGAGCTCGAGGGCTGGCACGAGGAGATCGACGAGTGCCGCACGTTCGAGGAGCTCCCGAAGCAGGCGCAGGCCTACGTGCGCCGCATGGAGGAGCTCGTCGGGGTGCGGGCCAGCCTCGTGAGCATCGGCCCCGCCCGCGAACAGAGCCTGCCGGTGGCGTGAGCGTTCCCGCCGGCCCGATCCGGGCCGATCGGTTGCGTCGGGTCGCGCTCTCGCTCACGTTGCTCGGGCTGTTCGCGGCCGCACCGATCGCGATCACCTGGCTCACCGGGCAGCGACTTCCCGTCCGAACCTCCGACGGGGCTCGCCGTGCTCTCGGCGGCCGCGTTCGCGGCGGCGAGCATCCTGTTCGTCGCGACCGGCAGGAACGCCGGCGTGGTGGTCGCGCTCCCGGCGATCTCGATCGGCGCGCTGCTGGACGACCCCGAGACGATGGCGATGGTGCTGGTGTTCACGGCGCCGGCGGCCGAGGTGGCCGGGATGATCGCCGCCCGAGGGGTCCCCGCGTCCCTGGCCGACCGGTGGACGAGATCGTTCGCGGAGGTTCGCGCCGCGACCGCCCGGGCGCTCGGATCCGGACCGCTCCGGCTGCCCGACCGAGGTCCCTGGCTGCTCGACCGCATCGCGGTGGCGACCGCGCTCGGATCGGCGGTCGCGATCGCAGCGTGGGCCGTGCTCGTGGTCGCGTTCGGCGCCGGCGACGATCCGACCACGCGCACGGTGCTCCCCGCGGCCACGGAGTTCCCCGCGGTGCTCGGGATCGGCCTGGCCCTGGCCGTCGTGGCAGCCGTCATCAGCTTCCTCACCGGCCGCGTGCCGGGTGTGCTGATGGCGTTGCCCGTGGTGCCTGCGGTCTGGCTCGACGCCCCGCAGCGCTCCGAGGTGGTCGTCGTGGTGCTGGCCACCGCGTGTGGCCTCCTCGCGGTGCTCGCCTCGCCGATCCCCGAGCGCGACGATCGTGCGAGGGTCGCGCGGTCCCCTCGGTAGACTCGGGCCATGGCGACGCGACGAGCACCCGTGAGGGCCGCTCGATGAAGGTGCTCGTCGTGGGCTCGGGCGGCCGCGAGCACGCGCTCGCATGGGGCGTGGCACGCAGCCCGCAGGTCGACGAGGTCGTCGCCGCACCGGGCAACGCAGGCATCGCCGGCGTCGCGCGCCTCGAGCCGGTGGCGGCCGACGATCTGGACGGCCAGGTCGCGCTCGCTGCTCGCGAGCATCCCGATCTGGTGGTGGTCGGGCCCGAGGCGCCGCTCGTGGCCGGGCTGGCCGATCGGCTGCGGGCCGGCGGGCATCGGGTCTTCGGCCCGAGCGGAGCCGCGGCGCGCATCGAGGGGTCGAAGGCGTTCGCGAAGGAGGTCATGGCGCGCCGCGGCGTGCCCACGGCCCGCGCCGGAGCGTTCGACGACGCCGGGAAGGCGGTGGCGTTCCTCGACGAGCTCGGGGGCATCGGCGTCGTGAAGGCCGACGGCCTCGCCGCGGGCAAGGGCGTGACCGTGGCGACCGATCGTGCATCCGCCGTCACCGCGATCGAGGAGTGCCTCGCCGGGGCCTTCGGCGAGGCCGGGCGCACCGTGCTCGTGGAGGAGCTGCTCGAGGGCCCCGAGGTCAGCGTGTTCGGGGTGACCGACGGCAACGGCAACTGCGTGCTGCTCGATGCGGCGGCCGACCACAAGCGCATCGGCGACGGCGACACCGGCCCGAACACGGGGGGCATGGGCGCCTACTCGCCCGTGCCCACGCTCGACGCAGAGACCGCCACGCTGGTGCTCGACACCGTGATCGCGCCGGTCGTGGACGAGCTCCGGCCGTACGTGGGCGTGCTCTTCGCGGGCCTGATGCTGACGGCCGACGGCCCGAAGGTGCTCGAGTTCAACTGCCGCTTCGGCGACCCAGAGACCCAGGTGTTGGTTCCGCGCATGCCGTATGACCTGTTCGCGCTGTTCGAGGCGTGTGCGCGGGGCCGGCTGCCCGACGCGACCGGCCACGCGGGGTTCGACGACGGCGCGGCCGTCTCGGTGGTGCTCGCGAGCGGCGGCTACCCTGGCGGCTACGAGACGGGGGTGCCGATCGAGGGTCTGGCTCGAGGCGTCCTCGGTGGCGGGGGCGACGGTCTTCCATGCGGGCACCGCACGGTCCGGCGATACAGTGGTGACCGCCGGGGGCCGGGTGCTGGCGGTCACGGGCACCGCCGCCACGATCGAGGACGCTCGAGCCGTCGCGTATCGGGCGGTCGACCGCATCACGTTCGAGGGGAAGACGTACAGGCGAGACATCGGCGCCCACGCGGCCCGGCTCGCGGGGGAGGAGCAACCGTGACCGACGAGACCACACGGGCCGGGGTGCTGGCGGCCTCGCCCAGCGAGTTGGGCACGATGCGTCAGGCGGGACTGATCCTCGAGAAGTTCGGGGTCGGTCACGAGATCCGCATCATGTCGTCGTCGCGGAACCCCGATCTGGTCGACGAGTACGCCCGCACCGCGTTCGAGCGTGGGCTGAAGGTGATCATCTGCTCCACCGGCATGTCCGGCCACCTCGCCGCGGCCGTGGCGGCCCGCACGATCCTGCCCGTGATCGGCGTGCCGATCGCGACCTCCCCCCAGATGCTCGGGTACGAGGCGCTCGCGATCACCGCTCAGATGCCGACCGGGGTGCCCGTCGCGACGGTGGGCGTCGATGCCGCCGTCAACGCGGCCGTCCTGGCGGCCCAGATCGTGGGGATCGGCGACGCCGAGGTCCAGGCCGCCCTCTGGCGGTTCAAGGACGACCTCGCGGAGGGCCTGAAGCTGTGATCCCACGCTACGACGTGCCCGAGGTCTCGGCGGTCTGGTCCGACGAGGCCAGGCTCGGGCACTGGCTCGAGATCGAGCTGCTCGCCGTGGAGGCCTGGGCCGAGCTCGGGATCGTGCCTGCGGCCGATGCGGCCGCGTGTCGTGAGCGAGCGGCCTTCACGGTCGAGGCCGTGCTCGAGCGCGAGCGGGTCACGCGCCACGACATCGCGGCCTTCGTCGACGTCGTCGCCGGCTCGATCGGGGAGCAGGGCCGGTGGATCCACTACGGACTCACGTCGAGCGACGTGCTCGACACGGCGTTCGGCCTGCAGCTGCGCGCGGCCGCCGACGTGCTGCTCGGTCGACTGGAACGTCTGCTCGCCGTGGTGAAGCACACCGCGCTCGTGCACCGCGAGACGCCGATCATCGGTCGCAGCCACGGTGTGCACGCCGAGCCCACCTCGTTCGGTCACAAGCTCGCGGTCTGGGCCTTCGAGCTCGATCGCGACCGCGACCGGCTCCGACGGGCGCGCGAGGCGGTGAGCGTGGGTGCGTTCAGCGGCGTCGTGGGCTCCTACAGCGCGGTGGATCCCCGCGTCGAACAGCTCGTCTGCGCCAGGCTCGGCCTGACGCCCGCCGAGGTGAGCACCCAGGTGATCCAGCGCGACCGTCACGCGGAGTACATGGCGACCCTCGCGATCACCGCGTCGACGCTCGACGCGATCGCCACCGAGATCCGCCACCTGGCACGCACCGAGGTGCGCGAGGTCCAGGAGCCGTTCGCCGAGGGGCAGAAGGGCTCCAGCGCGATGCCGCACAAGCGGAACCCGGTCGCCTCCGAGCGCGTGAGCGGTCTCGCGCGCGTGATCCGCGGCCACGCGCTCACGGCGCTCGAGAACGTCACCTTGTGGCACGAGCGCGACATCTCGCACTCGAGCGCCGAGCGCCTGATCTTCCCCGACGCGACGGGCCTGCTGGCCTTCATGTTCGACGACCTCACACGCGTGATCGGCGGGCTCGTCGTCTTCCCCGATCGCATGCGGGAGAACCTCGACGCCCACGGCGGCATCGCGTACAGCCAATCGGTCCTGCTGGCCCTGGTGGACGCCGGCCTCGCTCGCGACGACGCCTACCGCATCGTGCAGCGCTCGGCCGCCGCGGCGTGGGACGACGGCGGCAGCTTCCGCGACGCCGTCACCGCCGATCCCGAGGTGCGTGCGGCGCTCGACGACGCCGCTCTCGCGGGGCTGTTCGACCCCGCCCGGTTCCTGCGCAACCTGGGGCCGATGTTCGAGCGGCTCGAGAAGCTCCCCGTCGAGGACGCCTCGTGACGAAGGCGGGTCAGCTGCTCGCCCGCGGCAAGGTCCGCGACGTCTACGACGCGGGCGATGACGACCTTGCTGCTCGTCGCCACCGATCGCATCAGCGCGTACGACGTCGTGCTGCCGGAGCCGATCCCGAACAAGGGCCGGGTGCTCACGGGGCTCTCGCTGCACTGGTTCGAGCGCACCGCCGACCTGATCGGCAACCACGTGGTGAGCGCCGACCGGGCGATCGTTCCCGGGCCCGTTCGCCGACGAGCCGAGCCTGGCGGGCCGGGCGCTCCTCGTGCGCCGCGCCGACGTCGTGCCGCTCGAGTGCGTCGCGCGCGGCTACCTGAGCGGCAGCGGCTGGGCCCAGTACCGCGAGACCGGCGCGGTCTGCGGGATCGGCCTGCCCGCGGGGTTGGTCGAGTCCGACCGCCTGCCCGAGCCGATCTTCACGCCGACCACGAAGGCCGCGGAGGGCCACGACCTCCCGGTGACGCCCGATCAGGCGATCGACATCGTCGGCCGCGGGCTCTACGAGCGCCTGAGGGAGCTCACGATCGGCATCTACGAACGCCTCGCAGGGACGGCGGCCGAGCGGGGGGTGATCGTGGCGGACACGAAGCTCGAGTTCGGGTTCGCCGGCGGCGATCTCGTGCTCGTCGACGAGGTGGGCACCCCCGACTCCAGCCGCTTCTGGCCCGCCGACACCTACCGGCCCGGGCAGGCCCAGCCGAGCTTCGACAAGCAGTACGTGCGCGACTGGCTCGATGCCAGCGGATGGGATCGCGACCCGCCGCCGCCCTCCCTCCCCGTCGACGTGGTCGACGGGACGGCGGCCCGGTACCGCGAGGGCTACGAGCGGATCACCGGTCGATCGTTCGGCGAGTACCTGCGGTCGATGGGCGTCGATGGCGCCCCCACGGCCGATGCCGCGGCCCTGGACCGCCTCCGAGAGGAGCACGCATGAGGTTCACGTTCGAGGTGTTGGTCACGCTGAAGCCGGGGCTCGCCGATCCCCAGGGCAAGGCCGTGGAAGCATCGCTCCCGGCGCTCGGGTTCTCCGACGTCTCCGACGTGCACGTGGGGCGTCACGTGCGGCTCGACGTCGAGGCGCCGAGCGAGCCCGAGGCGCGGACCCAGGTGGAGGAGATCGCGCGGCGGCTGCTCTCGAACCCGGTGATCGAGGACTTCCGGGTACTCGAGTCGAGCGCGACCGACAGGCGGGGCGTGAGCGAGATGACGGTCGGCACCCCCCGCGTCGGCGTGATCACGTTCCCCGGGTCCCTCGACGACGGCGACGCCCTGCGCGCGATCGAGATCATGGGCGGAGAAGGCGTCGCGCTCTGGCACGCCGACCACGACCTGCGGGGGGTCGACGCCGTGGTCCTGCCCGGCGGGTTCAGCTACGGCGACTACCTGCGGTGCGGGGCGATCGCGGGCCACGCGCCGATCCTCGACGAGGTGCGGGCGTTCGCGGATCGAGGGGGCCCCGTGCTCGGCATCTGTAACGGGTTCCAGATCCTCTGCGAGGCGGGGCTGCTGCCGGGGGCGCTGATCCGCAACGCGTCGCTGCGGTTCATCTGTCGTGACGTGTTCCTGCGGGTGGAGACGTCGCAGACGCCGGTCACGGGCGAGCTCGTGCCCGGCGAGGTGATCGAGATCCCGATCAAGCACGGCGAGGGTCAGTACGTCGCCACCTCCGAGCAGCTGCGGGCCATCGAGGACGAGGGGCTCGTCGTGTTCCGATACGCCGACAGGACCGGCGAGGTCGGCGAGGGCTCGAACCCCAACGGGTCGCTCGACGCGATCGCCGGGGTGCGCAACGAGGCGGGCAACGTCGTCGGGCTGATGCCCCACCCCGAGCACGCGGTGGACCCCGACGTCGGTCCCACCGGGGGGCAGCCGCTGTTCGCCGCGCTGCTCGCGAGCGCGCTGGCGGGAGCCCGGGCGTGACCGAGACCGAGGAGCCCCTGCACCGCCGGCTCGGCCTCGCCGACGACGAGTTCGAGCGCATCCGCGAGACGCTCGGGCGCGACCCTCGCCCGGCCGAGCTCGCGATGTACGGGGCGATGTGGTCGGAGCACTGCAGCTACAAGTCCTCGAAGATCCACCTCAAGACGCTGCCCACCGAGGGGAGTGCCGTGCTCGTCGGCCCGGGGCAGGATGCCGGTGCGGTCGACGTGGGTGACGGCATGGCGGCGGTCTTCAAGATGGAGTCGCACTCGCACCCGAGCGCGATCGAGCCGTACCAGGGAGCCGCCACCGGGGTCGGCGGCATCGTGCGCGACATCGTCTCGATGGGAGCGCGGCCGGTCGCGCTGCTCGATCCGCTGATGTTCGGCCCGCTCACCGAGCCGCGCAACCGGTGGCTCCTCGAGGGCGTGGTCGCCGGCATCGGCGGGTACGGGAACTGCATCGGGGTGCCGACGGTCGGTGGCGAGATCCGGTTCGCCGAGCCGCACTCCGCCAACCCCACCGTCGACGTGATGTGCGTGGGGCTCGCCCGGGCGGAAGAGCTCGTGACCGCCACGTCGCTCACCCCCCACGTCGGCTCGCTGATGGTCCTCTACGGAGCGACCACGGGACGTGACGGCATCGGCGGGGTGAGCGTGCTCGCGAGCGCGACGCTCGACGAGTCGAGCGAGGAGTCCCGGCCCAGCGTGCAGATCGGGGACCCGTTCGCCGAGAAGCTCCTGATCGAGGCATCGCTCGAGCTGATCTCGCTCGGTCTGCTCGAGGGCTTGCAGGACCTGGGCGGCGCCGGCATCACGTGCGCGGTGAGCGAGTCCGCGGCTCGCGCGGGCATGGGGGCCGCGCTCGACCTCGACGCGGTGCCGCTGCGCGAGGAGGGCATGGAGGCGTTCGAGATCCTCACGAGCGAGTCGCAGGAGCGGATGCTCGCGATCGTGCATCCCTCGAAGCTCGACGAGGTGGGAGCGGTCTGCGAGCGCTGGGGCCTGCAGATCGCCGTGATCGCGGAGCTCGTCGAGGGCGGCCGGCTGACCGTGACGCACGGGAGCCAGATCGTCGCCGAGGTCCCGGCGACCTCGCTCGTCGACGAGGGGCCCGAGTACGACCGCCCGCGCGAGGCGCCCGTCGAGGTGGCCGGCGTCGCCGACGATCCCACCTTCCTGCCCTTCGAGGGCGATCTGCTCGACTCGCTGCGGGCCGTGCTCGGCGCGCCGAACGTGGCGTCGAAGCGGTGGGTGTGGCAGCAGTACGACTCGCTCGTGCAGGGGCAGACGATCGCCGGCGCCGGCAGCGATGCGGCGGTGATCCGCCTGCCCGGCACGATGAAGGCGTTGGCGCTCTCGACCGACGGCAAGGGCCGCTTCGGGGCGCTCGATCCGCGTCTCGGCGCGATGCACGCGGTGGCCGAGGCCGCCCGCAACGTGGCGGTCACGGGGGCCCGGCCGCTGGCGATCACGAACTGCCTCAACTTCGGCAACCCCGAGCGCCCCGTCGTGATGTGGCAGTTCGCCGAGTCGATCAGGGGCATGCGCGACGCCTGCATCGCGCTCGACACGCCCGTGACCGGCGGCAACGTGAGCTTCTACAACGAGTCAGGGGACTCCGCGATCTGGCCGACCCCGGTGATCGGCATGCTCGGGATCCTCGACGACCATCGGCTGCGGGTGCCGACGGCCTTCCCGGCGGCAGGGTTGTCCGTGTTCCTGCTCGGGGAGACGTTCCCCGAGCTCGGAGGGTCGGAGTTCGCGGAGGTCGTGCTCGGCGTCGTCGCCGGCAGGCCGCCGGCGCTCGACCTCGACAAGGAACGCGCGCTGCACACGCTGCTGATCGAGGCCGCGGCGGAGGATCTGCTGGCGAGCGCGCACGACTGCTCCGACGGCGGCCTCGCGATCGCCCTCGTGGAGTCGGCGATCGAGGGAGGACATGGATTCGCCGTCGCGATCGGGAGCGACCTGCCGGCGCACGTCGCCCTGTTCAGCGAGAGCGCGTCGCGCGTCGTGGTGGGCGTCGCGCCGGAGCGCGAGCGAGCGCTCGTCGAGCTCGCCGGGGCGCTCGGTGTCCCGGCTGCCCGGCTCGGCGAGACCGGAGGCCCGCGGGTGGTGTTCGACGGCATGTTCGAGACGACCGTCGCCGAGCTGAGCGAGATCCACGAGACGGCGATCCCTCGGCTGCTGGGCGAGGCGGTCTGACGGTGCCGCGTGAGCACCGGCAGGCCGTCCGCGCCGTGACCTTCGACTTCTGGGACACGATCGTGGCCGCGAGCGTCGGGAGCGGCGATGGGATGCGCCGCCTGCAGATCGCTCGCTTCGCGGAGACGATCGCCGACGCCGGGCAGCCCGTGCCTGCGGCCGAGCTCGAGGACGCCTTCGACGCGAACTGGGCGCGCTTCGAGGAACGCTGGGTCGCCAACACGGGCCAGTACACCCCCGCCGACTCGGTGGACTTCATCTCCGATCGTCTCGGGCTCGACGTGACCGACGGCCTTCGGGAACGGCTGATCGACGGGTTCCGCCGCGTGGGCGAGCGCGTGCCGCTGGTGACCGGGACGGGCATCGAGGAGGCGCTCGAGCTGTTGCGGGGCGCCGGGGTGCGGCTCGGCATCGTCTGCGACGTGGGCCTCACCACGGCCCCCACGCTCCGCGCCCGCCTCGAGGGGCTGGGGCTGTTGCGTCGGTTCGACGCGTGGGCGTTCAGCGACGAGACGGGGTGGTTCAAGCCGGCCGCCGAGGCGTTCGCGCCGGCGCTGACCGGGCTCGGAGTCGACGATCCGTCAGAGGCCGCGCACGTCGGCGACAACCGTCGCACCGACGTCGCCGGGGCGCTCGCGCTCGGCATGGTCGCGGTGCGGTTCACGGGGTTCCACGACCGGTCGCCCGAGACCGGCCCCGAAGCCCACCACGTGATCGACGATCACCGGACGCTGCCGAGGCTGCTCGGCGTGGCATGAACGCCGCGCGTTCCCTTTCACACGGCTGCCTCCCGACCCGTCGTTCGGTCGACGGTTCGACAGGAGGAGGGAGCACGATGGGCCCGATCGCAGACGACGTATGGGTTCGACGGCGCGATCCGCCGGCAGGCGGCCGAGGAAGCGCGGGTGAGCCGTGGTGCGGCGGCGATGCCGCCGTTCCAGGAGTTCCTCGAGGCCAACCGCGCGACGGTGTACCGGTTCCTCAGCGTGGCGGTCGGCCCGCAGGACGCCGACGATGCCTTCCAGGAGACGTTCCTCGCGGCGTTGCGCGCCTATCCGCGGGTCCGTGAGCCGGACAAGCTCGACCGATGGATCCTCGCGATCGCGAGCCGCAAGGCGATCGATCACCATCGGGGCGCCGGACGCCGCGCCCTGCCCACCGACGACCCGCCGGAGCGGCCCGTTCACGATCCGGCGCCGCCCGATCCCGACGATCCGTTGTGGGCGGCCGTGCGGGCGCTGCCGCCTCGCCAGCGCGTGGCGGTCGTGCATCGCCACGTGCTCGATCGTCCCTACGCGGAGATCGCCGAGCTGATGGGCTGCAGCGAGCAGACGGCCCGCGCCAACGTCTACCAGGGCACGAAGCGACTCAGGGAGTTGATCGCATGAACACGAACGATCTGAAGCGACTCGCGCCGGCCGCGGCGTCGTCGGCTCGGTCCCGCCGAGCGGCCGACGGGTTCACCGAGCGCGCGATCGACGAAGGACTCGTCGACGTGGCGGTGGCGACGATGGGCTCGCCGATCGGCGAGCTGTTCGTGGCCGTCACCCCGAGAGGGCTCGTGTCGGTCGCGTTCGAGGATGAGCCGCGAGACGAGGTCCTCGAGCGGATCGCGCGTCAGATCTCGCCGAGGGTGCTCGAGGCGGCGGCACCCACCGACGAGGCGAGGCGTGAGCTGGAGCAGTACTTCCACTCGGAGCGACGCTCGTTCGACCTGCGCATCGACCGGCGGCTGATCGGCGAGTTCGCCTGGAGCGTGCTGCGGGCGACGAGCCGCGTCGGCTTCGGCGAACTCGCCACCTACGGCCAGATCGCCGAGCGCATCCATCGTCCGAAGGCGGCGCGGGCGGTGGGTCGGGCGCTCGGCTCGAACCCGATCCCGATCGTGATCCCGTGCCACCGCATCGTGGGCGCGGGTGGCTCGCTCACGGGCTACGCGGGTGGGCTGCCCCGCAAGCAGACCCTCCTGCGACTCGAGGGCTCGATCCTCTGAGGCACGAACCTATGCACGCGAGGGCCTCGATCGATCCGCGCGGCGGCTCCTCCCGCATGAACCACTGATACGGACCGGGCCATGAGGGACCGGTCATCGGAAACGGGAGGGATATCGATGCGGACGAAACGTTCCGTGGTCGCCGCCGTGATGGCCGCGATCGTGGTGCTCGGGCTGTTCTCGACGAGCGCGATCGCCGCCGAGCGCACGCGGCAGGAGCCGAAGTGGTGGGGCTCGTCGAAGGCGAAGCTCACGCTCGTGCACGGCATCGACGGGAGGGGCGGCTTCCCCGTCGACATCAGCGTCTACCGCCTCGCGGTCGGCAGCACGGTCTACGAGGACGTGACCTACGGCACGGTCGCCGGGCCGATCACCACGTCCGCCGGCATCTACCGGATCGCTCTGCGGGCGCCCGACGCACCTCGTTCGGCTCCGATCCTCTCGAAGTGGATCTGGCTCGGTCCCGGCGCGAACACGTCGGTCGTCGCGCACCTGAAGGCCGACGGGTCGCCGACGATCTCCGTCTATCGCAACGATGTGAGCGACTCGAAGGCTGGGGCTCGAGTGACGGTGCGTCACAACGCAGCCGTTGGCCCCGTCAACGTGTTCGCGAACGGCGACAAGGTGATCAGCGGGCTCGCGAACCCCAAGGAGGCGAAGCTCGACATCCCTGCGACGACGCTGAAGATCGAGGTGCGGGTCGTCGGGGGCCCCGAGGTCTTCGACGCGAACGTGAAGTTCGACAAGGACACGAACACGATCATCTACGCCACCCTCGACCGCAACGGGAACTTCAACCCGCTGCTGCAGGTGCTCCCGACGGCCTGACCAGGGTGTGGAGCGGGTCGGGGTCTGTCCCGACCCGCTCCTTCATGTTCGCTACACTGGCCTCCTCGTGGGGGCCGAATCACCGAAAGAGGAGTGCGGACTCTTCGGCGTCTGGGCGCCCGGTGACGACGTCGCTCGGCTCACCTACTTCGGGCTCTTCGCCCAGCAGCATCGAGGTCAGGAATCCGCCGGCATCGCCGTGAGCGACGGCCACAACATCCTCGTCTACAAGGAACTCGGGCTCGTGAGCCAGGTGTTCAACGAGGCCACGCTCACCACCCTGCACGGCGACCTCGCGATCGGGCACACGCGCTACTCCACCACCGGGTCCACCACCTGGGAGAACGCCCAGCCCGTCTTCAAGACCGACGGAGCGCACTCGCTCGCGCTCGGGCACAACGGCAACCTGGTGAACACGCGCGACCTCGCCGCCCTCGTGGCCGAGGGGGGCGCGTCCGCCACGACGGACTCCGACATCGTCACGACCATGATGGCCAACGAGATGGCCGTGCACGGAGGGCTGGAGGACGCCGCGATGCGCGTGCTGCCGAGCCTGAAGGGCGCGTACTGCTTCGTGATGATGGACGAGCGCAGCGTCTACGCGGCGCGTGACCCCTACGGGGTGCGGCCGCTCTCGATCGGCCGGCTGCCGAACGGGTTCGTGGTGGCGAGCGAGACGTGCGCGCTCGACATCGTCGGAGCGGCGTTCGTCCGCGACGTCGAGCCAGGGGAGCTGGTGCGCATCGACGATCGCGGCCTGCACTCGGTGCGCTTCGCGGAGTCCCAGCGCCGGGCCCTCTGCATCTTCGAGTCGGTCTACCTCGCGAGGCCGGATTCCCGTCTGGGGGGCACCACCGTGCACGAGTCTCGCCGCGAGATGGGGCGCATCCTCGCGAAGGAGCACCCGGTCGACGCCGACATGGTGATCGCGGTGCCCACCACCGGACACTCGGCAGCGCAGGGCTACAGCGAGGTGAGCGGCATCCCGTACGGCGACGGCCTCTACAAGAACCAGTACGTGGGCCGGACGTTCATCCAGCCCTCGCAGGGCCTGCGCGACCGCGGGGTGAAGCTGAAGCTGAACCCGCTTCCGGACTCGATCCGCGGGAAGCGGTTGATCGTGGTCGACGACTCGATCGTGCGCGGCACCACGACGAAGCAGATCGTGCTCGCGCTCCGCGAGGCCGGCGCCACCGAGGTGCACATCCGTATCACCTGCCCACCCGTGCAGTGGCCGTGCTTCTACGGCATCGACATGCCCACCCGCCAGGAGCTGATCGGCGCCGACCTCACGGTCGAGGAGATCCGGGCGTACGTCGCCGCCGACTCGCTCGGATATCTCTCGCTCGACGGCATGGTCGCTGCCGCCGGGGCTCCCAAGGAGTCCTTCTGCCGAGCGTGTTTCGACGGCGAGTACCCGATCGACGTGCCCGAGCAGGCTGGGAAGTTCGTGCTGGAAGACCAGCTGCGGCTGCCGACCGGGTGAGCGGCTGCGAGGAGTCGCGGTGACCGACGCGTACCGGCGCGCCGGCGTCGACATCGAAGCCGCCGCGAAGGCCGTCACGTTGATCGGCGATCTCGCGGCGCGGACCCGCCGCCCCGAGGTCGCCGACGGGGTCGGCGGGTTCGCGGGGCTGTTCCGCGTCGGCGACGGGAAGCTGCTCGCGGCGGCGACCGACGGCGTGGGAACGAAGCTCGAGATCGCCCGGACGACCGGCCGCCTCGACACCGTCGGCATCGATCTCGTCGCGATGTGCGCGGACGACGTCGTGTGCACGGGCGCCGAGCCGCTGTTCTTCCTCGACTACCTCGCCGTGGGAACGGTCGTGCCCGAGCGAGTGGCGTCGATCGTGGAGGGGGTGGCCGAAGGGTGTCGCAGGGCCGGATGCGCGCTGCTCGGCGGGGAGACCGCCGAGCACCCCGGCACGATGCCCGACGATCAGTTCGACCTCGCGGGGTTCTGCGTCGGATCGGTCGACGAGGCATCGCTGCTCGGCCCGTCGCGCGTGCGCGAGGGCGACGTGCTGGTGGGGCTCGGCTCGAGCGGGCTCCACGCCAACGGCTACTCCCTGGTCCGCCACGCCGTGCTCGCCCGGCATGCGCTCGACGACATGCCGCCGGAGCTCGGCGGTCGGACGGTGGCGGACGAGTTGCTCGAGCCGTGCGCGATCTACGCGCGCCAGGTGCTGTCGCTCGCCGGCGACGGCCTCGTGCACGCTGCGGCCCACATCACCGGCGGCGGCTTCTACGAGAACGTGCCGCGAGCGCTGCCCGAGGGCCTCGGCGCGGAGGTCGAGCGGGGCACGTGGCCCGAGCAGCCGGTGTTCTCCCTCGTGCAGGCCTCTGCCGGCGCGAGCGACGACGACATGTTCGCCACGTTCAACATGGGTGTCGGCATGGTGCTCGTGGTCGACCCCGACGACGCCGATCACGTGCTCGACCGTGCGGGGGAGACCGCCTACCGCATCGGGCGGGTCGTCGGCGGCACCGGCGTTCGCATCGTCTGACCTGCGGATCTCTTGCGACGTACGCGGAACTCCGTGACTCCTGCTGACTAGGCGGAAATCACCCACAGCTACCGTCGTGCGACGGAAGACCCCGCCGTCCGGCCTGGGAAAAACGCCCGCGCGTCCGATAAAGCCGGAGCGCCGAGCGACCGTAACCTTCAACACGATGCATAGCGAGACCGCACCCGCACCGGTGTCCCCCTTGCCGAGCGTGCTCGTCGTCGACGACGAGCCGCAGGTCGTCTGGGTGCTGCAGTTCAGCCTCGAGGCGGAGGGGTACACCACCTATGCGGCGAACAACGGGGTGGAGGCGCTCGCCGAGATCTCCGAGCACCACCCCGGGCTCATGGTGCTCGACATCATGATGCCGACGATGGACGGCTGGGCGGTGTTGGAGGAGATGGTCAAGCTCCCCGACGATCAGCGCCCGCGCGTGGTGATCGTCAGCGCGCTCTCGTCGCTGCGCGACCGTGCCAAGGCCGCCGAGCTCGGTGCCGACGCCTACATGCCGAAGCCGTTCAACGTCGACGAGCTGCTGCAGGTGCTCCACGGGCTCGAGGAAGCCTCATAGGCGTCTGGGTCACGACCGGAAGGCGAGCGACCGCAGGACGGATCAGTGGTCGAACCGCTGATGGTCCTTCGGCACGACCGTGGTGCCGATCGCCTTCAGCGTGAGGACGGGCTCGTCGAGGAACTCGGCCGCGCTCTCGCTGATGTCGGTGCGGGCGGCGCCGACCTTGTGGATCTCGAACTCGCAGCGCCGTGAGGAGTTCCCGACGCTCACGATCTTCCCTCGGGCCTCGATCCAGTCGCCCGCGTACAGCGGTGCGAGGAACTCGACGGACTCGTACGCCCGGAAGAGACCCTCGTCGCCGTCGTAGCGCATCGCGAGCTCGGTGATCAAGTCACCCACGATCTTCAGCTGGGTGGCGCCGGCGACGAGGTTGCCGCCGTAGTGGGCGTCCTCCTGGCCGAGACGCAGGCGGATCAGCGAGGTGGGCAGTTCATCGGACATCGGTCGTCGCCTCCTGGGTCGGTCACGCGGTCATGTGGGGCTGCGCGGGGTCAGCCCGGCGTGGTCGCCGCCGGACGGTCGGGGATGACCTTGCCGTGGCGCACACCTCGTGCCGGCACCCGCACCTGCGTCCCGTCCTTCTTCCGGACGAAGTACGTCTCGGCGTCGGTGTCCCAGCGCTCGAAGACCCCCACGGCCTCGGTCGTGTATCCGTTGGGCAGCTCGAACTGGAACGTGACGCGTGAGCCCACGTCACCGGGGCTCACCAGGTTGGCGCCCGCCCTCGGCGCCGGTCGTGGGAACGGCTTCACGGGCTCACGCTCCGGCGTCGCCGCGGACGCGGCCGCGAGCCGCTCCTCCTCCTCGCCCGCGGCCCGGGTCCAGGCGCGGTTCAGCCCCGCCTGCAGGTACGAGCCGCCGAGGAACCCGGCGAACATGTAGAGGAGCAACCCGAGCCCGGCCGACGACGGATCGACGCCCGCCTGTTCCTGGGCGGTGATCACGCGCCGGCCGGTGTGGAAGAACCCCACGAGAGCCATGACCACGAGGACCGCGGCGACGGCGAGCAGCCACCAGGCGTCGGCGAGGACCGCGACGACGACCAGCGGACCGGCGATGAACAGTCCCACGATCGCGAGCGTCGAGACGAGCGGCCGGATCGAGTAGTTCCGCAGGTACATGCGGATGTCGTCGTTCACCCGGTAGTACCAGTACAGCCAGTACATGCCGAGGGTCACGACGCTCAGGGCGAAGACGCCGAGAGGGCTTGCGGACGCGGTAGTCGCGCCCGCCGATCGAGACGTCGTGGGCCATGCCGCGCAGGATATCGGACGAGGCCGAGCGCTCAGCCTGTCGGCCGTGGCCGACGGCAGGGGATCGGGTGGCAGCGACAGCACGGCTTCGGCCGCGATGCGGAACAGCGTCTCTCGCCCGGTCGTGTGCTCGTCCCATCCTCGCTGATCCCACGCGTCGCCCGAGAGGTCGTCGCCCGCGTAGAGCACCTGCCCGAACGTGACGCCACGGAACGCGGCGACGGCGAAGAACGCTGCGGCCTCCATCTCGACGGTGAGGCATCCCTCGCTCACGCGCGCGGCGACCTTCCCTCGCGTCTCCCGGTAGAGCGCGTCGGTCGTCCAGGTCGCGCCGGTCACGTGCGGCACCCCGTGGCGCTCCGCGGTCTCGACGATCGCGTCGACGGCCGGTGACGACGGTTCGACGGTGCGCGACGCGGGCAGGTAGTGGTACGAGGTGCCCTCGTCGCGAACCGCCGAGGTCGGCACGATCACGTGGCCGAGGGCGACGTCGGGCACGAGCACGCCGGCGCCGCCGCAGGCGACGAACGTGCGGCAGCCGCGGGCGATCAGCTCCTCCAGGAAGCCGGCCGCGAGCGGGGCTCCGACGCCCGGGTGCATCACCACGAGCCGTCGGCCGGCGTGGTCGATCTCGTAGACCGGGTTGCGGCCGATCTCGCTCACGACGTGGTCGACGATCCGGCCGTCGTGACGCTCGACGACGTCGGCGATCACGTCTTGGAAGAAGCAGAACACCGCGTGGGGAGCGATCGACATCGGCTCGACCACGTCGGCGGGCTCGATCACCGCGGTGGGGGCGGGATCGAACTCGAGGATCGGTGCGGTCGCTGTCGTCGGCGTCGTTCACGCGCCGCGCTCCTTCCGTGATGCGAGCAGGGCGCCGGCGATCACGAGGCCGATGCCCGCGATCGACAGCGCACGCACGGTCTCATCGAGGAACACGGCTCCGAGCACCAGGGCGACGACCGGGATCAGGTAGGTGGCGAAGGAGGCCCGGGAGGATCCCACCCGCGAGACCAGCCGGCCCATCAGCACGAACGCGAGTCCGGTACCGAGCGCGCCGAGAGCGACGATCGCCGCGAGCGGTCCCCACGCGAACGACGAGCCGCTGAGCCCGACGAACCCGAACGGCGTCGTCCAGATCGCGGCGAGGCCGAGCATGCGCGCCATGACCGGCAGCGACCCGTAGCGCTGGGTGAGGGGCGCGGCGATGTTGATCGCCACCCCGTAGCAGCCGACGGCCGTGAGCACGAGCACGACGCCGAGCGCCTCGTTCGAGCCCTCGGCGAGCGAAGGAGCCGCGATCGCGGCCACACCGGCGAACCCCACGACGAGTCCGATCGTCTGCGGGCGTCCGGGCAGGCGGTGCAGCATCAGGGCTCCGATCGCCGTCGCGAAGATCGGCAGGGAGCCGTTCAGCAGCCCGGTGAGCCCGGAGGTGATCCACTGCTGGGCCAGCGGGAAGAGCGTGAAGGGCACCCCCACCCAGAGGAACGAGAGCGCCACGAGCCGGGCGCGATCCTCGCGAGCGATCGGCGTTCGAGAAGCGGGCACGAGCCAGAGCGTGGCGGCCCCGAACAGCACCCGGAGCCACGTGATGAGCCCCGGTTCGAACGCGTCGAGCCCGATCGCGATGAACAGGAACGACGAGCCCCAGATCGCGCCGATCGACGCGAAGAGCCCCCAGTCGAGCGGGGTGAAGGCCCCACGGTGGGTCCCGACGCTGGTGGAGAGGACCCCTCGGCTCACGTGCCTCCCCTCCCCGGGATCTGTTCCCACTACAGGCGCGTGATCGAGCCGGGCGGTGGCTCCGGGTAGGCCTCCGGATGCACCGCCCACGCCAGGGCCTCGAGTCCGTCGACGATGCGCGGGCCGGGCCGGGAGAAGAACGACGTCGCGTCGACCGCGAACGCGTTGCCGTTGCGCACGGCGGGCGTGTCGGCGATCTCGGGGTGTGCGATCACCTGCTCGCCCTCGGCTTCGGCCTCCTCGAGGTAGTAGCCGCAGGGCATGTACACGAGCACCTCGGGATTGGCGTCGCGGATCTCGCGGTGGGTCACGGTGCGAGACGGTTCGCCTTTCGCGCCGAGCAGGTTCGTCGCCCCGACCGCCTCGACCATCTCGGGGACCCAGTGGCCGGCCGCGAACGGCGGCTCCGCCCACTCCATGCAGAAGACGCTGACGGTCGGGAGCCTGATCGCCGTCTGCTTGACCGACGCGATGCGGCCACGGAGGTCGGCGGCCAGTTCCACGCCTCGCGCCTCGACCCCGAGCAGGCGACCGACGACCTCGAGCTGCGCGATCACGTCGTCGAGCGTGCTCGGGTCGAGCGAGACGACCTTGGTCGCGTCGGTGAGCCCGAGGTGGGCGAGCGCCTCCTCCACGTGGCCGGTCGGCACCGCGCAGACCCGGCAGAGATCCTGCGTGAGGATCACGTCGGGTTGCTCACGGCGGATCAGGTCGGTGTCGAGCACGTAGAGCGGCCTGCCGTCGTCCATGCGCTCGCGCACCGCGGCGTCGATCTCCCGCGACGTGAGCGGGCGCCCCTGGGGGAGCGCGCTGCGGGAGACCACGGGCTTGGTCACCGCGTCGGCAGGGAAGTCGCACTCGTCGGTCACGCCGATCAGGTCGTCGCCGAGACCGAGCGCATAGACGATCTCGGTGGCCGATGGCAGCAGGGACACGATCTTCATCGCGGCAAGTCTCCCAATCGCTCGATGGACGTGAGGAGGTCGACCAGATGGGTGAGCGCGCGCCCGATCGTCGCCCCGTCGTGCACGCGATGGTCGAAGGTGCAGCTCAGCGTGGAGGCGGGCCGCGCGACGACCTCGCCGTCGACGACCAGGGCGCGAGGGGCGATCACGCCGAACGCGAGCGTGACGCTCGTGCCCGGCGACAGGATCGGCGTACCGGCCTCGCTGCCGTAGCTCCCGGTGTTGCTCACCGCGATCGTGGCCCCGGTGAGCTCCGCCGGCGTGAGGGAACCCTCGCGGGCCGACCGCGCGAGCCGCGCGATCTCGGCGGCGAGCGCGGTCATCCCGAGCGCAGGCGCATCCCGCAGCACCGGCACGACCAACCCGCGCTCGGTGTCGGCCGCCAACCCCACGTCGATGCCCTTCCGCTCGACGACGCCACCGTCACCCCAGACCGAGTTCAACGCGGGGTGGGCGGCGATCGTGCGACACAACGCCGCGAGGACGACGGGCAGCGGCGACATCCCGAGCTCCGCGCGGAAGGCTTCCAGGGCGGTGCAGTCGAGCGTCCGGAACGTCGTCACCTGCGGGATCGCCGCCTGTCGCTCCATGTTCCTCGCGATCACCGATCGGGAAGGAACAGGCTCGGATGGTCGGGACACGACGCCTCCGGCCGCGGTCCGAACATCGTCGGCCGTGACCCGCCCGTCGGGTCCGGAGCCGACGACCGCTGCGAGGTCGACCCCCAGCTCCTTCGCCAGCTTCCGCACCGGAGGGGTCGTTCTCGCGGCCGCGCCCGGAGCCGCTGCGTCGCTGCTCGACGCGACCCCGCCCGCATCGCCGAACGTCACCAAGGGTGCGCCGACGGGGATCGTGGAACCGATCGCCCCGTGCAACGACGCGACGACCCCGGCGAACGGCGACGGGATCTCGACGGTGGCCTTGGCCGTCTCGACCTCCACCAGCGGCTGGTTCAGCTCGACGGTGTCGCCCTCGGCGACGAGCCACTCGACGATCTCGCCTTCCTCGAGGCCCTCCCCGAGGTCCGGCATCGCGAACACCCGCTCGGTCTGCGCCATCAGTACGCCACCACTTCCCGCACGGCATCGGCGATGCGCTCGACGCTCGGCAGGTAGTGGTGTTCCAGCGCCGCCGGCGGGTAGGGCACGTCGTAGCCCGTCACGCGTCGGACCGGCGCCTCGAGGAAGTCGAACGCCTCCTCGACGATGCGCGCCGTCACCTCGGCGCCCAGGCCGAGCGTCTTGGGCGCCTCGTGCACGACGACCGCGCGACCGGTCTCGCGCACGCACCGGGCGATCAGCGCCGTGTCGAGCGGGGAGAGCGACCGTAGGTCGACGACCCGAGCCGCGACACGCCCTCGTCGGCCAGCACGCTCGCGGCCTCGAGGCATCTGGACACCATCGCGCCGTACGTGAAGACCGTGGCGGCGTCGCCGTCGCGCACGACCGCGCCCTCGCCGATCCCGGGGCCGTCGGTCGTGAGATCGGCGTCCTGCTTGGCCCAGTAGCGTGCCTTCGGCTCGAGCACGACCACGGGGTCGGGGTCCGCGATCGCCAGGCGCAACAGGCGGTACGCGTCGCCCGGATCCGACGGCGTGACCACCTTGAGTCCGGCCGTGTGCACGTAGAACGTCTCGGGGCTCTCGCCGTGATGCTCCTTGCCCCTGATGCCGCCGAACGCCGGCATGCGGATCGTGATCGGCATGTCGACGCGACCCCGGGTGCGTTCCCGCATCTTCGCGACGTGGTCCACGATCTGCTCGAGGGCCGGGTACGAGAACGCGTCGAACTGCATCTCGACCACGCTCCGCCACCCCCCGAAGGCGAGTCCCACCGCCGCGCCGGCGATGCCCGCCTCACTGATCGGGGTGTCGAACACCCGCCGGTCTCCGAACTCGGCCTGCAGTCCGTCGGTCACGCGGAAGACCCCGCCCGAGCGCCCGACGTCCTCCCCGAAGACCAGCACGCGATCGTCCTCGCGGAGCGCGTCCCGCAGGGCGGCGTTCAGGGCGCCCACCATCGTGACCTCAGCCACCGAGCACCTCGCGTCGCTGTTCCTCGAGCGCCGTCGGCGGATCGGCGTACGTCCAGTCGAACATCCACTCGACCGGAGGATCCGGCTGGGAGATCACCCCGTCCCTGATCGCGAGCACCTCGGACTCGATCTCAGCCTCCCAGCTGGCGAGGAGACCCTCGTCGACATGGCCCTGACCCTCGAGCCACGAGCGGAACCGCACGATCGGGTCGAACGCGCGCGCCGCCGAGACCTCGTCGTCGTCGCGGTAGCGCCCCGGGTCGTCGGCCGTCGAGTGCGCCCCGATGCGGTACGTGAGGGCCTCGATCAAGGTCGGCCCCTCGCCGGCGTATGCCCGCGCCGCGGCCTCACGCGTGGCCCGGTACACGGCGAGCACGTCGTTGCCGTCGACCCGGACCCCCGGGAAGCCGTAGCCCTCGGCGCGCCTGAAGATCTCGCCGGCGGTCTGCCGCTCGGTCGGCACGCTGATCGCCCAGCCGTTGTTCTGGCAGAAGAGGATCGCCGGGGCGGTGAAGACGCCCGCGAGGTTCGCCGCCTCGTGGAAGTCGCCCTCGCTCGCGCTGCCGTCGCCGAAGTAGGCGAGCGAGCACGCCCGCACGCCGTCGAGCGCCAGGCCCATCGCGTAGCCGACGGCGTGCACGATCTGGGTCGCGACGGGGATGCAGATCGGACCGAACCGGGTGGCGCGAGGGTCGTACGGTCCCCCGTGCCACGTGCCTCGGTGGTACGCGAGGTACTGCACCGGATCGACGCCTCGCACGAGCGCCGCCGCGAGCTCGCGGAACGTCGGGAAGACGAAGTCGTCGGGCCCGAGGGCCATCGCGCTGCCGATCTGGGCGGCTTCCTGGCCCTCGAACCCCGGGTAGACCGTCAGCTCACCCTGGCGCTGCAGGGCGATGCACTCGCGGTCGAGCCGGCGGGCGAGCTGCATCCAGCGCAACATCGCGCGGAGCTCGTCGGGATCGAGCCCCACGTCGGTGTCGCCCACGGCCGTGCCGTCGGGGGCGAGCACGCGGAGCGGTTCCGTGCCGCGCCAATGATCTGGTTCGGACGCCACGCGGATCCCCCTCGAGTCCTGCTCATCGAACGCCGAGAGCATAGGGGAAGCCGACAGCTCGTAGACTCCGATGCCCATGGTGCCCAGCGCGTTCCTCCGTGTGTACCAGCCGCTCGACGCGTTCGAGCGGAGCGAGCAGCTGCATTGGGAGCGCTTCCTGCTGCACGGTCCCGAGACGATGTCCCTGCGCCCTCGGTACGCCGACCACCGCACGGTCGGCACGCTCGGGGTGCTGGCGCCGGCCGACGCCGACACGGCCGAGGTGCTGCACGTCGACGGACGCACGCTGATCAGCCCCCGGCGCATGCGCATGCGGGTGCTCGCCGCGATGGTGTCGTTCCGCCAATCCCAGCCGATCGAGCTCTGGGATCAGTTCGTGCCGAAGAAGGACGGCAAGCGGGCCGCGAAGGATCTCGCGCGTCTGCGCCGGCGCGATCCCTCGGCGGTGTCGTTCTGTCACCAGAGCCCGTGGCACGTGCCGATCCGCTGGTTCGTGCTCTTCCGCGACGAGGAACGCGAGTTGATCGAGGATGCGCAGGGCCGGTGGCGTCTGCGCTACCGAACGACCACACGTCGCGCGATCCGCCGGGCGGAGCAGGCGATCGGACCGCTGCGCCGGTCCGACCTCGGCCCGATCGGCGACCTGATCCTCGACCTGCACCAGTGGATGGTGCAGTTCGATCCGACGTCGGTGATCGAGCTCGACTACGCGTCGTTGTGCGACTTCCAGCGGTGGGACGAGCTGGACGACGATCACTCGGCGCGAGAGGTGCACGAGGCGCTCGAGGCGTTGGAATCGGGGGAGTACCCGAAGGCGGCCGACGTGTACCAGGGTGTGCTCACCCGGTGGGCCGAGGTCCGCAGCCGCGAGATCTTGAACTGAGCAAGCCTCGTCTCGTGGCCAGGGGCAGAATCGAACTGCCGACACCGCGGTTTTCAGCCGCGTGCTCTGCCAACTGAGCTACCTGGCCCGGGCCGGTAGAGAACCTGGCGGAATCGCCACCGAGGTCACTACCAGCGCGTTGAAGTGTAGCGAGTGGAGATCGGATCCGGGCGTCGGTGACGCCATCTCGGCCTGAGGAGGTTTCCGAGACAGCCTTGATCCTTGCCGGGGTGGTGCCGGAAGGGGAGTGAGTCAGGCGGCCGCTGCGAGGTCCTCAGCCGCTCTATGGCGGGCCATCGTCAGGGTGTTGACCTTCATGGACCGGCCGAGCATCTCGACCTGCTGACGACGCCATCCGAGGCTGTGAGCCCTGCCGAGGAACAGGCTGTCCTCCAAGGACCGGTTGAGCGACTCCGAGTCGTTCCGGCACCCGTAGAGCGCGGGAAGCGGTCCGACATCGGACGAGGCCACCCCATGTCCGCTAGCGGCCTCGAGATCGACGGCCGCCGTAGCCGAGTCGTTCCCTGGCTGGGCGCAGCTCATCCCCTCGAGACGAGGATGTAGGTGTTCATAGTCGCCTTTGCCCTTCACCGAGACGACGCCGCGCGGCTCGCAGACGAACTCGTCTCGGATCAGCTCGTAGGTCGCCGGGGTGACCTGGATCGATCCCTCGACCCCTTCAGACTCCATGCGACTTGCTGTGTTCACGACATCTCCCCACAGGTCGTAGGCGAACTTGTGGGTGCCCACGATCCCGGCGACGACCGGGCCCGAGTTGATCCCGATCCGCAGGCTGATGTCATGGCCGTAGAACCGGTGTCGCTCGGTGTGGTCGCGGATCCGAAGAGCCAGCTCGGCGATGGCGTGCGCGTGATCGGACCGTCCGTGCGGCACGCCGGCGGCCACCATGTACTCGTCTCCCACGGTCTTGATCTTCTCCAGACCCAACTCCTCCACGAACCCGTCGAAGGTCGTGAACACGGCGTTCAGCAACCCCACCAGTTCGGGCGGGGACATCGTGGCCGACATCGGCGTGAAGCCGACCACGTCGGCGAACAGGACCGAGGCCGACTCGTGATCGTCGGCGATCATCGTCCTGTCCGACTTGAGCCGCTTGGCGATCTCGTCCGGCAAGATGGCGTGCAACAGGTCGTCGGATTCCTTCTGGAACCGGTCACGTTGGCGCACGAAGTAGGCCATGGAGGCGAACACGAAGACCGTGACCCCGACGATCGTTGACGCGATGTCGGCGGGCGATCCCTCGACCACGTGCACCGGCTCGATCTGCTCGGGTAGCACCACGGCCAGGACGAGCGTGACCCCGTAGGCCAGGGACCACAGGAACGCCGCCTTGATGGAGAGAACGATCAGCGCGCCGATGACGACCAACAATCCGCACAGGATCACCAGATCCGACGGCACCAGCCCGCCGAGGATGATCGTCCCCGCCAGGACCTCGACGAGTATGAGGAACAACGCGGCATCGACGATCCACGGGAAACGATCAGGCTTCAGCGCGAGCACGCTCAGCAGGAGGACGCTCGAGAGCGCGGCAGGAGGTCGACCACGCCCACCCACGGCAGCCCATCGCCGAACTCCGAGGCTGAGATGGGTAGGCGAACCAGCGCTCCGAAGACGAAGTAGCCGACGACGATCCTTCTCGTCCCGCGATGGATGTCGGTTTCTCCCGGGTACGCGCCGAGGGACATGAGGGCATCCCACCAGCGTCGGAAGCGCGGTCTGGCCATCGGGCGATACTAGTTCGAGGCGAGACGAGCTCGATCTGGGACGGTTCCGCCCTCGAGACCGAGATGGCGGCCAGGGAGTGACATCCCGTGTCCCACTCCCGAGGTCGTGATACGCGGTGCCTCGACCGGACGGAGACCGCTGCCGCGGGCGCCAGCCGACCCGCGATCTCGGCTATCCGACGGTCAGCGTCGTCGCCATGTCGCCCTCGGCAGGGTCGTCGGGGTTCGACGTGTGCGGCCGGCAGTACAGCGTGTAGGTGCCGGGCTGCGCCGGAACCTCGATCAGCTCCTGGCTGCTCGGCCCGAAGGCGACGTCGATCCCGAGCTCGTCGACCGTGAACGTGTGGTGGAACGGGTCCTCGTTCGCGACGTAGAGCGTGTCCCCGCCGGTCACGGTGAGACCCTCGGCATCGCCGACCTCGAAGCTGAAGTCCTTGAGGGCGACCTCGCCGTCGGCCTGTGATGGGTCGGCGGTCGAGCGTGCGACGAAGGTCACGACGGCCGACACGACCGCGAGCCCGGTGACCACCGCCACGATCACGTTGATCGCGCGCGCCTCGCTGCCCTCGCGCCGTGCCCGGAGCTCCCCCCGGCGTCCTGCACGGATCGCCTGCACGCAGCCCACGATCGCGATCACCGCCCCCGGCACGACGAGCAGCCCGCCGACGAAGTCGAACACGCTGTCGGGCTCGAGCAACCCGAAGGCCGTGAACCAGAGCATCCCGATCGCGAGCAGCGCCACGACGATCCCGACGACCCTGGCCCAGGTGCCGAACCGCCACACGAGGAGCGCGGCCACCGCCGGCAGGACGATCGTCGGGATGATGAACCCGGCGCTGCCGCCGAGGTCGAGCCCCCAGATCAGCCCGGCCACCAGCCAGATCGCACCGGCCGCCGACACCATCAGCAGGCCGAGCACCGCCAGGCGAGTGCCTGTCGGCACGCCCACGTTCGTCGTTCCCATCGTGTCTGTGTCCGTCATCGCTCGTGTCCTCCTGTCCACCCTGCACTCGATCGGCGGATCGTTGCAGTGCAGGGGCATTCAGGCAAGGGGGTCCCGGCGCACGCACGACGCGGCCACGAACCTCGGGCCGGCCCCGTGAGGGCCGGCCCGGTGTCTGATGGCGCGCCCGACGGGCTTCGATCCCGCGATTTCCGCCTTGACAGGGCGGTGAGGACGGCCTGACTCCTCTACGGGCGCACGTGGTGTTCCTGTTGTCACGGTCCCGCGCGACGACCCGAGGATCCGCGCCCGGAACCGTGCCCCCAACGGGATTCGAACCCGTGCTTCCGCCTTGAAAGGGCGGCGTCCTAGGCCGCTAGACGATGGGGGCGCAGGTGCTCCTCCAGCAGGGTAGCGGCCCCGAGGGCAGCCGACAGAGTATAGCCAGGGAGGGCTCGAGCTCGACGTGCAGAGCTTCGGTGCTCAACCGCAGGGACCCGAACGCCGAACACCGGCTGTGATGAGACTCGTGCTGGAGTGGCTCGGCCTGATGCCTCCCGATCCTGCCCGGAAGCAACCCGTCGCGGTGCCGGCATGGGGCCCGTACCTGGTCGCGGCGATCGTCGCGGTCGGCGCGACGGCCACGGCGGCGCTCGTGAGGCTCATCGTCGGCGCGCTGATCTGAACGAGCTCCGCGCGCGCCCCGTCGCGGGCGTCACGATCGCCAGTCGATCACCCGGTCGCACGTCGGCGTCCGCGTCGAGCTCGAGGATGTGTCGAACGCCGGCGCGAGGCAGCACCAGTCGTCGCGGGCGGACCACCGAGACGCGCCGGACTCGCCACTCCCGGTCGAGCGCGGCGACGGTGATCGGGACGCGCATGCCGATCGTGTGCACCGATCGACAGCGCTCGAACAGCATCGCCCGCACCGCACGGTGTCCACGGAGCCCGCGGACCCGCTCGCGTCTGGACGTCGGCACGTCGACGGTCGCGCGCAGACCGCGTGGCCCGGTGAGGTCGACCGATCGCATCGTCGCCGACGGTAGCGGCGGCCGCCGACATCGGTGGGCCCGGCAGGATTCGAACCTGCGGCACGAGGGTTAAAAGCCCCCTGCTCTGACCGGACTGAGCTACGGGCCCGTGACTCGGATTGTAGGGAGCGCCGGCCCGCGCGGAGCGATTCAGCCCGCGTAGCGGTTCGTGATCGGCATGCGCCGGTCGCGTCCGAACGCCTTCGGGGTGATCTTCACGCCCGGCGCAGCCTGGCGCCGCTTGTACTCGTTGCGGTCGATCATCCTCACGACGCGCTCGGCCAACGCCCGATCGAACCCGGCGCTCACCATGTCGTCGACCCCGAGGTCGTCCTCCACGTAGGCCTCGATCACCGGGTCGAGCTCGTCGTAGGGCGGGAGCGAGTCGGTGTCCTTCTGTCCGGGTCGCAGCTCGGCGCTCGGGGGCTTCGTGATCGTCCGCTCGGGGATCGGTGGTTCCTCGCCGCGGGCCGAGGCGGCCGCGTTCCGCCAGTTCGCGAGCTCGTACACGAGGGTCTTCGGCACGTCCTTGATCGGCGCGAAGCCGCCCGCCATGTCGCCGTACAGGGTCGAGTAGCCCACCGCGTACTCGCTCTTGTTGCCGGTCGCGAGCACGATCGGGCCGAACTTGTTCGACAGGGCCATCAGCAGGTTGCCGCGGATCCGCGCCTGCAGGTTCTCCTCGGTGACGTCCTCGGCCGTGCCGGCGAACAGTTCGGCGAGCGCGTAGCGATAGGCATCGAGCACGCTCGTGATCTCGACCGTGTCGATGCGCATGCCGAGTCGTCCGGCGCAGTCGACGGCGTCCTCGACGCTCTCGGGCGAGCTGAAGGGCGACGGCATCGCGATGCCGCGCACCGCCTCGGCCCCCAGCGCGTCGACCGCGAGCGCGGCGGTGATCGCGGAATCGATGCCGCCGGACAACCCGAGCACCGCCTCGCGGAAGCCGTTCTTCCGGACGTAGTCCCCGAGGCCGAGCACGAGCGCCCGCCAGACCTCCTCGGCGTCGTCGGTCGGCCACTCCGGGCGCGGGTCGGCGAACGAGGCATCGCCGTGCAGGTCGACGATCAGCAGGTCCTCGCTGAACATCGTGGCCCGGTGGCGCACGGTGCCGTCGGGCGCGATCATCATCGAGCCGCCGTCGAACACGAGCTCGTCCTGGCCGCCGACCGCGTTCACGTACGCGATCCAGGCGCCGGTGCGACGCGCCCTCGCGGCCAGGATCTCGGCGCGCTCGGCGGTCTTGCCTCGGTGGTAGGGCGAGCCGTTGATGTTCACGATCAGCGGCAGGCCCGCGTAGCTCGCGAACGGCTGGGCGTCGTGCCAGGCGTCCTCGCACACCGACAGACCGACCGTCATCCCGGCCACCTCGACGCGCGTCCCCTCGGTGCCCGGCACGAAGTAGCGCTGCTCGTCGAAGACCCCGAAGTTCGGCAGCTGCATCTTGTGGTAGCGAGACTCGACGGTGCCGTTGCGCAGCAGCGCCGCCGCGTTGTGCGCCCCCGCGTCGCTCCGGTCGATGAAGCCCGTGACGACCGGGCACGAGGTCGCCGTCTTGCGAGCGAGCGCATCGAGGGCCTCGAGGCTCTCCCGCACGAACTCACCGCGGTGCACCAGGTCCTCGGGCGGGTACCCGGTGACCGCGAGCTCGGGGAACACGATCACGTCGGCGTCGTCCTGGGTCGCGCGGGCGGCCGCGTCGGCCATGCGGGCCACGTTGCCGTCGAGGTCGCCGACCGTGAGGTTCACCTGTCCGAGGGCGATGCGCGGCATGGGTCAGAGCCTACGCGAGGAACGCTCGGAGCACGGCTGTCGACGAGGCCGGCGCTACTCGGTGCCGCCGATGTCGACGTTGTACGCCTCCCACACGAGGTCGGCGCCCTTCTGCCGATGGCGGATCACCGTGCCGATGAACCGCTGCAGGTCGTCGCGAGCGTCGTCGAGCGGCCACTCCGGCCCGCCGATCGTGGCCAGCTCGAGCCGCTGGACCATCTCGCCGACCTTCTCGCCGATCTCGGGATGTTCGCCCTTCAGCCGGCGGACGGTGCCGTCGAGCCGCGGCGCCCGCGTGATGATCTCCTCGTAGAGGCCCCCCGGCTTCTCGGTGACCAGCACGTGCTGATCGAACGCGTCGCGGACACCGATCATCTCCTTCGTGACGAGTGCGGTCCACTCGGGGATGCGGCCGGCGGCCGGCGATGAGATCGCGATCTCGAGGTGCACGAGGGCGTCGTGCAGGGTCGCGCGTCGGCGCTTCGCCTCGGAGAGCGCGGGAGTGATGTCGTCGTGGTCAGGGGCCATATCGCCACGGTAGCCGAGCGATGCGCGGCAGAGCAAATCGCCCGAGCGGCAGGTTCGGTGGCTACACTTCGGCCGTCCCGGCAGGCCGTCGACGCCTCCGTTCCAGGCTGGAGTCCGTCGTCCAGGAGGTCCCGTTGTGAGGAAGTGCCACCTTCGCGATCGCCGTCGTCGCCGCGGCGGCCTGTGGATGCTCCTCGGCGGTCTCTCCCAGGCGTCGGCGGTCACCATCGTGAAGGGGTATGCGCGGGACTGGCGTCCCCGGCGGGTCGAGATCACGCGCGGTGACACCGTGAAGTGGCGGTCGATCGTCCAGGACCACAACGTGAGTTCCTACAAGGGTCGGTGGCACTTCCATCGGCAGGTGCCTGAAGGCGACTCGATCCGCTACACCTTCACCAGGAACGGTCGGTACGAGTACGTCTGCACGCTGCACGGTTCCGTCGCGGGCGGGGAGTGCACGGGCATGTGCGGTGTGGTCACCGTCGGCTGAACCTGAACCCTCGATCGGTTCC
The DNA here is from genome assembly GCA_963825685.1 of uncultured Actinomycetes bacterium. GTDB lineage: Bacteria > Actinomycetota > UBA4738 > UBA4738 > HRBIN12 > JAOUEA01. Next base: position 141,121 of record CAWGUD010000020.1, on the reverse strand, counting down.
TCTCGTACCCCTGCCGTGGGATCGCGGACGGGGGGAGGGCGCATGCGACGGATCGCGGTGGTCGTGGCATCGACGGTGGTGATCGCGGTCGCCGCGGCGGGGCCGGTCTCGGCGGTGACGATCCGCGGCAGCGGAACGAGGTGGCGCCCATCGTCGGTGGACATCGATCGGGGCGACCGGGTGCGGTGGCGCGCGGCGAGCGGCACCCACACGGTGCGGGCGTACGGCGGTGAATGGCGCTACTCGAAGCGCATCAGCCAGGGCGAGTCGGTCTCACGCGCGTTCCGGCAGCGCGGCACGTATCGGTTCTACTGCTCGATCCACGGCGATCTGGCCGGAGGGAACTGCACCGGCATGTGCGGCAAGGTCCTCGTGTGAGGACCTTGCCGCCTGCCGTTGTCCGATCGCCTCAGCCCCTCGTCACGCGGGGGTCGCCGGCTCCGAAGTAGCTCTCTGAGACCTCGATCAGGCCCGAGGGGAGCTCGTTGACGGAGAGGGAGGTGACGCACCAGAACTCGTTGCCCTCAGGACCGTCGACCCGGGGCGGCAGGTCGGGATAGCCGTCGTCGTTCCCGTCAGGCAGGCACTGCTGCATGGCGTGGGTGGTCTCCTCGCCGTCGTAGGCGATCTGGGTGGGCGGGAGCGGGTACTGGAACTCTTCCTCGGTCCACTCGATCGTCATCGTGAAGGCCGAACCCTCGACGGTCGGCTTCGTGATCTCGACCTCGTTGTTGCGCACCACGATCGTGACGGGGATGTCCGTATCGCAGGCACCCGTCTCGCGTTGCAGGTCGACCGCCGACGCTGCCCCGCCCGATTCCGTCGGGTAGCTGTCCCCACCTTCCGCGTCACAGCCGAGGATCTCGCCCGCGACCTGGAACTCGTTCGAGGTGGCCGAGCCGTACCCGGCCGCGCTCGCCGAGAGCGAGTAGGTACCGGCTTCGTCGAGCTCGAGTGCCGTGAACGCAGCTTGTGCCGGATCGCCGCTGGTGGCGACGTCGTCGTTCCCGGTCAGGTTCCCCGGTCCGGTGGCCTTGGCCATCGAGACGTTCACGCCGGCGACGGGCTCAGCGGCGCCGTTCAGCGCGCGGACAGAGACTCCATCGGGCGCGTTGATCGGGTCCCCGATCGCGGAGTCGGTCGGCTGGTCGACGAACTCGAGGGAACACGAGCCCGTGACGGTCGCCGCCCGCGCGCTCGCGGCGTTGTTGTAGGAGAAGAGCGAGCCGCTGAAGTTGCCGGTCTTCGTCACCGCCGACCACGAGCCTGAGCCGACGCCGCACGGCGCCGTCGCGGAGACCGAGATCGTGAACGAGGACCCGAGCGACAGGTTCAGGTCCTTGACCGACACCGAGGTGCCCGTCACGCCACCCGTGGGGATCGATCCCCTCGAGGTCGTCGCACCGGTCACCTGGAAGCCCGACGGCACCGTGAGCACGGTGGAGCCGATCTTGTACAGGCTCTTGTTCGTGTACTTCGCCGCGAAGACGGCCGAGCCCCCGGCCGGGATGCTCGACGGTGTCACCGACAGGTCGTACTTCTTCGCGAAGGTCGCGTTGCCCGGCACCGCCATCAGCATCACGGCGACCAGCGCCACGACACCGAGCAACGCGACGCGGGACAGGGTCTTGCGAGAACGCATCGGGGGGAGCTCCTCTCGTCGTCGGCAGACAGGCCCACCCCTGTCGGCCGTTCGGCGGATGGTCTCTCGCCCAACGGCCCTACGTCAAGTCGCCGTGGGATCGGCTCAGAGGATGGGAAGGTAGCGCTCGAGCTCGAAGGGGCTCACGTAGGACTTGAAGGCGTCCCACTCCGCACGCTTGTTCCTGATCAGGAACTCGTGCACGTGCTCGCCGAGGGCCTCGCGCAGCACGTCGCTGTGCTCGGCGAGGTGGATCGCCTCGACGAGGTCCTCGGGCAGCGACCGGATGCCGGCCGTCTCGCGCTCGTCGTCGCTCATCTCGTAGATGTTGTTGCTCGCCTCGGGCGGCAGCTCGTACTCGTGCTCGATGCCCTCGAGGCCCGCCGCGAGCATCGCCGCGAACGCCAGGTAGGGGTTGCAGGCCGGGTCGGGGGAGCGGTACTCGATGCGCGTCGCCTCTTCCTTGCCGGGCTTGTACTGGGGAACGCGGACGAGGGCGCTGCGGTTGCGCCGTGCCCAGCAGACGTAGACGGGCGCCTCGTATCCGGGCACGAGGCGCTTGTACGAGTTCACCCACTGGTTCGTGAGCAGGGTGATCTCCGGACCGTGGTGCAGCAGCCCGGCGATGTAGTGCTTGGCCGTCTTCGAGAGGTGGTACTCGTCGGTCGCGTCGAAGAACGCGTTGCGGTCGCCCTCGAACAACGACTGATGGGTGTGCATGCCCGAGCCGTTCACGCCCGCGACCGGCTTCGGCATGAACGTCGCGTAGATGCCGAACTCCTGGGCCACCTCCTTCACGGTGAGGCGGTAGGCCATCACGTTGTCGGCCATCGAGAGCGCGTCCGCGTATCGCAGGTCGATCTCGTGCTGGCTCGGCGCCACCTCGTGGTGCACGTACTCGACCGGGATGCCCATCGCCTCGAGGTACTGCACGGTGCGCTTGCGGTAGTCGGTGGCGACGTCGAGGGGCGTCTCGTCGAAGTAGCCGCCCTGATCGAGGAAGGACGGATCGTCGACCGAACGGAAGTAGAAGTACTCGAGCTCGGGTCCGACGTAGAACGTGAAGCCCAGGTCGGCCGCGCGCTGCAGCTGTCGCTTCAGCACCCCGCGCGGATCGCCGTCGAACGGCACGCCGTCGGGGGTCCAGACGTCGCAGAACATGCGGGCGACGGGGGCCTCCGTCGTCCAGGGGATGATCTGGAACGTCGCCGGGTCGGGGATCGCGATCATGTCGGATTCCTGGATGCGACTGAACCCCTCGATCGAGGAGCCGTCGAAGCCCATGCCCTCGGCGAACGCGCCCTCGAGCTCCTGCGACGTGATCGTGAACGACTTCAGGAACCCGAGCACGTCGGTGAACCACAGGCGCACGAACCTGATGCCCCGTTCCTCGATCGTGCGCAGGACGTAGTCGGCTTCCGCGGTGAGCGCCATGGGGACAGGGTAGGTTGCGTGGGCACGGCCACGGTTACGGAGCCGTTAACTCGGGGGTCGAGGATGGCAGTGGAGCGTCAGCGCATCTCGTCGGGGTCGCCGTACGAGCCCCAGATCGGCTTCTCACGGGCGATCGTGGCCGGACGGCACGTGCACGTCTCGGGCACGGCGCCGATCCCGCGCGACGGTGAGGCCGTCGCCGACGATGCCTACGAGCAGGCCCGGCGGTGCCTCGAGATCATCGTCGAGGCGCTGCGTGAGGCCGGCGCGGGGCCCGAGCACGTCGTGCGCACCCGCACGTTCCTCGTCGACGCCGCCGACTGGCGCGAGGTCGGGCGAGCGCACGGCGAGGTCTTCGGCGCACGTGCGTCCGGCGAGCACGATGGTGGTCGTGACCGGGTTCCTCGACCCGGCGTGGAAGGTCGAGATCGAGGCGGACGCCGTCCTCGACGACTGAGCGGTCGGGCTCGCTCAGGCCATCTGCGCTCGGAGCGCGCCCGCGGCCGCCGCCACACGGTCGGCATCGACGCCGTGTTGGATGCCGAGCCGATCGAGGAGTGCGCACAGCGATTCGGTCGCCAGGTTGCCGGGGGCGCCGGGCGCGAACGGGCACCCTCCCGTTCCGCCCGCGGACGAGTCGAAGACGAACACACCGTGCTCGAGGCCGACCTCCACGTTTTCGAGTGCCCGGCCTCTCGTGTCGTGCAGGTGCAGCGCGAGCCGCTCGGTCGGCATGCGTTGGAGCAGCATGTCGCAGACCACGTGCACGTCGGCCGGCTCAGCGATGCCGATCGTGTCGCCGACCGAGATCTCGTCGCACCCGAGGTCGAGCAGGGCGAGGCAGACGTCCACGACCGCTGCAGGATCGACGGTCCCCGAGTACGGACATCCGAACGCCGTCGAGACGTATCCCCGACGCCACCATCCGAGGTCGCCTGCTCGGGCGAGCACGGGCTCGAACGCCTCGAGCGACTCCGCGATCGTCATGCCGATGTTCCTCTCGACGAATGCCTGCGAGGCGGCGGTGAACACGGCGACCGCGTCCGCGCCGGCGCGTTCGGCGCGTTCCATGCCCCGCATGTTCGGCACCAGCACCGGGTAGCGCACGCCATCGCGTCTCCGCACGCGCGGTAACACATCGTCGGCATCGGCGAGCTGCGGCACCGCTCGTGGGCTCACGAACGACGTGACCTCGACGACCGGAAGGCCCGCGTCGGCGAGCGCTTCGATGAACGCGACCTTCGTGTCGGTGGGCACGAGCGCTGCCTCATTCTGGAGTCCGTCGCGCGGACCGACCTCGACGATCCGAACCGTCGTCGGTCGCTGCCCGTTCGCGCTCACCCCGACGTCATCCTTCCTCGAGCTCGATCAGCGTGTCGCCGCGGGCGACGATGTCGCCGGCCCGTACGCGCACGGCTCGCACGGTGCCGGCGCCGGGCGCCGCCACCTGCACCTGGATCTTCATCGCCTCGAGCATCGCGAGGATCTGGCCGGCCGCCACCGCGTCGCCCGGCTCGACATCGACGCGCAGCACGCTGGCAGGCATCGGCGCGGTGAGCGAGCCGCCGGGCAGGGCGGGCGCGTGGGTCTCGAGGTCGTCGTCGCCGAGCCGATACGACCAGCCGCGGAACTGCGCGTGGGAGCCGGCGACGGTCACGCCGCGCACCGTGCCGGCGCCGCCGAACGCGACCCAGGGGTCCGGGCCCGAAGGGTCTGCGCGCACCCCGGGTGGCAGGGCGGGCACCTCGGGTTGCCACACCCGTTCGACCCAGTCCGTGTCGGCTGTGCCCTCCCCGACCTCGCGCCGTTGGAGCGCGTCGAGCAGGAACCCTAGATTGGTCGTGACCCCCACGATCCGGACCTCCGCGAGTGCCGCCCGCAGCCGGGCGATCGCGGCCTGACGGTCTTCGCCGTGGGCGATCACCTTCGCGAGAAGGGCATCGAAACCGAGGCCTATCAGCTCGCCGCCGCGGAGCGCGGTGTCGATGCGCACCCCCGGCCACCTCGGGAGCTCGAGCAGCACGACGCGACCGGTGGCCGGAAGGAACGCGTTCGCCGGGTCCTCGGCGTAGACACGCGCCTCGATCGCGTGGCCCCGAAGCGAAGCGTCGGCCTGATCGATCGGCACACGGGATCCTGCCGCGATCTCGAGCTGCGCGCGCACCAGATCGATGCCGGTGACCGCCTCGGTGACCCCGTGCTCGACCTGGAGGCGAACGTTCATCTCGAGGAACCACCATCCGCCGTCGGGGCCCATGAGGAACTCGACCGTGCCGGCCCCCCGGTATCCGCCCGCTCGGGCGATCGCGATCGCGGCCGCCCCGAGCGCGGCTCGCAGCTCCTCGTCGACGCCCGGGGCGGGAGACGCTTCAATGATCTTCTGATGGCGTCGCTGCAGCGAGCAGTCGCGCTCGCCCAGATGCACCGCGTTCCCGTGGTCGTCGAGCAGCACCTGCACCTCGACGTGGTGGACCCTTTCGAGGCGCCGTTCCAGGAACACCCGCCCCTCGCCGAACCCGGCTGCCGACTCCCGCCGGGCCTCGGCAAGGGCCGTACGCAAGGTGGCGAGGTCGTCCACGTGCCTCATGCCGCGACCGCCGCCGCCGCCCGCCGCCTTGACCATGAGAGGCGGCCCGAGCATCGCGGCCTCCCGCTCGATCTCCTCATCGGACATGCCGTCCGCGTCGACCCCGGGCACGACCGGCACGTCCACTTCCCGCGCGACCGCCCGCGCGGCGGTCTTGTCGCCGAGTCGGCGCATCGCGTCGGGGGGCGGTCCCACCCAATGGAGTCCCGCCTCGAGAACGAGATCGGCGAAGCCCGGATCCTCCGCGAGGAACCCGTACCCGGGATGCACCGCGTCGACCCCTGCGTTCGTCGCCGCCCGGACGAGCGCCTCGGCGTCGAGGTAAGACGGCACCTCCACGGCGGCGTCGGCGAGCGCGGCGGGCAGGGCGTCACGCTCCGGGGCGGTGATGGCGACCACGGGGGAGACGCCGATCTCGCGACACGCCTGCACGATGCGCACCGCGATCTCGCCGCGATTCGCGATCAGGAGGCGTCGGATGTCGACCATCTCGGCGGACGCTTCTCGAGGAACGCGGTGGCGCCTTCTTGCCCTTCATCGCTCGCTCGGGCCGCGGCGATGCGGTCAGGGAGGTCGGGCAACGCGAGGGCCGAGGTCATGTCGCGCACGAGCCGCTTGTTCGCGGCCACAGCCTCGGGTCCGCAGGCCAGGTACGCCCGCGCCACCTCCTCGACGGTCGCGTCGAGCAGGTCGGCCGGCACGACGTGCTGAACGAGTCCGAACGTCGCGGCCTCGTCGGCCCCGAACGCGCGGCCGGTGGTGAAGAGTTCCCGGGCGCGGCCGGGACCGATCGCGCGAACCACGAAGGGCGCGATCGAGGCGGGCAGGAGCCCGAGCCGCACCTCGGCGAACGCGAAACGGGCTCCTTCGACGGCGACCGCCACGTCGGCGCATGCGACGAGCCCCGCACCGCCGCCGATCGCCGCGCCGTTCACCCGTGCCACCACCGCCTTGGGGCAACGATCGAGCGTGTCGAACGCCGCCGCCATCGATGCCGCGTCTCCTCGGTTCCGGTCCCATGGGAGGTTGCGGCTCGCACGCATCCAATCGAGGTCGGCGCCGGCCGAGAACGCGCTGCCCGCGCCCGTCAGCACCACGACCCGAACGTCGTCGTCGCCGGAGGTCTCGTCGACCGCCTCGGCGAGCGCAGCGAGCAGGCTCGGATCGAGCGCGTTGCGCCGATCCGGCCGGTCGAGGGTCAGGGTCACGACGGGTCCCTCACGGGTCACCTGCACGTCGCTCACATCCGGAAGACCCCGAACGTCGTCGGCTCGATCGGCGCGCGCGAAGCGGCGTCGAGCCCGAGGGCGAGCACCTTCCTCGTATCGAGCGGGTCGATCACGCCGTCGTCCCACAGGCGCGCCGTCGAGTAATACGGACTGCCTTCGGCCTCATAGCGCTCGATCGTCTCCTGCTCACGTTCGGGGTCACCGCCCACCGTGGTCAGCACCTTCGCCGCCTGCACGCCGCCCATCACCGAGATGCGCGCGTTCGGCCACATCCATAGCTGCCGCGGACCGTACGCCCGCCCGCACATCGCGTAGTTCCCGGCGCCGAACGAGCCGCCGATCACGACCGTGAACTTCGGCACGTTCGCGCAGGCGACGGCGGTCACGAGCTTCGCGCCATCCTTCGCGATGCCGCCTGCCTCGTACTCCTTGCCGACCATGAAGCCTGTGATGTTCTGCAGGAAGACGAGGGGGGTGCCACGTTCGCAGGCGAGCTCGACGAAGTGCGCGCCCTTGAGCGCCGACTCGGAGAACAGGATGCCGTTGTTCGCGAGGATCGCGACCGGGTGTCCATGGATGCGCGCGAACCCACACACGAGGGTGTCGCCGTACCGCCGCTTGAACTCATGGAACGCGGACCGGTCGACCACGCGCGCGATCACCTCGCGCACGTCGTACGTCTGCGCGAGATCCTGCGGGATCACGCCGTAGAGCGTCGCGGCGTCGACGGCAGGGTCCTCGGGATCGGCGATCTCCCAGGAGCGTCGGGACGGAAGGTTCAGGTTCGCGACGATCTCTCGCACGATGCGCAGGGCATGCTCGTCGTCTGTCGCCTCGTGGTCGGCGAGGCCGCTCCGCCGAGCGTGCACGTCGGCACCTCCGAGATCCTCCGGGTCGACGTCCTCGCCGGTCGCGGCTTTCACGAGCGGCGGACCTCCGAGGAAGATCGTCCCGGTGCCGCGCACGATCACGGTCTCGTCCGACATCGCGGGCACGTAGGCGCCGCCGGCCGTGCACGAGCCCATCACGGCCGCGATCTGCGCGATCCCGACCGCGGACATGCGAGCCTGGTTGTAGAAGATGCGTCCGAAGTGGTCGCGGTCGGGGAAGACCTCGGCCTGCAGAGGCAGGAATGCGCCACCCGAGTCGACGAGGTAGATGCACGGCAAACGGTTCTCGAGCGCGACTTCTTGGGCGCGCAGGTGCTTCTTCACCGTGACCGGGAAGTAGGTGCCACCCTTCACCGTCGCGTCGTTGGCCACGACCACACAGGGAGTCCCATGCACGGGACCGATGCCCGTGATGATGCCGGCGGCGGGGGCGTCGCCGTCGTACAGGTCACAGGCCGCGAGCGCCGAGAGCTCGAGGAAGGCCGATCCTGCATCGACGAGCCGCTCGATGCGTTCCCGGGCGGGAAGCTTCCCCCGGCCTCGGTGGCGCTCGGTGGCCTGCTCACCCCCACCCGCCTGAACGCTCGCGAGTCGCGCCTGGAGGTCGGCGACGAGCCCGCGCATCGCCGCCTCGTTCCCGGCGAATTCCGACGACGCCGGGTCGATGTGCGTGGTCAGCCTGGCCACGGACGACCCGTTCCCAGCGTCGAGACCCCACGCGCCATCGATGCCACCCTACTTCCCCTCGACGCGAGTCGGCGTAGCGTGTACACCGATGGGCGACCTCATCTCGATCGAGGAACTCCGCGAGACCGTGCGCACGTTCGCCGATCGAGAGGTCGCGCCGCTCGCCGACTCGATCGACCGCGACGACGCCTTCCCACGACGGCTCTGGCCCCTCCTCGGTGCCCTGGGTGTGCTGGGGCCGACGGTGGCTGAGGCCGACGGCGGGGCCGGGCTCGGCTTCCTCGAACACCTCGTCGTGGTGGAGGAGATCTCTCGAGCCTCGGGATCGGTGGGCATGTCGTACGCCGCCCACTCGAACCTGTGCGTGCACAACCTCTGGGTCAACGGCACCGCGCGGCAGCGCGCGCGTTGGCTGCCGGCGCTGCTCTCGGGCGAGCATGTCGGCGCGCTGGCGATGAGCGAGGCAGACGCCGGCTCGGACGTGATCGGGTCGATGGCCTGCCGTGCCGAGCGCGCCGACGGCGGATGGGTCGCGAACGGCTCGAAGATGTGGATCACGAACGGCCCGGAGGCCGACGTGTTCGTGGTGTACATGCGCACCGCGTCCGACGCCGAGGCGTCGTCGTCGGTCACGGCGTTCGTGATCGAGCGCGACATGGCCGGGTTCAGCGTGTCACCGAAGATGGACAAGCTCGGGATGCGTGGCTCGCCGACGTCGGAGATCGTCTTCGACGGGTGCCGCATCCCCGACGACCACGTGCTCGGCGAGGCTCACGGGGGCGTGCGCGTGCTGATGTCGGGTCTCGACTCGGAGCGGCTCGTTCTCTCGGGAGGTCCGATCGGCATCATGCAGGCGGCGATGGACCTCGTGTTGCCGTACGTGCGGGAACGTCGGCAGTTCGGTCGTCCGATCGGCTCGTTCGAACTGATGCAGGGCAAGCTCGCCGACATGTACGTGGGACTCGAGTCCGCTCGCGCGTTCGCCTACGACGTCGCCGGCCGCTTCGATCGCGACCCCGGCGGGCGTCACGGAGCTCCGGCGGCCGCCTCCCTGTTGCTCGCATCCGAGCGGGCGGTGCAGGTGGCGCTCGAGGCGATCCAGAGCCTCGGCGGCGCTGGCTACCTCAACGAGGTCCCCGCCGGCCGCCTGCTGCGCGACGCGAAGCTCTACACGATCGGCGCTGGCACGGCCGAGATCAGGCGCATGCTGATCGGTCGCGAGCTCACGGGCAGGCTCTCGGACGCGTGACCACGTCCACGGGCTTCGCGTGGACGCCCGGCCCCGAGGACGTCGAGCTCGCCAACGTCACGCGGCTGATGCGCGCGCATGGGATCGACAGCCTGCAGGAACTGACCGCCCGCTCGGTCGCCGACGTCGCGTGGTTCTGGGATGCCGTGGTCCGCGACCTCGATATCGAGTTCTCGTCGCCGTACGAGCGCGTCGTGGATCTGTCCCGAGGCCCGGCATGGGCGACGTGGTTCGTGGGCGGCCGGACGAACCTGGCTCGCCAATGCGTCGACCGGTGGGCCGAACGCGATCCTGACGCGGTCGCCGTCCTGTGGGAGGGCGAGGAGGGAGACGTGCGCCAGGCGACGTTCGCCGAGCTCAGGCTGGTGACCGACCGCCTCGCGAGAGCATTGCTGGAGCTCGGCATCGAGCCGGGCGACCGGGTCGCGCTTTTCCTGCCGATGGCGATCGAGACCGTGGCCGCACTGATGGCATGCTCGAAGATCGGCGCGGTCTGGGTGCCGATCTTCAGCGGCTTCGGGCCCGACGCGGTGGCAGCGCGCATCGCCGATGCCGGGTGCGACGTCGTCGTTACCGCGAACGCCTCGCTGCGCAAGGGGATGGCCGTGCCGATGAAGCGCGTAGCCGACCAGGCCGCGTCGCTCGCGGGGGGCGTACGGCACCAGGTGGTGTGGATGCGGCTCCCCGACGAGCCGACCCAGATGACCGGTGGGCGCGACGTGGCGTGGCCGTCCGGATCGGCGGGCGACACGCCGATCGATGCGATGCAGCTCGACAGCGAGCACCCGCTGTTCATCGGCTACACGAGCGGCACGACGGGCCGGCCGAAGGGCGCGGTGCACGTGCACGGAGGGTTCCTCGTGAAGATCGCCGAGGAGGTCGCGTATCAGGTGGACCTGCACCGCGGAGAACGGCTGCACTGGGCGACAGACCTCGGCTGGATCATGGGGCCGTGGGAGATCGTCGGAAGCCTCGCGCTCGGGGCGACGGTCGTGCTCACGGAGGGCTCGCCGCTGCATCCGAGATCGGATCGGCTGATGAGACAGGTCGAGCGCCATCGCGTGAACGTGCTCGGTGTGTCGCCGACGCTCGTGCGCGCGATGCGAACGTCAGCGGACGTACGCCTCGGCGACCATGACCGTTCGTCGTTGCGCGTGCTGGCGTCCACGGGGGAGCCGTGGGACCCCGATTCCTACCGGTGGCTGCATCGCGAGATCGGCCAGGAGCGCCGTCCCATCGTGAACCTGTCGGGGGGAACCGAGGTCGGGGCATGCTTCCTTTCGCCGCACCCCGTCGTGCCGACGAAGATCGCGTCCCTGGGCGGTCCCGCCCTGGGCATGGACGTCGACATCGTCGACGCAGACGGCGAGCCGGTGCCGGCCGGCGCGGTAGGCGAGCTGATCTGCCGTCAGCCGTGGCCGTCGATGACGCGCGGCATCTGGGACGACCCCGAGCGCTACCTCGACGCCTACTGGCGGCGGTTCCCGGGTGTGTGGACGCACGGCGACTGGGCGAGCCGTGACGACGACGGGTATTGGTTCCTGTACGGGCGGAGCGACGACACGCTGAACGTCGCGGGCAAGCGCATCGGCCCGGCCGAGATCGAATCCGTGCTCGCGACCCATCCCGCGGTGGCGGAGTGTGCCGCCGTCGGGGTGCCCGACGAGATCAAGGGGGAATCGATCTCGTGCGTGGTCGTCCTTCGACCGGGTGAGGAAGCCGGGAGCGCCCTCGCGCGGGAGCTGCGGTCGACGGTGCGCGAGCATCTCGGTAGCGCCTTCACGCCGGGCACGGTGGTTTTCGCGGAGGCCCTCCCGAAGACGCGGAGCGCCAAGATCGTTCGGCGCGCGGTGCGGGCTGCGCTCACGGGCGAGGATGCTGGCGACCTCTCCTCGCTGGAGGATCCTGAGGTCGTCGAGGCGATCAGACGCGGCGCTTCGTGACTCACGAGATCGCACCGCCCTGGTTCCCGCTACGACCCCTGAGGTCCGTGAGGCGGTGCGATGATGCCGAGGTGCTGACGCCCGAGATGCTCGGCCGCACGTTCGCAGCGGCGCCCGAACCCCGAGCTCGCCCGGGTCGCCTTCTCCAGGGTCGGTGACGATCGCGGTCGCGCGCGAGGCCCTCGCACGTCCGGAGGTCACCGAGAACGCCGCCCGCTTGCTCGGCTTCTCGAGCGCCGCCGCCGACTTCCTCGTGGCGAACCCGGGTGAGGTCCAGGAGCTGGCCGACGTCTCGGCTCGCGATGACGACGCCCTGCGGACCGAGCTCGGTGGGGACGTCGACCGACTCGGCCCCGTCGGCGGCCTGCGGCGTTTCCGACGCCGCGCGATGATGCGCGTGGCGGCGCGCGACCTCGGCGGCGCGACGCTCGACGAGGTGGTGATCGAGATCAGCGCGATCGCCGACGCCTGCATCGCGCAGGCGATCGAGCTCGGTGCCCGACACCCGCGACCTCGCGGTGATCGCGCTCGGCAAGCTCGGCGGGTCCGAGCTGAACTACGCGAGCGACGTCGACCTGTTGTTCCTGCATCGCGACCCCGGTCCCGGAGCGCAGGCCACGGCCGAGAGGGCGGTGGCCCTCGTGACCGCGATGCTCGCCGAGCCGACCGCCGAGGGCCTCGCCCTGCGCGTCGACGTCGCCCTGCGACCGGGAGGTCGAGCCGGCGCCCTCAGCCGCTCCCTCGAAGCGACCCTCGCCTACTACGAGCGGGAGTCCGCCACCTGGGAACGGCAGGCGATGATCAAGGCGCGGCCGGTCGCGGGCGATCAGGAGCTCGGTCCGGCGTTCGTCGACGGCATCACGCCGTTCGTGTACCCGCCCGAGCTCGCACCGGCCGCGATCGAGGACGTGCGGCGCACGAAGGTGCGCCTCGAGGAGTACATCCGCCAACGAGGCAAGGAGTTCGTCGAGGTCAAGCGGGGGCGGGGCGGCATCCGCGACGTCGAGTTCGCGGTCCAGCTGCTGCAGATCGTGCACGGGCGCCGCGACGCCCGGCTGCGCACCCCGAACACGCTCGCCGCCCTCGGCGCCCTCGCGACCGAGGGCTACGTGGCCGATGCGGACGCCGAGGCCCTGGCCGACGCGTACCGGTTCCTGCGGCGGGTGGAGCACCGCCTGCAGATCGTGCGGGACCTGCAGACCCACGACCTGCCGCCGGACCGGCGCGCGCGCACCACCCTCGCTCGCTCGCTCGACCTCGCCGACGCCGACGTCCTCGCCGCCGAGTACGAACGGACGACCGGCCTCGTCCGCTCGATCCACGAGCGCCTCTTCTACAGGCCCCTCCTGGAATCCTTCGCCGGTCCTGCCCAGCTGCCTGCGGGCCACGGCACCGACCGACCGGCCACCGAGGAGCTGTTGGGCGGGCTCGGCTTCGCCGAGCCCGCCCGCTCCTACGACGTGCTGGGGCGCCTCGTCGATCCGACGAGGCGCATCGGGAAGGTGCTCGCCCACCTGTTCCCGGTGATGGCGCCAGCCCTCGCGCTCTCGCCGACACCCGATGCGGCGCTCGTGCGACTGGAACGCATCGCCGAGGCCGTGGGCGACGGGCGTGCCGTGGCCGACCTCCTCGCGACCGACCCCGTCGCCGCCCGCCGCCTCGCCCACGTCGCCGGTGCCAGCTCGTTCGCGACGGATCTGCTCGTGGCCGACCCGTCTCGGATCCGTGGCCTCTCCGACACCCTGTTGGGGGGCGAGACCGATGCGGCCGGCGACCTCGTCGACGCCGTCGCGCGCACGGCGGGGCGCGAGCTCTCGCCGCGCGAGACCGGCGAGGCGCTGAGCGCGGTCGCCGTGCGCGTGATCCGCGAGGCGCTCGACGCGGCCGAGCCCCCGGCCGATCTGCCGTTCGCGGTGATCGGCATGGGCAAGCTCGGCGCCCGCGAGCTGAACGTCGCCAGCGACCTCGACCTGGTGTTCGTGTACGACGGCGAGGGCTCCGATGCCCAGCGGTCCGCCGGTCAGCTCGCCGAGCGCGTCCTGCGTCTCGTTCGTGAGGCAGGATGGGAGCCCGACGCCGACCTCCGTCCGGAGGGGCGCAACGGTCCGCTCGCGCGATCGATCGCCGGCTACCTCGAGTACTGGCAGCGCTACGCCGAGACATGGGAGTTCCAGACGCTGCTCAGGGCTCGAGCGATCGCCGGTGATCCCGACCTCGGACGACGCTTCGAGCTGAACGCCGCCGATGCCGCGTTCCCACCCGACGGCATCACGATCGACCGTGTCGCCGACATCCGCCGCATGCGCGAACGGATCGAGCGTGAGCGCGTGAAGCCGCCCGAGGCGGCGAAGTTCCACTTCAAGCTCGGGATCGGCTCGCTCGCCGACGTGCAGTTCGCGGTGGAGCTCTCGCTGATGCGACACGGTGGCGCGCACCCCGAGATCCGTTCGCGGCGCACGCTGGAGGCGATCGATCGGCTCGCCGCGGCGAAGCTGATGAGCGGGTCGGTGGCCCGCGATCTGGGGGAGGCGTTCGTCTTCTGCACCGACGTGAAGAACGCGCTCGAGATGGATCGGCGTCTGCATGCCGAGGCGGTGCCTCCGAACCCCGCCGAGCAGACGGCGCTCGCGCGTCGCCTCGGCTACGAGGAGTACCCTCGCCAGAGCTTCATCGACGACTACCTGCGCGTGACCCGCCGCGCGCGCCGCGCGATGGAGCGCGTCTTCTCCGAGGAGATCTCATGAGCGACACCCCCGCGTCACGACGCACGGCCCTGGTCACCGGCGCCTCCAGTGGCTTCGGCGTCGAGTTCACCCGCCTGTTCGGCGCCGACGGCTGGAACGTCGTCATGGTGGCGCGCAGTGGCGCCGCGATGGAGACCGTCGCCCAGGAGGTCGAGGAGCGTGACCGCGTCGAGGTCACGGTGATCCCCAAGGACCTGTCGGCGCCGGGCGCGAGCGCCGAGCTGGTCGCCTCGCTCGACCAGCGAGGGGTCGCGGTCGACGCGTTGGTGAACAACGCGGGCTTCTCGACGTACGGGGAGTTCTGGCGCGACGACCCGGCGACGCAGTCCGAGCTGCTGCGGGTCAACGTCGTCGCGCTCACCGAGCTGAGCCGTCTGATCGTCCCCGGCATGGTCGACCGGGGTCGTGGAAGGATCCTGAACCTCGGCTCCGTCGGTTCGTTCGCACCGGCGCCGATGACCGCCGCGTACGGCGCCACGAAGGCCTACGTGCTCTCGCTCTCGCTCGCGATGGCCGAGGAGCTGCAGGGCACCGGCGTCACGGTCACGTGCCTGTGTCCCGGCCCGACCGCGACCGGCTTCCAGGCGCGTGCCGACATGGGCGAGTCGGCCCTGATCCGCGACCGGAAGCTCCCGAGCGCCCGCGAGGTCGCGGAAGCCGGGTACGAGGCGATGAAGGCGGGGAGGCCCTACCTCGTCACCGGGGGGCCGAGCCGGGCGTTCGCGTTCGGCTCGCGCTTCCTGCCCCGCACGACCGCCGCACGGATCGCCGGACGCTCGCAGCGCCGCGTCGAGGGCTGATCCGGATCC
Source organism: uncultured Actinomycetes bacterium (assembly GCA_963825685.1). Classification (GTDB taxonomy): domain Bacteria; phylum Actinomycetota; class UBA4738; order UBA4738; family HRBIN12; genus JAOUEA01. Next base: position 125,907 of record CAWGUD010000020.1, on the reverse strand, counting down.
ACGACTCCGACCACGGGAGGATCACGATGCTGAAGGAGTTCAAGGAGTTCGCGCTCAGGGGGAACCTGCTCGAGGTCGCCGTGGGGCTGGTGATCGCGCTCGCGTTCACCGCCATGGTCACCGCCTTGATCGACGGGATCCTGATGCCGCTCATCGCGGCGGTCTTCGGCAAGCCGAGCTTCGACGCCATCGTGTGGACGATCGGTGACGGTCGCGACGCGACCAGGATCCTGGTCGGGTCCTTCCTCACGGCCGTCGTGAACTTCCTGATCATCGCGTGGGTCCTGTTCCTGATCGTGAAGGCCGCGAACCGGTTGATGCCGACGCACGAAGAGCCCGGCGGCCCGACCGAGGTCGAGCTGCTCACCGAGATCCGGGACTCGCTGCGAAGCCGCAGCGCCTGATCGGACGAGCTACGCGGTCGGCGGCTCCGGGACGGCCGGGGTCGCCGCGATCTCGCCGCGCCAGGTCGCGGCCAGCTTCCAGTGCATCTGGAAGAGCCACCACGAGGCTCCCGCGAGCGCGAGTCCCGAGACGATGTCGGCGATGCCGCGCTCGCGCTCGGCGCTCTCGCTGAACGAGAGGATCGCGCTCGTGTCGGGTGCCACGACCCGGAAGACGCCGTAGCCGGCCTTCACCGCGCTCACGGCGAACAGCACGACGAAGATCAGGACGACCGTGTAGGCGAACGCCTGGAGCACGCGGGCGGCCGGCGACGTCGCGAAGCCCGCGTCGTCGATCACCGGCCGGCGCCAATCCTGATGCAGCCGGTACAGGGCGAACGCGACGACGGCGGTGATGCCCGAGGCCACGAGCGTGCGGATCGCCGCGTCGGTCGCGCTGAGCCCGAAGTCGCCCATGCCGGTGAGGAGGTCGCCGATCCCGCCCATGTCGGTCCCCGGCATGCCGCCGCCGGCGAGGCCGCCGAGCCCGCCGAGCAGCTGCTCCTTGCCGGACTCGGGTCCGAGGATCAGCTGCACGGCCGCCTCGAGGAACGCCGTCGCCGCGAGCACCCCGATCACGAGCACCGGCAGCATCGCGACCGAGAGGTAGATCGCGCGAGGTCGTGTCGAGGTCTCGTCGGGGAGCCGTCGTCCGGTGATGACGGCGACGATCGCCATCAGCAGACCGAGCGCGACGAAGCCACAGATCAGCGAGCCGGCACCACCGTCGAACATCTCGTCGCCTCCTGCGGTCGGGCCCGCGGCTGCGGGACGCATGCGCCCAGCATCACAGCCGGGCGGGGGCGTGTCGAACATGCCGGCCAGGAGCTGGAGACCCGAGCCCCTGTCGGGCCCGGGTCACCGGCCGAGGCGCTCAGGCGGTCGAGAGCTTGAGCTGGATCGAGATCGACGTCGACAGCGGCGTCGTGCCGGGGGAGCCCTCGGCGGTCAGCTGCACCGAGCCGCCGATCGTGCCGTTGGCCTTCGCGACCATCTTGTCCCAGGCCGCGTCGTTGATCGTGATGGCGAACGTCTGCTCGCCGAGAGGGGTGAGCGAGAACGTCTGCGGTGAGAGCTGCGTGCTGCCGCCCGCGACGAGCTTGGCCGTGCCGTTGCACGGATCGGGCTGGTCGGGGCAGCTGATCGTGAAGCTCGTGGACCGGTCGGGCTGCACGATCAGCGGCGAGGCCGACGACGAGCTCGGTGAGCACGGGCTGCACCGGGTCCGGCGGGGGCGTGGGGTCGCCGGTCCAAGGGAAGCGGGCGATCGCGCGACGGACCTGCGTGTTGACGTAGCGGAACTCGCCGAGCGCCCACAGGTGGATCGTTCGTGACCTGCAGCTCCCACATGCCGCCGTAGCGGTTCACGCCGGGCATGTTCGCGTCAGGGTCGGCCAGGGCTGGTCCTGACCGTCGATGTTCGGCAGCCAGCTGCAGTCGACCCACGGGTCCGTGGCCGAGGTCGCCTCCGTCCGTGCGCGGCGACACGAAGCTCGTCGTGCTCGCCACGTTGCGGATGATCGCGATCGCGCGGATCCACGTGGCCGGGCCCGTGCTCGGCCCGCACCGCATGCGGCCGTTGTAGCGGCTGCTGCTGTTGATGCCGAAGTGTCCGCCGATCACGAGATCGTTGGTGCCGGGGATCAGGGCGAGCGTCTGGACGTTGCCGCCGGTGCTGTACTGCCAGGTGCGCGTGCCCTCGTCGCCGTTGTCGACCCGGAACGCCCCGGTGAAGTTCGGGGTCTTGCCGCACGCCGCGTACAGGCGCGTCGCGGTGGCGATCAGCTCGTAGCAGATCTGTCCCGAGCTCGTGGCCCCGGGGATCTGCGACAGCGGCACCGTCCACGGGAGGGTCGCGCCCGGTGGTCGGGTCGATGCGTCCCATCGCGACGCGGGAGTTGCCCGGCCCCGATCTGCGTGAAGTGGCCGGCGAGGAAGATCGACTGCTGATCGGCCGACCAGACCATGTCGTTCACCGAGCCGTTCACGCCGGCGGTCTTGTACGCGTTGACGACGTTGCCGTTCCAGTCGAGCTTGGCCGTCTTCGGCTTGCCCTTGCCGTCGACCTTGCTGAACCCGCCGCCGATGTACAGGCCGTCGGAGCCCGGCAGGATCGTCTTCACGTCGAAGCTGTGCTCGTTCGCGTTGCCCGGGATGCCCACGACCGGTGTCGAAGCCGCTCACGACCGTGCCGCGGATCGTCGTCGGGTTGATGTCGATCGCGGCGAGGTTGTAGTGGGCCTCTCCGTCGACGGTCGAGAACTGTCCGCCGACGTAGAGGCGGTTCCCCACGACGGCGAGCGCGAGCACGCTTGAGCTCCTGGTTCGCGTTGGCCGTGAGCTGCGGCTTGAAGTTCGCGATCGCCTGGCCCGTCGTCATGTCGATCGCGGCGAGGCCCGTGTAGCCGTCGACGAACGGGCCCGAGGTTCGGACCCGGCGAGACCGACTGCGCCGATCTTCTGGAAGCTGCCGCCGACGAACAACACGTTGCCGTACTGTGCGCTCGCCTTGATGTAGCCGTTGGCCATCCACGGGGTCGCGTCGGGTGTGGTGGTCAGTGCCGTTGCGGGCAAGGTGCCGAGGACGAGCGCGACGATCGTCAGGACGAGGACGGACGAGAACCTTCTACGCATGAGTGTCGATCCCTTTCGTTGCCGACGCGGCGAGGAGGGCTGGGGGGCTCACTCTGTCCCGCGGTTGACCCAGGCTAGCATCACCCGAGCGGAAGACTCGTCGGCCACAAGGACGTCTTCGAGCGGCGATCGGCCTAGGCGAACCCCCGAACTGCAGGAATCCGGGCTCAGCCTCTTGCCTGAACCGGGGTCGAAGGGTTATGACGTATACGTGGCTGAACATCCCCCACTCACCACGATGCGACGGTCGGTCGTCGTCGCGCTCTGTCTCGTCATCGTCGCCGGGCTGTCGGGGGTCGCACGTGCCGCCGTGCCCTCGGAGGTGCCGGCCGACACCCATCAGGTGAACGGACGGGTCCGTTCCGTGGTCGTCGTCGGCGACCGGGTGTGGATGGGCGGCGTGTTCACGCAGGTCCAGACCGGCGACGGCGCGATGGTCCAGAGCGTGACCAACCTCGCCGTCCTCGGCCGCTCGACCGGCGCCCCGGTCGGCATCACGCCGCTCAAGCTCGGGGGCTCTGGTTCCCAGGTCTGGAAGCTCGCGGTCAGCGGCAACACGGTGTACGCCGCCGGCAAGTTCACCCTCTCCTCCGGGGGGCGCGACCTACAAGAACCTGCTGGCGTTCAACGGCACGACCGGGGCATTGATCTCGTCGTTCCGTCCGAACGGCATCCCCAACGCGACCGCGGTCGCGGTCTCCGGTTCCACCGTGTACGTCGGCCGGAACAAGCTGCAGGCCGTCGACGCCGGCACCGGCGCCAACAAGGGCAGCTTCGCGACCTCGACCGTGGCGACGAACCCGTCGCTGCGCGGCCACAACACGCCGCCGCAGCATCGCGAGTTCGTGTTGGTCGGCGGCTGGCTCTACTCGGCCTGCCAGTGCGACTCCCTCACCCAGGGTGGGTCGACCCGCGGGGTGAAGTCGCTCGTGCGATTCAACCCCACGACCGGCGCGCACGACCCGGGCTTCACGCCGGCCGGTGCCGGCGTGGCGGCGACCGGCATCTCGGTCGCCACCGACGGCACGAACCTCTATCTCGGGGCGGGTGGCTCCGACTACGTCGCCCGGTACGCGCCCAGCGGCGCACAGGCCTGGAAGCGCGACACGTCGGGCTCGGCGCAGGCGGTCGTCGTGAGCGGAGGGGACCTGCTCGTCGGCGGCCACTTCGTCGAGATCGCCGACGCGGCGGGTGACGGATGCGGATTCCAGTCCGGGCAACCCCGGCACGCTGGATCCGAACAACGAGTGCCAGACGCGGAACCGGCTCGCCGCGTACTCGCTGGGCGGCGGGCTGCTGGGGTGGAACCCGTCGGTGACGGGCAACTACAACGGTGTGTGGGGGATCGCGCTCGACGGGTCGTCGATCCACATCGGTGGCGAGTTCCGCAACGTCCACGGCATCCGACAGACGTACTACGCGCGACTCGACTGAGGCGACTCCGTCGGTCGATCGTCAGGCTCGCCGATAGGGGCCGTTCCTCACCGAACCCTTACGGTTCTCGCCGATCGCACCGCTGGTCGGCCCAGAGGTGCGAACCTCTCTCCATGAGGAAGCGTGTGGGCGCGTGGTTGGGCCTGGCCTCCGCCGCGGCCGCGCTCGGGGCGGCGCACCTCGTGGCCGGGCTCGTCGGGCGCGCCGAGGCGTCGCCGATCGTCGCCGTCGGCTCGGCCTCGATCGACTTCGTGCCGCGGTGGCTGAAGGACGTCGCGATCGAGACGTTCGGCACCGCCGACAAGCTCGTGCTCGTCCTCGTGGTGACCGTGGTCCGTGAGCGCGCTCGCGGTCGCCGTCGGCATCGCGTCGCTGCGACGACCACAGGTGGGCTACGCGAGCCTCGTGCTCCTCGCCGCGATCGGAGCGGTGGCGGCCCTCACGCGTCCGAACGCGGAGCCGATCGATGCGTTGCCCGCGGTGGCGGGTGCGGTGGTCGGCGCGGTCACCCTGATGCTGCTCCGGCGGCGGCTCCTCGGCGCGGTCGGAGCCGGCCGAGGGGGCGACGGACCTGAGCCCGGATCCCGTCTCGAGGCGCCGCTTCCTGGTCGGGGCGGCCGTCGCGTTCGGCGCCGCGGCCGTGGCGGGGGTCACCGGGCAGTTCCTCTCGCGGCGCTCCGAGGCGGTGGCGTCCCGCGCCCGGGTCGCCGTGCCCACCGGGGTCGCGACGGCTCCGCCCGTGCCGCGCGGGGCGAACCTCGGCGTCGAGGGGCTGACCCCGTTCATCACACCGAACGCCGACTTCTACCGCATCGACACCGCCCTGATCGTGCCCACGGTGACCGCCGAGGAGTGGCGCCTGCGCGTGCACGGCATGGTCGAGCGAGAGCTCACGCTGAACTTCGAGCAGCTGACGGCGCGCCCGTTGATCGAGCGCGACGTCACCCTCGCGTGCGTCTCGAACGAGATCGGTGGCGACCTGATCGGGAATGCCCGCTGGATCGGGGCCCCCCTCGCGGATCTGCTCGCCGAGGCCGGCGTCGACCCCGCCGCCACCCAGCTCGTGTCGACGTCGGACGACGGGTTCACCGCCGGCACGCCCGTCGCGGCCGTCACCGACGGGCGCGACGCGATGCTCGCCGTCGCGATGAACGGCGAGCCGTTGCCGATCGAGCACGGGTTCCCGGTGCGCATGGTCGTGCCGGGGCTCTACGGCTACGTCTCGGCCACGAAGTGGGTCGTCGATCTCGAGCTCACGACGTTCGAGGCGTTCGACCCGTACTGGATCCGGCGCGGATGGGCCGAGCAGGCGCCGATCAAGACGCAGTCGCGCATCGACACCCCTCGGCACGGCGCCTCCGTGAGCCCCGGGGAAGTCGTGGTCGCCGGCGTCGCGTGGGCCCAGCACGTGGGTATCTCGCGGGTGGAGGTTCGGATCGACGAGCGCCCGTGGGTCGAGGCCGAGCTCGCGGCCGAGGACACGATCGACACCTGGCGACAGTGGAAGCTGGTCACCGACCTGCAGCCGGGGCCGAGACGCCTGCAGGTGCGCGCGACCGACGCCGAGGGCGTCACCCAGCCCGAGGCGCGAACGGAGCCCTTCCCCGACGGCGCGACCGGCTGGCACACGATCCTCGTGAACGTCATGTGACGTCGGTCGCAGGGCCTCCTTCGGCGTCGGGCTCGGAGAGCTCGGCGCGCACGCCGAGCAGGCGAACGGGGCGGTCGAGCTCGAACCGCCCGAGCGCCTCGAGGGCGTGATCGACGATCAGGTCGGGGTCCCGGGTCGGCTCCGGGAGCTTGCGCCCGTGGGTCGACGTGAAGAACGACGACGTGCGGAGCTTCACCGTCACTCGCACCACGAGCCGGTCGTCGGGAAGATCGGCGACGAGCTCCCGCGCGATGCGCTCGGTCTCGCGCCGGATCTCGTCCGGGTCGGTCAGGTCCCGCTGGAACGTCCGCTCGTGGCTCTGCCCCCGACGCACGTACGGCTCGGCGCTGACCTCGCCGTCGTCGTCGCCGGTGCCGAGGCTCCGGATCCACGGTCCGGTGTTCGGCCCGAACCGAGCCGCGAGCACCTCGTCGTCGGCGTTCGCGAGCTCGTCGACCGTGTGGATGCCGAGCTCGTTCAGCTTGTCGGCGGTCTTCCTGCCGATGCCCCAGAGCGCGTCGACCGGCTTCGGACCCATCAGCGCCGGCCACTCCTCGCGGGTGAGCCGGAACACGCCCCGCGGCTTCGCGAAGGCGCTGGCGAGCTTCGCTCGATGCCGCGAGTCACCGACGCCGATCGAACACCAGAGGCTCGGTCCGCTCGAGCACCTGCGGTCTGGATCTCCCGTGCGAGCGCCTCGGGGTCGTCGGGCTCGACCGCCATGAACGCCTCGTCCCACCCGAGCACCTGCACGACCGCGGGGAACGAGCGCAGCGTGTCCATCACCCGCCCGCTCGCCTCGAGGTAGTGCTCGGCGTCGACCGCGAGGAACACGGCCGTCGGGACATCGCTTCGACGCCGTGCGCAGCGGCATGGCCGAGCGCACGCCGAACGCCCGCGCCTCGTACGACGCGGTCGAGACGACCCCACGCTTCGTCGGGTCGCCGTCGCCGCCGACGATCACGGGCTTGCCGCGCAGCTCGGGGTGGCGCAGCACCTCGACCGCGGCGATGAACTCGTCCATGTCGACGTGGAAGACCCAGCGCGTCATCCGCTCAGTGTGGCGACTCGGGCGCGAAGTGATGTGTGTCACGGATCGGCCGATGAAGAACGGCTCATGATGTGGCTGGGTGGGCATGAGGTACACTTCGGCTATGGCGAAAGCGCCACTTCCACCCGACCGCAACGAGGTCGGCATCCGTGAGCTCCGCGACCACCTCAGCGCTTGGCTCGAGGCCGTCGGCTCCGGCCGCGAGATCACCGTCACCGACCGCGGCAGGCCGGTCGCGCGGATCGTGCCGGTCACCGGCCGCTCGAAGCTCGACCAGCTGATCGCCGAGGGCAAGGTCCGGCCGGCTGTGCGACCGGCCGAGCCCGCCGACGCGCGCCCGCCGATCCCCGTGCGCGGATCCGTGAGCGACATCGTGATCGAACAGCGACGCCGTTGATCGTCTACTTCGATACGTCGGCCCTGGCCAAGCTCTTCCTTCGTGAGGACGGCACGAAGGCCGTGCGTGATCTGTGGACGGGAAGCAGCACGCGCGTGACCTCGGTCGCGACCTACCCGGAAGCCAGGGCCGCCATCGCCGGGGCAGCCCGATCAAGCAGGATCGGTCGCGGTGCCGCTCGCCGCGCCGTGACGGAGCTGGAAGACAGGCTGCAGACGATGGACGTCGTGATCCTCGATGAGGAGCTGTCGCTGTCCGCGGGGCAGCTCGCTGAGACGTTCGGTCTCCGCGGGTACGACGCGGTCCATCTCGCGACGGCGCTCAGCGTCGACGACGGAACGACCGTGGTCGCGACGTGGGACGCCGCCCTCGCTCATGCCGCACAGCGATCGGGCCTCGGGGTCGCATCGTCCTGACGCATCGGGTGGCCACCCAGGTCTGCATCGCCCGATCACCGGTGCAGCTCCTCCGCAAGTGCGGTCGTGCGCTCCTTCCAGTAGGACTTCATGCGATCGCGCTCGGCCGTGTCGGCGAGGCGCTCGTGCGAGATCGACACAGTGCTCCTGTCGTCGCCCTTGGCGCGTCACTCGGACGTCTGCTGCTGCCGAGCGAGCAGCTCCCGCAGGGCCGGCAGCACCGCCCGATCGCGGGCGCGCCCCGCCGCCTCCTTCGACCGGATCACGTCGGCGAGCGACGCCACCGGCACCGCGACGCCCCGCACCGTCATCACCTCGGCGTCGCGCTCGAGGTCGCGGTAGCCCTGGGTGCCGCTCGGCACGAACGTGATGTCGAGGTCGCCCAGGTCGGTCACCAGGTTCCAGATCGAGACGCGGCCGAGCGACTCGGCGGAGTGGTCGAACGGCACTCCGTCGGGCTCGCCCGACACCCTGATCCTCGCGTGCAGCTCGTGCAGCGCCGCCGAGAGACGGGCGAGGTTCTCGCGGCCGTCCTCGGGCACCACGTCGACGTCGGTGGTCAGGTGCGCCGCGCCGTGCAGCACGGCTGCGAGCCCGCCCACGAGGACGTAGCGCACCTCATGGCGGTCGAGCACCGCCATGATGCCCTGCGGGCGGAACTCAGCCATCGCCCTGCGCCTCCTGTGCCAGCTCGACGCCCGCGAGCAACCGGTCGAGGCGGGCGTCGGGGTCGAGCCGCGCGCCCTGCTCCGCGAGCGTCCACGCATCTTCGTCGAGGGGAACGACACGGACCTCGAGGTCGAAGCCGCAGGCGCGCACCAGGTCGAGCACGCGCTCGAAGGAAGGCTGCACCCTCCCGCTCTCGATGCGGGCCACCAGCGGCTGCGAGACCCCCGCGCGAGACGCGAGCACCCGCTGGGTAAGACCGGCACGAAGCCGGGCCTCGCGGACGAACTGGGCTGCATGCATGGCCGTCATGATATCTCAGATGCATCGGCGAAATGCGTTTGGAGCATGAGTGTGATGATCGCGGAGCATCATGAGTTTCCGATGTTTGGTCGATCGGTCTGTCGAGCAAGATGCAGTTGGAACGCCGATAGGAGGGAGCCATGTGCCTAACCTGTGGATGCATGCAGGCTCACCTGCAGATGGGTGAGCACAACATCCGCTTCGAGGACGTGAAGGCCGCAGCCGACGAGAACGGCCGTTCGGTGGCCGAGACGATCGACATCATCGATCAGACGTGGGCCAAGGACCGCTCGGACCACGCCGAGGAGTACACGGGCGCCTGACCGCCGCGCGGAGCCACTCGCGTTCTGACGTCGGGACTCAGCGCTGATCCTCCCGAGCTCAGTCGCCAGACACCGCCCTATAGAGGTGCCAGCGGTCGGGGATCCCCTTCAGATCGTGCTCGCCGGCGTCCTCGAAGGTGAGCCCGGAACCGGCCACGAGGCCCCGGACCGTGTGGGAGACCAGCACCTCCGACGGTCCGGCGAGCGAGGCGATACGCGCTCCTATGTTCACCGCGATGCCGCCGACCTTCCCGGCGATCGTCTCGACCTCACCTGTGTGGATGCCCGCCCGGATCTCGATACCGAGATCCGGTACGGCCCCGCAGATCGCTTGGGCGCACCGCACGGCCCGCGCCGGCCCGTCGAAGGTGGCGAAGAATCCGTCGCCGGCGGTGTCGACCTCCGTGCCACGGAAGCGACCGAGGAGCGCCCGCACGACGCCGTGGTGTCGCTCCACCAGTTCCCGCCAACCCTTGTCACCCAGGTCGGCCGCGGTGGCCGTGGATCCAACGATGTCGGTGAACAGCACGGTGGCGAGCATCCGGTCGAGGTCGGCCTCCTCGCTGCGGACCTCCGATACGAAGCCTCTCGATCTCGTCGAGCAGCTGGTCCTGATCGCCCATGAAGATGTAGTGCTCGTTCCCAGGGAACGACACGAATCGGGCGCCGCGGATCTGCTCTGCAAGCCACTTCGTTTCCCCTGCGGCGTAGTCGAGATCGTCATCACGTGCCATGACGAGGGTCGGCACGTGGATCGCGGGAAGTGCGGATCGGACGTCGATCGACGAGTTCATCCGCGAGAATGCGTCCACGGCGCCCGGACTTGCGGCGTTGCGCATGTAGTCGGCGAGCCAGGCAACCGTCGGCTCGTCGTCAGCGAGATCCGGCGCGAACGATTCCGTCAGGTAGACCTTCGCGAGCTCCTCCGTGCCCCAGAGGCGGTCCCGTCGCTCCCGGAAGGCCGCGTCGTCCGCGTTGAAGGCGTCGATGGGCAGGCTGAAGGGGTAGTCGGGTGCGTTGTTCCAGCACGCGGTCGTTCCGAACAGAACCAAGGCGATCGTTCGCGCCGGGTGGGTGGCGGCGAACAGGGTCGCCATCGGGCCGCCTTCGGAGTGACCGAGCACGACTGCGCGTTGCGAACCGACGGCATCCATCACGGCCCGGGCGTCGTCGATCCGGACCTCCAGCGACGGGAGCCGGTCTTCGGGGACCCGATCGGACATGCCGACTCCCCGCTTGTCGAACACCATCACTCGTGCGAACGACGCGAGACGTCCCAGGAACCGGGCGACCCTCGGCTGGTCCCACATCCGCTCGATGTGCGTGACCCAGCCGAGGACGAACAGGATGTCGATCGGTCCGTCGCCGAAAGCCTGGTACGCGACGTGCACACCGTCGGCCGTCGTCGCGTACCTCGTCCGAGGCATCTGCGTCATGGCACGACCCTATAGCGGTGCCAGAGGGTGCGCGCCTTGCTGCTACTGCGTGATCGCCAGGGTGTTGCCTTCGCTGTCCTTGAACCACACGCCTTTGTGGCCACCCATCGAGGCGATCTCACCCTCCCACGTGATGCCTTCCATCTCGAAGGTGTCGAAGGCGACCCCGCGGCCCTTCAGGTCCTCGACGACCTTCTCCACGTCGTCCACGGACCACTCCATGACCGTGTTCTGGGCCGTGCCGGCGAACGGCGTCGGGAACAGGGCGAACCTGCCGCCCGCACAGTCGTACCAGACCCCGCCCATGTCCTCAGACGTCGGCTCGAGGCCGAGCTTCTCGCGATACCAGGTCTTGGCCCGATCCATATCGGCGACCGCGATGGTCGTGTGTGGCTGGAACTGATCGAGCATCCTCGACCTCCCTGCGGGCACTCGACGGGTCGTGTACAGGCATCCTCCACCCTTCCGACTGATGTGTGAACCCCCTTCGGAGGCCGGAACGGTCCGCCCGCGACGCAGTAATCCACGCTGGACTACTGAGGGTCGACGATCTCGAGCACGCCTGTGCGTGCCTCGAGGGCGCCGACGGTCTGGCGCGCGGCCTCGTCGATGTGGACCTTCGGTGGCGGGGGCGGCTGCTGCTCGTGGTACGTGCCCGGTCCGTAGAACTGCCCGTACCGCAGGACGACGCCTCCGACGTGCAGGACCGCCCGCTCGAGTTCCACGACCGCCCGGCCGGCGTCGCCGGGAAGCTGCCAGGCGACGCTCTCCGCGAGGAAGCGGGTGGCGTCGGCGACGCGTGCCGCGCGCAGCAGGTTCCGTGTGCCCTCCCGGCGGATGCGGGCGTTCGCGTCGACGAAGCCGTCGATCGCCGACACGTCGTCGGGAAGGTCGGTCAGTAGATGCATGAGCATCTCGGGTCTCGCGTCGAGGACCGCGTCTCGCAAGGCCGGCGGGTCGAAGACGTCGCACACGCTCGGTTCTGCGCCGAGCGCTCGCAGGGTGTCGGCCTTGCTCGGGGTTCGTGTCATGCCCCACACCTCGTGCCCCTCGGCGACGAGCAGCGGCACCACCCTGATCCCGAGTACCCCGGTCGCTCCCGCGATGAAGATGCGCATCGGGCGTGAGCCTATGGAACTTTCAGTGCGTCGAGGCTTCAGCTCGGCGGTGCAGATGTCGTTGTATCGGAGTGGAACAGCACCTACGCTCGTGCTCGCGCCCGGAGGGTCGCGGGTCCCCGAAAGAGGAGTGGAGTCATGCAGGAGGCGCCGCAGCGTCCGGATGCCGATCAAGGTCCGGCCGACGGAAGCCCGAGGGCTCGAGTGGGCCGGGTCGCCCTCGTCGTCGCCGCCCTCGTCGTCGTCGCGATCGCCGTCGCCGCGATCGCCGTCGCCGCGATCGCCACCGGGGGAGGAGATGACCCAGCAGCGGCGCCTCGTGCCGCGACCGTTGTTGACTCGACCGAGGCGCTGCCGCCTCCGACACCGCGCCGTCTGCGTGCCGACGCCGACCCGTACGAGGTGCAGCTGGATTGGCAACGCGGCTCCGGTGACGGAGCGATCGAGCGGTACGAGCTCTCCCGCAACGGGGAGCTGGTCACGACCCTGCACGGACTCGACGTGCAGTTCATCGACGAGGACGTGATGCCCGCCATGAGCTACCTGTACACGCTCGAGGCGATCGGTGAGTCGCCCGAGAACGGAACGACGTCGGCCAAGCTCCGCGTGCGCACGCCGCCTGCGCCGCTCGGGACGGCCAGGCTCGGTGGGGTCTTCGACGTGCGGCTGAAGCTCGATTCCTCCTACGGGATCACCGGCTTGAAGGGCGGGACGGCAGCGTGGCGGTTCACGCCCGCGTGTGCCGACGGCCCCTGCAGGACGCGGATCCGCGACCTCAACGACCTGTTCCCAGCGACCGACTTGAAGCAGGAGGGGGGCGTCTACGACGCTTCCGGATCGGGGCATCTGGGACTGGAGTGCGGCGGCGTGTCGCTGACGTCGAGCTACGACATCCATCTTCGTGTCGTCGCCGCCGAGACGGTCGGCGGCGAGTGGCGAGCCACGAAGCTCGAGGGCACTTACTCCCACAGCAGCGGAGCACAGCTCGGCTGTCGATCGGGCGGCGCCTCGTACTCGATCAGCACCCGCCTCGTCGACCAGGCATAACGTCCCGCGGCGAGGCATCGCGTCGTCATCGCGGGCGTGTTCCGTCGAGCTCGACCTGACCGACCGCGACGGCCAGTCCCTCGACCGCGTACGCGACCAGCTCGATCGCTCCGCGCAGCCCGTCGACCTCGGCTCGATCGTCGACGGTCAAGGCGAGCCGTTCGAGCGCATCGCGCGCTTCCTCGACGCTGGCGAAGGCGCCGCCGAGTGAGAACTCCACGGCGTCGCGCGCCTCACGGAACCTGCGAACACGCTCGTGCATGGAACCTCCCGATGGGGTCGGGAGGGGGAGTTACACGATTGTGATTCAAGGCTCTGACATGCTGCCTCGATGGCGGACGCGTCGGTCCTCGAGTTCCGTCGCCGGCTCCTCGCCTGGGGCCGGGCCAACCGTCGCAGCTTCCCCTGGCGGGAGACCGACGACCCCTTCCAGGTGCTCGTCGCGGAAGTCCTCCTGCAGCGATCGCGCGGGAAGACGGTGGCCACCGTCTACGAGCGATTGTTCGCCCGGTGGCCGGATGCCGGCTCGCTCGCCAGGGCGCGGAGAGTCCTCGATCGCTGCGGTGATCCGCCCGCTCGGCCTCGTTCGGAGGGCGGCCACCCTTCGCGACATGGCGAAGGAAGTCGTCGAGCGCGGGGGAGTGCCTTCCACGGTCGAGGAACTCCTCGAACTGCCGGGGGTGGGTCCCTACGCCGCCGGGGCCACTGCCGCGGTCGCCTTCGGCCGACGTGAGCACGTCGTCGACGGTGTCTCCGCCCGTGTGTACCGCCGCTACTTCGGTCTCGCCGGGGACGGGCCCGCCTCGAACGACCGGGAACTCTGGTCGGCGGTCGAGGCGGCCACGCCGAGCCGAGCCGTCAAGGAATGGAACTGGGCGGTCCTCGACCTCGCGGCGGCGGTGTGCCTTCCGAGGAAGCCGCGCTGCCCGGTGTGCCCGTTGAGCGCCAGATGCGTGGCCGCTACCAGCGAACTTGCCGCGTCGTAGACCGCTGCTAGGATCCCCCCGACGGATCACACGATCGTGATCCGTCCCCAGACGGACTCCCCCTGGGAGAGGTGTAGATGGCTGGCACAGGCACCGCGCGACCGGGGAGCGCGAAGGCGAACAACAGGGTCGTGGAGCTCTTCGCGGGCGTGGGCGGGTTCCGCCTCGCTCTCGAGCGCTCGGGGTGGCAGACGGTCTGGGCGAACCAGTGGGAGCCCTCGACCAAGGTCCAGCACGCGGCCGATTGCTACAACTCCCACTGGCCCGACGGGACGCTGGTCAACGAAGACATCGCGACGGTCATCGACGACGTACCCGCCCACGATCTGCTGGTCGGCGGCTTCCCGTGCCAGGACTACTCGGTCGCGAAGACCCTGAACCAGGCCAGGGGGCTCCAGGGCATCAAGGGCGTGCTGTGGTGGTCGATCTACGAGATCCTCGAGCGGCGTCGTCCGAAGCACGTGTTCCTCGAGAACGTCGACCGCCTCCTGAAGTCGCCGGCGAGCCACCGCGGCCGCGACTTCGCGATCATCCTGTCGTGCCTCGACCGGCTGGGGTACATGGTCGAGTGGCGCGTCGTGAACGCGGCCGAGTACGGCTTCCCTCAGCGCAGGCGGCGAGTCTTCATCGTCGCCACACAGGTGCCCCGACGCTCGAAGATCGACGCCACCCAGACGATCTTCGATCGAGGTGTGCTCGCGCGGGCACTCCCGGTGTGGCCGGTCGATGACCTCGACCAGCACCTCGATGTTCCCGACGTGGTGCTCGCCGCGCCCGATGAGATCACCGCTCACTGGCCGAGCCCGAAGGTGACCCCGTTCCGAGAGGCCGGCGTGATGTGGCGGGGCCAGGCGTGGACCCGGAAGGTGGAGCCGAACTACGACGGCAAGTTCAAGGCGCTGGCAGACGTTCTCCAGCCCGAGGAGCAGGTGCCCGACTCCTTCTTCATCCCCGACGCGCAGCTGAAGCGCTGGGAGTACCTGAAGGGTTCGAAGTCCGAGGACAGAACCGCCAGGAACGGACATCGCTACCGCTACCAAGAAGGAGCGATCGCCTACCCGGATCCGACGGACAGGCCTGCCAGGACGATCCTGACGGGTGAAGGCGGGTCGAGCGCCTCACGCATGAAGCACGTGATCCAGGCGAGCGACGGTCGCTACCGCCGGCTGACCCCGATCGAGCTCGAGCGTCTCAACGGCTTCCCCGACGACTGGACCAAGACCGGCATGCCCGACACGCGACGCGCCTTCATGATGGGCAACGCTCTCCGGACGTGTTGCCCAAGTTGCAAAGAAGGAAGAGGCGCTGCGTCGCCCGCGCTTCCGATCATCCGAGGTCGTAGCTGGTCCGTCTCTTCGAGGAGCGATGCCCGGTTGCCGCGCGCGAGTTCAGCGGGTGCACTCGCCAGCTCAGGCTTGTTGTCACCGAAGTATCGCGATGAAGCCAGCCTCAAGGCTCGACGTCATCGGTCGAGCCCGATGCATCCTGTCGGCATCTGACACCAACCGGGGTCAGGAAGACTGCGACGGCCGGTCGTCGACGTCGTTCCCTTCGGTCGAGCAACTGCGATTGATCGGCGGCGACTCTAGCCGCGACTGCCTGACGCTCGCCGGTTGGCGCTGAATCTGTGACCATCCCAGAATGTTCGCCGGTTCCGAACCCGACCTCGCGATGCCGCCATTCCTGGCGAAGTCTCTCCCGTGGCTTCGTCGAGTCCTTATCGCCGACGAGGCAGCCGTCGCCGCCAGGCTCGGAGCTCTCGCGGTGCCGTTCACGGCCGGCAGCGGCATCATGGCGCATGACTCAGGCGAGGTGCAACAGAGCGGGATGTCCTGTCTTGGTCGGGTCGGGCGTGCGACACTCGGCCTATGGGATGGTCTGTGTCGCGGTTTCGGGAATGGCTGAAGGCGAGGCGGCGCCGTGCGGCCGAGCGTCAGGCAGCTGCCGACGAGACGTCGCGTCGACTCAGACGCGAGGCCGAGCCGCTTCCGCGAGATCTCGGTCCCGGGAAGCCTTCCAAGCGCACCTGACGCCGACCGCGAGAGCTACCGTCAAGCTCAGTGAGCCTGGGGAACCTCAACCGCCCGTCACCACCCGGTAGAGGCGCCAGCGGTCGGGCACGCCCTTCAACTCGTGCTCGCCCGCGTCCTCGAAGGCGAGGCCTGAGCCGGCGACGAGGTCCTTCACGGTCTGGGAGACGAGCACCTCCGAAGGTCCGGCCTGGCTCATGATCCTCGAGCCGATCGTCACGGCGATGCCTCCGGCCTTCTCGTCGATCATCTGCATCTCACCCGTGTGCACGCCCGCGCGGATCTCGACGGAGAGGTCGCGAACCGCGTCCGCGATCGCGAGGGCACAGTGGACGGCACGAGCCGGGCCGTCGAAGGTCGCGAAGAAGCCGTCGCCGGCGGTGTCCATCTCCGTGCCCCGGTAGCGGGCGAGCGCGCCTCGCACGATGTGGTGATGGCGCTCGACGAGGTCTCGCCATGCGGCGTCACCGCCTGCGGAGACGATCTCGGTCGAGCCCACGATGTCGGTGAAGAGCACGGTGGCCAGGTAGCGGTCGAACTCGACCTGCTCGGCGTGCAGCGTCGTCAGGAATCGCTCGATCTCGACCGGCAGGTCGTCGCTGTGGGTCCACATGTGGGTGGACCCGGGCATCTCCCGCAGCTCGGCCCCCGGGATGTGCTGCGCCAGGTAGCGACCGTGCTCGATCGAAGCTCCCAGGTCGTCCAGCCGGTGCAGTACCAGCGTCGGGACGCGGATCGACGACAGGACATCGCGCAGGTCGATGTCGCGATCCATCGTGGACCAGCGAACGGCGTCGCCCGGACCTCCGATCGATTGCATCCAGCCCACGAAGTCCTGGATCTCGCGCGGGTCGTCGGCCGCCTCGGGGTCGAGGACAGACATCCAATCCTGTGCGAGCGCGAAGGTTCCCCACCCCTGTTCGATCTCCTCGAGCTCGGCGTCGAACTCCTCGGGGGTCCGGCCGAAGGGGTAGTCGGGGGCCCACAGTTCGCGAGCCTTCGCGCCGAACGAGATGAGCCCGGCGGTCCGCTCCGGGAACGTCGCCGCGAACATCGCGGCCACGGCGAAGCCGCTCTCGAACCCGAGCAACACGGCGCGCTCGGAGCCCGCGGCATCCATGACGGCCCGCACGTCGTCCATCTGTGACTCGACGGTGAGCTGTTGCTCTCGCTCGACGATGTGGTCGGACAAGCCCGTGCCGCGCCGGTCCAAGAGGATCAAGCGGCTGAACGCGGTGTATCGACCGGGGAACGTCGCCCGCCCGGATCGTTCCCAGATCCTTCCCAGTCCCAGCCCGGATGCCACGACCACGAGATCCATGGGGCCGCTGCCCGCCACCTGATAGGCGATGTGAACGCCATCGACGGTGCGGGCATAGCGGACCTCAGGTGCCTGCTCCCTCACGCCATCACCCGGCGGCGCGAGCGGGCGGCTCGCGCATGGACAGACTCGGGTTGCAGGTCGGAAGGCATCACCGGAGTCTCGGCTCCCGGCCGGGTGTGCGCAACTCCTACGGCACCAACTCGAACGCCTCGACGTGAGCCGGGCGCACGACCGAGAAGTGTCGGTGATCGAGCGTTGCGATCCGCACGACCTTGAGCCGCTCGGCCAGCGCGACGACCGACGCGTCGACGGTCCCGAGCGGGAGATCCCGGTACGTCCAGACGAGGTCGATGATCCGGGCCCACTCGGCAGGTTCCACGGGCAAGGGAGTCAGGCTTCCATCGAGCAGGTCTCGAAGCACATCGAGCTCCTGGCTCGTTCCGATCCGTCGTTGCACGAGGTACGAGACCTCGGAGATGACGAGCATCGGCACGAACAGCGGACCACGGTGCTCCTGAAGCAGCGTGACACACGCGTCGTGCTGCGGATCGCGCACGTCGACAGCGGCCACGAGCGGCCCCGTGTCGGCGACGAGGGCTACAGCTCCCCCTTGCGGCGCTTCTCCTCCAGGATCTCCCCGAAGATCTCGTCGACCCTGGTGGACAGGTCGCCGTGCTCGCTGCGTCCGGCGCCGGCGAGCCACAGCTTCCTGCGGGGGCCGCCGTTCAAGTAGCGCTCGATCGCCTCGCGGGTGAGTTCGGACACGGTCAAGCCGCGGCGCGACGCTTCCAGGCGGAGCTTGGCGTCGAGATCCTCCGGGAGCTTCACGGTCGTCCTCTTCATGGTATGCCAGCATACTCCCGAGCAGGCTGGCACGAGAGATGAAGGCACGCGGTGACAGACGTCACGTTCATCGATCGCGACGACTCGTTACTTCGCGCGGGCTTCGGCTTCGATCGCGTCGACGCGGGGCAGCCAGCCGAACGCGCCGTTGGTCGTCAGCACGTCGCGGGCCTGCGCGATCGTGGCGCGTCGCGTCCTCGCCGGCTCGCACCTGGGCTCGCGCGAGATCCAGCAGCACGAGACCCCGGTCCGTGGCGACTCCCAGCGCCTCGAGTCGATCGCTGGCCTCGCGCAGCAACGCGACCGCCTCGGCCGCGTCGGTCGCGACGATGCCGTCGACGGCGAGTCCCGATCGCGAGTGCATAGGGGGAGTGTCCGTCTCGCGTCAGGTCCCGATACGTCTCGGCCTCGTCACGCCGGCCGAGCTCCATCAGGGTGCGCACGAGGTAGGCGAACCCCTCGACGAACGCGTCGACGTGGTAGCCGCGCATCAGCTCCACCCCCGACGCGCAGTTCGCGTCACCGCGTCGTCGAGTCGGCCCTCCAGGATCGCGAGCACCCCTCGATCGAGGCTGCAGGCCGAGGTCGTTCTGGGGCTCCGGATTGGCTCGCCCGAGTTCCATGGCCTCGTCGAGGATCTCCTCGCATCGCTCGAGCCTGCCCTGATGCACCAACGTCCAGGCGAGGCCGTTCAATCGCATCCCCAGCAGCGGTCCGGTCTCCATCGCTCGCGCTTCCTCGATCGCTTCCCGTTGGTAGCGTTCGGCCTCGCGCATGTCCCCGATGATCGAGGTGTTGTCGCCGAGGCTGCCGAGCAGCCAGCCGACGTTCGTGCGCACGCCCGCCTTGCGAGCGAGCTCCAGGCCCTCGAGCAGGAAGTCGCGCGATCGCGTGAAGTCCGACGTCCACGTCTCGATGGTCGACGGGTAGTTGTTGTTCAGGCGCATCAGCACGTTGAGATCGCCGCACGCCGTCGCCAGGCGGCGGGCCTCCTCGATCGTGGCGATCGCCTCGTCGCCACGTGCGAGCATCGACACGGTGATCGCGAGGTCCATCGTGGCCTCGGCGAGCGTGACGGGGGCGTCGATCCTCGGTGGCGATCTCGATCGCACGGCGCAGCACGAGCTCGGCGTCGGTCGCGAGTCCCGCGTCGCCAACGCACCCAGCCGCTGATGCGCAGGGCGTCGGCGAGCTCGGGGCTGTCGCCGAGCGGTTCGAGGGCCTCGATGGCGGCGTCGAGGTCCGTCCAGATCGCGTCGTCGTCACCCTGCTCGAACGCGATGATGCCGAGGCGCGTCAGGGCGTACCCCTCGCTGCGACGATCGCCCGCCGACCGGGCCAGCGCGAGCAGCTCGCGGACCGACGGCTCCGCGCCTGTGGCGGTGATCACATCGAGGTACACATCCTTCGTGCTGTCGCGCAGGATCGCGATCCGCTCGCTCGTCGAGGCATCGGCGGCGTCCGCCAGCTCGAGCGCCTGGCGGAGCCAACGCTGGGCCTCGGCCGGTTGCCACAGCGCCGAGGCGCGCCGCCCGCCGCGCGTGCCCACTCGAACGCCTGTCGGGCCGCCGCCTGCAGCTCGGGACCGGTCTCGCCGAGCTCCTCGCGGTAGCGCGAGGCCTCGAGCCGGTGGGTCGCGATCAGCTCGGCGATCTCGTCGACCCGGTCGCCGGCGCGCTCGGCGGCCCATGCGGCGACCGCCTCGTGCTTGGTCGCGCGCAGCGACTTCGGCAGCGAGTCGTAGGCGCCGTCGCGCAAGCAGCGAGTGATGGAACGAGAACTCCGGCTCGTCGCGGAAGCTCGACGGCTCGTGCGGCACGATCAGCTCCTTCACGCGCAGCCGGCCGAGCGCCTCGCGGTGCGACGCCGGGGGCCAGGCCCGTGAGCGAGGCGACCGATCCCAGCCAGAAGGTCCTTCCGATCACGGACGCGTCCTGCAGCAGCGCCTTCTCGTCGTCGGGCAAGCCCGTCGAGGCGCGCGGCGATCAGCCCCTGGATCGAGCGGGGCACGTCGACGTCGGCGACGGTGGCCGCGACCTCCCAGCGGCTCGCCTCCGTGGCGCGGATCACCCCGCGGTCGATCAGCATCCGCACGATCTCCTCGGTGTACAGCGGGTTGCCCTCGGCCCGGTCCACGATCAGCTTGCGCAGCTCGTCGGAGATCGCGCCCGGCAGCAGGTCGTCGACCATCGCGGCGTCCTCGTCGGGCGTGAGCGGCTCGAGGTAGATCGACGCCGCGTTCCGCTTGCCGCCGCCCCACGTCGGGCGTCGTTCGAGGAGCTCGGGGCGCGCGAGCGTGAGCAGCATCACCGGCCCCTGCGTCCAGTCGGCCGCGTGCTCGATGAAGTCCAGCAGCCCGTCGTCGGCCCAGTGGATGTCCTCGAGCACGAGCACCAGCGGGTAGCGCGCGGCCATGCGTTCGAGGAAGCGCCGCCACGCCTCGAACAGGCTCTCCCGGGAGTGGACGCGGTCCGCGGCGGTGACGAGCGCCGCGAGCAGCGGGGCCAGCTCGTCGTCGCCGAACAGCTCCACGACCGCCCGGGTCGTCTTCTCGAGCGCGACGTCGGCCGGGTCGTCCTCGAGCACCTCGCAGTGGGCCTTCACGGCGTCGGCGAGCGCGGAGTACGAGGTGTTGCCGTACGCCATGCATCGGCCCGCGCGCCAGTAGAACGTCTGCGGCAGGCCCTCGACGTGCGTCGACGAGCTCGCGGACGAGCCGTGACTTCCCGACGCCGGCCGGACCGATCAGGGTGACGAGCGCAGGCCGTCCCTCGGACTCGACCCGGTGCAGCGTCTGCTTGAGCACCGTGAGCTCCTCGTCGCGGCCGATCAGCGTCGACTGCAGGCCCAGGGCGGGGCGCTCCCCACGGCGTTTCGCGGGCACGGACAGCGCGTTCCATGCGGGAACCGGCTCGGCCTTGCCCTTCAGGGTGAGCGGCGTCAGTTCGGTGAGCTCGATCACGTCCTTCACGGCGGCGTACACGCTCGGCCCGACCACGATGTGCCCGGGCTCGGCGGCGGACTGCAGGCGAGCGGCGACGTTCACCGCGTCGCCGGTGAGCATGCGGTCGCGTGAACCGGTGGCGCGCTCGAGGTCGACGAGCACCTCGCCCGCCTCGATGCCGATGCGCATCGCGAGCTGTGGCTTGCCCTCGGTCGACGAATCCCCGGTTCAGCTCGGACAGCACCGCGAGCATCTCGAGGGCCGCGCGCACCGCCCGCTCGGGGTCGTCCTCGTGGGACCTCGGGATGCCGAACACGGCGAGCACCGCGTCGCCCATGAACTTCTCGAGATGGCCCCCGTAGCGCTCGATCTCGGCCGAGAGCCGGTCGAACGTGCGACCCACCACCGACTGCACGATCTCGGGGTCCTGCTGCTCGGCGAGCGTGGTCGAGCCGACCAGGTCGGCGAAGAGCGCGGTCGCGTACTTGCGCTCCATGCGCGCGGGGGCCGCGGTCTCCTCGATCGCGGCCCCGCAGTGCAGGCAGAACTTCGCGTTCTCGGGATTCTCACCGCCGCAGGACCCACAGCTGTGCATCCGCGAAGCCTACGCCGGGGCGAGTGCCGCTGCGGGCCTTGGCAGAGGGCAGCCTGAGTCGGGTCGGGTCCGTTAGACGTCGTTCCACATCGTGGGACCGCGATCCCACGATGTGGAACATGGCTTCCGGAACATCTGTCGTCCGGCCCCGGCCTCGTGGAACCCGGCCTCGGTCGGAACCCGGCCTTCACGTGACTCAGGGCGGGGGTCGATCGTCGGTTCCTGCGTGGTGTTCACCCGCGATCCCGACCGCGTGTTCGCCCACGAGGATGCCGAGCTGCTCGAGCTGTTCGCCAAGCACGCCGCGATCGCGATCACGAACGCCCGCCTGCACGAGGCGGCGGAATCGGAGGCTCGGGCCGAGGCCGCGGCGGCCGAGCGCAACCGCATGGCGCGCGAGGTGCACGACACGGTCGCGCAGGGGCCTCGTGTCGGTCCTGCTGCAGATCCGGAGGCCGCAGGGTTCGATCGCTCGAGGGCCGTCCCGACGAGGCGACGGCCGCGCTGGCCGAGGCGCGCGCCGCCGCCGAGGTGGTCTTCGAGGAGACGAGGCGCAGCGTGCTCGGGCTCGCGCCGTCACCCTTGGAAGGCCGCTCGCTCGAAGAGGCCCTCGAGCTCGAGATCGCGTGGGCGAACCGCACGGGCGCGCTCGAGGCTCGCGCCTCGTGACGGCGGGCACGCCGAGTGGTGCCCGATCCCGACGTCGCCCACACGTTGTTCCGGATCGCCCAGGAGGCGCTGACCAACGCGATCCGCCACGCGCGGGCGACCTCGGTCAGGGTCGGGCTCGTGTACTCGCCCACGGGCGTCAGCCTGCTCGTGCAGGACGACGGCGCCGGATTCGATCGGGCACAGGTCGTCGAGGACGGGGAGGCGCACGCGCTCGGTCTCGGCGGGATGGCCGAGCGGGCTCGGTTGCTCGGCGGCACGCTCGAGCTCGAGTCGACGCCGGGATGGGGCACCAGGATCCGCGCCTGGATCCCGTCGGCGTCCGAGACGGCGGACGATGCGGACCGGCCCACGCAGCCCGTGCGGGTCCTCGTGGTCGACGACCACGCGATGACGAGGGCCGGCATCGCCCGCCTCCTGTCGCGGTCCGATCCCGCGTTGCGCGTCGTCGGCGAGGCGGGATCGGGGGAGCAGGCGATCCTCGAGTGGCGGAAGCTGCGCCCCGACGTGGTGCTCATGGACCTGCAGATG
Organism: uncultured Actinomycetes bacterium; assembly: GCA_963825685.1. Classification (GTDB taxonomy): domain Bacteria; phylum Actinomycetota; class UBA4738; order UBA4738; family HRBIN12; genus JAOUEA01. The sequence continues at coordinate 103,066 of CAWGUD010000020.1, read as the reverse complement.
CTCGACGGTGACGGGATCGACGCGATCGCGCGCATCAGGGCCGAAGACGCGACGGCGAGCATCGTGGCGCTGACCGCGTTCGCCAGCGACGACCTGGTCGCCGGAGCGTTCCGTGCGGGAGCCCGCGGCTACATCGGCAAGGAAGCGTCAGAGGTCGAGTTGGTCAGGGCGGTGCGCGCCGCGTCTCGCGGCGAGATGGTGGTGTCCGGGGTCGCGGTCGAGCGGCTCCATTCCCATCTCAACGGCGTCGACGACGCCCACGGCCTCACCGACCGCGAGCGCCAGGTGCTCGCGCTCCTTGAGCGGGGCTCGACGGACCGCGAGATCGCGGCGGCGCTCACGATCTCGGTGAAGACCGTCGAGAAGCACGTCGGCTCGATCCTGCGCAAGCTCGGTGCGCAGAACCGCACCCAGGCCGTGGCCCGGGCGCGCGAGCGCCTCGCGGGGTAGGGAAACCCCCCATCGCTCCAACGGGTGGTCTCCCCGATGCCTCGGCGTGCGGCCCTCCTAGCCTGGGCGATCGACCTCCCGGAGGGAGCTCCGTGCCTGTCGTCTCGCTGAAGGACATGCTCGACCGCGCCTTCGAGGAACGCTACGGCGTGGCGGCGTTCAACATCGTCAACGACCTCACGCTCGAGGCCGTCCTCGCCGCCGCCGTCGAGCTCCGGGCGCCGGTGATCGTCCAGACGTCGGTCAAGACGGTGAAGTCGATCGGACGCGACGTGCTCTTCGGCGATGTGGCGCTCGATGACGGCGGCATCGAGGTGCCGGTCACCCTGCACCTCGACCACTGCCCCGAGCGCGAGGTCATCACCGTCGTGCCTCGAGGCCGGCTGGAACTCCGTGCTGTTCGATGCCTCGGCGCTGCCTGTCGAGGAGAACCAGCGCCAGACGAAAGAGGTGGTGGCGCAGGCGCACCGACAGGGCGCGCACGTGGAAGGCGAGATCGAGGGCATCAAGGGTGTCGAGGACGACGTCGGCTCCGACGAGGAGTCGGCCCGCCAGTCGCTCGAGGTGGCGCTGGACGTTCATCCGCTGCGACCGGTGTCGACTGCTTCGCACCGGCGATCGGGAACGCGCACGGCATGTACGCGGCCGAGCCGACGCTCGACGCGCAGCGGGTCTCCGACATCGTGGACGCCGAGCCGATCCCGATCGCGCTCCACGGCGGCAGCGGCATGACCGACGCGCAGTTCTCCGACCTGATCGCGCGCGGCTGCGCCAAGGTGAACATCTCGACGGCGCTGAAGCGCGTGTACATGCGCTCCAACCTGGAGTTCCTGCGCGAGGCCGAGGCCGCCGACAGGTGGGACCCTCCCTCGCTGTTCACGCACGTGCGGGCCGACGTCGTCGAGATGGCCCAGGATCACATCCGTCGGTTCGGGAGCGAGGGCAAGGCCTGGTGACCGCCCTGATCTTCGACTGCGACGGCGTGCTCGCCGACACCGAGCGCTACGGCCATCTGCCGGCGTTCAACCAGATGTTCGAGGAGTTCGGCCTGCCCGTGCGTTGGTCCGAGGAGGAGTACGGCGAGAAGCTCGCGATCGCCGGCGGCAAGGAACGCATGATCGAGCCTCCTCACCGACGACTTCGTCGCGCGACGCCGGCCTGCCCACCGATCCCGACGGCCAGAAGGCGGCGGTGGCCGACTGGCACCGTCGCAAGACCGAGATCTACACGGAGATGGTCGCGGCCGGCCGCCTGCCCGGACGGCCGGGCGTGGCCCGGATCGTCGCGGCGGCGCTCGACGCGGGGTGGGACCTGGGGGTTGCGTCGACCTCGTCGGAGGCGTCGGTCCGGGCCGTGCTCGAGCACGTCGTGGGTGCGGAGCACGCGGCGCGGTTCGCGTTGGTGCTCGCCGGCGACGTGGTCGCCCGGAAGAAGCCGGCCCCCGACATCTACGAGCTCGCGGTGGAGCGGCTCGGCGTGGCCCGCGAACGAGGCGCTCGTGATCGAGGACTCCCGCAACGGACTCCTCGCGGCAGCCGGCGCCGGCTTGACCTGCGTCGTCACGGCGAGCAGCTACACGGAACACGAGGACTTCTCCGAAGCGGTCCTCGTCGTGTCCTCCCTCGGTGAGCCGGACGGGGAGCGCACGAAGGTGTTGTCCAACCGTGGGGGCATCCCCGAGCCCGAGGGCTACGTCGCCCTCGGGGACCTGCTGGCGTGTCTGGCGGCCGGGAGCATGTCCGGCGAATGAGCGATCGAGGAGGTGTGGATGGCGGACTCGAGCTTTGAGGGTGTCGAGCTGGTCGTGCGGACGATCGCGCAGACCGCGGTCGACAACGAGAAGTACTTCGGGGACCTGGACGCGGTCGTGGGTGACGGCGACTTCGGGTACTCGATGGCGCGCGGCTTCGAGCTGGTGCTGGCCGACTTCGATGCCTTCGATCGCGACGACATCGGGACGTTCCTGAAGAAGATCGCGGTCGTGATCACCAGCCGCGTCGGCGGGCACCTCCGGGCCGCTGTGGGGCACGGGGTTCCTGCGCGCCGGGGCCGTGGCCGCCGGCAAGACCGAGCTCACGGCCGACGACGTGATCGCGATGCTCCGCGCGGCGATCGAGGGCATCAAGAAGCGGGGGAACTCCGACCTGGGTGACAAGACCCTGCTCGATGCGCTCGAGCCGGCCGTCGACGAGCTCGAGCAGGCGCTCGCCGACGGGGACGACCGCGGGGGCCGCGATCCGGAAGGCGGCCACCACGGCTCGCGAGCGGGCGGACGCCACCACCGAGATGATCGCCAAGCGCGGCCGGGCCGCGTACACCGGCGAACGCAGCATCGGAACGCTGGACGCGGGGGCGGTCGCCGTCGCGCTCATGTTCGAGCAGGTCGCCGACGCCTGGGCGGCCGACGAGTCGAAGGAGGGAACGTCGTGAAGAAGTTCGTCAACGACCCGAAGGAGTTCGTCCCCGAGATGCTCAAGGGGATCGCGCTCGCCAACCCGGACACGCTGAAGTACGTGCCCGAGTACAACCTGATCATGCGGACCGACGCGCCGAGCGACGCGAAGGTCTCGATCGTCCAGGGCTCGGGATCGGGGCACGAGCCCGCCCACGTGATGATCGTGGGCAAGGGCATGCTCGACGCCGCGTGCCCGGGCGACGTGTTCGCGGCCCCGCCGATGGACTACGTGCTCGAGACCACCAAGCTGCTCAACTCGCGCGAAGGGCGTGCTCCACCTGATCAACAACTACACCGGCGACCGCATGGCGTTCGAGATGGGCGCCGAGATGGCCGACGCCGAGGGCATCCGGATCGGGACGGTGATCGTCGACGACGACGTCGCCGTGAAGGACTCCACCTGGACGGTCGGGCGGCGCGGCGTCGCCGGGAACTTCTTCGTCATCAAGGCCGTGGGCGCGGCGTCCGAGCAGGGGGCGGAGCTCGACGACCTGGTCGCGCTGGGTGATCGGGTGAACTCGGTCACCCGCACGATGGGCATGGCGCTCACGTCGTGCACGCCGCCCGCCAAGGGGTCGCCGCTCTTCGACCTCGGCGAGGACGAGATGGAGATGGGCGTCGGCATCCACGGCGAGCCGGGCCGCCGCCGCGAGAAGCTCGCCGACGCCAACGCGATCGTCGACGAGCTCGTCGAGGCGACCGCGTCGGACCTTCCGTTCAACAAGGGCGACGACGTCGCGCTGATGATCAACGGGCTCGGTGGCACGCCGATCAGCGAGCTGTACCTGCTCTACGGCCGTGCCCACGACCAGCTCGCGTCACGAGGGATCAACGTCGGACGCAGCTACGTCGGCGAGTACTGCACGTCGCTCGACATGGCGGGCTGCTCGGTGACGCTCGTGAAGCTCGACGACGAGCTCGTGTCGTTGTTCGCTGCTCCGGCCGAGGTCGCCTCACGGGTCTTCTAGCCACCGTCGGGCTCTGAGACGAACCGAGGGCGGGCCTCCACGGGCCCGCCCTCGGTTCGTCACGTTCCGTCCCGGCGCTGACCGGGCGATCGACCGGCTCAGACGTCGTAGTAGAGGCCGAACTCGTAGGGGTGCGGACGCAGCGCCACCGCGTCGTGTTCCTCGATCCGCTTGTACTCGATCCAGGTGTCGATCACGTCCTGGGTGAAGACGCCGCCCTCCAGCAGCCACTGGTGGTCGGCTTCCAGCTCGCCCAGCACCTCGAGCAGCGACCCCGGTACCTGCTTCACGGCCGCGTGCTCCTCGGGCGGCAGGTCGTACAGGTCCTTGTCGATCGGGTCGGGCGGCTCGATCTTGTTCTTGATGCCGTCGATGCCGGCCATCAGCATCGCGCTGAACGCGAGGTACGGGTTGCACGACGGGTCCGGCGTGCGGAACTCCAGGCGCTTGGCGCCCGGGCCCTTGCCGCCGAGCGGGATGCGCACGCAGGCGCTGCGGTTGCGCTGGCTGTACACGAGCTTGATCGGGGCCTCGTAGCCCGGCACGAGCCGGCGGTAGGAGTTCGTCGTCGGGTTCGTGAACGCGAGCAGCGCCGGCGCGTGCGCGATCAGGCCGCCGATGTAGTAGCGGGCCGCGTCGCTGATGCCGCCGTAGCCGACCTCGTCCCAGAACAGGTTGTCGTCGCCCATCCACAGCGACTGGTGCGTGTGCATGCCCGAGCCGTTGTCCATGAACAGCGGCTTCGGCATGAACGTCACCGTCTTGCCGGCCTGGTAGGCCGTGTTCTTGACGACGTACTTGTACTTCATGACGTTGTCGGCCGTGGTGAGCAGCGTGTCGTAGCGCATGTCGATCTCGGCCTGCCCGGCGGTGCCGACCTCGTGGTGGTGCACCTCGATCGTGAGGCCGACCTTCTCGAGGTTCAGCACCATGTCGGTGCGCAGGTCCTGGTACTTGTCCATCGGGGGAAGGGCGAAGTACCCGCCCTTGTAGCGGGGCTTGTAGCCGAGGTTGCCGCCTTCCTCGACGCGGCCGGTCTGCCAGGCGCCGGCCACCGAGTCGACGTGGTAGTAGCCCTCGAACTCGTTCTGGTCGTAGCGGATCGAGTCGAAGATGTAGAACTCGGCCTCGGGGCCCCAGTACGAGCGGTCGGCGATGCCGGTCTGCTTCAGGTACAGCTCGGCCTTCTTCGCGATGTTGCGCGGGTCGCGCGAGTAGTCCTCGCCGGTCACCGGGTCCTTCACGAAGCACGTGATGTTCAACGTCGGGTGCTTCGTGAACGGGTCCATGTAGGCGGAGTCGGGGTCGGGCATCAGCAGCATGTCCGACTCTTGGATCTCCTGGAACCCACGGATCGACGAGCCGTCGAACGGCTGCCCGTCGGTGAGCTTGGCCTCGGTCAGCTCGTGCGCAGGCACCGAGAGGTGCTGCACCTGACCCGGCAGGTCGGTGAACCGGAAGTCGACGATCTCGGCTCCCTGCTCCTTGGCCATCGCGATGACGTCCTTCGGCGTTGCCACGCGCGCTTCCCCCTTGTCGCTCGGCACTCGGTCCCACCGAGCCTAGAGGCGACTCCGGGCCGCGCTGTTACCTGGCCGTTAACTCTGGGTTACGCGCCGCGTGTCACCGGCGGGGCGGGCCCTCTCGGAGGTGGTCTCGGTTGCGCGGTCGCGCAACGCTAGCCTGGAGGACCGACCCGAGGGCCGGTAGTATCGCGGGGTGCAGGGACGGGGACTCGCGGATCTCGCGAACGCGCTCTTCATCGCCGCCGGGTTGGGGTTGGCGTTCGCCTGCGCGTACCTCGTGCGCAGGCCGGCGCCCCGAACGCCCCGGGTCTGGGTGGGTGCGATGCTCGTCGCGGTGCCGGGGCTGCTGATCGGCCTGGTGGCGTCGGACTCCGATCTCGGCGTGCGCGCCGCCTACCGCAACCTGACCGAGGTCCTGCAGGACCCGCTCGTGATCGAGGCGGAGATCGTCGCCATCCCGCGGCCGGTGGCCGCCGACTCCGATCCGCCGGTCGTCGAAGGATCCGAGGGAACGCCGACTCCGGCGCCCAGCGTCGGGTCGTCCGACGGTGAGTCGGCCGAGACGGCGGAGGACGGGGAGCAGCCGGAGCCGGTCCCATCACCCGCGCCGACGACCGATGCGGAGACCCCACCCCCGAGCCCGTCCGAGACCCCGCCCCCGAGCCCGTCGGAGACCCCGCCCCCGAGTCCGACGGACACGCCTCCTCCCACGCCGTCGGAGACCCCGCCACCCCCACCGCCGCCTCCGCCGACCCCGAGCGCGGATCCCGGCCTCTAGGGCCGGCCGCTCCGCAACGGCTCAGACGCCGGTCTCCGCGGCCAGGACCCCGTCATCGACGGCGGCGACGAGCGCCGCGTGGTCGCGTTCGACCTGGTCGGCATACGCCCTCGCGAACGTGACCATGGCCCGATCGATCCCGTCGTTCGTGCCGCAGTAGCTCGCGATCACGGTCGGGTAGCCGGTGCGCGCGTGCGCCTTGGCGAGGATCGAGCCGCACAGCTCCGCGTAGTCGACGAGCGTGCGGCCCTGCAGCTGCTCGGGGTGCACGCCGCCCTTCATGTCGCGGAGCTGACGGACGTAGTAGGGCCTCACGCCCACGTTCGTCCACCCCAGGAACGGATCGCTCACCGACTGGATGCGCCGCTGGCCGTCGACGACGTGCCGACCGTGATGGTCGTGCGACGAGAGCGCCGGGTCGCGGACGACCGAGGGCAGCGCCTCCTTGACCTGCAGGAAGAGGTGGTCGCCCTCGTGGTTCCCCTGCAGCAGCACGATGTAGTCGCGGGTGCCGACGCTCCCGACGCCCACCACCTTGTGGGCGACGTCGAGCACGCCGTAGTCCTTCAGCAGCTCCTGGATGTCGGGGGAGACCGTCGTGAGGTACGTCTCGAGCGCGTTCAGGACCGCGGCGCGGACGCGGCTGTTCGCGGCGGTCAGGACCGGTGGATCGTGATGGAAGCGTCCCCCGCCTTCCTCGGTCAGGCGCAGGCCGAGCTGCTCATGGGTCCTGCGGTGCGCGCGCTTGCGCTCGCGTTCCATGAGCTTCAGGGTCGCGGGGCTCCAGTGATCGGGCGTACCGTCGCCCTCGCCGAACGCCAGGTAGTGCACGTCGAGCCGGGGGAGCGGTCCGGTCCTGGCGAGCAGCGTGCGGTAGGCGCGGGTCGCGCTCGCGACCGCCTCCGTCCGCAGGTCCTCGTCGAGTCCCGTTGTCCCGTCCGCAGAGCTCGACGCTGGCGACCAGTCGCTTCAGGTCCCACTCCCAGCGTCCGCGTGCGGTCTCGTCGAAGTCGTTGATGTCCATCACGAGTCGGCGCTCGGGGGAGGCGTAGAGGCCGAAGTTGGACAGATGGGCGTCGCCGCAGAGTTGCACGACGAGTCCGGTCGTCGGCGATAGCCGGAGATCGATCGCCATGAGGTCCGCCGAGCCCCGGTAGAACGCGAACGGCGATGCGATCATGCGCCCGATGCGGATCGGCACGAGTCGTTGCTGACGTCCGCGGTTGCGGGCCCGGATCACGTCCACCGGATCCGGCCGGTCCGGCGCCGCACGCCAACGCCCGTGAACCGAGCGCGGCACGCGCCGGCGCAGCTCCTTGCCCATCGCCTCACGCTCGACGCGCGGCGGGATCGTCCGGCGGATGTCGCCGGCACCGTCGATCGGGATGAGGGAGGGATCGTTCATCGTCAGGTCGCGTCAGGAAGACAATCGCCTCGTCGGCGGTCGGGCTTTGTAACACGGAACCGGCCGCACCGGCCATCCGGGCATGGAGCGAGGTCCCGTCCGCGAGGGGAGCGGACGGGACCTGGGTGGACGGGGGGGAAGCCGGCTCGCGTCGGCGCGGGCGCCCGAAGGTGCCGCGGCGGTCGCCGACGCGAGCCGGGGAACGGCGGCGGAGGCCGCGTGACCGAGGGGAGTTCGCCCGGGGGGACGAGTGGCGCGGCTCCCGTGTCGCCGTTCACACCGAGGTCATCGGCGCTACAGCAGCGCTCGGCGCAGAGCCCTTCTGAGTCATTTCCCCATGGCCCGAGTTGGGTAGTCCGTCGCGGCCTGGTTCGGCCGGTCAGCCCACGTGCGCCGAGACCTTGTCGGCAACGACCGAGGCGTCGTCGCCGACGCCGTAGAGCAGCGAGGACTTGCGCGACCGCAGGAAGTGCACCCCCGCGAAGAACAATCCGCGCGCCACCCCGCTCGACGCCGTCGCGTTGTACCGGGAACCCCCACGCGGTCGACGACGTCCTGCACGTCGCATCCATCGTCGTAGTCGGGTCGGAAGCCGCCGGTGAAGATCGACCGCCGCCGAGCCCGCGCACATCGAGCGTCTCGGGGGCATCGCGCGTCGAACGGCTCCGGGTCGGGGAGCGTCGGGCACGTCGATGCCGCGGTCCCTGCAGAGCGCCACGACGTCCTCACGGAACTCGAGGTATCGCTCGTCGGCCCACGCGACTGCACTCCGCGAGGTCGTCGGCGAACCGCACGCGGCCTCCATCGCAGCCCATGAAACGCCCAACCAGCACCGCGCCCTTGGCTCGCAGCGTCCGGGCATCGAGGTCGTGGCCGCCGTCGGTCGCCGCTCGCGGTGACGTTCGCCGTGAACCTCGCTGCGGGCGCGGGCAGGGAGTCCATCGTGCCGTCGAGGAAGCCGGTCTCGACGGCCCACCACATCAGGTCGTGGCCGCCGACCCTGCGCGGTGCTCGTGGCGCTCTGCCGCACGCCACCACGACCTCTCGCCCGGCGTCGCACAGTTCCTCCGCGATCTGACAGCCCGACTGTCCGCTGCCCACCACCAGCACGACCCCGTCGGGGACGGAGTCGGGGGTCCGGTAGGAGCGCGGGTCCAGGGTGATCAGACCCGGAGGAAGCTCGTCGGCGCCGCGAGGCCGGAAGGATCGCCTGGTAGGCACCGGTCGCAGACCACGGCCGCCCGCGCCGTCATCGGGCCCTCGTTCGTCTGCAGACGAACCTCACCTGCCTTCGGCACGAGCGACGTGACGTCGATCCCGGTGCGGAGTGGCGTGTCGCTCACCGCCACGTAGCGTTCGAGGTGCGCCACGATCTCGCCGCGCGACATGAAGCCGTCCGGGTCGTCACCGCCGTACGGCATGCCCGGGAGCTTGACGCTCCAGTTGGGGGTGTTGAGGCGGAAGTTCTCCCACAGCGTCGCCCACGAGGACCCGACGCGTGCTCGCTCGAGCACCGAGTGATCCACGTCGCGTCGGCCGAGCTCGCGGCTGACTGCCAGCCCCGCCTGGCCGCCACCGATCACCAGCACGTCGTGTCGCGTCATGCCGGATCTCGGCACGTCACGGCGCGGCCGATCGGTAGCCGACACCCCGCACGGTCTCGATCAGATGCTCGTGCTCGGGCCCGAGCTTCGCGCGCAAGCGTCGCACGTGCACGTCGACGGTGCGTGTGCCGCCGTAGAAGTCGTATCCCCAGACCTCGCGCAGCAGGGCCGGGCGGGTGTAGACGCGCCCGGGGTTCGACGCGAGGAACCGCAGCAGCTCGAACTCCTTGTACGTGAGGTCGAGAGGGCGTCCGCTCGCCGTGACCCGGTACGTGTCGATGTCGAGCGCGAGCGGGCCGAGCCTCGTGATGGAGCCGTCACCACTTCCCACCCTGCGTCGGAGCATCGCGAGGCGCACCCGCACCTCCGCCGCGGGGGCCCCCGGATAGAGGAACTCGTCCGCGACCTCGTGCCAGGGGTAGCGCTCGATCGTGTCGCGTTCCACGACGAGCAACGCCGGCACCCGGGGATCCCGTTCGCGCAGCGCCTGCAGCACGGTCCACGCCTGGGCCGGATGCTCCGCCGCATCGACCAGCACCGCCTCGGGCTCGAGGGCGAGCACGTGGCCGATCGAGACCACCGACAGCGGTTCCACCTTCAGGTCGGGGAGCACCTCGGCGAGCGCCGGCAGGGCCACCTGCGGCGAGCGATCCGAGAGCAGGGCGAGGCGTCTCATGGCTGTGCTCACGATATCGGCTGCCCTCCGGCGACGGAATACGACGGCGACCCCCGGTCGGCGGCCATGTGGCCTGGGCCGGCGGGGGCCGAAGGTCCCACCGCCTGTGGGAGATGTCCCGAGCAGATGGTGCCGTCTGCCTCCGGTCGCGGCATCCCCGGGAGGAGCACGCTGGGTCGAGATGTGGGCACCAGAAGGGGGTACGGCATGAACAGGAAGACATGGGACCAGCTGATCAGCACCGCCGGCGTGGTTCTCGCCGTCGCGTTGATCGTGCTCGGAGCGCTCGCCGTGTACGGCGGGAACTTCGCGCAGTCCAACGTGACCGATCGGCTCGAGCCGCAGAACATCGTGTTCCCGCCTTACGACGCGATGACTCCTGAAGAGCAGGCAGAGCTCGGGGACTACGCCGAGCAGCAGGTCGTCAACGGTGATCAGGCCGAGGCGTACTCGCGCTACATCCAGGGCCACCTCGCAGAGATCAACGAGGGAGCCACGTACTCGGAGACGAGCGCCGCTGCCCGTGAGGAGGGCCTCGACCCCGACACGGCAGCCGAGCTTCAGGGCAAGGCCGACACCCTGTTCAAGGGTGAGACGCTCAGGGCGATCCTGCTGAACGCGTACGGGTGGTGGACCGCAGCCACCATCGCGGTGTACGCGGGGTACCTGATGATCGTGACAGGCATCCTGTTCGCGGTGCTCGCGTTCCTCGGGTTCCGCCACGCGAAGCGCGCCGCAGAGGTCCACGCGGCACCGATGGTCAAGGAGACGGCCACGGTATAGGGGTCGCTTCTCCACGAGCCGCCGGGGCCTCTGGCCCTGGCGGCTCCGTGCATCATGGGTACGCTGGCTCACGATGACGAGGCATCGGGGATCGCTCGAACGGCGATGACGACCTTCCAGGGCATCACGTCGCACCACTGGCGCGTGCCGGCCGAGCCGTTCGTCGTGACGACCGAAGACGGTGTGCACATCCACGGCTCGCGCCTCGGCGAGGCGGAACCCGGTCGCCCCGCCCTGCTGCTCGCCCACGGCATGATCGGATGGCACCGCAAGCCGCGGTTCGCCGTCTTCGGTGAGCAGTTGACCCCGTGGTTCACGGTCTACGCGTTGGACATGCGCGGGCACGGTCACAGCGACGGCGTCTGCGACTTCGGGGGCGACGAGATCTACGACCTGGAGGCGGTCCATCGGCTCGCTCGCGACGAGGGACACGCGACGGTCATCTCCTGCGGGACGTCGATGGGGGCGATCGCCTCGATCCGCCACGGGGCGTTGCTGGGCGGTACCGACGCGGTGGTCGGCATCTCCTCGCTCGCGTACTGGGATTGGCACGACGACGCGCACCCACGAGCCCGACGCAACGTGCACGCGAGCATCGGCACGCCGGCCGGGCGTGCCGCCCTGCGGGCGTTCGGCGTGCGCATGCCCGACCGCTGGGATCCGCCCGAGTCGCCCGAGGACGTGATCGGCAAGATCGCGCCGACCCCCGTGGTGATCGTGCACGGCGCCGACGACCGGCTGTTCCCGCCGTCGCACGCCCACCGGCTCTACGAGGCCGCGGGCGAACCGAAGCGGCTGCTGATCGGGGAGGGATTCGGTCACGCCGAGGACGGGCTGACGCCGGCGTTCGCACACAAGCTCGTCGACGTGCTGGGCGAGATGGTGGACCTCACGTGAACGTGCGTCTGTTCGCCGCGCTCCGCGAGATCGCCGGTGACCCGCACGTCGAGGCGACCGGCCACACGGTGGGTGACGTGGTCGACGACCTCTCGGCGCGCTACGGGGAGCGGTTCGCGCAGATCGCTGAGGTGGGGTCGTTCGTCGTGAACGGGGAGCGTGCCTCCCGTGACACGCCGATCGCCGAGGGTGACGAGGTGGCGTTGCTGCCGCCGGTCAGCGGCGGCTCCTCGGCGGGATCGTGCAGCGCCGGCCGTTAGCTCCAGAGCGCCGGCTTCCACACCATCAGCACGACGATCACGAGGGTGAGCCCGGTGACGATCACGCCCCAGGTGGTCGCCTTCGACGCGGCGGCGGCGTACTCGGACTCGTCGGCGTCGCCCTCGGCGCCACCCCTTGCGATGGTCTCCGCGATCTCGCGCTGCGTCCGGAACGACGGCGCGTAGACCGTGATCGCGAGCACCGTGAGCAGCACGTAGATGCCGAGCGACAGCTCCAGCCACGCCTGCCGCAGCAGGTCCCAGTCGATCGTCGCGACCAGCAGGAGTCCCGTGATCAGCTGCGCGATGAAGGCCGGCGTCGTGATGCGCCGGTCGATCCACGAGACGGTGCGCAGCGCGAAGGCCCGACCCTGGGGGCCGTCGGCCTCGCCGCGACGCACCCACAACCCGTAGCTGAGCGAGAAACCGAGGGCGACGACCGCGCCGAGCACGTGCAGCACGAGGAGGAAGGAACGCACGACCGAAGGCTATCGGCCGACGCGCTCGCGTGCACTCCCTGCGATACTGGCCGCGCGCATGCGATTCCAACGAGTCCTCCTCATCGTCAACCCCGTGGCCCGCACGGTGTCCCAGCCCACGCTCGCCGTGATCGAGAAGGCGATGTCGGCCGACTTCCGTCTCGAGGTCACCGAGACGAAGGAACGAGGCCACGCGAGCGAGATCGCGACCCAGGCCGTCGACGAGGGCGTCGACCTCGTCGTGGTCTTCTCGGGCGACGGCACGATCAACGAGGTCGTGAACTCGCTGGCCGGCACCGAGACGGCGTTGGGGGTGCTGCCCGGCGGGGCGACCAACATCCTGGTGCGTGCGCTGGGGCTGCCGACCGAGCCGGTCGATGCCACCGGCGTGCTGATCGGCAAGGCGCTCGACGACGAGTCGTTCAAGCTGCACCTCGGCCGGGCAGACGGCCGGTACTTCGCGGTGAACTGCGGGGCGGGCGTCGACGCCGCGGCGATGGCCCGCATGGACGCGAAGTTCCCGAAGACGAAGGCGAAGTTCGATCGCGTGGCGTTCCGCAGCGTCGCGTGGGAGCTGATGGTGGGCTACGCGGGCAAGCTCCCCGATCTCGGGGTCTCGATCGACGGCGGGGCGGTGGAGCCCTCGCTCTCGGTGATGGTGGGACGTACCGATCCGTACACGTACTACAAGGATCGGGGCCTTCGCATGACGCCGCAGGCATCGCTCGAGACCGGGCTCGACGTGTTGAGCATGCGCAAGCTCGCCCGGCGCAACGTGCCGCGCATCGCCGCGCAGGTGTTCGGCTCGGCGCGCCACGTGCAGAGCCGTGACATCGACTACCGCCACGACGCCTCGCACGTGGTGGTCACGTCCGATCGGCCGTTCCCGGTGCAGGTCGACGGCGATTCGCTCGGCGAGCATCAGCGGCTCGAGATCGAGCTCGCCCGCGAGGCCCTCTGGGTCGTCGCCTAGGGCTCCTGCGGCCAGTCGCCCATCGTCAGGAGCTGGTCGGGCCCCACCGGACTCAGGGGCTGTCCCTGTCCGCCGCCGTTCATGACCACGAACTCGATCGCGCCGTCCCGGTCGAAGTCGAGGGTCGCTGCCACATCGCCACATCCCGGCACGTCACCGGGCGTGGAGTGCTGCTGCCAGATCCGGGCGGTCCCGTCATTCAGAAGCACGAGATCATCGACGTTGACGCCGTCGACGCATCCCTGCACGACCAGGAGGTCCGCACCTGCGCGACCGTCGATGTCGGCGATCTCGACGGCGTGGCCCATCTCGAGCGGGAAGTCGAAGGGACGGGCGGTCGAACCGGCCGGTCCCGATGCGCAGTCGAACGGTGAGTCGCCGCTCGGTGATCGCAACGAGATCGAGCGCACCGTCACGATCGAGGTCGTGCGATCGCGCCCATGCGACGGCTCGCTCCGGTATCCCGAACGCCCGAGTCGCATCGACGAACCCGCCCTGACGTCGGAGGTAGAGCCTCAGCCCCCGCTTCTCGCAGACCAAGAGATCGTCGCTCCCGTCACCGTCGAAGTCGTCGACGTCGACGCAGGACGCGCCGGCCTCGCGGGTCAGCCCCATGTCAGCACGCCGGAAGCGCTCGCCCTGCACGTTCAGGAACGTCCTGTTGGGCGTCGGGCGGCCGTCTCGCCGGGGGAAGGCGTTCCCCACGAAGAGGTCGGGGAAGGCGTCGCCGTTCAGATCGAGGAATTCGGTACGACGTCCCCGCCCCCATCGATCCACGACGCGGAACGCGCCCGCGCGATCGACGAAGGTACCGTCGGGTTGCTGCATCCAGAGTTCGTTGTGCTTCTCGGCGGTTCCGACCCTCGCGCCCTTCACGCAGTACAGATCGAGTCGGCCGTCGAGATCCACGTCTCCCCACGCGCAGTCGTGGCGGTCGTTCTCACCGTGGATCTCGTCGACGAAGGTCGTCTGGAGCTCGAAGCCCGACGACGTGCTCCTGAAGAGCTCCGTGGGCCCGGTGTGGTGAACGAACAGGAGGTCCCTGCGGCCGTCGCCGTCGACGTCGCGGGCACGCACGGCGTAGCTTCGCTGTTCGACCCGCAGCCCCGACTGCACGCCGATGTCGCGGATCGGCTCGCGAGCAGGCGTCGCGGCCGTGCCGTGAGCGCCAGCGGCCAGGGCTCCCAGCAGGCTCGCCATCGCGACCGTACGCTCGGCCCGTCGCCAGATGCTCGACCTCGGGATCAGACGACGTAGCATCGATCGGATGCTACGCACGGCAACGTTCGGCGCAAGCACATGGCCCCGTCGTCGTCGCGCGACGCTCCTCCCGGTCGCTGCTGCCGTGCTGGCGCAGATCGTGATGGTCGTCGTGGTGAACGGTTCGCCTCGAGCCGTCGCGGCCCAACGAGGAGATCCGCTCGACATCGTCCTGGTGATCACCGACGACCAGCGAGCGGGCACCCTGACGCACATGCCGCGACTCAGGAGACGGATCGCTGCCCGGGGCATCCGGTTCCGATCCGCGTTCATCCCCAATCCGTCGTGCTGTCCGAGTCGGGCGAGCTTCCTCACCGGCACGTACTCCCACACGAACGGGGTGTGGAAGAACGGGGGTGCGTTCGGGGGTTTCGCCGCGTTCGATCCTTCCTCGACGATCGCGACGTGGCTCGACGACGCCGGGTATCGCACGGGCCTGTTCGGCAAGTACCTCAACGGCTACAGCGACGCGTCGATCGTGCCGCCGGGGTGGGACGAGTGGTTCGGGTTCATGTCCGGCGACGGGCGTTCGTACTACGGGTTCGACGCCAGCGTGAACGGCGAGCTGGTCGACTTCGCCGATGACGAGTACTCCACGACCGTGACGTACGAGGAGGTGTCGCGGTTCATCCGATCGACCCCGGCCGACCGGCCGCTGTTCGCGCTCTGGACGCCGGTCGCGCCGCACAGCCCGGCGCTGCCCGAAGCGGCGTACGTCGACGCGTCGCTCGGTCTGGAGCCATGGCGACCGCCGAACTTCAACGAGCGGGACGTCTCCGACAAGTCGGCGTGGCTTCGACGCACCGATCGTCTCGATGCCGCCCAGCGTCGGGCGATCGACGAGCGGCGCCTCGATCAGTACCGCACCCTGCTGTCGGTCGACGACGGCATCGCCGACATCGTGAAGTCGCTGCGTCAGTCGGGGCGTCTGTCGAACACGTTGATCGTGTTCGCCTCCGACAACGGCGTGATGTGGGGGGAGCACAGGCTCATCCGCAAGGCCGCCCCGTTCGACGGCGCCTCGCACGTGCCGATGCTGGTGCGCTACGACCCGCTCACGGCGCCGGGGCGAGGGGGGTCGTCACGATCGCTCGTGCTGAACCTCGACGTCGCTCCCACGATCGCCGAGCTCGTCGGGCTGGTGCCCCCGACGGCGGTCGACGGGCGGAGCCTCGTGCCGCTGCTGGACGGCTCGACCGTGCACGTGCGGACGCGGTTCGTCGTGGAGCACGCCGACGGCGGTGTACCCGCCTACTGCGGGGCACGCACCCGCGAGGAGCTGTTCGTGCATTACGTCGGCGGCGACGAGGAGTACTACCGGCTCGATGACGATCCCTACAGCCTCGAGAACCTCATCGACGATCGCGAGTGGCGCCGGGAGATCGCCGCGCTCCGGCGATACGCGCAGCGACACTGCGATCCCGTTCCTCCGGGCTTCTCCTGGTGATCGACCCGTGCGCGCCACGCGCACGGACGCCTCAGGCGTCGGCGGCGGCTTCCTGCTCGTGGATCCCGCACTCCCACTTCGACAGCCCCGCCCAGCGTCCCGCGCGCTCGGGCTCACCCGCGAACCGAAGGCGCGTGCAGGGCGCGCACCCGATCGACGCGTAGCCGAGGTCGTACAGCGGGTTGTGCGGCAGGTCGTGCTCCTTCAGGTACGCCCACGTGTCGCGCCGCGTCCACGCCGCCACGGGGTTCACCTTCACGATCGTGTGTCCCGGTTCCAGCTCGTACTGCTCCACGAACGGCGCGGCGGCCCGCGTCGGTGACGAGTCGCGCCGGAACGCGGTGACCCACCCGTCGAGCCCGCGCAGCGCCTCGAACATCGGCCGCACCTTGTTGAGGTCGCAGCATCGCTCGGGGTCTCGCTCGTAGAGCCGCTCGCCGTACTCCGCGGCCTGCTGCTCGACCGTCAGCTCGCCGTACAGATCGATCACGTTCAGCCCGAGCCGGTCGGCGAGCTGTTCCTTGAACGCGAGCGTCTCCGCGAACTGGAACCCGGTCTCGAGGAAGAGCACCGGCACGTCGGCGCGGATCTCCGACGCCATGTGCATGATCGCCGTGCCCTCGGCCTGGAACGCCGACGCGATCGCGATCTTGCGCAGCCCCGACGTCTCGAGCGCCCACGCGAGGATCTCGCGCGGGTGCGCGTCCTCGAAGGTGATGTTCAGGTCGACGAGCTCGTCGTCGGGAAGCAGCGTTCGCATGCGGTCGGACCCCTCTCGGGTCCGCGGAGCATACCGCGTATGCTGTGCCCGGTCGTTCGCCCCCGGCGACCGAGCCGCCACCCATCGAAGGAGCCTGCACAGATGTCCGACACGTATCCCATCGCGCCCCACGGCGGCGCCCTCGTCGACCTGCTCGTCGGCGCCGACGCCGTCGCCACGCTCGCCACCGAGGCCGCCAACCTGCCCAAGCTCGTGCCGAACGAGCGCGAGCTCTCCGACCTCGAGATGCTCGCGGTCGGCGCGCTCAGCCCGCTCACCGGGTTCCAGAGCGAGGCCGACTACCACTCGGTGCTCGACTCGATGCACCTCACGAACGGTCTCGCCTGGGCGATCCCGGTCGTGCTCGGGGTGACCGAGGAGCAGGCGCATCGGTTCGGTGGCGGCGGCGCCGTCGCGCTCGCGCCCGCCGAGGGCGCCGACCCCATCGCGGTGCTCCGCGTGAGCGGGTCGTTCAAGCGTGACAAGCAGAAGGAAGCCGTCGCGGTCTACCGCACCGACGAGGCCGAGCACCCGGGCGTCGCTGCCGTGTACGACTCGGGCGAGTACTGCCTCGCCGGCGACCTCGAGGTGCTGTCGCTGCCGGTGCACGACGACTTCGGGTCCTACCGGCTCACGCCGGCCGAGACCCGCGCCGAGTTCGCGAAGCGCGGGTGGAAGACGGTCGTCGGGTTCCAGACGCGCAACCCGATCCACCGCGCACACGAGTACATCCAGAAGTGCGCGCTCGAGATCGTCGACGGCCTGCTCGTGCACCCCTTGATGGGAGCGACGAAGAGCGACGACGTGCCGCCCGACGTGCGCATGGAGTGCTACGAGGCCCTGTTCGAGGGGTACTACCCGAAGGACCGCGCGATGGTGTCGATCTTCCCCGCCGCGATGCGGTACGCGGGGCCCCGCGAGGCGATCTGGCACGCGATCTG
The DNA here is from genome assembly GCA_963825685.1 of uncultured Actinomycetes bacterium. Classification (GTDB taxonomy): domain Bacteria; phylum Actinomycetota; class UBA4738; order UBA4738; family HRBIN12; genus JAOUEA01. The sequence goes on along the minus strand of CAWGUD010000020.1, from coordinate 85,404 downwards.
CCGCAAGAACTACGGCTGCACCCACTTCATCGTGGGTCGCGACCACGCCGGGGTCGGCACGTACTACGGCACCTACGACGCTCAGCAGATCTTCAACGAGTTCGAGCCCGGCGAGCTGGGCATCACGACGCTGAACTTCGAGCACTCGTTCTGGTGTGAGGCGTGTGAGGGCATGGCCTCACCGAAGACGTGCCCCCACGGCGAGGAGACCCGCATCTCGCTCTCGGGTACCAAGGTCCGCGAGATGCTGCGCAACGGGGAACGACCCCCGCAGGAGTTCTCCCGACCCGAGGTCGCCGACATCCTGATCGCGGCGATGCAGGCGCAGGAAGGCTGAGAGAGGGCCGATACAGATACGTATCGCGCTTGATACGTATCTGATATCATCGCAGCGTGGACGCCGCCGCGATGCTGCGCATGGCTCGCCGGCGGGCTCAGCTCTCCCAGCGCGAGCTGGCCCGCCGAGCGGGTGTTCCTCAGGCCACGATCTCTCGGATCGAGAACCGCGTGGTCTCACCGACGCTCGACACGCTCGACCCGCTGATCCGTGCCTGCGGCATGCAGCTCAGCGTCGTCGATCAGCGCGGTGTCGACGTCGATCGATCCCAGATCAGGGAGCGCTTGACGATGACGCCTTCGGAGCGGTTCCGGCTCGCGGTCGACGCCGCCAACGGGGTGCGCGAGCTCCGACGAGCCTTCGGTGTCGGGAGACCAGCATGAGCCTGCTCTTCGATCCGCTCGGCATGCTGCGGATCCTCATCGACCGAGAGGTTCGCTTCGTGCTGATCGGCGGGCTCGCCGCGAACCTGAGAGGAACCGCCGACGTCACACAAGACCTCGATATCTGCTACGCAAGGGATCTCGCCAACCTCGAAGCGCTGGCCGCTGCCCTCACCGAGCTTCACGCTCGCCTCCGGGTGGCGCGGGAGCCTGACGCCGACCTCCCATTCAGGCTCGACGCGGCCACGCTCCGCAACGGCGACTCGTTCACCTTCGTCACGTCGATGGGCGACCTCGACATCCTCGGCACGCCCGCGGGCACGGCGGGATACCCGGATCTCGAGGCTGGAGCGGACACGCTCGTTGCCGCCGACGGGCTCACCATCCTGGTCGCCGGCGTCGACGATCTGATCCGCATGAAGTCGGCGAGTGGGCGGACCAAGGACATCGTGCATCTCGAACACCTCGAGGCGCTGCGCGACGAGATCGATCGTGCCCGGGCGGAGGGCATCGATCCTCAGCAGGGGGAGTGATCGCGAGTTGAGGCGCCGGAGGGGCACTGGTAGCCTCGATCGAACGTCCTCCCTGGTCATAGGCCCGTGAGTGCCCGTCGTAAGGAGTCGACGATCCGTTCCCGAGCTTCCCTCAGCCTGATCCTCGCGTGCGCCCTCGTCGGCGCCATGGTGACGCTGCCGGCGAGCGCCGATACGGAGGCCGAGCTCGAGGCGGCGGAGCAGGACCTGCAGTCCGCCCGCGCCGAGCTCGACCGCATCAACCAGCTCTGGCAGGACGCCGAGGCCGACCTCGCCCGGTCCCAGGATGCCGCCGACGCCGCGCAGCAGCGCATCGACACGCTGCGGTCCGAGCTCGCGACGATCCAGCAGGAGCTGAACCGTCGCGCCGCGGCGCTGTTCATCGCCGGCGGCAGCCCGCAGGCGCTCGCCCTGCTGACGTCGGACTCCGTCGGCGATGCGGTCGACCGCCTCGAGTTCGCGTCGGCGGTGGCGGAAGGGGACAGCGATCTCGCGAACCAGGTGAGCGTGGAGACGCAGGAGCTCGCGTGGCAGCAGGAACAGCTCGCCGACGCGATCGCCGAGCAGGAGTCGGCGGCCGCCGATCTCGAGACCCAGCAGTCGGCGATCCAGGCCGAGTTGGAGCGGTTCGCATCGCGGGTCGGCGAGCTCGAGGACCGACTCGCCGAGGAAGAGGCCGCGGCCGCCGCGGCGGCCGATCGCCGGCGGGGAGCGGAGGCGGCTCGACCGACTGGCGGCGGAGGCGGCGGTGGATCCCCTCCGCCGGTCACCGGCACCGGCTGGATCCAGACGTGCCCCGTGAACGGCCCGAACTCGTTCGTCGACTCGTTCGGCGACCCGAGGCCGGGGGGTCGCTCGCACGCCGGCATCGACATGATCGCCGCGGCCGGAACCCCTGTCGTGGCGGTCCATGCAGGCACGGTGCACCACACGAGCAGCTCGGTCGGCGGGTACGGGGTCGTGCTGTTCCACGATGGAAGCTCCGATTGGACCTTCTACACCCACTTCCAGTCGCCCAGCTCACTCGGCGAAGGCGCGCACGTCTCCGCCGGCAGCACGATCGGCTCCGTCGGGAACACCGGCACGACCGTCTACCACCTGCACTTCGAGTACCACCCGGGCGGAGGCGGAGCGATCAACCCCTACACCGCACTGCTCGGCGTCTGCTGAGCGCACGGGGCGAGCGTCGCCCGGTCGCCGTAGGATGTGCCGCGTGAGTGACGAGCAGGACCATCCCGCCAACCGTCGGATCGATCGGATCCGCGAGCCCGACTTCGTCGAGGGCATCGACGCGCTGAGCCTGCAGGATCTGCGTGCGCGCCGCGACGAGTGCCTCGCCGAGCGCGAGTACCTCTCGCTGTTGCGCCGCCTCGTGCAGGGTCGTGCCGAGATCCTGCAGGCCGAGCTCGAGAGCCGAGGGAGCGACGGCGATCGCGCCTCGCTGGTCGAGCGGCTGTCCACGATCCTCGCCGGTGACGAGCCGCAGACCGCCTCGAGGGGCGAGGCCGTGCGGGTCGGTCTGCCCGAGGACGAGATGCTGATCGCGCGACGTCGCATCGAACGGCTCGTCTCCGATGCCGGCATCTCCGACCCCACCGAGCTCGACGACGAACGGCTGGCCGCCGCCGTCGAGTTGCTCACCGCCGAGGAGCACGAGGTGTCCACGGCTCGCGGCGACGTGATCGGCGTGCTCGACACGCTGCAGACGGAGCTGATGCGCCGGTACAAGGACGATCCGACGCTCGTGCTGCAGTAGCGGCGCAGGCGTTCTCGTCCCCCGTGTCCCCCGGGTGGGGGAGCACACCCCCTTCCGAGACCACGCCGAGTGGCCGATGCCGGGGTCCACCGGGTTCGCCACGAGAACCCCGCGCGCGTCCGATGGTGACGCGGGGCCGGGACATGCAGAGTGTGCAGGTCACGACGGGCCGGGGGGCTTTCCGCACATGTCAGTCACGCACATCGCTCGGGCGCCGGGAGCTTCGGCGCCGGGCGACGCCGAGGTTCCGGCCTTGCACGCGCAGCTCGTGGTCTTCGCACGGGAGATCGGATCGCTCTACCAGGCCGAGCGCGCCCGCAGCGTCGAGCTCGAGGAGGCGCTCGAAGGCATCCGCGACATGTACGTCTCGACGATGACGTCGCTCGCCAAGGTCGTCGAGGCCAAGGACGTCACCACGCGCGGTCACCTCGATCGCACCCACCGATACGGGCTCGCCCTCGCCGAGCGCGTCGACCCTGAACTCGCGGCGCGTCCCGAGGTCGGGTACGGGTTCTTCCTGCACGACATCGGGAAGGTGGGGGTCCCCGAAGCGGTGCTCTGCAAGCCCGGTCCCCTCGACGAGGCGGAGTGGATCGTGATGCGCGAGCACCCCGCGATCGGGGCGCAGATCGTCTCGCCGATCCGATTCCTCGCCGGCGCCGTCGAGATCGTGCAGACGCACCACGAGCGATGGGACGGCCTGGGGTATCCGCAGGGGCTCCGCGGCGAGGAGATCCCGCTCGCGGCGCGCATCTTCGCGATCGCCGATTCCTTCGACGCGATGACGAGCGACCGTCCGTACCGAGCGGCGATGCCGCTCGAGCGTGCGCTCGACGAGGTCCGCGCAGGCGCGGGGACCCAGTTCGACCCCGACGTCGCGACGGCGTTCCTCGAGCTCGTCGACGAAGGCGACCTGATCGGCGGCTCTCCCGCCTCACCGCTCGCGGCCGCGGTCTAGCGTCGCCCGAACCCCCGTCGCCGGGCGGGGTAGGCTCGAACGATGGTCGCCGCGGTGCCGATCGCTCGCGTGGTGCGCTCCGGGCTCGAGGAATCGGTGCACCTGGGTCACGTCGCGGTCTGCGACGTCGACGGGCGCCTCGCGGCGCGGGCCGGTGACGCGGATCGACCGGTGTTCATCAGGTCGTGCGCCAAGCCGCTGCAGGCGGCCGTCTCGCTGGCGGCGATCGGCGACGAGCCCCTGCCGGACCGGGAGGTCGCCGTGATGTGCGCATCGCACAACGGCGAGCCCGTGCACCTCGGCGCGGTCCGTGCCCTGCTCGAGCGGGCCGGGCTCGGCCCCCAGGCGCTGCGGACGCCGCCGTCCTTCCCGATCGACGACGACGAGATGGCGCGCGCCCAGCATCGTCACCCGCTGTTCAGCGACTGCTCGGGCAAGCACGCCGGCATGCTGCTCGCCTGCACCCGGGCCGGCTGGGACACCGCCACGTATCCGCGGCGCTCCCACCCTCTGCAGCGGCGGGTGCTGCGGGCCGTGCGACGGGCGACCGGGGTCGACGACGTCCGGGTGGGGGTCGACGGGTGCGGCGTGCCCGTGCACGGCGTGCCCCTGCGCGCGATCGCGACCCTCTACGCCCGCCTCGGCGATCCCGAACGACTCGGCGAGCTCGAGCCCGAGGTGGACCGCGCGATCGAGGCGATGCTCGCCGAGCCGTACCTCGTCGGGGGTCGCGATCGCGTCGATACCGCGCTGATGCAGGCCGTTCCCGGGCTGGTGGCGAAGGAGGGCGCGGAGGCGCTGGTCTGCGTGTCCGTCCCCGACATGGGCATCGGCGTGGCGCTGAAGGTCGCCGACGCGGGGTTCCGCGCCGCGGGACCGGCGATGGTCGACGTGCTGGGGCAGGTCGACGTGATCGACGCGGCGCAGCGACGGGCGCTTGCGCCACACGCTTCGCCGCCGGTCCGAGGAGGCGGCGAGGTCGTGGGGGCGATCGAGTCCGTCGTGACCCTGCGACGTCGCTGATCCCGCTTCGTTCGCCTCGACCTCGCCTACCATCGGCATGATGAACGACAGCGCCCGCGTCGCCGTCCTCTCGGTGCACACGTCGCCCATGGATCAGCCGGGAACCGGCGACTCCGGCGGCATGAACGTGTACGTGCGCGCGGTCGCCGAGCGGCTCGCGAGCCGAGGCATGGCCGTCGATCTGTTCACGAGATGTCGCGGGGGCGACGACCACGAGGTGAAGACGATCGCCCCCGGCATCCGCGTCGTGAGCGTCAAGGCGGGGCCGTGCGAAGTGCTTCCGAAGGCGGAGCTGCCGCGGTACCTGCCGGAGTTCCTCGGCGGGGTGCTCCGCGTGGCCCACGAGGACGGCCGGGGCTACGACATCGTGCACAGCCACTACTGGCTCTCGGGGTGGGTCGGCCGGGCGGTCAAGTCGTCGCTGGGGGCTCCGCTCGTGGCGTCGTTCCACACGCTCGGCAAGGTCAAGAACTACTCGCTCGCTCGAGGTGAGCTTCCCGAGCCCGACGTGCGGCTCGCGGCCGAGCAGGCCGTGATCGCCGAGGCCGATCGCGTGCTCGCGCCCACGCCCACCGAGGCCGCGCAGCTCGTCGGTCTGTACCGGGCCGACCCTGCCAGCGTGCGGCTGGTACCGCCGGGCGTCGATCACCTGTTGTTCGTGCCGGGCGACCGTGCCCGCGCCCGTGAGCACCTGCACCTGTCCGGGCTCCGCCTCGCCCTCTACGTCGGACGGCTGCAGCCGCACAAGGGCCCCGACGTCGCCGTGCGCACGCTCGCCGAGGCCGTCGCCCGAGATCCCGATGTCGCCGGTGACCTCGTGCTCGCGATCGTCGGTGGACCGAGCGGCCCGGACAAGGGCGCCGAGGTCGCGAGGCTCCTCGAGCTCGCTGCGGCGCTCGGCGTGAGCGAGCGCGTGATGCTGTTCCCGCCGCAGCCGCAGCCCAAGCTCGTCGACTTCTACACCGCCGCCGACGTCGTGCTCGTGCCCTCGCGATCGGAGTCGTTCGGCCTGGTGGCCCTCGAGGCGCAAGCCTGCGGCACCCCCGTGATCGCCGCGGACGTCGGCGGCCTGCCGTACGTGGTCGAGGACGGCCGGAGCGGCTTCCTGGTCGAGGGGCACGACCCCGGCGACCATGCCGACCGGCTGCTGCAGATCCTGCGAGACCCTCGGCTCCAGTCGTCGTTCGGCGACGAGGCGGCCCGTCAGGCGCTGCGGTTCACATGGGACGCGACGACCGATCAGATGGTGTCGGTCTACGACGAGGTGCTCGCGCACCCCCGCTGACCTGGGCGTTCATCGTCCGCTGCGACATCCGTCACTTCTCGTTCGGATTTGTCACTCTTCTTCGCACGTCCACTACCAGCGCATTCGTGCTCTGACCTGCGGAAACGTCGAGTTGACCATGCCCCGTTCCCGCCCGTACAGTTCGCCTCGCTCCAAGCAGTCGAAGCACCGACGCGAGGAGACCGGACGAGGTTCCGGAGCCGCCGCAAGGCGGAGACGGAACCGGGAGAACCGACGAAGGCCGCAAGGCCAGACGCGGAACTCCGGGGCGCCGACGAAGGCCGCAAGGCCGGAAGCGGAACCTCCCGGGCCAGGCAGACGCCGCAAGGACGAAGCCGGGTCCGGCCCCCGGCGGAACACCCTCGGGTGGGCCGAAGGGGAGCCCCGCCGCAGCGGGAGCGCCGCAAGGCGAGCCTGTCGGCGGCAGGCGATCGGAGCGCCTTCGGGCGAGCCGAACCCGCCGGGCACGGTCGGTCACCGCCGCGACGACGCGGAGGTTGCTTGGAGCACCTGAGCCCGAGAGGCTGACGGTGGCTGGGAGCTTCGGCTCTCGGCGAGCCGGAAGGTCTCTCGGGCTCTTTCTTTCCTCGGGCGCCCTCGGCCGCTACCGTGCGGGCATGACGTCGGGCGTGAGCGAGGGCAGAGCCAAGCGGGTCGACGCCGCCGAGCGTCGCGATCGCGTCGTCGACGCCGCGATGCGCCACTTCGCCGAGCACGGCTATCGAGGCGGGCGCGTCGAGGACATCGCGGCCGACGTGGGGGTGGCCAAGGGGACCGTCTTCCTCGACTTCGGGTCGAAGGAGGGGCTGTTCCTGGCGGCCTACCAACGCGCGGTCTCGATGCTGCCCGCGTGGCTCGATGCGCCCGAGGACGTCACCGCCGAGGGGTTCTGGGCCACGCTCGACTGGTGGCTCGAGCACACCGAGGACTTCGTGGACCGTGATCCCGTGCCCAACCGCATCGCGGTGATCGGCCGCTACGACGCGGGCATGGGCGTGCGACGCCCGATCGACCGCTTCATGCGCAGCGAGGATCCGTACGGCACGCTCGAGTTCGTCGAGTTCGGCGTGCGCAGCGGCGAGGTCCGCGACGACGTCGACCCCGAGATGCTCGCGTCGACGCTCGACTGGGTCGCCGAGCGCTTCCAGGACGCGCTGGTCTCGGCCGACCTCGACCCCGGGCTGATCCACCGGCGGCCGGAGCGACGCGAGATGCGCATCAAGGAGTTCGTCGAGATCCTGCGCCACGGCATCCAGTCCGCCCCCGACGACGCGTGAGTCGCCGGTTCGTGCGTGTGCGGTAGGTTGTCCGCCATGAGCAGCGACGAGGCACGAAGGGTCGCCTTCCTCGGCGGCGGCAAGATGGCCGAGGCGCTGATCTCCGGCCTGATCCGGTCGGGCGGGCGCTCGGTGGACGAGATCATGGTCACGAACCGGCGTGAGGAGCGCGCCCAGGAGCTCGCGGGCAAGTACGGCATCACGGCGACCCTCGACAACCCCGAGGCGGTGCGCTGGGCCGACGTGCTCGTGCTGATGACGAAGCCGCAGGACATCGAGGTGCTGCTGCAGCAGATCCGCGAGCACGTGCAGCCTCGAGACACGGTGATCAGCTTCGCCGCCGGGGTGCGCACGTCCTTCGTGCAGAAACAGCTGCCCGACGGGGTGCCGGTCGTGCGCGTGATGTCGAACGTGCCCGTGATGGTCGACGAGGCGATGTCGGTGATCGCCGCCGGGCGCTCGGCGGGGGAGGAACATCTCTCGATCGCCGAGGAGCTGCTCGGCACCGTCGGCAAGGTGCTCCGGCTGCCCGAGCAGCACCTCGATGCGGTCACGGCGACGAGCGGCAGTGGGCCGGCGTACTTCTTCCTGTTGGCCGAGGCGATGATCGAGGCGTGTATCCTGCTCGGGCTGTCGCGTGACGTCGCGACCGAGCTGATCATCCAGACGATGTTGGGCTCGGCCAAGATGCTGCGCGACACGGGCACGCACCCCGTGGAGCTCCGCGAGATGGTGACGTCGCCCGGCGGCACGACGATCGCGGCGATCCGTCACCTCGAGGAAGCCGGTGTGCGTGCCGCGTTCCTGAACGCGATCGACGCCGCGCGCCAACGCTCGCTCGAGCTGGCGCAGGGCGGCGACGACGACGAGGACTGAGGAGACGACGACGATGGGCAGGGGCGATCTCGCGAAGGTGCGGTCGGCGAAGGACCGTCAGCGCAGGAAGAAGGCGCGCGACGCGCGCAGGGCGGCCGAGGCCGGCTCGGCGCGGAAGGCCGCGAAGAAGAAGTAGGCCCGACGCCGGCGGCCGCCTCAGCGGGCGCCGAGGCGATTGCGCAGGGTGCCGATGCCCTCGGCCGCCAGCTCGATCAGGGCGCCCGGCCACAGCCGCCGGGCGGGGTCCGCGTCGTCGGCGACCGGTGGGAAGGGGCCGAGCGCGAACGCATCGCCGCGCTCGAGCACCGCGTGCTGTGAGACCGACGAGATCAGCTCGAACAGCGACGTCGCGGCGCCGTTGAGGTTGCCCTTCAGCACGTCGTGATCGTCGACCTTCACCTGCACGAACATCGCCTGCGGGTCCAGCTCGTCGGCCGTGACCACGCAGGGTCCGATCGAGATCGGGACGCCCTCGGCCGAGCCGACGGGAGCCCCGTCGGCCGAGCGTGCCCGCCAGTCGTTCACGAGCGTGTAGCCGAAGACGTCGGCGCGCACCTCGTCGGCGTTCACCTTCGACGCCTCGTTGCCGACCACCGCGGCCACCATCGGCTCGTAGTCGAGCCAGGCCGCGCCGGCCGGCCACGGCACCGGCTGCTCCGGCCCGACGATGCGCCGTTCGACGTCCATCGCGCGAGGCGAGAGCAGGGAATGCGGGAACAACGGGGTGAGGATGCGCGGCTTCGGCACGCGCCAGTTCCACGCGTCGTCGCGCTGCAGGGCGGCACGGGCGGCATCCATCACGCTGCCTCGGCTGCTCGAGACCAGACCCTCGAGGGTGGTGGGGAAGGCCGGATGTCCGACCGCGTCGGGAAGGTCGACCACCTCACCCTCGAGGATCGCTCCCAGTCGCCGGTGCCCCCCCCGGTCGTAGGTCACGAGCCTCATGTGGGAGCCGAAGCATACGCCTGCCCGACGACGATTTCCCGGTTTCCGCTCGCCGGATCGAGACCACGCATCTCTGCAGGTCACAGGCGGTGCCGATGGCTCCAACCGCAGGTCAACGGCGCCCATGGGCGGCCCTCGGGGCGCTCGGATACGATGGCGGCCGTCACACGGTTATCCACATGACGCGAGCCATTGGCCGAGCCATGGGAACGCCAGAAGGGGGCGAGCTTCCGATGAGCGAGAAGTTCCGCATCACCTACGCGACGCTGTCGGCCGACAACGAGGAGCTGCAGGCGGCGTACGACGAGGCCGCAGAGCGGGTCAAGGCCGACCTCGGCAAGGAGTACCCGGTCATCGTGAACGGCGAGGAGCGTTGGCGCGAGGACCGCTACGAGGAGCCGTCGCCGATCGACAAGGAGATCGTGATCGGGCGCTTCTCGCAGGCAACGCCCGAAGACGTCGAGGACGCCGTGGCGGCGGCCAAGGCGTTCCAGCTCGAGTGGGACCGTATGGGCTGGCAGGAGCGCGTGCGCATCCTGCGCTCGGCCGCCGACATCATGGAAGAGCGTCTCTTCGATCTCGCGGCACTGATGGCATACGAGGTGGGCAAGAGCAGGCTCGAGGCGCTCGGCGACGTGCAGGAGACGGCGGAGCTGATCCGCTGGAACTGCGACGAGGTCGAGAAGCACGAGGGCTTCCGCGCGCCGATGAGCGGGCTCGGCGCCGCCGGCGACTACTACGACGTGCTGCGGCCCCACGGCGTGTGGGCCGTCATCAGCCCGTTCAACTTCCCGATGGCGCTGTCGGGCGGCCCGACGAGCGGTGCGCTCGTCGCGGGCAACGCGGTCGTGCTGAAGCCGTCGAACCAGGGCGCCCTGCTCGGCTACAAGCTCTACGAGTGCTACCGCGACGGCGGCGTGCCGGCCGGCGCGTTCCACCTCGTCACCGGGCGGGGCGCCGTCGCCGGCGAGGCCCTGTGGCGTCACCCCGACGTGAACGGCATCACGTTCACCGGCTCCTACCCGGTCGGCATGGACATCTACAAGAACTTCGCGACGAACGTGCCGAAGCCGGTCATCTGCGAGATGGGCGGCAAGAACCCGACGATCGTCACGAAGAGCGCCGACATCGACAAGGCCACCACCGGTGTGATGCGCAGCGCCTTCGGCTTCGGCGGGCAGAAGTGCTCGGCGTGCAGCCGCGTCTACGTCGAGCGCGAGGTCTACGACGAGTTCGTGTCCCAGCTCAAGACGAAGACCGAGCAGATCAAGGTCGGCAACCCGATCGAGCGCGACGTCTTCCTGGGCCCGATCATCAACGAGGCCGCCCTCGACACGTACGAGGAGGCGGCGGAGGAGGCCCAGAAGAACGGGACGCTCGTGACCGGCGGACAGCGCATCACCGAGGGGGACCTCGGCCGCGGCCTCTTCGTCGAGCCGACGATCGCCGAGGCACCCGAGGACAGCTGGATCTGGCACAAGGAGCTGTTCGTACCGTTCGTCGTCGTCGCGCCGTTCGACGAGCTCGACGACGCGATCGAGAAGGCGAACGCCACGGAGTACGGGCTGACCGCCGGGCTCTTCAGCAACGAGGAGAGCGAGATCGACGAGTGGCTCGACCGCATCCAGGCGGGGGTCGTCTACGTCAACCGTCAGGCCGGGTCGACCACGGGAGCCTGGCCGGGCGTGCAGCCGTTCGGCGGCTGGAAGGCGTCGGGCACGACCGGCAAGGCCGGCGGCGGCCCCTACTACATGCTGCAGTACCTGCGCGAGCAGTCGAGGACGGTGATCTCCGAGTGAGCCTCGAGGACATGGAGCTCGAGGGTCTGGCGGCGCACGCCAGGCCCAAGCTCATCACGGAGGTGCCCGGCCCCGAGGCGATGGCGCGCATCGAGCGCGACCGCAAGGTCACGTCGCCGTCGCTCCCGCGCGCCTACCCGTTCGTGCCGCGTCGCGGCTCCGGCTCGATCGTCGAGGACGTCGACGGGAACATCTTCCTGGACCTGAACGCGGGCATCGCCGTGACGAGCACCGGGCACTGCCACCCGACGGTGGTGGAGGCCGTGCAGCGACAGGCGACCCAGCTGCTGCACTACTCGGCGTCGGACTTCTTCCTGCCGATCTACTCCGACGTGTGCGAGCGGCTCGACGCGATGGCGCCGTTCGGGGGGAAGCGGGCACGCTCGTTCCTCACGAACTCGGGCACCGAAGCCGTCGAGGCAGCGATCAAGCTCGCTCGCTACGCGACCGGTCGCCAATACCTGATCGGGTTCTACCAGTCGTTCCACGGGCGCTCGATGGGGTCGGTCACGCTCACCGCGTCGAAGGCTCGCTACCGCACGGGCTTCGGCCCGATGATGCCGAGCGTCTACCACTCGTTCTACGGCGACTTCGAGTACCTCGAGCAGGTGTTGTTCAAGCGGGTCGTCTCGCCGACCGAGGTCGCGGCGATCGTCGTCGAGTCGTGGCTCGGCGAGGGCGGGTACGTGCTGCCGCCCGAGGGCTGGTTCACCTACCTGCGGGAGCTCTGCGACCGCCACGGCATCCTGCTGGTCTGCGACGAGGTGCAGTCGGGCATGGGTCGCAGCGGCACGATGTGGGCGATCGAGCAGGAGGGCATCACGCCCGACGTGATCACCGCCGGCAAGGGCATCGCGAGCGGCCTGCCGCTCGGCGCGATGATCGCCCGCGACGACCTGATGACCTGGGAGCTCGGCGCGCACGGCTCGACGTACGGCGGCTCGCCGATCTCGTGCGCCGCTGCCCTCGCGACGTTCGAGGTGATCGAGCGGGAAGGATTGCTCGACAACGCGAGTTCGGTCGGGGAGATCTTCCTCGACGGGGTTCGCGCCATCGCCGAACGACACCCGATCATCACCGAGGTGCGGGGCCGGGCCCTCTGGATCGGACTCTCGTTCGCCGATCACGACCAGGCACTCGCGGTCGAGCAGGCGTCGTTCCGCAAGGGGCTGCTGATGCTCGGGTGCGGTGACGACGCGATCCGCATCTCGCCGCCCCTGGTGTTCCGTGAGGACCAGGCCCGGGCGGCCCTCGAGATCTTCGAGGAGGCCGTCGCCGAGGTCGAGGCCGCCTCGTAGGCGGCGGGCCCTCCGTGACCTCGCTCGTCTTCACGCTCACGATCGACTGCCGGGACCCGCGGCTGGTCGCGGACTTCTGGTGCGCGGCGCTCGGCTACGAGCTCGAGGAGATCGACGAGGACGACGCGTGGCTCCGGGACCCGTCGGGCCGTGGGTGGCCGCTGCTGTTCCAGACCGTGCCCGAGGGGAAGTCGGTCAAGAACCGCCTGCACCTGGATCTCTCCCCGCCCTCGACGATGCGCGAGGAGGTCGATCGACTCGTCGACGCCGGTGCGCGCGTCGTGCGCCGGGTCGACGAGGGTGGCAGCTACTGGACCGTCCTGATCGACCCCGAGGGCAACGAGTGCTGCGTGCTCCGCGGCCCGAACGACGATCCCCCGAAGGAGCGGCCGTCGTGAGCCGGGCGGGTGCATCATGAGCAAGGTCACGACGATGCAGGACGCCGTGCGCGAGCTCGTGCGCGACGGCGACACCGTGGCGATCGAGGGCTTCACGCACCTGATCTGCTTCGCGGCCGGGCACGAGATCATCCGGCAACGCCGGCGTGACCTGACGCTCGCCCGCATGACGCCCGACGTGGTCTACGACCAGATGATCGGGGCCGGGGTCGCCTCGAAGCTGATCTTCAGCTGGATGGGCAACCCCGGCGTGGGCAACCTGCACTCGGTGCGCCGGCGGATCGAGAAGGCGGACCCGGCACCCCTGGAGATCGAGGAGTACTCGCACTTCGGCATGGTGTGCCGGTACATGGCGGGCGCCGCGAACCTGCCGTTCTTCCCGATCCGCAGCTACTACGAGAGCGACATCCCGAAGGTCAACCCGAAGATCGTCCCGATGAGATCCCCCTACGACGAGAGCGACGAGGTCTTCGTGGTGCCGCCGCTTGAAGCCCGACGTGGCGGTCGTGCACGCGCAGAGGGCCGACGCCGCCGGCGACACGCAGATCTGGGGCCTGATGGGGTGTCAGAAGGAGGTCGCGTTCGCGGCGCACAAGGTGATCGTCGTGGTGGAGGAGGTCGTCGACGAGGCGGTGATCCGACGAGACCCCAACCGCACGGTGATCCCGGGAGCGGTGGTCGACGCGGTGGTCGAGGAACCGTTCGCATGCCACCCGTCGTTCGCCCAGGGCTACTACGACCGTGACAACCGCTTCTACCTCGAGTGGGATCGCATCGCGAAAGAGCAGGAGACGCTCGACGCCTGGCTCGACGAGTGGGTCTACGGCCTGGCGAACCATCGCGAGTACGTGCAGAAGTACGGCGACGCGTACTGGGACGCCCTGCGGCCCGAACCGGCGCCGTCGGGCGAGGTCGACTACGGGAGGTACGCGTGAGCGACGCCGCGGCCGAGCTCGGGTACTCGAAGTCCGAGCTGATGATCGCGGCCAGCGCGCGCCTGCTGGGTGGCGTCTCGAACTGCTTCGTCGGCGTCGGGCTCCCCAACATCGTGTGCAACCTCGCCCAGCGGACGGTCGCCCCCGAGCTCCAGCTCGTGTACGAGTCGGGCGTCTACGGCGCGCGACCGGAGCGGCTTCCCCTCTCGATCGGAGACCCGACGCTCGCGACGGGCTCGACCGCGGTCACGAGCATGTTCGAGCTGTTCGCGTTCTACCTGCAGGCCGGACTGATCGATGTGGCGTTCCTGGGCGGCGCCCAGATCGACCGCTTCGGGAACCTCAATACGACGGTGATCGGCGACTACGAGCACCCGAAGGTTCGGCTGCCGGGCTCGGGTGGCGCCTGCGAGATCGCGATCCACGCCCGGCAGATCCTGGTGATCATGCGGCAGGCGCAGCGCTCGTTCGTCGACCGGCTCGACTTCCGCACGTCACCGGGACACAGCGGCGACCCCGTGCACGATGCCGCTCGCGGCTGGTGGGGAAGCGGGCCGACGAGCGTCGTGACCGACCTCGCGACCTACGGCTTCGACGGGGCCACGGGCGAGATGACGCTGCGCACGCTGCACCCCGGAGTCGGGCTCGTCGACGTCCGCGCGAGCATGGGGTGGGACCCGAGGGTCGCCGACGATCTCGGCGAGACGCCGGCCCCGACCGACGAGGAGCTGCGGCTGATCCGCGAGGAGCTCGACCCCGGCGGGGTCTACACGAAGTGACGCCCGGCCCGATCGAGCCGCTCGAGCCGCCGGTCTGGTACGCGCCCCTGCGGTCCCCATCGTGGCTCGTGCCGGTCGTGCGCGAGGGCGCGCCGACGATCGTCTTCCGCGCCGAGGCGTGGGACGATCGGGCGGTCGGCGCGGCGGGTCGCGATCTGCGGCTCGGTCTGCCGGTGTACCTCGCGGAAGCGGTGAGGTTCGGCACGAACGCGCGGCCGCTCGCCGGCAGGCTCCCGCTGTCCGGATCCGAGGTGGTGCCGGGCGCGCCGGTGACCGTCCGCAGCGCCGTCGGTGCCGAGGGTCGTGCGTCGATCAGCCTGCGTGTGGTCGATGCCACCGGCGACGTCGTCGCCGACGTCGCGCGGGAGGCCCACGATGAGGCCACGCTGGGCGCCGTGCTCGAGGGGCTCCCCCGCGCCGTCGTCGAGGCAGTGGGACCGGCGGGGATCCGCCCGGCCTGGAGCTCGCTCTACTCCGTGCCGACCGGGGCCGCCTTGGCGGCGTACGTGCGCGGCCAGCGTGCGTGTCTTCGATTGCGCGACGGGGTGCTGCCCGCGTCGGCCGACGCCGATTCGATCGCGGCCCGCCGAGCCGACGTGCGAGCCGTCCTCGAGGCGCTGGGCTCGCTCGCCACGAGCAGCCCGGGGCCGTTCCCGGCGCTGCTCTTCTTCGGCGCTCTGCTCGCCGCGCACGATGCCGGCTCGTCGGTGGTGGGCGACTTCCGGATGCAGGCGAGCGTGCGCTGGACGGCGGCGACCGACCCGGTCGATCCGGTGTTCGCGATCGCGGCCCTCGTGATGCGGGTGTTCGGCGACCTGGATGCGAGCGACCGCAGGATCGACGTGCTGCGAGCGCGCGACGACGGTTCGATGCGGCGATGGCTCGCCGACGTTCAGACGGTAACGTGAGCGACATGCACCCCGACGAGGACCGCACGACCGGTGGGCAGGAGGCGCCGTGGTCGGTCGACGCCGGGCCCGAGCCCGAGTGGGCCGAGGCGATCCGTCGAGGCCGCAAGGCTCGAGGCGACCGGCTCCGTGAGGTCTTCGCGACCTTCGACGACGATCCTGCACCGGAGTCGTCGCTTCCCCGATCCACCGATGAGGAGGGCTCGTGAGCCACGTCTTCCCGAGGGTGCTCGACCGCGAGCTGCCCGAGGCGGTCGCGGCCGAGGGCGCGTGGATCACGACGGCCGACGGTCGACGCTTCCTCGACGGCGCGGGCGGTGCGATCGTCGTGAACGTCGGGCACGGGGAACGCGCCGTGATCGAGGCGATCGAGGCCCAGCTCGCCCGCACGCAGTACGTGCACGGCACGATGTTCACGACGGGGGTGCTCGAGGCCTACGCCGACGACCTGGCGCCGTTGCTTCCGCTCGACGATGCCCGCCTCTACCCCGTGTCGGGCGGCAGCGAAGCCGTCGAGACCGCGCTGAAGCTGGCTCGCGCGTATCACCTGGCGCGTGGCGAGGAGTCGCGCTTCGTCGTGATCGGACGTCGCAGCGCCTACCACGGGAACACCCTCGGGGCACTGGACGCGAGCGGCAAGGAGCCGCTCCGCAAGCCGTACACACCGTGGCTCGGCCGCTTCCTGCACGCGCCGGCGGCATACGAGTACCGCTGCGAGAACCCGCAGCACCCCGAGGCGTGCGGCGCGTGGCACGCCGGGGAGCTCGAACGGATGATCTCCCAGGCGCCGCCGAACTCGGTGGCGGCGTTCATCGCCGAACCCGTCGCGGGCGCGACGCTCGGCGCGGCCGTCCCGTGCGAGGACTACTGGCCCTCGATCGTCGACGTGTGCCGGCGCCACGGCGTGCTGGTGATCGCCGACGAGGTGATGACGGGCATGGGTCGCACCGGTCGCTGGTTCGGGGTCGACCACTGGGACGTGCGGCCGGACATCCTGACCGCCGGCAAGGGCACGACGAGCGGCTACGTGCCGTTCGGGTTCGCCGCGGCGAGCGGGGAGGTCTTCGAGGCGGTCTCGACCACCGGGTTCGTCCACGGCTTCACGTGGTCCCACAACGGGCTCGGGGCCGCCGCGGCGGGCGCCGTGCTCCGCGCTGCTGCGCGACCGCGATCTGGTCGCGCGCTCGGCCTCGCTCGGCGAACAGCTCCGAACGGACCTCGTCGGCCGCGCTCGCCGACCTGCCGATCGTGGGCGACGTGCGCGGGCTCGGAACGATGATCGGCATCGAGCTCGTCCGCGACCCCGAGACCAAGGAGCCGTTCGCGCGCGCCGATCGCGTGACCGAGCGGGTCGTGACCGCGGCGCGCGAGGCGGGTCTGCTGCTGTACTCCTCGACCGGGCACGTCGACGGCCGCGACGGCGACCTGCTGATGCTGGGCCCGCCGTTCGTGCTCACCGACGACGACGCCGCCGAGCTGGTCGCGCGCACGGCGGCCGCGGTCCGCTCGGTCGCGTGAGTGGCACCGCCGGCCTCGTGCTCGCCCCCGAGGCGAGGATCTACGACCACGGCCTGCGACATCCGTTGCGGCCCCAGCGGGTGCTGTTGACCTGGGACCTGATCGCCGAGTACGGGATCGACCGGGAACCGCAGGTCGTCCGGCTCGGCGCCGAACCGGCCGACGACGACACGCTGATGCTCGTGCACACCCGGGAGTTCATCGACGCGACCCGCGACGCGGGCCACGGGGTCGAGGGATCCTGGGGCCGGTTCGGGTACGGCCCCGGCGACAACCCGATCTTCGATCGCATGCACGAGGCCGGCGCCATCGTCGCCGGTGCGAGCGTCGCCGCCGCCCGAGCCGTGCTGCGGGGCGAGGTCGCGCACGCGTTCAACGCGGCGGGCGGCCTGCACCACGCGATGCCCGGCCGAGCCTCGGGCTTCTGCGTCTACGACGATCCGGCGATCGCGATCGCGTGGATGCTCGCCCAGGGCGTGGAGCGCATCGCCTACGTCGACGTCGACGTGCATCACGGCGACGGCCCGCAGGCGATCTTCTGGGACGATCCGCGGGTGCTCACGGTCTCGATCCACGAGTACGCGCCCGAGATCGGTTTCTTCCCCGGCACGGGTGGACCCTCGGAGCGGGGAGGGCCGAACGCTCCCGACTCCGCCGTGAACCTGCCGCTGCCTCCGGGCACGAGCGACGAGGGGTGGCTCGAGGCGTTCCGCGCGGCCGTGCCCCCGATCGTGCGGGACTTCGGCCCCGACGTGCTCGTGACCCAGCTGGGGTGCGACACGCACGCGAGCGATCCGCTCGCGCATCTCGGCCTCACGACCAACGCCTATCGTGCGGCGGCGTCGATCCTGCACGAGCTGGCGCACGATGCCGCGGGTGGACGGTGGATCGCGACGGGCGGCGGCGGCTACCAGTGGGCCCGCGTCGTGCCGCGTGCGTGGACGATCTACTTCGCCGAGATGGCCGGGGTGACGCCGCCCGACGAGATCCCCGAGGGATGGATCGAGCGCGCAGAGTTCGAGCTGCGCGGGGAGGTGCCGACCACCCTCTCGGACCCGCCCGCCCGCCCGTCGCCGGCCGACGAGGAAGCCGGACTCGTGGCCTCGGCCGCGTTGGCCCATCGGACCGAGCCACGTCCGCCTGGCGAGGGAGGCGATCCGTGAGCACGCCGAGTCCCTCCCTGACCGCCCGGACGAAGCTCCTGTGCACCCTCGGTCCGGCCACGAACACGCCGGCGTTCGTCCGTGGCCTGGTGGCGGCCGGGGCGTCGATCTTCCGCGTGAACTTCTCCCACGGCACACCCGACGCCCACGCCCGTGCCGTGGGGTTGGTGCGCGACGCGGAGGCCGAGGGCGACCGGGCGCTCGCCGTGCTCGCCGACCTGCCCGGCCCCAAGGTGCGGCTGGGCACGATGGACCCCGACCCGTTCCGCTTCGCGCCGGGGCAGCCGTTCGAGCTGCGGGACGGCGGTCCCGGCTCCGAGCACGGCACCTCGACGACCTACCCGGGCCTGGCCGAGGACCTGCGGCAGGGCGATCGCGTGCTGCTGGCCGACGGCGCGGTCGAGCTGCTGGTCACGGGGATCGACGGTGCCACGGTGCGCACCGAGTGCGTGCGGGGCGGCACCGTGCGGTCGGGACAGGGGGTGAACGTCCCCGCGGAGCGGCTCGGCCTGCCCGCGGTGACCGAGCGCGATCGCGAAGGGCTCGCGCGGGCGCTCGATCTCGGGGTGGACCTGATCGCCCAGTCGTTCGTGCGCGGCGCCGACGACCTGCACGAGTTGCGGACGCTGATGGGCGACCGGGTCGTGCCGATCGTCGCGAAGATCGAGACGAAGCCGGCGATCGAGCACATCGAGTCGATCCTCGAGGTCACCGACGGGCTGATGGTGGCCCGCGGCGATCTCGGGGTCGAGCTGCCGATGGAGCAGATCCCGTTGCTGCAGAAGGATCTCTTGCGGGCCGCACGGGCCGCGGGCCGTCCCGTGATCGTGGCGACCCAGATGCTGGAGTCGATGATCCGCGCGCCGAGGCCCACGCGTGCCGAGGCGACCGACGTGGCCAACGCCGTGCTCGACGGGGCCGACGCGATCATGCTCTCGGGTGAGACCGCGATCGGCGAATACCCGTTCGAGGCGGCCGCGACCGCCACGAAGATCGCCACGGCGGTGGAGGCTCGCGGTCGCGACTACCGCGCCGCCCAGCCGGACTGTCGCCACACCGGCGAGGCCGCCGCCGTCGCCCATGCCGTCGCCGACGTGGCCACGACCGAGCCCGAGGTGGTGGCGATCACCTGCTACACGGAGACCGGTCGGACCGCGCGCCTGCTCTCGGCCGAACGGCCGGCGAGCCCGATCTACGCGTTCATCCCCGACGAGCGGGTTCGTCGCGTCAACACGATGAACTGGGGCGTGGTGCCGCTCGCGGCCGAGCACCCCGACGACACCGACGCGATGATCGCGCTGATGGACGAGGGGCTCCGTCGCCGGTCGCTCGTGGCGCCCGGGGAGCTCGTGGTGATGGCCGCGTCCTCGCCCGCCGGGCGCACGACCACCAACATGCTGAAGCTCCACCAGGTCGGCTCGCCCGTCCGCTGATCACGCCGGGGCTCGATCCGGGCGTATGGTGTTGTCCAGTTGGAAGGAGCTCTCCGATGGCCAGGACTCCAGCGGACTATCCGGGACGACCGGGCTCGAAGATCGTGCCGAACGAGACCGACTTCATGGATCTCGACGAGAAGGTCGCCCGTCGCAAGGCGCTCGCCGAGGCTCGCGGGCGCAGGCCCAAGGAACCGTGGTACCGGCGCCTCCTCCACCGACGGGGCGACTCCTAGTCTGGGCGAGACTACCTAGGCGCCGGCCGCGTCGTCGGCGGTGAGCTCCTGGTCGAGGGCTTGGATCACCCAGCCCTCGAGCCACGTCAGGTAGCCGTAGAGCGCGAACATCTCGCCGCCCTGCTCGTCGCCGGCGAAGTCCTTCTCGGTCGTCTCCTCGGTCACCCCGAGCCTCGTGCCCACCACGAGTCGGATCGAGTTGAGCGACCCGAGCCAGGCCATCAACTCGTCCTCCGTGAGCTCCCGTTCGTCGAGGGTGCGGTCGACGGTGTCGAGGGCCTCCAGCTTGCCGAGCAGCAGATCGTCGCCGTGCTGCTGCTCGTACTCCAGGTTGCCGAGCACGTCATCGTCGGGCAGCGCCGGCGGGAAGAGGCGAGCCACGGCCGGGTCGCTGGAGGGGTTCTCCGACGTCAGCAGCACCCGCAGCTGCGCGGTGAACGTGCGCACGGCGTCGCGTTCCCGCTCGGAGAGGCGCACCGCGAACCGTCCGGGCCCCGTGCGCTGCACCGGCCCCTTGCGCCGACGCACCTAGCGGTCCTTCTGCATCGTCGCCCAGAGCCCGTACGCGTGCAGGCGGGCGACGTCACGCTCGGCCTCGTCACGCGTGCCGTTCGACACCACGGCCCTGCCCTTCGTGTGCACGTCCCACATCAGCTTCTCCGCCTTCGCCCGCGAGTAGCCGAACAGCTTCTGGAAGACCCACGTCACGTACGTCATCAGGTTGATCGGGTCGTTCCAGACGATCACGATCCAGGGCACGTCGGGTTCGATGTCCTCGACCGTCTCGGGACGACCGATCTCGACCGGTGCGGTGCTCGCGCTCGTCATCGCTTCGCCTGGGTCGCTCGCACGCCTGTCCGTCGCGCCTGGCGCACCCCCCAACGGTACAGCGGAGGCGTGAGCACGCGGAACGCTTGGAACGGTGAGACCCACCGGGGCACGGCGTACTCGGGAGCGATGCCCTCGCGGACCACCTTCACGATCGCGTCCGCGACGCGATCGGCCGACATCACCGCCCACGAGGGCAGCTCGTCCTGTGGGAAGCCTTCCGTCGCCACGAACCCGGGGTTCACGGCGGTCACGTGCACCCCTCGGGACTCGGCGTCGTAGTTCGCCGACTCGCTCGCCGCGACCACCGCGTGCTTGGTCGCCGAGTACAGGCCGGTGCCGGGGGTCGCGAACCGGCCGGCGAGCGACGCGACGTTCACGATGTGCCCCCGACCCGTGCGCAGCATCTCGGGCAGGAACGCCCGCATCCCGTAGAGCACCCCGAGCAGGTTGACCTCGACGACGTCACGGATCCGGTCGTAGGAGAGGTCCTGGATCGCGCCGCCGCCCGGGACGCCCGCGTTGTTCACGAGCACGTCGGCGTGGCGTCCGTACACCTCGCGGACGACCGCCGGCAGCCCGCCGATCTCGCGGGGCTCGGTCACGTCGAGCCGCAGGGCCAGCGCCGAGCCTCCGGCCCGCTCGATCCGGTCGGCGAGCGCCTCGAGGCGGTCCAGCCGACGGGCGGTCAGCACGACGCGCGCGCCCCGCTTCGCGAAGGCCACCGCGGTGGCCTCGCCGATGCCGGCCGAGGCGCCGGTGACGACCACGACGGCCCCCTTCAGCTCCACGAGCCGCTCCTGCGAGGCGGGCGACGCGGACCGGCTCCTCGAGCATCGACCATGCAGGGACGTTATCGGACGCCGTGGACCGGACGCAGCCGGCCCGCGCGAGGTCCCGGTCTCCGTAGGCCGATCGGCCCTCGGGCATCTGTCGAACTCCCCTAGTGTTGCTTTCGTGGAGAACAACGAGGGAGCACTGAACCAAGAGGTCTGGCGGCATCCCTCGGGAGGGAGACACGGCGACATGAGGAAGACCATGGCGGTTCTTCTGTCTGCGCTGACAGTCCTGGCGTTCGCGGTGACGCCTGCGAGCGCGGCGGCAACCGCCGAGGGGCTTTGGGCAAGCAACTATCAGGCCAACACGGTGGACTGCGGCTCGCACGGACCTGACGGGAATACGTTCTGCTACATCGACGACGGCGGCGCAGCGGAGCTGGGCGTGAAGTTCACCACCGCGGAGACCGTCTACGTGGTGGGTGTCAGGGTCTACCGAGTCGACGCGGGAAGTGTCACCGGCTCCCTTTGGGAAGCACGACGGCACGCTGCTCGCGACGGGCAGCTTCGGCTCACCACGCGGGGCCCGGGTGGCAAGACCTGACGTTCGCCAGCCCCGTTGAGATCACCTCGGGAGTCACGTTCGTCGCGTCGTACTTCGCGCCCAACGCTGCGTACGCCTTCGAGTGGGACTACTTCGCCGCAAGCGCGTACACCGTCGGTCCGATCACCGCGCGGCATCGGTCGAGGGCGACCGAAACGGCGTGTATCGCTACGTCGGTGAGCCGTGCGGCTCCCTGCCGACGAATAGCTTCCGGGACACGAACTACTGGGTGACGCCGCTGTGGGTCGAGCCCCTACGTAGTTCGACGGATTCTTCGCGCCCGTGGACAATGATGTGCTGAACGTCGCGAAGGCCGGCTCGAGCGTCCCGCTCAAGTTCCGGGTCTTCGACGATGGCGCACCCGGCACCGACCTCACGACTCCGTCGGTGAAGGTCACCTCGCAGCGTGCCGCCTGCGACGTCGGTGAGGCCACCGACGCGATCGAGGAGTACGCAGGAGGATCGGGCCTCCAGAACCTCGGCGACGGGTATTACCAGTACAACTGGAAGACCCCGAAGACGTACAAGGGTCGATGTACGACGATGACGCTCTCCCTCGGCGACGGGAGCGGGTACACGGCGGACTTCAAGTTCAACTAAGAAGTAAGAAGTCTGGGGAGGACTCGAAGGGCCGGTCTTCGGACCGGCCCTTCCGCGAGGCGAGCGGATAGGGTCCCGGGCGAGCATGGACGTCATCGCCCGCCACGTCGCCCGCCTGCCCTCGCTCGATGAGCGCTGGACGCCCCGGGCGCACGATCGCGACGAGCTGGCCGCCGCGTTGCTCGACGGCGACGTGGCCGGCACCGCGACGCACCCGCTCGACAACGTGCGGGCGAACGCCCTGATGTTGATCGACGGCGACCCCGACAAGCTCTTCGGACTCTCGGGGCTCCCGGGAACGTTCGACATCGACGGCATCCTCGACCTGGTGGCCGAGGGCGCCGGCGTGCCGATCGACCACGAGGCGCGGTACGGACCGGTCGAGATCGCGCCCGAGCCGATCGTCGAGGCGTGCGAGGCGATGGGGGAGCGGCTCGCCCGGGCAGCGACGGACAGGCAACGCGTGGTGCTCGCGACCGGACACCCGGTCGGCCTCGCGCTGCTGTACCACGCGATCGACCGGCTGCTGACCGAGCGCGGCGCCGAGGTGCTGAGGCTCGCGAACGGGGAGCGATGGCGGGACCCGCACCTCGCCCACGACTGGTTCGTCGACCACTGGGGCGGCGTGGCGATGCTCACCGACGGCCGGGAGCCGCGCCACACCCACTGGCCCGACGCGATGCGGCGCATGCTCGACGAGGCCACGGCCCGACCTGGTCGTGGCCGACCACGGCTTCGCGGGCGCGGCGATCGAGGCCGGGGTCGAGACCCTCTCGATCGCCGACGTGAACGATCCGGCGCTCATCGTGGCCAAGGCGCAGGGGCGGACGGACGTCGTCGTGGTGATGGACGACCACGTCGAGCCCGACGCGTACTGGCCCTGCTTCCAGGCGATCGCCTCACGGTTCTGAATCGCGTTCAACCCCACCACCAGACCCCGCACCGTCGCTGACCTGGGGTTCCGCACCGAGGGCTATCCAGCGGGGCGGTCCACCCCCTATGATTCCGCCATCGTGAAGCGAGAACCCTTCACCGAGGCTCGGCTGAAGACCGTCAACGAGGTCGCAGACCTGTTGCGCGTATCCAGGATGACCGTCTACCGCATGATCAAGACAGGAGAGATGCCCGCCGTGAGGGTGGGCCGGAGCTACCGGCTCCGTTCCGAGGACGTCGACACCTACCTGACGGAGCGGTACACCGAGGCCGGCTGAGTCCGGCAGACACGACACCGCTCCCGCGCACGCGCGCTCAGCCGACCTCCGTGGAGAACGGAGGGGGCGCAGTGAACGAGCACGACCGGCTCGTCGATCGGGCCGCCCGCGAGGCACGCACCGTGCTGTTCGTCGGCGGCCTGGACGCCGGCAAGAGCACGCTGGCACGGGCGACCGCGGCGTTCGCGCTGCGGCTGGGTCGCACGGTCGCCTACCTCGATGCCGACGTGGCGCAGAAGACCGTGGGGCCACCGGCGACCGTCGGCCTGAAGCACGTGCGCGAGCCCGACGATCTCACGCTCGACCGTCTCTCGACCGCCGACGCGCTCGGGTTCGTCGGCTCGACCAGTCCCCAGGGGCACGTGCTGCCGCTCGTCGGGGCGCTCGCTCGCCTCCGCGACCGGGGAAGAGCCGAGGGCGCCGACCTGATCGTCGTCGACACCAGCGCGATGGTGAGCGGCATCTGGGGCCAGCTCGTGAAGTACTACAAGGTCGACATGCTCGAGCCCGACCTCGTCGTCGGGCTGCAGCGAGGCGAGGAGCTGGAGCCGGTGCTCGGCGTGATCCAGCGGTTCTTCGGCGTGGATCTCGTCACCCTCCCCGTGCATCCGAACGTGGTGGCCACGAGCGTGGATCAACGGTCCGAGCAGCGGGAACGGGCGATGGCGGCCTACTTCGAGGGTGACCTCCAGCGCTTCCGGGTGAAGCCCACGGTGTTCATGCCCACCCTGCCGCCGCTGTTCGACCTGCACGAGCTCGACCGTCTGCTCGTGGGCCTGTCCGACGGCGCCGGCGGCTTCACCGGGCTCGGCTACCTCGAGTACGTGCCCGAGGACCAGGGCCTGCGGCTGATCTCGCCCGTGGCAGAGCCGCCGAAAGCGCTTAGACTGGGCTCCGTTCGTCTGGAGGACAGCTTCCGCGTGAAGCGCGTCGACCTCCGGAACCTCTTCGGAACCGAGTGAAAGGGTCACCGCTTGCCGTCGCTGATCAAGAAGCGCCGCAAGAAGATGCGCAAGAAGAAGCACAAGAAGCTCCTGAAGCGCACGCGGCACCAGCGCATGAAGCTGGGCAAGTAAGCGCGAGCACGCTCGTGCGCGCGCCACGGTTCCGGTTCGTCCGGTCCTCGGCCGCGATCGCGGTCGTGGTCCTCGCGCTCTCGGCCTGCGGTCCGTCGTCGCCTCCACCGTCGTCGGGCTCGCGTCCCGTCAGCTTCACGGCGTCCGGCGGCGTCGAGCTCGAGGGCCGGATCTTCGAGGCCGAGGGGGCATCGGCCGGCGTCGTGCTGGCGCACATGCAGCCCGCCGACCAGTCCTCGTGGTTCGAGGAAGCCGAGATCCTCGCCGACGAGGGGTACCGCACGCTCACGTTCAACTTCCGCGGCTACTGTCCGGGCGGCGACGCCGGGTGCTCGGGCGGGGAGACCGACCTCGCGGTGCTCTGGCGCGACGTGCAGGCGGCCGTGCGGTACCTGCGATCGACCGGCATCCCTCGGGTCGCGGTGATCGGGGCCAGCATGGGAGGCACCGCGGCCCTGGTGGCCGCCGCGCAGCCGGGCGCGCGCATCGGCGCCGTCGCGACGCTCTCCGCCCCGATGGCGATCGGTGGGCTCGTGGTGACGCCGGAGACGCTCGTGGCCGCCACCTCGGCGAAGCTCTTCGTCGCCGGCAACGGCGATGCCACGGCCGCCGACGACGCGCAACGCATGTACGACCTCAGCGTGCCACCCAAGCGGGTGGAGATCGTGCCCTCCGACGATCACGGGACCGAGCTGCTCGACGGCAACCAGGGTCCGAACGTGCGAAGGTTGCTCTCGGTGTGGCTCGCGCAGTTCCTGCCCGTGCAGGCACCGACCGAGGGAGGCGCATGACGAGGCCGATCGTCTTCTGCACCGACTACGGGTTGTCGGACGTGTTCGTGGGCGTCTGTCACGGCGTGATCGCTCGCATCGCGCCCGAGGCGCGCATCATCGACCTCACCCACGCCGTGCCGCGCCAGGACGTGCTGCGCGGCGCGCTGACGATCTCGCGGGCGACCCCGTACATGCCCGACGACGCGGTCTACGTCGCGGTGGTCGACCCCGGGGTCGGCTCGGAGCGCCGTTCGATCGCGGTGCGGACCGCGGCCGGCGCACTGCTCGTGGGACCCGACAACGGCCTGCTCTCCCTCGCGTGGGAGACCCTCGGCGGCGCCGACGCGGCCGCCGCGATCGAGGACGAGCGCGTGATGCTCTCGCCGGTGTCCAAGACGTTCCACGGACGCGACGTGTTCGCCCCCGCCGCCGCGCACCTGGCTGCCGGGTTCCTGCTCGAGGACGTCGGACCGGCGGTCGACGTGGACGAGCTGCGGATCGTGGAGATGCCCGGCGCGATGGTGACGCCCGGCGCGGTCGGCACCCGCGTGATCGAGGTCGACGCGTTCGGCAACGTGCAGCTGAGCGCGCGACCGACCGACCTGGAGGCCGCCGGGATCGGGCCCCCCTTCACGGTGTCCGGCCGAACCCTGCCGCTCGTGGGCATCTTCGCCGACGTGCCCGAGGGCGAGCTCGCCGCGATCGTCGACTCGCAGGGGTACCTGGCCCTCGTCGTGAACCACGGCAGCGCCGCCCAGACGCTGAACCTGAAGGCGGGCAGCGCCGTCGTGCTCGAGTGACCTAGGGGCCCGGCGCGCTCGGTGTGGCCGAGGAACTGGCCGAGGAACTGGCCGAGGAACTGGGAAGTTGCCCGGGACTCGCGGGGCCCGGGAAGGGATCGCCGCCTCCGCTCACGATCACGAGCTGGGCGACCGCGGCCCCGCCGATCAGCAGCGCCAGCACGACGATCATGATCAGGGTCTGTCGGCGCATGGGGGCGGCAGGCTAGCAGGCCTCGCCGTCGCGCCCGGCGCCGTCGGACACCCCGATGCCGAGCGCCCGCTCGGCGCGCTCCCGCATCTCGACCATGACCTCGCGCAGGCGGACCGGATCGGTGAGGTGCGTGCGCAGGTCGACCTCGAGCGAGACCGCCCTCGCGTATCCGCTCTCGACCAGGTCGTCGACAGAAGGCATCGAGATCCAGGACGCCCTCGCCGGGCGGCAGGTGCGAGTCCCACCCCTTGCCCGCGTTGTCCGAGAGATGCACGTGGCTGAGCCGCTCCCCGAAACGCCGGCGCACATCGATCGGGTCGTGCCCGGCGACCGCTGCGTGGCTCGTGTCGAGCACCAGGTGCGGCAGCCCCTCGAGCTCGTCGAGGTCCTGGTTCGAGTGGAAGGTCACGCTCCGACGCCCCATGCGCACGGGGAACATGTTCTCGATCGCCACGATCACCCCGGTGCGGGCCTCGAGGACCGGGAGCTCGTCCTCGAGCCAGCGACGGTACGCGCGTTGCCACCGGAACGGCGGGTGCATCACCACGACCGGCACCTGGGCCCGCTCCGCCACCTGGATCGCCCGGTCGATCTTGCCGATCGGGTCGGTGCCCCACACCTTCCTCGTCACCAGCAACGACGGGGCGTGGATCGCCCCGATCGTGAGGCCGTGCTCCTCGGCCAGGGCCCGCATGCGCGCCGGGTCCTGGCTGGCGGGATCCTTCGTGACCATGACCTCGACCCCGGTGAACCCGGTCTCGGTCACGATGCGGAACGTGTTGGCCAGCGGCCTCGCGAAGAAGGCCGCCGACGAGAAGAGCAATCCGGACGCACTCACGCCACCATGGTAGGCATCGGGCGCTGAAGAAGGCGCGCGCTGCGCGACCCGTATGCTGAGGGCCATGTGGGTGTTCCCGCTGGTCGCGACCGTGGTCGCCGCCGTCTTCGCCGGCCTCGTCGCGAAGCAGTACCTGACCCGGCGCCGTCCCTCCCAGCTCGCGTGGGCGATCTCCCTCGCGATGTACGCGGCCGCCTCGCTCGCCGTGGTGTTCGGTGTCGCCGGGGGGTGGACGACCGGGGAGTTCCAGCTCTACTGGGCGCTGGGGGCCGTGCTCAACGTTCCGTTCCTGGCGGGTGGCGAGCTGATGCTGCTCGTGCGCAACCGCACCGCGCAGGCCGCGATCTGGATCGTGCTCGTGTTCCTCACGGCGTACACGGTCTCGGTGCTGCGCGGCGCCACGTTCGACGCCGCCGCGCTCGCCGAGGATCTGCCTTCGGGCAAGCACGTGTTCGGCGACGGATCGCCGGCGCACCGATTGCCGCAGCTGATCTCGATCCCCTCGTACCTCGTGCTGCTCGGCGGGGCGCTCTGGTCGGCGTGGCGCATGAGGGGCCGGCCCGAGCTGCGGGATCGGTTCGTCGGCACGCTGCTGATCGCTCTCGGCGCGACCGTGATCGCGGGCTTCGGGTCGGCGTTCGCCGCCCTGGGCCTCCTCGCCGCCTTCTCCGTGGCCCTCGCGACGGGGATCAGCGTGATGTTCCTCGGGTTCCTGCGGGCGGGGCGGCCCGCAGCGGCGCCGGTGGCGACGACGGTTCAGGCGGCCTGATCGCGACTCAGGCGGCGGCGTCGCTCGCGCTCGCCGACCACCAGTCGGCGCTGGTGGGCGCGTCGTTGGGCGCGCCGACGGGTTCGATCGAGATCCACAGGTCGTCGTGGCGGCTCGGGTCGAACGTGACGTCGAGGAAGACCTCGCCGCCCTCGGGGACG
The DNA here is from genome assembly GCA_963825685.1 of uncultured Actinomycetes bacterium. GTDB lineage: Bacteria > Actinomycetota > UBA4738 > UBA4738 > HRBIN12 > JAOUEA01. The sequence goes on along the minus strand of CAWGUD010000020.1, from coordinate 56,935 downwards.
AAGTCGCCGGCGAACGTCGGGACGCCGTCGGACACGAGCCAGACGCGATAGACCGATCCCGCGGGCGGGGCCGGCACGTCCTCTCCCATCACGTAGAGGTGCTCCTCGCCCGGCGCCGAGATCTCCTGCACGGGCCCGACGTCGACCATGCGGGCATCGGGTCGCGCGGCGAGCTGCGCGGCGTTCGCGAGGGAGTCGGCTCGCACGTCGGCGTTGTTCGCCCGGATGTTCTGGCTGACGGTGAGCCCGGCGAGCCCCACGACGGCGACCACGCCGGCCGCCACGGCGAACAGCTGCATCGGGCGGCGACGCGGCGCCTGCGGCTCGAGCTCGCGATGCAGGCGTGGGAGCAGGGTCTCGGGCGGCGTCACCGGCGCCGCGGCGAGACCCAGATCGGCGGTGAGCCGCTGGAAGTCGTCGAGCGTGTCACGACACGTCGCGCAGTCGGGGACGTGTTCGGAGAGCAGCCGGTCGGCCTCGGCGGCGTCGGTGCCGGAGAGGCTGCGGAGCACGTAGCCGGCCAGCAGCTCCTCGATCGCGTCGTGGTCGTCGGTCACTGAACCTCCGGATCGTCGTGGGGGGTCGTCGCGATCGAGGATCACGCGCAGCTTGCGCATCGCCGCGAGGGTCCTCGTCTTCACGGTGCCGATCGGGATATCGATCTCCTCAGCGATCTGCACCTGCGTCTTGCCGCCGTAGTACGCCATCTCGAGCACCTGTCGTTGTTCGGGCGGGAGCGTGTCGAGCGCCGCGCGGACCTCGGCCCGACGGTCGGCCAGATCGGCCGCGTCGGTCACGCCCTCCGCTGGGTCTTCGACGGTGACGGGCTCGAGGTTCGACGCCCGTTGTTGACGAGAGCGGATGCGCTCCTCCCGCCGCACGGTGTCGACCGCCCGGTGGTGCACGAGCGAGAGGAAGAACGTGCGGAACGCGCCCCGCGCCGGGTCGAACGCCTCCGGCGCTCGCCACAACGCCATGAAGGCCTCGTGCACCACGTCCTGGGCCAGCACCTGCTGCCCGGTGATGCGATAGGCCAGTCCGTACGCCGACGACGAGTAGCGGCGGTACAGCGCGTCGAACGAGCCACGATCGCCTGCGGACAGACCGCGGTGCAGCTCGAGGTCGTCTCGATCGCCGTCGCGCATGCGCCGTATCCTCCCAGACACCCGGCGGCCGCCGGTGACGCCGGATAGGCTGCGTCGATGCAGGTCACGCTGTACTCCCGCGCCGGCTGTCACCTCTGCGACGAGGCGAGAGCCGTGCTGCAGGCCGAGCGCGCTCGCACGCCGTTCGAGCTCGTGGAGGTCGACATCGAGACGTCCGACGCGCTGGTCGCCGAGTACGGCATCCGGATCCCGGTCGTCACGCTCGACGGGGTGGAGGTCTTCGAGTACACGGTCGACCCCGGCGAGCTCACCGTCCTGCTGAGCCGGTGATCGCGGACGGCTTGTGAGTTTGTGAACGGCTTGGATCCCGAGCTAGGCTGAACCCATGCAGCGGAGCGCGTCCCCGTGGTGAGGGAACGATCGATCCCCGAGGCGACGGTGGGCCGGCTCCCGGTGTACCTGCGCGCGCTCGTCGACCTCGCGGAGGCCGGTGCGGGCACGGTCTCGAGCGACGAGCTCGCCGGGGCCGCGGGGGTGAACTCCGCGAAGGTCCGCAAGGACCTCTCGCACCTCGGCTCCTACGGCACGCGGGGCGTCGGCTACGACGTCGCCTACCTGATCCACCAGATCAGGCGGGAGCTCGGTCTCACGCAGGACTGGGCGATCGTGATCGTCGGCATCGGCAATCTCGGCCAGGCGCTCGCGAACTACGGCGGGTTCGCCGAGCGAGGCTTCCGCGTCGCGGCGCTCGTCGACGCCGATCCGGCCAGGGTGGGGGAGCGGATCGGCGAGATCCGGGTTCGGCCCGTCGAGGACCTGCCGCGCATCGTCGACGAGCTCGACGTGGCGATCGGGGTGATCGCCACGCCGGCGGCCGCCGCCCAGGAGGTCGCCGACCGGCTCGTCGACGCCGGCGTGCGGTCGGTGCTCAACTTCGCGCCGGCGATGATCTCGGTGCCGCCGGGGGTCTCGGTGCGCAAGGTGGACCTGGCGGTGGAGCTGCAGATCCTCGCGTTCTACGAGCAGCGGAAGGCGACGCTCGCGGAGGTGAAGCGACGGGGCCGGGCGGTGGCCGACGTCGCCGGGAGATGAGCGGCGCTACTTCGAGATCGTGACCCAGAGCGCGGCGAAGACCGCGAGGATCATGACGCCCATCAGGATGAACTGCACGCTTCCCTGTTCGAGGAAGGGAAGCTCCAGGGTGGCGATCATCGTGGTCCTCTCTCGTGCCTAGGCGGGGCCGTACCAGGCGGGCGCGCCGCCCCCGGTCAGGAACTCCTTGCGCTTCTTCTCGGCTCGATCCAGCAGCGGCAGGAACACCGCGAACGCCACGATCGAGCCGGCCAGGAACATGTACGAGTAGCGGGGCACGCTGCCCGAGTCGTAGTACAGCGACACGGTCCACAGCGGACCGCCGCCGGTGAAGTGGGACTGCACGACCGCGAGCTTGGTGCCCTCGTCCTGCGGCGAACCGGATCGAGTCGATCGAGAACTGACTGCCCTGGATCGCGGTCGGGTCGGTCTCGGCCAGGCCGAGCTCCTCGTTCGTCTGTTCGGCCAGGAACGCGGTCACCGCGCCGCTCGCGCTCTGCACGTCGGCCGACTGGTCGGGGTCGGTCTCGTCCGGGATCGCCCACGGGTCGCCCGGCCATGTCTCGTAGGTCACGTACTCGGTCGAGGTCTCGTCGACGGCCGCCTCGAGCGCGACCCACGCCGGCTCGGCGCCGCGGGGCCCGAGGTTCGTGGGCGTCTCGAATCCCTGCGACCAGAAGCCGAAGAGCCAGAGCGCCGACTGCAGGATCATCCAGCCGGAGAACGACACCATCAGGACGAGGAACCCGAGCCACCGACCGAAGATCGCGGTGAGCAGCAGGTAGACGCTGAAGATGAACAGCGTGAAGCCCATGATCGTGACCCCCGCGCCCTTCCACAGGGTGTCGCACTCGACCGCGAATCCCAGGCAGCTGTGCTCCATCTACGGGTCCCTCGGATTGATGCCAGGGTCGCCGTTCTCGGCGGTTCGCGTCGAGCGCCCTCGGACTGGCCTCGGGGTTCAGGCAGACGTTGTCCTCGAACGGCACGTTCTCCGAGCTCATCTCGACCAGGTACACGACGAGGTCGTTGATCTGCTGGTCGTTCAGGGCGCCCTGGTAGCGGATGCTCCACGACGGCATCGCGTTGCGGCCCTCCTCGAGCACCTGGTAGATGTCGTCCTGGGAGAAGATCGCGTTGTGCGGCGGGTCGCCGAAGGGCCCCGCGCAGATGTTCGTGAGGTTCGGCGGATAGGCGAGCGCGTCACCCGACTGGATCACGCCGCCGCGCAGCTCCGGGCCGTGACAGCGCACGCAGCCCACGCCGAGCTGGTTCTCCTCGCTGAAGTTCTGCACGGCGAGCTCGCCGCGGTCGAACGCGAGCGTGAGCAGCTCCTCCTCCTGGCGCAGGTTCTCGGTCGGCTCGCGCAGCCAGTTGTAGGGGATGAAGATGACGAAGAACGCGACGAGCACGACGCCCCAGCCCTGCAGCTTCTGCAGCAGCGGGGTCTCGAGGGCGGCGTCGCTCGGGCCGGGGCGCATGCCCCGCGGGATGTCGAGCGGCTGCTCCTTCTGGCGGCTGCGGAAGTAGAGCGCGGCTCCCGCCGCGAGCACGAAGATCGCGCCGAGCACGAGCAGGACGATGCCTGCGGTGTTCGTGGCTGCGAGCATGTCCGTGGCCGTTCCTCTCCTATCCGGTCGCCACGCAGAACGGGCCCTGCGGTGGCTGGTCGATCGTGTCGGTGCCGCGTGGCGGTCCGAGGATCACCTCGCTCGTGTCGACCACCACGCTGCCGTCGGTGATCTCGAGCTTGAACCGGTCCATGCCCCGTGGCGCGGGGCCGAGCTTGTACTCCCCGGCGCCGTTGTACTTCGAGCCGTGGCAGGGACACTCGAACCACTTCGAGGAGCCGCAGTACGGCACGCGGCATCCGAGGTGCACGCAGCGCTGGTACAGGGGCATGATGCCCTCGGCGGTGACGCCCTCGGTCGCGTAGTCGACGTCACCGGACGCCGAGCCGCTGTACTCGACCACGTAGAACCGTCCCGTGCCGTTGTAGGCCACGCCGGCGTCGTCGATCTCGGCCTTGATGTCGTCGATGTTGCCCGCCGCGACCAGCGATCCGAAGCCGCCCTTCAGGTTCGGCCAGAGGAAGGCGATCGTCGCGCCGCCGAACTGCGCGCCGAAGACGATCAGCGAGGTCAGCAGCGAGCGACGGAAGAAGTCTCGGCGAGACAGCGACTTGACCGGCTTGCCGGCCACCTCGATCTGGCCGTCGGCGGTCTCGCGCGCGGCGCGGTTCGCGCGCACGAACGAGAGACCGAAGACGATCGCGAAGATGTCGAGCACGACGAAGGCGAGGATCGCGGCGACGAGCGGCGTGGAGATACCCAGGAGGTCTGGCAGCAGCGTGCTCACAGCTCGAAGAACACCCCCTGCGCCCACGGCCACACCCAGTTGTATCCGGGCCCGCGGAAGAACGAGCCGATGATCGTGAGCACCCCTCCGAACATGAAGAGGATCGTCATCAGCGTGATCGCGATCTTGCGGTCGCCCGGCTTGTTGCTCGGGTTGCGGTCGACGTAGGGGACCGCGGCGAGCCCGATCAGGATGAACGTCGGGATCGTGATGCCGGCGACCATCGGGTGGAAGTAGCGCAGCAGCTCCTGCAGGCCCAGGAAGTACCAGGGGGCCTTCGACGGGTTCGGGGTGAGGTTCGGGTTCGCGAGCTCGCGCAACGGCGCGTTGATGAACGTGGAGAAGAGCGTCAAGCCGGCGAGCAGGATGAACATCGCGACGAACTCTTCGATCAGCAGGTGGGGCCAGACGTTCACGCGATCGCCCTGTTCGCGTTCCACGCGCTGGATGCCCTCGGGGGGCACGAGCGCGAGCAGACGGTGCTTGTCCTCGGCGCCCTTCTTCGGGGTCGGCACGTTGCCGGTGGGCAGCGGCGCCTCGCGAACAGGTGTGGTGACCGAGCGGCCGCGACGGCGACCGGGGCGGCGCCGGCCCCCGCGCCGGCGCCCGCGGCGGGAGCAGCGGCGGCAGCGGCTGCCGCTGCGGCTCCAGCGCTCCGCAGCAGCAGCAGCCGCAGCCGGCTTCGCGCCCGCGGCCTCGTGCTTCGCGGCCTCCTCGGGGTTGGCGGCGCGGAAGGCACGCACCGCCGCCGAGCGCGCTCGCCCTTCGGCGACGCGGCGATCGGTGCCCTTGGCGAGCTCGGCCTCGAGCGTGGAGTCGAAGACTCCTTGGTCGAGCGGGGTGTCTTCCTTGGCCATGTCCTCCCCTGGATCCCTCTAGAGCGGTCCCGAGATGCCGCCGTCCTTGCGGATGCGCCAGAAGTGCACCGCGAGGAAGAGCACCAACACGAACGGCAGCCCGATCACGTGCAGCGTGTACCAGCGCAGCAGGGTCTCGGGCCCGACCACGACGCCCCCGAGCAGCAGGAAGTTCGCCTGCTTCGCGATGAACGGCGAGTACCCGGCGAGCGACGTGCCCACGGTGACCGCCCAGATCGCGAGCTGGTCCCACGGCAGCAGGTAGCCCGTGAACGACAGGCCCAGCGTGAGGAAGAGCAGGATCACGCCGACGACCCAGTTGAACTCGCGCGGCGGCTTGTACGACCCGGTGTAGAAGACGCGCGCCATGTGCAGCGTCACGCTGAAGACCATGAGGTGGGCGCCCCACCGGTGCAGGTTGCGCACGAGGTCGCCGAAGAACACCGACGTGCGGATGCTCTGCATGTCGGCGAACGCCTGCGCGCCCCCGATGTCGGCGGTCGGCCGGTAGAAGAACATCAGGAAGATGCCGGTGATCGTGAGCAGGATGAACAGGAAGAACGACAGCCCGCCCAGGCAGAACGTGTACGTCAGCTTCAGCCCGTGCCGCTTCACCTTCACCGGGTGCAGGTGGTAGAGCACGTTGTTCATCGTCGCGAGCGCGCGGTCGCGTGACGTGTCCTTGTAGCCCTTTCGGAAGATCGAGCCGGGCCGGAAGATCGACTTCCAGACCTCGGTCTCCCTGATCCGATCACCCAGGTCGCCGGGTGACGGCGGCTTCAGCTTCACGTTCTCTCCCTTCGCGCTACCGCCTTCGGCTGCATGAGCGCGAGAACCTCGGCCGCGGGCTCTCATACGGCTTCCGCCTGCGACGCGGGCACCTCGGCCATCGTGCGCTGTCCGCCCTTGGAGCCTTCGGGCAGTCGCGCATAGTACAGGGTGTCGGTGGGGCAGCGGTCGACGCAGACGGAGCAGCGCGTGCACGCGTTGTCGTCGACCACGAAGACCGCGGTCGCGTTGTCCACCTCGTCGCCGACGACGTGCTCGGCGGCGCCCGAGACGATGCCCGGCGACATCATGTAGATGCAGTTCCACGGGCAGACGTCCTCGCATGCGCGGCAGAGGATGCAGTTGTCGGGGTCGAGCATCAGGTGCTTGGGGGACTTGACCCCGTGGGCGAGCCACGCGGGGTCGACGGCCTCCACGGTGTAGTCCTCGTGGATGTCGACCTCGGTCTTCGTGTAGGGCATCGGCCTGCGCTCCTAGCGGTATCCGCCGGTCGGACGGCTGTCGGACGCGCCGCGGAGCTTGCGCCGCCAGTTCTGCATGATCGACGCGACCACGAGCACGAGGATGATCGGCACCGTCGAGAGGCCCATCGCGATCGCGTCGCGCACCTGCAGCAGCAGCTCCTGGTACTCCGCGGGCTCGCCGCCCGGGAGCAAGGTCGGGATCTCCTGCAGGGCGGCCTCGATGTCGGTCGGGCCCTGCCAGCCGAGCGTCTGCTCGGAGAAGTAGAGCCAGAACGACGGGAGCACCGACGTCGAGATCAGCAGGAAGAAGACCAGCCCCAGTGAGAAGACGACGGCGGTGGTCCACGACCACTCGAACGCCTTCAGGAACGCCTCGACGCGTTCCTTCCGGGTCTGGGTGGGCGTCGTGCTCTCGACCTGGCTCATACGCTCCTGGGTTCCTAGCGTCTCTGTGGGCGAGTCTCCCTGAGGCGGGGCGATTATAGACATGTGTCGCGCGCGCCCGACGACCGTCCGACACTCGTGAATCGTTTCACAAGCTCCGCGGCTACTATCGCTGCAGGTCCACGGTCCACGCAAGACAGTCGTCCGGAGGAGCCGTGATCGCCGACATCGTGCAGACCGGCCTCTCCTCGTGGTGGGCGCCCGCCTTGGCGTTCGCCGCGGGGCTCGTCTCCTGCCTCAGTCCCTGCGTGTGGCCGCTGCTGCCCGGCTACGTGTCGTTCATCACCGGGGAGCAGATCGTGGGCGAGGAGTCGGGCGTCGATCGCAGGCCGCTGGCGCCGATGCTGCTGTTCATCCTCGGCTTCACGATCGTGTTCGTGCTGCTCGGGGCGTTCGCCTCGACGTTCGTGAAGGTGTTCAAGGGCACGACCGGGCAGCGGGTGGGCGGCGCGATCGTGATCACGTTCGGGGTGCTGATGATCGGGTACGCGCTGCGCCGGGGGTCGATGGCGCTCTACGCCGAGCGCCGGCCGTTCCTCGCGCGCGTTCGGCCGGGCAGCGTCGGCGCGGTGCCGCTCGGCATGGCCTTCGCTGCGGGCTGGACCCCCTGCATCGGTCCCGTGCTCGGGTCGATCCTCGCGATCGCGGCGAGCGGCAGCACGGCGAGGGCGGTGCTGCTGCTCGTCAGCTACTCGGCGGGGCTCGGGGTGCCGTTCCTGCTCGTGGGGCTCGGGGTGACGAGGTTCATGGGAGCCTTCGACTGGGTCAAGCGCCGCTACACCGCGATCGCGATCGTCTCGGGGTCGCTCATGATCGTCGTGGGTGTGCTGCTGTTCACGGGCGAGTTCACGCGCATCGTGGCCCCGCTCGCCGAGCGGTTCACCCTGGGCATCTGAGGGCGCGCGGCTAGGATGGCCCCCGGTCCCATGTCCTCTTCCCAGTCCCTCACGCTGCGCCAGTCCGTCGCCATCGTCTGGCGGACCCTGCGCTCGATGCGCACGGCGCTGATCCTGCTGCTGATGATCGCCCTGGCCTCGGTCGCCGGGTCGCTGCTTCCCCAATGGCCGAACACCCCCGAGCGGGTGCTGCAGTACCGGGTCGACCACCCGTTCTGGGGCTCGTTCTTCGACCGCGCGGGACTGTTCGACGTCTTCGGGTCGTGGTGGTTCGTGCTGCTCGTGACCCTGCTGTTCGTCTCGCTCGTCGCCTGCCTCGTGCCGAGGACGAGGGCGCTCTGGCGGAACCTGCGCACGCCGCCGATGCAGGCCCGCGAGATCGACGCGTTCCCGCAGTACGCGGAGGTGTCGGTCGCCGCCGGTCCCGACGCGGCGATCGAGGTGGCGCGCCGCACGCTGCGCCGGCGCCGGTTCCGCGTCGCGCGTGACCCGGATCGCCCGGCGCTCGCGGCCGAGAAGGGCCTCGCCCGGGAGGTCGGGAGCCTCGCGTTCCACTGGGCGTTCATCCTGCTGCTGGCCGGCGTGATCTACGGCAAGGGCACCGGATTCAGCGGGCTGATCGCCGTGGTCGAGGGCCAGACGTGGGTCGACGCCGAGGCGAACTACGACGGCACGATCCGTGCCGGGCGCTTCTTCGACGACTTCACGGGCATCGGTCTGCACCTGAAGGACTTCCGGAGCGACTTCGCGAACACGGGCCAGCCGATGGACTTCGTCTCCGACGTCGACGTGCTCGAGCCCGACGGCTCGGTGCTGCGCGAGGAGTCGATCAGGGTGAACCACCCGGCCAGGGTCGAGGGGCTCTGGATCTACCAGTCGAGCTTCGGGTGGGCGCCCGTGGTGGAGGTCACGGTCGACGGCGAGGTCGTCTCGTCGGGCCCCGTGGTGATGGATCGCGACCCCGCGCCCGAGGGGGTCGTCGAGTTCGCGATGCCGTGGCGCGGCGTGGTCAAGCTCCCCGGCGCGGGCGCCGGGGGCCTCGACCGCGCGATCGAGCTCGAGCTGTGGCCCGACAGCCGCGCGTTCGCGGCGCTGCTCGAGCCGGGAGCGGTGCCGCAGGCGATGCTGGTGGAGTTCGACCCGATCATCCGCTTCACACTGTGGGAAGGCGTGCTCGGCGACCTCGCGACGAACCGCCTCGACTCGACGGTGCTCGACGAGGTCTCGTCGGGCATCGTCGGCGCCGAGCGCACCGCCGACCTCGCCGACGGCGCGGCCCTGGCCGAGGGCGAGGAAGGATCGGGCTCCACGATCTCGTTCCCCGAGCTCCGGCAGTACTCGGTGTTCCAGGTGGCGCGCGACCCCGGGGTGCCCCTCGTGCTGGCCGCCGCTATCCTCATCCTCGTGGGACTGCTGCCCGCGTTGTACGGCTCCCGGCGCAAGGTCTGGGTGCGCGCCGATCCCGACGGCGACGGGTCGACGATGCGCGTCGGCGGGTTCGCGCTGCAGCGCAAGCCCCAGTTCGAGGAGGAGTTCGCCCGCCTGGTCGACGCCCTCGCCTCGGCGGCCGGCGGCGACTCGGCGCCGGCGCGGGAGGATCGAGAGCCGGAGGATCGAGAGCCGGAGGATCGAGAGAGGGTGCAGACGCCGTGACCGACCTGCAGTGGGCACGCATCTCGAACGACGCGTTCAACGTGGCCCTCTTCGCCTACATCGCGGCGATGGTCGGGTACTTCGTCTTCCTGGCCTTCAAGCGCGACGCGATCTGGCAGGTCTCGCGGGCGGTGGCGGTCGTGGGCGTCGCGGCCAACCTCGTCTCGATCGTCGCGAGGGGACTCGCGGCCGACCGGGTGCCGTGGGGCAACATGTACGAGTACTCGTCGCTGCTCGCCCTGCTCGTCGTGGTGGGAGCCCTGGTCGTCGTGGAGGGCGTGTACAAGGTGCGATCGCTGACCGGGTTCGCCCTGATGTTCAGCGTGCTCACGATGGCGGTGGCGGTGTCGTTCCTCTACGTGGGTCCCGGACCGCTCGTGCCGGCGCTCAACTCGTACTGGATCAAGATCCACGTGCAGGCCGCGATCTGGGGCTCGTCGCTCTTCGCGCTCGGCGGCATCGCGACGATCGCCTACCTCGTGGTCGACCGCAGCGAGCGCAGGCGGCTCGAGTCGATGAGCGCGAAGACCCCGCCGCCGATCATGGGTGGCGCGATCGACCTCGACGACCCCGACGTGCCGGCCGATCTCGTGCCGGACTCGGCCGAGGACGCCGAGACCAGGCCGGCGACGCGCCGGCTCGTGCCGTCGGCCGCCGGGCTCGACCGGCTCGCCTACCGCATCATCGCGGTCGCGTTCCCGATCTGGACGTTCGCCGTGATCGCCGGCGCGATCTGGGCCCAGGAGGCGTGGGGTCGGTACTGGGGCTGGGACCCCAAGGAGACGTGGTCGTTCATCACCTGGGTGATCTTCGCCGGGTACCTGCACGCTCGGGCCACGAGCGGCTGGAAGGGCCGCCGTGCCGCCGTGATCGCGCTCGTCGGCTTCGTCTCGTTGTTGATCACGTACTACGCCGTGAACCTCTGGATCGTCGGCCTCCACAGCTATGCGAAGTGATGCACCCACGGCGTCTGGTTGCGTAGGCGTGGGTGATACAGTTCGCGCGTTCCGGTCGGGGGTGGGCCGGCATCCGACCGCGACGGTATGCGAGGAGCGAGACTGATCGTGCGGAAGAAGGCGCTGTGGACCCTCGGCATCGTCGCCGCGGGACTGCTGCTCGCGGCGTGCGCTCCGAACGCCGGCCAGGACACCCTGCAGCCCGTCGGCGACGTCGCGAAGCAACAGAAGGCGCTGTTCGTTCCCGTGTTCTGGGTCGCCGTCGGCGTCTTCGTGATCGTGCAGGGCGGCATCCTCTACATCGCGATCCGCTTCCGTCACCGCAAGGGCCGCGACGTCATGCCGCGGCAGACGCACGGCAACACGCGGCTCGAGATCGGCTGGACGATCGCGCCCGCCGTCGTGCTCGCCGTGGTCATGGTGCCGACGGTCTCGCTGATCTGGGAGCTGGCTCGCCCGCCGGAAGACGGTGCGCTCAACATCACGGTCGAGGGGTACCAGTGGTGGTGGGGGTTCTCCTACCCCGACGAGGACATGGTCACCGACTGGGATCGCCCGATCACGATCGCCGACACGATGGTGGTGCCCACCGGCCGCGACGTCTATCTCTCGCTCGAGGCGATGGGCGGCGGCGCCAAGGACGCGAACGGGAACCCTGACTTCCAGGTGATCCACTCGTTCTGGGTGCCCCAGCTCTTCGGCAAGCAGGACGTCGTGCCGAACCGCACGAACCACATCCAGTTCAGCGTCGATGTGGCCGGCACGTACACCGGGCAGTGCGCCGAGTTCTGCGGGTTGCAGCACGGACGGATGAAGCTCGAGGTCGTGGCGCTCGATCCGGCGGACTGGGAGGCGTGGGTCGAGAACCAGCAGACCCTGGCGCCGACCCCCACCGACCCGCTCGCCAAGCAGGGCGAGGAGCTGTTCCTCAACCCGTTGAGCGACGGACGGGGGGCGTGTACGGCGTGTCACGCCGTGGGTGACGCGGGCGGCGCCGCGGCGCCGAACCTGTCGCACTTCGCCGACCCCACGCACACGTGCTTCGCCGGCTGCAACTGGTCGACCGAGGACCGCGAAGCGCTGGCGGCGTGGCTCGCGAACCCCGACGCGGAGAAGCTCGGGTCGAAGATGCCCGACTACCAACTCACCGACGAGGAGATCGATGCCCTCGTCGCCTACCTCTACAGCCTGACGTGATGGAGGCGATCACCCAGCCATGGCGAGCGTGAGCGTTCCGGCGGCGGGTGGCCGGGGGCTGCTGCGTCGGCCCACGGAGATCACGGGCTTCTGGAGCTGGTTCACCACGGTGGACCACAAGAAGATCGGCATCATGTACGGGGTCGTCGCGTTCTTCTTCTTCATCATCGGGGGCCTCGAGGCCCTGCTGATCAGGGCGCAGCTGGCACAGCCCGACAGCACCCTGCTGAACGCCGACGAGTACAACCAGATCTTCACGATGCACGGCCTCACGATGATCTTCCTGTTCGTGATGCCGATGTCGTCGGCGCTGTTCAACTACCTCATCCCGCTGATGATCGGCGCGCGCGACGTGGCCTTCCCGCGCATCAACGCGTACAGCTTCTGGGCCTTCCTGTTCGGCGGGATCTTCCTCTACTCGAGCTTCTTCCTGGGCGGCGCGCCGAACGGCGGCTGGTTCGGGTACGCGCCGAACTCCACGACCGACCCGTCGATCGGCATGACGTTCTACGCGCTCGGCCTGTTGATCACCGGCGTCGCGTCGACCACCGGCGCGGTGAACCTCGCGGTCACGGTGATCAACATGCGCGCGCCCGGCATGACCTTGTTCCGCATGCCGGTGTTCGTGTGGATGGGTCTGGTCGTGCAGTTCCTGCTCGTCTTCTCGTTGCCGATCATCACGATCGCGCTGTTCCAGCTGCTGTTCGATCGCCGGTGGGATACCGCGTTCTTCGATCCGACCCGCGGGGGAGACCCGATCCTGTGGCAGCATCTGTTCTGGCTGTTCGGACACCCGGAGGTCTACATCCTGATCCTGCCGGCGTTCGGCATCTTCAGCGAGGTCCTGCCGGTGTTCAGCCGCAAGCCGCTCTTCGGCTACCAGTTCGTCGTCTTCTCCGGCATCGCGATCGGCTTCATCGGGTTCGGCGTGTGGGCCCACCACATGTTCGCGGCCGGCCTCGGGCCGGTCGCCAACACGGCGTTCGGCGTCTCGACGGCGATCATCGCCGTGCCGACCGGCATCAAGATCTTCAACTGGATGGGCACGATGTACGGCGGTGACATCCGGTTCACCTCGGCGATGCTCTACACGGTCGGCGGCGTGGCGATGTTCGTGATCGGCGGGCTGTCGGGCGTGACGCACGCGATCGTGCCGAGCGACTACCAGCAGACCGACACCTACTACATCGTCGCCCACTTCCACTACGTGCTGTTCGGCGGCGCGATCTTCGGCATCTTCTCGGGCTTCTACTACTGGTGGCCGAAGGCGTTCGGGCGCCGGCTCGGCGAGGCGGCCGGCAAGGTGCAGTTCTGGCTCCTCATCGTCGGCTTCAACCTGGCGTTCGGACCGATGCACATCCTCGGGCTGCAGGGCATGATCCGGCGCGAGTACACGTATCCGGAGACCCTCGGTCTCACGTTCTGGAACCAGGTCTCCACGGTGGGAGCGTTCCTGATCGCCTTGGCGGTGCTGACGTTCATCGTGAACGTGATCCGGACGCAGCTGAAGCCCCGGGCCGAGGTCGTCGAGGACCCGTGGGATGCCCGCACGCTCGAGTGGATGACGTCCAGCCCGCCGCCCGTGCACAACTTCGACGAGATCCCGACCGTGCACTCGCTCGACGAGTTCTGGCATCGCAAGTACGTGGAGGACGAGCGCACCGGCCGGCTCGTGCCGGCGCAGGCGGGCGCCTCCGACGCCCACGACGATCCGCACGAGGGCGGCCATGCCATCCACCTGCCGAGCCCCTCGTACTGGCCGATCGTCTCCAGCATCGGACTGCCGATCATCGGCTACGGCGTGCTCTACTCGTGGTGGCTGTTCGGGCTCGGCGCCCTCATCGCGTTGGTGGGCTTCTACGGGTGGGCGCTCGAGCCCTCGGTGGCGGAGGAGTAGACGGTGGCCGACCTCGCGATCACCCCGCCGCCGACACGGCCCCGACGCACGACGAGCACGCGACCTCGACCGGATTGCCGAGCACGAAGCTCGCGATGTGGGTGTTCCTCGCCTCCGAATGCATGCTGTTCGGCGCGTTGATCAGCACCTACGTGCTGTATCGGGGGGCCAGCGACGTCGGGCCCTACCCGGAAGACGTCTTCGACATCCCCTATACGTCGGTGTCGTCGTTCGTGCTGTTGGCCTCGTCGCTGACGATGGTCCTGGCGCTCGCGGCGGCCCAGAAGCGTGATGTCTCGCGCATGCGGCTCTGGCTGCTGACCACCGCCCTGCTCGGCCTCACGTTCGTGGCGGGTCAGGTCTACGAGTTCACGGCGTTCTACGACGAGGGCCTGTCGATCTCGACGAACCTGTTCGGCACGACCTTCTACGTGCTCACGGGCTTCCACGGTGTGCACGTGACGGTCGGCATCCTGATGCTGCTCTCGCTCGTCGGGTTCTCGGCGCGCCGACCGCCTGCCCGACGACGCCGCGTTCCCGGTCGAGATGGTGGGCCTGTACTGGCACTTCGTCGACATCGTGTGGATCGTCATCTTCACGGTCGTGTACCTGATCCCGACCCCCGCTCCGGCGCCGGTCTAGGAGGCGATGACGGTGTCCGAGACGGAGACGCGGTTCCAGGAGGAGCTCGGCACGCGGGACATGCCCGACCCTCGTGAGGCGCAGGCGCCGCATCACGAGCACCCGAGCGCCAAGGAGTACATCCGCATCGGCGTGATCCTCGCCGTGCTCACGGCGCTCGAGGTCGCCACCTACTACGTCGATGTCGGCGGGGCCCTCGTGCCGACCCTGATCGTGTTGTCGATCATCAAGTTCGCGCTCGTCGTGATGTGGTTCATGCACCTGAGGTTCGACAGCCTCACGTACGCGCGGTTCTTCGTGATGGGGCTCGCCGGCGCGGCCACGCTCTACCTGATCGTGTTGATCTCGTTCGGCGTCTTCCTGGTGGAGTGAGGCGTCGGTGCAGCTCCCTCCCTGGCACCTGCATCCCGACGTCTGGCTGTTGTTCGGCTCGATCGTCGCGGCCTACCTGATCGCCGCCCGCCGCCACGTCGACACCACCGGCGAGCAGACACCTCGTCGCACGAAGGTGCTCTTCCTGTCGGGCATGGGTGTGCTGTGGCTCGGCGCCGATTGGCCGGTGCACGATCTGGCCGAGGGGTACCTCTACCTCATGCACATGACCCAGCACCTGCTGTTCACGTTGATCGCGGCACCCCTGCTGATCGCGGGCATGCCGGCGTGGATGCTCCGGGCGCTGCTCGCGCCCCCGCCCGTGCGGCGGGTGTTCCGGTTCTTCACGCGGCCGCTGATCGCGTTCGCGGTCTTCAACGGCGTGCTGCTGTTCACGCATTGGCCCACGATCGTCGCGGCGTCGGTGGGGTCGGAGGCGATCCACCTCTCGCTCCACGTGCTGATCGTGACCTCGGCGCTGCTGATGTGGTGGCCGGTGATGTCGCCGCTGCCCGAGATGCCGGCGCTCTCGCCACCGGGACAGATGATCTACCTGTTCCTGCAATCGCTCGTGCCCACGATCCCGGCGTCGTTCCTGACGTTCGGTCACACGCCCCTGTACCCGGTCTACGCGACGTTCCCCCGCATCTGGGGCATGTCGGCCCTGACCGATCAGCTGGTCGCGGGGCTCATCATGAAGATCGTCGGGGGCCTGCTGCTCTGGGGAGTGATCGCGGTGATCTTCTTCCGATGGTTCGAGCAGGAACAGCGTGACGGCCTCGACAGGTCGGCGTACCAGAACGTGCAACGAGAGATCGGTGCGGAGCTCGGCCGATGAGCGCCGCCGCGGAGAACGAGCGATCGGAGCGTCGGATCGATGAGTGAGGGCAAGAACCGGCAGAGCCTGCTGCTGCCGATCCTGATGCCGATCGGGGTGCTGGCCGTGATCGGGCTGGTGCTCGCCGGCTTCTCGCGGGTCTTGCTCGCGATCTCGCACAACGCGGCGACCGTGGTCGCCCTGGTGGCGGCCGTCGGCATCGTCGTGGTCGCGGCGTGGGTCGCCTCGAGGAAGCGCGTGACGGGTTCCACGCTGTTCTCGATGGTCGCCGCCATGACCGGCATCGCGATGCTCGCGGGAGGGCTCGCCGTGGTCGCGGCCCCGCTCGAAGAGGAGGGCGAGGGGGACGGCCCGGGCGGCGAGGCGGTCGTCGCCCTTGCCGCGCCCGAAGGGGCGGCCACCACCGGGTTCTCGACCGATGCGGTGTCGGTGCCGAGCGATGTGCCGTTCACGCTCGCGTTCGAGAACGCGGACCCGGCCGTGCCGCACAACGTCGTGATCTACGACGGACCCGACGCCGAGGCCCCGCAGCTGTTCCGCGGCGAGCTCATCACCGGTCCGGCCACGGTCGACTACGCCGTCGAGCCGCTCGCCGAGGGCGAGTTCTTCTTCAACTGCGAGGTCCACCCGACCACGATGACGGGCACGATGACGGCGTCGCCCGAAGGCGGCGGAGGGGGTGGCGGCGGCGAGGGGATCACGGTCGTGGCCGCCGACATCGCGTTCGACACCGACACGATCGAGCTGCCGCCCGACACGCCCACGAAGATCACGCTCGACAACCAGGACGCCGGCACGCCCCACAACATCGCGATCTACACCGATGAGAGCCTGGACGAATCGCTGTTCGTCGGCGAGATCGTGACGGGGCCGGTGAGCGTCGTCTACGACATCCCGCCCCTCCCCGAGGGCGAGTACTACTTCCATTGCGACGTGCACCCCAACATGAGCGGCACCGTCGTCGTGGCGGGCGACGGTGGCGGTGGCGGCGGTGGCAGCGCTGGTGGCGGAGGCGGGGAGGAACCGCCCGACGAGGGTGGGGGTGGAACGGCCGAGGGCACGGCCGCGGCCTCGGTCGCGGCCGAGGGCACCGCGTTCGATCCGACGACGCTCACGTGGCCGGCGGCCTCCGAGGTCACGCTCACGTTCGACAACCGGGACCCCGTCGACGTCGCGGGACCGCACAACGTCTCGATCTACGACGGCGATACCGCGCTGTTCCAGGGTGAGCTCATCGACGGGCCCTCGACGGTCGACTACGCGATCCCGCCGATGGAGGCCGGGACCTACGAGTTCCGCTGCGACGTGCACCCGACGATGATCGGCACGGTCGAGGTCACCTGACGTCCGCCCCCGACGCTGCGGCGTCCGGCCCGCAGGCCCCCGAGGAACCGTCCGGCAACCGCCCTCGGCTCGGGCGCATCGCGGTCGTCGCCGGGATCGTCGTGATCGCGATCGGGCTCGCGGCGTTCGCGTTGCGCCCGACGACCGACCCGCGCGAAGAGGGTGGCGTCGCCACGCTCGACGAGCCGTTCCCCGGTCTCGAGGGCGAGGCGGTCGTCGGGCCCCCGATCGATACGGGCTCGATGGAGTGGTCGGTGCTCGTCGTGAACGTCTGGGCCACGTGGTGCGGGCCGTGCCGGCGCGAGCAGCCCGCCCTGCTGCAGGTCCAGGCCGAGTACGAAGACCGGGGCGTGGCGTTCGTCGGGGTCGACTACCGCGACGACCGCGCCAAGGCGGAGCGCTGGATCGAGGACTTCGGGGTCCCGTACCAGAGCCTGTTCGACCCCGACGGACGCACGGCGTCGACGCTCGGCTTCCCGTTCCTGCCCGACACCTACCTGGTCGACGCCTCGGGCACGATGCGGTACGTGGTGTACGGCGAGACCGGCGCCGAGGAGCTCTCCGGGCTGATCGACGAGCTGCTCGCGGCCGGTGACCCCGAGGGTTAGACGATCGCGTCGAGCGCGACGGCGCCGAACAGGGCGGCGAGGTAGACGATCGAGTAGCTGAAGAGCCGCCACGAACGGTCGGCGCTGGCCGTTCGCCACAGCACGAGCGCGCGGTAGACGAAGACCCCTCCGAGCACCACCGCCGTGGCGAGGTAGATCGGACCGAGGCCCGCCGTGGGCGCGAGCAGCAGCGTCGTGCCGAACAGCACGAGGGAGTACAGGAAGATCTGTCGTCGCGTCTCGTCCTCACCCTTGACCACCGGCAGCATCGGCACGCCCGCCGCCGCGTAGTCGCCGCTGAACCGCAGCGCCAGCGCCCAGAAGTGCGGCGGGGTCCAGACGAACACGATCGCGAAGAGGATCCAGGCGGGCAGGGCGAGCGAGCCGGTCACCGCGGCCCATCCGATCAGGGCCGGCGCGGCGCCGGCCGCCCCGCCGATCACGATGTTCTGCGTCGTCGAGCGCTTCAGCCACATCGTGTACACCACGACGTAGAAGGCGATCGCCGCGAGCGAGAGCGTCGCCGCGAGCACGTTCACGGTGACGCTCAGGAACAGGAACGAGAACGCCCCGAGCCAGAACCCGAACGCGAGGGCTCGCTCGGCGGGGACCTGATGCGCCGGAAGGGGGCGGCTGCGGGTCCGCCGCATCACCTCGTCGATGTCGCGGTCGAGGTACATGTTGATCGCGTTCGCCGCCCCGGCCGCGAGCGAACCTCCCACGAGCGTGGCGAGCACGAGCCACAGCGACGGGAACCCTCCCTCGGCGAGCACCATCGCCGGCACGGTCGTGATCAGCAGCAGCACGATGATGCGCGGCTTCGTGAGCCGGACGTAGGCGGTGACCGTGTCGCCGAGCGAGGCGGGCGTCGGCGACCTCGGGCGCCTCGACCTCGTCGGCGGCGCCGGTGCCCCTGCCCACGACGGGTTCGCGGCGTGCGACGACCGCGAGCGCGACGACGGTGGCCCAGATCGCCGCCGACATCCCCACGTGCAGGGCGCGCGGCCAGGTCGAGAGCTCGGTGATCACGTTGATGCCCCCGACCGCGATCTGGCCGACGAAGAGCACGCCGGCCAGCGTGGAGAGCCGGACCAGGCGGTCGGAGCGCGCACGCATCGTGCGTGCGCGAACGCTCAGCCAGAGCACGAGGGCGGCGACGAGGATCGCGAGCACCCGGTGCGCGAACATCTCGGCGGCGCCGCGCGGCCCGAACGACGGCACCAGGCGGCCGCCCATCAGCGGCCAGTCCCGGAACGCGAGCCCGGCGCCCTCGGCGCGCACGTACGTGCCGACGAGCAGCAACGCGAACGTCGCGACCGCCGTGATCACGGCGAGCCTCGCGTACCCGCGGTCGCCGGCCCGGTCGTCGCCCTCGAACGCCAGCGTCGTGGCCGCCACCAGCACGCCGAGCACGATCATCGCGAGCCCGAAGTGCAGCGTGACCACGGCGGGATCGAGCTCGCTGTTCACGACCGCGCCGCCGAGGGCCCCCTGCACGCCGAAGAGCGGCACGAGCGCGACCGCCATCCAGACCGCTCCGCGCGGCGTCGTGGTCGGCCGCCCACGACGGGCGCGCACGAGCTCGGTCACGCCGACCACGGCGAGGGCCACGGCGAGCAGCCCCGCGATCACCCCGAGGGCCCGGTGCACGTACTCGATCAGCGTGTGGTACTCCCACCGGGGCACCCAGCTGCCGAAGCACGTGGGCCAGTCGGGGCATCCGTCGCCCGAACCGGTCGCGCGCACGACGCCGCCCCACACGATCAACGTGAGCGTGGTGATCGTCGTGGCGACTGCCAGCTTCTGGAACCGGGTCATCGAGTCCTCGTGTGGTGGGGACGGCGCCGGGCCGGGCGACGTCGACCATGATAGTGGCGGGCCGCCCGGCTGCGGGATACTCAGCGGATGGCAGCCACCCCGGTCGTCGGCAACGGGTCGCTCGACGCCGTCCGCGCGCTCGTCGACGGCGTGCTCGAGGGCTACCTCCGGGAGTGTGCGGCCGATCTCGGCCGTGTCGACCCCGCCGCGCCGATGCTCGTCGACGAGATCTCGCGGCTCGTGTTCGCGGGCGGCAAGCGCCTGCGGCCCGCGTTCTGCGTCTGGGGCTACCGGGCCGTGGTGGGCACCCCGGGGGCTCTCGATCCCCAGCGGGCCGCGACGAGCGATCTCACCGATCACCCGATCCTGCGTGCGGCGGCGGCCCTGGAGCTGCTGCACACGATGGCCCTGATCCACGACGACCTCATGGACGGGGCGAGCGAGCGTCGCGGGGTCGCGTCGTCGGCGCCGTTCCTGGCCGCGCAGGCGAGGGAACGAGGGGCGCCGGGCGATCCCGAACGGTTCGGTCACGCGGCCGCCCTGCTCGCGGGCGACCTCGCCGCCGTGCTCGCCGACCGGCTGCTGCTCACGAGCGGGTTCGACCCCGCCTCCCTCGCCGGGGCGCTCGGCGCGTACCACGAGATGCAGCTCGACATGGCCGCCGGTCAGCTGCTCGACGTCGCCGGCATGGCGTCCGATCCCGGATCGGCCATGCGCGCCGCCCGCCTCAAGGGAGGCAGCTACACGGTCGAGGGTCCGCTCCTCGTCGGCGCGGCGCTGGCCGGTGCCCGGCAGGAGACCCTCGACGAGCTCCGGGCGTTCGGGATCCCGCTCGGAGAGGCCTTCCAGCTCCGCGACGACCTGCACGACCGTGAGGGGGCGCACGGCGCGACCCCCGCGACGGTGAACGAGCTCGTGCGCACCGCGAGGGGGGCGCTGCTCGGCGCCCGGATCGACCCGGAGGCGGCCGCCGCGCTCGACGAGCTCGCCGCCATGGTGGCGATGCCATGAGCGACGACCTCGAGGGTCTGCGGCGATCGTTCGGCGATCTGCCCACGTGCCGGGTCGGCACCGTGCGGTCCGACGGTGGTCCTCACGTGGCCGCGCGCTGGTTCGTCTGGCGCGACGACGGCCTCTGGGTGTCCACGCGGGTCGGCGACACGACGTGGCAGCACGCGATCCGCGACCCCCGGGTGGCGGTGCTGGTCGATCGTGGCCGCGACTGGCCCGAGCTCGCCGGTGTGCGCGTCGAGGGGGTCGCCGAGGCCTATCCGGCGGAGCACCCGGACCTGCGTGCCCCGATGTCCCAGTGGCACGAGAAGTACCGCCAGATGTTCGCCCGTGACGGCTTCGAGGCGTTCACGCGCGACGTGCCCGCCCTCGGGTTCCTGCGCGTCGTCCCCTCGCGGGTCGATTCGTGGGACCACCGCTGACGCCGCGTTGCCCGCCTTCGAGGGGTCGGGGTAGCGTGGGCCGTGCGCGTTCGGACGCGCTGCGGTAGCCTGAGCTTTGTGAAGTTTTTCACAAGCTGCGCCCCGACCGCGCAGGGGGGAGCGACGTGAACGCACGGCCAGTCGAGACCGACGTGCTCGTGGTCGGAGGCGGTCCTGGAGGCGCCGCGGCCGCCTACTACCTCGCCCGGCAGGGCCTCGACGTCACCGTCGTCGACCGGTCCTCGTTCCCCCGCGAGAAGGTCTGCGGCGACGGCCTGACCCCCCGCAGCGTGGGCGCCCTGGAGCGGATGGGCATCGACACCGCACGACCCTCGGTTCGAGCGGGTGAAGGGCCTGCGGGTGTACTCGCGGAACGACACGATCGAGCTTCCCTGGCCCGAGCTCTCGAGCTGGCCCGACTACGGCCTCGTGATGCCGCGCGCCGAGTTCGACCACCTGCTGATCCAGCGAGCGGAGAAGGCCGGCGCCCGGGTGCAGGAGCGCACCGAGGCCGTGACGCCGACGTTCGAGAGCGGGTGGGTGACCGGGGCACGCGTGCGGCCGGCCGACGACAAGGACGCCGAGCCGACCGAGATCCGCGCCCGCTTCACGATCGCGGCCGACGGCGCGGCGAGCCGGTTCGCGAAGCCGGCCGGGGTCCGCCGCGACGATTCCCGGCCGCTCGGCATCGCGGCGCGCCGCTACTACCGCACCCCGTACCACCCCGGCCCGTGGTTCGAGTCCTGGCTCGACCTGTGGGAAGGCGACCTGCTGCTGCCCGGCTACGGGTGGCTGTTCCCGGTCGCGGGGGGCCGCATCAACCTGGGCGCCGGTCTGCTGAACACGTTCAAGGACTTCAAGCAGATCTCCGCGCAGCGACTCTTCAACGCGTTCTCGACGATGCTGCCCGCCGAGTGGGAGATCTCGGAGGAGACGGCCGAGGGACGCGTGCTGTCGGGCCCCCTGCCGATGAGCCTGAACCGCGTGCCCCAGGTGGTGCCGGGCATGCTCCTGATCGGCGACGCGGCGGGCGCGGTCAACCCGTTCAACGGGGAGGGCATCGCCTACGCGATGGAGACCGGTGAGGTCGCCGCCGACCTGGTGCACGAGGCGCTCGTGAAGGACCGCGCGGGCATCACGATGATGTACCCGACCGTGCTGCGGGAACGCTACGGCGACTACTTCACGATCGGTCGAGGCTTCGCGAAGATCATCGGGCGCCCCGCGATCATGAGCCGCGCCACGCGCTACCTGCTGCCCAACCCGCGCGTGATGGGCTTCGCGATGCGGGTCATGGCCAACCTCACCGACGGTCCCGAGGGCGACCGGCAGGACCGTCTCTTCCACCTGATGCAGCGGCTCGCGAGGGCGGCATGACCGATAGGATTCGCCCGTGCTGACGGAGTACCTGCCGATCGTGGTCATGGCCGTGCTGGCGGTCGCCTTCGGGGTCGCGTCGCTCGTGGTCTCCCGCGCCTTCCGGCCCCACCGCCCGAACCCCGTGAAGCTCTCGGCCTACGAGTGCGGCAACGACCCCGTGCGGTTGCCTCGCGGGGAGAAGTTCAGCGTGAAGTTCTACGTGGTCGCGATGCTCTTCATCATCTTCGACATCGAGATCATCTTCCTGTTCCCGTGGGCGGTGCGCTTCCGCCAGCTCGGGCTGTTCGGGCTCGTGGAGATGGCGTTCTTCATCGGGCTGGTCTTCGTGGCCTACGTCTACGTCTGGCGCAGCGGCGGGTTCGACTGGGCCGAGGGCGGCCAGACGCCCGCCGGGGCCGAGGTGCCAGGCGACGTCATGGCCGAGGACGACGCCGAGGTCGCGGCGTCGACGCGCGACCCGGAGGTCGCCGGTGCCCGTTGAGCGTCTCGAGGGCGTGCACCTCGGGAAGACCCCCGAGGAGATCGAGGAAGAGGTCCGCCGCGGTGTGCTGCTGACCTCCCTCGACCGCGCGGTCGGGTGGGCTCGGAAGCAGTCGATGTGGCCGGCCACGTTCGGCCTGGCATGTTGCGCGATCGAGATGATGTCGACGGGCGCGGGCAAGTACGACCTGTCGCGGTGGGGCATGGAGCTGTTCCGCGCCTCGCCCCGCCAGGCCGACCTGATGATCGTGGCCGGCCGGGTCTCGCAGAAGATGGCCCCGGTGCTGCGGCGCATCTACGACCAGATGCCCGAGCCGCGATGGGTGATCTCGATGGGCGTCTGCGCGAGCGCCGGCGGCATGTTCACGAACTACGCGATCGTGCAGGGCGTCGACACGATCGTGCCGGTCGATGTGTACGTGCCCGGCTGCCCGCCGAAGCCGGAGATGCTGATGCACGGCATCTTGACGCTGCAGGAGAAGGTCCGCACCACGGAGCCGTTCAAGTGACGCCCGCCGAGATCGCCGAGCGCGTGCGGGCCCGGTGCCCCGACACCGTGGTGGCGCGCGGCGAGGTCACCGTGATCGTCGACCGCGACGACCTGCTCGAGACGCTCGCCTGGTTGCGTGACGACGCCGATCTCGCGCTGGGCTTCTGTTCCAGCATCACCGCCACCGACTGGCCCGGCTCCGACCCCAGGTTCTGGGTCGTCTACGAGATGCTCTCGATCGAGCACCACCACAGGGTGCGGGTGAAGGTCGGTCTCGCCGAGGACGACGCGCACGTGCCCACGGTGACCCCGCTGTTCCCCACGGCGAACTGGCTCGAGCGCGAGACCCACGACTTCTACGGCATCGTGTTCGACGGCCATCCCGACCCCCGGCCGTTGCTGCTCCCCGAGGGCTGGGACGGCTTCCCGCTGCAGAAGACCGAAGAGCTCGGCGGCGTGAACACCCGCTTCCGCGGAGCGTTCATCCCGCCGGTCGACACCCGCACGGCCACCTGAGGGTTCGCAGATGTCCGACGCTCCCACCACGCCGACCACGCCCCACGCTCCCACCGCGGTCGACGCCCGCACGGGCGAGATCCGCCAGGAGACGATGATCATCAACATGGGGCCGCAGCATCCCTCGACCCACGGGGTGCTGCGCCTGCTGATGGAGCTCGACGGCGAGACCGTGATCAAGTGCACCCCGATCATCGGCTACCTGCACACCGGCATCGAGAAGAACACCGAGTACCGCACGTGGATGCAGGGGGTCACCTACGTCACGCGCGCGGACTACCTCTCGCCGTTCTTCAACGAGCTGGGGTACTGCCTCGCGGTCGAGCGGCTGCTCGGCGTCGAGGCGCCCCCGCGCGCCCAGGTGATCCGGGTGCTGATGAACGAGCTGAACCGCATCTCGTCGCACCTCGTGTGGCTCGCCACCGGCGGGATGGAGCTCGGCGCGGTGAGCGTGATGCTCTACGGGTTCCGCGAGCGCGAGGTGCTCCTCGACATCTTCGAGGAGATCACCGGGCTGCGCATGAACCACGCGTACATCCGCATCGGCGGCGTGATCATGGACCTGCCGGAGGAAGGGCTCACCAAGATCGAGCGGTTCCTCGTGGAGATGCCGCCGCGCATCGACGACTACGAGCGGCTGCTCGACGAGAACCCGATCTGGCTCGAGCGCAACGTCGGGGTCGGCCTGTTGCCGGCCGACGATGCCCTCGCGCTGGGGGTGACCGGCCCCGTGCTGCGTTCGGCCGGCGTCCCCGCCGACGTGCGCAAGGATGCGCCCTACTGCGGCTACGAGACCTACGACTTCGACGTGCCCGTGCGCACCGAGGGCGACGCCTACGCCCGGTACCGCCTGCGCATCGAGGAGATGCGCGAATCGATGAAGATCGTGCGCCAGTGCCTCGACCGCCTGCAGGAGCCGGGCCCGGTGATGATCGAGGACCCGAAGGTCGCGTGGCCGGCCAAGCTCAGCGTGGGCCCCGACGGCATCGGCAACGACCCGGCGTACGTCACGCACATCATGGAAGAGTCGATGGAGGCCCTGATCCATCACTTCAAGATGGTGACCCAGGGCGTCGAGGTGCCCCCGGGCGAGGTCTACCAGACCGTCGAGTCGCCCCGCGGCGAGCTCGGCTTCTACGTCGTCTCCAACGGCGAGCACCATCCGTACCGCGTGAAGATCCGCGACCCCTCGTTCGTGAACCTGCAGGCGATCCCGGCGATGGTCGAGGGCTCCCTCGTCGCCGACGCGATCGCGGCGATCGCGTCGCTCGATCCCGTGATGGGCGGGGTGGACCGCTGATGGCGATCTTCGAGGGCGAGCGGCTCGACGAGGCTCGGTCGATCATCGCGCGCTACCCCCAGGGCCGGCAGCGTTCCGCGGTGATGCCCCTGCTCTACCTCGCGCAGTCCGTCGACGGGCAGGTCACGCGCGCAGCGCTGCAGGAGGTGGCCGGCTTGATCGGCGTGCGCACCGCCGAGGTCGAGGCCGTCGCGAGCTTCTACACGATGCTGCGCCTGCGCCCCACCGGCACCCATCTGATCGCGGTCTGCACGAACCTCTCGTGCGCGCTGCGGGGGGCGAACGACGTCTACGAGGCCGCGCACCGGGCGACGGGTATCCCCCACGGCGGGGAGGTGAGCGACGACGGCGCCTTCACGGTGCACGAGGAGGAATGCCTCGGCGTGTGCGAGCACGCGCCCGTCGTGCAGGTGAACGTCGCGAACCACGACGGCGTCACGCCCGAGCGCGTGACCGAGATCGTGGCATCGCTGCGAGCGGGCGAGGTGCCCGAGCCCGCCCGCGGTCCCGCCGTGGAGAGCTTCAAGGCCGCCTCGCGGATCCTCGCGGGGCTCGAGCCGCTCGACGAGACGGTGGCCGAGGGGGCGAGCGCGTGAGCGAGCCGCGCCGCGTGCTCACCGCCCACTGGGACGACCCTTCCGTGATCCCGCTCGCCGGGTACGAGGCCGCCGGCGGGTACCGGGCGCTCCGCGCCGCGCTGGGCATGAGCGCCGAGGAGCTGATCCAGCTCGTGAAGGACTCCGGGCTGCGCGGACGCGGCGGGGCCGGCTTCCCCACGGGCATGAAGTGGTCGTTCGTGCCCCGCGACACGGGCAAGCCCACCTACGTCACCGTGAACTTCGACGAGTCCGAGCCGGGCACGTGCAACAACCGCGAGCTCGTGGAACGTGAGCCGCACGCGCTGATCGAGGGCGCCGCGATCGCGGCGAGGGCGATCGACTGCCACCTCGCCTACATCTACATCCGCGGGGAGTACCTGTGGCAGGGACGGGTGCTGCAGCGGGCGCTCGACGAGGCGTACGCCGCCGGCTACCTCGGCAGCGGCATCATGGGCGGCGACTACGACCTCGACATCGTGCTGCACCGGGGCGCGGGCGCCTACATCTGCGGCGAGGAGACGGCGCTGCTCTCGAGCCTCGAGGGGTTCCGGGGCCAGCCTCGCCTGCGGCCGCCGTTCCCGGCGGTGGAAGGGCCTGTACGAGTCCCCGACGGTGATCAACAACGTCGAGACGCTGATGAACGTGCCGCACATCGTGAACAACGGCGCGGACTGGTTCAAGGCGGTCGGCACCGAGAAGGCGCCCGGCACGAAGATGTTCACGATCAGCGGCAAGGTCGAGCGCCCCGGCAACTACGAGCTGCCGATGGGCACGCCGTTCCGGGTGCTGCTCGAGGAGTACGGCGGCGGCGTGCTCGGGGGCAAAGCGATCAAGGCGTGGACCCCGGGGGATCCTCGACGCCCTTCCTCACCGCCGATCACCTCGACGTCGGTCTCGATTTCGAGTCCGTGATGGAGGCCGGATCGCTGCTCGGCACCGGCGCGATCATGGTGCTGGACGAGACCGACTGCATGGTGGAAGCGGCCCGCCGGCTCGTCGAGTTCTATGCCCACGAGTCCTGCGGCAAGTGCACGCCGTGCCGCGAGGGAACGTGGTGGGCCACGCGCGTGCTCGGCCGCATCGAGGGTGGGTACGGGCGCGAGGAGGACCTGCCGCTCATGGCCGACGTGGGCGAGAACATCCTCTTCCGCGCGTTCTGCGCCCTGGCCGACGGCGCCGTCTCGCCGATCCAGTCCACCTTGAAGTACTTCATGGACGAGTACGAGGCGCACATCCGCGAGGGGCGGTGCCCCGTGACGGGGAAGGGGCCCGGCCACGATGCCGAGCCCGAACCCGAGCCTCAACAGGATGCGGTCACGTTCGCTCCGACCGGGCCGTTCGAGATCCAGGGGGCGTCCTCGTGACCCAGCAGACCGTGACGCTCACGATCGACGGGAAGGTGGTCACCGTGCCGGCGGGCACGTTGATCATCCGCGCCGCGGAGCAGGTCGGGGTCGAGATCCCGAGGTTCTGCGACCACCCCCTGCTGGAGCCGGTCGGCGCCTGTCGCCAGTGCTACGTCGAGGTGGAGGGCCAACGGAAGCTGTTCACGTCGTGCACCACGACGGTGTCCGAGGGCATGGTCGTGAAGACCCAGAACACCAGCGACGTCGTGCACGACGCCCAGGTGGCGAACCTCGAGTTCCTGCTCTTGAACCACCCGCTCGACTGCCCGATCTGCGACCGCGGGGGCGAGTGCCCCCTGCAGGACCAGGCGCTCGCGTTCGGACCGGGGGAGAGCCGCTACCGCGAGGCCAAGCGCGTCTACCCCAAGCCGCTGCCGCTCTCGCCGCTCGTGAACCTCGACCGCGAACGCTGCGTGCTCTGCGCGCGGTGCACCCGCTTCTGCGACCAGATCTCGGGCGATCGCTTCATCGAGCTCTTCGCGCGTGGGGCGGCCGAGCAGGTCTCGATCGCGCCCGGGGAGGACTTCCGGTCGCCGTTCAGCGGCAACACGGTGCAGATCTGTCCGGTCGGCGCGCTCACGTCGACCCCGTACCGGTTCGTCGCCCGCCCGTTCGACCTCACCACGGTCGACACGATCTGCCCCCACTGCAGCGCGGGCTGCAACATCAAGCTCGACATGCGCCGGGGCGAGGTCGTGCGCCAGCTCGCGCGCGACGACCACGACGTCAACGACGCGTGGCTCTGTGACAAGGGGCGGTACGCGTTCCGGTTCCCGGATGCTCCCGATCGCATCGCGACGCCGCTGATCCGCGACCACGGTCTCGAGCCCGCATCGTTCGGCGAGGTGCTCACGAGGGTCGCGGGGTGGACCGAGGGCGCGCGCGTCGCGATCCTCACCGGCGGGCGCCTGATGGACGAGGACTACTACGCGCTGTCGAAGCTCGCGCGCACGGTGTTCCGCACGAACGACCTCGACCACAGGCGAGCGGGCGACATCGGCGCGGCGTCGGCCGAGCGCCACGCGGCGGCCGACCCGATGGCCGTGACGTACAAGGACGTCGAGCGCGCGAGCGCGATCCTCGTCGTGGGCCTCGACGCCGAGCAGGAGGTGCCGATCCTGCACCTGCGCCTGCGCAAGGCCGCGAGGCGCGGAGCGCGGATCTGGGTCGTGCATCCTCGGCGCACCCGCCTGCACGACGTCGCGACCCACGTGCTCTGCGCGCCCGGCGACGAGGCACGTCTGCTCGCGGGCGGCGCCGACGCGACCGTCGACGAGGCGCTCGCCGCGCTCCGAGAGGCGGGGCGAGACGGCGTCGTGCTCGCCGGCGAGCGGCCGGGCGCCGCCGACGCGGCCAGAGGCGGCGGCCGACGCGCTCGGCGCACGGTTCCAGTACGTCACGCGACGTGCGAACGACCGTGGCGCGCTCCTCGCCGGGGTGCACCCCTCGCTGTTGCCGGGCGGGCGATCGATGCACGAGGTGGACGACGTCGAGCGCGTCTGGGGCCCGCTGATGAACCGGGAGTCCGGTCGCGACACGATCGGCATCCTGCGGGCGTGTGCGGAACGCGAGATCGACGTGCTGTTCCTGGTCGGCGTCGATCCGCTGCGCGACGTGCCCGACGCCGACCTCGTTCGCCGCGCGCTCGACAACGTGCCGGTCAAGGTCGTGCAGTCCCTCGAGCTCGGCTCGCTCGAGCGCTACGCCGACGCGTTCCTGCCGGCGAGCGCCTTCCTCGAGAAGGACGGGCACGTCTCCACCTGGGAAGGACGTGGGCAGCGGCTGCGCGCGATCCGCGGGCGCGACGGCATCAGCCTCGCCGACTGGGAGATCTTCGCGAGCATGGCGCTCGCGTGCGGAGGCGACCTCGGCTTCGAGACGCTCGACGAGGTCCACGAGGAGATGGGCCGCCTGGTGGGGGCGCGCGAACGGAGCGTCGGGTGACGAGCCGGTCGGCGCGCCCACCGCCGAGGGCCAGCCCAGCGGCTCGGTCGAGGGTCTCGACGCGCAGCCCGACTGGGAGCGTGTGCGTGGGGAGACGGGCGCCACCGCCGAGGTGGACCGTTCGCGAGAGGACCTCGGCGAGACGCACGACGCAACCGCATCCGAGGGGGAGGGCGGTCTCGTGCTCGTCACGTACCCGCTGCTCGTCGACGAGGGGCGGCTGTCCGAGCGCGCCGACGAGCTGAAGGCGGCGCTCGAGGACGAGGCGTTCGTCGAGCTGCATCCGGCCGACGCCGCATCGCTGGGCGTCGCAGACGGCGGCCGGGCGATCGTGCGCACCGAGGCCGGTGAGGCCGAGCTGCCCGTCGTCGTGACCGAGCACATCGCCGCCGGCGTCGCGTTCGTGCCGTTCAACCAGCCGGGGCTCGCGGCCAACACGCTCCTCTCGGGGCAGATGGTTGCGCGCGCAACGATCTCGGCTGCCGACGCCGGCGCGGCCGACGAGCTCGCCGAGCCGGCGACCGCCGCGGTGGGGGGTGACGCCTGATGGACTGGGTGGATTGGGCGATCCTCGTCGTGCAGGTCGTGATCGTGTTCTTCGGCCTGCTGATCGCCGTGATGCTCTACATCTGGATGGAGCGCAAGGTGATCGCCGACATGCAGACCCGCGTCGGCCCGATGCGCGCCGGACCGCGCGGCGTGCTGATCACGCTGGCCGACGGCATCAAGCTCTTCTTCAAGGAAGGCATCACGCCCACCGCCGCCGATCGTCCCGTCTACGCGATCGCGCCGATCCTCGCGATGTTCCCCGGGTTCCTCGCGTTCTGCGTGATCCCGTTCGGCACCCAGGTCACGCTGTTCGGGCGCGAGATCCCGTTCCAACTGGCCGATCTGAACATCGGCATCCTGTGGATCCTCGCGATGACCTCGCTCTCCGTCTACGGGGTCGTGCTCGCCGGCTGGTCGAGCGGCTCGAACTACCCCCTGCTCGGCGCCGTGCGCTCGAGCGCGCAGATGATCTCGTACGAGGTCGGCATGGGGCTCGCGCTCGTGGCGGTGCTGATGTACAGCGGCTCGCTGCAGATGAGCGAGATCGTGGCGGCGCAGGACACCGTCTGGAACGTGATCCCGCAGTTCCCGGCGTTCATGGTCTTCCTGATCGGGGCGATCGCCGAGACGAACCGGCCGCCGTTCGACCTCGCCGAGGCCGAGTCCGAGCTCGTGGCCGGCTTCCACACCGAGTACTCGGGCATCAAGTTCGCGATGTTCTACCTCGGGGAGTACGTGAGCACGGTGACGATCGCGGCCGTCGGCGTCACGCTGTTCCTCGGTGGGTGGCGCGGGTACTGGCCCGTTCGAGGGCGCGCTCGCGTGGCTCGGACCGCTGCTGTGGTTCATCCTGAAGGTCACGGCCGTGATCTACGTCCTGATCCTCGTGCGCGCGACCTTGCCGCGCATGCGCTACGACCGCCTCATGAACTTCGGGTGGAAGGTGCTGATCCCGTTCGGGCTCGTCTGGATCATGATCACCGGCCTCGTGGTCGTGCTGCCCCAGGAGTACGGCAACCGCGGTCGATTCATCGCCGCCGCCGTGATCGTCGGCGTGGCGGCGCTCGCGACCCTGGTCGCCCCGCTGTTCACCAGCCGCCCGGCACCCGAGCGCGAGGAGGTGACGACGTGAGCGACGACCGATCCGAGGAGCGGCCCGTCGAGCCCGTCGTGGGTCCGCAGCCGGGTGAGCAGGGCGCCTGGGAAGCGGCGCTCGCGATCGGCAAGGGCATGGCGACGGTCTTCAAGCAGACGTTCCGCCCCGACAACACCGAGCGGTACCCGAAGGAGATCGCGGCGATCCCCGAGCGGTCGCACATCGGCCGGCACCGCCTCAACCTGCACGAGGACGGCCTCGAGAAGTGCATCGGGTGCGAGCTCTGCGCGTTCGCCTGCCCGGCCGACGCGATCTGGGTGGAGGGGGCCGACAACGACCCCGAGCACCCGACGAGCCCGGGGGAGCGGTACGCGAAGGACTATCAGATCAACTACCTGCGCTGCATCATGTGCGGCCTCTGCGTCGAGGCGTGCCCGACCCGCGCGCTCACCCTGACGGACTACTTCGAGCTGTCGTTCACGAGCCGGGAAGAGGCCGTCTGGTCGAAGGAGCAGCTGCTGGAGCCGCCGCCGCCGCTCGGGTCCGACCCCGTGGATCGAGAGGGCTAGCCCGCCGTGCCGCTCGACAACGTCGTCTTCTGGGTCTTCGCGCCGCTCTCGATCGCGACGGCGATCGGCATGATCGTCGTGCGCAACGCCGTGCATGCCGCGCTGTTCCTCGTCGTGAACTTCTTCACGATCGCGGTCATGTACCTGCTGCTCGACGCGCCGTTCCTGTTCGCGGTGCAGATCGTCGTCTACGCCGGCGCGATCATGGTGCTGTTCCTGTTCGTGATCATGCTGCTCGGCGTCGATCGCGGCGACGAGGCGACCGAGCGACTGTTCGGACAGCGCACGACCGCGGTGATCCTCGCGGTCGCGATCGTGGCCGAGCTCGCGACGGCGATCCGCGCGGGCATCGGGTTCGCGACCCGGGCGCCCGAGGGCTTCGAGGCGGCGAACCCCGACGGGAACCCGTCGGCCCTCGCCGAGGTGCTCTTCCGCGACTACTTCTTCCCGTTCGAGGTGACGTCGATCCTGTTGATCGTCGCCGCGGTCGCGGCGATGGTGCTGGCGCTGCGGCGCTCGAAGGCGCTCACCCAACGCGAGATCGAGGCGCACGCGGGCGACGACCTCGAGGCCTACGCGATGGCGCCGCCCGGCGGCCCCGAGTCGATGCGGGATCGGGGCCGATGAGGACGCCGATCGCCTACTTCCTGCTGCTCTCGGCGATCCTGTTCGCCCTCGGGTCGGCCTCGGTGCTGCTGCGCCGCAACGCGCTCCGCATCTTCATGGGCGTCGAGCTGCAGCTGAACGCCGTGAACCTCACGCTCGTCGCGTTCTCGCGCATGCACCTCGAGCTCGACGGGCAGATCCTCGCGTTCTTCTCGATGGTCGTCGCGGCCGCGGAGGTGGTCGTCGGCCTCGCGATCATCGTGGCCGTGTTCCGACGAACGTCGACGACCGACGTCGACCGAGCGAGCGTGTTGCGCGGATGATCGATCTGATCGGCCTCGCGATCGCGATCCCGCTGCTCGCGGCGGCGGTGAACATGCTGTTCGGCTCGCGGCTCGGCCGCTGGGCCGGGTGGTTCGCGACCGCCGCGATGGCCGCGTCGTTCGCGATCGCGCTGGGGGCGCTGCTCGATCTGCTGGCGTTGCCGGCGGAGGAACGCACGCAGGTCGTCGACCGTGGCCGACTGGATCGGCGCCGGCGCCGTCGAGCGTCGCCCTCGACCTGCGCGTCGATCCGCTCTCGATCACGATGGCGATGGTCGTGACGGGGGTCGGCTCGCTGATCCACCTGTACGCGATCGGGTACATGGAGCACGACCCGCGCCCGGGGCGGTTCTTCGGCTACATGAACCTGTTCTGCGCGTTCATGCTCGTGCTCGTCCTGGCGAACGACTTCCTGCTGCTCTACCTCGGCTGGGAGGGCGTGGGGCTCTGCTCGTACCTGCTGATCGGGTTCTGGTCGGATCGTCCCGAGGCGGCTCGCGCCGCGAAGAAGGCGTTCATCACCACGCGGATCGGCGACGTGCTGCTGATGCTCGGTCTCTTCGTGATGTGGGTGCACTTCGGCTCGTTCGACTTCGACGTCGTGCTCGGTCACGAGGGCGCGCTGCCCGAGATCGCCGCCGGCACCGCGACGGCGATCTCGCTGCTGCTGCTCGGCGGCGCGGTGGGCAAGTCCGCCCAGCTGCCGCTGCACGTGTGGCTCCCCGACGCGATGGCCGGCCCGACCCCCGTCTCGGCCCTGATCCACGCGGCCACGATGGTGACCGCGGGCGTCTACCTGGTGGTGCGATCGCACACGCTGTTCGAGATCTCGGATGTCGCGCTCACCGTCGTCGCCGTCGTCGGGCTCGCCAGCGCTCTCTACGCCGGGTTCTCGTCGCTGGGGCAGTACGACATGAAGCGGGCGCTCGCGTACTCGACGATGTCGCAGCTCGGGTTCATGTTCCTCGCCGCCGGGCTCGGCTTCTACGCGGTCGCGATCTCGCTGCTGGTGGCGCACGCGTTCTACAAGGCCCTGCTGTTCCTGACCTCGGGCAACGTGATGCACGGGCTGCACGACGAGATCGACGTGCGCCGCCTCGGCGGCCTGCGCCGCGACATGCCGTGGACGGCCGCGCTGTTCGCCGCCGGCGCCCTCGCCCTGTCGGGCCTGCCGCCGTTCAGCGGCTTCTTCACGAAGGACGCGATCCTCGAGCTCGCGAGCCACGACGGCGAGGTCTGGGCCTACGTCCTGGGGTCGCTCGGCGCGCTCGTGTCGGCCTGGTACATCGCGCGGCTGTACTTCACGGCGTTCATGGGGGACCAGCGGTACGAGGGGCACGCCCACGAGGCCTCGCCGCTGATGCGCGCGCCGCTCGTCGTGCTCGCGATCGGCGCGTTGTTCGCCGGCGCCTGGCTCGCGTTCACCCCCGAGGGGCGCCTGGCGACCTTCCTCGAGCCGGTGGTCGGTCACGTCGTGGAGGGCGACGCCGGGCCCTCGACGCAGGTGCTGATCGCGATCTCGATCGTGCTGACCCTCGCCGGCATCGCGATCGCCTGGCGCCTGTACCGCCCGAGGAACGCCGAACGCTGGATCTCGTTCCCCGAGCGCGAGCCCGGCATGGCCGGGGCGCTCGGTCATGCCTTCTACATCGACGATCTCTACGCCTGGGCCGTGGGCAGCGTCGGGCTGCGCGGCGCCGAGGGATTGGCCTGGTTCGACCGACGCGTGGTCGACGGGGCCGTGAACGGCGTCGGGCGGGCGGTCGTGTGGGCGGCCGGGCTCGCGCCCGTCTGGCAGTCGGGGAAGGTGCGCCGTTACGCCCTGACGTTCCTGGCCGGGGGCGCGGCGTTGCTCCTGTACGCGGCGGTGAGGGTCTAGATGGACTCGATGCCCTGGCTCACGCTCGTGATCGTGGCGCCGCTCGTCGGTCTGCCCGTGCTGCTGCTGTGGCGCTCGATCTCCGACGATGCCGCACGGTGGGTCGGGCTCGCGGCCGCGCTCGTCGCCTTCGCGGTCTCGATCGGCATGCTGGTGAACTTCGAGACCGGCGAGGCGGGGTTCCAGATGGTCTCGAAGCACCCCTGGGTCGAGTCGGTGGGGCTGAACTGGTTCGTCGGCGTCGACGGGTTCTCGATCTGGCTCGTGATGGTCACGACGTTCATGTTCCCGATCGCGATCGCCGCGTCGTGGAAGGTCGACTACCAGGTGCGCCGCTACATGGCGATGGCGCTGTTCCTCGAGACCGTGATCATCGGCGCGTTCCTCTCGCTGGACCTGCTGCTGTTCTTCCTGTTCTTCGAGGCCCTGCTGTTCCCGATGTACTACATCATCGGCGTGTGGGGCTCGAAGCGGCGCATCTACGCCGCCACGAAGTTCCTGCTGTACACGATGTTCGGCTCGGCGTTCCTGCTCGTCGGGCATCCTGTGGCTCTACGTCGAGTCGGGCAAGCAGCTCGGCTCGGCCACGTTCGATCTCACCGCGCTCGAGCAGCTGGACCTGTCGACCGGCGTCGGGCGGTGGCTGTTCCTCGCGTTCTTCATCGGGTTCGCGGTCAAGGTGCCCGTCTGGCCCCTGCACACCTGGCTGCCCGACGCCCACACCGAGGCGCCGACCAAGGGCTCGATCGTCCTGGCCGCGATCCTGCTGAAGACCGGCCCCTACGGCATGCTCCGGTTCAACCTCGACCTGTTCCCCGAGGCCTCGCGGTACTTCGCCACCGCGATCATGGTGCTCGCGGTGATCGGCATCATCTACGGCGCGATCGTGGCGATGATGCAGACCGACATCAAGCGCTTGATCGCGTACTCGTCGGTGAGCCACATGGGGCTGATCGTGCTCGGCATCTTCGCGTTCTCGGCCGAGTCGATGGACGGCGCCGTGCTGCAGATGGTGAACCACGGGTTGTCGACGGGCATGCTCTTCCTCGTCTTCGGCATGCTGTACGAGCGCACCCATACGCGCGAGATCGCCGACCTCGGCGGCATCGTGCAGGTCACGCCGTGGCTCGCGGGCGCCTACGTCATCGCGATGCTGTCCTCGATCGGCCTGCCCGGGCTCAACAACTTCGTGGGCGAGTTCCTCGTGCTGCTCGGCACGTTCTCGGTCGACCGCGTGCTGGCGTCGATCGCGATCATCGGCGTGATCCTGAGCGCGGTCTACATGCTCTGGTCGTACCAGCGCACGTTCCAGGGCTCGCTGAAGGAACGGTGGGGGTCGCTGCCCGACCTCTCGTGGCGCGAAGGGGCGATCGTCGCGCCGATCGTCGTCGCGATGCTCTGGATCGGCCTGCACCCGGCTCCGGTGCTGGAACGCCTGCGCCCGACCTCGGAGCAGGTCTCCGAACGCGTCCGCACGGTGCAGGTCGGCGAGCCCGTGGAGCCGCTCGTCGAGGCGAGCGCCACGACGGGGGAGGAGGCGCCGTGATCGACCCGCCCCGCGTCGAGCTGTGGGCGATCCTGCCGGTGCTGATCCTGTTCGGGGGCGCGCTCCTCGCGTTGCTCGGCGCCGCGTTCGCTCGCCGGGCCACCCAGGCGCCGTTCGCGCTCTTCACGCTGGCCGTGCTCGCGGCCGCCGCCGCGTCGGCGCTCTGGCTGTGGGACCGCGAGCCCGTGACCGTGCTCGGCGGCATGGCGAGCGTCGACCGCCTGGCCGTCGTCGCCACGCTCGTGCTGTGCGGGATCGGCGCCTTCGGCGCCTACCTCGGATTCCACTACTTCGAGGCCGACGAGTTCCGGCGCAACGAGTTCTACGCGTTGCTGCTGTTCGCGCTCGGCGGCATGGCGCTGTTGGTGGCCGCCGCCGACCTCATCATCGTCTTCCTCGCGATCGAGGTGCTCTCGCTCTCGCTCTACGTGCTCACGGCGCTCACGTTCCGCCGAGGACCGACGGAAGCCGCGATGAAGTACTTCCTGCTGGGGGCGTTCGCCTCGGCGTTCCTGTTGTACGGGGTCGCGATGAGCTACGGCGCGGCGGCCACCACGAGCATCCAGGGGCTCGCCCGCGCGCTCGCCGGCACGACCGGCAGCCAGCCGCTCGCACTGGTCGGGGCGCTGCTGCTCGTGGTGGGGCTCGGGTTCAAGGTCTCGCTCGTGCCGTTCCACATGTGGACGCCCGACGTCTACCAGGGGGCGCCGAGCCCCGTGACGGCGTTCATGTCGGCCGCGACGAAGGCCGCCGTGTTCGTGGCGCTCGTGCGCGTGCTCGACGTCGCCTTCGTGGCGCTGCAGTGGGATCTCGCGCCCGCGATCGCCGTGCTCTCGGCCCTCTCGATGGTGGTCGGCAGCGTGCTCGCGATCGCCCAGCGCGACGTCAAGCGCATGCTCGCCTACTCCGCGGTCGCGCAGGCGGGCTTCATCCTGTCGGCCTTCGTCGAGCCCGGCCGCGACGGCATCGCCGCCGCGTTGTTCTACCTGATCACGTACGGCGCCGCGGCGCTCGGCGCGTTCGGGGTCGTGATGTTGATCTCCGGCGGTATCCGTGAGCAGACCGGGTTCGACCGCTTCCGTGGGCTCGGGCGCAGCCAGCCCGTGCTCGCCGTGTTGCTGACGATCTTCCTGCTCTCGCTCGCGGGCATCCCCCCGACCGCCGGGTTCGCCGCGAAGGTGTTGGTGTTCGGAGCCGCCACGACCGCCGGCTACTGGCCGCTCGTGCTGATCGGCGCGCTGGCGAGCGTGGCCGGCGCCTTCTTCTACCTGCGCGTCGTCGCGCTGATGGCGATGCGGGAACCCCAGGGCGAGGACATCGCCGATCCCGCGCCGCTGCCGAGGCTGGTGCTCGCCGTGCCGGCCGCGATCGTCGTGGTGCTGGGTATCGTGCCGGGCGTGATCGTGCCGTTGCTGCAGGAAGCCGGGGTGCTCACGTGGTGATCGACAGCGAGGAGGACGACCGATGAGCCGCCGGGTGATCCCCGGGCTGGAACCGCCCGACGCGACGCTCGAGTCCGAGGTGCGCACGCGCCTGGATCAGGTCGAGGAGGCGCTCGAGAAGTCGGTGCAGATCGAGGCCTCGGGCATGCTGACCGAGACCTCGTCGTACCTGATCGCCGCGGGCGGGAAGCGGTTCCGCGCGATGCTGGTGCTGTTGGCCGGCTACTTCGGCGACCCGGGAGACCCGCGGCTCGTCCCCGGCTCGGTCTCGATCGAGCTCGTGCACCTCGCGACGCTGTACCACGACGACGTGATCGACGAGGCCGATGCCCGTCGTGGCGCGCCGAGCGCGAACGTCCGCTGGGACAACACGGTCGCGATCCTCACCGGCGACTACCTCTTCGCGCGTGCCTCGGAGATCTCGACCGATCTCGGCACCGACGTCTGCCGGCTCCTCGCCCGCACGATCGCGGTGCTCTGCGACGGGCAGATCCGCGAGGTCTCGAGCTCGGCCAAGGTCGAGCAGGAGATCTCGGACTACCTCGAGATCATCCGCCGCAAGACGGCCTCGCTGATCGGCACCTCGTGCCGCCTCGGGGGCATGCTCTCCGACGCCGAGCCCGATCATGTCGACGTGCTCGAGGAGTTCGGCGACGCCCTCGGCATGGCCTACCAGCTCTCCGACGACATCATGGACATCACCTCGTCGCAGATGGAGCTCGGGAAGGAACCCGGTCAGGACCTGCGTGAGGGCGTCTACACGCTGCCGGTGCTGCACGCGCTGGCGCACGACGAGCACCGAGAGGAGCTCGCGCGCATCCTGTCGCACGGCTCGCCCGACGGGGAGATGCTCGACCGTGCGCTCGAGATCGTGCGGGCAGGGGGGTCGGTCGATGCGGCGCGCGCCGCCGTGACCGACGAGGTGCGGCGGGCCACCCAGCTCGCCGAGCGACTGCCCGACGGGGCGTCGCGGCACGCGCTGATCCAGCTCGCGAAGTTCCTGGCGGTGCGGTGCGGAGCGGAGGCCACGTGAGGGGTCGTGAACCCGTGCAGGGCTTCGAGGAGGCGCTGCTAGGATACGGGCGCCCGAGGAGCCATCCACTGTCATGAGCGATTACTACGCCTCATACGGAGTCGTGCTGGCGGTCCTGGCCGCAGGTGCGCTGCTGGTCGCCGTGGCCTTCACGACGGCTCGGTT
Source organism: uncultured Actinomycetes bacterium (assembly GCA_963825685.1). Taxonomy (GTDB): domain Bacteria; phylum Actinomycetota; class UBA4738; order UBA4738; family HRBIN12; genus JAOUEA01. The sequence goes on along the minus strand of CAWGUD010000020.1, from coordinate 18,848 downwards.
GGTGGCCCCCAGCAAACCCAACCGCGAGAAGCTCACCACCTACGAGTGCGGTATCGACCCGGTGGGGCAGGGCTGGTCTCAGAGCCACGTGCGCTACTACGTGTACGGCTTCCTCTTCGTGATCTTCGACGTCGAGAGCGTGTTCCTGTTCCCCTGGGCGCGGGTGCTCGAGGACATCGGCTACGCGGCCGTGGTCGAGATGGCGATCTTCATCGCGATCCTGGCCGTCGGCCTCCTGTACGCGTGGCGCAAGGGGGTCCTGCGGTGGGCCTGATCACCGAGAAGACCTCACTGCCCAGGATCCAGCCCGTGAAGTTCATCCTCAACTGGGGACGCCGCTACTCCCTGTGGGTCATGAACTTCGGTCTCGCGTGCTGCGCGATCGAGTTCATCGCCGCCTCGACCGCCAAGAACGACTTCATCCGGCTCGGCGTGATCCCGACCGCCCACGGACCTCGCCAGGCCGACCTGCTCGTGGTGGCCGGCACCCTGACCGACAAGATGGCGCCGGCGCTCAAGCGCGTGTACGAACAGATGCCCGACCCGAAGTACGTGATCTCGTTCGGCTCGTGCTCGAACTGCGGCGGCCCCTACTGGGACAGCTACTCGGTGACGAAGGGCGTGGATCAGATCGTGCCGATCGACGTCTACGTGCCGGGGTGTCCGCCGCGTCCGGAGGCCCTGCTGCACGGCATCATCGAGTTGCAGCGCAAGATCAAGGACGAGGACATCGCGGAGAAGTTCGGTGGAACGGTCCAGCCCGCTGTCTCCTGACGAGGCCACCTCACGGCTGCGGGCGCAGTTCGGCGCCGACATCGTCGACGCCACCGAGCAGCACGGTCACACCGTCGTCACGGTGACCCGCGAGCGCTACCACGACGTCTGCCGGTTCGTGCGCGACGAACCGGAGTTCGCCTGTGACTATGCCGACTTCACCTCGGGCGTCGACTGGGGCGAGGAGCGAGGGTTCGAGGTCGTGACGCACCTGTTCTCCACGACGCACCACCACAACGTGCGGGTGAAGGTCGTGGTCCCCTACGACGACGCCGTGGTCCCGACCGTGAGCGACCTGTGGGCGACGTGCGACTGGCACGAGCGCGAGACCGCCGAGATGTTCGGCATCCGCTTCCTGGGGCACCCACAGCCGGTGAAGCTGCTGCTCTCCGAGCCGTTCGAGGGTCATCCCCTCCGCAAGGACTTCGCGTTGATGACCCGTGAGGCCAAGCCGTGGCCCGGCGCGGTCGAAGGCGAGGAGGACGAGGAGTGATCGACCTCGTCGCGCAGGCGAGCACCTCGTTCGTCGACGACCTGTCGTCGAACTTCTGGGTGGCGCTGATCCTGAAGACGGTGCTCGTGATGGTCTTCTTCCTGGTCGTGCCGCTCGTCGTCGGCTACGCCGAGCACAAGGTGCTGGCGCACATGCAGTCGCGCATGGGGCCGATGGAGGCCGGTGTGTTCCACGGGTGGGCGCAGCTGATCGCCGACGGTGTGAAGTTCATCCAGAAGGAGAACGTCGTTCCCGAGGCAGCCGACCGCACGATCTTCACCCTCGCCCCCGCCGTGGCGATGGTGCCCTACATCGCGATCCTCGTCGTGCTGCCGTTCAGCGACTCGCTGTTCGCCCTCGACCTCGATATCGGCATCTTCTTCGTGATGGCGATGTCGAGCGTCTCGGTGATCGGGGTGCTCATGGCCGGGTGGTCGAGCGCCAACAAGTTCTCGTTGATCGGCGCCCTGCGCGCCGCCGCCCAGCTGATCGCCTACGAGCTGCCGCTCGTGCTCGCCGCCGCCGGCGTCGTGATGCTCTCGGGGGTCACCTCGATGGTCGGCATCGTCGAGGCGCAGGAGTCGATGTGGTACGTGATCCCGCTCTTCCCGCTCTTCCTCATCTTCATGATCGCCTCCCTCGCCGAGCTGAGCCGCACGCCGTTCGACATGCCGATCGCCGACTCCGAGATCATCTTCGGCGCCTACACGGAGTACGGGGGCCTGAAGTTCGCGTTCTTCCTGCTCGCGGAGTACGCGGGCATCGTCGCCCTGTCGGGCATCGCGGCCGTGCTGTTCCTCGGCGGGTACCAGGGCCTGCCGGGCATCCCGCTTCCCGACCCGATCTGGATGGCGGGCAAGATCGCCGTCCTCTCGTTCTTCATCATCTGGCTCCGGGCCACCTACCCTCGACTCCGCGAGGACCAGCTGCAGCGGTTCGCGTGGCTCACGCTCATCCCGATCTCGCTCGTGTGGATCCTGGGCGCGGCCGTCTTCAAGGTCGCGTTCTGACGGACAAGGACGACTGACGCGTGGCTATCGACACGACCGCCCACGAGGACCAGCCGGAGTCCGGTGTGGGTCAGGGCCTGCTCAAGGGCCTCGGCGTCACGTTGAAGACGATGCTGCGACCGGCCGTGACGGTGCAGTACCCACACGTCAAGCCCGACCTGCCGGCGCGGACGCGCGGCGTGATCGCGCTGAAGCAGGAGAACTGCACGGTCTGCTACAAGTGCTCGCGCGAGTGCCCCGACTGGTGCATCTACATCGACGCCCACAAGGAGACGCACGAGCCGGCAGGAGGCGGTCGCGGCCGCTCGATGAAGGTGCTCGACCGGTTCGCGATCGACTACGCGCTCTGCATGTACTGCGGCATCTGCGTCGAGGTCTGCCCGTTCGACGCCCTGTTCTGGAGCCCCGAGTTCGAGTACGCCGAGTACGAGATCGACCTGCTCACGCACGAGAAGGAACGGCTCGAGGAGTGGACCTACACGGTGCTGCCCCCGCCCGCGCTGGAGGATGGCGCTGAGGCAGCGGAAGGCGGAAGCGCTCAAGCAGCCGAAGGCGGTAGCGCAGGAGGAAGCTCGTGAGCGCGCAGGAGTACGCGTTCCTCGTGTTCGCCGTGGTCGGCGGCCTCTCGGCGATCGCCGTCGTCACGGCGCGCAACGTCGTGCACGCCGCTCTCTACCTCGTGGTCTCGCTGCTCTCGGTGGCGGGTGTCTACCTGCTGCTGGGCGCCGAGTTCGTCGCGTGGGTTCAGATCCTGATCTACGTCGGCGCGATCGTGATCCTGTTCCTGTTCGGTCTGATGCTCACGAAGGCGCCGATCGGACGCGACACGCTCGACAACCAGCAGCGTGGCATCGGCGCGCTCGTCGGGGTCGGGGTGTTCGCGGGCCTCGTCTTCCTGATCCAGGAGGCGTTCCCCGTGCAGGACGCGGTCGCCTTCGAGACGGTGCAGGGCAGCACCGACGTCATCGGTCAGGCGATCTTCCGCAACTACGTGCTGCCGTTCGAAGCGATCTCGTTCCTGCTGCTGGCCGCGCTGATCGGGGCGATCGTGCTCGCGCGCAAGGACGACGCCTCGTGATCAGGCTGCCGCTCGTGTTGATGTTCTCGGCCCTGCTGTTCTCGGCCGGGGTCTACGGGGTGCTGGCTCGCCGCAACGCCGTGATGGTGCTGATGGCGATCGAACTGATGTTGAACGCCGTCAACGTGAACCTGGTGGCCTTCGCGTCGTCGCTGCAGCAGATGACCGGTCAGGTCTTCGCGCTGTTCGTGATCGCCGTGGCCGCCGCCGAGGTCGGCATCGGGCTCGCGATCGTGATCTTGCTGTTCCGCACGCGTGAGTCGATCAACGTGGACGAGGTGAACCTGCTCAAGTGGTGAACGCGCTCGCCGCCGAGGGTGAGGTGGTCTACGAGGCCACCACGAACGGGCTCTGGTTCGTGGAGCACGCGTGGGTCGTCGTGGTGCTGCCGTTGATCTCCGCGGCCCTGATCCTGTTCTTCGGCAAGCGCACCCCCGGCAGGGGCGCCGTCTACGGCATCGTGGCGGTGGGTGCGGCGTTCCTCTTCTCGCTCGGGGTCCTGTGGCACTTCGTGGAAGGCGGTGGACCGTTCGAGGCGAAGCATCGACTGGTTCACGATCGGGCCGCTGCACCTGGAGCTCGGCATCCTCGTCGACGGCCTCACCGGCATCATGCTCGTGGTCGTCACGTCGATCTCGCTCTGCGTGCACATCTACTCGCTCGGGTACATGCACGGCGACGAACGCTTCACCTGGTTCTACGTCGTGCTGTCGCTGTTCACCGCCGCGATGCTCACGGTGGTCGTCTCGAACAACGTGATCCAGCTGCTCGTCGGGTGGGAGATCATGGGCGTCTGCTCCTACCTGCTGATCGGCCACTGGTGGGAGGTCAAGGAGAACTCCAACGCCGCGATCAAGGCGTTCATCACGACCCGCGTCGGCGACATCCCGTTCATGTTCGGCATCATCATGCTGATCGCCCTCACCGGGTTCACGACCACGAACATCACCGAGATCTCCCACGAGCTCGGCCTCGGCGAGGTCTCGCCGCTGTTCATCTCGATGGCCGCGATCCTGCTGTTCGGCGGCACCGTCGGGAAGTCGGCGCAGTTCCCGCTGCACGTGTGGCTGCCCGACGCGATGGCCGGCCCCACGCCGGTCTCGGCCCTGATCCACGCGGCGACGATGGTGGCCGCCGGCGTCTACCTGATCGGCCGGCTCTTCGAGATCTTCCTCGCAGGCCGATCAGTGGGTGCTCACGACCGTCAGCATCGTCGCGGCGATCACCGCGCTCGGCGCCGCGCTGCTCGCGATCGTGCAGGACGACATCAAGCGCGTGCTGGCCTACTCGACGCTCTCACAGCTCGCGTACATGGTGGCCGGCCTCTCGCTCGGCGAGCTCGGGCTCACCGCCGGCTTCTTCCACCTGTTCACCCACGCGTTCTTCAAGGCGCTGCTGTTCCTCGGCGCCGGCTCGGTGATCCACGCGGTGCACTCGAACAACATGAGCGACATGGGTGGCCTGCGGAAGTCGATGCCGGTCACGTTCTGGACGATGCTGATCGGCTCGCTCGCCCTGGCGGGCATCTTCCCCCTCGCCGGGTTCTGGTCGAAGGACGAGCTGCTCGTCGTGGCCGAGGAGGAGCACGTCTACTGGCTGTTCGTCGTCTTCCTGATCACTGCCGTGATCACCGCCTTCTACACGATGCGCATGGTCCTGCTCACGTTCTTCGGGGAGTACAAGGGTCACGCGCATCCGCACGAGTCGCCGGCGACGATGACCGGTCCGCTCGTCGCGCTCGCCGCGGCCACGATCGGCGTCGGCCTGCTGGGGTCGCCGCAGCTCGGCGCCGTGTTCGGCCAGTGGGTCTTCTACGAGGAGGTCCACGAGGCGCGTGTTCGTGCCGTGGATCGCGCTGCTGTCGACGGCCGGCGCGTTGCTCGGCCTCTTCGCCGGGTACGCCTTGTACAAGGAACGCAGGGAGCAGGACCCGCTGCAGGCGCCGATGGGTCCCCTCTGGAACGTGTTCCAGAACCGCTACTACATCGACGCCTTCTACATGCGTGCGATCGTCTACCCGGTGCGCGACACGTGGTCGTCGGCCGTGAACTGGTTCAACCAGGTCGTGATCGACGGCATCGTGAACGGCGCCGCGACGCTCGCGAGGGGGCTCGGCCAGGTGGTCGCCTGGTTCGACCGCACCGTGATCGACGGCATCGTCAACGGTGCCGGTGAGACCGCCGGACGCACCGGCAACGTCCTGAAGCACCTGCAGACGGGCAACGTGCAGTGGTACGCCGTCGCGCTGTTCGTCGGCGTGATCGCGTTGGCCGTCGTCTTCATCGAGCTCGTCTGAGAGGAAGCGTGGAGGCCACATGACCTGGGAGAACTCGGCCATCACGATCACCACGCTGCTGCCCATCGTGGGCGCGCTGGTGATCCTTGCGATGCCGCGGGACAAGGAGCGCGCGATCCGAGCGCTCGGCATCGTGTTCACGGGGGCCGCCCTCGTGCTCGCCGTCGCGATCACGGTGGGGTTCGACTACGGCACGGACGGCCTGCAGTACGTGCTCGACGTGAACTGGATCAGCGCGATCGGCGTGCGCTACCACGTCGGCATCGACGGCATCTCGCTGCCGCTGTACGTGCTGACGTTCCTGCTGTCCTTCCTCTGCGCGATCTACAGCTGGCGCTACGTGCCCGACCCCGGTCGCACGAAGGCGTTCCTGGCCCTGATGCTGCTGCTCGAGACGGGCATGGCGGGAACGTTCATCGCGTTCGACCTGATCCTGTTCTTCGTGTTCTGGGAGCTGGTCCTGGTGCCCATGTACTTCCTGATCGCGGTGTGGGGATCGGCGAACCGCGAGTACGCCTCGATCAAGTTCTTCCTGTACACGCTGTTCGGGTCGATCTTCATGTTGCTCGGCTTCCTCGCGATGTACTTCCAGGGTCCCGACCCGCATACGTTCGACATGGTCGTGCTGCGCGACTACGGCCTGGCCGGGGGATTCAGCCAGACGTTCCAGCTGGTCGTGTTCGGCGCCGTCGCGCTCGGCTTCGCGGTGAAGGTGCCGATGTGGCCGTTCCACACATGGCTCCCCGATGCGCACACCGAGGCGCCCACGATCGGGTCGGTCCTGCTGGCCGGCATCATGCTGAAGATGGGCACGTACGGGTTCATCCGGATCGCGATCCCGTTCATGCCCTACGGCGCCCAGAAGTACGCGCCGTGGATCGGGGCCCTCGCCGCGATCGCGATCGTCTACGCGGCCCTCGCCTGTCTGGCGCAGAAGGACCTGAAGCGGCTGATCGCGTTCTCGTCGGTGGGGCACATGGGCTTCGTGATGCTCGGCATCGCGACGCTCACGGAGATCGGCATCCAGGCCGCGATCTTCGGCATGGTGGCCCACGGCGTGATCACCGGCATGCTCTTCTTCTGCGTCGGGTCGATCTACGACCGCTACCACACGCGCGAGATCGCGAAGATCGGCGGCGGCATGCTGCAGACGATGCCGAAGCTCGGCGGCGTGTTCGCGTTCGTCGCGATCGCCTCGCTGGGGCTGCCGGGACTCGCCGGCTTCTGGGGCGAGGTGATGGCATTGCTCAGCTCCTTCAGCCCGAACGAGTTCGTGCTCGGTGACCAGGTCGGGCTGTTCCGGGTGTACATGGTGATGGGCGGCATCGGCACGGTGCTGACGGCCGGCTACTTCCTGTGGATGTTGCAGCGGGTGAACATGGGCACCCTGCCCGATCAGTGGCGGGAAGCCGGGCTGCGCGACGTGCTCGTCGTCGAGTGGGTCTCGTGGCTGCCGCTGCTGATCCTGATCCTGGTGCTCGGTCTCTACCCGAGGCTCGTCTTCGGTGTGACCGACGAGGCCGTGAGCGGGCTCATGAGCCTGCTGGGGAGCTAGGTCGTCTCGATGGACGTCGACTACCACGCGCTGCTGCCGGAGTTCATCCTCTCCGGCACGATCCTGCTCGTGCTCGTGGTCGACGTCTTCCTGCCCGAGCGGCTGAAGTGGTTCGCGATGCCGATCGGGCTCGTCGGCGTCGTGGCCTCCCTCGCGGCGGTGCTCACGCTCATCGGGGCCGACGATCGCGTGAGCTTCGGCGGCACCTACGTGGTCGACGAGTTCGCCCTGCTGTTCAAGGGCTTCTTCCTCGTGACCGCGATCCTCGTGCTCGGGCTCTCGCTGCGGTACTTCCGCGAGGGCGGCTTCTACCAGGGGGAGTACTACTTCCTGCTGCTCACGTCGTTCCTCGGCTGCCTCATGATGCCGAGCTCGCGCGACCTGCTGCTGCTGTTCATCGCGCTCGAGCTCGTCTCGGCGCCCGGCTTCCTCATGGCCGCGTTCCGCAAGGGCGACGTGAAGTCCAACGAGGCCGGGGTGAAGTTCTTCATCATCGGCGTGCTGTCGACCGCCGTGATGCTGTTCGGCATGAGCCTGATCTACGGCGTGACGGGCGGGAAGACGCAGCTCGCCGAGATCGGCGTGGCCCTCGGTGGGCTCTCCGGCGAGATGGAGACGCTCGCGTTCGCCGCGATCCTGTTCGTGGTCGTGGGCTTCGCGTTCAAGGTCTCGGCGTTCCCGTTCCAGTTCTGGGCGCCCGACACGTACGAAGGCTCGCCGGTGCCCGTGGCCGCGTTCCTCGCCGTCGCGTCGAGCGTGGCGGGGTTCGCCGGCCTGCTGCAGCTGATGTTCGTCGCCTTCGCCGACCAGTACGAGTTCTGGGTGCCGATCTTCGCGTTCCTCTCGATCGCGACGATGACCGTCGGCAACCTCGTGGCGCTGCAGCAGACCCAGGTCGTGCGCCTGCTCGCGTACTCGGGCATCGCGCAGTCGGGCTACATCCTGCTGACGTTCGCGCTCGTCACCGACGACGCGGCCACGAACCGCACCGCGTTCGCCGCGGCCGTCGCCTACATCCTGATCTACGGCATCATGAACATCGGCGCGTTCGCCGCGACGGTGGCGGTCTCGCGCCGGCACCCGACGCTTCGGATCGCCGACTTCGCCGGACTGCGCGAGACGGCGCCGCTGATCGCGATCGGCATGGCCGTGTTCATGATCTCGCTGGCCGGCGTGCCTCCCACCGGCGGGTTCTGGGGGAAGCTGCTGATCTTCCAGGCCGCGATCGAACGCGGCGGCACCCTCGGCCCGGCGCTCGCGGTCGTGATGCTCGTGAACTCGGTCGTGAGCGTCTTCTACTACCTGGCCGTGCCGAGGGAGATGTTCCTGCGCGACGCGGCCGACCGATCGCGGCTGCGGGTGCCCGTCCTCGTGACCGCCGTGGTCGCGGTGACCATGATCGCGATCGTGTCGATCTTCGTGCTCCCGGGCGCGATCACCCGGCTCGCGGAGCTCTCCACGCTCGTCGGCGTCGGGCCCTGATCTCGGCACCCTCGCGCCGAGCGGGGAACCGCCGGGCGCGTCGTATCGAACCGCCTATGGGACGATCGATGTCGAACGATCACGAGGAGTGATGACGGTGACACCTGGCATCAACAGGGCCAAGACCTGGGTCCTGCTCGCGGCGATGATGGGGCTGTTCCTGGCGGTGGGAGCGCTCGTGGGCGGGCGGGCCGGCATGACGATCGCGCTCGTGATGGGCCTGGGGTTCAACTTCGCGATGTACTGGTGGTCGGGGTCGATCGCCGTCCGCTCGACGCGATCGCGGGAGGTGGGGGAGGCCGAGTACCCGCAGCTCTACCGCATCGTGCGGGAGCTGACGCAGGCCAACGACATGCCGATGCCGGGCGTCTACGTCTCGGAGATGCAGCAGCCGAACGCGTTCGCGACCGGGCGCAACCCGCAGAACGCGAAGGTCGCGGTGACGCAGGGCATCCTGCAGCTCCTCGACGAGCGTGAGCTGCGCGGCGTGCTGGCCCACGAGCTGAGCCACGTGGCGAACCGCGACATCCTCGTGGGCTCGATCGCGGCCGCGATCGGCACCTCGATCAGCTACCTGGCGTGGATGGCGCTCTGGTTCGGTGGCGACGACGAGGGCGGGAACCCGATCGTGATGCTCGTGGCATGGCTCCTCGCCCCGATCGCCGCCGGCCTGATCCAGATGGCGGTCTCGCGGTCGCGGGAGTTCCAGGCCGACGAGTCGGGCGCGTTCCTGTCGAGCGACCCTCAGGCGCTGGCGAGCGCGCTGCAGAAGCTCGAGCAGACGAGCCGCCGCGTGCCGCCTCCGCACTCCCTGCAGCCGGGCGAGGCGCACATGTTCATCGTGAACCCGCTGTCGGCGTTGAAGGGCCGAGGCCTGACGAGCCTGTTCTCCACCCACCCGCCGACCGAGGAGCGGGTGGCGCGTCTGATGGCGATGCAGGACGAGGTCTACCGCCGCCAGGGCCCGATCGGGAACTAGCGGACCTCGGCGCGGATCCGGGGGCGCGAGCGGCGCGACTCGGCAAGGACCTCCGTGTTCCCTCGCAGGACGGACTACGGAGGTCCCTGCCTAGTTCGGCCGGGAGCGACGGGTAGACCCTTCGAAGCCCTCAGCTCCTACGACGTCATCGTCCCGAGCACCGCTCGCACGTGGTCGATCGTGGTGCGTGGGTTCACGAAGCACAGGCGCGCGAGCTTCTCGCCCTGCCACGTCGTCGGTTGCACGAACGCGATCTGGGCCTCGAGCAGCCGGCGCCACCACGCCTCGTAGTCCGCGCCGCTCCATCCGAGTCGCCTGAACAGCACGACCGACAGCTCCGGATCCATCACGAGCTCGAGCTCGTCGCGCCCTCGCACCTCCTCGGCCGTCTCGCGCGTGAGCGTCAGCACCCGCTCGATCGCCTCGCGATACGCATCGGTGCCGTAGGTCGCGAGCGAGAACCACAGGGGAAGGCCGCGGGCGCGCCGTGACAGGTGGTAGGCGTAGTCCGCCGGGTTCCACTCGCTCCACGCCGCGTCGGGCTGGTTCACCGTGTCGAGGTACCCGGCTTCCTGCCGGAACACGCCGTAGGCGGTCGAGGGGTCGCGGTACACGAGCGCGCAGCAGTCGTAGGGGGCGAACAGCCACTTGTGCGGGTCGACGATGAACGAGTCGGCGCGCTCGATGCCCCGGTAGCGCTCGCGCACCGACGGCGCCGCGAGCCCGGCGCCCCCGTAGGCCCCGTCGACGTGGAACCACAACCCTCGCGCCTCGCACACGTCCGCGACGCCGGCGAGGTCGTCGACCGTGCCGGCGTTCGTCGCGCCCGCGCTCGCGACCACCGCGAAGACGCTCGCGGCCTCGTCGGGGCCGATCGCGTCGAGCGTCGAGGCGAGCGCGGCGCCGGTGAGCCGCCCGCGTTCATCGCCCGCCACGTCGACGATGCCCACGTCGATCACGCGGGCGGCGGTGGCGACCGACGAGTGCACGCTCTCGGCCACGGCGATCTTCCACCCGGTCGGCGGCCGTCCGCCGAGCCTCGACGCCGCGTTCGCCCGCGCCGCGACCAGCGCCGAGAGGTTCCCCGCGGAGCCTCCGCTCACGAAGACCCCGCCGGCCTCGGCCGGGAACCCGGCGAGATCGGCGAGCCACCGCAGCGCCTGGTTCTCGGCCCAGATCGCCCCGGCCCCGTCGATCCACCCCGCCGCGATCGTCGACGAGGCGCCGACCACGAGGTCGAACAGCACCGCCGCCTTCGTGGGCGCGCCCGGCACGAACGCCATCGACGACGGATGGTCGGTCGAGATCGTGGCCGGGGCGAGCACCTCGCTCCAGACGCGCAGCGCCTCCTCACCGCCGAGGCCCTCGGGCGTCACCGTCTCGCCGGCGCGACGGGCGAGCTCCTCGCCGCTGGCCGAGCCGTCGAGGGGCTGCGGGCTCGCGATGCGGTTGCGAGCGTAGGCGACGATCGCGCGCGACAGCGCCTCGGTCTCGTCCGTGTAGCGGTGCATCTCGTCCATGGCGGTCGTCTCCTCCGGGAACACGAAGGGCCGGCCCGAGGGCCGGCCCGCCGCGTCCGATCGCTCCCCGCCGGGCGGGGACTACGAGGTGAGGACCTGGCAGAACTCGCCGAACGCGTCGACGTACTTCTGCACGTCGTCCTCGGTGTGCTGGACCGAGACCGTCCACTGCTCCTCGTCACCGGGGGTCATGAAGATGCCCCGGTTGACCATCCACGGGTAGGACGCCCAGTAGATCTCGGGGATCGTCTCCAGGAAGTCCCGGTAGTTCGTGAGGGGCTCCGCCCGGTACGAGACGCAGCCCTTCGCGCCGAGGTCGACCGTGTGGGCGGGGATGCCGCTGTCGGCGATCGCCCGGTTGCACCCTTCGGCGAGCATCGTGCCGAGCTTCCCGAGGTGGTCGTACGCATCGCGCGTCAGCACCTGGGTGAGCGCCGCGAGGCCCACGGCCGACGACAGCGGGTTGCCGTTGAACGTGCCCTGCTGCGCCGCGCCCTTCGTGACGTGCTCCATGATGCTCGCGTCGCCGCCGAAGGCGCCGGTCGTCGCGCCGCCGCCGATCGCCTTGGCCCACGCGGCCAGGTGCGGCACCACGCCGTAGCGCTCGGCCGCACCGCCGTACGCGATCGTGCCGCCGCACTTGACCTCGTCGAAGATCAGCACCGCACCGTGGCGCTCGCATGCGTCCTTGAGCGCCTGCAGGTAGCCGTCGGCCGGCACCACGATGCCGATGTTCATCATCACCGGCTCGAGGATCACCGCCGCGATCTCGCCGGGGTTGTCGGCGAACGCCGACTCCACGGCGGCCGCATCGTTGAACGGCACGATGATCGTGGTGTCCCACAGCGCCCGCGGCACGCCCTTGGACGTCGGCTGCGTCGTGTACCAGGGCGTGCCGCTCTGGTCGACGCTGTGCCGCAGGTCGAGCACGTCGGCCTCGGGCACGACCGAGAACAGCACCGAGTCGTGGTGGCCGTGGTAGGAGCCCTCCATCTTGACGATCTTGTCGCGACCGGTCGCGGCCCGGGCGACCCGGATCGCGTCCATCGTGGCCTCGGTGCCCGAGTTCACGAAGCGCATCTGATCGCACTGGAACCGCTGAGCAGATCTCCTCGGCCAGCGCCACCGTGGTCTCGGTGGTGACCGCGAAGTGGATCGCGTCGTCGGCGGCCTTCTTGATCGCCTCGACGATCTTCGGGTGGGCGTGGCCCACGACGTTCACGCCGAACCCACCGTGGAAGTCGGTGTAGGTGGTGCCGTCGACGTCGGTGACCGTGGATCCCTTGCCGTGCGCGAGGTAGACGGGGTAGGGGTCGCCCGCCTGGAAGTTCGAGACCACGCCGTTGGGCAGGGTCTTCGTCGCTCGCTGGTACAGCTTCTCGGACGCCGTCGTCCGGGTGAGCCACACCTTCGTTTCCGTGTCGGCGATCTCCGCCGCGCGCGCCTTCAACCGGTCGAGGTCCACGCGTATCACCTCCTGAGTCGGGTCAGGGTACCCGTGGGGCCCCCGAGCGCGCAATGCGAGGTCAGGGACGGTAGTTCGTGAACTGCAGCGCCAGCCCGAAGTCGTGCTCCTTCACCGCGCGGATCGCCGCCTGCAGGTCGTCCTTGCTCTTGCCGAGCACCCGCACCTGCGCGCCCTGGATCTGCGTCTGGATCTTCGGCACCGCCTGGCGGACGAACTTCGAGATCTCCTTGGTCTTCTCGTCGCTGATGCCCGTGACGATCGTGACCGTCTGTCGAGCGGTGCCCTTGGCGGCGTCCTCGATCGGCCCTGCCTGCAGCGCCTTGAGCGGGATGTTCCGCTTCACCGCGCGTTCCTGCAGCACCTGCCATGCCGCCTTGAGGCGGTCCTCGGTGGCGGAGTGCAGCTCGATCGTGCCCTCGCCGAGCGTGATCGAGGTGTCGGTGCCCTTGAAGTCGAACCGCTGGGAGAGCTCGCGCCCGGTCTGGTCGACCGCGTTGCGCACCTCCTGCAGGTCGACCTCGCTCACGATGTCGAAGGAGAACTGGTCTTTGGCCATGTGGCGCAGCTTACCCTCGGCCGCTGTGGGGTGGCTGCCCGGTTCGCTATCCTCGAAGGCGCACCACGGGAGGATGCCCGAGCGGCCAAAGGGAGCGGTCTGTAAAATCGCCGGCGATGCCTACGGAGGTTCGAATCCTCCTCCTCCCACCAACCAGCCCGACCAACTCACTGATCGATCTCCAAACACACGAAGGACGTCATCGGAGCATGTCGATGACGCGGTACCGCGCGAGCCAAGACCCGCGAGGCACTCTCGGGCCGCCGCGTGCATGGAGGAAGCGACATGACAAGACGTGATGCAGGAGAAGCTGGCTAAGGATCGTGGATCGCCGGACCCACCTGGGATCAGGGGCTGATCCCGCTCAGTTGATACCGTGGCATCAGCGCTGACCGGACATACGTCGCCCCGATGATTGCCGAGGTCACGCGAGCAGTTCAAGGGGAGAGGGCGCGTGAAAGACGTAACTGCCGAGACGAGCTCGATGACCGCGTTCCAGGACTCTGGATGGCACACTGCCACATCGCTGAGCATGCTCAGAGCGGCATGATGTTCAGCTTCGACGTCTCCCGGCGCAACCCATCGGAAGTGTCCTCGTGACGGCACACGTTGCGTCCTCATCGCTCGACGTCATCGTGATAGGCGGGAGCCAAGCCGGCCTCGCGATCGGATACCACCTTGCGCGGAGCGGGGCCACGTTCGCGATCCTGGACGCCGGCGCTGACATCGGCCATGCGTGGAGATCGCGATGGGACTCACTCAAGCTGTTCACACCCACGCAGTACAGCGGTTTGCCTGGCATGGCCTTCCCGGCGCCCAAGGACACATACCCATTGAAGGACGACGTCGGTTCGTATCTGATGTCCTACGCCTCGCGTTTCGATCTTCCCGTGAAGCTCGACGCGAAGGTCACGTCGCTCACCCAGACCGGTGACAAGTACCTCGCGAGGACCGCGGATGATGCGTTCAGCGCGGACCAGGTCGTTGTTGCGACCGGACCGTTCCAGACCCCCTTCGTCCCTCCACTGGTCGACGACCCTGACCACGAGATCTTCCAGGTCCACAGCGCCAGCTATCGGAACCCCGATCAGCTCCCTGATGGCGAGGTGCTCGTGGTGGGAGGGGGCAACTCCGGTTTCCAGATCGCCGAGGAACTCTCCGCCACGAGGAGGGTCTCCCTCGCCGTGGGCCAACGCGTTCCGGCGCTGCCCCAGCGTTTCCTCGGCAAGGATCTGTTCTGGTGGCTCTCCGGCGTCGGGTTCATGCGGTTGAGCACCGATTCACGACTGGGCCGGAAGGCGGCAACGCGCGACGTGCTCATCGGCTCGAGCTCGAAGAAGATCCGGCGTTCCGGCGTCGTACTCCGGAGCCGGCTGACGAAACTCGCGGGGAGACGTGCGTTCTTCGATGATGGGAGCGAGCACGACGTTGACGCGATCGTTTGGGCGACCGGGTACCGGCCCGACTTCTCGTGGATCGAGATCCCTGCGGTCACGGGACCGGACGGTGGCATCGTGCACAGCCGCGGGGTCACCGGCGCACCAGGCCTGTTCTTCCTCGGACTCCCCTGGCAGCACACTCGGGGGTCGGCTCTCATCGGCTTCGTGAGAGAGGATGCCGCCTTCATCGCGCGCCAGCTCGAAAGGCGTCTCAAGGATCCAGCAAGGCGCGTTGATCGGAAACCGATCGGATCGAGGAGGGGAACCGGTGTCGATGGAGGTGGACCCGGTGTGCGGGATGCACATCGACAGTGAAGAAGCGGCCGGCACGATCGTCGCAGCCGCAGTGGTAGTGCCCCTCGTCCGTCGTTTGCCCACAGGACGATCTCGCCCCGAGGGTTCTCAACTCGTTGGACGGCTCCTCTGGGAGGCAGTCGTGTACGGATTCGCGGAAGGAGTTTTGCTCGCGACCCTCCCGGTCCTAGCTGTCTGGCAGGCGACCGACGCACTTGGCTGGACGGACACCACATGGGCGAAGGTGGGCTCTGGCGTACTCGCGGTGGTCGGAGCACTTTTCGTGATCTTAGTCCACCATCTCGGGTACCGGGAGTTCCGGGCGAGGGCCGCCAGGAAGATGCTGAGGGGTGCGCTGGTGGGCTGCGGTCTCCAGGCGTTGGCCTTCCTTCTGACGGGCAACGTGCTGGCCCCGGTCGTCGCCCACATCGTGCTGCACACGCAGCTGACCCTCCGCGGGAACGAGATGCCGCCCGTGGCGGAGACGCGGCTCGCGCCGCCTGGCCGGCGGCCGACCGATGCCACCGCGCCGGAGAAGGAGCTGGTTGCGTGAGGAGTGTCGGGGGCGATATTCCATCGAACGTCTGTCCCGATTGAGGATGGCGTCTGTGGTCGCGGCTTAGCTCCTTCCCGCGATGCTCACAAGCGGACTTGCATCCCGGAGGGCCTTTGACCCTGTCACTCGCCAAGCCGGGAAGGGTAGGAATCGCCAAGAGAGGATGGGGAGGAGGTGGGGTCCGACGGCCTCGAGTGGGAGACCCGGATCTGGCACGACCTGTAGGGAACGACGCGGTCATCCACCCGGGCGGTGAACCGCACCACATCCGCAACCACCATGAGCGGCCTGCGCCGCCGCCCGTTCGACGGCCTTCGCCGACGCCGGTGTTCTCATCGCGCTCGACGACTCAGCGTCGTACGTGGTCACGCCGCGGAGCATCGTTCTACGCACTTGGGCGAAGGCGACCTCAGCGGTGGGAGCCGTGGTGACGTCGATGTCGAGGATCTGCAGGTCTGCGTCCTTCCCCACCTCGATGGTCCCGGTGACGTCCTCTTGCCCAAGCTGATACGCGGCACCCCGCGTGTGCATGTCGAGCGAATCGGCGAGGCTGATGGCTTCACCCGGGTTCAACGGGTTGCCCGTGCCTCCGAAGTCCGGCAGGCCCGCGATGCCGATCCGGTCCGCGGCTGTCGCGATCTGGTTCCAGGGGGTGAGCGGATCCACCGGCCAATCCGAGCCGCCTGCCATACGCGCTCCGGCGGCGAGCACGCTCCGTGCCGGGTACAGACGGTCGTGGCGCTCGTCGCCGATGTACGGGTGCAGCGCAGGACCGGTCCAGAAGTTGTCGACCGCCCACTGCAGCTGCCAGCTGGCGACGACCCCATGCTTCGCGAACCTGCCGTAGTCGGCGGGGTCGATCAGCTCGTTGTGCGTGATCGTGTGTCGGGTGCCGCTCCCGCCGTTGGACCGCCTGGCTGCCTTGCACGCGTCGAGGGCGGTCCGGACCGCCCGGTCGCCGATCGCGTGGAAGTGGACCTGCCAGCCGGCCTTGTCGAGTGCCTTCACCAGGCGTTGCAGGATGGGGTTGTCCGCGTACAGGTTCCCGCGGTTCGTCGTCGGGGCGCCGTCCTCGTCGAGGTACGGCTCGATGAGCGCCGCGGTCTGCGCCGGGTACTCCATCACGCCGTCGAGGAAGATCTTCACGGTGCCGAACGACAGGTCGTGCACGCGCGCATACGCACGGGCGAGATCGTTCGCCCACGCGACCGCTGCGGACGGGTCACCGAAGAGCTCCTCGGGGATCGTGAGCGCCGGACGGACACGCTGGAGGAGCCCGCCGGATTCCGCGAGCGCCGCGTACAGATCGAGCCCGTCGGGGCCGCTCGCCGCGTCCATGAACGACGTGATCCCGTTGAGCGCCATGAACGAGGAGATCTCCTGCATGTACGGCAGCTTGTCCTGGGTGGGCGGCTCGGGGATCAGGCCCCACACCATCCAGCCCGCGGCGTCGACGAGCACCCCCGTCGGCTCTCCGCTCGCGTCACGCACGATCTTGCCGCCCTCGGGGTCCGGCGTGTTCGCGGTGATGCCGGCGATTTCCAGCGCCTTCGAATTCACCCACATGTTGTGGAAGTCGGACCCCTGCAGCAGGATCGGCCGGTCCGTGCTCAGCGCATCCAGTTGGCTCTTGTGGGCGGGCAGCGCATCGATGGGACAGGCCACCGGATTCCAGTTGTTGACGCGGAGCCACCCCCCCGGGAACACGGTGTCGGGATCGTCGAGGTACCCCTGCAGGGTCGGCTGGAGCTCGGCGAGCGTCATCTCGGCGTTGCCGAGGTCCGGATAGATCAGGAAGTTGACCACGGCCTGTGGGTGCATGTGCCCGTCGTGGATGCCCGAGATCACGGTGCCACCCGCCGCGTTCACCACGACGGTGCGAGGCCCGACGAGGCTCGAGATGTCCCTATTCGTCCCGACGGCGAGGATCTTCCCGTGGGAACCGATCGCGACCGCCTCGGCGATGCCACCCGTCCCGGTCCACACGCGACCCCTCTTGATCACGGTGGCTGCACGCTTTGGCTTTGCGGCCCTAGCGACTCCTGTCCGCACGCCCGGCAGCACCGCGCCGGCGGCGAGGATGCCCGTGCCGGCGATGAACTGTCGGCGGTTCAGGCTCGGTGATGACATGTCTGCACCTCCACGGTCGTGATAAAACAGCGTTATACGACGCCATTGCATATCCGTCAAGAGCCAGTATCGTCGTTACCGATGCCGATCGACGTGGACCACGAGCAGCGGATGGACGATATCGCCCGGGCGACCGTCTCCGTCGTGAAGGAGCGCGGCGCCGAGGGCGTGACCGTGCGAGCGGTGGCCGCGCGGCTCGGGGGGTCGACCACGCTCGTCACGAACTTCCTGCCCACGCGCGGCGATCTCCTCCTCAATGCCGTGCGGTTCATCCTGGATGGCTGGAACGACGAGATGACCAGAAACCTCGATGGCGTTTCCGCCGACGAGTACTTCGCGACGTATTCGCGTTGGAACCTCTCGACCGCCGGCGACGACCAGGCGTACCGTCGGTTGCTCATCGAGGTCGTCGCGAACTCCGGCTCATACCCCGACGCTCAGCATGCGATCAGAGGCTTCTCGAGGGACAACCACGCGACGCTGCTCGACGCCGCGCGAGCGGCAGGCTCGGCCGCGCCGGGCTTCGCGGCCGACGTGATCCATCTCGTGCTGCGGGGCTTCTACCTGGCGAGCCTCGAGGATCCGGAGCGATGGGGATCCGATCGGACGGCTCCGGTCATCGAGCGGCTGTTGGCGCTCCTATCGCCACAGAACGAGGAGCCCTGATCGGGGTCCCCGGAACCGAGGCACGCGGAGATCCCCGCACGCCCACCCCTTCGGGGGCAGCGGGGACCGGACGAACTCCTGCTGAAAGCGGGCGCGATCTCCCTCAGCCTCTCGCGGTCGACGAACTCCTCGCCCGGGGGAGGGTGGGCACTCCTTGGCTAGCGGGTCATCCGTCGCCGCCCCGTGCTTCGAGGGCCGCTTCGGAAACCAAGCAGAACTCGTTGCCTTCAGGGTCGAGCATCACCCTGAAGACGACGTCGTACTCGCGGAAGTCGCCTTGCTCCACCCTGGCCCCGCCCAGGCCGATCACCCGCCGGCACGCCTTCTCGATGTCGTCGACGCGCAGGTCGAGGTGGATCCTGTCTTTGACGGTCTTCGGCTCGGAGACGCGCTGGAACCGAAGCACCGGAGATCCATCGGTCGACCCGAGATCGATGTACTGCACGGGGTCGCCACCTCGCCACGCCTCCGCGGTTCCGAAGACCGAGGCCCAGAAGGCCGCCAGGCGCTCGGGGTCGCGGCAGTCGATCGTCACCGAGTCGAGCCGAGCGA
>CAWGUD010000019.1:0-10744 GCA_963825685.1 uncultured Actinomycetes bacterium | reverse complement strand
GGTGACGGGGACCTCGACGGCGACGCGATGTCGCTGGCCGAGCTGCGCGTGGTCGCGGACGCGAACGCCGCCGGGTGGGAGGCGATCGTCGAGCGGGGCCTCGATCCCGACGCCGACCTGGTGGTGAGCCGCACGGGCAGTGACGTGGAGCGCCACGCGACCGTGGGCATCCGGCTGGCCCAGGTGCTCCATCACGGCAGCGACCACCGCTCGCAGATCGCCACGGCGCTCACCACGCTCGGCCATGAGCCCCCGGAGTTCGACGTCTGGGCCTACGGCGAGACGGTCGGGCTGGTGCGCGAGGCTCCGGCAACCCCAGCCTGATCCGCGCCGATCACCGCGCGAAGGATCCACATCCGTGACGCCGCTCCCACCCCTCGTGGGGTGGGAGCGGCCCACGGTTCAGTGTGTGATCGACGCGTCGTCGGCCTGCATGCACACGCCGAGTGGTGCGTTGGACGTGAACGCCTCGACGTCGAGGCTCGACGATCCCGGCGCGACCGGTGTGTAGACCGCCGACACCTGCTGCCACGACGAGGTCAGGGCCATCGACTGCACGACCGACCCCTGCAGCACGCCGCCGACGTACTCGCGCACGCGCAGTTTGAGCGTGAGTCCCGGGGTGTCCGAGCGGGCCCAGATGCTCGTGGAGTAGGCGCCGGCCTGCGTCACGCTCACCCAGCTCGGCTTGTCGTCGAGCCCGCAGCTCGCACCGGCCACGGTGTTCGCGACCTCGGCGGCCCAACCGCCCGAGTGCCCGCCCGCGACCCGGCTCAGCGTGTTCGTCGACACCTCGCCCTTCCAGCCGGACGTGTCCACCTCGAACCCAGGGTTGCCGATCAGGTTGCCGAGCACGGTCCAGCTCCGCTCCGCGGGGCTCGCGTCGACGTTCAGGGAGCCGTCGGTGGCGGTGACCTGGAATGTGTGCGAGCCGCTGGTCAGGTCCGTGTAGCTCACCGGTGACGTGCACGGGGCGAACGCGCCGCCGTCGAGGCGGCACTCGAACGTCGACGGCTCACTCGCCGAGAAGCTGAAGGTCGCCGACGTGTCGGACACGGAGCCCGACGGCCCGAGTCGATGAACGTGTCGGGCGGGGTCGTGTCGGCTGAGTGCCAGCGTCATGGATGCGTCGTCGGCCTGCATGCACACGCCGATGGGCGCGTTCGCGTGAACGCCTCGAAGTCGAGGCTCGACGATCCCGGCGCGACCGGTGTGTAGACCGCCGACAGCTGCTGCCATGACGAGGTCAGGGCCATCGTCGGCGAGACCGACCCCTGCAGCACTCCTCCCACGTACTCGCGGAGGCGGAGCCTGAGCGTGAGCCCCGGGGTGTCCGAGCGGGCCCAGATGCTCGCGGTGTAGGTGCCGGCCTGCGTCAGGCCCACCCAGCTCGGCTGGTCGTCGAGGCCGCAGTTCGCGCCGGCCTGGGTGTTCGAGACCTCCGCGGCCCAACCGCCCGAGTGCCCGCCCGCGACCCGGCTCAGCGTGTTCGTCGACGCATCTCCCTTCCAGCCGGACGTGTCCACCTCGAACCCCGGGTTCCCGATCAGATCGCTCCCCGACTCGAGCACGGTCCAGCTCCGCTCAGCGGGGCTCGCGTCGACGTTGTAGGAGCCGTCGGTTGCCGCTACCTGGAATGTGTGCGAGCCGGCGGTCAGGTTCGCGTAGCTCACCGGTGATGTGCACGGGGCGAACGGGCCGCCGTCGAGGCGGCACATGAACGTCGACGGCTCGGTGGCCGAGAAGGCGAAGGTCGCCGACGTGTCGATCACGGAACCCGACGGGCCCGAGTCGATGAACGTGTTCGGCCGGGTCGTGTCGGGCGTCGGCCCGGGGTCCAAGGGGGCGAAGCCGATCCCGGCGTGGTCCTCACGCCCGAAGCTGGCGCCGTCGCTACCGACCCACAGCCCCTGTGGGGTGGCTTCCAGGACCATGGTGCCGTGTTCGCGAGACTTGGTGGGGTTCCACGGGAGGGCCATGCCGGTCACCGGATCGATCGCCCCGATACCAGGGCGGGAGACCGCGCCTGCACCCGCCGAGTCTCTGCCCAGTGGATTGTCCAACCAGCGTTGGTGGCCGCCGACGTACACGGCCGGTCCTGTGATCGCCACGCTGTAGAGGGTGTCGCCACCGGTCCAGTTGATCCATGTGGGTTGGACCGTGGAACTCACGTTCGCGGTCTCGAAGCGGCCCGCGGCATCACACATGCCGGTCGTGGTGCCGTTCGGCCCCCCGGTGGTGACGATCACGAAGTAGGAGCCATCGGGGGAGAAGTCCACGCCCTGGGCCCATTCCCGCCGGCTGCCGCCCGCCGGGCAGTTCGCGGCGAAGCGGGGCGCGTACCAGGTGCTGAGCGTCGCGGTGGCGCCGAGGTTCAGCATGAAGGCGCGTCTGCGGGCCAGGCCGTTGACCGTGACGAAGTTGCCCGTGGCCACCAACCGGGTGCCGTCGGGGGAGACCGCGATGTGTCGGACCCTGACGTCGTCGTCGGGGTTGACCGTCCCGGCGACCGTGATGTTGATGGCGCCCGTGTCTGCGCCGGTCGTCGGGTTCATCGCCATCACGGTCTTCGTGAAGTTTCCCGCCGCGATGAGGGCACCGTTGGCGAGCACGACGTCGTTCACCGTTCGCATGCCCGTCGGCGCGAAGGTCGGATCGATCCGGTCGTTGACCAGGTCGTACTTGAGGATCCCCCGACGGGTGATCCCGTTGACCTTCGTGAAGGCGCCCGCGATGAAGAGCGCGGTCCCGTCGGCGGTTGCCTCGATCGCGCCCACCGTCCCGTCGAACGACAGGTCGAGCGGTGATACGACTCCTGTCTCGCTGTCGAAGGCGACGAAGTTCTGCCTGGCGTACGTGGTCGTCCTGGCCGGGTCCTGCACCTCTCGGAACTTGCCGCCGGCATAGACGGTGCGACCGACCTGCGCGTAGGCGCGTACGTCGTACGACGTGTCGCTGAGGACGATGTGCGGTGTGGTATCGGCGGGGTTCTCCGACACCACCGCGGGCTGAGAGAGCGAAGCCTGCGCCGGCAGCACGGGCAGCGTGCCCACGGCCAGCACAGCCAAGCACAGGACGCCGGCCGCCTTCTTGAAGACCCTCACTTCATTCCCCTCCTGGTGGGCGCTCGGATCGCTCGTCGCGAGGAACCCGATCGGGCATGCCGGTCGGGTCACGGACGAACCGTAGATCGACGGAGGAACCCCTGACGCCATCCGTCGGGCGTACCACGCATACGTCCAACGGTGTACCCAGCGTCACCATCAGCTCCGAGGTACGCGATCTCGTCGATCGATGAAGCATCTATGTTGGATAGCATCGCGCGGCTCGCGGGCTGGTGACGCCTCCTCGAGCGCTACTCTTCGAACGAGCGGTACCAGCGACCGCCGTTGTACTCGGCGACCACCGCCTTCCCGTCGGCCTCGCCGAGGAACCGGATACGTTGCGGATCGCGTTCGGCACCCACGGCGAACCACCCGTCGTCCAGCGGGATCAGGGTCCGGGCATCGATCGCCCCCGCCACCTCGTAGGGCCACTGCAGGACGAGCGCTCCCTTGCGCGCGAGGATGCGCATCACGGGAGCCCACGGGTCGTTGTTGCGGTAGAGGCCGGGCGCGCCCCGGAGCACCTCGCGGAGGTCAGCGGGCTCCGGGAGGACCGTCCCCTCACGCCGGAACCAGGTCGGCCCGTGGAACGCCTCGACGACGGTCCCGTCGGCGTCGCGCACGAACTCCAACGGGAAGCGATCGAGCGCGTCGTGCGCGACGAGGAACCCGTCGCCCGGCTCGGGCTGCAGGGGGTCGCGCTCGAGGCGCACGGTGAGGGGCCCGAGCGTGACGGCCAGGCCGTCGTCGACGGCGGCGACGTCGAGCGCCCGGCCGTCGTCACCGAGGTAGCGACCCCCGTACTCCTCAGGGTTCCCGATCGCCGTGGCGGCGGGCGGTGCCCAGGTCGGCGGGGATCTCGGCGCCGGAGAGACCGGCGCGGACAGCGGCGAGCGCGTACGCAGCGACCGAGACGCTTGTCGCCGCCGCCGTTCTGCATGATCACGAGCCCGAGGCCCTCGTCGGGCGAGGTCGCGAGCAGCGCCGTGTACCCGACCATGCCACCGGAGTGCGCGATCCATCGATGGCCGTCGACGGCCTCCTGCGACAACCCGTAGGCGTACCGGCCACCCTCGCCGTCGTCGGCCCCGTCCTCGGTCAGCATCGAGAACATCGCGTCGGTCATGATGCGGCCGCCCCGACCGTCGGGCACGTCGCCTCGCGCGAGGAGCAGCCGCGCGTACGCGGCCATGTCGATCGCGTCGGACGTGATGGAGCCGTCGGCCGTGTTCGACACGATGCGCACGGCGGGCGACAGCGTGTGGCGCAGCTGCGGGGGTCGGTCCCACCGGGTCGGCTCGTAGCCCACGGCGGTCGTCAGGTACTCCTGCTCGGTGATACGGGCGACGGAGTGTCGCATGCCGAGCGGACCGAAGAGGCGCTCGGCGATCAGCTCCTCGATCGTCGATCCCGTCACCCGCTCGAGACAGGCGCCGACGATCTTCCACCCGTCGTTCGAGTACCAGAACCGCTCCCCCGGGGCGGTCGTGGGCGGGTACTGCCGAGCCAGCCAGAGCGCGCCGTGGAGCGTGGGCGCCTCCTCGGTGCCGATCGCGAGACCGGATCTGTGTTGCATCAGGTGGTGCAGGGTGATCGGTCCGAACGGCTCGGGGAGATCGAGCCACGGCAGGATCTCGTTCACGCTGACGTGCAGGTCGAGGCGGCCCGCCGCGGCCTCCTGCACCGCGACGATGCCGGCGAACGACTTGGAGATCGATCCGATCTGGAACCGCGTCTCGGGCCGCACCGGCGTGCCGGCGGCCACGTCGGCCATGCCGCGGACCGCGACGCCGAGGATCTCCTCGCGGTCGGTGACCGCGAGGACCGCGCCGGCGGCGTGCGAGGACTCGAGGTGGTGCTCGAGGGCCGCCCCGATGCGGTCGAAGGCCTCCTGCAGACCGGGCATGTCGGGTGGTCCGCCGTCAGGCCCCGAAGAACAGCGCGAGCTCGCGCTCGGCCGACTCCGGAGAGTCACTGCCGTGCACGATGTTCTCGCCGATCTCGGTGGCGAAGTCGCCTCGGATCGACCCGGGGGGCGCCTCGACGGGGTTCGTCGGTCCCATCAGCGTGCGCCAGCAGGTGATCGCGTCGTCGCCGGTGATCTTCGCCACCACCACCGGCCCGCCCGTGATGAAGTCGACGAGCTCGCCGAAGAACGGCTTCTCGCGGTGTTCGCCGTAGTGCTCCTCGGCCGTCTCGCGGGGGATCGTGAACAGCCGCATCTCCTCGATCGCGAGACCCTTGGCCTCGACGCGCCGCAGCACCTCGCCCACGAGGCCGCGGCGCACGCCGTCGGGCTTCACGATCAACAGGGTGGATTCGGTCGCCATGTGCTTCGTCGGTCTCCTCGGGATCGAGCCGGGCACGGAGGCCGGCGCGGTGGCTCAGGTGGTCAGGCCGAGCGCCCGGCGGGCGTCGGCGACAGTGTACAGAGAGCCCGTCACGCAGATGAGATCCCCGGGGGTCGCGGCCGCCCTGGCCGCCTCGAGCGCCTCGGCGACCGAGCCGTGGACCGTGACGGGCGTGCCCTCGACGCCGAACGCCTCGGCGATCGGCGTGGCGTCGCCCGTCCGCTCGCTCTCGTTGCGAGCCGCGTAGGCCACGTCGGCGAGCGGTGCGAGCTGGGCGGCGATGCCGGCCACGTCCTTGTTCGCGCCGATCGAGAGCACGAGGTGCAGTCGCTCCCAGAGGAAGAACTCCCGCAGCGCGACCGCGAGCGCCTCGGCCCCGGCGGGGTTGTGCGCACCGTCGAGCACGATCGCCGGCTGCCGGCCGACGACCTCGAGACGCCCGGGCCACCGCACGCCCGCGAGCGCCTCTCGCAGCGTTCCTTCCTCGAGGGCCTCGCCGAACAGCGACTCGCACGCCACGAGCGCCGCCGCCGCGTTGCGGACGGCGTGCTCGCCGAACAGCGGCAGGTACAGATCGTCGTACGAGGCGTGCAGGCCTCGCACCGCGAACGCCTGACCGCCGACCGCCTGCAGCCGTTCGGTGACCTCCCAATCGCGGAACTCGAGCGAGAGCGAGGCGCCGACCTGGTCGCATCGTGACTCGATCACGGCGAGCGCCTCGGCTTCCTGCTCGCGCACGACCACGGCCTTCCCGTCCTTGATGATGCCGGCCTTCTCCCCCGCCACCTCGGTCAACGTCGCGCCGAGCTCCGGATGATCGAGCCCGATCGGGGTGATCACCGCGACGTCGCTCGAGATGAGGTTCGTGGCGTCCCATGTGCCTCCCATGCCGACCTCGAAGACGCCGAGGGCGACCGGCTTGTCGGCGAACCACAGGTACGCGAAGGCCGTCAGCGCCTCGAAGTAGGTCACCCGCTCCTCGGACCGGCCGTCGACGAGGTCCAGGAACGGCTGCAGGTGCGTGAACTCCTCGGCGAACTCCTTCTCGGTGACGTCGACGCCGCAGACCGACAATCGCTCGGTCACGGACTCGAGATGCGGCGAGGTGTACAGACCCGTCGTGAGCCCGTGGGCGCACGCGATCTCGGTGGCGACCCGGGCGGCCGTGCCCTTGCCGTTCGTGCCGGTGACGTGGATCGTCGGGTAGGACAGCTGCGGATCGTCCAGGTAGGTCGCGAGCGCGAGGATGCGCGACAGATCGGGCACCATGCGCGTCTCCTTGCGATCCTCGAGCGCGGAGAGCGCTGCAGCGTAGTCCATCGGAAGGCTCAGGCCTGTGGGCCGTCCGGCGACGGCTCGGAGGGCGGAGCGAGCACCGTCTCGACCGCGAACGCGTCGGCCTCGGCCTGATCGATCGCCCGGATGTTGCCCGCCTCCCGCAGGTCGGCAGTGGTCTGGCTCAGCAGGCGCAGCCGGTCCTGCGTGTCGTGCACGGTGATCGAGTCGACCGGCGTCTTCAGCGAGACCTTCGCGAGCGCCTTCTCCTTGCGCACGGCCGAGAGCACCGCGGCGGCAACCTCATAGACCGCGGGGTCGCAGTCGCCACCGGCGTGCTCCGCCACCTCGGCGGCGGCCGGCCACGACGCCCGGTGCACAGACCCCTCGCGCCACCACGACCAGACCTCCTCGGTCACGTACGGCAGGAACGGCGCGAACAGGCGCAGCAGCACGTCGAGCGCCGCTCGCAGGGCGCCGATCGCCGACGCTGCTCCCTCGGGCCCGTGCGCGCCGTAGGCGCGCTGCTTCACGAGCTCGAGGTAGTCGTCGGTGAACCCCCAGAAGAACCGCTCGACGCCGTCGAGCGCCTTCGAGTGCTCGTAGGCGTCGAGCGCCTCGGTGGCCTCGCTCACCACCGACGCGAGGGTGCACAGCATCGCCCGGTCCACCGGCTCGGTCACCTCGCCGGGCGTAGCCTCCATCGAGAGCACGAACCGCGAGGCGTTCAGGATCTTGATCGCGAGTCGGCGGCCGACCTTCATCTGCTGGTCGTCGATCGCGGCGTCGTATCCGAGACGAGCGCTCGCCGCCCAGTACCGCACGGCGTCGGCGGAGTGGCGCTCGAAGACCTCGGTCGGCACGACCACGTTCCCCTTGGACTTCGACATCTTCTTGCGGTCGGGGTCGAGCACGAACCCGCTGATCGCCGCGTTCGTCCACGGCAACGAGTCGTGCTCGAGATGGGCGCGCAGGACCGTGTAGAACAGCCAGGTGCGGATGATGTCGTGCGCCTGCGGTCGCAGGTCCATCGGGAAGAGCCGCTGGAACAGGTCGGGGTCGTCCTCCCATCGCGCGGCGATCTGGGGCGAGAGCGACGACGTCGCCCAGGTGTCCATCACGTCGGGGTCGCCGGCGAACCCGCCGGGCACGCCGCGCTGCTCGGCGGTGAAGCCCGGCGGCACGTCGTCCTGCGGATCGATCGGCAGCGAGGCCTCGTCGGCCAGGATCGGCTCGTCGTAGACCGGCTCGCCGTCGTCGTCGAGCCGATACCACACCGGGAACGGCACCCCGAAGAAGCGCTGGCGACTCACCGCCCAGTCCTGGTTCAGGCCCTCGACCCAGCTCGAGTAGCGAGAGCCCATGAACGACGGATGCCACGAGATCTGCTCGCCACGCTCGAGCAGCGCCGCCTTGAGGTCGAGCGTCTTCACGAACCACTGCCGGCTCGAGATGACCTCGAGCGGCCGATCGCCCTTCTCGTAGAACTTCACGACGTGCTGCACCGGCTCCGGCTCCCCTACGAGCCAGCCGCCCTCGCGCAGCATCTCCACGACGAGCGTGCGCGCCTGCTTCGTGCCCTTGCCCTCGAGCCGGCTCATCGCGGCGTTCGCCGTCTCGGGGTCCCTCGACTCCCAGCCCGGCTCGCCGAACCGCCCAGCGGCGAGGGTGCCGTCGCGGCGAACGATCACGCGAGCCGGCAACCCGAGGTCACGCCACCACACCACGTCGGTCACGTCGCCGAACGTGCATATCTGCGCGGCGCCCGTGCCCTTGTCGGGGTCGGCCAGCTCGTGCGCGACGATCGGCACCGGCACGCGGAACACCGGCGTGAGCGCGGTGGCGCCCACGAGCGAGGCGTACCGCTCGTCGGCGGGGTTCACGACCAGCGCCACGCACGCGGGGATGAGCTCGGGCCTCGAGGTCTCGACCTCGAGACGGCCGTCGCCGCCCTCGACGTCGAAGGCGATGCGATGGTACGTGCCGGAGACCTCGCGGTCCTCGATCTCGGCCTGGGCGACCGCGGTGCGGAAGTCGACGTCCCACATCGTGGGCGCCTCGGCCGTGTATGCGGTGCCCGCACGGGCGAGTCGCACGAACCCGCGCTGCGACGCTCGGCGCGACACCTCGCCCACCGTCGTGTAGGTCTGCCGCCAGTCGACCGACAGGCCGAGCCGGCGGAAGAGCTCCTCGAAGGCCTTCTCGTCCTCGACCGTGAGGTGTTGGCACAGCTCGATGAAGTTGGGCCGGCTCACGGCGACCGGGGTGTCGTCGGGGCGCTCGAGCACGGTGACGTCGAAGTCGGGGGCGTTGGGCAGGGAGGGGTCGCACCGCACGCCGAAGTAGTTCTGCACACGCCGCTCGGTGGCCAGGCCGTTGTCGTCCCACCCCATCGGGTAGAACACCTCGTCGCCCTGCATGCGCCGGTACCTGGCCACGAGGTCGGTGTGGGTGTACGACATGACGTGGCCGATGTGCAGCGACCCGCTCGCCGTTGGCGGCGGCGTGTCGATGGCGAAGATCTGCTCGCGCGTCTTCGAGCGGTCGAAGTGGTAGGTGCCCGCGGCCTCCCACCACTCGCCCCACTTGGCTTCCAGACCGTCGAGCGACGGCTTCTCGGGCACGCTCATGGGGCGCAGTCTACGGAACGGCTCCGGGCGCGAACCGCCGGCCCCGAACGAGAGGTGTTCCGTCGCCCGTGCCCGGTGCAGTAGGCTGCGCACCGCACCACTCCAACCGAAAGGAGTACGCGTTGCTCGCAGAGATCGATTTCGGCGAGATCTTGTGGACCACGGTCGTGATCTTCTTCATGGTCATGTACCTGATGATCCTGTTCAGGGTCATCTTCGACATCTTCCGCAACCACGAGATGTCGGGCGGCATGAAGGCCGTGTGGCTGATCGCCCTGCTGTTCCTGCCGTTCCTCACGTTGTTCATCTACGTGATCGTGCACGGCAAGGACATGGCGCAGCGGGATGTGGCACAGCAGAAGGCGGCCGAGGCCGACTTCCAGCAGTACGTGCAGAAGGCCGCCGCCGACGCCGGGCCTTCCGGCGAGATCGCCAAGGCCAAGGAGCTGCTCGACTCCGGAGCGATCAGCCAGGAGGAGTTCGACGCGCTGAAGAAGAAGGCGCTCTCCTGAGCTGAGCGCACCGCATCGGCATCACGACGGAGCCCGGCCGGCATCGGCCGGGCTCCTGCGCGTCACGACGCGACGAGCGAGAGCAGGAACGCGCCGTCGCCGTCGGACAGCGACATCGTCGACCCGGCGATCGTGTAGCTCGCAGCCTCGTCGAGGCCCGTCAGGATCGCCTGTTCCTGCTCCGCCACGTCGGGCTCGCAGGCCATCTTGGTCGTGGCGATCCCGGAGAAGGAGATCGCGCCCACGCTGGGGTCGCCGTCGATCGAGTACGAGCCGTTGAGGGTGTTGCAGCCCGTGCTGCCCGAGACGACGCCGGCGTCGAAGACGAGGTCGGCATCGGCGCCCGCGATCGTCGACGACACCGCGTCGCTGCCGATCGCGATGCCGTCGACCCGCCACGCGGTGCCCTCCAACGGCATCGGCTGCTCGGCCGTGTACGTCAACGGCGTCTCGGCTCCCGAGAGCACGAGGGAGTCGCCCCCGTCGAGGATCTCGAAGGCCTCCACCTCGCCCAGAGCCGCGACGTAGGCCGCGTCGAGCCGCATGAGCGGCTCCTCGCACGCCATCATCGTCATGCCACCGGCCTCGATCGAGATCGCACCGTCGGCGCTCGTCGTGTACGAGCCCGCATAGTTGTTGCAGCCCGCCGACCCGCTCGCCGTGCCGTCGTCCTCGAACCTGATCGTGACCCGCACGTGCTCGGGCACGACCTCGTCGACGAGCGCCTCGGTCGCCGCGGCCTCGAGGATCCATGTGACCCCGACGATCGACACCGCGGGGTCGTCTCCGTCACCCGGAGACTCATCGTCGGCGCACCCCGTCATCACGCTGACGATCAGGGCCGCGGCGGCGAGCGAGCGGATCGGCGCGGC
>CAWGUD010000018.1:0-189284 GCA_963825685.1 uncultured Actinomycetes bacterium | reverse complement strand
GTGTCCGCGGAGTCATGGCGCGCGGCCGCCCAGGAGGCGCTCACCGAGGCCTCGAAGACGATCCGCGGCATCGAGGGCATGGACATCCTCGAGACGAGCGCCACGGTGGCCGACGGGAAGATCGCCGAGTACCACACCCACGTGCGCATCCGCTTCCGGATCGAGCAGTAGGGCGTCCCCGGGCGGCGCGCGTCAACCCTCGATCAACAGGCCCCGACGTCCTCGGACGCGCCGGTCGAGCCGGTTGAACACGAGGTAGTCGACCAGCACCCCGATCACCGCGATCACCGCGACGACGGCCACGAGCGCGGGCATGTCGTCGGCTTCCTCGGCGAGCAGGTGTCCGAGCCCGACCGCCCCCGCCGCGGCGATGATCAGCTCGGCGGTCATCAGCGCCTTCCACGCGAAGCCCCATGCCTGCTGCAACCCGGCCATGAACCCGGGCAGTGCGGCGGGCAAGATCACGTCGCGGTAGAGCGACCATCCGTCGGCTCCGAGGGTGCGGCCCGCACGTTTGAGGATCGGGGGCACCTGCCGCATCGCCGCCATCGTGGCCAGGGTCACCGAGGGGAACGAGCCGACCACGGTCACGAACACGACGGCGCGTTCGGTCGCACCGAGCCGACCACGGCGATCGGCACCCAGGCCACGAACGGCACGATCTGCAACGCCACGACGAGCGGACGCAGCGAACGACGCGCGAACTCGTTCAGCGCGAAGGCCACCCCGAGCAGCGTGCCGAGCGCGACCGCGAGGGCGAACGAGAACACGAGCCTGATCAGCGTCTTCACCGTCGCTTCGGGGATCGTGCCGTCGGCCATGCCCGCGACGAACGCCGTCCACGTCTCGAACGCGGCGGACGCCGGGCACGCCCTCGGTGGTCGTGGAGCGCGGCGACGACCGCCCAGACCGCGACCGCGGCGGTGATGCCCGCCAGCGGCGGACCGACCTCGTGCACGAGACGCCGCAGGCCGATCCTCGGCGCCTCGGAGGCGGTGACGGCGCTCACCGGTCGGGTTCCTTGGGGACGGATCGGCCGGTCGCTTCCCTCGGCGCGGGCTCGCTCTACCTCACGCATCAACAACTCGTGCACGTCGGAGACGACGCGTGCCACCAACACGTCGTCGAGCTGTCGCGGCCTGGGCGCGCTGATGCGTACCTCCTCGAGCAGCCTCCCCGGCGCCGCAGACATCACGAGCACGCGATCGGCGAGCAGCGCGGCTTCCCGCACGTTGTGGGTCACGAACACGAACGTCTTGCGTCCCCCACGCTCGAGCCAGACGCGCTGCACCTCGTCCTGCAGCAGCTCGCGCGCCTGCGCGTCGAGCGCCCCGAACGGCTCGTCGCCGAGCAGCACCTCGGGCTCGGTCGCGAGCGCCCGGGCGAGCTGTGCGCGCTGGCGCATGCCCGCAGAGAGCTCGTGCGGTTGCACGTCGGCGAACCGCTCGAGGCCCACGTTCGCCAGCCACGTGCGGACGCGGTCGGGTCGCTCCGACGCCGGGGTCCCGGTCAGCTTCAGCGCGAGATCGACGTTCCCCGCGACCGAGAGCCACGGGAACAGGGCGGGTTCCTGGAACAGCACCGCCCGGTCGGGGCCCGGGCCGGCGATCGGCCGGCCGTCGAGCAGCGCCTCGCCCGAGGTGGGCTCGTCGAGGCCGGCCAGCACGTTGAGGATCGAGGTCTTCCCGCACCCCGACGGGCCGAGCAGGCACAGGAACTCCCCGAGCCGCACGTCGAACGTGACGTGATCGACGGCGGTGACGACCGCGCCGCTCGTCGATCGACGGGTCTTCACGAGGTCGCGCACGGCGAGCTTGGGAGGGCCCTCGCCGGGGGCCTCGGCGGGTCGGAGCTGGGACGTGATCACATCGCTCATCGACGGGTCCTCATCGCAGCCGGAACTTCTCGGCCATCTCGATCTGCACGACCTTGCCGTCCTGGATCACGAGGACGACGGTGCCGTAGTTGATGCGCCGCACGATGTCGGCGACCTTCGCGAGCACGAGGCGCTCGTCTTCGGAGAGCTCGAGTGCGGCGAACCGCTCGTCGGCGGTGCCCTGTGGGTCTTCGCCGGTCGTGGTGTCGTCGCTCACGGTCGGAGTGTACGTCGGTCCTTCCGGCCGCCTCGGTCACGAGGTCGCGTAGAAGAACCCCGTCGCGAGCAGTGCGATCGGCGCCAGGAAGAGCGTGCCGACGAAGAGCGCGAGGCGTCGGTTGCTGGCGACGAGGTAGTCGTCGAGTCGCAGCACCGACCGCTGCACCGGCTTGTACAGGAAGGCGAGGATCACGAGGGACACGATCGTCACGCCGATGGCCTCGGCGAGCACGACCTGCGCCGCGTCGGGCGTGGGCTGCAGCATCGCGACCACCAGCGTGTCGGCGAGCGTGGTGATGTTCGCGCCCATGATGTACGGGAGAGCCTCCTCCCGTTTGATCAACCCTTTGGCGGCGAGCGGCACCAGCACGGTGAGCGCGACCGAGACCGACAGCGTCAGCGTCGCGACGATGCAGCCGAGGAAGAACATCGTCCACGGGTGCTTCAACCACGCTGCGCGCTTCGACGCGGTCGCGTCGCTGCTGACGTGGGGCAGCACGCGATCGATCAGGTTGAACGAGACGAGGATCACGCCCAGGCCGATCAGGAACAGCGACCACCCGGGCGCCGTTCGTCGAGACGAAGTCGACGATCGGACCCCACAGCGTGCCCAGCACCGCGTCGAGCTTGCCCGATGCGTGCAGATCGAAGCCGTCGAGCCACCCGGCTCGGATGATCGCGTAGCCGATCAGCATGCCCGGCAGGTAGACGATCGCGGTCATCGTCATCGCCTGGATGCCGATGCCGATCGAGTCGCTGCGTCCACGCCGGATGTCGGCCTGCGACGCTCCCGCCGCGATCTGCACCTTCGCCTGCTTCGTCGCGTACAGGAACCCCGTCAGCAGCACGATGAACGAGGCGCCGAGACGCGAGCCCGACAGCATCGTGAACGCCTGCAGCTTCGTGAGCGTGCCGGCCCCGAAGAGGCTGATCGCGGTCGCGGCGACCGGTGAGCCCGAGAGCACGAAGTAGGCCCCGAGCCAGCCGGCGCCGAGCGACGAGACCCCGTTCGCGAACGGGAACTGCCCCTCGATCTGCGGCCCGACCGCGGCCGCGCCTTCCTTCATCAGCTGCACGGCGAGGATGAACAGGAACATCGCGGGCAGGAAGAGGAGCAGCTTCCTCGCGATATCCCAGGGAGAGCGTGGTGCCTCGAACGGCCCCCAGTCGATGAGGTATCGAGCCTGGTTCGCCTCGACCGGCACGCAGAACTCGCCGTCGATCTCGACCAGCTGCGCTTCCTTCTCGAGGTCGCGTTCGAGCTCCTTGGAACGTTTGGCCATCGTCAGGCTCTCTCCTGAGACGAAAACGGCCGCAACGCGATGCGGGAACCGATGTTCCCCCGATGCGTTGCGGCCTCCGGTTGTCCGGTCAGCTGCAGGTCGAGGGTACCGCCGCGGTCGGGGGAGGGTCAACGGCCATCGGGCCTAGAGGCATCGGACTTGTGTTGCATTCTCGTGGCGGGAAGGCCTGAGTCTGCCGGATCTCCTTGACACTCCCGCACCGAGCAAGTACTTCTCTACACGTCACGCCGACCGGAGCACCCGGAGGCGTTGCACTCGAAAGGCCGACCGATCTGCAGCATCGAGATCGGCCGCACAGACCCTTTCGGTTGACCGGACCACCGGAGGCCGAGCACCCAGGCCCCGGCATCTTGGCCGGTCATCGAAAGGAGCTCCGATGTTCTCCCTCTCACGGCGGCGCCACGGCGCGTCCGCTCGTCGCTGGGCGCGACCCGTCGCGCTCGCGCTCGTTCCTATCGCGATCCTCGCAGCCTGCTCGTCCGACTCGGGCGGCGGCGACACCGAGTCGTCGGCGGCCGGCGGTCCTTGCACGCCGCCGGAGACCCCGTGATCAACTTCGCCGCGTACAGCACGCCCCGCGAGGCCTACGGCAAGATCATCCCGGCCTTCGTGTCGAAGTGGAAGGAAGAGCACGACGACCAGAACGTGATCTTCCAGGAGTCCTACGCGGGCTCGACCACGCAGGCGGCGAACGTGATCGCCGGCTACGAGGCCGATGTGGTCGCCCTCTCGCTCGCTCCCGATGTCGACCAGATCGCCGACGCCGGACTGATCACGAGCGACTGGACCGACGCGCCCGACAAGGGCATGGTGTCCACCTCGGTCGTGGTCTTCGACGTGCGGCCGGGCAACCCACTCGGCATCCAGGACTGGAACGACGTCGCGGCCGATGGCGTCGAGATCCTCACGCCCGACCCTGCTTCGAGCGGCGGCGCGCGCTGGAACCTCGTCTCCCTGTGGGGGGCGGCGCTTCGCGGCTACGCCGGCGTGACGGCCGACGACACGGCTGGCGCGACGACCCTCATGCAGGACGTGCTGTCGAACGTGATCGTGTTCGACAAGAACGCCCGCGACTCGATCCAGAACTTCGAGGCCGGGAACGGCGACGTCGCGATCACCTACGAGAACGAGGTGCTCACGGCCCAGGAAGCGGGTCTGGACGACGAGGCGGTCTACCCGCCGTCGACCGTGCTGATCGAGAACCCCGTCGCGATCGTGGACCAGTGGGTCGACGAGCACTGCGTCCGTGACGTCGCCGAGGCGTTCGTCGAGTACCTGCACTCCGACGAGGCCAAGGAGATCTTCACCGACACAGGCTTCCTGCGCTCGACGGACAAGAAGGAAGCCCAGAAGGGCGGCGGTCAGTTCCCGCCGATCGAGGACCTGTTCACGGTCGACGAGATCGGCGGCTGGGACGCCCTGAACGAGGAACTGTTCAGCGACAGCGGCATCGTCACCCAGGCGATCGCCGGCTGACCGAGACGGTCCGAACCAGAAGGACCACGAGACGACGATGAGCGACACCGCGCAGATCACGATCGAACGCAGTCGGACCCGGCTCTCTCCGCGGTCAGCTGCACGGCTGCGGCGATACACGCTGCGCGGTGTCGCTCTCGTCTACCTCGGCGCGATGGTCGCGCTCCCCGTGATCGCGGTGATCACGAAGGGCTTCAGCGAGGGGCTCGAAGGGCTGCGGACCGCGCTCGCGATCCCAGGCGCCACGGCGGCGATCCGCCTCACGCTCTGGACGTCCACGCTCGCCGCGCTGATCAACGCGGTGATGGGCACGATGCTCGCCTACGTACTCGTGCGGTACACGTTCCCCGGCAAGCGGCTCCTATCCGCCGTGGTGGACCTGCCGCTTGCGATCCCCACGCTCGTCACCGGCGTGATGCTCCGTGCACTGTTCGGCCCCGGCTCGCCGATCGCGAGCTTCCTCGACGAGCTCGGCATCCAGGTGATCTTCACGCCGATCGCGATCATGCTCGCGCTCCTCGTCGTGACGTTGCCCTTCGTGGTGCGCAGCGTGCAGCCCGTGCTGCAGGAGCTCGACGACGCCGAGGAGGAAGCCGCATCCACCCTCGGCGCGAGCGCGTTCACGACGTTCCGCAAGGTCGTCTTCCCGGCGATCCGGGTCGCGATCGTCGGCGGCACCCTGCTGACGTTCGCTCGCTGCCTCGGCGAGTTCGGCAGCGTCGTGCTCGTCGCCGGCAACCGGGCGGGGGAGACGCTCACCGCGCCGGTCTTCATCTTCCAGCTCGCGAACCAGTTCCGCCCGATCGAGGCGGCGGCGGTCGCGACGTTGCTGTTCAGCCTCTCGTTCGTGCTCGTGCTGGTGACCGCTCGCCTCCTGAGACGGAAGGAGGACGACGCATGAGGACCCCCTCCCAGCCCCCCGTCTCCCTTCCGGGCAGCGGTCGCCGGCGCCTCGTGCGCAGCCTGATCGTCGGCGTGTGCCTCGTATACGTCGGCGTCCTGCTGCTGCTGCCCCTCGCGGGCATCGTGTACACCGCGCTGAAACCCGGCTGGTCGAAGGTGGTCGAGACCTTCTCGAGGCCCGACGTGCAGCACGCGTTCTTCCTCACCGGGGTGATCACCGTGATCACGGTGGTGGTGACGACGTTCTTCGGCGTGATCACCGCGTGGGTGCTCGTACGCCAGCGCTTCGTCGGCAAGTCGCTGCTGAACGCGCTCGTCGACCTGCCGTTCGCCCTCTCCCCGGTCACCGTCGGGCTCGCAGCCGTGATCCTGTTCGGGTTCGGCGGGTGGCTCGAGCCGTTCTTCGAAGCCCGTGGCGTCCAGGTGATCTTCGCAGTGCCGTCGATGGTGCTCGTGACGATCTTCATCTGCATCCCGTTCACGATCCGCGAGGTCGTGCCGGTGCTCGAGGAGATCGGCAAGGACGAGGAGGATGCCGCCCGCACGCTCGGCGCCTCGATCCTGCAGACCTGGCGCAAGGTGACCCTGCCGAACATCCGTTGGGGCATCCTCTACGGCGTCGCGCTCACGATCGCTCGCTCGATCGGCGAGATCGGCGCCGTGCTCATCGTGAGCGGCTTGATCAAAGGCAAGACTGAGACGGCCACCCTGTTCATCTTCACGGCGATCGAGGAACGTCAGGAGGCCGAGGCGTACATCGTCGCCCTCACGCTCGCCGCCGTCTCGATCGTGCTGCTCGTCGGCATCGAGACGGCACGCCATCGCATCGAAGGAAGGAAGGTACGCACATGAGCACGCCGATCGTGGTGGAGCAGCTCACCAAACGGTTCGGCTCGTTCGAGGCCGTGCGCGACGTGTCGTTCACGGCCCCCGGCGGCGCGATCACCGCGCTGCTCGGGCCGTCGGGGTCGGGTAAGAGCACCGTCCTGCGCATGATCGCGGGGCTGGAGAACCCCAACGAAGGACGCATCTGGCTCGGCGACGTCGAACTCACGCCCAAGAGCGTGCAGGAGCGTCGCGTCGGGTTCGTGTTCCAGCACTACGCGTTGTTCCGGCACATGACGGTGGCCCAGAACGTGGAGTTCGGGCTCGCCGTGCGCAAGCAGGCGAGATCCGATCGCAAGGCGCGCGTCGACGAGCTACTCGAGCTCGTGCAGCTCACGCACTTCGCGAAGCGCTACCCCGACCAGCTCTCGGGCGGGCAGCGCCAGCGGGTGGCGCTGGCCCGAGCGCTGGCCCCACGGCCCGAGGTGCTGCTGCTCGACGAGCCGTTCGGTGCGCTCGACGCGAAGGTCCGCCAAGATCTTCGTCAGTGGCTCGACGAGCTCCATCGCGAGCTCGGCGTGACGAGCCTGCTGGTGACCCACGACCAGGAAGAGGCGCTCGAGCTTGCGAACCAGATCGTCGTGATGCATGAGGGCCGCATGCAGCAGGTGGGCTCCCCCAGCGAGATCTACGACGATCCGCAGACCCCCTTCGTCGCCGGCTTCGTCGGTTCGGCGAACGTCTTGCACGGTGTCGTCGAGGATGGCCACGTCCACCTCGGGGCTCTGCGGGTCCCGGGGGCAGGACACCTCGAGGAAGGGTCGGCAGCCACGGCGTTCGTGCGGCCCCACGATGTGCGGGTGACGCCCAAGGGTGCGAACGGCCACGGGCCCGACGGCGCGCCGCTCGCGATCGGTCGGGTCGAGCGGATCTCGTCGCTCGGTTGGCTCGCGCGACTCACGATCCGGCTCGACGGCGACGGGAACCACACCCTGGTCGCGCACGTGCCGCAGTCCGATCTCGCCGGCGCCTCGGAGGGCGACCTCGTGAGCGTCGACCTGCGCAACCCCAAGGCGTTCGATCACGGCGAGGCCACGGCCGGGGAGTGATCGCGAGCGTGCCGCTGCGGGTCGTGGACGGCGACGACGGTTCCTCGGATCGCGAGATCCCGACCGAGGTGCTCCGCTTCGCGGGGCTCTCACCCGAGCAGCGCGAGCTGCTGCTGCACGTGCACGATCTGCTGGGCGGCATCGCATACGGCACCGTCGTGCTCGTGCTGCAGGACGGCAAGGTGATCCAGGTCGAGACGTCGGAGAAGATCAGGCTGAAGTAGGGCGCGAGACCCGTCGCGTATAGCGGATCGCCCAGCGCTCCTTCCACGTATCGCCGGTCGGTGAGGACTCCCAGCGCCAGTCGAAGCGGTCGCGTTCCACGCTCGAGAAGACCATGCGCTTGAACACGTGCTCGGCGTCGACGGGGGTCGGGGTGCCGAACGACAGGACTGCCGTCGCCGAGGATGGCGCCGACGAGGTGCCAGTAGCTCCCGTTCGAATCGACCCAGGTCTGACGCCACCCTGCGTGTTCGTCGTAGACCGAGACGCTCATGCCGCGGAACGCCTCGGGTGCTCGGGCCTCGAACCGCTCGAGCACGACCGCGTCGTCGAGCTCGCGGGTGATCGAGTTCGTGCCGTGCCCACCGTCCCAGGCGCAATCCCACTCGCCGAGCCAGAAGTCGAGGGCCATCGCGTCCATGCGGACGAGCCTAGGTCAGGGCCGGGCAGGACGCTTCCGAAGGCTTGCCCCTCGCTCGGGAGCGATCAGCCGCCGCAGGCGCAGCCGCCGCCACCGCAGCACCCGCCGCCGGCCGACGGCGCCGGGCCGGCGAAGCCGCCCGCCGGGGCGGTGCCCGCCGAGAACACCGAGAAGCGGCGTCGCACCCGCTCGCTGCCGCACGACGGGCATGCCAGCGCGGTGTCGACCGCGGCGTTCATCGAACGTCGCTGTTCGAACGGCTGCTCGCACCCGAGGCAGATGTACTCGTAGGTCGCCACGGCGCAAGGATACCTGCCAGGTGCGACGTCATGTGACACCGGGCCCGCGGGTGCCCGCCGGGTGCGAGCTGGTGCGCCCCGTCATGCGGTGGGCGACCGCAGCGGCGGACTCCGTCATGCGACGCCCGAGCCCCGGCAGATCCCGGCTTGGCAGGCGGTAGGCGGGGCCCGAGATGCTCACGGCCGCGACGGCTCGTCCGTCGACGAGCACCGGGGCGGCGACCGTCACGAGCCCTTCCTCGAGCTCACCCGAGCTCGACGCGTAGCCGCGTCGTCGCACCTCGTCGAGTGCGCGCTCCAGTCGTCGGGGGTCCGTGATCGTGCGATCGGTGATCGCCTCGAGGGAGCGTCGCAGCACGCTCCGTCGCGAACGGGGATCCCCGAAGGCGAGGAGCACCTTGCCGCTCGAGCTC
Source organism: uncultured Actinomycetes bacterium (assembly GCA_963825685.1). Taxonomy (GTDB): domain Bacteria; phylum Actinomycetota; class UBA4738; order UBA4738; family HRBIN12; genus JAOUEA01. Next base: position 180,217 of record CAWGUD010000018.1, on the reverse strand, counting down.
GCGTGCACGGGGCTGCGGCGCCCGACCCAGCTCGCCATCACGACCGTTGCCGCGGGGGTCACCTGGTCGACGTAGACCACGTGGAACCCGTCGCGGATCGCCAGGTTGACGGTCTCCGAGGTCGCCGTCGAGAGCTGTTCGAGCTCGGGCCGAGCCTGGCTGACCACCGGCATGCGGGCGACTGCCGTGGCCGCGAGCCCCACCATGCGAGCGCCGAGCCGGTAGCGCTGGCTGATCGCGTCGCGCTCGACCATGCCGTTCGCCGCCAGGGTGCCGAGCAGGCGCGAGGCGGTCGAGCGGTGCACGTCGAGCACGCGCGCGAGGTCGGAGACCCCGAGCCCCTCGGGCGCGAGCCCGAGCGCCTCGAGGACCCGCACCACCCGCGCGGCGCCATCGGTCGGTCGCATCGAGATGAACAGTAGTCATCTGTTGCCCTGACGGCACGTCCTCCCTTGTGCGACGACGTCCACCTCCGTAGCGTCCGCGCCGACACCGGCAGAGGAGGACCGAGCGTGACCGACGGCAACCCGTTCGACGTCGACGGGGAGTGGCTGAAGAGCGCATTCCACACCCACACGTCCCGTTCCGACGGTGAGCTCGATCCGGGCGCGCACGTCCGACACCACGAGTGGGCCGGCTTCGATGTCTGCACGATCACCGACCACTGGACGCTGACGCACGAGCCGTCGACGCAACGGTGCCTCGTGATCACCGGTGCGGAGCTCGCGGCCGACCCATCCACGGGAGCGCTCACCGACAGCGAGATCCTCGCGATCGGCATCTCCGAGATCCCCGAGGACCCGGGCGGGGACCGCGCGAAGTGGGGGCCGATCGACGCGTACCACTACAAGACGTTCCCCGATCTCAGCGCCGCGGCTCGATGCATCGCCGAGCAGGGCGGGGTCTCGTTCGTCGCGCATCCGTGCTGGAGCGGCATGCCGCTGGAGACGTTGCTCGCCGTCGACGAGACCCACGGCCTCGAGCTCTTCAACTCCAGCGCCGAGCGCGAGAACCTGCGTGGGGACTCGAGCTACGTGTGGGACCAGTGCCTGGAGCGCGGCCGGCGCCTGTGGGGGTTCGCGACCGACGACTGTCACTACCCGGGATTCGACATCAACGATGCCTGGACGATGGTCAGGGCCGCCGAGCGTACCGAGGAGGCGGTGCTCGAGGCGCTGCGCCACGGGCACCACTACGCCACGAACGGCCCGGTGCTGCTCGACGTGGCGGTGGACGGCGATGCCCTCGAGGTGCGGTGCAGTCCCGCGCGGGCGGTCGTGATGATGTCGCGCTACGAGACGGGCTGGGCGGTGCGTGCCGACGTCCGCAACCGGCAGGAGGATGCGCGGGTGCTCGAGCGCGACGACCACGGGCTGGTGGTGCGCGCACGCTTCGAGCCTCCGATGAAGTTGCCGTACCGGCGGATCGTGGTCGAGGACGAGCGGGGACGCAGGGCATGGTCGAACCCGATCTGAGCGCGGATCTCGCGTTCGCGAACGAGCTCGCCGATGCGGCCGCCGAGGTGACCCTGTCGTGGTTCGGGCATCGGCTGCCCGTGGAGCTCAAAGCCGACGAGACGCCGGTGACCGAGGTGGATCGACACGCGGAACAGGCGATCCGAGACGCGATCTCCTCGCGCTTCCCCGGCGACGGGGTGCTGGGCGAGGAGGAGGGGCTGCAGGAAGGCTCGAACGGGCGCAGGTGGGTGATCGATCCCGTGGACGGCACGAAGCTCTACGCGGAGGGCATCCCTCTGTGGACCACCCTGATCGCGCTCGAGATCGACGGGGTCACCGCGGTGGGGGTCGCCGACGCGCCGGCGATCGGTGATCGCTACCACGCGACCCGGGGTGGCGGGGCGTGGCGGGGCGGTCGTCGCCTGAAGGTCTCCGACGTCGGCAGGCTCACGGACTCGTTCGTGGCGCACTCCGCGGTGGAAGAGTGGATCGCCGGCGGAAAGACCGATGCGCTCGTGCGGGTGGCCGGACTCGCCCGGCGGACGCGAGGGTTGAGCGACGCGTGGGCACACCTGCTGGTGGCCCAGGGGTCGGTCGAGGCCCTGCTCGAACACGAGCCATGCCAGAGCGTGGGACTGGGCGGCGACCAGCCTGATCGTCGAGGAGGCGGGCGGCTGTATCTCGACGCTGGCCGGCGGCCACCCGGCCCCGGGCGACGATCTGCTCGTATCCAATGGAGCCGTACACGACGAGGTCCTCCAGGCTCTGACATGAGGGAACATCGACGAACGGAGACCGGAGGTCGGCATGAGGCTCGCATCATCGCGACGCAGGGTCCGGGGGAGTCCGCGCCGAGTGCTCGGAGCGCCGGCCGCACTCATGGCCGCGATCGCGATGGTCGGCGCCCTGGCTCCCTCGTTCGCGGGGGCCCAGTCTCCTGGTGCCGACGACGACCTGACGTTGAGGGTCGGCGTCGTCTCCGACCTGATCACCGACAACCCGTGGGCCGTGAGCGCCGGCAGCGACTGGAGCGTCGTGACGGTGCAGTACGACATGATGCTGAAGTTCGCGGCCGAGGACCTCTCGCCCGCTCCGAGCCTCGCGACCGGGTGCGAGCCGAACGACGACTCGACGGAATGGACCTGCACCCTGCGGGAAGGCCTGCGGTGGAGCGACGGCTCGCCGCTCACCTCGCGCGACATCGCGTTCACCTATCGGTTCGTGATCGACAACAAGATCCCGCAGTACAAGAGCTACTTCCCGTCCGACCCGACGTTCGAGACGCCGGACGAGCGGACCCTGATCTGGAAAGCCGAAGAGCCGACGTTCGCCCCGGACATGCCGCCGTGGGTCTACATCGTGCCCGAGGCCGTCTGGGCGCCCTACGACGGCCGGGAGCTGCGCGAGATCCGCGGTGTTCAGAACACGCCGTCGATCGGGAGCGGCCCCTTCGTGCTCACCGAGTGGGCGCCTGGCCAGGGCTGGACGATGGAGCGCAACCCCTACTACTGGGGCGAGGAACCGCAGCTCGACCGCATCGAGTACCGCCTGTACTCGAACCAGGAAGCCATGATCCAGGCGCTCCGCAACGGTGAGATCGACTTCGCCGACGGGATCAAGCCCTCGTTGATCGAATCGGTCGAGGGGATCGACGGTGTCTCCGTCCAACGGGTCGTCTCGGACTGGTGGCTCAACTTCGCCTTCAACTTCGGGGGCCAGGGCCCTGACGCCGACGCCCTGCCCGCGCTCCACGACATCACGGTCCGCCACGCGATCGCGATGGCGATCGACAAGCAGGCGATCGCCGAGAAGGTGTATCGCGGGACCGCGACGCCCGGCGACACGATCATCCGGCCGGCGTCGGCCTTCTGGCACCTCGACATCCCTGCCGACGAGGAGTTCCCCTTCGACCCGGCTGCTGCGAACGTGATGCTCGACGAGGCGGGGTACGCCGACACCGACGGCGACGGCATCCGCGAGGACCCCGAGACGGGCGAGCCGCTGGAACTCCTCGTGCCCGCGTCGCAGGACACGACCGGCGCCGTGGAGTCCGGCGAGCTGATCGTCGGATACCTGGCGGCGATCGGGGTGCGGGTCGACCTGCGGCCCGTGAGCGACGCGAAGATGGGGGACTACTGGGGGACGGGCAACTTCGACGCGTACATCTGGTACTGGAGCGGCGATCCCGACCCGAACTACCAGCTGTTCGTCTTCACGTCGGAGCAGTGCGGTGCGTGGAGCGACGGCTGCTGGCAGGACCCCACCTTCGATGCGTTGTACGAGGAGCAGGGCAACATCTTCGATCGCGAGGAACGTCAGGCGGTGGTGTTCGATGCGCAGCGCCGTGCGTACGAGCAGGCGCCGAGCGTCGTGCTCGCCTATCCCGGGTGGCTGCAGGCCTACCGGGACGACCGCTTCGCCGGATGGGTGCCCGCGCCGGGCGCCGACGGCTACCTGCTGCCCGGCTACAACTACGACTCGCTGGTCGAGCTCCGGCCGGTGGACGACACGGTCGCGGGCTCATCCGGTGGCGCCGGGGGGCTGCCCGGGTGGGCATGGCTCGCGGCGGCCGTGGTGACGACCGGTCTGATCGTCTCGACGTCGCGGAGGACCCGCCGGCGCGAGCTCGAAGAGATCTGACGGCGGCGACGGGCGGAGAGGTCGATGGGTGCCCGGCGTTACGTCTTCCGGAAGGTGATCCAGGCGATCGCCACCCTGGCCTTCGTCCTCACGTTCAACTTCTTCCTCTTCCGCGTGCTGCCCGGCGATCCCGTCGGCTTGCTCGCGAGGAGCCAGAGACTCTCCGAAGCCGATGTTGCGGCCCTCCAGGAACAGCTCGGGCTCGACCAGCCGCTCGGCTCTCAGTACGTCACCTACGTGCGGGAGACGCTGACGGGCAACCTCGGGGTGTCGCTGCGCACGGCGCGCGAGGTGACGTCGACGATCTGGTCCCGCGTCTGGCCGACCGTGCTGCTCGTGGGCCTCGGCACGCTCTTGTCCACGGTGATCGGTATCTGGATCGGCATCAAGGGTGGGTGGCGGCGAGGGAGCGCCTTCGACACCACGACGCTGTACGGCTCGCTCGCCCTGTACTCGATCCCTGAAGGATGGCTCGGCATGTTGTTGCTGCTGGTCCTGTCAGGCATGCTCGGGCTGTTCCCGGCCGGCGGCTACGAGTCGGGCGGCGAGACCGGGGTCGCTCGGCTCGTCGACGTGCTCAACCACCTCTTCTTGCCGCTGCTCACGCTCACCCTCGGATATCTGGGGCAGTACGCGATCATCATGCGCTCGTCCATGATCGACGTGACCCATGAGGACTTCGTCACGAGCGCCCGGGCGAAGGGTGTGCCCGAGTATCAGGTCCGACGGAGACACGTCGTGCCCAACGCCTTCCTGCCCACGTTCACGCTGATCTTCCTCAACTTCGGGTTCGTGCTCGGCGGCGCGATCGTCGTCGAAGCGGTCTTCTCGTGGCCCGGCCTCGGTCTGCTCACGTACGAGGCGATCAATCAGCTCGACTACCCGGTGATCCAGGGCGTGTTCCTGCTTTCGAGCGCCGCCGTGATCGCGTTCAACCTCGCAGCCGACATCACGTACGGCTACCTCGACCCTCGGGTGCGGGAGGCCTGACGTGGCGACGGGCGAGCAGGCACGGGAGCTCCGGTCGCCGCGAGCGTTGGTCTGGCAGCGCCGCCGGGATACCGCCGCCGCACACTGGGCCACGTTCCGCCGCAACCCTCAGGGGATGGTCGGTCTCGCCGTCCTGACGTTCTTCGTCCTGGTCGCGGTGATCGGACCGATGTTCATCGACCCCGCATCGATCGAGCCGGCGACCGCCGACGGCCCACTGCTCGCCCCCCCGTCGCTCGAGTACCCGATGGGGACCGACAACTACGGCCGCTCCGTGCTGCTGCTGATGGTGCAGGGCGCGCGCATCTCGCTGCTCGTGGGATTCACGGCGGCCCTCGGCACGATGCTGATCGGCTCGAGCATCGGCATCACGGCCGGCTACTTCGGCGGCACGCGGGTCGACTCGATGCTCAACGGGGTGACGAACTGGTTCCTCGTGTTGCCGTGGATCGCGCTCGCGATCGCTCTGACCTCCGTGATCGGGCCCACGCTCGTCAACGTGATCATCGTGATCGCGATCACCTCGTGGGCGAGCACGGCGCGCGTCGTGCGGTCGCAGGCGCTGTCGGTCAAGGAGCGTCCCTTCATCGAGCGTTCACGTGCGCTCGGCGCCGGACATCTGCACCTGATCACGCGTCACGTGCTGCCCAGCGTGTTCCCGATCCTCTTCGCCAACGCCGTGCTGATGATCGCGCTCGCGATCCTGTCGGAGACGACGCTGTCGATCCTCGGGCTCGGACCGGCGAACGCGATCTCGTGGGGCCGCATCATCGACGACTCGTTCTCTGCCGGCGCGCTCTCGGCGGGGTGGTGGTGGTGGCTGATCCCGCCCGGCGTCGCGATCATGTTCGTCACGCTGTCGTTCACGATGGTGGGGTTCGCGCTCGACGAGGTGCTCAGCCCGCGGCTCCGCACGCGTTGACGGCAGGGATCGGATGGTGAGGATCCTGATCAGGTGGGCGATCACGGCCGTCGCCGTGTTCGTGGCCGGCGAGCTCGTGTCCGGTATCGAGCTCCGAGAGGGAGTCGTCTCGCTGCTGATCGTCGCGGGCATCCTCGGCCTGGTGAACGCGCTGCTCGGCACGGTGCTGCGCATCCTGAGCATCCCGTTCCTGATCGTGACGCTCGGTCTCTTCGCGATCGTGATCAACATGGCCGTGCTCTGGGTGACGACGATGCTGACCGATCGCATCGAGATCGACGGGTTCTGGGCGTACGTCTGGGCGGCGCTGATCATCTCGATCGTGACGTTGGTGCTGCGCATCGCGTTCCCCGACCGCGACGCCGACTGACGCCCGTGGCTGGGCCAGAGGGGGGCAACCGCGTCGCACGCCGGGTACCCTTGTCACATGCCGGAGAGCTACGGGAAGCGTCAGCGCCAGGACGTCAAGGCGCGCAAGGCGGCCGCTCGCGAGGAGCGGCGCGTCGCGCGCGCCAAGCGCGACGCCGACCGCGCCGCCGGTCTCGTCGATGCGGGGACACCGATCGAGGCGACCGACCCCGCGGTGCTCGGCTTGCCCGACGACGAGGTCGAGGCGGGCGACGCTCCCGCGACCGGCACCCCCGCCTGATCCGCCATCCGCTCACCGCTCGTATCGGGCTTGCGGTCTCTTGCCGTTGACCGGCGTCCCCGGTCGTGGGTAGCGTCGAATCTGCTCGCGGGCGCGGGGTCCGCGATGGTGGAGGGAGATGCCATGGCGAAGTACCTGCTGGTGTTCCACGGCGGCGGCATGCCCGAGTCCGAGGAGGATCAGCAACGGGTGATGGCTGCGTGGACCGATTGGTACGGGGCGCTGGGTGCCTCGGTCGCCGACCCGGGCAATCCGATCGGGCGGTCGATGACGATCGCGACCGACGGCTCGGTGAGCGATGGTGGCGGCGCGAACCCGGCGAGCGGGTACGCGGTGATCGAGGCCGAGGACATCGACGACGCCGTGGCGAAGAGCAAGGGTTGTCCGATCCTCGTGAGTGGGGGCAGCATCGAGGTCGCCGAGACGTTCGACGTGATGTGAGCCTGGGGCCACGCCCCTCGGTCGATGGCGGCTCGAGCCGACTAGGCTGGGCCGATGGATCTCGACGAAGAACGGATCGCGCTGTTCCTCGACTATGAGAACCTCGCGATCGGGGCACGCGACCGGCTCGAGGGCATGCGGTTCGACCTGCGCCCGGTGCTCGATGCGCTGGCCGAGCGGGGCCGGGTGATCGCCCGCAAGGCGTACGCCGACTGGTCCTACTTCGACGAGGACCGCCGCATGCTGACGCGGAGTCACGTCGAGCTGATCGAGATCCCCCAGCGGATGGGCGCGTCGCGGAAGAACTCCGCCGACATCAAGCTCTGTGTCGACGCGCTCGAGATGGCGTTCGAACGCGACTACGTGACGACGTTCGTGATCTGTACCGGCGACAGCGACTTCACCCCGCTCGTGCACAAGCTGCGTGAGCTGAACAAGCGGGTGATCGGGGTCGGCATCAAGGAGTCGACCTCGAAGCTGCTGCCGCCCGCCTGCGACGAGTTCCTCTACTACGAGGCGCTGGAAGGCGTCGACGTGCCGGCCGAGCGTCGCCGTCGCGGACGGAAGGGCGGCGGTGGCCGTGCGACCTCTGAGGATCGTCCCGCCCAGCCCGAGCCCGAACCCGTCGAGGACGAGGAACAGCCGGAGTCGACGGCGCCCCTCGACGAGAACCAGCTGGCGATCCTGATCGCGCAGACCGTCGCCGGTCTCGAGCAGAGCGCGACGGGGCCCGTGCTGGCGTCCTCGGTGAAGCGCGCGCTGTTGCGCAAGGATCCGACGTTCAGCGAGGCCGACCACGGGTTCCGCGCGTTCGGCGAGCTGCTGCGCCACCTCTCCGAACGCAACGTGATCGAGTTGAGCGAAGGCGCCGCGAAGGGTGACCCCGAGGTCTCGCTGCCGTCGCAGGGAGGCGAGAGCGAGGCGTTCGAGCTGCTGCGGGACGTCGTCGGCGATCTCGGCACCCAGGGAACGGTGCAGCTGTCGGGCCTGAAGAACCGCGTGCGCAAGGTGCGCCCTGACTTCAGCGAGAAGAAGTACGGGTACCGAGGGTTCCTGCAGTTCTGCAGGGCCGCTGCCACCCAGGGGTTCGTCACGCTCGAGTGGGACGACGACGCCGAGGACTACGTCGTCGCGATCCCGTAGGGCACGTGCTCGACCACGCCTGGGAGATCGAGGACCGCTCGGGCGACTGACTCAGCCCGAGCGCGGAGCCGACCAGGCGTACAGGGCCATCGGCGCCCCGTGGTACTCGAACTCCTTCTCGAACCGCATCCCGATCTTCTCGGCCACGCGGATCGAGGCCGTGTTCTGTGGGTAGATACATGAGACGAGCCGCTCTCGGCCCAGCTCGCGCGCGGCCCGGTCGCGGATCGCGGCGGCGACCTCGGTGCCGAGGCCTCGTCCCCACGCCGTGCGGTCGAGCAGGTACGCGACCTCGAGCTCCTCGACGCCGTCGATGTCGGGCCAGACGATCAGCCCGCAGAGTCCGACCATCTCGCCGCTCTCCCGCAGCACGGTCGCCCACTCGCCGAAGCCCCGCTCCCGATAGGAATCGAGCTGCCGCTCGATGGAGCGTGCGGCGTCGTCGCGACCGAGCACGCCACCGGTGCCGATGAAGCGCATGACCTCGTCGTCCGCGTACATCGCCGCGAGGGCGTCGACGTCAGCGAAGGTGAGCTCCCGCAGGATCAGACGTGGCGTCTCGATCGCGATCGCGGCGAGGGGTTCCCTCTCGTCCATGCGCCGGAGTCTCGCAGGTGGTCCCGCCCGTGCCGGGGACTTCGACCGTTCTCGACGAGGCGGAGGTGATGCACGATGACCACGGGTGAGTTGGATCCGGTACCCGGGAGAAGGAGGTGGGCAGCATGAAGGCCGTGGTCGGCGATCTGCTCCGCATCAGGGGCCACCACATCGGCGAGCCCGATCGTGACGCCGAGATCCTGGAGGTCCGCGGCGACGATGGTGGACCCCCGTTCCTCGTGCGGTGGGAGGACGGACAGGTGGGGCTGATGTTCCCCGAGTCCGACGCCGAGGTCGTGCACCTCGGGCAGGCGGGTGCGGCTCCGAGCTAGATGAAGTGGTCTTCGTTGGGGTCGGTGCCCGGTTCCCATCCTTCGTATCCGTCGGGGAACGCGAACGCTCCGCCGTACGTCGGCGCGGTCGTCTTGCCGAACACCGGGTCGCGAGGCTTCTTCTTGAAGTTGAAGACGTGCTCGAACGAGTGCGTGTTCTCGATGCGCGGCGTCAGGTACGGGAGGCCCCAGTTGTCGGAGATGAACCGCAGGGGCGTCGAGAACTCCCCGATCTCGGTGTCGATGACGCCGCGCTCGGTGTAGGGACTGATCGTCAGCAGCGGGACCCGCACCCCGAGGCCGAGGTCGTCGACGGCGGGCGGGAGCACGGGGTCGTAGAAGCCGCCCCACTCGTCCCACGTGAGGAAGATCGCCGTGTGCTCCCACATCGGGCTGCGCATGATCGAGTTCACGATCTCGCTCACCCAGTTGTGGGCATGGCCCGTGGAGTACGGCGGGTGATCGGAGAGTTCGAACCGCGGCGTGATCCACGTGACGGCGGGCAGCCGGCCGGCCTCGATGTCGGGCACGATGCGATCGACCGGGCGCATGTGCTCGTCCCACACATCGGTGTGGAACACGTCACCGATGCCGTTGTAGGCGTTCCAGAAGTAGCCGACCTGTCCCGGTGATGCCGAGTAGTACGCCCAGTCGACCCCGATATCGCTGAGCTGCTGTCCGACCGTGCGGTAGCTGAAGCAGGTGTCATGCTTCGTGAGGTTGCCCTTGTCGTCCTTCACGAAGACGAAGACGTCGTCGCCGAGGGCATCACAGCCCCAGCTCTTGAAGCGCTGGCCGTCCTCCACCCGGGTCTCGATGTTCTCGGGGTTGTCGAGCACGCCGCCGGACTGCCCAGCGATGAAGTAGTAGTGGTTCGGGTACGAGGGTCCCCCGACGCTGGCGAAGAAGTGGTCGGAGAGCGCATACTCCCGCGCCCACGTGTAGTAGTTCGGGATCTGGTCCTCGTCGAAGATCGAGTAGGCGTACGTCGAGCCGAACTCCCCGTTGCCGAACCCGTCCATCGTGTCGCCGTTGAGGCAGTTGAGGTGCGCGGCGCGGTCGTGCGGGATGTCGCCGGGCAGCCACTCGGGGCACCGGATCAGCGGTTTCTCCTTGCCCAGCTCGACCCCGACCGTCGTGCCTTCCACACCGGGGAACTTGCCGAACATGTTGTTGAAGCTGCGGTTCTCGAGCATCACGTACACGACGCGCTTGATCGGTGTCGCGGTGTCGATCTCCGGTGTGGGGTCGCCGAGCTTCGGGACCACCCTGCCACCCGTACACGAGAAGAGCACGCCGCCGGCGAGCGCCATCGCTGAGCCGTGCAGGAACCGCCGGCGGGTGAGGTACGGGATCGGGTGATGCGGCGCGCGTTCCTCGTCACGGGGATGCATGTGTTCGGGCATGCTTCCTTTGTATCAAGCCACCGGCCCATCGCTATCCTGGGCGGACCGTGCACACAGGTTCGTCACACCGCGCCCCGATACTGTCTGCCGTGCAGGAGCAGGCAGAACGGCCCATCCGATCGCGTCTCGCGATGCGTAGGTTCGTCGTCGTCCTGGCGGTGCTCGCGACGGTGGCCACCGCCTGTGACGACGGCGGGGGTGAAGAGTCCGACGGTGCCTTCGCGTCCGCGCCGTCTGCGGGCTCGCCGACGCCGAGCGTGTCGTTCGTACCGTCGGCCAGTGTCGCGCCCTCGCCGACCCAGCCCGCGGTTCCCGAGCCGGCCCCGTCGACCCGCGGGGCGCCCTCGGCGACCTGCGTCGAGGGCTGGCGGACACCGCCTCGCGACACCCCACTGTTCACCGATCCGCTCGGCATCGTCCGGCGCACGGCGCCGGTCGACGGAGACTTCGTCGTCGTCGACATGCGCTACTTCACCGGGCCCGAGTCTCCGCCCTCCGACAAGGGGTACATCCTCGAGATCGACCGTTGGTACATCAAGCTCTACGTGGAGTCCGACTGGAGCTACCAGGGGCGATTCATCGTGGAGCAGCGCACGTTCGGCCGCGGTGTGGCCGCCGTCGCTCCCTACGACACGAAGGGGTTCCACTCGCCGGACTGGACCGGGTTCCAGTGGGACTCGGCCGACACCACCGCCCGCGAGTATCCGGGCCTGCCGGGGGAGTGGCAGGGCATCCCGTACGACTTCGTGAAGGGCGGCGCGGGGCTCGAGATCGCCGGTCTCCCCGACGAGGTCCGTGGGTGCCTCCAGGGAACCTGAGACCTCGGGCCTAGGGCTTGTGGCCGTTGCGCCATCCCCCACTGAGGGGTTCGATGAGCCCATGAACGTCGCCGTCGTTACCACGTCACCTCGAGGCAGCGTCCTCGGCACCGTCGCCTTCCTGTGCGGGGTGGCCGGGGTCGTGACGACCGCCGTGCTCTGGCTCTATCAGCGGCGCCCGTACTCCCCGGTGCTCGGGCGCTACGGGTCCGAGATCGCGAACGGTGGCCCGTTGCGCGAGGATCTGATCCTGCTCGCGGTCCTGTTCGGCACGGTGGCCATCGTCGGCGCGATCCTCTCGTCGATGGGCGGGCCCGCCGGCGCATCCACCATGGCGTCGATGTGCCTCGGCGCGGTCGCGCTGACCTACCCCGTGATGGCCTGGCTCGACCTGGTGAGCGCGCCGCTCCTGGTGCCGCTGTTCCCCGGAACGTAAGACCTCGACCACCCTTTCACGTCGACCGGGAGGATCACTGTTCCACGTCGACCGAGTCGAGCGCCTGCTGCACCGAGTCGTACATATCCGCGGCCGTGAAGTCCTCCTTGAGCTCGTCACCGACCAGCAGGTCGCGCACGCTCCCCACCGCCTCGGCCACGACGAATCGCACACCTCGGTCGCCGAGCTCCTGCTGCAGCTCACCGAGCATGCGGGCGGCGGTCACGTCGATGTCGGGGATCGTCGATGCCTCGAGCACCACGACCCGCACATCGTCGCGGCGTCGGACGAGCGATAGGACCCTCGTCCGGAACCGCTCCGCGTTCGCATAGAACAACGGCGCGTCGAACCGATAGACCAGGGCGCCGTGCACCTGTTCGGCCTCGCGAACGCGGGCCACATCGTGGAAGCCGGGCCGCCCCGGCACCAGGCCGAGCACGGCATCGTGCGGGCGGCTCGTGCGTCGCAGGAAGTCGACGAGCGAGAGGGCCATCGCGATCACGACGCCCTCGAGCACGCCGATCAGGGCCACCCCCGCCATCGCGGCGACCGCGATCCCGAACTCCGTGCGCCGGACCCGCCAGAGCGTCCGGGCGGTGCGGGGCTCGAAGAGGCGCGACACGGCGATCGTGACCACCGCGGCGAGGGCCGCCACCGGCACGTCGCGCAACAGGCCGGTGGCCACCAAGAGCACGAGCGAGATCAACACCGCGGCCACGAGGCCCGCGACCTGGGAGCGTGAGCCGACCGACTCTGCCACCGCCGTCCGCGCTGCGCTCGCGCTGACCGTGATGCCTCCCGACACACCCGAGGACAGGTTGGCGGCGCCGAGGCCGATCAGGTCCCGATCCGCGTCGACCTCGTATCCGTTGCGCACGGCGAAGGCCCGGGAGCTCACGAGCGTGTCGGCGGCGGCGACCAGGGCGAGCGCGGCCGCGCCGGGGGCGAGCTCGCGGAGGTCCGACAGCCCGAGGTCGGGGAGCCCGATCGCCGGGAACCCCGATGGCAGCGGGCCGACGACCGTCACGTCGAGGCCGGCCGCCGCCACGACGAGCGTGGCGCCGACGACGGCGAGCAACGCACCCGGCAGGCGGGGCCATCGCCGACAGACCAGCATCACGGCCATCGTCCCCACCGCGATCGCCACCGTCGTCGCGTCGATCTCCGCCCAGGATCGGATCGAGGCGGCGTAGAGGCCGACGGTCGTGTCGGCGTCGACCGTCACGCCGAGCATGCGCGGGAGCTGGCTCGCGATCACCACGATCGCGAGGCCCGCCTGGTAGCCGAGCAGCACCGGCTCGGACAGGAAGTCCGCGATCACCCCCAGCCTCGCGAGCCCAGCGACCGCCAGCAGCGCCCCGGCCATCAGGGCGAGCCCCGCGACGAGCGCCGCGTACCGGCCCGGGTCGCCGGCGGCGAGGGGGGCGACCGTGGCTGCCACGATCGCGGCCGTCGAGGCATCGAGGGCGATCACGAGCTGCCTCGACGAGCCCAACGCCGCGTAGGCGACGAGCGGCAGCACGCACGAGTAGAGGCCGGCGATCGGGGGCATGCCCGCGACCTCGGCCATGCCCATGCTGAGCGGTATCGCGATCGCGACGATCAGCGCTCCGGCCGTGACGTCGGCCCGCAGGGACGCCCGGCGGTACCCGTGCAGCGACTCGAAGAGCGGCATCCTCATCGACTCTCCGACCTCACGCCTCCGTCGGCCATCCCGTGTAGAGGTCCGCGCCCCGCTTCTGCAGCTCGTTGCCGATGACCACTCGCTGGATCTCGGACGTGCCTTCCCAGATGCGGTCGACGCGCAGTTCCCGATACATGCGCTCGACCGGCTGCTCCCGCATGTACCCACGGCCGCCGAAGATCTGCACCGCCTTGTCGATCACCCGTCCGGCGGTCTCGCTGCAGACGAGCTTCACGGCGCTCGCCATCGCGTGGGTCTGCTTGCGGGACGCATCGCCGCGCGAGGCTTCCCAGCACACGCGGTACAGGAGCGACTTCGCCGCCATGATCTCCGCGGCCATGTCGGCGAGCATGAACTCGATCGCCTGGAACCCCACGATCGGCCGGCCGAACTGCCGCCGATCCTGAGCGAACGCGAGTGAGAGCTCGAGCGCACGGGTGCTCGCGCCCATCGTGCGGGCGCCGATCATGATGCGTTCCTCGACGAACCAGTCCTTCGTGAGCTCGAACCCCTCGCCGACCTCGCCGAGCACACGGTCGTCGCCGACCCGCACGTCCTCGAACGCGTAGATCGGGTGCTCGAAGACGAACGTGTGCGTGTACTTCGGGGTGCGCACGAGTCGCACGCCCGGCATGTCCTTGTCGACGAGGAAGACGGTCGCCTTCGCCGGGTCGCCGTCGACGTGGGCGTGCACCAGGAAGAAGTCCGCCACATCGCCGCTCGTCACGTGCCACTTCTCGCCGTCGAGCACCCAGGCGTCGCCGTCTCGGCGAGCGGTGGTCGCGACGGCCGTGACGTCGGAGCCCGCGCCTTCCTCGGTGATCGCGTACGCGTCGCGCCGCTCGCCACGGATCGCCGGGCGCAGGAACCGTTCCCTCTGCTCCTCGGTGCCGCGGGCGAGCGGGATCGAGGGACGCCATGGGATGTCCCACAGCGCGCCGGTCGCCCGGCCCCACTGTTCCTCGATCAACATCTGCTGGAACGTGTCGTAGCCCTGCCCACCGTCGTCGATCGAGTGGTTGATGCCGTGGAACCCGGCCTCGAGCACGGCCTGCTTGGCGGCCGCGTGGCTCCCCGCCGAGAGGCCGTCGTTCGCCTCGCACTCGTCCTCCAGCGGCATCAGCACCTCGTCGGTGAACGCTCGGGCCCGCCGCTGCAGGACGCCGTCCTCGACCGACAGTCGCATGTCCATCGTTCGCTCACTCCTCGCGAGGGGTAGGGTGCGGCCCGAGTGTAGGTCGGTGTGCGAAGGAGGCGTGAGTCGGTGGGCAGGACGGTGTTCCATGGAGGGACGGTCTTCGACGGGTCGGGCTCGCCGCCGGCATCCGCCGACGTCGTGATCGAGGACGGCCACATCGTCGAGGTCGGGACGGGCCTCGACGGCGACGACGGTATCGACTGTGCCGGCAAGGCCCTGCTGCCCGGCCTCTTCGACTGCCACGTGCACCTCGGGTTCCGCTACGAGGACTTCGACGAGTACGCGCGCATGCAGGAGCCGTTCTCGCTCGGCTTCTACCGCTCGGTGCAGAACCTCCGGACGACGATCGGGCTCGGCATCACGACGGTGCGCGATGCCTCGGGCGCCGACGCCGGCCTCCGGATCGCGGTCGACGAGGGCACGCTCCTGGGGCCTCGCATGCAGGTCTCCGTGTCGATGCTCTCGATGACAGGCGGTCACAACGATCCGTGGCTTCCGAGCGGCACGCTCGGCGTCTTCGGCGTCGAGTATCCGGGCATGCCCTCCGGTGTGTGCGACGGCGTCGACGGGGTCACCAGGAAGGTGCGCGAGATGGTCCGGGCCGGCGCCGACGTGATCAAGATCGCGTCGAGCGGAGGGTTCCTCTCGCCGGCGGACGATCCGATGGAGCCGAACTTCTCCCAGGAGGAGGTCGACGCGATCGTGCGCGCGGCCGCCGACCTCGGCACCTTCGTGATGTCGCACGCGCACGGGCCCGAGGGCATCAAGCGTGCGGTCCGCGCCGGCGTTCGATCGATCGACCACGGCACCTACCTCGACGACGAGGGGATCGAGCTCATGCTCGAACGTGGCACGTGGCTCGTGCCGACGCTCACCGCGGGTGACACGACCGAGGCGATCGCGAACGATCCGAAGGTGCCGCTCGCGGTGCGCGAGAAGCTCGCGGCGCTCGGCCGGCCGGAGCTCGACGCGTTCCGACGCGCCGCCGAGGCCGGGGTCAAGGTCGCGATGGGCACCGACTGTCCGGTGGCGCCGCACGGCACGAACCTGAACGAGCTGCGGCACATGGCGGCCAACGGCTTCACCCCCGCGCAGTCGCTGCACGCGACGACGTTGAGCGCCGCCGAGCTGATGGGCCTCGACGCCGAGCTCGGCACGATCGAGCCCGGCAAGCGCGCCGACCTCGTCGTGCTCGACGGCGACCCGCTGGTGTTCGACGACTACGAGTCGCGCATCGAGCAGGTGTGGAAGGACGGCGTCAGGGTCGTGCCGTTCGAAGCATCGCCGAGCTGACGGATGTTCCCGTTCGGCCTCGCCCTGCTCTCGGGGCTCACGTGGGGCTCCGCGGACTTCGTCGGCGGGCTCATGTCGAAGCGGCTCCCGACCGCCACGGTGATGGTCGTGAGCCAGACCGCCGGGCTGATCCTCATGGCGGGCCTCGTGATCGTCCTCGGCGAGCCGCGACCCGAGACACGCTTCCTCGTGTACGGGGGCCTCGGGGGCATCGCGGGCGCGATCGGGCTCGCCTCCCTGTACAAGGGACTGGCGGTCGGGCGCATGAGCATCGTGGCTCCGACCGCCGCGCTCTCGGGCGCGGTCCCCGTGATCGTCGGCTTCATCCAGGGCGAGCGACCGACCACGGTGCAGCTCGCCGGCATGGCGATCGCGGGAGCCGGGGTGCTGCTGGCCGTCAGGACCCCCGAGCCGCCGGGTTCCTCGCCGACCGGCTCCGGCACCAGGGGCGTCGGCCTCGCCCTCGTCGCCGCGCTCTTCCTCGGCCTGTTCGTCACCTCGCTCGACGCAGCGGGGGAAGCGAGTCCGTTGTGGGCATCGCTGATGATCAGGTTCGTGTCGGTCCCGCTGTTCCTGCTCGCGGCCGTGGCGACCGCGACGGCACGCGCGACGGCCGACGGGCCGTGAGGCGGGCATCCTCGCCGGCGTCGGTGCCCTCGACAACGGTGCGAACGTCATGTTCGCGATCGCGGCCCGGGAGGGGTTGCTCACCCTCGTGTCGGTGCTGGGCTCGCTGTACCCCGTCGCCACCGTGCTGCTCGCTCGCTGGTTCCTGCACGAGCGGCTCGCGCGCTGGCAGGTCGTCGGGGTCGCCGCGGCGTTCGTCGGGCGTGGCGATGATCGCGGCGGGGTGAACGCCCTCCCGCCTACGCGCCGGCGAGCAGGCGGAGCACGTCGTCGGCGGCCGCGCGTCCGGTGCGAACCGCGCCCTCGATCCACCCGGCGCCCTCGGCCGCGATGTCGGAGCCGGCGAACGCGACGCGCCCTTCGATGCGCGCGCGTGCAGACGGCTCGTCGTCGTACCAGCCCGGCTTCGGACAGAACCAGGTGCTCTTCGAGTACGGATCGGTGACCCAGTCGTGACCGCCTGCCACGGCGACCCGGGCGTCGGGCAGGAAGGCGCGGACCGCTCGCTCGACCGCGTCGCGATCGTCGGCGCGGATCGCCCGGGTGCCGGAGAATCCGGTGACGAGGCGGCCGCCGGCAACCTCCTGCCCGGCGATCAGTCCCTGCAGCGGCGCGGGCCACCCGATCCCGAAGAAGCCCTCGGGCACGCGCTCGACGATCGCGAGCACCTTCGTGGCCGCACCCGCGTGCCCGCCGATCGCGGCTCGGCGCTTCGCCTCACCGAGGGGAGGATCGAACGCGACGTCGACCCACACGTGCAGCGGTAGCGCGACGATCGCCGCGGCACCCCGGACCTCTCCACCCGCGGCGATGTCGGCGACCACGCCGTCGTCCGAGGATCTGACCCGCACGACGGGGCTCGACAACCGGACATCGGCGCTCGCGTCCGCTGCGATCGCGTCGACGAGGCTCGAGGTGCCGTCGGCGAGGCTCGAGCCGAGGTCGCCGAGCACCTGGTCGAACCGGTACCCCTCCTGCGCCGCGTCGAGCACGACGCCGAGCATCGACATATGGCTCGGGTCGCCGCCGCCCATCATGGCCGTGAACGCGAGCATGAACGCGGTCGTATCGGCGGGCACGTCGTTGGCCTCGAGCCAGGCTGTCACGGGCACGTCGAGATCTCGATCGGCTCCGATGTCGGGCAGTCGCGCCGTGGTGGCGTCGATCTCGGCAGCGAGGCGCCGGACCGTCTCGTCGATCACGGTGGCGCGCGCATGGGCGTCGGCGAGAGCGGTGATCGCGTCGTCACCGGTGCGCAGGACCCCGTCGGCGAGCCACGCGATCGAGCTCGCGGTCGTCGGCCCGGTCGCCGGCACGCCGGCCCTGCGGATCTCCTCGACGAGCGCCGTCTGGGTCTCGCGGGAAGAACCAGGTGCCGCCGTACTCGGCCATCACGCCCGTGCCGGGGATCTCCCGGTACCAGGTGCGTCCGCCGAGCCGGTCGCGCGCCTCGAGCAGCACGACGGAACGGCCCGCGGCCCTCAGATCGCGGGCCGCCACGAGTCCGGCGAACCCCCCGCCGATCACGATCACGTCGGCATCCACGAGGTGAAGCCTACCGGCCGCACCCGGACGCTCGTTGTCCTGCGCTCTCGCCCGCGGATACCCTTCGCCGCATGCCGTTGCACGAGATCGCCGCGTCGGTGCGCCAGGGACAGGTGTCGGCCGAATCTCTCGTCGCCGAGTCGCTCGGGCGCATCGAGCGTCTCGACGGCCCCATCAACGCCGTCGTGCGCACGCGCGGAGACGGGGCGTTCGCCGATGCCGCGGCGATCGACGCTCGGGTCGAGGCAGGCGAGGATCCGGGTCCCCTCGCGGGGCTCCCGCTCCTGGTGAAGGACAACGAAGACGCCGCCGGGTTACCGACGACGTACGGCTCGCTGCTCCGCGAGCATGCGGACCCCGCCGGGCGGGACTGCGAAGTCGTCTCCCGGTTGCGTGCCGCCGGAGCGATCGTGGTGGGCAAGACCAACCTGCCGGAGTTCGCGTTCGAGGGGTTCACGGCGAACCGGCTCTTCGGCGAGACGCACGACCCCTGGGCCCTCGACTGGTCGCCGGGAGGCTCGAGCGGGGGAAGCGGCGCCGCGCTCGCCGCGGGCATGGCGCCGCTGGCCACCGCCACCGACGGAGGAGGGTCGATCCGGATCCCCGCGGCGTTCTGCGGACTCGTCGGCCTGAAGCCGACAGGCGGGTTGATCGGGCATGACCCCACGCCGTCGTGGATCGACCTGTCGACGAAGGGACCGCTCGCGGTGAGCGTCGCCGATGCCGCGCTCCTGCTCGAGGTGATGCGAGGACCCACCGCCGGCGCACCGACGGCGGTGCCGGCGTGGTCGCCCCGCGCCGATGCCTGGCCGGTCGCGCATCGTCGCGGCCCCGCGCATGGTCGACTACGGTCCGCTCCCGGCGTCGATCGATGCGCTGTTCGAGGAGGCGCTCGCCGGTCTCGAGGCGGCGACCGGTCTGACGGTCGAGCGCGTCGCCCCGCCGTTCACCGAGCAGATCGACGAGGACTGGTTCACGACGGTCGGCGTCGAGGAGCTCACATGGCTCGGTCGCGAGGTGCTCGCCGACCGGCTCGACGAGCTGACCCCGTACCTGCGGGGGGCGTTGGAGACCGCAGCCACGATCACGGTCGATGCCTATCTCGATGCCCGCCGCCGCCGATTCACGTTCACCCGGGTGCTCGACGAGCTCCTCGGCGCGGACACGGTGCTCGTCTCGCCGACGATGTGCGTGGAGGGGTTCTTCGCCGACGGCCGCTCGCCCGGCGAGGACGGGTCGGAGACGCCCTCCTCCGCGTACAACACGCAGGCCGCGAACATCACGGGGCATCCGGCCCTCTCGGTCCCCGCCGGCCGCTCGCCGAACGGCGTCCCGTTCGGCATCCAGATCACCGGTCCCCGGTTCGCCGACGACCTCGTGCTCGCGGTGGGCGCGGCATGGGAAGCGACGAGGCCGTGGCCGTCCGTGGCGCCGGGGTACTCGCCGTTCGGCGACTGAGGGCGGCGCTCAGCTGGCCAGGTCGCGTCGTTCGAACGTGACGTGCGCGACGACGTAGGAGACCGCCGCGATGCCCGTGAGGACGAGCACGTTCCGAAGGTGCAGGCCGCCCGTCGAGCAGGCCCGGGTTCCTGGTACCAGCGGAACGGGGAGAGACGGTCGGTAGGGGTCGAAGCCAGTCGACCGTCGGTCCGATCGCGTGCACGATGAACGTGACCACGGCGAGACCGCCGGCGACCCCGTTCGCGATCGAGCGGCGGCCGGTGGCGGCCCCGACCGCGAACGCGATGCCGCCGAACGAGAGACCGAGCAGCGCCAGCATCACGCAGGCCGCCACGATGTCGCCGAGGGGCACGGACAGGTCGAAGGGCGGGCCGAAGAGCGCGATCGAGACCGTCGTCACCGCGCCGAGCGCGACGAGGGATGCGACGATCGCGATCGCCTTCGTCGCGAGCACCTCGCGCCGGCGCACGGGCGCCGAGAGCAACAGGTCGAGGGTGCCGGCTTCCTCCTCGCCGGCGATCGCGCGCGCCCCCGCGCCGATCGCGAAGATCAGCACCACCAGGGCCCCCATCGTGTTGAAGAACTCGCTCTCGAGGTATCCGACCGGCGAGGTGTAGTCCTCCCCGGCGAAGATGCTGCTGATGGCCTCGGGGAGGTTCTCGATGTACGCCTGCAGGTCGGCCGCGCTCTCCTTGATGCTCGGATAGAAGGCGGCGTACATCAGCACCACGACGCTGAGCGCGATGCCCCAGCCGACGACGCCTCGCCGTTGGTCGCGCACGGCCTTCGCGAGCAGCCCGCTCATGACGGGGCCTCGTCGGCCCGTCGACATCGGGGGCCGAGCCGTCGGCGCCGAAGTACGCGAGGAAGAGGTCCTCGAGGCTCGGCTCGTGGGTCTCGACGTTCACCACGGTGTAGCGGGCGGCCTGCTTGATCACGGCGTCGAGCGGTCCTTCCACCGACAACGACAGCTGGTCGCCGTGGACCTCGACCTCGCGGACGCCGGGAATCCCGGCGAAGGCATCGGCCGGCGCCGGTCCGTCGAAGATGCAGGTCGAGACGTCGGGTCGCGCGCGCCTTCAGATCGCCGATGTCCTCGATCGCGACGAGGCGGCCCTCCCGCACGATCGCCACGCGGTCGCAGATGCGCTCGACCTCGGGCATCACGTGCGACGACAGGAACACGGTCACCCCTCGGACGCGCTCCTCCTCGAGCAGCGCGTAGAAGGTCTGCTGCACGAGCGGGTCGAGACCCTGCGTCGGCTCGTCGAGCACCAACAGGTCCGGCCGATGCATGAACGCCTGCACGAGCCCGACCTTCTGCTTGTTGCCGTGCGACAGGTCCTTGATCCGCCTCGTCATGTCGAGCAGGAGCCGGTCGGCGATGTCCTCCACGTATGGCCACTCCACCCCGTCACGCAGCGACGCGAACGTGCGCAGGTAGCTCCTCGCCCGGTGAGTCGCTCGTAGAGCGCCAGCTCGCCGGGCAGGTACCCGACCCGGGCGTGCACGCGCACGCCGTCGACGCGGGGGTCCATGCCGAACAGCCGGATCGTGCCCGACGTCGGTCTGATGAAGTCGAGCATCGTGCGGATCGTGGTCGTCTTGCCGGCGCCGTTCGGCCCGAGGAAACCGAACACCTCTCCCTGGGGCACGTCGAACGTCAGTTCCTCGACGCCGCGCGACGAGCCGTACCGCTTCGTGAGTGCCGACGCCTCGATGACCGGGGTCACGACGAGCCGCGTTTGGGCCGCAGGTACACGAACCAGTAGACGAGCCCCACCAGCACGGCGCCGCCGATCACGTTGCCGATCGTCGCGGCCGCGAGGTTCGTGCCGAACCCGGCGAGGTCGAGCCCCGCGAGCGCCGGGTCGGCGGACGCGTCGGGCACGTCGCGTTCGAGCAGCAGCCCGATCGGGATGAAGTACATGTTCGCGATCGAGTGCTCGAAGCCCGACGCGACGAATGCGCTGATCGGGAAGATGATCGCGAAGATCTTGTCGACGATCGTGCGGCCGCCCGTGGCGAGCCACACCGCCAGGCAGACGAGCGCGTTCGCGAGCACGGCCCGCCAGAAGACCGTCCAGAACGGCAGCGACGCCTTCGTCGCGGCGATCGAGAGGGCCGTGACCCCGACCGCCCCCTCACCCTGATCGCCCCAGTCGCCGAGCCAGACCATGACCGCGACCGAGAGCGCGCCGACGAAGTTCCCCGCGTAGACGATCGTCCAGTTCCGCAGGAGACGGGACACCGGCACCTTGCCGCTGACCACGCTCATCACGATCAGGTTGTTGCCGGTGAACAGCTCGGCGCCGGCCACGACCACCAGGATCAGGCCGAGCGAGAACCCGATGCCGGCGAGCCACCTGGTGACGCCGTATCCGAGCTCGGACTCGGTGCCGATCATCGTCGAGAGCACGGCCCCGAGGGCGATGAACGCGCCGGCCAGCACGCCGAGCACGAACGTGGTGAGGAACGGCGCGCCGGCCTTGGCCACGCCGCGGGTCTCCACCAGCGTGGCGATCTCTGCGGGCGCGAACGCGTCCATGCCGGACATCGGGTGCGGTGTCGGTGTCTGACTCATGCCCGTATCGTGCCGCTTCGCAGCCCCGGATGCGAACGGCCGCACGGCCCGCGCCCTGCGGGACGCTGCGGGACCACCGAGCTCGTGGCTCGCGCTACGGGCCGAGCTCGTGGCTCGCGCTACGGACCCAAGTTGTAGCCGAGGCGGCGCGGCAGCTTCGCGACGAAGTCGACGATCGGGTTCGGCTGCTCGCCCCGGTCCTCGAGCTCGTCCTTGTGTCGGATCGCGTGGTTCGCGATCAGGGCGCCCGGCGATCGGATCGGTTCGGGTGGGAAGCGCATCGGCTCGGCATCGACGATCGGCAGCTCGAGCGCCTCGTCGTAGCGGCCGAGCGCCCGGTGCGCGAGGATGCGACCACCCAGGTGCGCCGGACCGACGCCGTTGCCCGTGTAGCCCAGCCCGTAGTGGACCGTGCCGCCTTCCTGGGTGCCGAAGAAGGGGAGATGTGCGCCGGAGACGTCGATCGGGCCGCCCCATGCAGCCTCGACCGGCACGTCGGCGAAGCTCGGGAACATGCGGTGCATGTCGGCGATCGCCACACGGATCGCGGCCTCGTCATAGGCGAACCTCGGGCCGATCGATCGAGCCAGGTTCGGCTGCATGCCACCGATGCCGAACGCGATGCGTCCGTCGGGAGTGGTCCGCACGTAGTGCAGCGCCGCGCGATAGTCGCTCAGTCCGGCGCCGTTCGTCCACCCGATCTCCTTCAGGCGATCGGGGGCGGGGGCCGTGAGCACGATGTAGCTGCCGCGAACGGTGATCGCGCGGTGGAAGCGCTTCCAGTGCGAGGCCCACGCGTTGAGCGCGATCACCGCGGCGCCGGCCCGCACCCTGCCCGACGGCGTCTCCGCGACCGAGGGGGAACCCGCGCCGAACCGGGTCACCGGGCTGCGCTCGTGCACCCGCACGCCCATCTCCATCACGATCCGACGCAGCCCCCGGACGAGGCGCGCCGGTTGCACGGTCGCCCCGTACCGGCTCGCGACACCGCCTCGGAACACCGGCGAATCCACGAGGTTCCTGGTGGCGTCGGCCGACAGCACCTCGAAGTCCTCGGCGAGCCCGAGCCGCTCGGCCGTGATCACGAGGTCGCCCCACGCGCCCACCTGCACCTCCGATGCGGCGACCCCGAGGTCGCCGTCGGCACGGAACCAGGCGTCGACGTCGTGCTCCTCGCAGAACGCGCCGATCGCCTCGACGCTCGCCTCGCCCGCCCTGCAGAGGCGGAGCGCGGTCGCGTCGCCGAAGACGTGCGCGAGGTGCGGCAGGTCGCTCCAGTAGCTGTTGACGAAACCGCCGTTGCGTCCGCTCGGGCCGCCGCCGCAGATGTCCTGTTCCAGCACCACCACGTCGACGCCCGGGTCGAGCCGCTTCAGCTGGTAGGCGGTCCAGAGCCCCGTGTAGCCGCCGCCGAGGATCACGACATCGGCCGTGACGTCGCCCTGCAGCACGGGTGCGTCGTCGCCGGCGAACTCGGGCAGGGCGAGGGCTTCTCGGAGCCACCAGCTCCGGCCCTCGTCGGGCGGCACGGGCAGGGCGGACGGATCGGTTGCCGGAGCTCATCGAGGCCCCAGGGTATCGCCCTGGCGGCGCGGCATGGTGGCGATCGGGCTGGCGCTCCATCCCACCCGTCGTGCGGGGGCCGCCGGTTGCTACGGTGAGGACCCAACGTCTCCGCGCGAGGAAGGGGTCACCCGATGGTCGGCGAACGCCCACGCAGCTGGGAGGTCACGGAAGGGCCGCAACGCGCCCCCGCCCGGGCGATGCTGCGCGCCGTCGGGTTCAGCGAGGAGGACTTCGGCAAGCCGCAGGTCGCCGTCGCCTCGAGCTGGAACGAGGTCACCCCCTGCAACTACCACCTCGACAAGCTCGCCGCGCTCGCGAAGGAAGGCGTCCGCCAGGGCGATGCCGTGCCGATCGAGTTCACGACGATCGCCGTGAGCGACGGCATCGCGATGGGTCACGAGGGCATGAAGGCGTCGCTGATGAGCCGCGACCTCATCGCCGACTCGGTCGAGCTCGTGATGCACGCCGAGCGCATGGACGCGCTCGTCGGCATCGCCGGCTGCGACAAGAGCGAGCCGGGCATGTTGATGGCGATGGCCCGCATGAACCTGCCGAGCGTGTACCTCTACGGCGGCACGATCCTGCCGGGGAGCTACGAAGGCCGCGACATCACGATCCAGGACGTCTTCGAGGCCGTCGGGGCGCACGCCAAGGGCTCGATCGACGATGCGGAGCTCCGCGGCATCGAGCGCGCCGCGTGCCCGGGCACCGGCTCGTGCGCCGGCATGTACACGGCGAACACGATGGCCGCCGTCGGCGAGGCGATCGGCATGTCGCTGCCGGGTGCCGCGTCACCGCCCGCGGTCGACTACCGGCGCGAGGTCGCCGCACGGGAGTCAGGCATCCAGGCCGCGAGGCTGGTCGCCGACGGCGGGCCGCTGCCGCGCGACATCATGACCAAGGAGGCGTTCGAGAACGCGATCGCGGTCGTGATGGCGCTCGCGGGTTCGACGAACGCCGTGCTCCACCTGCTCGCGATCGCGCGCGAGGCCCACGTCGACCTGCAGCTCGACGACTTCGACCGCGTCGCGCGCGAGGTGCCCCACCTCGTCGACGTGCGCCCGGCCGGCCGGTTCGTGATGAGCGACATCGACCGGGTCGGCGGTGTGCAGGTCGTGATGAAGGAGCTGCTCGACGCCGGGCTCCTGCACGGCGATTGCGTCACCGTCACCGGCAAGACGATCGCCGAGAACCTCGCGGCGATGGACGTCGCGGCTCCCGACGGCGAGGTGATCCATCCGCCCAGCGACCCGATCCACCCGTGGGGTGGTCTCGCGATCCTGCGTGGCAACCTCGCACCCGACGGCGGCGTGATCAAGGTGGCCGGCGCCGCGAGCACCTCGTTCGAGGGCACGGCGAAGTGTTTCGACTCCGAGCAGGCGGCGTTCGACGCGCTGACGGCGGGCTCGATCGCCGCGGGCGACGTGATCGTGATCCGCTACGAGGGCCCGAAGGGCTCGCCCGGCATGCCGGAGATGCTCGCGGTGACCGCCGCGGTCGCCGGCGCCGGCCTCGGCAAGGACGTCGCGCTGATCACCGACGGCCGCTTCAGCGGCGCGACGAAGGGGTTCAGCGTCGGCCACATCGCGCCTGAGGCGTGTGTCGGCGGCCCGATCGCGCTCGTGCGCGACGGCGACCGCATCCGCATCGACGCCGACGCCCGCCTGATCGAGGTGGCCGTCGACGACGCCGAGCTCGAGCGCCGGCGCGGCGAGTGGACCGAGCCCGAGCCGAAGTACACGCAGGGCGCGCTCGCGAAGTACGCGCGGTCCGTGGGCTCGGCCGACCATGGGGCGGTGACCTGGTGACCGCGCACCCGACGATCACCTCACCGGCCGCGCTGCAGTGCCGCATCTGCGGCCAGCAGTATCCGGTCGAGGCGCTCACGATCTGCGAGGAGTGCTTCGGTCCGCTCGAGCCCGCCTACGACCTGCAATCGGTCGACGGAGTCGACTTCCGCAAGCAGGCGGAAGCCGGTCCCCAGACGCTCTGGCGCTACGAGTCGCTCCTGCCCGGAGGCCCCGGCATCGAGCGGGTCGACCTCGGCGCGGGCTTCACGCCGCTGCGCAGGGCCGACAACCTCGCCGCGGCGATCGGTCACGAGGGCGTGATCTGGGTCAAGGACGACTCGGTGAACCCGTCGAACAGCTTCAAGGACCGGGTCGTGAGCGTCGCGACCACGATGGCGCGCGCGTTCGGCTACGAGGCGATCTCGTGCGCCTCGACCGGCAACCTCGCGAACGCGACGGCGGCCCATGCCGCGAAGGCCGGCATGGAGTGCTTCGTGTTCGTGCCCGAGGACCTCGAGCGGGCGAAGATCCTCTCGACCGAGGCCTACGGCGCGAAGGTCGTCGCGGTGAAGGGCAACTACGACGAGGTGAACCGCCTCTGCAGCGAGGTCGCCGAGGCGCTGCCGTGGGCGTTCGTCAACGTGAACATGCGCCCGTACTACGCCGAGGGCTCGAAGTCGCTGGGGTTCGAGACCGCGGAGCAGCTCGGCTGGCGTCTCCCCGACCACGTGGTCGTGCCGATCGCGAGCGGGGCCCTGCTCACGAAGATCCACCGGGCGTTCGGCGAGCTGATCGCGATCGGCGCGGTCGAGGAGAAGCCCTACCGCGTCTCCGGCGCGCAGCCCGAGGGATGCCGACCCGTCGCGCAGGCCTTCCTCGACGGCGCCGACGACGTCACGCCGGTCAAGCCCGACACGATCGCTCGTTCGCTGGCGATCGGCGCGCCGGCCGACGGATTCTTCGCGCTGAAGGTCTCGCGCTCGACCGGTGGCCACATCGAGTGGTGCACCGAGCAGGAGATCCGCGAGGGCATCCGGCTGCTCGCGTCGACCGAGGGCGTGTTCACCGAGACCGCCGGCGGGGTCACGATCGCGAACCTCAAGCGCATGGTCGAGCAGGGCATCGTGAGGCCGGGGGAGGAGGTCGTCGCCTACGTGACCGGGAACGGCTACAAGACGATCGACGCGCTGGAAGGTTTCCTCGAGCCCACGTACCACGTGGCTCCCGACCTCGACGAGTTCCTCGCCGCGCTGGGCTGAGGTGCATCCGATGGATGACTTCTGGCACGCGGTCGCGATGCTCCGGCTCGACCGTCCGCTCGGCCTCGCGGAGCTCGAGTCGTGCTTCGCCGAGGGCAAGCCGGCCGAGGGTCTCGTCGGCTTCCGGAAGGGGCGACTGCTCGCCGTCACGTACGGGTACGGCCTCGACGGTGCGGCCGAGGGCCTCGGCCGTCTCTGGATGCCGTGGCGTGGCAAGGACTTCTCGCGACAGGCCGCCGAGGGCGTCAACCTGTTCACCCAGGGCGGGCGGCGCATGATCCGGGTGGCGTTCCCGCGCTACCGGGATCTCACCGACGACGAGCAGGGCGTGTCGGCGTTCCGATTCGTGACGAGCATCGGCCCGAGCGTCACCCACCCCGACCGCACGGTCTTGCGCCTCGACTATCGGAGCGTCGCCGAGAACCCGACCGTGGTGCGTCGGGTGCACGACGAGCTCGTGCAGCTCGATGACGGCCTGTTCCTCGGACAGGCGCTGCTGTCGTGGGGTGGCCGTCGCCGCAGGGTCGCCTGGTTCTCGCAGGAGGCCGCCTCGTAACCGCTAGGTGTCGATCGAATAGATGAAGTCGAACTCCGCCGGGTCGTCACGGAACCCGAGGTGCATGACCCCGGTCGCGTTGCGGAACGAGCCCGTGCCACCCGTGATGGCGAGGTTGCTCTCCTTCGTGTCGTAGAACGGACCTTCGACCGTCACGGATCCACCGCCGAGCCACGCGGTCCAGCTGCACTGCCAGAAGCCGCGGGCCGCGTCGACCCGTATGCAACTGCCCTGATCGCGCCCGACCTTCTCCGTGTTGGTCTCGTCGTACAGCTTGTTCGCGAACGTGAGCAGGTCCCCGTTCGAATCGCCCGGCGCCCCGAGGTCGACCACCTCGTCGGTGGTCGCGCGTTCCACGACCGAGATGACCGTCGGTCCACCGCCGGCACCGGCCGGAACCGTGCCGGCTGCCGCCGCGATCACGAGGAGTCCCATGGCCGCGGCGATCGCGAATGTGCGCATCGCGCCCTCCCTTCCGTTGCCTCTGGGAACCACCCTAGACCTGCACCTCGACGACGGGAACCCCGCCACGCTGCGGCCGGGGCGCAGGGACGGCGCGGCCCGCTATCGCGACGAGGCGTCGACCGTCGCGGCGGCGACGTGCGCGAGCCGCGCGTCGAGGACCCGAGTGAGCTCGGCCGTGACCTCGGTGCCCGCGCGGGTCAATGCTCGCAGTCGCCCCGAGGTACTCCGCCGCGGTCCGCCACAGATCGAGTCGCGAGCGGTGCTCGCCGGTGACCGTCCCGAAGTAGCCCCTCAGCAGGGCGTCGCTGCGCGCATCGCTCAGGCGCAGGTGCGCGGCGACGCTTCCCAGGTCCTCGAACGGGTCGCCGGCGCCCGCCCATCGGTAGTCGATGATCCAGACGTGCTCGCCGTCGAGCAGCAGGCTCGAGGTCGTGAGATCGCCGTGGCAGGCGACCATCGTCCGCGGCTCGGCGGTGACGACGTCCTCGATGCCTCGCACCGTCTCGGCCGCCGCCGGCTCGGACCGGGGCATCGTCGTCCCGCTCGCGATCGCGATCCGGCGGAGCTCTCGAGCCTCCTGGAACACCGAACGCTGGATGCCCGGGGGCGGACACGCGTGCAGGGCGCGGATCGAGCCGACCACCGAGGCGAGCACGTCGTCGCGCTCGGCATCGCTCGGGTCGAGCCGGCGGCCGGGAGCGAAGCGGGTCACGAGGCAGCCCAGCTGGGGCAGCGACGCGGTCACCTCGGGAGCCACCCCGGCGCTCGACGCTGCGCGCGCCACCTCGAGCTCGCCCGTTCCGTCCACCCGGGGGCGGTCGCTCGAAGGTGACGCGAGCCGGAGCATGAAGAGCTCGCCGTCGGCCTCGATCAGGTAGTGCCGTTCGTCATGGCCGACCGACACCGGCGTGACGCCGATGTCGCGGCCGCGCCACGCGCCGACCGCGCGGATCGCAGTCTCGAGCCGGGGGTCGCTGCGAGGCTCCATCGCGTGCGACCGTACGAGGCGGGCGCGCCGATGGTCAAACGTCGAGGGAACGACCGGTGAACACGCTGTCCGACATCGCCGGTTCCTGCTAGCGTTGTGGCCGAGGGCACCGATCGCGGTTTCACGCTTCGAGCAGTTCCCTCACCCGGCTGTCACGGCCGGCGCCGACGGGCCAGCATCACGCACGATGCCCGATCCGGCGGAAGGAAGGAGGGGATCGCACGTGGCAACAGGAACCGTGAAGTGGTTCAGCTCCGAGAAGGGCTTCGGCTTCATCACGCCTGACGACGGCAGCGCCGATGTGTTCGTGCACTTCAGCGCGATCTCTGGCGAGGGGTACCGCAACCTCGATGAGAACCAGAAGGTCGAGTACGACGTCACCCAGGGCCAGAAGGGCCCGCAGGCGGCGAACGTCCGAGGCGTCTAGCACTTCTCGCGTCTCACACACGCAACGAGGCCGGCGCGAACGCGCCGGCCTCGTTCGCGTTCTACGATGCGAAGTGGACGGGGTCGTGCACGTGCGCGTATCGGTGGGCGGGCCGACGGTCCAGGAGCCGAACTGATGCGTCTCCGTGTGTCGGGAGCCGTGTCCGCCTTGGTGCTCGTGATCGTCGCGGTCGGCTGCACGGGATCCGACACGTCAGGCGGCGAACTCGCCGGTGTCACGTGGACGGTCACCTCGCTGCCGGGCAACACGATCCCGGCCGGGCTCCGCATCGACGCCACGTTCCGAGACGGCACGATCGAAGGCTCGGACGGATGCAACTTCTACGACGGTCCCTACTCGCTCACCGGCGATGGCGGGATCGACGTCCGTGGTCTCGGAGGCACAGACATCGGATGCGCGCCGGCGGTCGCGGATGCCGGCGCAGCCTACGCGTCGGCGCTCGATCGAGCCGCCTCGTACGAGGTCGACGACGAGACGCTCACGCTGCTCGACGAAGACGGAGCAGAGGTCGCACGGTTCCAGGCGAACGCTGCGCCGCCGATCACCGGCCTCACATGGCAGGCCTTCGGCTACCGCGACGGCCCGGTCGACGACAAGCAGGCGGTGGTCTCCCCGCTGGAGGGGAGCTCGATCACCGCGGAGTTCGGCGCCGACGGCACGATGTCGGGATCGTCGGGCTGCAACACGTACACGGCCGACTACGAGGTCTCGGGGAACGCGTTCGGCATCACGGCGCTCGTGAGCACCGAGCGAGCGTGTGAGCCGCCGCTCATGAGGCAGGAACGCGCGTACCTCGATGCGCTCGGTTCGGTGGAGCGGTGGAAGTTCTCCGGTCCCGCCTTCCAGCTGCTGAACGAGACCGGCACCGTCGAAGCGACCTACGCGCCCGCTTGAGCGCGCACCGAGTATCGTGTGTCGTTCTCGTGCCGCGGGTTCACGGACGGGCCTCGATGGTCGAAGCTCTGCACGAGATGTTCGATGTCATGTGGCTCGCGTGGCTGGTCGGCGCCGTGATCGGGGCGATCGCGCTGCGGCGCCGAGCCCCCGCCGTCGCGCTCGGGCTGGTCGGGCGCCGTCGTCGGTGGTGCCGTGGGACTCGCCGGCGCCGACGGTCGATCGGTGCCCGAGCAGGTCGCCGAGTACGCCACGCTGGGGCTGCTTCTCGGCTGCGTGCTCGGGTCGTTCGTTCGGCCCACGGCCTCCGTCGGGTTCTTACTCCAGGGAGCAGCGATCACGGCGATCGTTGTCGCGCCGGTCGCGGGAGCGATCACCTGGAACGCGATGCGGGAGCGGTGCACTGAGTACGATCCCGCGGCTGACCGCTTCTGCGCGGGCGTGGATATGTTCTACGGCATCTCCGGTGTGGTCCTCGGCGCCGTGATCGTGAGCGCAGTGATCCTCACCGGGGCCTTCCTCGTCGGCGCCTGGCGAGCGCGCCGAGCGTCTCGGCTCGTCGAGGCAGGCGTCGCCTGACAACGTAGGGGCAGGCTACGACCTCATGTCGACTGAGATCGGTGAGGCGAGCGCGGCCCGGAGCAGTTCGAGGGGCTCGGTGTTGACACGGAAGAAGGCCCATCGGCCGCGCTGCTCGCGCTCGACGAGC
The DNA here is from genome assembly GCA_963825685.1 of uncultured Actinomycetes bacterium. GTDB lineage: Bacteria > Actinomycetota > UBA4738 > UBA4738 > HRBIN12 > JAOUEA01. The sequence continues at coordinate 149,319 of CAWGUD010000018.1, read as the reverse complement.
CCTGCGTCGGCCAGCACCTTGAGGTGATGGCTCACGGTCGGTTGTGACAGGCCGAGCGGCTCGGTCAGGTCGCAGACGCATGCTTCCCCTTCAGCGCAGGCGCTGATGATGCTCAAGAGTCGGAGCCGTGCCGGATCGGCGAGCACCCGGAGGGCTGCGGCGAGCCGATCGGCCTCCTCCTCGTCGAGCGGTTCCGAGAACACCGGCGGGCAGCATGCGGGGTCGATCGCCTGGATGAGTTTCACGAGGTCATATTGACACTCATCGATACTTGCTGCAATATATCGACCACTATCGATACGTGATGTCGACGGATCGTCGAGAGGAGGTGCCGAGATGAACGAGGGATGCTGCCCGTCCGGTTGCTGCTGAGCATCGAGCGGGGTGGTCGCCGTCCCGGGGCAACGACTTTCGAGCGGCGACCACCCCCTTGACGACCACAGGTATCTCAACATAGAGTGAGGCGATGGATGTTGAGGTACTGAGAGAGCGTGCGGCGATCCATGCGGCGCTCGCCGACCCACACCGGCTCGCCATCGTCGACGAGTTGACCTGGTCGGACCGGTCGCCCTCCGAGCTCGCCTCCGCGGTCGGCCTCGGATCGAACCTGCTCGCTCACCATCTGGCGATCCTCGAGCGGGCGGGCGTCGTGGAGCGGACGACCTCCGCGGGTGACGGCCGGCGCCGATACGTCCGGCTCGTGCCCGACGCGATCGCGTCACTCGCCGAGCCGGTGGCGCACCTCGTCGCCCGCCACGTGCTCTTCGTCTGCACCGCCAACTCCGCGCGCTCGCAGTTCGCTGCGGCCGTGTGGAACGCCCGGCACGAGGTGCCCGCCTCGAGCGCCGGCACGCATCCCGCGCCGGCGGTGAGGCCCGAGGCGGTTCGAGCCGCCGCACGAGCGGGCCTCGACCTGCGGGCCGCTCGCACCCGTTCCATCGAGGCCGTCATCGAGCACCCCGACCTCGTGATCACGGTGTGCGATGTCGCCAACGAGGCGCTCGGATCGCTTCCCGATGACGCGACCATGCTGCACTGGTCGGTCCCCGATCCTGCCGCCGTGGGCTCCGCCGCGGCGTTCGACGCGGCACTGGCAGAGGTCACCGCCCGCATCGACACCCTCGCCCCGCACGTCCGTCCACCCCGTCGAGCAAGGAGGACCCGCCCATGAGTGTCGTGGACCCGCTGAGCGCCGCCCCGGTCGAGATGCGCCCACTGATCCGCGCGAGCGCCGAGCGCCTGCGCACCGACTTCGCCGGCGTCTTCGGCGAGGAGACGATCCAGCGATTCATGGCCGAGTCCTGGGAGTCGCTGCAGGGCGCCAAGGTCGCCGCGTTCGTGCCGCTGTTCGTCGAGCGGTTCACGCGCCAGCGTCTGCGTGCGCTCGCCCGGGTGGAAGGCAAGAGCACCGACACGCGGCCGATGGTGGTCTTCCTCTGTGTGCAGAACGCGGGGCGATCTCAGATGGCGGCCGGATGGCTCCAGCACCTGGCGGGCGACGAGGTCGAGGTGTTCTCCGGCGGCTCGAACCCCGCGAGCGAGGTCAACCCGGCAGCGATCGAGGCGATGGCCGAGATCGGCATCGACATCTCCAGCGAGTTCCCCAAGCCCTGGACCGACGAGGTCGTGCAGGCCGCGAACGTGGTCGTCACGATGGGGTGCGGAGACTCCTGCCCGATCTTCCCGGGGACGCGCTACATGGACTGGGAGGTCGGAGATCCGGCGGGCCTGCCGCTCGACCAGGTGCGTCCGATCCGCGACGAGATCGGCGAACGCGTCCGCGGCATCATGGCCGAGCTCGGCATCGAGTCTCCCGCCTCGGCCTGATCCTCAGTCGGGGCCGACGTGGAAGCCGAGGGCCCGACCGATCCAGCCGCCGCCGATGAACTTCCAGACGACCTTGTAGTCCCCGCGTCCCTCGAACGGGAAGTTCGCGCGCCAGGCGATCGATGAGCCGAACGTGGCGCCCAGGTCGCGGATGCGGTACGTGTGGCACGCGGGCGAGCCGTCGGGTCCCGTGACGCAGAGGCGGTACCGCTCGAAGTAGTCGGCCGCCAGCATGATGCGCAGCCGCCGCACACCGTCGACCCTGCGCACGCTCTTGCACACGTCGCCGCTCGGCGAGCACGCGTCGAGCGGCAGGTGACTCGCGGAGGCCGGGACCGTCGGGCCGGCAGACGACGACGAGTACGGCCAGCAGTGTCACGATCGATCGGACGATGCGTCGGGACATGGTTCCTCCCTCGGGGTGGGGATGCGAGTCTGGCATCCCGACTCCCCGGCGCGACATCGGCTCTTCTTCCGACGGACGTGTCGGTTTCCTTGCCCCCCGTTCGTCCGATAGGAGACCATCCGCCACGAGGAGGAGGACACGGATGAAGTACATGCTGTTGATCCATCAGGCCGACGCGCCGACGCCGCGCTCGCCCGAGGCGTGGGCGACGCTCTCGGACGCCGAACAACAGGCGGTCTACGCCGACTATCAGGCGATCAACGAGACCCCCGGCGTCACTCCCGGCATGCAGCTCGACGATCCCGCGACGGCGACCACCGTGCGCGTGCAGGACGGGAGGACCCTCACGACCGACGGTCCGTTCGTCGAGATCAAGGAGTCGATCGGCGGCTACCTGCTGTTCGAGGCCGACGACCTCGACGCCGCGATCGAGCTGGCGTCGCGCGTGCCGGCGGCGCGGCTGGGCGGCGCGGTCGAGGTCCGTCCGATCGTGGAGTGGTAGACGAGCCGACGCTCGAGCAGGTCTTCCGCGAGCGTTGGGGCTACGTGCTCGCGTCCCTGGTCGGCTTCCTCGGCGACGTCGATCTCGCCGAGGAAGCCGCACAGCCGAGGCCTTCGCCGTCGCGTCGAGCGATGGCCGCGCGACGGGGTACCGACGAACCCCGGCACGTGGCTCGTGAGCACGGCGCGGAACCGCGCGATCGATCGCATCCGGCGCGATCGCACGTTCGCCACGAAGGCGCGGCTGCTCGCCGCGGAGCCGCAGGAGGAGCCGATGGCACCCACGACGTTCCCCGACGAGCGGCTCGAGCTGATCTTCATGTGCTGCCATCCGGCGTTGTCGGTCGAATCGCAGGTCGCGCTCACCTTGCGCACCCTCGGCGGCGTGACCACCGACGAGATCGCTCGCGCGTTCCTCGTGCCGGAACCGACGATGAGCCAGCGCCTCACGCGTGCGAAGCGCAAGATCAAGGCGGCTGGCATCCCGTTCCGCGTGCCGCCCGATCACCTGCTGCCCGACCGGCTCGTCGCCGTGCTCGCCGTCGTCTACCTGATCTTCAACGAGGGCTACTCGAGCCCGCCCACCCGCGGCGAGCCTGGCCGACGAGGCGATCGTGCTCGGCCGGGCGCTCGCCGACCTGATGCCCGACGAGTCGGAGGTGCACGGCGTGCTCGCGTTGATGCTGCTGCTCGACGCCCGCCGCGAGGCTCGTTTCGACGGCGACGAGATCGTGCTGCTGGCCGACCAGGACCGCTCGCGATGGGACACCGCGCAGATCGTCGAGGGCCGGACGGCGCTCGACCGTGCCCTCGCGTTGCACGGGCGTGGACCCTACGTCGTGCAGGCGGCGATCGCGTCGTTGCACGCCGAGGAACCCCGCGATCGGGCCGAGATCGCCGCCCTGTACGGCGAGCTCGCACGTCTCACCGCCTCACCGGTCGTCGAGCTGAGTCGGGCGGTCGCGGTCGCCGAGGCGGAAGGTCCGGCCGCGGGGCTCGCGATCGTGGACGGGCTCGAGCTCGACGGTTACCGGTACCTGCACTCGACCAGGGCGGAGCTGTTGCGCCGTCTCGGCCGCACGACCGAGGCGCACCAGGCGCTCGAACGGGCGCTCACGATGACCGACGACGCCGTCGAGCGGCGTCTGCTCGAACGCAAGCTCGCCGAGCTCGCCGCCGACCCACACTGACCGACGACGGGAGGTTCCATGCTCTCCATCGCTCACTACGACCAGGCCTACATCGACGCGTGCCGCGAGAAGGTCGACCGGCAACTCGACGCGTTCGACGAGCTCGCAGCCGCTGCTGCCGCCAGCGGTGACGCGCGTGTTCAGGCGGCAATGGCTCTGTTCGAGCCGAGGTTCTGCAACCACATGCTGCTCGCGCTGGATGAGTACTTCTGCCACCGCGCCAGGGGGAAGGAGGGCAAGGACGGTAACCCGCTGAACGAGGTCCGGGTGCTCGCCAACTCGATCATGTCGCACGACGGCGTGCTGACCCCAGACGCGACGATCAGGCTCGACCCGTCGAAGTCGGTGCTGAAGCACGCGGAGGGAGAGGACATCGCCCTCAGTGCTACCGACGTCCGCCTGCTTTCGGAGGCGTTCTTCACCGAGATCGAAACGAAGTATCGGTAGGGATCGATCAGACCGGTGGCGGCGCAGTGCGTCGATCGCATGAGGATCCGACCAGCCGGCGACGACGTTCCTCATCAAGCTGGCTGCCGCTCATGCCGAAAGTTGACAGCACAGGAGGCATCTCTACACTGTCATGACCATGTTCAACGAGGACACGACCACCCGGCGCACGACCCTCGTACTTATTTCTTAGGCGCGGCCGGGCCCAGGAGGCCTGCTGACCGCGCCGGACGCCCCCGCAGCCGCGGGGGTTTTTCATTCCCAGCTTCCAGCCAAACGGAACGCGAACACCGGGTGAAGGCCCGGAGACAAGGAGAGCACCTCATGCGGTACGAGTTCGAGCGAGACGGCACCGTCGTCGCCAGCGTGCTGTGGGAGGGTCCCGGCCAGGTGAGCGTCGAGTCAGCCGAGCCCTCGACGCGCGCCGTCGTCGATCGCTACCTGTCCTCCGACGTGGTCTACCTCGGCTCGGGGTTCGACTTCGGCGACGAGCAGGAACAGGACGTGCTGCAGATGCGTCGACGCGACTGGACCCCCTGGGAGTTCGAGCGCGCCTGCCGCAACCTTTCGCACCGCCTGCAGGCGCACGTGCGCCGGGTCGAGACCGGCCCCGTGGAAGCGCGAGAGGCGGCGATCTGAGGTGACCGGTGCGAAGATGTCGGGCGCCGACGCGCTGCTGAAGGCGCTCGAGCAGGAGGGCGTCGAGAACGTCTTCGGCATCCCCGGCGGCGCGAGCATGCCGATCTACGACCCGCTGGTCGACCGGTCGTCGATCCGCCACATCCTCTGCCGCCACGAGCAGGGCGCCGGGCACGCGGCCGAGGGGTACGCGTGGGCCACCGGCAAGGTCGGCGTCTGCATGGCCACGAGCGGGCCGGGCGCGACGAACCTGGTCACGCCGCTCGCCGACGCGAAGATGGACTCCGTGCCGATCGTCGCGATCACCGGCCAGGTGCCGACGCCGGTGGTGGGCAACGACGCGTTCCAGGAGGCCGACATCACCGGCATCACGATGCCGGTGACCAAGCACAACTTCCTCGTGAAGGACCCGGCCGACATCGTGGCCACGGTGCGCGAGGCGTTCCACATCGCGTCGACGGGACGGCCCGGTCCGGTGCTGATCGACCTGCCGAAGGACGTGCTGATCGCGAGACGACCACGTACCGGTGGCCCGAGAACGTCTCGCTGCCCGGGTACAAGCCGAACACGAAGGGCAACCAGCGCCAGGTCGTCGAGGCGGTGAAGATGATCCTGCGGGCGAAGAAGCCCGTGCTCTACGTGGGCGGCGGTGTGATCAAGGCCGACGCGCACACGGAGTTGTTCGACCTCGCGACGACCGGGCAGCTGCCGGTCGTCACGACCCTGATGGCACGGGGCGCGTTCCCCGATTCGAACGAGCTCTGCCTCGGCATGCCCGGCATGCACGGCAACTACACGGCCGTGACCGCGATGCAGAAGGCCGACCTCCTGGTCGCGCTCGGATCGCGGTTCGACGATCGCGTGACCGGCAAGCTCGCCGGGTTCGCGCCGCACGCGAAGGTGATCCACGTCGACATCGACCCCGCCGAGATCGGGAAGAACCGCGTGGTCGACGTGCCGATCGTGGGCGACTGCAAGGACGTGATCGGCAAGATCGCCGCCGAGCTGCACACGCGTCAGGACGAGACGGGCGGCCCTCCCGACCGCTCCGCCTGGCTCGGGCAGCTGCGCGCGTGGCAGGACGAGTACCCGTACCGCTACCCGACGGACGACGGGAAGCTGAAGCCGCAGTACTGCGTCGAGCGGCTGCGCGCGCTCGCCGACGACGACACGATCTGCGTGTCGGGGGTCGGCCAGCACCAGATGTACGCGTCGCAGTACTGGAGGTTCGAGCACCCGCGCAAGTGGATCAACTCGGGCGGACTCGGCACGATGGGCTTCGCCGTGCCTGCGGCGATGGGCGCCAAGGTCGGCCGGCCAGACCTGCGCGTCGTCGCGATCGACGGCGACGGCTGTTTCCAGATGACGGCGCAGGAGCTCGCGACGAGCGCGACCGAGCAGATCCCGTTCGTCACGGCGATCCTGAACAACGGCTACCTCGGCATGGTGCGCCAGTGGCAGGAGCTGTTCTTCGACGAGCGGTACTCGGGTGTGTGGCTCGACCCGAACGTGCCCGACTACGTGAAGCTCGCCGAGGCGTACGGGGCCGTCGGCCTACGCGTGGAGTCGGCCGACGAGGTCGACAACGCGATCGAGAAGGCGTACTCGATCACGGACCGCTCGGTCGTGATCGACTTCCGGGTCGACCCGGGCGAGATGGTGTTCCCGATGGTGCCCTCGGGCGCCTCGAACGACGACATCATCGTCGGGCCCGAGAGCATCCAGCCCACGACCGACCCGGGGGAGGCTCCGATCGCATGAACGGCGCGACGCTGCACACGATCTCGGTGCTCGTGGAAGACCGTCCGGGCGTGCTCACGCGCGTGGCCGGTCTCTTCGCGGCCCGCGGCTACAACATCGACTCGCTCGCGGTCGGTCCGACCGAGGCCGAGGGCATCTCGCGCATGACGATCGTGGTGAACGTCGACGAGAGCCCGCTCGAGCAGGTCACGAAGCAGCTGAACAAGCTGATCAACGTGATCAAGATCCTCGAGCACGACCCGGGCACGGCGGTCGAGCGCGAGCTGATGCTCGTGAAGGTGCGCGCCGAAGGCGACGCGCGCGCGCGCATCATGGAGCTCGCCGACGTCTTCCGCGTCAGCATCGTCGACGTGACCGCCTCGACGCTCACCGTCGAGGCGAGCGGCGGGCCCGAGAAGCTCGAGGCGTTGCGCGAGTTGCTGAGCGAGTTCGGCATCGTCGAGCTCTCGCGCACCGGGCGCATCGCGCTCGCGCGCGGCGAGCGAGGCATCAGGGAGCGTGTGTTGAAGTCGGCGAAGGCCGGCTAGTCCGGTTCAGATCACCGATCAGGGGGACCGAGCGACATGGCGACGATCTACTACGAGAAGGACACCGACCCCGGCGTGCTCGCCGACCAGAAGATCGCGGTGCTCGGGTTCGGGTCGCAGGGTCACGCGCACGCGCAGAACATGCAGGATTCGGGCCTCGACGTGCGGGTGGGGCTGCGGCCCGGTTCGGCGAGCCGCCGGCAGGCCGAGGACGCCGGCCTGCGCGTGCTCGATGTCGGCGACGCCGTCGCGGAGGCCGACGTCGTGATGTGCCTGCTTCCCGACACCGCCCACGGTGCGGTCTACGAGAGCGACATCGCGCCGAACCTGAAGGACGGCGACATGCTGATGTTCGCCCACGGGTTCTCGATCCACTTCGGCACGGTGACCCCGCCCGACGGGCGTCGACGTCACGATGATCGCGCCCAAGGGTCCGGGCCACCTCGTGCGCCGCACCTACGTCGAGGGCAACGGCACGCCCGGGCTCGTGGCCGTGCACCAGGACGCCACCGGCAAGGCGCAGAGCGCGTGCGCTCGCCTACGGCGCGGCGATCGGCTGCGCGAAGCCCGGCATCATCGAGACCACCTTCAAGGAAGAGACCGAGACCGACCTGTTCGGCGAGCAGACCGTGCTGTGCGGCGGCGTCAGCGAGCTGATCCGCAACGGGTTCGAGACGCTGGTCGAGGCCGGCTACCAGCCCGAGATCGCGTACTTCGAGTGCCTGCACGAGCTGAAGCTGATCATCGACCTGATCTACGAGGGCGGTCTGTCGTGGATGCGCTACTCGGTGAGCGACACCGCCGAGTGGGGCGACTACCAGAGCGGCAAGCGCGTGATCGACGAGCACGCTCGCGACCAGATGCGCCAGGTGCTCGCCGAGATCCAGGACGGCACGTTCGCCCGGAAGTGGATCGCGGAAGCCGACGGCGGCTTCGAGGAGTTCTTGCGACTTAGGGGTCAGGCGCAGACGTCCCAGCTCGAGCAGGTGGGGCGGCAGCTGCGCCAGATGATGCCCTGGTTGGAGAGCGAGCAGAAGGTGCCACCGTCATGAGCGACAGCAACGGCAACGTATCCCCAGGCAACGTATCCACCGGCAGCGTAGCGGGCGAGCACGTCCGGATCTTCGACACCACCCTGCGCGACGGGGAGCAAGCTCCCGGCATCGCGCTCACGAAGGCCGAGAAGGTCGAGATCGCCGAGCAGCTCGCCCGGCTGAACGTCGACATCCTCGAGGCCGGCTTCCCGATCAGCTCGCCCGGCGAGTTCGATGCGGTCGCCGAGATCGCCTCGACCGTGAAGGGCCCGGTGATCGCGGCGCTCGCGCGCACCGCGACCGGCGACATCGAGCGCGCGGCCGAGGCGCTCAAAGGCGCCGACCGCTGGCGCATCCACACGTTCATCTCCACGAGCGACGTGCAGCGTGAGTCGATGCTGAGGATGAGCCACCAGCAGGTGCTCGACGCGATCCGCGAGAACGTCTCCCTGGCGAAGAGCTACACCGACGACGTCGAGTTCTCCGCGCAGGATGCGACGCGCACGCCGCTCGAGTTCCTGCTCGAGTGCTATCGGCTCGCGGTCGAGTGCGGGGCGACCACGATCAACGTGCCCGACACGGTCGGCTACGCGACGCCGACCGAGTTCGGCGAGCTGATCCGCGTCGTGCGCGACCAGACGCCCGACGACGTCGTGATCTCGACGCACTGCCACAACGACCTCGGGCTCGCGGTCGCGAACTCGCTCGCCGGCATCGAGCACGGCGCCGGTCAGGTCGAGGTGGCGGTGAACGGCATCGGCGAGCGCGCCGGGAACTGCTCGCTCGAGGAGATCGCGATGGTCGTGCGCACACGCAGCCAGGCGCTCGGCAAGCAGCACGCCCTGAACATCAAGGAGATCGTGCGCACGTCGCGCCTGGTCGCGATGACGACCGGCTACACCGTGCAGCGCAACAAGGCGGTCGTGGGCTCGAGCGCGTTCGCGCACGAGAGCGGCATCCACCAGCACGGCGTGCTGAGCAACCGTGCCACCTACGAGATCATGGACCCGGTCGAGATCGGGCTCGAGGGCAACGCGCTCGTGTTGGGCAAGCACTCAGGCCGGCACGCGTTCGTCGATGCGCTCGACAAGATCGGCATCAGGATCGACGACGACCACCTGAATCGGGCGTTCGCCCGCTTCAAGGACCTCGCCGACCGCAAGGTGCAGATCACCGACCAGGACCTCTCCGCGATCGTGGCCGAGGAGCTCGGCGCGACCGACGAGGACGTGCTCGTGATGGAGTCGCTGCGGATGGACGGCGGCACCGACCGAGAGCCCAGCGTCACGGTGCGCCTGCGACGGGGCGAGGAGGTGATCGAGCGAACCGCGACGGGCGACGGTCTGATCGACTCCGCGATGGGAGCGATCCAGCAGGCCGCCGGCGTCGACGGCCGACTCGTGAACTTCCACGTCTCGAGCGTCACCGAGGGGACCGACGCGTTAGGTGACGTCGTCGTGCAGATCGACGTCGACGGACGCCGGGTCACGGGTCGCGGTGTCGCGACCGACGTGGTGGAGGCGAGCGCCCGGGCGTACCTCGCGGCCGTCAACCGCGCGGTGCACGTCACGAACGTGCAGCGGGCCACGAACGAGGAGACCCCGTGACGGGTTCCTATCGCGTCGGAGTGATCCGGGGCGACGGCACGGGGCCTGAGGTCGTCGGCGAAGGCCTCAAGGTGCTCGATGCCGTGCGCGGCGACGCGTCGTTCGACCTGGTCGAGTTCGATCTCGGCGCCGACCGCTACCTGCGCACGGGCGACACGCTCCCCGACGACGAGCTCGAGCGGCTGCGCGGGCTCGACGCGATCTTCCTCGGCGCGGTCGGCGACCCACGCGTCAAGCCGGGGGTGCTGGAACGCGACCTGCTGCTGAAGGCGCGGTTCGGCCTGGACCAGTACGTGAACCTTCGGCCCGTCGTGCGCTATCCCGGTGTGCAGACGCTCGTGCCGAGCCACACCGAGGACGACGTGAACATGGTCGTGGTGCGCGAGAACTCCGAGGGCCTCTACAGCGGCGCCGGTGGGTTCCATCGCAAGGGCACCGAGCACGAGGTGGCGGTGCAGGAGTCGATCAACACCCGCCACGGCGTGGAGCGCATCGTGCGCTACGCGTTCGAGCTCGCGATGCAGCCGCATCGACGCAGGAAGCTCACCCTCGTGCACAAGACGAACGTGCTGACGTTCGCGGGCGACCTCTACCAGCGGGTGGTCGACGAGCTCGCGGCCGAGTTCCCCGAGGTCGAGACCGACTACGTGCACGTCGACGCGGCCTGCATCTACTTCCTGGACTGGCCCGGCCGGTTCGACGTGATCGTCACCGACAACATGTTCGGCGACATCATCACGGACCTCGGCGCGATGATCCAGGGCGGCATGGGCATCGCCGCCGGCGGCAACATCAACCCGCAGGGCGTGTCGATGTTCGAGCCGATCGGCGGCACGGCGCCGAGCGAGACCGGCAAGGGCACGATCAACCCGCTCGCGGCGATCGGCGCCCTCGAGATGCTGCTGCGCCAGCTCGGCGAGGCCGAGGCGGCCGGCCGGGTCGACAGGGGCATCCGCGCCGCGACCCAGCAGATGAAGTCGATGCGGGCCGGCGAGATGGGCTACACGACGACGCAGGTCGGCGACCTCGTGGTCGAGGGAGCGATCATCGTGAGCGATCCCGGTCCCCGGGTCGAGCTCTACGACACGACGCTGCGCGACGGTGCGCAGCAGGCCGACCTCTCGTACACGGTCGAGGACCGGCTCCGCATCCTGCACAAGCTCGACCAGGTCGGCTTCCCGTTCGTGGAAGGCGGCTGGCCCGGCGCGAATCCCCGCGACACGGAGTTCTTCCAGCTGGCCACGAAGGAGACGCTCAAGACGAGCACGCTCACCGCGTTCGGCATGACGCGGCGGGCGGGGGAGCGGGCGGAGGACTCCCAGGTGCTGCGGGACCTGCTCGGCGCCGGCACCGAAGTCGTCTGCCTCGTGGGGAAGGCGTGGGACCTGCACGTCACCGAGGCGCTGCGCACCGATCTCGACGAAGGCGTCGCGATGGTCCGCGACTCGGTCGAGTTCCTGCGCGCCCAGGGTCGGCGGGTGTTCTTCGACGCCGAGCACTTCTTCGACGGCCACCGCAGCGACGCGACGTTCGCGATGGCGGTGCTCGCCGCGGCCGAGGAAGCCGGCGCCGAGCGGCTCGTGCTCTGCGACACGAACGGGGGCATGCTGCCGTTCGACGTGGCGCGCGTGGTCGAGGACGTGAAGACCCAGGCGAGCGTGCCGCTCGGCATCCACGTGCACAACGACGCCGGCTGCGCGGTCGCGAACTCCCTGGTCGCGGTCGATGCCGGCGTGCACCAGGTGCAGGGCACGATCAACGGCTACGGGGAGCGCACCGGCAACGCCGACCTGATCCCGCTCACCGCCGACCTCGTGCTGAAGATGGGCGTCGCCGACGCGCTGCCCGAGGGGGCGGTCGAGCACCTCACCGAGCTCGCGCACTACGTCGCGGACATCGCGAACCTCGCGCCGGATTCCCGCCAGCCGTACACGGGGCGCTACGCGTTCACGCACAAGGCCGGCTTGCACACGAGCGGGGTCGCGCGGGTCTCGCGGGCCTACGAGCACGTGCCGCCCGAGACCGTGGGGAACCGCCGGGGCATCGTGGCGTCGGACTACGGCGGCGGCGCCACGATCCGCATGAAGGCCGACGAGCTCGGGCTCGAGCTCGACGATGCCGCGATCCCCACGATCGTCGAGCAGATCAAGGAACGCGAGTCGCGCGGGTACGCGTTCGACGTGGCGGAGGCCTCCCTCGAGATGTTGATGCGTCGGGCCGGCGGATGGTCCCAGCCGTTCTTCGAGATCGAGAGCTACCGCGTCCACGTCGAGGAACGTGTCGGCGACGACGAGCCGCCGCTCGCCGAGGCGACCGTGAAGGTCCGCACGCAGGGCACGCGCCACATCGAGTCGGCCGAGGGTCAGGGGCCGGTGGGCGCGCTCGACACCGCGCTCCGCAAGGCGCTCACGAACGACTACCCCGCACTCGACCAGATGGGGCTCGAGGACTTCCGCGTGCGGGTGCTCTCCGGCACCCACGGCACCGGGGCCGTCGTGCGGGTGCTGATCGACCTGTCGAACGGTGAGCGCGAGTGGACCACGGTCGGCGTGAGCGAGAACATCATCGAGGCCTCGTGGGAAGCGCTGGTCGACGGGTACACGTACGGCCTGCTGCATCCACGCGCGCCGGAGGCGTGAGAGGCGGGCCCGGGCGACGCCCGAGCCGCATCGCTCTGGCGGTGGATCGGTGAATCTCGGACAGGCGCTCGAGAACACGACACCTCGAGGTGGAAGGGGCGAGTCGGCTCCCCTGCCTCGCTTGTCGTGGGTGGTGATGTGCGCCGCGATCTCCTCGCCGGTTCGTCCGACGGCTCGGGATGAAGCCGGGCTTGGCGCCGTCGCCCACGACCGTCTTCCCGATCGTCGGCGACGTAAGCGCAATCACGCCCGGTGATCGGGAAGATCACCTCGAACTGGCCGTCGACGAGCGTCGCTCGGGCCGCTCGGGGTCGTCGCCCGACCGATCGTCACGTCGGAGCCGGCCCCGGCCCCCTTCACGATCGCGGGCGAGACCGTGCCTCGCGGCGTCCCCGATGAGCTGATCGTCGTGTTGGGAGCCGTCGGCGTCCGCGATCCCGAGACTCAGTGACCCGGCCGCCACCAGCGTGACCGACACGCCCGTGATCCAGCCGACCATCCTCTGCATCTTCCCGCCCCTACTGTCGGTGCATCGAACACTCGTGGTTCGTTCAGGGAGGTCGAGACGACACGGCGTTCTGGGCACCGCTCGCAGGACCGGTCAGCGAGCGGCGGCGTTGGCGGCGACCACGCGCACGATCCTGTTCTCGATCGACTTGGCCTGATCGGTGTTCATGCCGCTCGACAGGATCGAGAACGCGGCCCAGGCGTCTTCCCGCTCGAGCCAGACCCACCCCGAGAGCGCCGAGACCTCGATCAGCGTGCCGGTCTTCGCGCGCACCGTGACCGTCTTCAGGCGGTCCTCGCAGGGTTCCCTCGCCGCCGGCCGGCAACGTTCCTCGCAGCACGTCGCCCCACGGCGCCTGCTCGGCGACCTGCAGCATCTCGACGACGCCATCGGCGCTCACGCGGTTGTCATAGGACAAGCCGGAGCCGTCGTGCGCCTCCACCCGCACGCCCTGGGCGTCGGCGAAGCCCTCGATCACCCGGGCGCCCTTCGCGATCGTGCCGGGTGACCCGAGTCGCTTCGCACCGAGGAGCTTACCGAGCACCTCGGCGCGGAAGTTGCTCGAGACGAGGTTCATCCGACGCATGATCGTGGCGAGCGGGTCGCTGCGCACCGTGGCCATCGCCACCAGCCCGGGCGGCGGCGAGCCGAGGCCCGGCGTGCCGGTGACCTCGATACCGCGTGCCTCGAGCTTCTTCGTCAGGGCCTTCGCGGCGAGGCGCTCCGGGTCGCGGAGGTGGCGGCCGCCCGCGCCCTCGTTGAACCGGTACGTCAGCGCCGTCGGCAGAGCGATGTACACGTCGGGGAAGTAGTCGCGCCAGCCGGGTGCCCACCAGTCGCGCGCGAACGGACCCGTCGCCCCGAAGACGCGCCCGCGGACCCGGTCGACGCCGGCGTCGACGAGGGATCTCGCGAGATCGGCCATGTCGTGGGCGTCGATCTCCGGGTCGCCGTGGCCGACGATCCACAGATTCCCGTCGAGCACGTCGTCGGCCCCCACGCGCTCGGTGGCGAACAGCCGGGTGGGGATCGTCGTGTCGCCTCCGATGCGCTTCAGCAGCGCCATCGACAGCAGGAGCTTCTCGTTGGAGGCAGGTGGCCGGCGAACCCAATCCTGGTGCCCGTAGAGCGGGTCTCCGTCGAGCGAGATCGCCACCGAGATCGGCAGGTCACCGACGAGGGCGTCGACCCGCTGCACCCAGCGCGGGGGCGCGGCGACCGCCGGCGACTGCACGAACAGGGCAGCCACCACACCCAGGCAGATGGCGAACAGGAACCGTCGGGCACGCATCGGCCGGTCCAGGGTACGGGGTCGAGGCGCCGACGCCATGCAGGCTCGCGCGATCAGAGCTGCCGGCCCCGCGCGAGCGCCTCGGCCTCGCCGTGCATCGCCATCCGTTCCTCGAGCAGCGTTGCGAGCTCCTCGGGGGGCAGCGGCTTCGCGAAGTAGAAGCCCTGGCCCATCTCGCACCGGAGCTCCAGGAGCCGCTGCAGCTGATCGGCCCGCTCGATGCCTTCGGCCACCGGCCTGAGGTTCAGGATGCCCGCGAGCTTGATCACGGCCTCGGTGAGCGCCGAGGCCTCGCCTCCGTCGTTCACGCCGTCGATGAAGGACTTGTCCACCTTGAGGATATCGACCGGGAACCGCCGGATGTAGTTGAGCGACGAGTACCCGGTGCCGAAGTCGTCGACGGCGAGCTGCACGCCGAGCCGCTTCAGGTCGCCGAGCCGCTCGATCGAGAGCTCCATGTCCTGCATCATCACGCTCTCGGTGATCTCCAGGATCAGCGATCGGGGATCGAGCCCCGTGTCGACGAGGATCTCACGCACCTCGTCGACGAGTTCGGGGCGCGCGATCTGCCGGACCGAGAGGTTGACGGCCATGTGCAGGGGCGGATCGCTCGGGAACCGCTCCTGGAGCTCGACGGCACGACGGCATGCCTCGCGCATGACCCATCGGCCGATCGGCACGATCAGCCCGGTCTCCTCGGCGAGCGGGATGAACTCGAGCGGCGGGACCATCCCGCGGACAGGGTGGATCCATCGGATCAGAGCCTCGACCCCCGCGATGCGTCCACTCTCGAGCTCGATCACCGGCTGGTAGTGCAGCCGGTACTCCTCGTGCTCGATCGCGCGCTGCAGGTCGGCCTTGAGCTCCAGTCGCTTCAGGGCAGTGTCGTGCATCGCCGGCTCGAAGACCTGGTAGCGGCCCTTCCCTCGTTCCTTCGCCATGTACATCGCGACGTCGGCGTTGCGGAGCAGCTCTTCGACGTCGCCCCCGCGGTCGCCGTCGGCGGTCGCGATGCCCACCGACGAACGCACGAACACCTCCTTGCCCTCGAGGGTGAACGGGTCCTCGAGCATCGCCATGATGCGCTCGGCGACGTCGGCAGCCGTCACGCCCTCCTCGCCGTCCTCGAGGAGCACGGCGAACTCGTCGCCTCCGAGCCGTGCCGCGGTGTCGGCCGCCCGCAGGCACTTGCGAAGCCGCTCGCCGACCTCGAGGAGCAGCTGGTCTCCCGCGGCGTGGCCGAGCGAGTCGTTGATCGTCTTGAAGTCGTCGAGATCCATGAACAGCACCGAGATGGGCTCGTGGTCGCGAGACTGACGCTCGAGGGCGTGCGAGACACGGTCGTGGAACAGGGCCCGGTTCGCCAGCGTGGTGACGGAGTCGTGGAACGCCTGATGCTCCAGTTGCTCCTCGAAGCGCTTGCGCTCCGTCACGTCTCGGACGTTCAGCACGATGCCCCCGACGTTGGGGTCGTGGGACTGATCGGAGATCAGCGTCTCGGTGTGCAGATGCTCACCGCGGTTGTGTCGCACCCGAAGCTCGACCAGCGCCGAATCCCGCGTCTCCTCGTCGTGCGGTTCCATGGCGTGCAGGGCCTTCGGCACGTCGTCGGGGTGCACCAGCTCGGCGAACCTGCTGCCCTCCAATGCCTCCGGGTCGTAGCCGAGCATGCGTGCGACCGCGGGGCTGACGTAGCTGATCGTGGTGTCGCGATTGACCACGCAGACGACGTCGGACGAGTTGCTCACGAGCGACGCGAACCTCGCCTCGCTCTGCTGCTGGAGCAGGTTCCGGGTGAGGGCGGCCGACTCCAGCGCGAGCGCGACCTGGGTGCTCAGCGCGGTCAGCGAGTCGGTGAGGGACCGGTCCATCTCGTCGGGGGTCGCGACGACCATCAGCCCTCGCAGCTCGTCCTGGACGAACAGGGGAGCCGTGAAGACGGAGCCCTGCTCGATCCGCGCGAGGTAGAGGTCGGAGACGAGGGTGCTCTCGTGCGTCTGGACGACGAAGGCCGTGTTCGCCTGCAGCTGCTCGCGCTTCCAGACCGGGAACAGGGTCAACGTGAAGCGGGCGCCCTTCGCATCGCCGGCACCCGCAGAGGCCATCACCACGAACCGCCCGGGCCGTTGCGGCGAGTCACACATCCGCACGGCGGCGTCGGACCCCGCCAGCGCCGCGACCGCGTCGATCGCGGCACGATGGATGCCGTCCTGGCTCGTCGCAGTCGCGAGCTTGGCGCCCGCCTCGCGGAGCGCCTTCTCCCTGACCGCGGACCCCTCCTGGGCTCTGGCCAGGCCCCACATACGGGCCACGACGAGCAGGAACATCACGATCGTGGCGTCGACGAGCACCCCGACGCCTTCGCCGGTCTCGCCGGGCAGCAGCTGCAGCGCGATCATCGCCGGCGCGATGAGCGATGCGGCCGACAGCAGGGCGAGCCGAAGCAACCCGAGGGGCCGCTCGTCGCTCGACGGCTCCGTCAGCGACGCCATCGTGGGGTGGACGGCGGCGAGCCCGATCAGGAGGGCGGCCGTCACGGTGCCGAAGAGCATCACCTGCTCGGCGTCGAGCGAGGTCATCGTCACGCCCGTGCGGAGCACCATCGAGCCGGCATGGGCGATCGCGACGGCGAGCAGCGCGCCTACGAGCGCCCACAGCGAGGCGCTCCTCGGTCGCGGCGTGATGGCGAGCCGGACGGCGACGCCCACCAGACAGACGTCGAGGATCCCTCCAGTCGAGGTAGATGATGCGGGTGTCGAGGTCGAGCCCGGTGCTCGCGGTCAGGGTCGGCTGCAGCACGGCGACCCACGCGATCGTGCCGATGCCGACGGCGACCGTGAAGGCGTCGATCGCCGCCGTACGGTCGGAACCCCCGCATCGTGCCCGCACGATCACGGTCGACGCGGTGAGGAGGGCGACCGGTGCGCCGAGCGCGAGCCACGCCGTCGCGTTCGGGAGGGCGTCGGACCCGCCGGTCCAGACGAGGAGCCGGTCGATCAGGGCGGGTATCGCGAGCAGCACGACCCCCAACGCCAGCAAGAGCCAGGCGATCCTGTGTCGCGGTTCGTGCTCGATGGACCCCGAGCAGGATCGCGACCGGCACGAGTCCACCCACGGCCACGCCGAGTTGCCATGGCACGCCACCGGACACGCGGCGGCGACCCCGGCCACGGGGGCGACGAAGAACCACGCGTTGCGAGACATCCTTCGGGTTATCGGTTGCGTCGGCGCAGACCTGACCCCCGGCGCGGATGACGTCGACGTCCCGCTCAGCCGAGGAGCGACCGTGAGATCGAGCGTGGTGAACGGTGCGGTGCAAGGATTGCCGTGCGTGAGGTGGAGCGTGCCGGTGGTGACGTCCACGACGATCCCGGCCACGGTGACGTAGTCGGCCTCGGGAGGCTCCGAGGGGTCGCCGTGGGCGCAGACCGAACCCTCACCCTGAGGGGAGCCGGCGTGGGCTCGGAGCGCGGACTCGATCTCCCGCGTGCCGATCGGGCCGGTGCCGACGCTCCTCTCGGCCGAGGCCTGTCGCAGGGGCGACTCTCGGCCGTCGAGCAGTGCGAGGTCCTTGAAGGAACGGTCGGGCCGCACGAAGTGGTTCGCGTGGCAGATCGTGCCGCCGTCGACGCGCCACACCGCGTCGGGACCTCCGGGCGCCACCTCGAGGTCCGTGAGCTGTCCGGTGCGCGAGCCGATCAGGTAGTTCGCCGACGACGCGCGCTGCGCGCGGTGACCTCCGTGACGGCTTCCTCGTGCGAGGCGCTGGTGAGCACCCGGCGCAGGATCGCGTGGTACGGCACGCCAGGGGTCCCTCGGTCTTTGCTCGAGGTCAGACGCGTTCGTCGCGAGTCCGATCCCGGCGTCGTTCATGCCGGTCTTCGCGAGCAGGCCGGCCTCCACGAGCGTCACGAAGCCGGGGCGTCCCGCCGGCCGCATCGCCAGGAGCACGCACGTCTCGCGGGCTCCGGGCTTCCAGTCCCAGGTCTGCGCGACGAACACACGTCCGCCGGCGGTGGCCGGTGGCCCCGCGCCGATCGCCGTGCACTCCTTGGCGGCGGAGCGTGCCGCGCGAGCGTCGAGGCCGAACATCACCTCGGTGCGAACGTTGAGGGCGAGCACGTCCTCGGCATCGACGCCGGCACCCTCGGCGATCCCCTCGATCTCGGGCAGGAGTTGCACGTCGGTGTCGTCGAACCACTCGGCGAACGCGCCGGCTCGGTCGCAGACCTCGGCCCACCCCAGCCCCGTGTAGTGGCGGAAGACCGCGGCGTAGAGATCGATCGAACGGTGCACGCGCTCGCGTGCGCCCTCGCCGTAGGCGCGGCCTCGCTCGCGAGGTCCCCCCGACGCGCGTATCACCGGCCATGCCATGGACGTCAGGCTATCGGGGACGACGCATCACCGTGAGGCGCACGACTAGACTCCGGCCACGAACCGGCATCAGGCGACGATCCGAGGGGGAACCGACGTGAAGACCATCGACCGGGCTCGGGTGGCCGAGCTGATGGAGCGCGAGCGCGCGACGTTCCGGGAGCGGCATGTCCGCAGTGGACAGCTCTCCGAGGAGGCCAAAGGGTCGCTGCTGTTCGGCGTGCCGATGAACTGGATGACGCGATGGCCCGGGGACCATCCGGTCTTCGTCGACCGCGCCGAAGGCGCGCACTTCTGGGACGTCGACGGGAACGAGTTCGTGGACCTCTGCCTCGGGCGACACGGGCGGCATGGCCGGGCACTCGCCCAAGGTCGCGGTCGACGCGATCGCCGAGCAGGCGGGCAAGGGCATCACGTTGATGCTGCCGACCGAGGACGCCACGTGGGTCGGCACGGAGATGGCGCGACGGTTCGGCGTCCCGTACTGGCAGTTCACGGTGACCGCCACCGACGCGAACCGCTTCGTGATCAGGTGGGCCCGCGAGATCACGAAGCGTCCGAAGATCGTGGTGCACAACTGGTGCTACCACGGGTCGGTCGACGAGACGTTCGCGACCCTCACCGACGGACGCACCGTGGCCCGCGAGGGGAACATCGGCAAGCCCGTGCCTCTCGACGAGACCACGCGAGTGGTCGAGATCAACGATCTCGAGGGACTCGAGGCGGCGCTCGCGCACGGTGACGTGGCGGCGTGTCTGTTCGAGCCCGCCCTCACGAACATCGGCATCGTGCTGCCCGACCCCGGCTACCACGAGGCCGTGCGCGAGCTGTGCACGAAGTACGGCACCTTGCTCGTGATCGACGAGACGCACACGATCAGCGCGGGCCCGGGCGGTTGCACGAAGGCGTGGGGCCTCGATCCGGACTTCGTCACGATCGGGAAGACGCTCGGCGCCGGGATCGCGAGCGGTGCCTACGGCATGACCCAACGGGTCAGCGACCTCGTCTACGAGCACACCGACTGGAAGAACGCCGACGTGGGCGGCGTGGGCGGCACCTTGGCCGGCAACGCCCTGTCGCTCGCGGCGATGCGAGCCACCCTCGGCCAGGTCATGACCGACGAGGCGTTCGAGCGCATGATCGCGCTGGGGGAGCGGTTCGAACAAGGCGTCCGAGGCGTGATCGAGTCGCGTGAGCTGCCCTGGCACGTGGTGCGGCTGGGCTGTCGCGTCGAGTACCTGTTCCGGCCCGACGTCGCCCGCAACGGCGCGGAGGCGGCGGCCGGACAGGACGAGGACGTGGACCCCTACATCCATCTCTACCTGCTGAACCGGGGCATCCTGATGACGCCGTTCCACAACATGGCGCTGATGTCGCCGGCGACCACGGCCGACGACGTCGACCGTCATACCGAGGTGTACGCGGAGATGGCCGACGAGCTGGTGGGAGGTTGACGTGGCCGACGCGAGCTTCCTCTTCGTCACGATCGACGCCGTCGACGCCGCGAAGGCCGCCTCGTTCTGGTCGGCGGTGCTGGGCACCGAGGTCGACGGTGAGTTCGACGAGGGCCGGTTCATCTTCCTGAAGGGCCGTGACGACCTTCCGGTGGTGTGCATCCAGCGGGTCCCGGAGCCGAAGCGCGCGAAGTCGCGCGTCCATCTCGATCTCGGCGTGAACGACCTCGAGGCTGCCACGCGGCGCGTGATCGAGCTCGGCGGGTCGTGGGACGGGGAAGAGCGCCAGCTCGAGCCGTTCACGTGGCGCACGCTCTCCGATCCCGAGGGCACGGAGTTCGACATCGCGCTCGTCGAGGAGTGACGAAGGCCCCGAGAGCCGATCGACGCACAGTAGTCCAGATAAGACTAGCGGGTCCTCGCGGCGAAGTCGTCCATGAACGTCGCGAGCCTCTCGACGTCGTCGACCGGCATCGCGTTGTAGATGCTGGCCCTGATGCCGCCGAGGCTGCGGTGCCCTCTGAGCTCCGCGAGTCCGCGCGCGGCGGCCTCGGTCACGAAGCGGGCGTCGAGCTCATCGCTCGGCAGGCGGAACGTGACGTTCATCAGCGACCGCGAGTCCGGGTCCGCGTGCCCCCGGTAGAACCCCTCGCTCGCGTCGATCGCCTCGTACAGGACCGCAGCCTTCGCGCGATTGCGCCGCCCCTGTTCCTCGAGGCCGCCGACCTCGTCGCGGAGCCAGCGGGTCACGAGCATCACCACGTAGATCGCGAACACCGGCGGCGTGTTGTACAGGGAGTCGTGCTCGACGAACGTCCGGTAGTCGAGCATCGTCGGCAGGTCGTCGGGCACGCGCTCGAGGAGGTCCTCACGCACGATCGCGATCGTGACGCCCGCCGGGCCGGCGTTCTTCTGGGCTCCCGCGTAGAGCAGGCCGAAGCCACCCACGTCGATCGGGCGTGACAGCAGATCCGACGACGCGTCGGCCACGAGGGGCACCTCGGGCGCCGGCGCGGGCGGGGTCGGCCACTCGACCCCCTCGATCGTCTCGTTCGTCGTCACGTGCAGGTACGCGGCATCGGGTGAGGAGGTCCATCCGTCATCGCTCGGCACCCGGACGAACCCACCCTCCGCACCGCTCCACGCGACCCGGACCGTCCCCTCCCGCTCGGCCTCGCGGACCGCCTTCGTGCCCCAGGAACCGGTGACGACGTACTCGGCGGCACGGCCGGAGCCGCGGAGCAGGTTCATCGCCACCATCGAGAACTGCTGGGTGGCTCCTCCCTGGCAGAAGACGATGCGGTGGGTCGGCGGCACACCGAGCAGCGAGCGGAGGTTCGCCGTGACCTCGTCGAGCACGCCGCGGAACCAGGCGCTGCGATGGGAGATCTCGAGCGGCGAGATACCGACGTGCGGGAGCGAGATCAGGTCGCGCTGCGCCTGCTCGAGCACCGGCAACGGGAGCCTCGCCGGCCCCGAGCCGAAGTTGACGACGCGATCGCTCACGACGACCAGGCTACCGACACCGCGCGGATCCGCTTGGCCCGCTTCACGCGTCACGCGCCGGGCTTGAACACCATCAGGTACAGGATCACGAGCAGGCCGACCGATCCGCTCGCCACCGTGATCGTGGTCGCGGGTCCCTCGAGAGCAGCCCGGAGCTCGTCGTCCGACATCGTGTAGGTGCCGTCCGCCCACCGGGTGCACCCTTCGCGGAGGCGCTTCATGTGCGGGGTCGCGACCACGGACATCAGGGCCGTCAGCACGAGGAGCAGGAGCAGCGAGCCCAACAGCCACCAGTCGGCGAAGAGCGCCCCGTCGATGCCCGCGGCGACACCCCCGAGCAGCAGCAGGCCGAACGAGATGTACATCGGCATCGTGGTGCGCTTCGACGTCTCGCACCAGTCGAGGATGCGGTCACGGTCCCCGTCGACGGCGCGCACGGCGAAGAGGGCCCACATCGAGACCCCGTGCGTCACGAGGAAGCCCGCGACGCCCACGAGATGCACGAACACCCAGAACCGGTACATGCCCGAAGGATACGGGCCGACCACCGTGTCGCCTCGACGTCAGTACCGGGACTCCTGTGCTTGCGTCAGCCGCCGCGCCGCACGTGACGGAAGATGCGCGGCATCGTGATGCGGCCCCGCAGACGCCGGCCACGCCCCAGATGCACTCGATCGGGGAGCCGTCCGCCCCACCGTCTGCCCGGAGGTGTCGGCCGGTGCTCTCGTGACTCCATCTCAGCCCGGTGAACCTCGGCCCGCGTCGTCGGTGGCACGTGCGTCGTCATCGCGATCCTCCTCCACCTCGACCGTAGTACGCCGCGCCGGATCGCCATCGGCCGTCAGGCCCGGCGAGATCGGGACCGGGTGTCGGCGAGGGTGGGCGCGCGGTAGCGTGCGAGGCCCGAGGAGAGGTCGCCCGTGGCGTACAAGCGCATCCTGTTCGGCACCGACGGCACCGCCCGTGCGGCGGCCAGCAGTCGGGTGGCCACCGAGCTCGCGAAGGCCGGCAAGGCCGAGTTGATCGTCGCCTACGTGTGGGAACGACCCGAGGGCGCGCAGCAGGTGCTCGACGAGGCCGTCGCCGCGGCGCAGGAGGCGGGCGTGAAGAAGGTCAAGGGTGAGCTGCACGGAGGACGCTCGCCGGCCGACGTGCTGGTCGCCCTCGCCGAGGAGCGTGACGTCGGGTTGGTGGTCGTGAGCGGGGGCCGCAGCGTCGACCGAGATCGGGCCGACCGCCGACCGGCTCTCGCATCGGGCGCCCCGCGATCTGTTGATCGCGATGGACGTCGAGCGTGGCGACGGCGAGCGCCTCTACCGCCGCATCCTGATCGCCACCGATGGTTCGGCGACGGCCGACCGAGCCGCGCGCAAGGGATTCGACCTCGCCGCCTCGGTCGGCGCCCCCGTGACCCTCGTGTTCGTGGGGCACCCCGCCACGGGCACCCTCGTCACCGACGACACGGTCGCGGTGTACGGCGCAGAGGCCGACTGCGACGTGGTGCTGCGTCAGGGCGACCCGGCAGAGGAGATCCTCGCGGTGGCCCGTGAGGTCGGGGCGGATCTCATCGTGATCGGGAACAAGGGCATGACGGGGGCCAAGCGCTTCTTCCTGAACCCGGTTCCGGAGAAGGTCGTCGACTTGTCCGACCGCGACGTGCTCGTGGCCCGCACGATCGCGCAGGTCGCCTCGGAGCTCGAGCCGGGGGAAGGCGGCATCCTGGTGCAGGCAGGAGAGCGACTGGCCGCGTTCATGGACGAGCAGGGTGAGCTGCATCTGATGTCGGCGCGGTGCACGCACATGGGGTGCACGGTCGCGTGGAGCACGGCCGACCACGTCTTCGAATGTCCCTGCCACGGATCTCGGTTCGGTCCTCGCGGCGAGGTCGTGAACGGGCCGGCCGCACGTCCCCTTCCGCCTGCCTGACCTAGGGCCAGCCGGGCTTCGTGACCATCAGGTAGACGATCACCACCAGACCGACCACGCCGATCGCCGTGATGAGGTGTGCCTTGCTCTTGGGCCCGGCGACGAGTTCCTGGAGTTCTTCGTCGCTCACCCTGGGGACCCCCGACGGGCGGATCGCGCACGCCGCCGTGATCCGCTGGAAGTACGGCTTGGCGATCAGCGTCATCAGCACGGTGGTGACGATCAGCACGGCGAACGCGAGCCACATCCACCAGTAGCCCATGAACTTCCCCTGGATCCCGAGGACGAACCCCGCGACGATCACCACGAGGAGCGAGATGTACATCGGCCGCGTGGTGGTGCCGGAGAAGGCGATCGTGTCCGCGATGCGGGTCCGGTCGAGTCCCAGTCCACGGATCCGGTAGAGGGCGAACATCGAGACGCCGTGACAGCCCGCGAAGACGATGGCCGCCACGATGTGCAGCAGGAGCCAGTACTCGTACATCGCGCCGGAGCATACCGGCGACCGCCGGGGGCGTGCCGTCAGTCGCGATCGAGAGGCCGTGTGAGGCAGGTCGGCCCGCCGTCGCCCTTGCGCGAGATCTCCGATCCGGCGAACGTTCGGACGTCCACCCCCGCAGCTTCCATGCGGCGGCGCGTCTCGGGGTTGCCCTCCAGGGCCAGCGCCACGCGCGGCGCGAGTGCGAGCACGTTGGGGCCCTGCGTGTCGAACTCCTCGTCGGGCGCCTCGACGAGCCCGACGCCCCGCTCCCGAAGCAGCTCGACCAGTCGGACCGGCATCATCGGGAGGTAGACCACGGCGAGATCGTGGTCGAGCGGGGAGATGAACGACATCAGGTGCAGGCACGCGTCGGGGCCCTGGGCATGCGGGAGGTCGAACGCGATCACGTCGATGCCGTCACCGAGGAACGTTCGGATCTGCTCGATGCCGTCGTCGTTCGTCCGGTAGCCGCGTCCAACCAGCAACGTTCGGTGGTCGAGCCAGAACATGTCGCCGCCCTCAGCGGTTGCCGGAGGCGTGAGCGTCCCGAGCAGGCCGAGGCCCGCGCCCGTGAGGTCGACCGTGAGCGCCGCCGGTTCGTCGCGTCGACCCGGCTTGCCGGGGCGAAGGGCGATGACGCCTCGGTCGGTCGGCAACGTGGGGTCGTACGCGTAGATCGCGTCGGGGTCGCCGGGCACGGCCGTCTCGCCCACCACGACCTCGGCGCCGTCGGCACCCAGTGCTTCCCGGAGGGCGGCATGCTCCTCGGCGGCCTTCACGGGGTCGGGGGCGGCACGCCAGGCGATAGTCGCGCCACGAGGCAAGGGCCTGAGGGTCGGGCGGCCTCACGTAGATGCGGCGGATCGTGCCGACGGCGTTCTGGATCGTCACCGAGCCGGTCGCTCCGGGTGCGGGTCAGTGGCCCTCGTCGCCGCCGCCCTCGCCGCCCTCGCCGCCGCCGTTGCCGCCGCCGCCGCCCGGGTTGTCGGGGTCGTCGTTGCCGCCACCGTTGTCGTGGTCATCGCCGTCGCCGTCGTTGCCGCCACCGTTGTCGTGGTCATCGCCGTCGCCGTCGTTGCCGCCACCCTTGTCGTGGTCGCCGCCGGCACCGTCGCTGCGATCCTCACCGCCGGCATCTCCGCCGCTGTGGTCGTCGCCCCCGCCGCCGTCGTCGATGCCGCTGCCGCCGCCCCCACCGCCACCGTCGTCGCCTCCACCACCGTCGTCGTCGCCCCCGCCGTCGCCATCGCCGCCGGCGCCGATGTCACCGGGGTCGATCCCGACGTCGGGCGGTCCCGGAGGCTCGGGCGTTGGGTCGCCCCCGAGCGTGACGCTGGGGGAGCCTGTCCTGCCGAGATCACCGCCGAGCGTGCCGTTCCCGCCCTCGCCGCCGCGATCGTCGTTCCCGTCTCCGTTCTCACCGTCACCTGGCTCCTCGTCCGAACCGGGGGTGCCCTCGGATCCGGGGTCCGGAGAGCTGATGGCGCGGCGTGGGCCATCTGCCCTTCGATGCCATCGATCGTCACGCGGGTGCCGCCGAGCGCGAGCGCCAACACGATCGCGCTCGCGACCGCCGCGCCGCTCAGTGCGAGGTTCCCCAGCCGGCGGTTCAGCGCGCTCTGCGCACCCACCGCGCCGCCACGAGCGGCGATCGACGTGACGGCCGCGCCCGAGCCGGCGCTCTCGGAGGCCGCGGCGGGCACGGAACCGGCGAGCGCCGCTGCGCCCGCCACCCCCGCGACAACTCCGGCCGCTGCGCCCGCACCCACGTGCTCGTCGTCGGGCTCGGCATCCGGCACGTTCAGGATCAACTCGTCGTGATCGATCGTCGGTGTGAGCGGCAGGATGACGACGGGCGCCGGCTCTCGATCCTCGATGATCGCCTCGCCGGACGTGGCCATGCCGCCGAGCAGCATCGCGTTGAGCATGTCGGGATCGCTCGTCGCGCTCTCGATCAGCGCCGGCCCGCGCCCGGCCGTCGTCGCGCTCTGCTTGGCCCGTGAGCCGCTCGATCGTCGGGCCGAGATCCTGCAGCACACGCGCGGGTTCGACACGCGCGGCGCCGCCGATCGGCATGACCGCCCCCGGCCACACCAGCACCACCTTGGTGTTGGGGGACATCTCGTTGATCATGCCGACGGCCGTGGCGCCGATGCCGTCGTCGAGCACCACCACGTCGGGGCGGTGGGTCGCCATGAGACGCGCGAGTTCAGCCGTCGTGGATGCCTCGGCCACGACGTCGTATCCCTCCCCGTCCACGACGAAGCGGAGCAGGCCCTTCCGTGTGGACGGGCCCTCCCCGACGACGATGCGGACGCCTCGTGCACTCATGCGTTCGCTGTCCTCTGTTCGGCCCCCATCTGAGCGGGAGCGTACCGCATGGTCTCACGAAGACCCGCCAGCCATGCGGCGGAAAACTCAATGGCCCGAGCGAGCTAGTTCCTTTGCCGAGCCGTGTCGGTCCTGCCCCTACACTCGGCCGATAGTTGTGCAACCTTGACCCCTGGCCCGGCCCGATCGGGTCTGACGGGAGGTGCTCGATGGGCGAGGTGACGCTGCAGTGGACCGGGGAGGGCCTGACGTTCCGGTCGCAGGCCACGTACGGCGACCCGATCCTCACCGGTGAGGATCCCGAGGGGCCGGGATCGAAGCCCTCGGATCTGTTGCCGATCTCGCTCGCGGCCTGCACCGTCTACGACGTCGTCGTGATCCTGCGCAAGCAGCGACAGGACCTGCAGGCTCTCGAGGTGCGCATCACGAGCGAGCAGGACCCAGACCCACCGTGGATCTTCCGGTCGATCCACATGCACTTCGTCCTCACGGGCACGGTCGACGACCGCAAGGCGTCACGGGCGATCGAGCTGTCGGAGTCGAAGTACTGTTCGGTCGCCGCGACCCTCCGGTCGGTCGTGCATCTCAGTCACTCGCACGAGATCGTCACGGGTTGAAGGGCTCAGGTCAGAGCCTTCCCGTGACTTCGACCGTGGCCGATGCGGCAGGGAACCCGGGGCATCGGAAGGAGACCGTCGCCGTTCCTCTGAAGCCGGTCACCGCCCACGCGCCCTCGACGACGCCCACGTCGACCGCGTCCAGGTCGACGTCGATCGGCGCCGGTGCGCTGCCCTCGCGACCGCACCGCGCCGGAAGGCCGTCGACCGTGCCCACCCAACGACCGTCGTCGGGCACGATCTCACCCTCGAGTCCCGACCACGTCGAGGGACATCCCCCCTGGTCGTCGTCGCACGTCGACTCGAAGGACCATCGGTCCGTGCCGTGGTCGCCGGGGTTCGGATCCTCGATGCCGAAGGCGGCACCGATCGAACGAGCCGAACGCAGGGTCAGCCGCACCCGGTAGATGCCGGCGAGCTGTGCCATATCGTCGGGGGGCGTCGGGACCACCGCCTCTTCCTCGGTGGTCGGGGGCGAGTCGCCCTCGCCGCTCACGGCGACGACCTGATAGACGTACCGACTGCCCGAGGATGACCTCGCGGTCGACGAACGTGCGCTCGCTGCCGTCGAGCGCGGCCTCGAGCGGTGCGCCGTCGCGGAGGAGTCGGTATCCCTCCGGGCTCGCGCCGGACTCCGGCGGGGCCCACTCCAGCGTGACGCTCGGCGTGAAGCGCTCGCAGGGCTCCTCGCATGCCGTCGCCGTCGCCTGCAGGGCGATCGGGACCGTCGGGCGCCCCGGCGACCGTGTGAACCAGAGCAGCGATGCGATCAGCACGCCGATCGCGACACGACGATCCCGATCGCCAGACGCCGGTCGCGGCGGGCCGGCGTGTCGGGGTCCGTCACGCTGTCGGGATACGGAGGATTCGGGGTGCCGGATTCCATGGTGGGCTCAGGCCTGCAGCGCCCGCTGGGCGCCCCTGTCGATCGTCTCGGTCATGCATCCACCGTACGACGAGATGGTGGTGCCCCGGCCCGGTGGCATCCGCGGATGGTACCGGCCGTCGCGCCGTCGAGGAACCCCTCTTCGCACCGGCGGTCAAGGCGGACGGTCCTGTCGCCGATACCCTCGCCTGTCCATGTCTCGCCGTGTCGTCGTCATCGTGCTGCTCCTGCTCACCGTCGTGCCGTCCGGCATGACGGTCGCCACGGGCGCGCCGTCGATCGGCGGGGGCGACGTCGCGACCCTCGACGCGCGGATCGAGCGCGCACAGGCTCGCGTGAACCGATGGTACGAGCGGATCGAACGCTGGTACCTGCGGATCGACCGCGCCTCGACCCGGGTCGAGCGGCTCGAAGCGATCGCCGAGCGTGGGTCGACGACCGAGCCCGTTCCCGTCCTGCGCCGCACGATGCCGAGGACGCACGAGCCGACGTTCCTGCTGGCCAGGGCCCGGCGCGATCTGCGTGCCACGCTCACGGACCCGTGGGCGCGCCACGTGCAGGCGGAGCTCGATACCTGGAGCGCCTACCTCGCCGAGCTGGTGCGAGCGCGTGAGCGTGCGCTCCGCCCCACCCCTCCCGCCGACGAGGCACCGTCCGACGACCGTGCGAGCGGGCTCGCTCCCGGCGAGCCCGTTTCCTACGAGGGGTGGGCAGGGGCGTTCCTGGGGCGGCTGGATGCCCCGGCGTGCGGGGAGAACCTGTTGATCGTGGTGACGTGGGAGACCGCCGAGTCGACCTCGGCCGCGTTCAATCCGTTGGCCACGACGCGCGACATGCCGGGTGCGTCCGACATGAATACGGTCGGGGTGAAGCACTACGTCTCGCTCCGGCAAGGGCTCGACGCCTCTCGAGACACCCTGCTCTTGGGTGCGGAGTCCTACGGGTACGGAGCGATCGTCGAGAGCCTGCGACGCTGCGCCTCGGCCGAGGTGACGGCGCGTGCGATCAACGCCTCGGCGTGGTGCCGAGGGTGTGTGGGCGGGGCCTACATCACCGGGTTGCTGCCGATCGTGCGCGACTCCTACGGGGAGCATGCCGCTCGCCTCGTCTCGACCACGGCCTGACCGGGTGTCCGAGACGGCGCATCGACGCGTCGCGGTTCGGACGTCGGAGCCGTCGCCAGGGTGGGAGCGACCTGAGAGAATGGCCGTTCGTGGACGCGCATTCCGAGATCGCGACGGTCCCCACGTCGGGTGAGCCACCCGTCGTGATGCAGTCCCTGCTCGAGGCGATCGATCGGAGCGCGGAGCCCGAGCGCCGTGACGCCGTCCTCGCCTTCGCGAAGGCGTTCCTGCGCCGGCTATCACCGGAGGAGCTCGCGGCTTCCGGCGTCGACGGTCTCTCGGGGCTCGTTCGTTCGGCGTTCGTGTTCGCCGACAGCCGGGGCTCCCACCCGTCGGCGGTGCGGGTCTTCGATCCGGACCTCGCATCCGACGGGTACGACACCGCCGGGTCGGTCGTCGAGACGAATACCGACGACTCGCCCTTCCTCGTCGACTCCGTGCAGGAGGAGCTGCTCGCCAGGGGCCTCGGCGTCCGTCGACTGCTGCACCCCGTGATCGGCACGATCCGCGACGAGCAGGGTCGGATCGAGCGCGTGATGTCCGGGCGCGACGCCAGCCATCGAGAGTCGGTGATGCACTTCGAGCTCGACCGTCAGCTCGCGCCCGAGGAAGCCGACGACCTCGAACGCCGGGTCACGGCGATCCTGCACGACGTTCGCCTGGTCGTGCGCGATTTCGAGCCGATGCAGGAACGGGTCCGTCACATGATCGAGCTGGCCCGCACCGCCGCGATCCGCTACCCGCCGCACGAGGTGGGCGAGGCGATCGACTTCCTCGAGTGGCTCGCGCAGCTGAACTTCGTGCTGCTCGGCTATCGAGAGTACGAGCTGGTCGACGTCGACGGCGAGGAGCGTGCCGCGATCCGCGCCGTGTCCGGCAGCGGGCTCGGCATCCTGAGCGACGTCCAACGATCGGCCTTCGCCGACGCCACGCGGCTGTCGGATCTCGACGAGGTCGTGCGGGCCCGCATCGAGGGCGGTGACCTCCTCGTCTTCTCGAAGACGAACTCGTACTCCTCGGTCCACCGGCGCGCCCGCATGGACTACATCGGCGTGCGCGTCGTGAACCCCGAGGGCGTGATCACGGGCGAGGCGAGGCTGATCGGGCTCTTCACCTCGAAGGCGTACATGGAGCCGGCAGCGAAGACGCCCCTGCTGCATGCCAAGCTCGAGCAGATCCTCGCGGCGGAGGACCTGATCCCCGGATCCCACGACTACAAGGAATCCGTCGAGCTCTTCGAGTCCTTCCCGAAGGATGAGCTCTTCCAGGCCTCGACCGATGAGCTGCGCCGACTGGTGGTGGGCCTGCTGCAGCTCGAGAAGCACGGGGGTATCCGCGTGCTGGTGCGCCGCGACCTCTACGGCCGCAGCGTCTCCGTCGTGGTCGCGCTGCCTCGTGATCGGTTCAACGCGGCGCTGCGCAAGCGCTTGCAGCAGTACTTCCTGCAGCAGTTCAACGGGACCACGGTCGACTACCACCTCTCGCTCGGTGAGACCGAATCGGCCCGCATCTTCTTCACGGTGCACGTGCTTCCAGGCACGCACATCCCCGATGTGCCCTACGAGCAGCTGGAGGCCGAGGTCGAGCGGCTCGCCCGCAGCTGGGACGACGACCTGCGCGACGCTCTGACCGAGCGGGTGGGACCCGAGCGCGGCCCGCTCCTCGCCGAGAAGTACTCGCCGCGGTTCCCGAGCTACTACAAGGCGTCGGACGAGTGGGGGCTGATCGTCGACGACGTGCTCGCGCTCGAGGCGCTCGAGACGAACCCCGACGGCTACCTCGTCGGCATCGGCAACGAGACCAAGGGCGAGCGGCTCACGCGGGTGAAGCTGTACAAGACCGGCGGGAAGGTCGACCTGTCGGCGTTCATGCCGATCCTCGAGGCGCTGGGGCTGCGGGCGGTCGAAGAGATCCCGACGCAGGTGCTCGGCGAGGGCAAGACCTACATCCACGACTTCGGGGTGTTGGACTCGCGCGGCGCCGTGCTCGACCTGGGCAAGGAAGCCGAGAACGTCGCGGCCACGATCTCGGCGGTCTGGCGCGGCGAGACGGAGTCGGACTCGCTGAACCGACTGGTCACGCTGTCCGACCTCGACTGGCGCCACGTGCAGATCCTGCGTGCGCTCCGCAAGTACCGGATGCGTGTGTCCGCCCGCTACACCGAGGAGTACCGCAACGACGCGATGGCGGAACACGCGCACATCTCGGCAGCGCTCGTGCGCATGTTCGAGGCGAAGTTCGATCCCGCCCGGGGAGCGACCGAGGAGGAGATCGACGAGATCCGGCAATCGATCCACGCCGACCTGCGTGAGGTGAGTTCGCTCGACCAGGACAACATCCTGCGCAGCCTGCTCGGCACGATCGAGGCCATCGTGCGCACGAACGCCTACGTGCCCGGACGCTCGTCGTTGAGCCTCAAGCTGCGCTCCGCACGCGTGCCCGAGATGCCGAAGCCGCACCCGCTGTTCGAGATCTTCGTGTACTCGCCGCACATGGAGGCGATCCATCTCCGCGGCGGCATGATCGCTCGAGGTGGCATCCGGTGGTCCGACCGCAAGGAGGACTACCGCACCGAGGTGCTGGGCCTGATGAAGGCGCAGAAGGTCAAGAACGCCGTGATCGTGCCGGACGGATCCAAGGGTGGGTTCATCCTGCGCCGGACCCCGGCGGCGATCGATGAGCTGAAGGCGGAGGTGTCGACGCAGTACGTGACGTTCATGCGCGGCATGCTCGACATCACCGACAACCTGGTCGACGGCACCGTCGTGCACCCGCACCACGTGCGGATCCACGACGCCGATGACCCCTACCTCGTGGTCGCCGCCGACAAGGGCACCGCCACGTTCAGCGACACGGCGAACGATGTCAGCATCGACTACGGGTTCTGGCTCGGGGACGCGTTCGCGAGCGGTGGCTCGCAGGGATACGACCACAAGGTGCTCGGTATCACCGCCCGTGGCGCGTGGGAATCGGTGAAGCGGCACTTCCGTGAGATCGGCATCGACGTCATGACCGAGCCCTTCACCGTGGTCGGCATCGGCGACATGTCCGGTGACGTGTTCGGCAACGGCATGCTCTACACGCCGCAGATCAAGCTCGTCTGCGCGTTCGACCACCGCCACGTCTTCGTCGACCCAGACCCCGACCCCGCGACGTCGTTCGCCGAGCGCCGGCGCCTGTTCACGACGCCCGGCTCGACGTGGGCCGACTACGACCGGACCCTCATGTCGCCGGGCGCCGACGTGCTCGACCGCAGCGCGAAGAGCGTCACGCTCTCGCCCGAGGCCAGGACGGCGCTGGGGATCGGTGACGACGTGCCGGCGAGCATGACGCCAGCCGAGGTGATCCGCCATGCGTTGCAGGCACCGATCGACCTGCTCTGGAACGGCGGCATCGGCACCTACGTGAAGGCGACTGATGAAGGGCACACGGAGGTCGGCGACCGGGCCAATGACCCGGTCCGGGTCAACGGCGACCAGGTCCGCGCCCGGGTCGTGGGCGAGGGAGGCAACCTCGGCTTCACCCAGCGGGGACGGATCGAGTATGCGGCCTCCGGCGGCCGCATCAACACCGACTTCATCGACAACTCGGCGGGCGTCGACACGTCGGACCACGAGGTGAACATCAAGATCCTGCTGGGTCTCGCCGTGCAACGCGGGGAGCTGACGCTCGATGCGCGCAACGAGTTGCTGCAGGCGTGTGCCGACGACGTGGTCACCCACGTGCTCTACGACAACTATCAGCAGGCCCAGATCCTCTCCCAGGAGGTCGAGGTCAGCGCCCAGCGCGTCGAGGCGTACGAGGATCTGATGCAGCAGCTCGAGGCCGGTGACGGCGAGCTCGAGCGTGATGTCGAGTTCCTGCCCTCCTCCGAGGAGATGATCGAGCGGCGCGCAGCCGGCGAGGGGCTCAGGCGACCGGAGCTCGCGGTGCTCCTCGCGTACGCGAAGCGGTCGATCTTCGCCGCGTTGGCCGATTCCGACCTCCCGGACTCGCCCTACCTGGCGCAGGACCTGCGGGCCTACTTCCCGGACGAGATCGTCGAGCGGTTCGGGCGCCTGATCGAGCAGCATCCGCTCCGGCGCGAGCTCATCGCCACGATCGTCGCGAACGACGTGGTCAACTCGCAGGGCATCACCTTCGTCTCGCGCATGGTGACCGAGACGGGCGCGAGCCCCTCCGAGGTCGTCCGGGCCTTCCGGATCGCCCGTGACGTGACCGGCGCGGTGCAGCGGTGGGCCGACGTCGAGGCGCTCGACGGCCTGATCGATCCAGGCATCCAGAACGAGCTGATGACCGGCGTCGACTGGCTGGTCGAGACCTCGTCTCGGTGGTACCTGGTGCACGCGACCGGCAGGCATCTGGCCGAGGCGGTCGACGATGCGCGCACGTCGTTCGAGGAGCTCTCGGGCGTGATCGACCAGATCGGACCCGAGGCGTGGCGCGAGGAGCACGAGCACTCCGCCCGACGGCTCGAGGCAGAGGGCGTGCCCGCGGCGATCGCGCGCCGGCACGCCTTCCAGGCCGAGCTCGTGCACGGGCCCGACATCATCACGGTCGCGCACACGACCGGACGCACCGTGCTCGAGGTGGCCCGGGCGTTCTTCCTGCTGGGCGAGCGCCTGCAGCTCGACTGGCTCGAGAAGCAGGTCGAGGCGATGCCCGGAGGTTCCCGCTGGCAGCGCTGGGCGCTCCAGTCGATGGAAGACGATCTCTTCACGCTTCGCCGCAGCCTCGCCGAGACGGTGCTCGACGAGTGCGGCGGCCTGCCGATCGACGAAGCGGTGGAGAAGTTCCTGGAGACGCGCGACGACGCGTTCACGCGGCTCCAGCGATTCATGCGGAGCCTTGCGGTCGACGGCATGGGCGATCTCGCCCAGCTCACCGTGGCGTTGCGGCAGATCCGTTCGTTGATCGGCTGACGATCACCGCGCGGCGCGAAGGGTCAGCCGCCGTAGAACATCACGGTGGCCCAGATACGGCCGCCGCCGCGGAACACCCCGATGCCGACCTTCGAGTACCCGGTCCGCAGGACGTTGCTGCGGTGCGCCGAGCTGTTCATGAAGAGCCTGGTGGACACGGCTCACCGTGCCCGCCATGCCGACGTTCTCACCCCAGACGGATGGATGCCAGCGTCTGACGAGCCGGTACAGGTTCGAGGTGTGATACACGGTATGCGCGCTGCGCCATGCGGCGCGAGTGTTGCAGCGCATCCCGTGACAGGCGCCAGTTCAGGTCGAGCGAGCGCAACCCGTTGTTGCGTCGGGACTGGTTGGTGATCGAGAACAGCTTGCGTCGCATCTCTTTCGAGTTCGATGCCGCGAGCGCAGCGCTCGGGACTGCCGCCAGGAGCATGGCGGCGAGTAGCAGGCCGATCGTGAAGGTCTTGGGTCCCTTCATACGATCACTCCCCCCTCCAGGTCGGATCGATCCGCCGACCCTAGCGAGGCTCGGGAGGCCCGTCACCTCTAGGCGTTGTGCGAACGAGCAACTTCTGGCCGAGGTCTCCTGGCGGGGAGGGAAAACCGTTTCCGAAGTTTTTTCGCGCGCTCTCCGGTCAGACCGGCTGCCAGGTCGCGAGGCCGTCGTCGCCCGCGCCGACGCGTCCGTACGCCTCGGCGAAATGTGTGGGGGCGATCGTGGTTCCGGGGTGGGAGAGCAGCTCGGCGAGCACGGCGCGACGGGTCGCGGCCGCTTGCGCGGGGATCGTGTCGGTCCCCGACGGCCAGTCGGGATGCGGGATCTGGATCGGATGGTTGAACACGTCGGCGCTGATGATCGCCCGTGCACCACGGGAACGGAGGCGCACGATCTGATGCCCCGGCGTGTGCCCGGGGGCGTGGCGGATCTCGACGCCGTCGGCGAGCACGTGATCCCCATCGAGCACCGTGAGCTGCCCGGCCCGCTCGAGCGGCTGGAGCAGCAGCGAGTCGATCACCCGGTCCTCGTCGTCGGCGCGAGCAAGCTCCGTCTGCCACTCGCGGTCGGCCCGCTGCAGCAGGTAGGTGGCGCGGGGGAAGGCAGGCACCGGCTCGCCGTCCTCCTCGCCGAAGACCACCGTGCCGCCGAGATGGTCGTCGTGCACGTGGCTGAGCACGACCGTGTCGATCGAGTCGGGAGGAGTGCCCGCCTCGCGGAGTGCGTCGAGCAGTCGGCCCGGCGCGCCGAACCACTCGGGACCTGGTGCTCCCTGGCGCCCGACGCCGGTGTCCACGAGCACCACCCCGCCGGGATGGCGGACGAGCCAGGCTCGGACATGCAGTCGCCAGACGCCTGCCTCTCCGTACACGCCGGGCGCACGGTCGCGGAACGACTCGAGCGCTTCGGGCGGCACGTCGGGGAAGGAATCGGTGATCTGTCCCTGGAGATCGCGGACGCCGTCGAGCAGTGCCAGCACCTCGATGTGTCCGACGGTGAGCGGGGTCGCGAGCATCGGCCTGCGAGTCTATCCACGCCGGAAGGAGACCGGGCCGCCTGCGTGAGTATGCCGCGACGGGCCGCTAGGCTCGGCCGAGAGACCCGAACGGAGGACACCGGGATGAGCACCGCTCGCAGATGGATCCGAAGCGCCACCCTGCTGGCCGGACTCACCGTGCTGCTGGCGGGGTGCCTCAAGCTCGACATGGCGCTCACGATCTCGCCCGACGACACGGTCGACGGCGAGATGGTGTTCGCGGTCAACAAGGAGCTGCTCGAGCTGACCGGGCAGAGCGTGGACGACCTGCTCGACGGCACGGCCGTGCCCGACGACGTTCCCGGCGCCACCCAAGAGCCATACGAGGACGATCGATTCGTCGGCACACGCGTGGTGTTCGAGGACGTCGCCCTCGAGGACATGCAGGAAGGATCCGATCCCGACGCTCTGTCGATCGAACGCACGGGCGACACGTACGAGGTCAGCGGTGTGATGGACCTCACCGCCGACGATGCGGAGCTGGAGGGGAACCCGTTCGAGGACCAGCTCACCGAGGCCTTCGACACGGCGGAGCTCCGGGTCGCGATCACGTTCCCGGGCGAGGTGCTCGAGACCAACGGCCAGGTGGACGGCACCACGGTCACGTGGGAACCGGTGTTCGGCGAGCGCACGGAGCTGCGGGCGGTCGCGTCTGCGTCGGGTGACGGCGCTGAGGGCGACCAGGGCGACCAGGGCGACGAGGGGACAGAGGCTGCCGGGGGCTCGGAGGAAGATGGATCCGGCGGGAACGCGTGGCTGTACGCGATCCTCGGGCTGGTCGTCGTCGGCATGGTCGTCGGCCTGTTCCTGATGATGCGGCGACGTGGGAACGACCATCCGGACGCAGGGACGCAGCAGGACGAGGTGACGGCTCCTCTGCCTGCGGCAACGCCGGAACCACCCCCGACCCCGGCGCCTCCGCCACCCCCGCCGGCGTCGACCGCCGCCGGCGTCGACCGAGCCGCCGACGTCGAGTGATCGGCCGGGTGACGACCCCGGCGCCTAGCTGGACGGCTCCACCCGCTCAGGGTGCTCGCGCATTCGTCGCGCGGGCTCGAGCCGCATACGATATGGGGCCGCACCACCTCGAGCCCGAAGGGAGTTCAGTGACTTCCACCGACATCGCACCGACGCCGGAGGTGTTCGTCCGACCGGACGGGAAGGAGAAGGTGACCGGGTCGGGTCGCTATACGGCCGACCTGACGCTGACCGGCCAGGCCTACGCGAAGTTCCGCTACGCGGACCACCCGCACGCCCGCATCCTGCGCATCGACACCTCGAAGGCCGAGGCGCTGCCGGGGGTGGTCGCGGTGGTCACGCAGGACGACCTCCCCGACGTCCGCTTCGGTGGGTTCGTGCAGGACCGCACCCTCTTCGCCAGGGACGTCGTCCGCTTCGAGGGCGAGATCGTCGCCGGGGTCGCCGCACTCACCGAGGAGATCGCGGTCCGGGCCGCCCGGCTGATCGAGGTCGAGTACGAGCCGCTGCCCGCGGTGAGCGACTTCGTCGCAGCGATGGATCCTTCCTCTCCGCTGATCCATCCCGATCTCGCCTCCTACGAGAAGGACGAGAACGTCGTCGCCGACGGCAACACGATGGCGTACTCCACGATCGTGAAGGGCGATGCCGACGCGGCGATGGCCGAGGCCGACGTCGTGGTGAAGGGCCGCTACGTCTCCGACGCCTCGCAGGGCGTGCCGATCGAGCCACGCGCCGTGGTCGCGCAGTGGCAGGGCGACGAGGTGACGATCTGGTCCTCGACACAGGTGCCGTACGCGGCCCGGTCGGGCGTCGCCCAGACCCTGCAGGTCCCCGAGGCGAACGTGCGCATCGTGGTGCCCCTGCTCGGCGGCGGCTTCGGCGCGAAGTGCGACCTGCACTTCGAGGCACAGGTGGCGGCGCTGGCCCGAGCGGCCAGGCGCCCCGTGAAGCTGGTCTTCAGCCGCCGGGAGGAGTTCGTCGCGATCGCCCAGCGCCGCGAGGGCATCGTGATGGAGTTCGAGACCGGCGTGACCCGCGACGGGCGCCTGGTCGCCCGGAGAGGCCTCGCTCGCACTCGACAAGGGTGCCTACTGCGGCGAGGGAGGCTTCCTCGGGCAGATGGCGGCGATGCACGCCTGCGGCCCGTACGTGATCGACCACGTCTTCGTCGAGGCGCACCTGAACTACACGAACAACCAACCCTCGGGCTCGGTCCGCGCCCCGACGGCGCCGCAGGTGTGCTGGGGCCTCGAGCAGCACATGGACGAGGTGGCTCGCGCGATCGACATGGATCCCGTCGAGCTGCGCCGCCGCGCGCTGATCGAGCAGGGGGCCGAGGGTCCGACGCGGCAGGTCTTCGAGGAGATCGGCATGAAGCAGACCCTCGAGCGCGCGGTCGAGATGATCGACTACGACCGTGAGCTGCCCGAGGACGAGGCGATCGGTGTCGCCGTCGGCTGGTGGCCCTGCATGCCGGCCCCGTCCGGTGCCTACATCCACATCAACGGCGACGGCAGCGGCACGATCGTGACCGGCGCCCAGGAGAACGGGAGCGGCGCCGTCATGGCGATGCCGATGTTCGTCGCCGAGGAGCTCGGCATGAGCCCGGGGGACTTCACGATCCTCTACCAGGACACGGCCGCGGCGAACTGGGACATGGGCTCGTGCGGCTCGCAGACCACGTTCAACAGCGGCCGCGCCGTCCTCGGCGCCGCGGCCGACGTGCGCGAGCAGCTGCTCGACGCGGCGGCCGAGGAGCTCGAGGCCGACCGTGAGGACCTCGAGCTCGTCGACGGAAGCGTCCGCGTCAA
Source organism: uncultured Actinomycetes bacterium (assembly GCA_963825685.1). GTDB lineage: Bacteria > Actinomycetota > UBA4738 > UBA4738 > HRBIN12 > JAOUEA01. Next base: position 110,997 of record CAWGUD010000018.1, on the reverse strand, counting down.
GGGCTCGCCCGACCGATCGGTGACGATCGGCGATCTCGCCGGGGCCGGCACGATCCACGGGAAGGGGTCCGGGGAGGTGCCCGACGCGCCGGCCGGCGACACCGGGGGCTGCGTGGGGCGGCTCGGCAACGAGACGTTCCTCGCGCCGCAGCTGATCACCCAGGCCGCGCACGTGAAGGTCGACCGCGCGACCGGTGTGGTCCGGGTCCTGAAGGTCGCCGCCGCGCACGACTCCGGCGTGATCCTCAACCGCAAGGGCGCCGACGGTCAGGTCACGGGCGGCATCGTGATGGGCGTCGGCCTCGCGCTGAGCGAGGGCACCCAGCTCGACGACGAGGGCCGCCAGCGCAATCCGGCGCTGCTCGACTACAAGCTCGTCACCTGCGCCGATGCGCCCGAGATCGAGGTCGACTGGATCCAGATCGCGGCCAAGGGCGCCGGTCCCCGAGGCTCGAAAGGGGTGGGGGAGCCGCCGCAGGTGCCGACGGCCGCCGCGATCGCCAACGCGATCACGAAGGTGCTCGGCACGCAGGTGCGGCAGATGCCGATGACCCCCGAGCGGGTCTGGGAAGCGGCGCGGGAGGTGCAGGCGTGACGAGGTCGTTCACGTCCGCTGCGACGCTCGACGAGGCCGTCGCCGCCCTCGGCTCGGGCGCCCGCCCGGTCGCCGGCGGCACCGATCTCGTGGTGGGAGCGCGCCAGGGCAAGGCGCCGTTGCCCGACGCGATCGTCGCGATCGACCGCATCGAGTCGCTCGCGCACCTCGACGACTCGGGTGGCGGCCTCCGGCTCGGGGCGCTGGTCACGCACGAGGCCATCGTCGCCAGCGAGGTCGTGCGAGCGAAGTTCACCGGCCTCGCCGATGCGTCCGCGATCGTCGGGTCCCACGCGACGCGTGCGAACGGCACGATCGGCGGGAACGTGATGAACGCGTCGCCGGCCATGGACACCGGCGGCCCGTTGCTCTGCTTGGGCGCCACGGCCACCCTGCGGTCCGTGTCCGGCGAGCGTTCGCTCTCGCTCGACGAGCTGTGGAGCGGTCCCGGCGTCACCACGTCCGCTCCCGAGGAGCTGCTCGTCGCGATCGACGTTCCGGCGCCTGCCGACGGCACGGGCTCGGCGTACGTGCGCCTGGAGTACCGGCGCCAGATGGAGATCGCGGTCGTCGGTGCGACCGCGGTCGTCACCCTCGCCGGCGGCGCGGTGAGCGACGCGCGCGTCGCGATCACGGCGCTGGCGCCGACGATCCGCCGCGTGGCCGAGGCAGAGGAGGCGCTGGTGGGCGGCGATGGAGGCGATGCCGACGTCGCGGCCGCCGCACGCGCCGCCGCCGAGGGCGCTGCGCCGATCAGCGACGTCCGCGCCTCCGCCGACTACCGCACCGCGATGGCCGAGGTCGTGGCCCGCCGCGCGATCGCCGCCGCGATCACGCGGGCCGGCGGCGGCGACGTTCCGATCCCTGCGAGCGACGCGCTCTACGGCGCGTGAGGAGCACGAGAGACGTATGAAGACCGACGCGACGCTGACCGTGAACGGCACCGACTACCCGATCGAGATCGATCCGCACCTCTCCCTGTTGAAGGCCGTGCGGGACGAGATCGGCTTGACCGGGTCGAAGGAGGGCTGCGACGACTCCGAGTGCGGCGCCTGCATGATGCTGCTCGACGGCCGGCCGGTGAACTCCTGCTCGTACCTCGCGATGCAGGCGGTCGGGAAGCAGGTCACGACCGTTGAGGGGCTCGCCGGCGACGAGGAGGTGGGCGTCCTGCAGGGCGAGTTCCTGCAGCAGGGCGGGGTGCAATGCGGCTTCTGCACGCCCGGCATGCTCGTCTCGGCGACCGCCCTTCTGCGGCGCAACCCCACGCCGACCGAGGACGAGGTGCGGCTCGCGCTCGCGGGCAACCTGTGCCGCTGCACCGGGTACGGGGGCATCGTGAAGGCCGTCATGGAGACCGCCGCGGGCCACGTGCCGGAGCTGCCATCGCCTCCCGTTCATGAGGCCCGGCCGACCCCGCACCACGCGGGGTGAGCCTCAGCCGCCGCCGCCTCGAGCTCGCGACAGGTCACTCGCCCCAGACGGCGCGAGCGCGATCGGTCAGCACGGGTCCGCGGGCGAACGTGCCGAACCACCAGGCCTTGGCGAGCGCGATCGCGCCGCCGGTGAGCGCCGCTGCGACCCCGAGCCGACCGGGCCCGTCGCCGATCCATCCGGCGGCCCGGGCCGCCATGAGGACGAGCCCTCCGTTCAGCAACACGATCTGCAGCGGCGCCGCGAGCTCGAAGACCGCGAGCGCCCGGCGTCGGTCGCTGGGATGCCCCGGCCGCGCCATCGGGAGCAGGTAGGACCAGGCCCCGAGCAGCACCTGCACGAGCCAGCCGCCGACGAAGGCGACGAGGAACATCGTGCGGTACCGGTCGAAGCCGGCCTCCCCGTCGAACAGGGCGAGCGCCAGCCCGAGCGATCCGACGACGAACCAGGCCACGGCGGCCATCATGTGGAACGCAGCCGCCGGGATCGCCCAGTTCCGTTCGGTCCGCAGGACCGTGACCACGAGCAGCACGACGCCGAGCGCTCCGGCCGCGTAGGCGATCCCGCCGGCTGCGAGCATCCACGCCCATCCGAGGTCGGAGCCGAGCAGCTGCGCCAGGAGGCCGCCCACGAGGAGGGCCAGCACCCCGCGTCCCGGCCAGGAGGGCATGCGGAGCCTGAGCACCGTGGGAAGCAGGGTGATCAGGGTGCCGACGACGGTCAGCGATGCCCAGCCCAGCACGTTCACGGTCATGTGCGCACGTTTCAGATGTAGGTACCAGGTGCCCTCGACCACGCCGGACCCCAGCGATGCACCGAGCGTGGCCCCGAGCAGCACGAAGCCGATCGCCCAGGCGTACGCCGCGATCGGCATCGCGTGCCGTCGGTTGAGCGCCCGGCGCCACGCCCGTCGCAGCATCCAGGCGAGGATCCCCATCGCGCCCACGAACGCGATGCCGCCCGTCACCGTGAGCCAGGGCGTCGCCGTCGGCACACCGATGGCGATGGCACCAGCACCGGCGGTCACCAGCACGAACTGCGTCTGGACCAACCGCTCCGGCGGCGAGGGCGTCGCCGTCAACGCGAGCATGAAGTTCTGCATGGCTCCGGAGATCGCGGTGGAGATCGCGCCGGCGAGCGCCAGATGGAGCGGCAGCCACAGACCGAGCCGCCACGAGAACGGCAGCGCGAGCGAGACGCCCGCAGCGGTCAGCCAGGCCCGTGCGGCCGTCTGGTAGAGAGCCGTGATCGAGCGAGACTTCACGGCTGGTCGTCAGGGTCGATGCCGAGCGCTCCCTCCGGGTCGATCACCCGCCGAGCGATCTCCCGCGCCTCGCTCGAGCTTCGTGCGGTCGACGAACAGGTGCACGTCGCGTTCCCACAGCCTGGTGAAGAACCCCGTGGGGGCCTTGGCCCAGTAGGCGACTTCGGCCTCGTCGAGTCGGCTCGCGATCTCGACGCCGTGTTCGGGCGTGAATCCGCCGAGGTGCACGGTGCGCACGTCGTCGGGGATCTGCCAGGCTCGCTTCATCGCGCGGCTCCTCGTGTCGACCGGTTCCACGAGCCTGTCACACGATGTATCGGGCGAGGGCGAAGGAGCCGATCGATCCCTCACCGGACCCGCCGACCACGACGATCCGCCCGTCGGCGTCGACCGCCGATCCGTGTGCCCGAGCGCCGCCCTCGAAGAAGGTCGTCGACCTCACCGTCGACCCCGAAGCTGGTGTCACGGTGGCCGTCGGCGAGGCGCCGGATCAGCACGAACCGGGGGATCGTGTCGTCGCCGTACTCGTGCGGGCCCGACGATCCGGTCGCGATGATCCGGCCGTTCGGTTGGATCACGATGCCGCTCGCGCCCTGCTCCACGCCGTCGACCTCTTCCCGGACCACACCGTCACCGCCGAACGAGCGGTCCAGACGACCGTCACGACGGAACCGCGCCAGGCCGAAGGCGAAGATGTCGAAGTCGCCTCCGACCACGATCCGTCCGTCAGGCTGCAGGGCCACCGCCAGGGCGAAGATCGCCCCACACGACCGGCCCGACCCTCCCGTTCCCGCTGAAGGAACGATCGAGGCGGCCGTCCGGGCGGTAACGCGCGAGGGCGAGGCCGAAGCCGTTGTACCCGGCGACCACGATGCGACCATCCGGCTGTATCACGACCGCACGGGCGTTCGCCCCTCGATATCGGGTCACCACCTTCCCGCCGTCGCCGAACGTCGGATCGAGGCTCCCGTTGCGCCGGTATCGAGCCAGCTGGAACCCGGACTGGCCGAACCCAGCGCCGCCCACCGCGACGATCCGGCCGTCGGGCTGGATCGCCACGTCCCAGGCGACGTCGTCGCCGGGCGTGAAGTTCGTCCGCACGATGCCGTCGTCGCCGAACGCGTCGTCGAGCTCCCCGTCGGTGCGGTACCGGACGAGCGCCCACTTCCGCCAGCTGTCGGTGCCCGCGACGACGATGCGCCCGTCCTCCTGGATCGCGACGGACCTCGCCTCGTCGGCGTTCCCGCCCGCGATCGGGGTGACCACGGTGCCGCCGTCGCCGAACGTCTCGTCGAGATCGCCGTCGGGCTCGTAGCGAGCGATCGCGAACTCACCGTCGATCGAGGCTCCGGCCGCGGCACCGACCGCCACGATCTTCCCGTCTGCCTGGATCGCGACCGCGGTGGCGAACGATCCCACGGGGAAGACGGTCGTGAGCTGACCGCCGTCACCGAACGAGGGGTCGAGATCGCCGTCGGCGCTCAGCGCGGGTGTTCCCATCGAGGTCACGAGCAGGAACGACACCGCGACCGCGACCCATATCCGTGAGGAACCCGAACGTCTCATGCGGATGCTCCCTCACCCCGAGCATGCGCCACGCGGGCGAGCGCGGTACGGGTCCGAAGGCCCTGAGGCGGCGAGCCGTCCGGTTGACCGCTTCCCCCGAACCGGGGGAGACTGACCGCCTGCTGCCGGACCTGGCAGCGTAGGCGGCTCGGATCCTCCCTTCGAGGGATCACGGGCGAACAGAGGGAGGATCTCGTGAAGCCGAAGCTGCTGCCGACCGTCATCGCCACCGCCGTGATCGGGGTGGTGTCCGTCGCCGGAACCGTGACCGCGGGCGCCGGTGATCGCGCCGAGACCACCGTCACGATCAGGACCGAGAACGGCGACTTCTGGGGATTCGTGAGCAGTCCCGCGGCCGCGCAAGTGCGCCGACGAACGCAAGGTCGTGCTCTTCAAGCAGGTGGGCAGCGAGCAGGACCCGAGCGTCGACGAGCGCATCGCGAGCGACACGGCCTCGTTGAACGGTGGTGATCGCGCCGAGTGGAACACCGGCAACACGGGCGTGTTCGGCAAGTTCTACGCGCGCGTCGGCAGGACCGAGGACTGCCAGGGCGATACGAGCAACACGGTCAGGTCGCGGAGGCCCTAGCGGTCGTCGCGCTCCTCGGGGCCGTCGGTACCACCGGCGCTGCCTGAGTCGGCCGAGCCTTCGGCGGAGTCGCCGGCGCTCCCCGTCCGCCCCGAGCGGATGCCTTCGCTGGCCTCGTTCACCGTGGCCGTGATCGCGTCGCCGATCGCGCTGACGGCGTCGCCGAGGTCGCGCTTCGCTTCCTCGTCGCGGATCGTGGCGCCGATCGCGGAGAAGCCGCGCGACAGCTCATCGACCAGTTCCTTGGCCGCCCGCTGCAGCTCGCGCTGGGACTGCTTCGGACTCGGCGGCTTCGTCCGTGCCGGCTTCCCGATACCGATCGGCCACCCGTCGACCGAACGACGAGAACTTGTCGCCGACCTCGCTCCATGCCTGCTTCGCACTCTCCGTCATCGTCTGACCTCCACGACGAACCGTCCTGCTCGACCCACCCTAGCGCGACGCCGCGGGTTCACGCGCCGGGGCTCGTGCCCGTCAACTGACGCTCGTCCGCGTGGACCGTGCAGGTCCTCGGTGCGGCCACCGTGGCCTTCCCGCCGGTGCGCGATCCACTTCCACGTGAGATCGAGTCCGATCGCCAGCACGATGATCGCCACCAGCGCGGTCATCGTTGCCGGCTCATCGGCCAGCGTCGTCGAGGCGAAGACCGCGAACGTCGTGGCCGTCGTCACCAACGCCAGCAGGAGCACCCCGATCCGCGCTCCGGTGTCCTTCCGCACGCGAAGGTGCGCGATGCTGACCAGGGTGAAGATCAACAGCGCGACCGCGCTTCCGAGCGAGGCGATGGCCGAGAGGTCGAAGAACACCGTGAGCATCAGGGTCGCGACGACCATGAAGCCCAGGGCGATCGACATGCGGCCCCAGTCCCTGCCGAGCACCGGCGGGAACTGCCCCTTGGCCGCGAGGTCCTTGCTGAGCCCCGCCGTCGGGTAGATGCCGGAGTTCGTCGCGCCTGCCGTCGCGAACAGCGCCGTGATGGCCATGAGCAGGTATCCGGCGTCGCCGAGCGTCGGCTTCGCGGCCTCGGCCAGCGCCGTGCCGCCGGAGGCGATGACCTCGTCGACCGTCAGGGTGCCGTAGACGCCGAGGGAGATCGCGACGTAGACGATCGCGGCGATCGCGAGAGCGATGTACATCGCCCGTGGCAGCTCACGCTTCGGGTGTGCCAGGTCCTTCGCCGTGAACGTGATCACGCCGAATCCGAGGAAGGCGAAGAAGGTGAGCGCGACGCTCGACACGATCTGGCGCAAGCTCGGGTACCCCGAGAACGCCAGCAGCGACCAATCCGCGTTGGCCAGGGTGACGATCGAGAAGACGACGAGGATGCCGATCACGACACGCACGATGACGCCCTGCGCCTTCGCGACGGCGCCCGAGCCGACGACGTTCAGCGTGCCCATCGCCAGCACGATCAGCACCGCGAAGACCTTGGCCCACGTCGCGTCACCGTCGGTGAACATCGAGCTCGCATAGCTGCCGAAGGACACCGCGACCATCGAGGTGACGATGATGTTGGAGGCGAAGACGAGCCACGAACTGACCCCCGTGAGGTGACCCGGGCCGAAGCCACGAGCGAGGTACTCGATCATGCCCGAGCCCGACGGGAACCGTGACCCGAGCTTGGCGAACGAGTAGCCCTGGAACAAGGCGATCGTCCCCGCGATCAGGAACGAGAGCCAGACCGCCGCCCCGGCGACCTCTCCGGCGGGCCCCAGCAGGGAGAAGATCCCGGCGCCCACCATGGCGCCGACGCCGATGAACGCTGCCTGACGAACCGTCAAACCACCATGCGGAGTGTCCATGACACACCTCCTATCGCCAGCCTAGGAAGGTGGTGGTCGGCGGAGATGTGCGACTGGTCCCGGTGTTCCTAGGTCACATCGCACGCGAGCCGGGCGTCGCCCCAGTCCGCGTGGTCGAAGGCGTTGCCGTCGCCGCCCGGCATGACGACGAGCTCCATGTTCTCGATGCCATCCAGGTCGGCGGCGATCGGGACGGCCGTTTGCGGTCCCCGCACGAGCCCGCTGACGGCGAGCCGTTCACCGTCACCCCAGACCTCGAACACGACCGAGCCTCGATCGCCGACCTCCTCGTCGAGGCCGACGTCCGCGAGGAAGACCGAGCATCGGCCGTCCACCACCACGACGATCCGCGACGGGGCGTGCACGCCGATCCCCCGGTCGAAGACCGCGGCGCCGATCCTGATCGGCCCTCCGTCGTCGGGGGCGCGCTCGCCGTTGCTCCGGTCGACCTCGGCCGGTCCCCACCCGTTCTCCATCTCCACCCACTCCAGGTCGCCGGCGTAGGAGACCGGTGCCGAGATCGACGGCGTCGGGGACGGCGGCGGCGCGTCCGTCTCGAAGGCGCCGAGATCGATGCCCCCGGCCTGTGCCCGAGGGTTCCCGAGGAGATCCGTGGCACCCCGACACGGCCAGGAACGCTCCCGCGTCCACGCCCGGCGAATCCGCGCCGAGCGAGTAGTCGGCCGCTTCCGGGTCGTTGAACGCCGGGTCGGCGAAGGCGGATCGGCCGTCGTTGCCCGATCGCGCGCTCCACGTCTCGAAGTCGCGGTACTCGACCCCCTTCCAGCTCCAGGTGCCGCTGGAGCTCCCGTCCATCGAGTAGTACAGGTTGTGGTCGACGACGTTGCCGACGTTCTCGCGGTAGGCGTTCTCGACGAACGCGTGGCGCGGGCCGGCCACGATGACGTTGTTCGCGATCAGGTTGTCCCTGGTGTCGAACTGCACGAGGAGCTCGACGCCGTCGGTGTTCACGATCGTGTTGTTCACGATCACGCTGTCTTCGGTGCTGCCGCGGCGCCGGTCGTACCCGCCGATCGCGATCCCGATCGTCGTGGCGTCGTAGACGACGTTGTTGCGGACCGTCACGTTCCTCGTGGAACGGCCGGCATGCTCGCTCGCGAGCTCGATACCGATGTTGACGTCGTGCACGACGTTGCCCTCGATCAGCACGTCGCGACCGCCGTCGACGTAGATGCCGTCGGCGCTCCGCCCCTCCCCGTACGCGGGGTTGCCGTAGCTGTCGATGTTCCACACGGTGTTGCCTCGCACGATCCCGTCGCGAGCCTGGTCGACCGTCGGGTCCGATGCCGTTCCCTCGAACCCGATCACGTCGATGCCGATGTTGTTCGTGTCGTGGACGCGATTGCCCTCGATCAGGAAGTCCTCGACGTTGCCGTTCACCACCAGCGCCTCGGACGAGCCCAGCGTGAGGTCCGCCAATTCGTTGTCGACGATCTCGATCTCTTCGATCGGGTGGTCGCTCTCGGTGCCGAAGACCCCGATCCCGTGTGCGTCGCCCTCCGTTGCGGCCGTCGAACGTGGTCCCCATGTCGTGGACGAAGGTGCCGTCGATCGTGATGTGGTCGGCGGCGCCGGTCACGAGGATGCCGATCGGCACGCGGCCCGATGCGTCGCTCTCGTACCCGGTGATCTCGAAGCCCTGGATCGTGATGTAGCGCTCGGAGTCGATCTCGATCATCGCGGACTGCTCCGCCGGCACCTCGAGCGACGAGCCGTCGAGCACGACGGTCTCTCCCTTCGCCGGCGCGAACGTGATCGGGCGCCCGGGCTCGCCCGAGACATGGAACTCGACACGCTGTTCGTACGTGCCACCACGCACGGACACCAGGGCGCCCGCCGGCACGGTGTCGGCGGCCTTCTGGAGGGTTGCCCACGGTTCATCGGCCGTCCCCGACGCCGAGTCGTCCCCGTCGGTCGCGACCCAATACGTCGGACGCTCGCTCGTGCCCCCGTCGCGTGTGGCGAGTGACAAGACCGTCGCGCCCGCCAGGAGCACGCAGAGCGCCGACAAGCCGACGATGACGCCGCGCTGCGTCCGCATGTGCTCGTCTCCGACCCTTGAGCGCCGCTGTCGGTCATGTCCGGCGATGCTCCGTCGCCCCGTCGAGCCGCGTCAAGGCGGGCAGGGTCGAGAGCCGGGTGTTCCTGGCGGCTCGACGATCGTGCGAGGATCCTCGCGGAGGCGAACGTGGAGCAGCGTGACCAGGTAGGTGCGGCCGTCGGCCGGTGTGTCGGCTCCTGCGCGCCGACGTCGTCGGCCGACGGGCGCCGCCCCGCCGCTTCCCAAGCAGATCGGGTCCACCGGGTGGATCTGGCTCGTCCTGCTGCTCGGGGTCGTCGTCACCGGATGCCTGTGGCTCCGCGTCGACCCCGCCCCGCTCGACCGGTTCGACGCGTGGGTGACCGACATCGTCGTCTCGTTCCGGGCGGGGTGGCTCGACGCGCTCGCGCGCCAGGCGCACACGATCGGCTCCCGCGTCGGGTTCGCGCTGCTCGGGCTGCTGCTCGTGCTCGCGACCGCCTGGTTCCGCCGCTGGCGCCATCTCGTGATCTGGGCGATCTCGCTCGGCATCGCGGGAGCCCTCCTCCAGGGGCTCGAGCTGGTCTCCCTGCGGCCGCGACCGTTCGGCGTGCGACAGCTCGCGAGCTGGGAGGGCTACGCGACGCCGTCCATCCCGATCGGAGCGATCGCGATCCTGTCGATCGGCGTCGCGTACATGCTCGTGCCTCCCGGCCGGCCCCGGAACTGGGCGAAGCTGGCGGCGGCGGGCGCGATCGCGATCACGGGCGTCCTCCGCATCTACCTCGGCGTCGATCACCTCACCGACGCCGTGTTCGGTGCGATCGTCGGGGTCTCGATCCCACTCGCCGCCTTCCGCGCCTTCGCGCCGAACGACCTCTTCCCGATCGGTTACGGCCCTCACGGCAAGGCTGCGCACCTCGACGTCTCCGGTCGCCGCGGCGAGGCGATCCGCGCCGCGCTCCAGGATCAGCTCGGGCTCACGGTGCACGACATCCAGCCCGTCGGGCTCGAGGGCTCCGGTGGCTCGACGCCACTGAAGCTGACCGTGACCGACGAAGAGGGCCACGACCGGACGATCTTCGCCAAGCTCTACGCGAAGAGCCACGTGCGCGCGGACCGTTGGTACAAGCTCGGCCGCACGATGCTCTACGGACGGCTCGAGGACGAGACGCCGTTCCAGACGGTCCGACGCTTCGTCGAGTACGAGGACTACACGCTGCGCATGCTCGGGGAGTACGGGTTCCCGACGCCCTCGCCGCTCGGGATCGTCGAGATCACTCCGGAGCGCGAGTACCTGATCGCGATGGACTTCTTCGACGACGCCGTCGAGATCGGTGAGGCCGAGATCGACGCGGACGTGATCGACGAGGGCCTCGCGATGATCCGCCGGATGTGGGACCTCGGCCTCGCCCACCGCGACATCAAGCCCGCCAACCTGATGGTGCAGCACGGGGAACTGAAGCTGATCGACGTCTTCTTCGTGCAGGTCCGCCCCACGCCGTGGCGCCAGGCGGTCGACCTGGGGAACATGATGCTGGTGCTGGCACTGAGGTCGGACGCGCGCACGGTGTACGACGCCGCCCTACGGTCCTTCACGCACCGACGATCTCGCCGAGGCGTTCGCCGCGACCCGGGGCGTCGCGAGCCCGACACAGCTGCGCCAGCACCTCAAGGACGACGGCCGCGACCTGTTGGCCGAGTTCCGGGCGATGGCCCCGGAGCGCCGGCCGATCGCGGTGCAGCGATGGAGCATCCGCCGGGTCGTGCTGATCCTCGCGACGCTCGCCGTGATGTTCCTCTCGGCGCTGACCGGAGTGGCCCTTCTCTTCCCCACTCGCGGCACGGTCACGACGCCGGTGTGTGGGACCGGGCAGGCGATGCGGCTGATGGCCCAGGCGGTGCCGACCGCCACCCGACTCCCGTGTGTCTCGAGCCTGCCCTACGGGTGGGGGGTCGGCGGCGCGGAGACGATCGCGGGGCAGGCGACCTTCACGGTCGGTGTGGGCGACGGGTTCGATCCCGTGACCGTGTCCCTCACCGAGTCCTGCCCGGCTCATGTCGCGGGTACCGAGCAGATCCCCATCGACGGGGGGTGCGTGACCTACCGGTCGACCGTCACCGGTCCGTTCGTGGCGTCGTTCGCGCCGAACGGTGGCCTCGAGTTCACGTCTCGCGCCGATCTCGTCGCCGCGGTCGCGGCCGAGGACGACCAGGTGCTCTGCGGCGCGCTGGCCCCTGCCCCCGCGTCACGGTAGGGTGACGTCCGATGACTCGGGCCGGGGTTCCCACCGCCGCCGACCTCGGGCTGATGCAGGGCTCGCCCCCGGTCGGCGACGCCCTCGTGACGCTCGCGAACTGGCAGGACCCGCCGTTCAACCGGTGGGGCTTCCAGCACGTCCGCGACCTCATCCCGACGGCTCGCATCGCCCGCGGCGACGGCCCCGCCCGGCGTCTCCCGAGTGCAGAGCGCGATCTCTCTCGCGCGACGGTCCGGGCCGCCGGCCGGAAGCTCCGCCTCGACCGGTTCTGCGAGGAGACCTACACCGACGGCATGCTCGTCCTCCATCGCGGGCGGGTGATCCACGAGCGCTACGAGAACGGCATGACGCCCTCGACCACCCATCTGCTGATGTCGGTGTCGAAGTCGGTCACGTCGGCGGTCACCGGCATCCTCGTCGGCCGCGGGGAGCTCTCACCGAACGATCTCGTGACGAGCCACGTCCCCGAGCTCGAAGGGACGAGCTTCGAGGGGTGCACGGTCCGCCATCTCCTCGACATGCGCGCGGGCACCAGGTTCGACGAGGACTACGACAACGTGCGCGCGGACGTTCGGGTGTACGAGCAGATCTACCTGTGGCGTCCGCGCACGGCCCGCCGGCTGCCGGCGACGATCACCGACTACTACGGCACCCTGCGCAACGCGCGCGCGCACGGCGGACCGTTCGACTACCGCTCGATCCTCACCGACCTGCTGGGGTGGGTGATCGAGCGAGCGAGCGGCGTGCGCTTCGCGGACCTGATCTCGCGCGAGCTGTGGGTGCCGATGGGCGCGCAGTTCGACGCCGAGGTCACGGTCGACGCTCATGGGCACGCGATGGCCGACGGCGGCATCTGCTGCACGCTGCGCGACCTCGCCCGGTTCGGGCAACTGATGCTCGACCACGGCCGCCGCGGCCGGACGCAGATCGTGCCCCGCGCGTGGATCCGCGACACGCTCGAGCCCGACGACGACACGGTGGCGGCGTTCGGCGCGAGCGCCGACGCCCGTGAGCTTCCCCGCGGCGCCTACTACCGCAACAAGTGGTGGGTGGTCGACCCGAGCGGACCGATCTACATGGGCAGCGGCATCAACGGACAGACGGTGCTGATCCACGCTCCCGCCAAGGTGGTCGTCGCGAAGTTCTCGACCTGGCCGGTCGCCTGGGATCTCGACTACGCGGTCCGCACCCGGACGGCGCTCGTCGACCTGGCGGAGCAGGTCGCCGACGGCCGGCTCTGAGTCGAAGCGAGGATCAGCTCTCCTGCGAGAGCGCGGTTTCCGGCGCTGCGCGGTGTGTCAGGCGCCGACGTAGGCCGCGAGGTGCTCGCCGGTGAGGGTGGAGCCGTCGGCGACGAGGTCGGCGGGTGCGCCCTCGAAGACGATCCGGCCGCCGTCGTGGCCGGCCCCCGGGCCGAGGTCGATGATCCAGTCGGCGTGCGCCATCACCGCCTGGTGGTGCTCGATGACGATGACCGACGTGCCGGAGTCGACGAGCCTGTCGAGCAGGCCGAGCAGCTGCTCGACGTCGGCGAGGTGCAGGCCCGTGGTCGGCTCGTCGAGGACGTAGACGTCGCCCTTCTCGGCCATCTGGGTGGCCAGCTTGAGCCGCTGCCGCTCGCCGCCGGAGAGCGTCGTCAGCGGCTGTCCCAGCGAGATGTAGCCGAGCCCGACGTCGGCGAGCCGGTCGAGGATCCTGTGGGCGGCCGGCGTGCGTGCCTCGCCGTCGCCGAAGAACCCCTCGGCTTCGGTCACCGACATCGCGAGCACCTCGGCGATGTTCCGGCCCCCCAGCCCGTACTCCAGCACGGACGCCTGGAACCGCTTCCCCTCGCACTCCTCGCAGGTGGACTCGACGGTGGCCATGACGCCGAGGTCGGTGTAGATCACGCCGGCGCCGTTGCAGGTGGGACAGGCGCCCTCGGAGTTGGCGCTGAACAGCGCCGGCTTCACGCCGTTGGCCTTCGCGAACGCCTTGCGGATCGGGTCGAGCAGCCCGGTGTAGGTCGCCGGGTTGCTCCGTCGCGAGCCGCGGATCGCGCCCTGGTCGACCGTCACCACCCCGTCCCGGCCCGCCACCGAGCCGTCGATCAGTGAGCTCTTGCCCGATCCGGCCACGCCCGTCACCACGACCAGCACGCCGAGCGGGATGTCGACATCGACGTCCTGCAGGTTGTGGGTGCCGGCGCCGCGCACCTCCAGCGCGCCCGACGGTGCCCGCACCGACGGCTTCAGGGTGGCCCGGTCGTCCAGGTGTTGCCCGGTCAGCGTGCCACTGGCGCGCAGCCCCTCGACGGCGCCCTCGTACACCACCTCGCCACCGGCCGTGCCGGCGCCGGGGCCGAGGTCGACGACGTGGTCGGCGATCGCGATCGCCTCCGGCTTGTGCTCGACCACGAGCACCGTGTTGCCCTTGTCGCGCAGCTGCAGCAGCAGGCCGTTCATCCGCTGGATGTCGTGCGGGTGCAGGCCGATCGTGGGCTCGTCGAAGACGTAGGTGACGTCGGTGAGCGACGAGCCGAGGTGGCGGATCATCTTGGTGCGCTGCGCCTCTCCACCGGACAGGGTGCCGGACGGCCGGTCGAGCGAGAGGTACCCCAGCCCGATCTCCGCGAACGAGTCGAGGAGGCGTTGCAACCCGGTGAGCAGCGGGGCCACCGACGGTTCGTGCACGCCGCGGAGCCAGTCCGCCAGGTCGCTGATCTGCATCGCGCAGACGTCGGCGATGTTCTTCTGATCGATCTTCGAGGACCTGGCCTCCTGGCTGAGCCGGGTGCCGTCGCACTCGGGGCACGTCGTGAACGTCACCGCCCGCTCCACGAAGGCGCGGATGTGCGGCTGCAGCGTGTCGACGTCCTTGCTCAGCATCGACTTCTGGATCTTCGGGATCAGCCCCTCGTACGTGAGGTTGATCCCGTCGACCTTGATCTTGGTCGGCTCGCGGTAGAGGAGGTCGTGCCGTTCCCGCTTCGTGTACTTGCCGATCGGCTTGTCCATGTCGAAGAAGCCGCTGCCGCTGAAGATGCGGCCGTACCAGCCGTCCATGCTGTAGCCGGGGATCGTGAGGGCGCCCTCGTTGAGCGAGGAGCGCTCGTCGTACAGCGCGGACAGGTCGAAGTCGTTGACCGAGCCCATGCCCTCGCAGCGCGGACACATGCCGCCGAGTCGGGTGAAGGTCGCCTTCTCGGTCTTCGTCTTGCCCTCGCCGCGCTCGACCGTGATCGCGCCGCTGGCCTTCACCGAGGGGACGTTGAACGAGTACGCGTTGGGGGAGCCGATGTGCGGCTTCCCGAGCCTGCTGAAGAGGATGCGCAGCATCGCGTTGGCGTCGGTGGCCGTGCCGACCGTGGAACGGGCGTTCGCGCCCATCCGCTCCTGGTCGACGATGATCGCGGTCGTCAGCCCGTCCAGCAGGTCGACCTCGGGCCGCGACAGCGTCGGCATGAAGCCCTGCACGAAGGCGCTGTACGTCTCGTTGATCAGCCGTTGCGACTCCGCCGCGATCGTGGCGAACACCAGCGAGCTCTTGCCCGAGCCGGAGACGCCCGTGAACACGGTCAGCCGGCGCTTCGGCAGCTCGATGCTGACGTCCTTGAGGTTGTGCACACGCGCGCCCTGCACGCGGATCAGGTCGTGGCTGTCGGCCGCATGCGGCGCGGGCGACCGCCGGGATCCCTTCGTCGCCATGCTCCTCAGCGCACCGCCTTCTTCACGAGGGCGGTGATCTTCTTCTCCTCGGCGGCGGTGAGCTTCGTGAGCGCCCACGAGGTCGGCCACATGATGCCGCTGTCGAGGCTCGCCTCGTCGCTGAAGCCGAACGTCGCGTACCTCGCGTCGAACTTCTCCGCGCTCTGGAAGAAGCAGACGATCTTGCCGTCCTTGGCGTACGCGGGCATCCCGTACCAGGTCTTCGGCGAGAGGGTCGGCGCGGCGGCCGTGACGAGGGCGTGGATCCGCGTGGCCAGGTCGCGATCCGTCCCTTTCATCTCGGCGATCTTCGACAGCAGGGCCTTCTCCCCGTCCGCCTTGGCCGCCTCGGCCTTCAGCTCCTGGGCGCGCTCCTTCATCGCAGCCCGTTCCTCTGCGGTGAATCCCTTCGACGAGGTCGCCGTTCGCTTGGCGCTCTTCTTCGTGGTCTTCTTCACAGCCATGGCAGTCCCTCCTCCAAGACGATGAGCGCCGATGTGCGGGATGCGGGTCAGGGTACCCGGACCTCGGTGACTCAGACTCCTCGCGCACGTGTAGGTGTCGGAGTCAGCTCACGACGGTGGGGTGTTGGCTCCACCGACGGCTACGGCTGGTACCGCAGCATCGCGAACGACGCGTGCGGACCACCGGAGCCCGCCACACCGGAGCACACGACCGATCCGTCGGACTGGATCGCGACGCTCCACGCCGAGTCGAAGCCCGACGTGAGGTTCGTGGTGACCGTGCCGTCACCGCCGAAGGTGGAGTCCAGCGTCCCGTCGGCGAGGTAGCGCACGGTCCCGAAGCGCGGCGCCGGTCCGCCGTCGCCCGCCGTCCCCGCCGCCACGATCCTTCCGTCGGGATCGATCGCCACGCCGTACGCGCCGTCGACGTACGGCGTGACGTTGGTGATCGCCGTCCCGTCGCCATCGAAGCTTGGGTCGCGCGAACCATCCCGCAGATACCGCACGAGACCGAACTTCGGGTCCGGACCGTCCTGCGCGGCGCCTCCCGCCACGACGATCCTGCCGTCGTCCTGGATCGCCAGGGCGAACGGCATGTCCATCTTCGGGGTGAGATCGGTGAAGACCATGCCGTCGCCACCGAACGTCGGATCGAGCGAGCCGTCGTGCTCGTAGGCGAGTGCCACGAACCGCTGCCTCGGTCCGTCGAAGTCCGCGACGCCCGCAACGACGATCTGGCCGTCGGCCTCGACCCCCACCGCGAGCCCGTCGTCAAACGTCGGTGTGGGGTCCGTGCGCACGATGCCGTCACCCCCGAACGTGGGATCGAGCGATCCGTCGGGGCGGAAGCGCAACACGCCGATCTTCCCGTTGCTGCTCCCCGCACTCAGGCTCCCGACCGCGACGATCCTGCCGTTGGGTTGCAAGGCCATCCCGTTCGCGAAGTCGTGGGATGGCGTGACGTTCGTCGTCACGGTCCCGTCGCCACCGAACGTCGCATCGAGCGAACCGTCCGACGTGAGTCGAGCCAGTGCGAATCGCGAGTTCCCGCCGTCATACCCGGCCGCGCCCGCGACGACGATCTTCCCGTCCGCCTGGATGCGGACGGCGTACGGGAAGTCACCGCTGGGCGTGAAGTCGATGGACACCTTCCCGTCCTCGCCGCCGAAGGTTGTGTCCAGCGAACCGTCGGTCTCGTAGCGAACGATCGTGAAGCGGGGATTCGGGCCGCCGATCCCCTTCGCTCCCGCAACGACGATCTTGCCGTCGGGCTGGATCGTCACCGCGAAGCCGTGATCCTCGGTGGGAGTGAGATCGGTTCGAACGACGCCGTCGCCTCCGAACGTCGGATCCAGATCGCCAGGCGCCGCTCGCGCCACCGTCGCGGCCACCAAGACCAGCGCGACGCCGGTGATCAGCGCACCTGTTGCCCGCCGATGCATCGATCGACCCTAGGCCAGTACCCCACGAGCGGTCAACTCGGCGGGCCGCTCGTCCGAGCGTGATCAGCCTTGCGGTAGTCGGGCCTCGTCTCGGGTAGTCCGCCGAGTCTCCACACGAACCGCCACGATGCATCACTCGAAGGGTCGCGGTCGCGTCAGAGGCGGTCCCCGGAGCCCGGCCGCCGCATAGAGACTTCCGTCAACCCCTTGAGGCTGGGGAGTCACGACTGCCACCGCCGCTGAGCGCTCGCGCCGACCTCCTCGCCCCCAAGCCTCCCGTCGATAGGCTGTGGTCGGCCCTCGTAGCTCAGTGGATAGAGCACCGGTTTCCTAAACCGGGTGTCGGAAGTTCGATTCTTCCCGAGGGCACCATCGCGGACAGGACGAGGCCGAGGCCGGCGCCGCCGACGAGGTCGAGCGGAAGGTGCGCTCCGACGTACATGCGACCGAACGCGGTGGTCGCCACGACGGCGACCAGCGCGGGTCGGACAGACCGTGGCAGCGCCGGCCACGCGGTCGCGGCAAGGGTGGTGGCGACCGCCGTGTGGCCGGAGACCCATCCGAGATCCCCTGCGATCCGTTCACGCACCTGCACGTCGGTCATCACGCTCGCGGGTCGGCCGCGCCCACCGAGCGGTTTCAGCGCCTTCGCGCCGAGCCATGCCAGCGTGCCTGCGGTTGCGAGGTCGACGGCGAGGCGCCGGCGTCCCGTGGCTGCGGCGAGGACGGCGACGATCGGCACCGTGACGAACGTTCCCGCCTGCATCACCGAGCGGACCGGGATGCGGATGGCATCGGGCGCGTCGTTCGCGACGCGGAACACGCGTTCGCTCGTAGGTCGGGACGTTCCGCCGTCTCACTTCCGCGAGGCTCGCCACCACCATGGCGACACCCGTGGCGGCACGCATCCCTCGGCTTCCCAGCAGCCCCACGCCAGCACCTGCCTTCCCGGGCCGTCGCCTCTCCCGGCGGGCGCCGCAGTCTACGCCAGTCGGTGCTGACGACTCGCGACGATGCGTACGCTCTCGGAGCCGCCGCCGCCGGCGATCCGAGGAGGAGATGGATCGTGCCCTTCGAATTCGATGTCGTCGAGGTGTCCCCGCTCGACCCGAACGCCGAGCAGCACATGGTTCCGATGCGCGACGGCGTGCGCCTTGCGACCGACGTCTATCTCCCACCGGACATCGATCGTGGTCCTGCCGTCCTGGTCCGGCTTCCGTACGACAAGTGCGGGCGCTACACGTTCATGCCCCGGCTCGCCCCGTCGTTCACGGCCCGCGGGTACGCGTTCGTGGTGCAGGACGTCCGCGGGAAGTTCCGCTCGGAGGGGGAGACCCTCGCGTTCGTGCACGAGATCGACGACGGGTACGACACGCTCGAGTGGGTGGCCTCGCAGCCGTGGTGCGACGGCAACGTGGGCATGTGGGGCGACTCCTACTACGGCTACACGCAGTGGGCCGCGGTCGCCAGCGAGCATCCGGCCCTGAAGGCCATCGTCCCGCGGGTGACGAGCGCGGATCTCGGAGGCGCCGTTGGGGTCCGACGCGGTCGTCCCTCTCTACATGGCCGAGTACCTGGCGATGTACTGGCTCGACGAGCACGTCTACGACTGGCGGACCGACTACGAGCACCGCCCGCTGTCGGAGGTGTTCGACGAGGCGTTCGAGGCCATCGGCCGTCGCGCCGCGAGCTTCGATCGATTCGTCGAGACGAGCGCCGCCGGGCAGGACCTCATGCACTACCCCGGACGTCACCCCTTCGATGTCCTGAGGATCCCGGTGCTCCACACGGGTGGGTGGTTCGACAACATCATGCCGGACCAGATGCGCGACTACGACGCCCTGGTCGCGCGTCCGGACGTCGCCGATCTCCAGTACCTCGAGATGAACTCGACCGACCACGAGAACTACCACCTCGACCTGGTGCCGATCTCACCCGAGGACGACCACGATACGAACGACGAGGCGCTCGCACGGATGCTGCCGCGCTACCTCGGCTCGGCGCTCGACTTCTTCGACCGCTTCCTCAAGGGTGAAGACCGAGAGATCCCCCGCGTGCGCTGGCACCAGGGCAACGACGGATGGCGAAGCGCCCCGTCCTGGCCACCTCCCGGCGCACGTGAACTCCGGCTCCACCTGGCGGTCGCCGACCGCGCCGTCGTCGACGCCGAGGGCGGTCGCCTGGTCCCCGAGCCCGATGCGACGACGACCGTCGCTCGGTGGCTGCACGACCCCGCCGACCTCGTGCCGTCGACGGTCGTGAACCCCTTCGCGTTCCTGCACGAGCTCCCCGACGAGCGACGGGTCGAAGACCGCCCGGATGTGCTCACGTTCACATCGGATGCGCTCGATCGGCCGCTCGATCTGGTCGGTCCAGTGTCCGTCCGGGTCGGCGTGGGGTCGACCGCGCCCTCGACGGCGCTGTTCGCGAAGCTCGTCGACGTGGATCCGGCCGGCTCGGCGCTGATGCTGACGCGGGGTCAGACGATCATCCGCAACCCCGATCCGTCGCGGAGCGTGCGCATCGACCTCGCGCACATGGGCTACCGCGTACCGGTGGGCCACCGCCTGCGGGTGCAGCTCGCCTCGAGCGACTTCCCGCTCTCCCTGCCTCACCCTGGCACCGAGGAGGACCCGTGGCGGGCCGTCTCGGGGCGTCCGAGCGAGCAGACCCTGCGGGTCGGAGGAGGTGTCGAGGCCTTCGTCAGCGTGACGGTCGGCGACGGCGGCTGACCGATCTGCGGCGGGCGGCTCGTTCGGCACTCCGGGGTGTACGCCTCAAGGTGATCCGCGGTACTGTGCGTCTCCCTCCGGATGGAAGGAGACACCATGCGTCCCCCCGCTCGCTCGCGCTCCCTGCTGGTCGTGCTCTCGATCGTCGTCGCCGTCGTCGCGACGGCCCCGATCGCGGGCGCCCGGACGATCAGCGATGCCGAGTGCATCACCTACGAGGGCATCGTCGATGCGCCGAAGGGCAAGATCCCACGCGACGATCTCGTGACGCTGAGGAAGGACCCGCTGAAGCGATGGGTCGCGCGTCACCCGTCGCAGGCTGCCGCGGCTGCCCGGGGGGCCGTCGTCACGATCCCGATCGCCTTCCACGTGCTGCGAAAGGACACGAGCGTCGCCGGTGGCAACGCCCCGTTGACCTGGATCGAGGCGCAGGTCGACGTGCTGAACGAAGCGTTCTCCGGCGCGACCGGCGGCGTCGACACGGGCTTCCGCTTCGAGCTCGACTCTGTGGATCGCACGACCAAGGCGTCGTGGTTCAAGTTCTTCTACGCCCAGGGTGGCACCCCTCGGTTCTTCCGTGGGTCGCACAAGGAGATCCAGATCAAGCAGACCCTGCACGAGGGCGGTCCCGACACCCTCAACGTGTATACGGGCGCGCTCGGCAAGTTCCTGCTCGGATGGGCCTACTACCCCTCGAGCTTCGTCGGTGACGGCGCTCTTCCCGCGCTTCTTCGACGGCGTCGTCATCGACTACCGGACGATGCCGGGGTCCGACTACGGCCCGTACGACGAAGGGGACACGCTCACGCATGAGGTCGGGCACTGGCTCGAGCTCCTTCACACGTTCCAGAACGGATGCGAGTCGCCCGGCGATCTGATCGCCGACACGCCGTACGAAGCCTCACCCGCCTTCGGCTGCCCCGCCGGTCGCGATACGTGCGCGGCTCCCGGTGAGGATCCGATCACGAACTTCATGGACTACACCGACGACGCGTGCATGTTCGAGTTCACCGAGGATCAGGCGGAGCGCGCCGCGGTCGCGTGGACGGCCTACCGGGCCTGATCGGCCCAGATCGGCCCAGATCGGAATGACCGCATCACGGGTCGTGGTGGTCGGCGCCGGGATCGTCGGCGCGTCGGTCGCCGACGAGCTCACGGCCCGAGGATGGACCGACGTCACCGTGCTCGATCGGGGCCCGTTGTTCGACAGCGGTGGGTCGACGTTCCACGCGCCGGGCCTGGTGTCGCGCACGAGCGTGAGTCGCATGATGGCGCGGTTCGCGATCGAGACCGTCGACCTCATGACCCAGCTGGAGCACGCCGACGGACCCTGCTTCGATGTCGTCGGCGCGCTCGAGGTGGCCACGACGGACGAGCGCCTCGAGGATCTGCGGCGCAAGCGCGGATGGGCCGAGAGCTGGGGCATCGAGGCCCGCATCGTCGATGTCGACGAGTGCGTGGCCCTGCACCCGCTGATCGATCCGGAGCGCATCGTCGGCGGATTCCACATCCCGGGAGACGGTCTCGCGAAGGCGACCCGCACCACGGAAGCTCGCGCGGGGCGTGCGACCGAGCGAGGCGCGCGGTTCCTGGGGGAGCGCGAGGTCATCGGCGTCGACCTGGAACACGGGCGCGTGACGGGCGTTCGGACCGCCGACGGGGAGCGATACCCCGCCGACGTGGTGGTCTGCGCGGCCGGCATCTGGGGACCTCGCATCGCATCGATGGTGGGTATGCGGCTGCCGATGCTGCCGCTCGCGCACCTGTACGCCCGGACCGGCTCGGTGGAGGGCTTCGGCGAGCCCGGCGTGGAAGCCGCGACGCCGATCCTGCGACATCTCGACGGCGACCTCTACTTCCGCCAGCACCACGACCAGGTGGGCATCGGATCGTTCCAGCACCGGGCCCTGCCGATCGATCCGGCGGACACGCTCGCCGGCGAGCCCGCGACCGCCACGCTCGCGTTCACGCCCGAGGACTTCGAAGGGTCGTGGAAGACGGCGGTCGAGCTGATGCCGCGCATCGGCGCGGCGGGCGTCGGTGAGGCGTTCGACGGCGTGTTCTCGTTCACGCCCGACGGGTATCCGCTGATCGGGGAGTCGCTCGAGGCGCGCGGCTTCTGGGTCGCCGAGTCGGTGTGGATCACGCACGCGGTCGGGGTCGCCCGGGCGCTGGCGGAGTGGATCGTCGACGGGCAGCCCGAGGTCGACGTGCACGAGGCCGACGTGCATCGGTTCGAGCCGTTCCAGCGGTCGACCGCGTACTTCGTGCCGCGCAGCATCACGAACCACGACGAGGTCTACGACGTGCATCATCCGCTCGAGCCCGTGCACCGTCCGCGACCGCTGCGCGTGAGCCCGTGGGTCGGGCGCCAGCGCGAGCTCGGCGCGGTGTTCGTCGAGGGCCAGGGGTGGGAGCGTCCGGCGTGGTTCGAGTCGAACGAGGGCCTCGCCGAGCGTCTCGGCATCGAGGTCGCGCCTCGCGACGACTGGCACGCACGATGGTGGTCGCCGATCGCCGTCGCCGAGCACGTGGCCACGCGGCGGAGCGTGGGGCTGTTCGACCTCACACCGTTGCGGCGCGTCGAGGTCGAAGGTCCCGGCGCGCACGAGTGGCTCATGGATCTGTGCAGCGCCGATCTCGATCGACCCGCGGGCTCGGCCGCCTACACGCTCGTGCTCGGTCCCCGAGGCACCGTGCTGACCGACGCGGTCGTCTCGCGCGTGCTGCCGGACCGCTGGGTCGTGGGCCTCGGGACCCCGGCTGACGTGGCGCTGCTGCACCGCGAGGCTCCCGGCGACGGTTCGGTGACGGTGCGCGACGTCACGACCGCGACGTGCGCGCTCGGTCTCTGGGGACCCCGAGCGGCCGACGTGCTCGGGTCACTCGTGACGGGCGGCGCCGACGCGCTCGCGTTCGGCAGGTTCCAGGTTCGTGAGCTCGACGTGGACGGGGTGCCGGTGACCGCCCAGTCGGTGTCCTATGTGGGCGAGCCGGGATGGGAGCTCACGACGAGCGCCGACCTCGGGCTCCGCCTCTGGGACCTCGTGTGGGAGGCGGGCCGTGATCTCGGCCTGGTTGCCGCGGGACGTCGCGCGTTCGAGACGTTGCGCCTCGAGGCCGGGTACCCGGCAGCAGGTGTCGACGTGACCGCCGAGCATGCTCCCGGCCCCGCCGGGCTCGCCCGGTTCGCACGCCGCGCCGACGACGGCGCGGTCCCCCGTGAGCTCGTGCGCCTCGAGGTCGACGGCCTCGTGAGCGGGGGTGAGCCCGTCCGCGCAGGCGATCGCACGATCGGCTACGTCACGAGCGGCGCACGTGCCGACGGACCGGGCCTCGCGTTCGCCTGGCTCGAGCGCGATCGCCCGGCCGAGCTGACGGTGATCGCGTTCGATCGCCCGATCCCCGCGCGGGTCGGCGGCGGTCGGCGATGAGCGGCGCCGGCCGCTCAGCCGGTCACGAGCGGATCTGACCGCAGAGCTCGTCCACGCCGCGCCCGAGGCACCGTTGCACCAGGTCGCGCAGCGTCTTCTGGTGCCACGTGTTCCAGAAGTCGCCGTGCGCGGTGTTGGGCGAGCCCGAGCTCAGCCGGTAGCCCTCGGCGTCCTGCACCTGGAACTGCGCGATGATCGCGAGCCTCGGCAGTTCGACCGGGTGGCGGTCGGGGCAGCCCTTCCCCGTGGGGAACGCCACGTGCCGCATGTGGTCCTTGGAGTCGAGCCGCCGACCGTCCCAGCACGACGGGAAGATCACGGAGAGCCGAAGTCGCTTCCCGCCCGCCACGTTCGAGCAGTCCAGCGGCACGTCCGACTCGTTGCGGTCGTCCCCGCAATGGAAGTGGAAGTCGTCGGAGATCATGCGGAAGTCCTTGGGGAAGGCCCGGATGTTCACGTCGGCCAGTGCCCCGACGGAGCGGTAGTAGGCGAACGCCCCATGCGGCCTCACCCGCTTCCCGTCGAGGTCGACGAGGGCGGGCACCCAGTAGCCGGCGGTGTCGGCGCTCAAGCGGCATGTGGAGTCGGCGTGCCGCATCGATCGATAGGTCGAGTGCGAGCGGGTCGAGCGGTTCCCGAAGAACACATGCTCGTGGTCGCTCCGCCGGTGGTGACCGGGGGCGACGATCGGGTCCTGCCGTGTCGAATGGCTGAAGTCACAGAACACCGAGAATCGCTTCTCGACGGCCCCGGACGACGACGGCATGACCGTCACCGCCAACGATGCAGCCATGATGATCACGATCGTCAACGAGGTGCTGCGCGAGATGCTGCGCATCGGAAATCGCTCCCTTCAGGTCTCTCGAGCCGCCTCTCCAGCGACCTGTTGGGGGCGGACACTAGGGACGCGCACCCCGCGCGTCAGCCTCGACCGGCGACCGGGGACCACGGGCTGCGCCGAGAGGCGTTGTGGGGGACGGCACACGGGCGAGCGACGTCGAGGACGATCGGAGGGCAATATCCCGCAACTCCCTGCTGCGAGCCTCCAGGGACGCCCTTCGTTCAATGCCGTAGGCCGAGTGCCCCACCCAGGGTCTCGATCGAGCGTTCCGTGATGGGATCGACCACGAGGATCACCTCGTCGGCGCCCGCCGCTCCCATGGCGTCGATCGTCTCGGCGATCGACGCCGGCGAGCCGGTGACGGGCGGAGCGTCCGGGTCGAGCGGACGTTCACGCGTCGACGGGTCCAGGGCCACCAGCAGGCAGGCGCTGCGCTCGATCCCGGCGGGGTCGCGGCCGACGTCGCGCGCGATCGCGTCGATCTCGGCGTTGCGTGTCGCGAACCCCTCGGGGGAGTTGCCGTACCAGTCGAACCAGGTGTTCCAGGCGTCGACGTGGGGGAGAGCGGCGGTGAGCACCCGCCGACCCGTGCTGCCGATCATCAGTCGGGGTCGCCGTGCCGGCGGGGGCAGCAGCACCGCGTCGTCGCACCCGAACGTGCTCGCCGTGCATCGTGACCCGTTCGCCGGCGACGAGCCGACGGATCACCTCGAACGACTCCTCGAACCGCGAGGCCCGCCGATCGAACGGGAACCCGAACGCCCGGAACTCGGCCTCGTTCCAGCCGGCGCCGAGCGCGAGCACGAGCCGGCCGCCGGAGATCTCGTCGACGGTCGCGGCCTGCTTCGCGAGCATCGCGGGCGCGTGGAACCCCGCGCACGCGACGAGCGGCCCGAGTTCGACGCGCTCCGTCGTCGCCGCGATCGCGGCGAGGGTCGTCCATGCTTCCCAGGGCCCGCGCTCGGGCCGCCCGTCGCCTCGGTAGAGCAGGTGATCGCCCACCCAGACCGAGTCGAAGCCCACCCGTTCGGCGGTCGTCGCCATCGCGAGGTACTCGGGCCAGCGCACCTCGCGCTCGACCTCGGGGAGTTGCACGCCGACCGATCGCGGACGCATGCTCATGCAGCGGTCTCCTCGACCGACCCTGCGGGACCCGACGGGATGCGGGGGGTGATGGCCAGCAGCACGAGGGCGGCGACGAGCGCGAGCGCGAAGGCACCGCCGAGCCGGTGCGCAACGGTGCATCGAGCGCGTCGGACAGGGCGATCGCCGCGCCTCCGAGTCCCGCGCCGATCGCCACGCCCAGCATGTCCATCAGCAGCACGGCCGAGAGCTCCTCGCCCTCCTCGCCCGGCTCCGAGACGCGCATCGCCGCGAGCGGGATCGTCGCGAACGCGATGCCCATGCCGACGCCCGACGATGCCCCACCCGACGTAGGCGACGACGAGCGGCACCTGCAGCCACAGCGTGCTCGCGACCGCCGCCTGCCCGACGAAGAGCAGCGCTGCGCCGACGCCGCACGAGCCAGCCCAGCGAGCGGTCGCCCGCGCGGTTCGACTGCCAGAGCGCGCCGAGTGCCCACGTCACCGTCGCCACCGTGATCGCGAGTCCGGCCGCCGCGAGCGAGAGCCCTCGCACCCTGGTCAGCATCAGCGTCAGGAACGCGTCCATCGCCAGGAACGACAGCGACAGCGGAAGGCCGCCGCGGCGATCGCGCCCTGGCCCGGCGCCGCGCGGAAGGTGCCGCGCGGTGCGATGTGGCGCAGCGCCGGGCACGCCGATCGCCAGACCGACGGCCACGGCGAGCGGCACCCACCACGCGAACGCCGTGATCGAGGCCGAAGACGAACCCGGCGCCGACCATGAGCTGCAGGGGCCATCGCAGCGAGATCGCCGGGCCGCTGCGACTCCGGCCGCGGCACCAGGTCGAGCACGGGAGCGATCAATGCCCAGGTCGCGAGCAACACCGGGATCGGCGCGACGAACGCCCACCGCCACCCGAGCGTGCTGGCGATCGCGGCGCCGACCGGCGGACCGACCAGCCCGGGCAGGATCCACATCGTGGCGAGCAGGGCGAGCACCCGCGGCCGCAGGTCGTCCGGGTAGGTCTTCGCGACGGTGCCGAGCGAGAGCGCGTAGAGACCACCTCCGCCTGCGCCCTGCAGGAACTGGCCGATCGAGCAGCACGGGCATCGCGGGCGCCGTGGCCGACACGAGCAGGCCGGCCGCGAAGACCGCGAGCACCGGGACGAGCACCGCTTTCGTCCCGAACCGGTCGACCGCGCGGCCGACGATCGGGATCGAGGCGATCGTCGCGAGGCTCGAGCGAGGTGAACACGAGACCGTAGAGCTGCACCATGCCCAGGTCTCGCGGACGTCGGGCATGATCGTCGCCACGATCAGCGACCTGGACCGCGACGAGCGCCTCGAGCAGCAGCAGGCCCGGCCGTCAAGCGCCCCGGCCGGCCGCGGAACACCTCGCGCCAGGGGCCCGGTCGGCGACGCGGCAGTGGGTATCGTCTCGTCGGGCGTCACCGTCCGAGTGTAGGTGGCCGAGTCCACCGCCCTCGACTCGACCGGGTCCGGGGTCCGGCGTCGCGGGCTGCCTCCCGCGTAGGGTGAGGTCGAGGAGGAGCGATGGGTGCGACCGACGCGACAGCGATCGGGGCACGGTGCCGCCCGTCCTCGGGCTTCCCCGCATGCACATGGAGGCCGGTGAGCGCCGCGACTTCCTGCCGGAGTTCGTCGTCGCCGCCGATCGAGCAGGCGCGGGCGAGATCGTGCTGGAGCACGGGTACGGCGCCGGCATGGGGTTCGGCCAGGACGCCTACCTCGCCGCCTCGCCGAAGGTGCGGTTCGCCGACTACGCCGAGGTGTTGGCGAGCGACATCGTCACGGTGATCCGTTGCCCCGACGAGGCCGCGCTGCGCTCGATGCGCCCGGAGGCGTTGCTGGTCACGATGCTGCACTACCCGACCCGTCCACGCCGCACCACGCTGGTCGCCGATCTCGGTCTGCGTGCCATCTCGCTCGATGCCGTCGTCGATGACCTCGGCCGGCGCCAGGTGGAGTACCTCGAGGCCGTCGGATGGAACGGTGTGCGCCTCGCGTTCGTGGAGATCGCGCGGATGCACCCGCACTTCGCCCATCCCAGCCGCCGGCCGGTGCGCGTGACCTGCCTCGGCGCCGGCGCGGTCGGCGCGCACGCGGTCCGCGCGGCCACGCGATACGGCGACCCGGAGCTGCGGGCGGAGCTGGCCGCGAACGACGTGCCGGGCGTGGAGGTCACGGTCGTCGACTTCGACCTCACGCGCCACGAGGACTACCTGCTCGGCAGACTCGAGGTCACCGACCTGCTGATCGATGCCACGCAGCGGCTCGACGCGACCAAACCGATCGTGCCGAACCCATGGATCGCGGCGTTGCCTGCCGACGCGGTGATCCTCGACCTGGCCGTCGACCCCTACGACTTCACGGTGGAACCTCCGCTCACGAAGGGCATCGAGGGCGTACCCCATGGGAACCTCGACCGGTACGTCTTCCCGGTCGACGATGCCGCGTGGGACGAGCTCGACCACGGCATCGACACGAGGCAGCGGCGCCTTTCCCTGTCGTGCTACGCATGGCCGGGCATCGAGCCGGTGGACTGCATGCGCGTGTACGGTCGGCAGATCGAGCCCGTACTCGGCGTCGCGCTGCGTGTGCCGACCGACCGACTCGACGTCGACAGCGACGATCCGTGGGAGCGGGCGGTCGCCCATGCGGAGCTGGGGAGGTGGCTGGTGTGACGGTGGCGAGCGTGACGGTGCCGAGCCTCGGCCTGCCCCGTATGCACAAGGAAGCGGGTGAGCATCGCGACTTCCTGCCCGACCTGGTCGCGGCGGTCGCCGACCTCGGAGTCCGCATCGTCGTCGAGGGCTCCATCGGGTCGGGCATGGGCTACTCCGACGCGGACTACCTGCGGGTGGGTCCGAACGTGACGCTCGGATCGAACGAGGATGCCTTCGCGCAGGATGTGGTGCTGGTGCTGCGTGCGCCCGAGGACCGGCTGCACCTGATGCGGCGAGGCGCGATGCTCGTGTCGATGCTGCACTTCCCGACCCGGCCGCGCCGCGTCGCGCGGCTCGTGGAGCTCGGCCTCGATGCGATCTCGCTCGACCTGCTCACCGACGACATCGGGCATCGGCTCGTGGTCAACGAACGCGACGTCGCGTGGAACGGGCTCGAGGCCGCGTTCGACGTCTTGGAGAGCGAGTGGCCGGAGTTCTCGCGGCCCACGCGGCCGCCCATCCGGGTGACCGTGCTCGGCGCCGGCGCGATCGGCAAGCACGCTGTCGAGGCGGCGACGAAGTACGGGAACCTCGAGCGCGCACAGCGCCTGGCGCATCTGCCCGGGGTGGAGGTCACGACGGTCGGTCGCAACCTCACGGGGCGCACCGGGTACATGAGGGAGCGCCTGGCCGTCACCGACGTGCTCGTCGACTCCACCCAGCGCCACGATCCGAGCGTGCCCCTGGTGCCCAACTCGTGGCTCGCCAGTCTGCCCGAGCACGCGGTCATCTGCGACCTCGTGGTCGATCCGTACCTGCTGCACGAGTCGCCGCCGACCGTGCGGGGCATCGAGGGCATCCCCCAGGGCAACCTCGACCGATGGGCCTTCGGCCCCGACGACCCCGCCTGGGACGACGTGCCCGATGAGGTCGATGGGCTTCGGACAGGACGCCTACCTCGCCGCCTCGCCGAAGGTGCGGTTCGCCGACTACGCCGAGGTGTTGGCGAGCGACATCGTCACGGTGATCCGTTGCCCCGACGAGGCCGCGCTGCGCTCGATGCGCCCGGACGCGTTGCTGGTCACGATGCTCCACTACCCCACCCGTCCACACCGCACCGAGCTGGTCGCCGATCTCGGTCTGCGCGCCATCTCGCTCGATGCCGTCGTCGATGACCTCGGCCGGCGCCAGGTGGAGTACCTCGAGGCCGTCGGATGGAACGGCGTGCGCCTCGCGTTCGTGGAGATCGCGCGGATGCACCCGCACTTCGCCCATCCCAGCCGCCGGCCGTTGCGCGTGACCTGCCTCGGCGCCGGCGCGGTCGGCGCGCACGCGGTCCGCGCGGCCACGCGCTACGGCGATCCGGAGCTGCGGGCGGAGCTGGCCGCCAACGACGTGCCGGGCGTGGAGGTCACGGTCGTCGACTTCGACCTCACGCGCCACGAGGACTACCTGCTCGGCCGACTCGAGGTCACCGACCTGCTGATCGACGCCACGCAGCGACTCGACGCCACCCGACCGATCGTGCCGAACCCGTGGATCGCGGCGTTGCCTGCCGACGCCGTGATCCTCGACCTCGCCGTCGACCCGTACGACTTCACGGTCGATCCGCCGCTCACGAAGGGCATCGAGGGCGTGCCTCATGGGAACCTCGATCGGTACGTCTTCCCGGTCGACGATGCCGCGTGGGACGAGCTCGACCACGGCATCGACACGAGGCAGCGGCGCCTCGCCCTGTCGTGCTACGCCTGGCCGGGTATCGAGCCGGTGGACTGCATGCGCGTGTACGGTCGGCAGATCGAGCCCGTGCTCGGCGTCGTGCTGCGTGTGCCGCCCGACCGGCTCGACGTCGACAGCGACGACCCGCGGGAGCGGGCGGTCGCCCATGCGGAGCTGGGGAGGTGGCTGGCGTGACGGTGGCGAGCGTGACGGTGCCGAGCCTCGGCCTGCCCCGCATGCACAAGGAAGCGGGGGAGCGTCGCGATTTCCTGCCCGACCTGGTCGCGGCGGTCGCCGACCTCGGAGGCCGCATCGTCGTCGAGGGCACCATCGGGTCGGGCATGGGCTACTCCGACGCGGACTACCTGCGGGTGGGTCCGAACGTGACGGTCGGATCGAACGAGGATGCCTTCGCGCAGGATGTGGTGCTGGTGCTGCGTGCGCCCGAGGACCGGCTGCACCTGATGCGGCGAGGCGCGATGCTCGTGTCGATGCTGCACTTCCCGACCCGGCCGCGCCGGGTCGCGCGGCTCGTGGAGCTCGGCCTCGATGCGATCTCGCTCGACCTGCTCACCGACGACATCGGGCATCGGCTCGTGGTCGACGAACGCGACGTCGCGTGGAACGGGCTCGAGGCCGCGTTCGACGTGTTGGAGAGCGAGTGGCCGGAGTTCGCGCGGCCCACGCGGCCGCCCATCCGGGTGACCGTGCTCGGCGCCGGCGCGATCGGCAAGGACGCCGTCGAGGCGGCGACGAAGTACGGGAACCTCGAGCGCGCCCAGCGCCTGGCGCATCTGCCCGGGGTGGAGGTCACGACGGTCGGTCGCAACCTCACGGGGCGCACCGGGTACATGAGGGAGCGCCTGGCCGTCACCGACGTGCTCGTCGACTCCACCCAGCGCCACGATCCGAGCGTGCCCCTGGTGCCGAACCCGTGGCTCGCCAGTCTGCCCGAGCACGCGGTCATCTGCGACCTCGTGGTCGATCCGTACCTGCTGCACGAGTCGCCGCCGACCGTGCGCGGCATCGAGGGCATCCCCCAGGGCAACCTCGACCGATGGGCCTTCGGCCCCGACGACCCCGCCTGGGACGACGGTGCCCGATGAGGTCGACCGTTCCCACCGGCGCTGGGTCGTGTCGTGCTACTCGTGGCCGGGGGTGCATCCGCACGCGTGCATGGAGCTCTACGGGCACCAGCTCGCGCCCCTGCTTCGCGTCCTGCTCCGCGCTGGCGGTGTGGAGGGGATCTCGCGCGAGGGGGAGTATCACGAGCGGGCGTTGTGGCGTGCCGGCCTGAGGTCGTGGGTCGGCCTGCACGTGGCCGCGGTCTGACGCGGTCCCTCAGACCTCGATCTCGGCGCCCTCGGCCGCCACGATGCACCGGGCGGGGTCGACGGACCATCCGGAGAGCACCTCGCCGCGCATCGCGTCGAGCTGGTCGTCGGCGTGGCCGGGGTGATGGTGGAACATCACGAGGCGGCCCACCTCGGCCCGGCGCGCGAACGCCGCCACGTGGGCGACGCTCGGATGACCCCAGCCCACATGTGACGCGTACTCCTCCACCGTGTACTGACAGTCGTGGATCAGCAGGTCTGCGTGGTGAGCGAGCGCGTACCCCGAGATCCAGCTCGTGTCGACGGCGTCCAGATCCGTGCCGAGGGCCGGCTCGTGGTCGGTCACGTACGCGAGCGTGCGGTCCTCGGACTCCAGCCGGTACCCGACCGTGGCGCCCGGGTGCAGGATCGGATGTGCGGAGACCGTGATCGACCCGATCGTCCACGGCTCTCGGGGTGCGTCGTGGAAGCTCACCCGTGCGGGCACCTCGGTCAGGTGCACCGGGAAGAGCGGCGGGGAGAAGTAGGTGGCGATCCGCTCGTCGAGCGAGGCGACGGGGGAGGGCGGCCCCCAGATGTGGAGCTCGGTCTCGGGCGACCAGATCGGAGCGAACATGCCGAGGCCCTCGAGGTGGTCGACGTGCAGATGGGTGAGGAGCAGGTCGACCCTGCGCGCAGGCTCGTGCTCGCTCATCAATCGCTCACCGAGCGGTCGCGCACCGGTGCCCGCGTCGAGCACGATCACCTCTCCGTGATCGCCGCGGACCTCCACGCACGACGTGTTGCCGCCGTAGCGGATCGTCTCGGGGCCGGGTGCGGCGATCGAGCCTCGGCACCCCCAGATGCGCACGTGCACCTAGCGCTCCGCGCCCTCGGGGGTCTCCCAGAAGATCGCGATCGCGCCGAGGCATTCGTCCTCGTGGGCGAAGAGCGGGAACGCCGTGACCTCGATGCGTCGCTCGGTGCCGTCGACGCTGCGGATCCGCAGCATGCGATGGTCGGGGTGCCGTTCGAGGATCGCCACGGCGAGCGGCAGCTCGTTGAGCTCGATCGGGTTGCCGTCGTCGTCCGAGGGCGCGAACAGGGTGCTCCACTCTTCGGCCTCCATGCCGCCGCCCTCGATGTAGCGGCGACCGAGCACGCGTTCCGCCGCCTCGTTGAAGTAGATCACCGTGCCGCGGACGTCGACGAGGAACACCGGCGTGGCCAGGCGCGACGCGAAGTCGCGCGCGAGGATCAGCACGAGGTGGTGCTGTGCCGCCTGGTTCGCCATGGCGCCTCAGCCTAGCCCTCGGTGGCGTCGCGGGCGAGCCAGCCGGCCACCGGCTGGAACCCCGATCGCAGCAGGAACTGGTGCCCGCCGTCGTCGAGCACGCGCCGCTCGGCGTGGGGCAGGACGCGCCCCCACGCCGTGTTGGCTCGGATCGACACCGTGCGATCGTCGCGGGCGTGCGCCAACAACGTGGCGGTCGACCCGTCGAGCATCGACAGCGTCTCGATCTCCTGCTCGAGGTCGGGGTCCGACCACAGCGACCACATCGTCCACGCACGCGCGCGGACCGACTGGCGGCCGAAGTCGACGACCACCTCGGTGGGATAGCCCCGTGCCAGCCCGATCGGCACCGCGAACGCCGGCCAGACGGCTCGGGCGACCCTCGCCGCCGCTCGCCTCACGGACGACGGCCGCAGGTCGGCGCGGGAGCGGACGTCCATCGCGGTGGCGTCGGGGAACGGAGAGGCGGCCATCGCGAGCATGCTCACGCGATCCGGATGCCGAGACGTCCACAGCGCCGCGAGCACCCCGCCCAGAGAATGCCCGACCACGCGGACGGGCCCGTCGCCCACGAACCTCGCGACGACCGCATCGAGGTCGGAGAGCAGGAGCGAACGGTCGACGTGCTGGGTGGGCGCGTCCGAGCGGCCGAAGCCGGGCAGATCCGGCGCCACGATCGTCGCGTCGTCGCCGATGCGGTCGGCGAGGCCCTGCCAGTACCGGCCCGAGCCGCCGAGTCCGTGCACCGCCAGCACAGCAGGGCCGGTGCCCGCGTGCCAGACGCGCATCCGCCCCCACGGTCGCTCGAGCCACGAACCGCGGAGCGCCGTCGACGAGCGGTCCTGGCGTGCGGGCATCGACCTATCTTGCGTCCTGGCGGGCCGAACGCCCCGTGCGGGCGTCACCGCGCGGTCGCCGACCGCTCGAACCCGGGTCGGACGACCCCATCGATCAACTCGCGACGATCCTCGTCGGGCAGGAACGCCGACTCAGCGGCCGTCACGACCACCGCCTCGACCTGGTCGAGATCCCAGTCGAAGGCCTGCGCCGTCAGCGCGAGCTCGTTCGACTGCGTCGTCGCCGACATCAGCCGGTTGTCGGTGTTGACCGTGACCCGGAAGCCGAGCGCGGTCATCATGCCGATCGGGTGTTCGGCGATCGAGGCCGCGGCCCCCGAGTGGACGTTCGACGTCGGGCAGAGCTCGAGCGGCACGCCTCGATCCCGCACCTCCCGTGCGAGTGGACCGAGCCTCGTGCGTCCACCGGCGCCGACCGTGATGTCGTCGGCGAGGCGAACGCCGTGGCCGAGACGTTGGGCGCCGCACGCCAAGGCCCCGCGGATCGACCCGGGCCCGTCGCCCTCCCCGGCGTGGATCGTCAGGCCGAGGCGTCCGTCGGAGAGCACCAGGTCGAACGCTGCTCGGTGCGCCGCCGGAGGGAAGCCGGCCTCCGCCCCGGCGAGGTCGAAGCCCACGACCCCTCGATCGGCCCACCGCAGGGCGAGCTCTGCGATCTCGAGGCTGCGGCCTCCGGTCCGCATCGCGGTCACGATGGCGTTCACGCGGATCGTCGCACCCTCGTCGGCTCGGGCGAATCCGTCGAGCACGGCTTCCACGACGTCGTCGGGCCCGAGGCCCCTCTGGGTATGCAGCTCGGGGGCGAACCGCACCTCCGCGTACACGACGCCGTCGGCGGCAAGGTCCTCGGCGCACTCTCGGGCGACCCGCGCCAGGGCATCGGTCGTCTGCATCACGCCGACCGTGTGCACGAAGGTCTCGAGGTACAGCACGAGATCGTGGCGGTCCGCGCCTCGTGTCATCCACGCCGCGAGTCCCTCGGGATCGTCCGCCGGGAGGCCGTCGTACCCCGTGGCATCCGCGAGCTCGAGCATCGTCCCGGGCCGCACGCCGCCGTCGAGGTGGTCGTGCAACAGCACCGTGGGAAGCGTGTGGGCGAGGGGGCCGGGCATCGCGGCCATCGTAGGAGAGTCAGCTCAGGAGGAACCGGGCTGCACGCGGCCGCCGAAGCCGGCGCGAGCGTCGTCGAGCATGCTCGTGGCGCGTTCCCCGAGCGCGGCGCACGTCGCCGTGAGCTCGTCGCGGCGAGCGGGATCGACGATCGCGAAGGCATTCAGCTCCACGGTGGCGAGCGCCGCGACCGCCGCCGCGTGCAGGGCCGCGACCGCCGCGAGTCCGTCGGCGGCGGCGTTCGGGTCGGCGACCGACGTCGCCTCCTCGGCGAGCCCCGCCAGCAAGACGGAGCGCCGGGCGAGATCGAGCTGGACGTCGACCGCGTCTTCGAGGACCGACTGCAGGGTGACGAGGCGGGCGGTGCGCCGCTTCTCCGAGTCCTGGCGCATGCGCGCGGCGAGCGCGAGCTCGTGCTGCAGCTCGGCGTCGCGGTCGGCCGACGCGAGCAACGCCGGACGGGCGGCGTCGGCCTCCGCGGCGATCTCCTCGAGGCGAGCGGTGTGGGGGTCGTCGTCGGCGAGGCGTCGGAGCGTGCGCCGGGCCACGGCCGTCACGAGTGCGGCCCCCGACGCCGCGGCCAGGGCCGCGAAGGCGCCGGAGGCGGGCTCGGTCGCGCCCGACGCGAGGGCGTCGAGGAGCGAATCGACCTGCTCGCCGGCGACGACGCGGCGGGCGGCGGCGCTCATGCGAGGCCTCCTCGCGCTCGTGGCACCCCGGTCGGCATGCGTGAGCCTCCCCCGCAGGAGGCAGGTGGTCAAGCGCCCGGTGCGTCGTCCTGCTGCGCCGGATCGAGGGTCGACGGGTTCGTCACGTCGGCCTCGGTCGCGTCGAGGGCCCCGAGCAGGCCGGCGGCCTCGACGTGCAGGTTGACCCCACGGGCTCCCGCGCCGATCGCGACGATGCCGAGCCCGCGGATCGTCACATCGGCGATGACCGGCCAGGCGGAGCGTCGATCCGAACGGTGTGATCGCGCCGCGCTCGTAGCCGGTGGCCGCCCTCGCCTCGGCGGCGTCGGGGAGCGAGAGCCGCCGCTCGCCGAGGTGGGCGCGGAGCTTCTTCCAGTCGATCTGCCGGCCGCCCGGCACGAGCACGAACACGTAGTCGTCGGCGCCGCGCCTGATCACGATCGTGCGGAGCAGGCGACCGACGTCGATGCCCTGCAGGGCCGCGCTCTCCTCGGCGCTGGACGGGATCTCGGTCGCCACGATGCGGACGTCGAGATCCGTGGAGGCGACGGCGCGGGTCGCCGGGGTGTCGACCATGCGTTCAGTATCGCGGGGCGCTGGCCGGCGGGGCCGCGTCGAGGTCGGCGAGGTCGTCGTCGGTGAGCGCGAGTTCGGTGGCCGCGACGTTCTCCTCGAGGTAGCGGACCCGCTTCGTCCCGGGGATCGGCAACACGTGTGGGCCCTGGGCGAGCGTCCACGCGAGGGCCACCTGTGCCGGGGTCGCCTCGTGGCGCTCGGCCACCCGTCGGACCACCGTCACGATCGCCTGGTTCGACGCGATCGCCTCCTCGGTGAACCGGGGGTTCGAGGCGCGGAAGTCCCGAGCATCGAAGCCACCGTGGGTGATCGTTCCGGTGAGGAAGCCACGCCCCAGCGGCGAGAACGGCACGAACGCGGCACCGTGGCTCGCGCACCATGGGACGACTTCGTCCAGCGCGTCGCGGGTCCACAGGCTGAGCTCGGACTGCACGGCGGCCACGGGATGGATCGCGTGGGCGCGCTCGAGCTCGTCGACGCCGACCTCCGAGAGGCCGATGGCCCTGACCACGCCCTGCTCGACGAGCGCGGCCATGGCGCCCCACGACTCTTCCAGGGGGACGTGATCGTCGACGCGATGCAGGTAGTAGAGGTCGATCACGTCGGTCCGCAACCGTTCGAGCGACGCGCGCACGGCCTCGGCGGCTCGTTCGGGCCGGGCATCGCGGGCGAGCGGATACCCCCCGGTCGGGCCGGCCACGAGGCCCCACTTCGTGGCGATCATCGCATCGCGTCGCCTGCCCTCGAGCGCCCGTCCCACGAGCTGCTCGTTCGTGAACGGTCCGTACACGTCGGCGGTGTCGAACATCGCGACGCCGAGCTCGAGTGCTCGCCCGATCACGGCCACGGGGTCGTCCTCGCTCGCGACGTCGACGTAGCCGAAGCTCATCGGCATGCAGCCGAGTCCGATGCGCGCGTCGAGTCCGACGAGGTTCATCCCGTGCATCGTCCCATCTCGTTGTCGCCGCCGGGGGTTCGACGGCGCCTCGCTGCTAGCGTCGGAGCATGTCGAGGAGGGACGCGGTGGCGTCGGACGAGGCGTCACGGCGGACGCTCGGCATCGTCGTGCTCTCGTTCACGACGGTCGTGTGGGGCCTCGTGCCCTTGGTGCTCAAGCAGGTCGAGATGCCGACGCTGGCGTTCGCGAGCTACCGGCTGTGGATCGGGGTCGCGCTGTACGCGGTGATCTTCATCGCGAGCGGCCGGCGCCCGACGTGGCGCGCCCTGAAGGCGAGCGCGCTCGGCGGCGTCTTCTTCGCCGGTGACATCGCGCTGACGTTCACGGCGTTCCGCCTCACGAGCGTGGCGAACGCGACGATCATCGGGGCCCTCGCGCCCGTGTTCATCACGCTCGGCGCGGTCCGATGGTTCGGTGAACGGCTCGACCGTCGTGACGCGATCGTGATCGGCTCGTCGTTCGTGGGCGTCGCGCTCGTGGCGATCGGGTCGCAAGGCTCGCCGACCTGGAGTCCGGTCGGCGACGCGGCGGCCGCGCTCAGCGTGCTCACCTGGACCGCCTACTGGCTCTTCTCGAAGCGAGCGCGAGCCACCGTCGACGCGATCGACTACATGGCCAACGTGATGCTGGTCTCGGCGATCGTGGTCACGGCCGCATCCCTCGTGACCGGCACGTCGCTGCGGCCACCCGACGCGTCGGACTGGGCCTGGATCGTGCTGATCGCGATCGTGCCCGGCCTGATGGGCCATCTCTCGGTGGCATGGTCCCACCGGTTCGTGGAGGCGTGGCTCGGCTCGTTGCTGCTGCAGTCGCAGCCGGTGATCGGCACGATCGCGGCGTGGGTGGTGCTCGACGAGCGCATCACCCCGCTCACGGCGCTCGGGGGCGCGATCGTCGTGGCGGCGACCGCGTTCATCGTGGTGCGAGCCGCTCGGCGCGATCCCGTCTACCCGGAACCGGAGACGCTGCCGCCGGCGGGCTGACGCTCCGCTCCGGGCGAGGTCAGTCGCACGCCGGCTGCTCGGTCGCGGTCGTCCACCATCGCTGCAGCATCGGCGCGACCAGGGTGGCCATCGCGTCCTGGTGCTCGGGGTCCGGGTGCACGCCGTCCGAGAGGTACTCCTCGGGCACCTCGTCGTCCCAGTCGGCGATCGCCACGTTCGGTCGACGCCCGGCGAGGGTCTCGATCGCGGCGTTGATCTCGTCAGCGGGCACGACGTCGGGAGGTCCCTCGACGTTCTGCCAGAGCACGAGTGGCACCGTTCCGGAACGCCGAGAGGATGCGGTCGGCGTTGGCGGTGAAGGCATCGACACCGCGGTCGTTCGTGCCGAGCTCCACCACGACCACCTGATCCTCGGCGGTTCGCGCCTCGGCGATCGAGACTCCCGTGATCGATCCTCGTCCGTTCGTGGCATCGATCTCGAGCGACCAGTCGGGGAGCGCGGCGATCATCGCGGGCGTGCCGCCGTCGAGCAGTGAGTCCCCGAGCATGAACGCCTGTGGCACGCCGTCGATCGACGACGGCTCCGGCAATGCGAGCCAACGCCAGACCGACGACCCGCGCACCGTGTAGAGCCGACGAGGATCGTCGGGCACGGCGACCAGCTGCGCGCCGTCGCCCACGCCGACCACCTGCGCGTCATCGGGCAACCCCGGCACCGGCACGGTGAACGGGCCGCCCAGGAACCGACGTTCCGACCCGCTTCCGGCATCGAACACCACGACCGGGTCGGCGCCCTCGCATCGGTAGCCGACCACACGGCGCCGAGGGATGCAGTCGCCGTCCGGTCCCTGGTAGACGGTGATCCGCGGGGATCCCCGCCGACACACCGGCGACCCGGACCGTTCGGGTTCCTGGCAGGCCGTCGCGACGAGCGCGACCGCCGCGAGCACGACGAGGAGTGCCGTTCCTGGTGGGCGTCGGGATCCGGGGGACGTCATGGGTCGCGGCGAGCGTAGGTGGCCCGGGGTGTCGCCGCAACGAACCACATCGTTCGGCGAATCTTCCGCCGATGCTCAGGAGTGCGACTGCGTAGGCCGATGGGAGGGGGACAGGTTCTGGCGAGCGTGAAGGTGGCGAGGTTCTCCGAGCGTGAGTGGTGGCCGCGCGTTGAATGCGATCCGCAGGGGGCGACGGAGGTTCGTCACCCTTCTGCTGGTCTGCCTCGCGCTCGTGGCGGGGGCCACGGTCTTCGGCTCCCGGGCGCTCGAGCAGGCCGAGACCCAGGCGCAGGTCACCGCGAAGGGCCTCGCGAACGCGGGGGTCGCATCCGTGCTCGTGGCCGAGGACGTCGCGGGCACGGTCGGCGGATCGGTCGCCGGCGACCTGCTGGCACGCCTCCAGCGGGGCGTGCTGGCCGATGGCACGGCGTTCCGGGTGCGCGTGTGGTCGCCCTCGGGGGACCTGCTCTTCTCCACGGACGCCGGCGACGAGTCCGACGCCGTGAGCAGCGATCTCGATGCCGTCTACGCCGCCACCCGCGGGACGGGCAGGCTCAACTCGATCACGACCGATGACGGAGAGGTGTTCGCGACCTTCGTGCCGCTCCGCTTGGGCGGGGACGGCTCGCTCGGAGCGGTCGAGGTGGATCAGGGGTACGAGCGCATCGCGACGACCGCCGCCTCTCCCTGGTCGCTGCTGCGGACGATCGGCCTCGTGGGCGCCGCGATCATGCTGCTCCTCGTCGTCGTGGCGTCGCTCCCGGGCGCCGGATCTCGCACCGGCGGATTCATCTCGCCGAGTCGGGAGATCGCCCTCGCCAAGCAGCGCGCCCGGTCCGACGAAGCGGTCATCAGGGCGGAGGAACGAGCGAGGGTCGCCGAGGAACACGCGCACGAGATCGAACAGCGAGCCCGCGACGCCGAGGTACGGGAACGGGAGACCGAGGCACGAGCCGCGCGCGCGGAGTCCGATCTCGAGGCGGCGCAGGCAGAGATGGACCGCCTGCGGACGGCGGCCACCGAGGCAGTGGAGTCGGCGGCGGCCGTCTCGACGATGCCCGACCCGGAGACCGCCCGTCGCCTCGCTGAGGCGGAACGTGAGGTCGACGAGCTGCGTGGCCGACTCCGGGCTGCCGATGCGTTCGGCGGGTCCGACGACGCGTCCGTCGCGCGCCTCGAGTCGCTGGAGCGCGAGCTCGAAGCGAAGAGCGCGGCCCTCGCGGACGCGGAGCGCACGGTCGAGGAGGCGAACGCTCGAGCAGCCGAGCTCGCGGACGGGCTCCGCCTCGCGCAGGCGGGTTCGGCCGACGCCGTCGACCCGGCCGCGGTCGCCGATGCCGAGCGACGTGCGGCGACCGCGGAGCGTGAGGCAGCGCAGGCACG
This sequence comes from uncultured Actinomycetes bacterium, assembly GCA_963825685.1. GTDB lineage: Bacteria > Actinomycetota > UBA4738 > UBA4738 > HRBIN12 > JAOUEA01. The sequence goes on along the minus strand of CAWGUD010000018.1, from coordinate 71,235 downwards.
GGAGCTGGTCGCGACCGAGCGATCGAGGGTCGTCGGCGCCGAGGCGCGGATCGCCGAGGTCGAGCGACGGGCGGAGGAGGCTGAGCGTCGGTCCGGTGAGTCTGAGAGCCGTGCCTCGAACGCTGAGCGCCGTGCGGAGGAATCGGATCGGCGGATCGCCGACCTCGAGGCCGGACTGGCGGAGACCGAGTCCAGGGTGGTGGCCGAGTCCGAAGCCAAGGTCGCCGAGTTCGAAGTCAGGGCGCGCGAAGCGGACGCTCGCGCTGCCGACGAGGCGACGAAGGTCACAGAGCTCGCGGCGCGGCTCGCCGACGCGGAGGCGCAGGTCGAGGCCACCGACTCGCGGATCTCCGACGCGGAGACGCAGATGGCGGCCAAGGATGAACGTATCGCCGCACTCGAGGCAGAGACCATCGCCGAGCGTGAGGCGTCGGCGGAGATCGAGCGCATCGCCACCGGGTTGTCGGCAGAGGTGCAGGAGGCGAGGGCCCGTGCGGCGCCACCGAATGCGAGCGGGCCGTCGCGCACGGACGCGGAGGCCCGCGCAACGGAGGCGGAGACCCGAGCGCTCGAGGCCGAGACGCGCTTTGCCGAGGCGGCGTCGCTCGCCGAGGAAGCCACATCGCGCGCCACGGAGGCAGATGCTCGCGCGGCTCAGGCCGAGGAGCGCCTGGAGCACGCGGCTGCCAGCGCGAGCAACGCCGAACGTCTGGTGGGCCAGCTCGAGGGAGAGCTCCTCACCGCGAACGCCTCCGTGGTGGAGCTGGAGGGCGAGCTGGAGACCGCGCGCGCCGAGGCGGAGCGCGACCGCGCCCGCGTGTCAGATCTCGAATCTCGCCTGGACCGGGCCGTGGCTCGAGCATCCGATGCCGAGGCGACGGTGCAGGCCACGGCGACCGATCTCGCCGAGGAGCAGGCCGCGATCCACCGCGAACAGACGCGCAACGAGGAGCTGTCGGCCGAGGTCCAAGGACTCCGGACGCAGCTCGAGGATGCCGAGCGCGCGGTGGCCACGGCACGCGAGGATGCCGAGCGCGCGGAGGCAGGGGCACACGAGGAGGCCGCGACGACCGCCGGTCGCATCACCGAGCTCGAGGCGGCGTTGGCCGCCGCCGTCGAACGGGCCGGCGACGATCTGGAGGCGGCCCGAAGCCAGGCGTCCGCGGAGCACGAGCTGCTCCGCGCGCAGGCCGCGGCGGAGCTCGACATGGCCCGCCAGCAGGCGCAGCGAGAGATGGACGAGATCCGTGCCGCCGCCGCTGCCGCCGCCGCGCCGACGTCGCCGCCGCGCGAGCAGAGGCCGACGCGGCTCGCAACGAGGCGCAGACGGCCATGATCGAGGCACGAGCCGCGACGATCGACACCAGGGCCGCGCAGGAGGAGATCGACGCCGCCGCTGCCGAGGCGCGCGAGCGCATGGAAGCCGACCGTGCCGAGGTGCGGGCGCGACTGGCCGAACTCGAGGCATCCCTCGCGGAAACAGAAGGTCGTGTGCGCGCCGCCGAGGAACGGGCCGCCCAGAGCGCGACCCGGTCCCAGGAGTTGGAAGGTGCGCTGGGCGAGGCGGAGGCGCGGGCGCAGCAGGCCGAGCGCGCGGCCGAGGCAGCCAAGGCGTTGGCGGATGACACGCGCGCCTCCGACGTCGAGCGGGTCGTGCAGGATCTGGAGCTCCGCGTCGCCGAGGCGACGGCGTCCGCGCAGGCGTACAAGGCCGAGGCCGCGGAAGCGGGCCGACGGGCAGAGGTGGCCGAGGAACGCGCAGCCACCGAGGTCGCGGCCGCCGAGGACGAGGCGCGCGAAGCCGTCGAGCGCGCCCGCGCCGAGGCGGTCGACGCCGTGCGTCGTTCGAAGGGCTCCGGCGGCTCCTCGTCGGAAGGCGACCCGGACGAGCTCAACGCACTTCGGAAAGAGGTGCAGCAGCTCCGGCGTGCACAGCTCGAGATGGCCGGGCGCATGCGCGACGCGGAGCGCCGTGCCGAGGCGGTCGAGGGAGAGGCCACGACCGCTCTGGACGAGGAGATCCCGTCCTCCGATCGAGGCGAGTCCGCGGACGAAGACGGCAACCCCGATGGCGACGCCGCGCCGGTACGCAGCCTGCGTTCCCGCTTGGCCGATGCCGCGGCGCGGAAGAAGGGTGACAAGCTCGACCCCAGCGCGGGCGTCGGCCCCTGATCTCGAACGTCAGGAGCGCGGCGCCTCGTCCGAGCCGTCGATCGATCCCGCGAGGGCCGCACGGAGCCGCTGGACGGGACCACGCAGGCCGTTCGCCTCGGCCAGTTCGTTCGCGACCTCGTCGTCGCGCTCGCCGTTCCACACCTCGAGCGGCGCATCGGACTTGATCGGCACGAGGCGGCGCATCGCGTCCAGGTAGTCGGCGGCGTCGAGCAGACGGGAACGCAGCGCGGGTGACCCCTTCAGCGGTCCCGGCGCGGGATGGTCGCTCGCCGCGTCGGTCAGCATCGCGTCGAGGTCCGGATAGGCCTGCACGAGCGCACGGGCGGTCTTCTCGCCCACGCCTCGCACGCCCGGCAGCCCGTCGGACGGGTCACCGCGCAGGATCGCGAACTCCGCGTATCGCGCCGCCGGGACCCCGTACGTCTCGAGCACCGTGGCCTCGTCGAACTCGCGGAGCTCGCTGACCCCCCGCAGGGTGTAGAGCAGTCGCACGTCGGGATCGTGCACGAGTTGCAGCAGGTCGCGGTCACCGCTCACGATCTCGAATCGATCCGAGGCGTCGCCACGCGCGCACAGCGCGCCGATCGCATCCTCGGCTTCCCAGTCGGGCGAGTGCGCCTGGGTGGCGCCGGTCGCTTCGAGCACCCCGCGGAGCAGGACGAACTGGGGTGTGAGGTCCTCGGGCTCGGGTGGTCGGTCGGCCTTGTACCCGGCGTAGAGCAGCGTGCGGGCCGTCGGTCGCCAGTCGTGGTCGTACACGTGCACGATCGAATCGGGCCGACGACTGACCATGAGCCGCGTGACCATGCCGAGGTATCCGTGCACCGCACCCATCGGTCGCCCGTCGGGCGCCCGCACGGAGTCCTTCAGGGCGAAGTACGCCCGATAGGCGAGGCTCGACACGTCGAGGAGCAAGTGGGTCGCCATCAGATGCGATCGATCATCCGCACGTCGGCACGTGGTCCGAACTTGGGCGCTCCGATCCCGCCGGCTTCGAGGAGCATCTGCACGCGCCCGCGCTGACCCTCGTACGGCGCGAGCAGCTCCAGCATGCGCGCGTCGTTCCCCCTCGGTTCCCCGGCGAGGGCCCACGCCACGACGTTCGGAAGGTGGTAGTCGCCGACCGAGACCGCGTCGGCATCGCCGAGCGCGAGTCGCGCCACCTCGGCAGCCGTCCACGGCCCGATGCCGGGGAACGTCTCGAGCCGTTCGCGCCCGGTCGACGCCGGAACTGCGGTGAGCGCGTCGATCTCCGTCGCACGACGACAGAGCCCGATCAGCCGCTCCGCCCGCCGTCGCTCGACACCGAAGGGGTGAAAGCGGAACGACGGGAGGTGCGCGACCTGGACCGGATCGGGGGGCAGCACAAGATCGGCCGGACCAGGGGCGGGCTCGCCGAGGGCCAGGGCGAGTCGCCGGTAGGCGCGCCGGGCCTCGAGGCCGGTCACCTTCTGTTCCAGCACGGCGGGGATCAGCGCCTCGCTGGGGCGCCCGGTGCGCGTGAGCCGCACCCCGCGCAGGCGTCGGTGCAGATCCGCGATGACCTGATGGTGCGCACGAAACGATCGATCGTCGTCGAGGAGACCCGACCACCGCGGCGCGCCCTCGAGGGCCTCGTCGGCGCCCGGGCCCCAGGCTTCCGCGATCAGGCGGTCGCCGTCCCGCGTGAGGTGGAGCGTCGCGGGACCCTCGGGCGTGCGGGTCGCTCGCCAGACGTCGTTCTCGTGCACCCGCATCGTCGGGTCGCCGGTGCCGCGTCGAAGGGGCAGCATCGTGCGGCGCAGGTCCAACGGTCGAGTGACCGGGAAGGCTCGCACCAGCGTCGTCGCCACGGCCGCAGCCTAGCCCGCCGACTCGGTTCGCGGGTGCCGTACGCTCGCGGGGTGACCGTCTACGACCTTTCGCTCGACGAGTTGACCGCTCGCCTCACCGCGTGGGGTGAGCCGACCTTCCGTGGGGCTCAGGTGTACTCGCAGCTCTGGAAGCGCGCCGCTCGGTACGACGAGATGTCCGACGTCTCGCCGATCGTGCGGGACCGGCTGGCCGCCGAGCTGCCTCTCCTCGTCGAGGTGCTCCACGAGCGGACGGCCGACCGCGGCGCGACCAGGAAGGCGCTGCTCCGCCTCGGCGCCGCCGGTCACGTGATCGAGACGGTGCTGATGGGCTACCGCGATCGGGTGACCGTGTGCGTCTCGTCGCAGGTGGGGTGCGCGATGGGCTGCGGGTTCTGCGCGACCGGCCAGATGGGGCTGGAGTCGAACCTCACCGCAGGCGAGATCGCCGCGCAGGTCGTCTGGGCCCGGCGCGAGGCGGCGCGGCTTCCCGACTCGACCCCGCAACGTCTCACGAACGTCGTGTTCATGGGCATGGGCGAGCCGATGGCGAACTACCGGCCGGTGCGAGACGCCGTCGCCCGGCTGATGGAACCGCGCGGCATGCGTCTCGGCGCTCGCCACATCACGGTGTCGACGGTGGGGCTCGTGCCGGGGATCGAGCGCCTGGGCATGGACCATCCGCAGGTGGGCCTCGCGGTGAGCCTGCACGCGGCCGACGATGAGTTGCGGAACCGGCTCGTGCCGCCGAACGAGCTGTACCCGCTCGCCGAGCTCGAAGCCGCGATCGCAGCCTGGCGTGACCGCACCCGCCGCCGGCCGTCCATCGAGTGGGCGATGATCGAGGGCGTCAACGATGCCGACGAGCAGGCCGGCAAGCTCGCATCGATCGCGTACCGGCTGCGCGCGCACGTGAACCTGATCCCGCTGAACCCGACTCCCGGCTCCCCGAGCCGCCCGAGCGGACCGCGCCGCATCGAGTCGTTCGTGCGCGTGCTGGAAGCTGGCGGTGTCAACGTCACCGTGCGCGACACGCGGGGCCGCCGCATCGACGCGGCCTGTGGCCAGCTCCGACTGGAACACGCGAACCGGCAGGTGTGACCTGCCCGCCTTCAGGCCGGCCTTCAGGCCGGCCTTCAGGAGGAGAACGGAACGGCGACGGGCCGCGCCCGCATGGGGCCCGTCGCCGTTCCCGGGTCGGCCTCAGTGATGGCCGTTCCCGTGGGAACCACCATCGTGAGGGTTCCCGTTTCCGCCGTCGCCGCCGTGTCCATTGCCATGACCCGGCGAGCCGGCGTGCTTGTCGTCCTTGCGCGCGTCCTTGGCCGCTTCCTGCTCTGCCTTGCGCGCGTCTCTGGCGGCTTCCTTCTCAGCTTTCCACGCGTCGTGCGCGTCGTGACGCTCGCGGTTGTCTGCGAGCCGCTCGAGCGCGTTGAGCAGACCGGGCGCCTGCGGATTCTTCAGGCAGTTCGCGAGGACGTGGTCGATCGCGTTGTCAAGGCCGTGCGCTTTGGTGGCTTCGTCATCAGAGCCCTCGCTTTCCTCCGAGGGCTCGATGCCGGCCGCGTCCAGGCAGGCGGTTTCGCGTTCGACGTCGGCCGGGTCGCTGTCGTCCGTCTCCTCCGAGTCCTCGCCCTCGTCTTCGGTCTCACCTTCCGAGTCGTCGCTGCCATCGGCGTCGCACTCGTCACCCTCGTCCGTGGTCTCGTCACCCTCGTCCGTGGTCTCGTCACCCTCGTCCGTGGTCTCGTCACCCTCGTCCGTGGTCTCGTCACCCTCGTCCGTGGTCTCGTCACCCTCGTCCGTGGTCTCGTCACCCTCGTCCGTGGTCTCGTCACCCTCGTCCGTGGTGCCTTCGTCGCAGCCCTCTCCGTCATCGGTTGCGACGACGTCCTCACGCTCACCGCCTGCCCTCCCGAACGAGCCCGGGCCGGCCAGGCTCACGGAGGCAAGGAGCGCGAGCACGATCACGGACAGCAGCAGGGTCAGGAACCGCTTGGACACGTTCATGGTCGCCGTATCGGCGCGTACGTAGCCGGTCCTTGAGGACTACGTACGCATCATCCGTTCGCGGGACGCGGCAGCAGCTCGACGGCCGCCGGCACGGACCGGAGGGCGTCGTCGAACAGCGCCTCCGCCGCCACCACGTTGGCCTCGGCGCCGGAGTTCTCGCTCACGCGACCCTCGTCAACGCCGTCGGCGACCCTGCCCGCTTCCCGGTCGTACACGGGTCGGCCGTTCCCGTCGACGTGATCGAACCATGCTCGGGCACGCTCGGCGAGCTCGGACCATTCCTCGTCGTCGATCCGGGCGAGGCGGTCGAGCGAGTACACCGTGCAGGCGACGTCGTAAGGGGTCACGCTCGGGCGATCGAAGCCGCTTCGGACGATGGGCGCGAGCAGCGCCCTCGCGCTCGCTCGCGCCACCTCGACCAGCGACTCGTCGTCGAGCGCGCGGCCCGCCTCGGCGAGCACCCCCTCCTGCACGTGCGCCCAGAGGTGCGGCTCCCCGCGTTCGTCCGGGTTGTTCATCAGCACGTCGCCGATGCGTCGGTCGGCGATCTCATCGGCCCACCGACGCACGGCGGGCGCGATGCCCGGGACCGAGCCGTCCTCGAGCAGCCGGAGCCCCACGAGCACGTGCAGCGCGCGGACGTCGGCCGGCGCCGGCAGGGTGACCGCGTGGTCGAGTCCTCGGTGCATCGCCGTGAGCGACCGTTCGTCGCCGAAGGTGAGCCACGCATGGCTGACGCTCAGCAGGGCCCGGGCATGCCAGAAGTTCTCGCCGGTCGACGACGTCACGCCGCTCTCGTTGCGCGTGCCCGACCAGTCGTAGACGAAGTTCCACCAGCGGCCGTCCTCGCCCTGCATCCACAGCACGAACTCGAGCAGGCCGCGGGCCCAGCGTTCCACCTCGGGGTCGCGGGTCTGCGTCCAGACGTCGCAGAGCACGTCGAGCACGCGCGCCACGTCGTCGACGCAGGCGACGCCCTCGAACCCCGACTCCTTGGCGACGACGAGCTCGCCGGCGGGATCGGAGTACACGGCGAGCGCCAACGCGCCCTTCCCGGCGGCCGGCAGCGGGCGGGTGAGCCGGGCGAGCTGTCTCAGCACGGATCGAGGTGGGCGAGGATGTCGGACACGGAGAAGTCCGCGGCCGCCAGGTTCGAGTCGGCGGCGCCGTAGTACACGCGGATGCGCCCCTCCTCGAGCATCACGTGCCCGCTCGGGAACACCACGTCGTGCAGGAACCCCGAGCGTTCGTAGTCGAGCTCGGGAGCGAGCAGCGGGTGCGAGGATCGTGCGAGCACCGTCGCGGGGTCGTCGGCGTCGAGCAGCATCGCCCCCATGCCGTAGCGGTTCGTGCGGTCGGCCCCGTGGTAGATCTCGAGCCAGCCGCCGTCGACACGGAACGGCGTGAGGCTGGCCCCGATGCGCGCCTCGTCCCACATGTCCGGGCGGGGCAGGGCCACCGGGCGATGCTTCCCCCAGTGCGCGAGGTCGGGCGACTCCGCCAGCCAGATGCCGAGCACGCGTGAGAACGAGCCGGGCATCGGTCGCGTGAACGCCAGGTACCGGTCGTGCACCCGCTCCGGGAAGAGCACGACGTCCTTCTGATCGGGCAGCAGGATCACGCCGCCTCGTTCGAACGTGCGGAAGTCGGTCGTGGCGAGCGTGCTCGTCGTGATGCCGAGTCGGCTCACCGAGACGTAGGTGATGTGGAAGGTGCCGTCGATCTCCGTGACGCGCGGATCCTCGACGCCGTAGGCCTCGAGCTCCGAGCCGGGAAGCAGCGCCGGTTCGACTCCTCGACCGTGAAGTGCTCACCGTCGGCGCTGCGCGCCACGCGCAGGTGCGAGGTGTGCGTGAGGTAGTCGGTCGCGCCGTCGTCCCCGAGGTGGCCGTCGGCGAGGTCGCGGTAGCGGATCGTGCGCGGGTCGTCGAGATCGAGGCCAGGCTCGTCACGGCGGACGTACCCGAGCACGATGCTCGGTGGGTCGGCCGATGTGTCGAAGAACGGCATGCCGATCAGGTCGTCGAGGTCGAGTCCGTCCGGCATCGGCATCAACCGGGGGTCGTCGCCCCGCAGGTCGACGAGCCGCGCCCCGTCGGGAAGCTCGCCTTCCGCGCTCGGCCGCTCGGCCACACGGAGCAAGAGCACCACCTCGTCGCCGACGCGCGCGGCCCCCGCGTTGATCGTGGAGATCACCTCCATGCCCGGTTGCGACGGCGTCACGTCGGTGGGGGTGATCAGCGGGTTGCCGGCGAGCCGTGCACCGATCGGCACGGCGATCCACTCGCCGGGGCGTGCCTGGGTCGGGCTCTTCGCCGGCGTCGTGGCCTCGAGCTCGCGCATCACCTCGACGAAGCGCGTGCCGGTCTTGGGCCACGTGAACTCGTTCGCGTACGCGTACGCGTTGTGCTCGAGTCTGGCCTTCAGGTCGTGGTCGTCGAGGATCGAATTGATCGCCGTCGACAGCTGGTCGGGTTCGCGGAACCCGACCAGGATGCCGCGGCTCGTCGGCGAGTGCCTCCTTCGCGTGGAGGTACGGCGTCGAGACGACCGCCTTCCCCGCCCCGAGGGCGTAGCTCAGCGTGCCGCTGGTGATCTGGTTCGGATCGAGGTAGGGCGTCACGTAGATGTCGGTCGCGAGCAGCAGCTCGATGATGTCCTTCTGGCGCAGGTACTGGTTCAGGAACGCGACGTTGTCGTCGAGCCCGAGGCTCTCGATCATCTCGGTCAGTCGGTTCCGGTACTCCTCGCCGTGGTGGCGCAGGAGCTCGGGATGGGTCTGTCCCGCGATCAGGTACAGGGCGTCGGGGTGATCCTGCACGACCCACGGCATCGCCTCGATCACGTACTCCAGACCCTTGCCCGGTCCCACGAGGCCGAACGTCGCGACGATCTGGCGGCCGGCCAGGCCGAGCTTCTCCTTCAGCTTGCGGCGCCCTCGGGGCTCGATGTGCGGCATGCCGTGCTGGATCACGGTCGTGGGGGTCGTGACCCCGTACACCTCGCGCAGGATGTCGACGGCGGTCTCGGCCATCACGATGAGGTGGTCGGCGTTCGCGGCGATGTTCCGCACGGCGTCGCGGACCGCCTCGGTGGGCTCGGGCAGCACGGTGTGCATCGTCACGACGACCGGCTTGCCGACCTCCTGCAGGAACGGGGTGAGGTGGTCGATGTACGTGCCCTCGATCCACGTGTCGCCTTCCCACGCCTCGTCCTTCCAGAGCCCGTACAGCCCGAACTCGTGCTGCACGCAGACGACGTCGGCGTCGGAGCCGCCGATCGCTCGGGCCGCCGCCACGTAGCCGTCGGGCGAGCCCTGCCGGATGCGCCAACGGACCTCGGGCCCGTAGGCGCGGACGGAGTTCCGCTCGTCGATCGCCGCCACCTCGCAGACGACCGACTCGTCGGCGGCATGCACGGCCTCGATCAGGTCGCTCGTGAAGGTGGCGATACCGCAGCGCCGCGAGGGCCACGTGGAGACGAAGGCGATGCGCATCGGCCAAGGGTACCGCGGTGGAAGATGCGCCCCTTCCCGTGGGTCCCGCCGGCAGCAGGCCCGGCTGCCCTGTGCTCGGCGCCGGGGCGGAACGTAGCGTGATGGTGGACCGGTGTCTCCAGCTCGGAAGGGGTGAGGGAGATGCAGACGACGCAGGCTCCGAACGGCGTCACGACGGTCGGTCGAACGAGGAAGCTCGGTCGCCTGGGGTTGTTCATGGCCGTGGCCCTGGTGATCGGCAACATGATCGGTTCAGGGGTGTTCACGCTGCCGTCCGCGTTGGCCGGGGTGAGCGTGACGAACGGCGCGGGCTCGATGCTCGCGTGGGTGTTCACGGGCGTCGGTGCCATCGTTCTGGCGCTGGTGTTCGCGAACCTCGGTCGTGCGTATCCACGCACGGGAGGGCCCTACGTCTACGCGCGGCGCGCGTTCGGTGACTTCATCGGGTTCCAGACGGCGTGGGGCTACTGGATCGCGGCGTGGGCGGGCAATGCGGTGCTCGCGATCGCCTTCGTCGGCTACCTCGCGTTCTTCTTCCCGGTGTTGTCGGAGACCGCGATCTACGGCGCCCTCGTCGGGATCGGCCTGGTCTGGCTGCTCACGTTGGTCAACATCCTGGGCGTGCGCGAGTCCGGCTGGGTGCAGGCCGTGACCACCGTGCTCAAGTTCGTCCCGTTGCTCGCGATCGGCCTGATCGGGGTCTTCTTCGTCGAGGGCAGCAACTACACGGCCTTCGCGCCGAACGGGATGGGCATGGGTGACGGACTGCTCGGCGGCGTCACCGCGGCGGCCACGCTCACGCTCTGGGCGTTCATCGGCCTCGAGTCGGCGACCGTGCCGGCCGAAGAGGTGGCGAACCCCGAGCGGAACATCCCGCGTGCGACCGTGATCGGCACGATCGCGACCACGCTCGTCTACATCCTGGCGACGGTCGCGATCATGGGCGTGATCCCCGCGACCACGCTGCAGGATTCGGCGAGCCCGTTCGCAGCCGCAGCCACCGCGATCTTCGGCGGCGCCGGCTACTGGGACGACGCCGTGGCGTTGGTCGCGTTGGTCAGCATCTTCGGATGCCTGAACGGCTGGATCCTGCTCACGGGGCGCGTGCCCCTCGCTGCGGCACGCGACGGGCTGTTCCCCAAGCGGTTCGCGCGGGTCTCCGAGCGCAGCGGCACGCCCGTCTTCGGGCTGGTCGTGAGCTCGCTGCTGCTGAGCGGGCTCATGTTGATGAACTACACGAAGTCCCTCGTGGACCAGTTCACGTTCATCCTGCTGCTGGCCACGCTCACCACGCTGATCCCGTACGCGTACTCCGCTGCGGCGCAGATGTACCTGTTGTTCGCGGACCGGGCCCGATTCCGGGGCCGTCGGCTCGCGATCGACGCCGGCATCGCGCTGCTGGCGTTCGCCTACTCCGTGTGGACGATCGCGGGCGCCGGGTCCGACATCGTGTTCAAGGGGTTCATGCTCCTGATGCTCGGTGTCCCGGTGTACGTGTACATGAAGTGGCGTGACAGCAAGGAAGGACGGATCGTCGAGCCGGAGGCGGAACTGACGCCTCCGACCGTCTCGACGTTCACGCCCACGACGCCGGTCGAGCCGGTCCCTCGGCGTCCGGTGGCCGTCTGACCGAACGTCGCGACCGGAAGGGTCGGGCCGTCGGCCCGGCCCTTCCTCATGTCCGGGCTCGGGTCAGTACCTGGGCCGCCTCTTCGGATCGGCGGCGCGGCCGATCGCCCACATCCCGCCACCGAGCAGCACGACGAACAACGTCACGAGGCCCACGACCCCGAGCAGCACCACCTGGGCGTCGGCCGAGTCCGGACCCGAGTCGACCGCCTTCACGATCGCGTAGACGGTGATGTAGGTGTAGATGCCGATCACGAGCAGCGCGGGCAGGATCAGCAGGTACGCCACGCTCAGGCCGGCGACCGCGAGCGCGACCCCTCTCGAGCCCTGCGTCTCGGTGCGCTCGTCCCATGCCGCGACATGGTCGTCGATGTCGTCGAGGTGATCGACCACGCGATCGCCGGCCGCATCGAGATCGGTCGCCACCGAAGCCGCCCGGGCGGCGAGTCGTTCCGCCTCGGCCCGTGCGTCGACCTCGTCGGGCTCGGGCCAGGGCCCGGATCCGGTCGCGCCGCTGCTCGAACTCACGCGTGGAGTATCGCAGTATCGCGGTGTGGGCGCGCGGGTCGACGAGATGGTCGCGAGAACACCGGCCTCACGGGATCGCGTGGTCGACTTCCTGCGGGCCGCGAGCATCATCGCGGTCGTCGTCGGTCACTGGATGATCGGGCTGATCTACTTGGCAAGACGGCGTGATCCGCACGCACAGTGCGGTCGGGGTGACGTCGTTCCTCTGGCTCGCGACCTGGTTCCTGCAGGTGATGCCGATCTTCTTCTTCGTCGGCGGCTTCTCGAACTACGTGACGTACCAGGCGTTCATGCGCCGCGGCGAGAGCAGCGGGGCCTTCGTCCGGAGCCGTCTCGACCGGCTGCTCCGCCCCTCGCTGGTGTTCCTCGGCGTCTGGGCCGTGGTGATCGTCGCGATGCACCTGTTCGAGATCGGGGCGCCGACCGGCCCTCGGCTGTGGGGCGACGTGACGCTGCTCCGCGGCATGCTGCCGCCGGGTGCGACGGTGCCCTTCGGCCCGCTGTGGTTCCTGGCGGTCTACCTCGTGGTCGTGGCGATCGCGCCGGTGACGATCCGCCTGCACGAGCGGTTCGGCCTGTGGGTGCCGGCGACGATGGTGCTCGGAACCGTGCTCGCCGACCTGATCGGCTTCGTCGGCGGGGTCTCGCTCGCCCGATGGGCCAACGTGGTGTTCGTGCTGCTCCTGCCGCACCAGCTGGGTCACGCCTACGGCGACGGCTCGATGCTCCGCTGGCCCCGCCGCGCGTTCTGGGCGATGGTCGTGGCCGGTCTCGGCGGCCTCGTACTACTCACCACGCCCGATGTCTTCAGGCTCTTCGGCGACGCGCGGTTCGAGTGGTTCCCTGGCATCGGGCACTACCCGAAGAGCCTGCTCGGCACCGACGTGGAACGCGTCTCCAACGCCTACCCGCCGACGCTGTGCTTCCTGCTCGGTGGCGTGTGGACGATCGGCGCCGCGATGCTGCTGCGACCGGCCCTCACCGGGTGGCTCCGGCGAGCGCGCGTCTGGAAGGCCACGATCGTGGTGAACGGCGTGATCATGACGTTGTTCCTCTGGCACATGACGGCGTTCCTGCTGGCCGTGCTGCTGCTGTGGCCGCTCGGCCTCGGCCACGAGCACGACAGCACGGCGAGGTGGTGGCTCGAACGCGTCGTCTGGGTGGCGGTACCGGGGCTGATCCTCGTGGGGTTGGTGGCGATCTTCGGGCGCTTCGAACGCCCCCGCGAGGCCGGGAGCATCCGGGGACCGGACGACCACCGCTCGGTGATACCGTCGGCGCCGTGCAGGCTCCCGGTGAGGCCTCGTCCGGCTCGCCACGTCCCGATGCGCGTTCCTCCGAGGCGTCGTCGAGCGGTGCGATCCGAGCGATCGTGTTCGCGATCGCAGGGTTCTCGGCTCTGTGCCCTCGTCGCGGCCGCGCCGGGGTCGCCGTTCCAGCCGGTCCTCCCGGCGGGCGCGGAGCCGGGCGGGCCGCTCACCGCGCTGGCGAGCGCGATCGGTCTCGACCGGCTGACCGGCTCCTGGCTCGTCGCGGTCGGCGTCATCGCCGCCGCCCTCGCGGTCGCCGGGTTCCTCGTGCTGCTCCGCGAGACCTGGCTCGGCACCGTGCGGCTGCGCACGGTGCTCGTGCTCGCCGTCGTCGCCAACGTCGTCGTGATCGCCCTGGTGCCGCTCCTCTTCTCGCGCGACGTCTACTCCTACGCGTTCTACGGACGCATCGCCGCGGTCTACGGTGAGAATCCCTACGTGCACACGCCGGTGGAGTTCGGTGGCGACGAGCTCTGGCCGCTGGTGGGGCCGAAGTGGGTCGACACCCCTGCGGTGTACGGGCCGGTGTTCACGACGATCTCCCGAGGCATCGCCCGGAACTTCGACACGCCGGCGGGTCAGGTCGATGCGTACCGGTGGCTGGCAGGGCTGGCGAGCCTGGCCACGATCGCGGTGATCGCGTCGGTCGCGCTCCGCGTGCGGCCGGGTCGCGCGGCGTTCGCGGTCGCCGCCTTCGGGCTGAACCCCGTCGTGCTGTTCCACGCGGTGGCGAGCGGTCACAACGACGTGCTCGTGGCGCTCTCGATCGCCCTCGGGTTCCTGCTGCTCGTGCGCGACCGGAGCCTGATGGCCGTCGCGGTGCTGTCGCTCGGTGCGCTGATCAAGGCACCCGTCGTGTTGCCGCTCGTCCTGGTGATCGTCTGGTGCGTGGCGGGGTCGCCGCGGGGACAGCGCGTTCGTGCCGCGACCACCCACGCGGGGCTCGCGATCGCGATCGGGCTCGTCTTCGCCGTGCCCTACCTGCAGAGCGAGGATCCGACCCTCGGCATGCTCGAGCTCGCCGGACACGAGGGGTGGCTCGCCCCGTCGGTCTTCGTCCGCAAGGTCTTCGAGTGGCTCAGCTTCGGCACGCTCGGGTGGCTCGCCCGCGTGATCTTCGCCGCCGTGCTGCTGGTGACGTTCGTACGGCTCGCTCGCGATGTGGCTCGCCGCGCCGTCGACCGTGAGCCCGTCGAGACCCTCGGCGCCGCGATGGGATGGTCGCTCATCGCCCTGATGCTGCTCGGGCCGGTGCTGCTTCCCTGGTACGTGGCGTGGGTCCTGCCTCTGGTGTGGTTGTTGCCGAAACCGCCGCGGACGACCGTGATCGCGGCGGGAGCGGCGCTCGCGCTCGCCCAGTGGTCGACCGAGCCGCTGCGTTACCCCGACGCGTTCGCCGTGAACCTATGGATCGGGCACTGGATCGTGACGCCCGCGATGCTCGTGCTCGTGATCTGGTGCCTCGTCGACCTGCGACGTCGGATCGTGGAACGCCGTCCCTTGCATGAAGCGGAGCGCATACCCGCCGAGGCCGGCGAGCGCTGAGGCGAGCGCCGGACCCCACCAGCCGTCCAGTGGCACACCCAGGCGCTCGAGGGTGAGCGCGGCGATCGTCAGGCCCGCGACGCCGAACGCCGGGGCGGACGCCGCAGCCGCGACGCGGTCGTCGAACGCCCATCTGGCCCACCCCGCTCCGACGATCCAGAGGAACGCGAGCATCGCGAGCCCGCTGAGCGCGATCGCGACGGGGGTCGAGGGCGCCAGTTCGTCCTCGCTCGCCGGCAGCGGACGGGGGCCGGGCACCGACGACCGCACCTCGGCGCCGCCGGCCGGGTCGGCGCCGTCTCCTGTGGCCGCCTGCCAGGTGACGAGCCGGTCGTCGACGAGCGGGGATGGGGCGAGGTTCCACTCGGGGGCCACGAAGAGGGCACGCTCCCCCTCGGGGATGTCGGCGAGCGTGATCCGCGACAACGCGTCGAACTCCTCCTCGCCCCGTTCGGTCGGACGCCCATCGAGGAGGTCGTCGAGCGCGCCGACGAAGACGTAGACGTCGTCGGCCCGTTCAGCCGGCACCGCCGCGCGCGCGATGTTCGCGACGTTCGTGGCGTTGAACGTCACGAACCGGTCGGGGTCGTCGACCACGAAGACGAGCGGGGTGTCGGGCGGCAGGGTCTCGGCGATCCTGCCGGCCAGGGTCGCCGCGGCGAGGTCCTCGCGGGTCATGAACGGCTGCTGCGAGTGCTGGGCTCTGAGCGCGGGCAGCGCGAAGAGCGCGACGAGCAGCACGGTCGAGGCGACCGTGAGCCAGCGGCGCGGCTCGGTGCGTTCCCAGACCCACGTGACGCCCTGCGCGGCGAGGATCGGCAGCGCGAACCCGAACGTCATCACGCGTTCGGGAGGGAACCACCCGGTGGCGATGCCGACGGGCACCCCGACGAGCGTGAACGCGGCCCACGCGATGAGGAAGCGGCGGGTGAAGCCGTGCACCTGCAGGGTCCCGATCGCCGCCAGCGGCAGGGTCACCCACGGGGCGAACCGCCGGGCGCTCTCGCGGAACCGGAAGAGGTAGTTGCGGGTGAGGGCGTCGTCGAGCCCCGCTCGTCGCAGGAACCCGTCCTTCGACGTATCGACCGAGAGGCGTGCCGGTCCGAGGAGCATCGACAGCAGCCCCGCCCCGACGACGAGGCCGGCGCCCGCGAGGGCCACGAGCACGCGCCCGGCGTCGGACCGCCACCCGTGCTCGGGCTCGAGCACCCACGCGACGGCCGCGGCCGCCACGAGGATCGCCGCGCCCGCGACGAAGAACTGCGGATGCGAGAGCCCGCCGCCGCCCAGCAGCAGCGCCGCCGCGATCACCCCTCGGCGCGTGCGTCGAGCCAATGCCGCGGCCGCGGCGAGGAACGTTGCCGCGAACGCGAGGTTCGCGACGTAGCCACCGGCGAGATGCACGGCGAAGACACCCGCCATCAGGCCGGCGAGCGCCCAGCCCGGGCGTCCGCCGTGGGCCCGTCCGTGCACGAGCGCGACGGACGCCAGCCCGATCGAGACGCCGAGGGCCTGCTGCAGCCCGGCGAGCGCGGGGACGAGCGGCACGCCCAGCGCACCCGCGACCGTCGCGATCAGGGCGGGCACGCCCGGCCGCGCGCCCACGAGCGAGATGCCCTCGGCGGCTCCCAGCCGCGTCCACCAGAGGTAGACCGTCTCGTCGGGGCCGACGCCGAAGGTCCAACCGCGGACGAGCCCGGGCCAGGCGAACACCGCGACCAGCACCGCGGTCAGGGCGGCGAGCCAGACGAGGTCCCCACCGCGTAGTCCCGCCCCGTCGATCGGGCGGCTCTCGGGCGCACGGCGCACGTCGGACGCGTCCGTGGAGGTCACTCCGCCGCGAACGTTCCCTGGGCGCTGACGGTCACCGTCGAGCCGTCGTCGCCGGCGCCGGTGATCGCCGTGCACAGGAAGCTCCCGCCCATCTGGTCGGGCAGCGCGGGTGAGATCGTGACGAGGCACTCGCCGTCGTCGGACACGAACGCGATCGGACCGTCGACGCCGCGCACCGCGAACGTCAGCACGCGCTCCGGCGAGGTGGGCTGCTGAGCGGTGAACGAGACACCGATGAGCGTGAGCTCACGCTCCGGTCCCCGCCACCGCATCGCGAGATCGCCCGGCGGCGGCACCCACAACGCCGGGAGCCCGAGGTTCGGGTAGGTCTCGGAGAGGTTCAGAGCGCCGGTGATCGAGACAGACGCCGTCCCGGCCGTGAACCCGGTCTCGGCCTCGGGATCGATCGATGGTGTCGTCGATCCGGGGATCTCCACCGGCGATCCGGTCTCGGCCGGATCGGGCAGCGGGGTGGGCTCGTCGCGCCCGCATGCGACCGCGAGCATCACGAACGCCGTCACCACGATCGTCGTCGCGTTCCGCATGCCCATCGTCCCCCGGGCGCTGACTGTACCCCCTGTTAGCATCGCCGCCATGCTCGACCGCGGCCTCGTGGAAGAAGTGCTCACCGCCGCCCGCACACGCGGTGGTGCGTTCGCCGAGGTCTTCGTCGAGGAGACGACGAGCACCTCGATCCGCCTCGACGACGGCAAGGTCGAGGAGCTCACGACCGGTCTCGACCGCGGCGCCGGAGTGCGCGTCACCCAGGGGACGAGCTACGGCTACGCGTTCTCGAACCGGCTCGATCGCGACGCGTTGCTGGAGGCCGCCGACGCGGCGAGCGCGGCGCTGCGCGCGGGCGAACCCGGGGCGGTGCTCGACCTTCGCACGCTCGAGGGCCCGCTCACGAACGCCGTCGAGCGCGCGGCCGACTCGGTGCCCGCCGCCGACAAGGTGGCGTGGCTGCGCGAGCTCGACGACGCGGCACGTGCCTTCAGCGCCGAGGTCGTGCAGGTCGTCGGTGTGTACGGCGACTCGCTGCAGCGCCGCCTGATCGCGACGAGCGACGGTCGGTGGGTCGAGGAGGACCGGCCCCGCATCCGCATCGTCTCCCAGGTCGTGGCCAAGCGAGGCGACAACATCCAGACCGGGTTCCACGGGCCGGCCGCGTGCGCCGGCGTGGAGTTCATCGATGTGCACACGCCCCAGGCGACCGCCCGGGTGGCGGCCGAGCGAGCGGTCACGATGCTCGACTCCGTACCGGCGCCCGCGGGGGAGATGACCGTCGTGCTGGCCCCGGGCATGGGCGGGGTGCTGTTCCACGAGGCCGTGGGGCACCCCCTCGAGGCAGACGCGATCGACAAGGAGGCGAGCGTCTACCGGGGGCTCGTCGGCACGACGTGCGCGAGCGAGCTGATCAACGGCGTCGACGATGCGACGATCGCGAACGGCTGGGGATCCTTCACGTTCGACGACGAAGGCACGCCGGCGCAACGCACCGTGTTGTTCACCGAGGGGTCCTGCAGGGGTTCCTCTATGACCGGTTGCGCGCGGAGAAGGACGGGGTGGAGTCGACCGGCAACGGCCGCCGTCAGTCCTACGCGTCGCCGCCGGTCGTGCGCATGACGAACACGAACATCCTGAACGGCACGTCCACCCCCGAGCAGGTCCTCGCCGACACGCCGAGTGGTGTGTACGTGACCGCGCTCGGCGGGGGCCAGGTGAACCCGGCGACCGGTGACTTCGTCTTCGGGGTGAGCGAGGGGTACATGATCGAGAACGGCGAGGCGACGACCCCCGTGCGCGGCGCGAACCTGATCGGCCGCGCGATCGAGGTCATGAGTGCCGTCGACGCGGTGGCCGACGACTTCGGCACCTGGGAAGGCGTGTGCGGCAAGGACGGCCAGAACGCACCCGTCGGCAGCGGCTCGCCGACGCTGCGCATCTCGAAGATCACGGTGGGGGGCACGGGTGCCTGACCTCGGCGAGCTGGTGCGCGCCGCGGTCGGTGCCGCCGAGGCCGATGAAGCGGTCGAGGCGTACGCGCAGGAGTCGCGACAGACCGAGGCGAGCGCGCTGCGCGGCGAGGTCGAGGGGCTCGAGTTCGCGGAGTCCCGAGGGGTGGGGGTTCGGCTGATCCGCGACGGTCGGCTCGGGTACGCCTACGCCGCCGATCCGTCGGCCGAGGAGGTGCGGGTCGCCGTCGCCCGCGCGCGGGAGAACGCCGCCCTCACCGAGCCCGACGAGTTCAACGTGCTCCCGTCCGCCGAGCCGATCACGGCGATCCCCGCCCTGTTCCGTGAGGACTCCGCCGAGGTCTCCACCGAGGACAAGGTGCAGATGGCGCTCGACCTCGAGCGGCGGCTCGTCACACCGATCCTCGCGTGACGAAGGTCGATCTCGCCCAGGTCGGCGATGCGGTCTCGCGGGTCGCGATCGCCTCGACCGCCGGCGTCGACGCGGAGTACGCGCGGACCGATGCGTGGGTCGTCGCGGTCACCCTCGCCGTCGAGGGCGACGAGACGCAGACCGGGTTCTCCTATCGCATCGCTCGCGCCCTCGACGAGCTCGGCCCCGAGGCGATCGCCGACGAGGCGATCGAGCGTGCCGTGCGCATGCTCGGCGCCACGAAGCCGGCGACCGCCAAGGTGCCGGTCGTGCTCGACCAGTTCGCCGCCGAGGAGTTCCTCGGGGTGCTCGCCTCGGCGCTCAACGCCGAGAACGTGCTGAAGGGTCGCTCGCTCTTCGCCGACATGGTCGGTCGGCGAGGTCGGTTCCGAGCTCTTCACGCTCGTCGACGACGGCACGATCCTCGACGGTCCCGGCGCGGCGCCGTTCGACGGGGAAGGCGTGCCGAGCGGGCGCACCGAGCTGTTCACCGCGGGCACGTTGAACGGGTTCCTGCACGACACCTACACGGCGGCGCGCATGGGGGGCGGTCAGCGATCGACCGGCAACGCCAAGCGCGGCTCGTACAAGGGGTCGCCGGGGGTGGGCACGTCGAACTTCTACCTCGACAACGGTTCGACGTCGTTCGAGGAGCTGCTCCGGCAGGCCGAGGGAGGGGTGCTGATCGCCGACGTCTCGGGCGTGCACTCAGGCGCGAACCCGATCTCGGGGGAGTTCAGCGTGGGAGCGACCGGCCTGCGCATCGAGGGCGGCGCGCTCGGCGAGCCGCTCCGCGAGATGACGATCGCCTCGACGCTCCCGCAGATGCTGGCCGGCATCACCGGGCTCGGCGACGACCTGCGCTTCTTCTCCAGCGTCGGCACCCCGTCGGTGCTGATCGGCGAGATGACGCTCGCGGGCGTCTAGCCCTCCGGCTACGAGATCGAGGAGGCCAGGCGTGAACGTCGACCGGCGGACGGCGAGCGAGGAGGACCGGCTCTGGCGCGAGCTGTGCACCACGATCGATGCGTTCGACCTCGAGCAGACCCTCGTGCCCGGCTACTTCGCCGAGGGATGGACGGCGAAGGACGGCCTCGCCCACATCGGCACATGGCTCGCGGAAGCGGGCGCCGCGCTGGAGCAGATCCGCGGCGGCACCTACGTGGAGCTGCGCACCGACGAGCTCGACGAGCTGAACGCGCGCTTCCTCGACGCGATGCGCGACGTGTCGCTCGACGTCGTCAAGGCCCAGGCCATCGCCGCGCGCGCCAGGATGCTGCACGCGTGGGTCGAGATGTCCGATCCCGACCAGGCGGCGCTCGACTGGATCAGGAAGTCGGGACCCGATCACTACATGGAACACCTGCCGCGCCTGCAGGCGTGGCTGCGCGAGCTGCAGGCAGAGTGACGAACGGGATGGGCGGCGTCAGCCGGTCGAGGGCCGCTGGCGGAACCACTCCGTGAACGACGTGCAGCGGCCCTGCTCGTCGAACTCCATCACGAAGACGTTGTCGTAGACGCGCACGGGCGTGCCGTCGGCGTCGAAGTACGTGCTGACGCCGGTCGCCACCCCGCGAGCGCCCTCGACCGCGAACGGTTCGTACCACGCGTCCCACGTGCCGGGCTCGTCGGGTTCCTCGAGCCAGGAGGCGACGATCGCGTCGCGGCCGAACACCGGCTCGTCGGCCGGGTGGTAGCGGTACTCGGCGTCGGCCGTGAAGAGCCCGCCGATCGCCGCGGCGTCGTTCGATCGCCAGGCCGCGACGTAGCCGTCGAGCCACCGCTGCAGGGTCGGTCGGTCCATGGGTGTGCCTCCTCGCGTGACCTGGGTACGCTCGGGCCGTCGTGCAGGAGCAGGGTATCCACATCACGAAGGTCGGCGCCGAGCGGGTGGACGACCTCGAGCCGCTCGCGCGGTCGATGCACGCGCACCACCTCACCGTCGACCCCGCGATCCCGGGCATCCCCCCGCGCGACGAGGACGGGTGGTGGGCGCTGCGCCGAGAGCGCTACCGGCAGTGGCTCGAGGCGCCCGACGCATTCGCGCTCCTTGCCGAGACCGGCGATCCGGGGACGGGGCCGGTCGGGTACGCGGTCGTCTCGATCCACGGCGGGCCCGACGACTCCCACGTCACCGGTGAACGCTTCGCCGAGCTGCAGTCGCTCGCGGTGCTCGAGGGCATGCGCGGCGCGGGCGTCGGGACGGCGCTCCTGCAGGCCGTCTACGCGGAGCTCCGCGCGCTCGGCATCGAGGAGCTCGCGATCGGCGTGCTGGCCACGAACCACGACGCGCTGCGTCTCTACGAACGGGAGGGCTTCACGCCCTGGGTCGTGATCGCGCTCGGGAAGGTGCCTCCGGAGCGCGGCGGCTAGTCTCGTTCAGACTACCGGAAGCACGGTCGGTCGGCGAGGCGCACGCGTCAAAGGGGCAGCTCGACCGCGAAGCGTGCGCCGACGGGTGACGCCGCCTCCGCGCTGATACGACCACCGAGCGCTTCCACGATGCGCTTGGCCAGGGCCAGGCCGAGTCCGGCCCCGGGCCCCGATCGGGCCGGATCCGCGCGGAAGAACGGGTCGAAGACCCGGTCGATGTCATCGGCCGCGATGCCGTCGCCGGTGTCGTGGACCGCGAGATGCACACGATCGCCCCGGCGGCTGGCCTCGACGCGCACGGTGCCGTCCGCGGGGGTGTGCCGGACGGCGTTCGAGAGCAGGTTCTGCAGCACCCGGGCCACGCGAGGCGAGCACCTGATGCCGTCGACCCCGTCGGTCGTGCTGACGAGGTGCAGTCCCTTCTCCTCGGCCTGCAGCGCCACCGCCGCCACCGCGTCGGCGACGATCTTCGCGAGATCGGCGCGTGCCGACTCCGCCTCGATGGCGCCCGCCTCGAGCTGCGTCAGTTCGAACAGATCGTCGACCATCTCGGAGAGCTGGCGGATCGATCGCCGCATCTCATGCGTGTATCGCTGCAGGCTCGGCGGGTCGGCGACCACACCGTCGTCGATCGCCTCCACCATCGCCCGCAGCGAGGCCAACGGCGTCCGCAGGTCGTGGCTCACGGTCGTGATCAGGTCGCGCCGCATCGCCTCGGCCTCTCGTTCCCGCTGCTGCGCCTCCTGCAGCTTCGAGGCCATGTCGTCGAGCGTCGCGCCGAGCGTGTCCAGCTCGGGTCCCGCGTCGAGTCGGCCGACCCTCGTCTCGAGGTCGCCCTCTCCCATGCGTCGGGCCGCTCGATCGAGCCTGGTCACGGCCGCCGAGGACGATCGGGCGACCACGAGCGCCCCGGCGACCCCAGCGGCGGCCGAGTAGAGGAGCAGCACGGTGACGAGGGTCGCGTCATGCTCGCTCACCGTCATGCGGAGCGTCAGCACGCCGATGTTGGCGATCGCGATCACGGCCGCGAGCAGTGCGACGGCCACGAATCGCTGTCGCATCGAGGAGCGCGCCAGCAGGAACCTCGCGAGCACGGCCGCCACGATCGTGACGATGCCGGCCGGCACGAGCAGCACGAGGAGGTCGGATCGCTCCCCGGCGCCCACGCCCATCGCGGCAGCGACGACCAGGGTGCCGACGACCCCGGCAGCAGCGATCGCGATGACGAGCGCGATCGTTCGCCAGATCCCCCCCGGCGCCCGGCGATCGCTCATGGCTCGAACCGGTATCCGACGCCCCAGACGGTGACGAGACGGGTCGGGTTGGACGGATCGTCCTCGATCTTCTCGCGGAGTCGTCGCATGTGCACCGTGACCGTGGCGCTGTCGCCGTCCCACGCGAAGTCCCAGACGTCCTCGAGGAGACGGGTTCGCGACAGGGTCACGCCGGGCCGCTCCATCATGTGGGCGAGTAGCTCGAACTCCTTGCGGGTGAGCTTCACCGGCGTCCCCGCCTTGCGCGCCTCGCGCCGCTCGAGGTCCACCTCGAGATCGCCGGCGCACAGCAGGACCGGCTCCTCGGGGGCCGTGGCGGTGCGACGGAGCACCGCGCGCACCCGCGAGACGACCTCGCGCGGCGAGAACGGCTTCGTCACGTAGTCGTCGGCGCCGAGATCGAGCCCCACGATGCGGTCCGTCTCCTGCCCCCGTGCGGTCAGCATGATCACCGGCACATCGGCGCTCGCGCGCATGCGGCGGAACACCTCGAGGCCGTCGATGCGGGGCAGCATCAGGTCGAGGAGCACGAGGTCGGGGGTGTCGGTGACGAACCGGTCGAGCGCCTGCTCGCCGTCGCCGGCGGTGTCGACCTCGAACCCCTCGGTCTGCAGGTAGCGCGCGAGCACCTCGCGCACCATCGGCTCGTCGTCGACCACCAGCACCCGCATGTCGTGCATCAACGCAGCATGCACCACGGTTCTTTCCGGAACGTGACGGAACGGCCCGAACCTCGGGCGACCCGTAATCGGCCGGTAATGCCGGGTCGCGAGACTGCCCCCGTGATCGACGTGATCCTGCCCGTGCTCGACGAGGCCGAGGCGTTGCCCTGGGTCCTCGCTCGCATGCCCCTCGGCTACCGGCCGATCGTCGTCGACAACGGATCGACCGACGGCTCCGCCGAGATCGCGCGATCCCTCGGGGCCGTCGTCGTGCACGAGCCCACTCAGGGGTTCGGGGCGGCCTGCTTCGCCGGTCTCGGCGCGGCGGGTCACGACCTCGTCTGCTTCATGGACTGCGACGCCACGCTCGACCCCGGCGACCTGTGGCGCGTCGCCGACCCGGTGCGGGAGGGCGCGGTCGATCTCATGCTCGGGCGTCGGATCGCCGAGCCGGGCGCGTGGCCGGCGCACGCTCGCATGGGGAACCGGGTGGTCGCCCTCGGCATCGGCCGTCGGGTCGGCGTGCCGCTGCGCGACCTCGGACCGATGCGGGCGATGCGGCGCGAAGCCGTGCTCGCCCTCGGCCTGCGCGATCGTCGGTTCGGCTGGCCGTTCGAGATGGTGCTCGCGGCGGGGGCGGCGGGATGGCGCATCGGCGAGACGCCGGTTCCCTACCGCGCGCGGTCCGGAGCCAGCAAGGTCACGGGCACGGCGCGCGGCACGGTGCGGGCGATGCGCGACCTCGCGCGGGTGATGCGATGCGCCTGATCGTCATCGCGAAGGAGCCGGCGCCCGGGCGAGCCAAGACGCGTCTCTGCCCGCCGTGCTCGGACGCCGAGGCGGCCTCGATCGCGGAGGCGGCGCTCGCCGACACCCTCGAGACCGTGTGCGGGGTCGCCGGTGTCGATCCGGTCGTGGTGCTCGACGGATCGCCCGGCCCGTGGCTGCCTGCCGGCGTGCCGGTGCGACCGCAACGCGGCGGGGGACTCGACGTGCGGCTGGCGGCGGCCTTCGCCGACGTGGGGGGCCCGGCGTTGCTGATCGGGATGGACACGCCCCAGGTCTCGCCGGCCCTCCTCGCCACGGCGTGCGTCCGGCTGGCGAGCGGCGACGTGGATGCGGTGCTCGGCCCGGCCGTGGACGGCGGCTGGTGGGCGATCGGCCTCAGGCGAGCCGACGACGAGGTCTTCCTCGGTGTGCCGATGAGCACCAGCCGGACGCTCCACGCGCAGCGCGCCCGGCTCCGCGAGCGCTCGCTCCGGGTGGCGGAGCTGCCGACGCTGCGCGATGTCGACCTCGCCGAGGACGCCGCTGCCGTGGCGCGGGAGGTTCCGGGTTCGCGGTTCGCCGCCGCGGTCGAGGAGAGCGCGATCGGACGCAGAGGGGCTGTCGGGGTGAGGGTGTGAGCGCCGTCGCGTGGACCGTCGCGCACGCGTCCTCCGTCGGCCTGCCCGAGCGGGAGACGGTGCTGCGCTCGCGATGCGGCAAGGTCATCTCGCTGCCCAGCGCGCGCTGGTGGGCCGAGCCCGCCGAGGAGGAGGCATCGGTCCTGGGCCTCGCCATCGGGCCCGCGCTCGATCTCGGCTGCGGACCCGGCCGGCACTGTGCCGCCTTGGGCCGCCGTGGCATCAGAGCGGTCGGGGTGGACTCATCGAGCGCGGCGGTGGCCGCCGCACGGGCTCGCGGCGCCGAGGTGGTGCACCGGTCCGTGTTCGACCCGTTGCCCGACGAGGGGCGCTGGGCCAGCGCCCTGCTGCTCGACGGCAACGTGGGGATCGGCGGCGACCCCCACAGGCTGTTCCGGCGGGCTCGCTCGCTCCTGCGCCTCGGCGGCCGGCTGCTCGTCGAGGTCGATGGGCCGGGTGTCGCGATCCAACGGCTCCACGTCCGTGCCGAGCTGCCCGGTGGCGCGACGGAATGGTTCCCGTGGGCCTGCGTGGGCGTCGACGGCCTGGGTGAGCTCGCCGATGGAGCCGACCTGCTGCTCGAGAGCCTCTGGACCGAAGCCGGCCGGTGGTTCGCGAGGCTGGACGCGAGATGAGCGGCTCGCCGACCCCGTTGGAACGCATGACGCCTCCCAGGGTCGGACCCTTCCGCGAGGACGCCTTCCGCAGCCCGTTGCACTCGGTGCGGGTGGCCTCGATCCTCGGCATCTCACTGGGGGTGACGTTCACCGTCTGCTTCCTCACGGGGTTCCTGTCGCATCTGATCCAGCATCCGCCGTCGTTCTTCGAGTGGCCGCCACGTCCGGGCTGGCTCTACCGCGTCACGCAGGGCGTGCACGTGACCACCGGCATCGCGTCGATCCCGTTGCTGCTCGCGAAGCTCTGGACCGTGTACCCGCGGTTCTGGACGTGGCCACCGCTGCGCAGCGCGGCCCACGTGATCGAGCGCCTCGCGCTCCTGCCCCTGGTGGGTGGCTCGCTCTTCCTGCTGTTCACCGGCGTCGGGTCGATCTCGCGCTGGTTCCCATGGGACTTCTCGTTCCCGCCCGCGCACTACGCAGCGGCGTGGATCACGATCGGCGCGCTGATCGTGCACGTCGGTGCGAAGGTGGGCGCGGCGCGACTCGCGCTCTCGAAGAGGTCGCCCGATGTCACGACCGGCGCGGTCGCCGACGAGCGCGCCTGGGGCGGCCTGTCGCGTCGCGGTTTCCTCGGGGCGGCGTTCGGTGGTGCCGCGGCCCTCGTCGTGGCCACGGTCGGCCAGACGCTCCGTCCGTTCGCCGCGATCTCGGTGCTCGCGCCTCGTGATCCGCGCGTGGGGCCTCAGGGCCTGCCCGTGAACAAGACCGCGAGCTCGGCCGGCGTCGTCGATGCCGCGACGAGCTCGTCCTGGCGGCTGATCGTCGAGGGGAACGTGACCACCCCGCTCTCGCTCTCGCTCGACGGGTTGCGCGCGATGGCGCAACGCGATGCCGATCTCGTGATCGCCTGCGTCGACGGGTGGAGCGCGGCCGGGCGGTGGCGAGGGGTGCCGCTGCGTGACCTGCTCACCCTCGCCGGAGCCCCGGCGAGGGCCTCGGCGACCGTGATGTCGCTGCAGCGTCCCGGCGCCGCCTACGCGTCGAGCGAGGTCAACGCCGGACAGATCCTCGACCCCGACACGATGCTGGCGCTCGAGCTGAACGGCGCGCCGCTGCACATCGATCACGGGTTCCCGGTGCGGCTGATCGGACCGAACCGTCCCGGGGTGCAGCAGACGAAGTGGGTCGCGTCGGTGGTGGTGACGTGACGGACGAGCTGCGGTCTCCGCTCGAAGACCCGTTGGCACACACGAGCCGGTACGGGCCGCTGTTCTGGTCCGGCGTGGCCGTGGGCTCGATCGTCATGGGTATCGGACTGGTGGCGCTCTTCTCGAAGTCGGGCGCGACGAACCCCGCGAACTTCGCCGTCTTCTTCATCGGTCTCGCGCTCGTGCACGACCTCATCGCTCGCGCCCGCGACGATCGCGATCGCGACCGGCCTGCGCAGCGTCTCGCCCCGCACCGGCCGCGGCCTGCTCTTCGGCGCCCTCGTCGTGAGCGCGGTCGTCGTGCTCTTCTCCGCGCCGCTGCTCTTCGGGTGGGGAGCGCAGCCGGACAACCCGAGCTTCCTGCCTCGGAACTACGCCCTCGGGCTCGCGCTGGTGCTCGCCGTGGTGTGGGGGGTCGCCGCCGTGGTGCTGCTCGGCCGCACGCGACGGAGGTCGTCATGAACGATCGTCGCGGCGTGGCAGCCGTGACGGACCTCGCGACGACCGAGCGCGCCTCGGGAGCGGGCTCGAATGAACCGCGTGGCCTCGCTCGCTCGCCGGTGCCCTCGAGCGGCGCGACGCGACGAGCGACGGTCGCAGCGCTCGTCGTCGGGCTCGGGGCCGTCGGCGTCGTGCATGCGTGGGGGCGATGGCTCCAGTCGCGCGGCGCCCGCATGCGTGTCAACGCCCCACCGCTGACCGGCAACATCGCCCCGCGGCGTCTCCTGGTGGTGCCTCCCGGCCCTGACGGTGGCGGCGTGCGCCGCGGGCGGCGCCGACCGCCTCGCGCGCACCCTCTCCTGGCGCCGCCTGATGTGGGCCTGCTTCGCCGGAGCCCTCGTCTGGTCTGCGGCGCTCGCGGCCTGGGACGGGGCAGCGGGATTCACCCGCTCCCCGGGGTCGGCGGTCGACTACCTGGCGGCGCTGCCGGCGATCGACGGCGTCGGGTCGTTCCTGCGCTCCCTGATCACCGAGACCCGCTCGTGGCCGACCCACGTCCAGGCACACCCACCCGGCATGGTGCTGCTGCTCCTGGGTCTGCGCCCGCTCGGCCTCGCGACGCCCGCGTGGGTGGCGGCGCTGGAGCACGTCGCGGGCGCCGCGTCGGTGCCGGCGCTGCTGCTCGCGACCCGAGAGGTCGCGGGTGAGCGGGCGGCGCGGGCGGCCGCTCCGTTCCTCGTGTTCTCGTCGATCGCGATCTGGTGGTCCTCGGGCGACGCGGTCTTCCTCGGGGTGGGCGCCTGGGCGGTCGCGCTCTGCGTGCTCGCCACCGGCCGGCGAGGCCGTCGCAGCGTCGCGCTCGCGCTCTCGGGAGGGGCCCTGTGGGCGGTCTCGGTCTTCCTCTCCTACGGCATCGTGCTCCTCGCGATCGTGCCGGCCGTGGTGGCGTGGCGTCGAGGGCGTGTGCGGCTGCTCGGCCTCGCGTGCCTGCCCGTCGCAGCTGCGATCGGGCTCGCCGCGGTGGGCGGCTTCTGGTGGTTCGACGGGCTCGCCGCCACGCGCGAGGCGTACGCGCTGAGCCTCGCACGTGTTCGGCCGTACCCCTACTTCGTGGTCGCGAACATCGCGGCCGCCGCGATCGCGGTCGGCCCGGCGGTCTGGGTGGGGCTCACCCGCCTGCGGCGCGGCGGGGCCTGGATGCTCGCCGGCGGGGCCCTCGTCGCGATCGTGCTCGCCGATCTCTCGGGCCTGTCGAAGGCCGAGGTCGAACGCATCTGGCTGCCGTTCCTGCCGTGGCTCGTGGCGGGGGCGGGTGCGGCCTTCGCCGAGGCGTCGCCCGCCGCCCGCCGTGGATGGCTGGGCGTGCAGCTCGCGTGGGCGCTGCTGGTGCAGACCCTGGTGATGTCGCCGTGGTGAGGGGTCCGACGTGCGCGTGCTGGTGACCGGCGGGGCCGGCTTCGTCGGGTCGCACATCGTGGATGCGCTGGTCACGGGCGGCCACGACGTGATCTCGCTCGACGCCATCGCGCCGTCGGCGCACGCCGTTCGTCCGGACTACCTGCGCGATGACGTCGACCACCTGGATGCCGATGTGCGGGACCTCGAGGCGGTGAGGGAGGCCGTGCGAGCGTGTCGACGCGGTCTGCCACCAGGCGGCGATGGTGGGGCTGGGCGTCGACTTCCTCGACGTCGACGCCTACGTCTCCCACAACGATCTCGGCACGGCGACGCTGCTCCGTGCGCTGCACGAGCGACGCTTCTGCGGGCCGATCGTGCTCGCGAGCAGCATGGTGGTCTACGGCGAAGGGCGGTACCGATGCGACGAGCACGGCGTCGTTCGCCCCGGGCCGCGGCGCGTCGAGGACCTCGAGCTCGGGCGGTTCGAGCCGCGGTGTCCCACGTGCGGTGCGGCCCTGGCCGCCGAGGCGATCACCGAGGAGGCACCGCTCGATCCGCGCAACGTCTACGCCGCCACGAAGGTGCATCAGGAGCATCTGTGCGCCGCCTACGCGCGTGAGCACGGCGGTTCGGTGGCGGCGCTGCGCTACCACAACGTCTACGGTCCTCGCATGCCCCGGGACACGCCGTACGCGGGCGTGGCGAGCATCTTCCGGAGCGCCCTCGAGCGAGGCGATGCGCCGACGGTGCTCGAGGACGGACGCCAGATGCGGAACTTCGTGCACGTCAGCGACGTCGCCGACGCCAACGTGCGGGCGATGGAGTCGAGCGCCGACGGCGCGTTCAACATCGCGAGCACGACGCCGCACACCGTGGGAGAGATGGCGGAGGCGCTCGCCGGCGCCTTCGGCGCCCGTGCTCCTCGTCCACGGGTCGTCCGGCGGCTACCGCCTCGGCGACGTGCGCCACGTGTTCGCCTCTCCCGCGAAGGCCCGGCGCGAGCTCGGGTTCCGGTCGACCGTGGGGTTCGAGGACGGGATGCGCGCGTTCGCTCGCGACCCCTTGCGTGCTCCTCAGATCGTGGCCTCGCGCACCCCGGCCGCGACGAGCCCGAGCACCAGCGCCGCCACCGCGAGCCGGTAGAGCATGAACACCTTGAAGTCGTGGCGCTTCAGGTACTTCAGCAACCCCCAGATCACGAGGAAGCCGCTGATCGCCGACGACACGAAGCCCCAGAAGAACTGCGCCTCGTAGCCCTGGAACCCGGTCGTGGCGAGATCGGTGGCCTTGTAGAGGCCGGCCCCCGCGATGATCGGCAGCGACAGCAGGAACGAGAACCGCGCCGCCGTCTCGCGGTCGAGGCCGATCGCGCGAGCGGCCGTCATCGTGACCCCCGAACGCGAGACGCCGGGCTGCAGCGCCATCGCCTGCGCGATCCCGAGGAACAGTCCCGGTGCGCACGCCGATCGAGTCCATCCCGCGCACGCTCGGCATGCGCTTGTCGACCAGGTAGAGCACGACGCCGAAGATCGCGAGCATCACCGCGATCAACACGGGGGCCCCGAGGCTCTCCTGGATCACGTCCTCGGCGACCGCGCCCACGATCGCGCCCGGGATCGTGCCCACGACCAGCGCCCAGGCGATGCGTTCGTCGGTCGTCGAGATCGCCCGCGCGGCGAGGGTGTGCAGCCACGCCTTCAGGTAGCGCCACAGGTCGTGGCGGAAGTAGATCACCGCGCCCAGCAGGGTCCCCATGTGCAGGGCGACGTCGAAGCTCTTCGCGAAGTCGGCGTTGCCGCCGAGCTGCTCCCAGCCGAACAGCCACGGCACGAGGATCAGGTGTCCGGAGCTCGAGACGGGCGCGTACTCGGTGGCGCCCTGCACGAAGCCGAGCACGATCGCTTCCCAGACGGTCATCGTCGCCCACTCACATCGGGGACGCTCATCGACGCACGCTCATGACGGTCCGGGTTCCTCGCTGGGCTCGGCGGTGGGAGGGGGAAGCCGACACATGCTAGCGGCCTTCCGGGGCCCTCGGAACGGCCGAACGACCGGTTGTGCGCGGACGCACCGACGGGATAGGGTCGGACCGACTTCCCCTCGTGCGTCGCGTCGTGCGGGGGCCACCCGGCGTGATGGAGGCGTCCCCATGTCGAAGCGACGACGAGTGAGTGTCGCGGTGGTCGCGATGCTCCTGGCGAGCACGGTGCCGACGTTCGGGGCCGGTCCGGTCTCGGCGGGTGACGCCGGTCTCCAGCTCCGTCTCATCGCCACGCGGGACACGGTCATCGGCCGGCGCTACGGCTCCGGCGACGTCTCGGTCGACCCCCGGATGCTGCTCGCGCCGAGCGGGGGAGACCTCGAGCTCGAGGTCTCGCGTCCCGACTACGACACACCGATCACGACCCTGCAGCACCTGCCGGGCGGAGGCACCGCCGTGCTGCCCGACGACGTGATCGACGGGCTGGATGGGTCTCACCAGGTTCTTCCGCGTCACGATCACCGATCGTGACGGCGAGGTCCGGTTCAACCGCATGGTGTCGTTCTGCCCGAACGTGTGGAGCAAGACGCGCCTCGGGCCCGACGGGCCGTCGTTCCCCGTGTACCCGAGCTACTGCAGCTGGAACCCGTTCACGCTCGGGCATGATCTACGGCATCGAGCAGGACTGGGGCGCGAACATCGCCGACGGCATGTGGCAGGGCACGTACCTGCGGCTGCGGGAAGGTCGCTACCGATACGAGGTGCGCATCGCGCAGCGCTACCTCGACCTCTTCGGCATCGACCCTGCCGGTGCGTCGGCCGAGACCACGCTCGTCGTCAAGGACGTTCGTCGGGGACGTGAGCCCGCGCAGACTCACGCGGACGCCGACATGGGGGCGCCGACGCCGGGTGTGCCCACCGTCCGCGCCGCCGGCGACGCCGGGCTGCCCGACCTGCGCCCGCTGCCGTCGTGGGGCATCGACGTCCGACGCTCGCGCCGGGGCGACTACCTCGTCGTTCGGGGCCAACGTGTGGGTCGCGGGGAACGGTCCGCTCGTGGTGGAGGGGTTCCGTCGAGAGGGCGAGGCCGTGATGGACGCCTGGCAGTACTTCTACGAGGACGGGGAGCCCGTCGGGCGCGCGCAGGTCGGCGAGATGGAGTTCGACGATCGCCACGGCCACGACCACTGGCACTTCAAGCAGTTCGCCGCGTACGAGCTGCTGGCCGAGGACCGCGAGACGGTCGTGAAGAGCTCCAAAGAGGCGTTCTGCCTCGTGCCGACCGACGCGATCGACCTCACGCTGCCCGCAGCGGAACTGCTGCCCGGCAACGTCGGCCTCTGGACGTCGTGCGGCGGGCCGAACGACCGCTGGATCCGCGAGGTGCTGCCCGTGGGCTGGGGCGACACCTACTACCAGTACGTGGCCGGGCAGTCGTTCGACATCAGCGACGTGCCGAACGGCACCTACTTCGTGAAGGTCGTCGCGAACCCGGGTCGCCAGCTCCAGGAGCTGGCCTACGACAACAACGTGCGCCTGCGGAAGGTGATCCTGAGCGGAACGCCTGGGCACCGCCGGGTCGAGGTGCCGCCGTGGCACGGCATCGACACGGAAGGCTGGGTCAACCGCTACGGGCTCGGTCCGTTCGTGGGCTGAAGCTGGGCGGCGGTCTCGGCGTACGCGTCGGTGAGCGGCGCCTCGTCGCCGACGATCGCGATCGAGAGCAGGGCCAGACTCGCGGCGCGCGCCAGTCGTTCGACCGTGAGGGGGTCGGCGAGCACCACGATCGGCGGGCCGGTCATCGTTCCGCCCGGTCGCGCCGGCGATGGGCGTGCCGCCCTCGACCACGTCGAGGACCTCGAGCCCCGGGGCCACCGTCTCGGTGTACGGGCGCCCCGCGTTGGCGCCGTAGGTCGCCAGCACGTCGATCTCGTCACCCGACCGGACGGTGCCGGCCGGCGGACCGGCCGGGAGCACGAACGCCCGCAGGCCGGCCGGCACCAGGGCCGCGACCGGCCCGCTGCCGGCGCCCGAGAGGCGCGTCTGCGTGAGGATCTCCCCCTCGGCGAGATCGGCGGCCAACACCCGCCCGCTCGCCTCGTCGGGCGAGGTCAACGAGCCCGGCGGCACGAGCGTCGACGGCACGTCGACGATCGACAGCGACCCGGCGTCGAGGATCGACCCCCGCGTGAGGTCGGTCGCGGCCGCCACGACCGCGGTCGGAGGCCCCACGTCGGGCCTCGTCGCCTCGAGGCTCGCGACGTGTGCGCGCAGCGCGAGCACGGCGGCCACCGCGGCGACCGCGGCGCACCCGAACCACACGACGGCCGACCTCGGCAGGCGTCGACGGAACGCAGCGAACATGCGCCGGACGCTACGGCCGGGGGTCGCTCCCGTCCGTGACGGACATCACGGACGGGATACGTTCAGTCCGGTCCCGAGGCCGTCGGCTTGTGCGTGAGCGGCACGACGCGCACGCGGAACTCCTCCAGCGCATCGCGTCCGACGATCAGCGCGGCCGCCTCCCGCACGCGGTCGGCCAACGCCTGCGGGTCGTCGTCGGTGCGGAACGACAGCTCGATGCGAGCGAGCACCTGGTCGCGTGCCACGTCAGACCTCGAAGCGCGCGCCGGTGAGCGCGGTCGCACAGGCGCAGTCGCGCGCCGCGGGCAACGCCGGGATCACGGCGAACAGCAGATCGCGGAGCTTCTCGTTGTTCTCGGTGAACACGCGGACGACCTCCTCGTGGGTCACGGGCGGCACGCCCTCGACGCCCACGTCGTAATCGGTGATCAGCGAGATGTTCGCGTAGCAGAGCTCCAGCTCGCGGGCGAGCAGGGCCTCCGGGTACTGGGTCATGTTGATGACCTCCCACCCCGCGCTCGCGAACCACGCCGACTCCGATCGGGTCGAGAAGCGCGGTCCCTCGATCACGACGACGGTGCCTCGATCGTGGATCGGGATGTCGATCTCGCGCCCGCGCTCCACGATCGTCGCGCGCATCACGTCGCAGTACGGGTCGGCGAACGAGATGTGGGTCGTGACCGGGCCGTCGTAGTAGGTGTTCGGACGGTCGCGGGTGCGGTCGACGAGCTGGTCGCAGATCACGAAGTCGCCCGGCTTCACGTGGGCCTGCAGCGACCCGCACGCGTTCGGACCGAGCACGCGGCCGACCCCGAGCTCCTTCATCGCCCACAGGTTCGCCTTGTACGGGATGCGGTGTGGCGGGTACTCGTGCCGCGAGCCGTGCCGGGGCAGGAACGCCACGCGCTTCCCGCCGATCTCGCCGATCGTGACGGCGGCGCTCGGCGAGCCGTAGGGGGTCTCGACCTCGACCGTCTCGGTGTCGTCGAGGAACGAGTAGAAGCCGGACCCGCCGAAGACCCCGATGTCGGCGCCGGTCACGAGCCGCCGCCCCCTTCCTTCTTCGACGTCGAGCTGCTCGCGGGCGCGGGGGCGTCCTTCTTGGCGCCGGTGCCCGGCGTGCCGCTCGATTCCTTCTTCTCACCTGACTTCTCGCCGGACTTCGCGTCGGACTGGCAGCCGGTCCCGGACTTCGCGTCGCTCTTGGCGGCGCCGGTCTCGGCCTTCTTCTTCCCGTGGTCGGTCGCGTAGAAGCCCGACCCCTTGAACGAGATCGCCGGCGGCGCGAACACCTTGCGCAGCTCCCCGGCGCACTCGGGGCACTCGGTGAGCGGGTCGTCGCGCATCGACTGCACGATCTCGAAGAGGTGCCCGCAGCTCTTGCACATGTACTCGTAGGTCGGCATGGCTCGCCGAGTGTACCGGCGCATGCCGCGGCGTTTGGCAGCCGGCCGTCGCGGGAAGCGCAGGTCCGAACGGACTACCCAGAACGGAGGACTGGTTCACGGGGTTGCTCCGCGCGTACACTTCGGCTCCCGCACGAGGAGGGCACACGTGAAGGTCAGGAAGGCGGTGATCCCCGCAGCCGGGCTCGGCACCCGGTTCCTGCCGGCCACCAAGGCCGTGCCCAAGGAGATGCTGCCGCTGATCGACACCCCCTCGATCCAGCTCGTGGTCGAGGAAGCCGTGCGCGCCGGCCTCACCGACATCCTGATCGTCACGGCCCGCGGCAAGGGCGCGATCGAGGACCACTTCGACCGCTCGCCGGAGCTCGAGGCAGAGCTCGAGGCCCGCGGCAAGTACGACGAGCTGAAGCAGATCCGCGAGCTCTCCGACCTCGCCCAGATCCACACGGTGCGCCAGCACGAGGCGCTCGGCCTCGGGCACGCCGTCGCGGTCGCCGAGGCCCACGTCTCCGGCGAGCCGTTCGCGGTGCTGCTCGGCGACGACCTGATCCACCCGTCGGTGCCGCTGCTGCGCGAGATGCTCCGCGTGCACGAGCGGTACGGACGCTCGGTCCTCGCCGCCCAGGAGGTCCTGCGCAGCGAGATCTCCGCCTACGGCGCGATCACGCCCGAGATCGATCGAGGAGAACCTCGCCAAGGTGCGCTCCGTCGTCGAGAAGCCGCCCGCCGACGAGGCGCCCTCGAACCTGGCCTCGATCGGCCGCTACGTGTTCACGCCCGAGATCTTCGACGCGCTGCGCCAGACCAAGCCCGGCCACGGCGGCGAGATCCAGCTCACCGACGCGATCAACCTGCTGGCCCAGGAACAGGCGGTCTACGCGTTCACGTTCGAGCAGGGCCGCTACGACGCAGGCAACAAGCTCGACTACCTGAAGGCCACCGTCGAGCTCGCGATCGAGCGCGACGACGTCGGGCCCGCGTTCCGCGACTGGCTCGCCGACTTCGTGCAGCGCAAGAAGCTGCTGTAGCCGCGAGGCCGGGCCTGCTGTCGTGGCTACACTGCGGGTATGGCCGACCATCCCCCCCGGGTGCACGATCACGATTCCGCCGAAGGCTTGATCCCCGTCGAGGACGCGCGCGCCAGGGTGCTCGGGTCGATCTCGCCGCTGGCGCCGCTGCAGCTCCCGCTCACCGAGGCGCACGGGTGCGTCTCGGCCGAGGACGTCGTTGCCACCCACAGCCTGCCCGCGTTCCCGTCGTCGGCGATGGACGGGTTCGCGGTGCGCTCCTCCGACGTGGCCGAGGCGACGCCGGAGCGTCCGGCCGAGCTGAAGATCGTCGGGCAGGCCCTGATCGGCTACCGCCCCGAGGCGACCGTCGGAGGCGGCGAGGCCGTGGCGATCGCGACCGGCGCGCCGATCCCGGCCGGGGCGGACACGATCGTGCCGATCGAGAACGCGGACGTGCACGGCGAGGTCGTGCGGCTCTTCGAGGCTGCGACCGCGGGACGCCACGTGCGTCCGGTCGGCGAGGACGTCGCGGAGGGCACCGTGCTCGTCGAACGCGGCAAGCGTCTCGGCGCCCCCGAGCTCGGACTGCTCGCGAACGCCGGTTTCCCCACGCCGCTCGTGCATCCGCGGCCTCGCGTCGTCGTGCTCTCGACCGGCGACGAGCTGATCCCGCCGACCGAGACGCCCGAGTACGGACAGATCCGCGACTCCAACGCGTACACGATCTTCGGCGCGCTGCGGGAGGCGGGCGCGATGCCCGTGCTCGCCGGCATCGTGAAGGACGACGCCGACTCCCTGAAGGAGACCGTGCTCGACTACCTGATCCAGGCCGACGCGTTCATCTCGTCGGGCGGTGTGTCGGTGGGGGAGCGCGACGTCGTGAAGGCGGCGTTCTTCAAGCGGGGCGACATCGACTTCTACAAGGTGGCGATGCAGCCCGGCATGCCGCAGGGCTTCGGCCAGATCGAGGGCAAGCCCTACTTCGGCCTGCCGGGGAACCCGGTGAGCGTGTTCGTGAGCTTCGAGCTGTTCGTGCGCCCCGCGATGCTGACGATGATGGGTCGCACGCAGATCGACCGTCCCGAGGTGACCGCGACGCTCGCCGCCGACGTGAGCGGGCCGAAGGGCAAGATGCAGTACGCGCGCGTCGTGATCGAGCGCAGCGACGCCGGGTGGGTCGCCACGCCGACGGGGGGCCGAGGCTCGAACCTGATCTCCACGGTCGCGCGGGCCAACGGCCTCGCGATGATCCCGCCCGGCACCGAGACCGCGCCCGCCGGCTCGCAGGTGCAGGTCATGGTCTTCCGCACCGGCGAGGACTGAGTCGCGGTGGCGAGCGAGCAGGCCGGAGCCGACGGCGTCACCCGCATCGTTGAGGTCGGCGCGAAGGCCGAGACCGAGCGCGTCGCGACCGCCGAGTGCTGGGTCACGACCACCTCCGAGGCCGTCGGGCACCTCGTCGCCGGCACGAAGAAGGGCGACCCGATCCAGACGGCGAAGATCGCCGGGGTGATCGGCGTGAAGCAGACGCCCGCGCTGCTGCCGCACTGCCACCCGATCCGGGTCACCGGCGCCGACGTGGTCGTCGAGCCCGACGAGGCTTCCGGCCGGCTTCGCGTCGAGACCACCGTGCGAGCGACCGACCGTACGGGCGTCGAGATGGAGGCCCTGACGGCCGCCGCGGTCGCCGCCCTCTCGCTCTACGACACCGCCAAGGCGTTCGACCGTGCCGCCCGCATCGACGGCCTGCGGCTCCTGAGGAAGTCGGGCGGCAAGAGCGGCGACTACGTCGCCGACGCCCGATCCACGCCGCTGTAGCCCGGCCGGGGAGTTCCGTCGCTCCGTTCACCGGCTACAGCGTTCGACGTGAACGTGCGGTGTCGGGAAGGCGGCTTGTGAATAAATTCTCGAATCACACGGATGTGATCGCTTCACCCCATATGTGGTGGTAGCGTCCCGGCCCAGCCTAGATGTGGTAGCGCCGAGTAGTCACCGACCCCACGGGAGGCTGGGCGTGGAGTGGTTGCCCCTCGCGGTCTTGGGCATCATGTGGGTGGCGTTCCTGCTCCCCACCAGAGGCAGGACGTCGACCCCCCAGGGGTCCGTCGGGGACTTCGAACGCAGGATGGAGCTATTGGCGCAGGCTGAGTCGCACGGCACCGAGGGCCGTTGGATCGTCACTCCCCGCAAGGGCGTGCGGTTCATGGGACCCACCGAACGGAACCGGGCTCGCACCCGGGAGCGCCGCCGACAGGTCTTCACCTTCATGCTCGAGGCGATCGGCATCACGTTCCTGATCGGGCTCGTGCCGCCGCTGCGGGTCGCGTGGGCCGTCACGGGTGTGTTCGTCGGGCTGCTCGCCGTCTACGTCTGGCTGCTGCTCACGATCAAGCACCGCGAGTCCACCTTCCGCACCGCCCCGCACCGTCACCAGAGGTCCCACGCCGCGCCGACACGTCCGGCGCCGCAGCCCCGATACGTGGCCGAGGGACGCAGCACCCGGGCGCGACCGAGCTTCAACGGGCTCGGCACGCTCGGCGAGGGCGACCGCGTGCACGTCGTCGTGCGCGTGGGCGAGGCCACCGCCGGCGCCTGACCGGTTCGGCGTGGCGCTCGACGATCTCACCCGCGACCTCCACACCCGGTTCGACGCCACCGTCGCCGCGCGCGAGCAGGCGCTCCCCGCCGCCCGCCGCTCGATCCGTTCCAGCGCCAACGCGATCCGCGCCGTGCACCGCGGCGAGTTCGAACGCGCCGACGAGCTGATCGAGGAGTCGCGCGCCGCGATGCAGGCCGGCCTCGACGCGGTCACCGACCACCCCGAGGTGCGGTTCGCCGGCTACCTGCAGGACGCCCAGAAGGAGTACGCCGAGGCGAACGTGACGCGGGCGCTCGTCGCCGGCGATCCGCTGCCCGGACCCGACGAGCTCGGCGTCGGGGACGCGCCCTACCTGAACGGCATCGCCGAGGCGATCGGGGAAGGTCGCCGCCACATCCTCGACCTGCTCCGCGCCGGCGAGGTCGAGCGCGGCCAGGCGATGCTCGACGTGCTCGAGGATCTCTACGGTGTGCTCGTCACGATGGACTACCCCGACGCGATCACGATGAACCTGCGCCGCTCCACCGACGTCTCCCGGTCCCTGATCGAGAAGACCCGCGGCGACCTCGCGATCGCGGCGATGCAGCAGGGCATCGAGCGGGCGCTCGACGAGCACGCGCGCCGCCTGCAGGACGACGCCTAGCCTGCCCGGCCGTGGCAGACCCCTTTGCTACGCTGGCCCCCCTGGGGGTGTAGCTCAGCCCGGTAGAGCGCTGCCTTCGCACGGCAGAGGTCAGGGGTTCGAATCCCCTCACCTCCACCCAGAGGAACCGCAGGTCAGGGACCCGTTCAGGTGCGGTTACCCACTGCCGATACCGAGGCATGGATCGTGTCGATCATCGTCCCCAGAGACCTCGGTCCGTGATCGGCGCCCTGGTGGCCTTCGGCTCGGTGGTCGGGATCCTCGCCGTCCTCGCACCCGATGCGGCCGCGGTGAAGAACACCTGTCGAGCCACGAACCTGACCCAAGGCACCCCGAGCCGTTCGAACCTGCAAGCCGCGATCAACGCTGCTCACCCTGGCGACAAGATCTCGGTTGCAGGGTGTCTGCGTCGGCAGCTTCACGATCGACAGGAACCTCACCCTCGTGGGCAAGCCGACTCCCGGTGGCGCGATGCCCGTCCTGCATGGCGAAGGCGCCTGGGAGCGTGTCCTTCGCGTGGCTGCGCGAGTGACGCTCACGAACCTGAAGGTCACGGGCGGCCTGACCAGGGGGCACAGCGGGACACCGGAGGTGGGATCCTCGTGTGGAAGGGCGGCGTCCTCACCTTGAACCGCTCGGTGATCGCCGGGAACAGTTCCAAGTATGAAGGCGGCGGGATCGCCAACTACGGCAGGCTCGTCCTGAACGGCTCCTCGGTGACTCGGAACTCGGCTGGGAGTCGGAGGCGGGATCTCGAACTACGGCGGGCTCGTCCTGAACGGCTCGTCCTCGGTGCGAGGGAACACGGCCTCCCTGGGCGGCGGGATCGCGAACTTCGGCACTCTCGTCTTGAACGACTCGTCCACCGTGGGAGGGAACGGCGCCTACGAGGGCGGTGGGATCCTCCTCGAGACCGCTCGGCACGGCCCCGACCCCACGCTCACCATGAACGATTCGTCCTCGGTGCGCGGGAACGAGGCGACTGATCGACGGCGGCGGGATCTTCGTTCAGTTCGGGCACCGTCACCCTGAAGAACTCATCCTCCGTGCGCGGGAACTGGGCGAAGGGGTCAGACTTGGCCGGGTACGGCGGCGGCATCGCCGTGCTGGGCGGCGGCACCCTCGTCATGCGCCACTCGTCCTCGGTGCAGCGGGAACACGGCGGACTCGGGCGGTGGGATCTCCTTGGATCCCTTGTGGGCCACGCTCACCATGAGCGGCTCGTCCTCGGTGCATGGGAACATCGCCGAAGGCGGTGGCGGGATCTTCAACCTGGGGAAGCTCACGATGAACGACATCTCCTCGGTGACGGCGAACACGGCCGATTCGGGCGGTGGGATCAGGAGTCAAGGCCCCATCGCCATGAACGACTCGTCCTCGGTCAATGGGAACACGGCTGAGGGCACACGGCGGTGGGATCTCCCTCATCGGCAGCGTCCCCCATAATGGCTCGGTCACCCTGAAGGGCTCGTCCAGCGTGTACGACAACACAGCAGCCACGAGCGGCGGCATCTACCTCTCCGAGGACGGCACCACAGCGCCTGCGACGCGCACGAGCGTCGACGAGTGGATCGGGACGGTCGAACCGAACGACCCCAACGACTTCCTCGACAGCGACGTGACCCTGATCCCGAGCGGTTCCGGCGGCTGCGCCTAGCCCCCTGCTGAGGTCACTCGAAGGAGTCCACCCTGGGCTCCGCGTCTCGCCATCGCTCCACGTCCGCCCGCCGCCACAAGCGGCGACTCCCGACCACCTTCGCAGGCTCGGGGAAGTCGTCGCGTTCGGCGACGATCTGGCTCACGCGTTGAATGCTCACACACCCAGGACCGGGGCGATTTCGGTCATGCGCACATAGCACTGCTCGACCAGGGCGCGGACAGCCGCCGACTCAGGCATGGCTCACGACCCGCCGAAGACTCCCTGATTCTGTGTCGTCAGGATCAGCGCGATGCAGCCTCCGAGCAGGACTAGGCCAACGCCAATGAGAATGATCTCAGCCCAGATGCATACGCGGCGGAGCAAGAGAGTTCTGCGACGCCCGTCCCCAATATCGTCGGCAAGCCTCTCCGCCAGGACGCGATACGCATCTTCGGAAACCCCTGCTCCCAGCTTGGCCGTAGCATTAGCTTGCAGCCAAGGATGGCTCCGAGGGGGGATAGACGGCCACATGCTGAGGAGCCCCAGAGCCAGAGCTGACGCGAGTGCAAAGAGTCCCCATCCGAACCACTTGACCGCTTCCTGATCCCACTGACCCTGGAATGCAATCGCACCCGTGAGCCCAGAGAACCCAAGCAAGAACCCGGTCACTGTCATGACCGCCCCGTTCCGCTGCTGCTGATTCTGGATCTGCGCCGTCCAATGAGACTCGACGAGTACCAGGTGCTTGTAGACGACCTCCCAGGATGAGGTGCCCGCCATCGTCCACCCTCCCTTAGTCATGAAGCTCGCGGCGCCGGATCGACTGTAATCTGTGCCCCCTGCGCCCGACTCCCAGCTACGAGTCATCGCCTCCGGCTAGCCTGAGCCATGCTCCCGATCCCTGTGCAGCACCTCCCGAGGGACCGCGACCGGATGGGGCTGAGGCAGGTCCGCCCCTTCTGGTCGAGCTGGATACGCTCGATGGAAACTGACTTCAGCCAGAGGTGATCGTCTGAGTTCGGCGGCGAATCGGCGGCGGGAGAGGAAGAAAGACAGATGAAGCCTGCGCATTCCGGCGGCACCCAATCAGCTTGCTGACCTGGTGTTACGGGCGAATCCCCTGGTGGTGGGACCGGCCCGGACCGCCTTCGCACGGCAGAGGTCGACGGTTCGAATCCGTTCACCTCCACCCAGGGAAACCGCAGGTGACACGGCCTGCGGTTCCGTCTCCCGGCTCCATCAGGCGCCGAGGCCGTGAATGGTGGCGCAGCGCAAGCGGCGGTGGCCTCCAAAGCAACCCTTGTCGACGGGCTCGATGATCGCGTGGTCGTAGTTCGTTCGGGTAGTGGTGTCCGCACCTCCAGCCCGCGGGTCCCAACGCCGTGGGGTCCTACGCCTTCGAGCAGCGGGAACGTCGCACCTACGCTGGCAGTGAGGCGGGGGACCGCCGTCGGAGGTGGGGCCGATGAGGTCGAGGATGGCGACCCTGGTGACGCTTGTCCTCACGCTTGGGGCGCTCGCGGCGTTGGCTCCCGGAGCGGACGCGGCCGTGAGCAGTTGCCAAGCTAGGAACCTAACCCAGGGCACAGGGACCCGCGCGCTTCTGGAAGCTGTGCTCGACGCCGCCGACCCGGGCGACAGGATCAAGGTCAAAGGAGTCTGTGTGGGCCACTTCCACATCGGCGTGAGCCTCACGCTCGTGGGCGCGCCGACCCCGAAGGTGCCAAGGCCCGTCTTACGGGCACGGAACGGCTACGGCAGGGTCCTGTACGTGGGGTCCGAAGAAGTGACGATCACCAACGTGAAGATCACAGACGGCAGCACCGGGACGGGCGGCGGGATCATCACCTTCGGCAACCTCACACTGAGGCGCTCGGTGGTGAGTGGGAACTTCGCACCTGATGGCGGCGGGATCTATAACCAGGGCACGCTCACCTTGTACGACTCGGTGGTGCGAGGGAACGAGGCTAGGCACTCGAGCACTGGGGAGTGCCACCGGTGGCGGAGTCACCAACGAAGGCACCCTCATCATGAACGGCTCTTCCTCGATACGTGGGAACCGGGTCTTCCAGGGCGGCATGGCGGCTGGCGACGGCGGGGGGGTCTACAACTTCAACGGCAGAATCATCATGAATGGCTGGTCAACGGTGCGGGGGAACGATATCCGACGGTCGCGGAGGCGGGATCGCGGACGTCCAGGGCATCGTCATCTTGAACGGTTCTTCCTCGGTGACCGGCAACCTCGCCGCCACGGGCGGCGGGATCCACAGCGAGTCGTGGGATCCGCTGATGATCGACGGCACTGTCGTCCTGAAGGGCTCCTCCTCTGTGACCGGCAACACGGCCACGATCGGCGGCGGGATCAGGCTCGGCATCGTCAAGGCCTGCGACGCGGACGGTGCCGACGAGTGGACGGGCGCGATCAGCCCGAACGATCCCGACGACCCGCCCATGGTGACCTGGCTGACATGCCTCTCGTAGGTCTTGGAACCGCTGGCACCCGGGTCTCACAACCTCGGCTATCACTTCTCTTACGCACCATGAAATCCGCGAGTCAGCTCGTCACCCGGTACAACCGCCACCGATCCGGCACGCCCTTCAGCTCGTGCTCGCCGGCGTCATCGAAGGTCAGCCCCGAGCCGGCCACGAGATCCTTCACCGTCTGGCTGACCACGACCTGTGACGGCCCGGCGTTCGACGCGACCCGGGCGCCGATCGAGACGGTGATGCCGCCGCACTTGTCTTCGATCACCTCGCACTCCCCGGTGTGCACGCCCGCCCGCACCTCGATCCCGAGGTCACGGACCCGATCGGTCACCTCGAGGGCGCAGTGGATCGCCCTCGCGGGGCCGTCGAACGTCGCGTAGAAGCCGTCGCCGGCCGTGTCGTTCTCGACGCCGCGCCAGCGTTGGAGCGCCTCTCGCACGATGCCGTGATGGGCGAGGACGAGTTCCTTCCATCGGCTGTCGCCGAGCGCTGCCTGCTTCTTCGTGGAGTCGACGATGTCGGTGAACAGCACCGTCGACAGGACCGTGTCCAGCGACGGAGCCGGACGCTCGACGCCGATGAAGCGCCGGATCTCGTCGAGGAACGGACGCTGTCCCTCGATCGACCACGCCGCGCCGGGCACCCCGACCACCTCGGCGTTCGGCATGAGGTCGGCGATGTAGCGAGCTTGCTCGAGAGCGTCCGGCCGTCCCTCGTGCGCGAGGAGCAGCGTCGGCGTCTGCACGCTGCCGAGCACGCCACGGACGTCGGTGTCGAACCAGATGCGCGACAGCTCCCGTGCCACGTCAGGCGTGCACGCGTTGCGGCTCTGCTTGATCGCGCTCTCGAGCATCGAATCGGGCATCTCGTTCCCGGTGGTCTTCTCGTGCTCCCAGGCCCACACCGCGTACTCGCGGGTACCCCACGAGCCGAGGTGTGCGAGTTCCTCATCGAGCTCCTCCCACGAGCTTCCCCACGGATAGTCGGGCGCCCAGGCGTAGCGCGCGATCGGCGCGACCCAGACGATGGCCCGCGCGAGGTCGGGGCGGGTCGCCGCCGCGAGCACGTTCACCGCTCCCGACGAGAGGAAGCCGGCCAGCACCGGACGGGTGGCCTCGACCTTGTCCAGCACGCACAGCAGATCGGACACCCGCGTCTCCAGGTTCGGCGCCGGCACGTTCCTGCTCGAGACGCCCACCCCGCGATGGTCGTGTGAGATCACTCGCCCGATCGAGGCCAGCTCTCCCAGCCACGCGGCCCACCAGGGCTCTTCCCAGTCCATGTCGATGTTCCCGGGCCACTCGGGCTGGTGGACGATGTCGATCGGGCCGTCGCCGTCGACCCGGTAGCCGATGTAGGCGCCGTCGGCGGCGCGCGCGTACCCGAACTCAGAACCGGTGTGCATCACGGCATCCTCGCGTTCCACGGTCCACACCTGCAAGGGCCACCGTGATCTCGGCGTCCGGTCAGGCGGAGTCCGGACCCTTGCGACCCGCGACCGAGATCTCGCACCCGACGGCATCGAGCTCCCAGTCCAGGCACACGTCGATACCGGTGTCGCCTTGCAGGTAGTCGCGGTACTCGACGCCGAAGAGCCGATCGTTCCCGGTTCCTCCGAGGATCCGATCGATGTGCATGCCGCCCGCCATGTGATCCGAGCCGGGGCCACCCATCATGCGATCGGCGCCGTCGTCGCCGTAGGCGATGTCGTCACCCTCTTCGCCGAACATCGACGTCGTCGCCGGCGCCGCCCTCGAGCGCGTCTCGGGCGAGACCCCCGTAGAGGCGATCCTCGCTCGTGCCGGCCATCAAGAAGTCGGGACCGTCGTCGCCGTCCAAGGCATCCCGTCCGATATCGCCGTCGAGCAGGTCGGTGCCCGGGCCGCCGCAGAGTCGGTCGTTGCCCTCGAGACCGAAGATCGCGTCGTTGCCTCCTCGGCCTTGGATCGTGTCGGCTCCCGACGTCCCGACGAGCACGTCGTGACCGGCGGTTCCCATCAGCGTGGGACGTCGAGAGAAGCACATCGTGGGCGTGTTGCGGAGGGAACCGCCGCGTTCGCAACCGGCTTGTGTCTCGCCACCGAAGCACGCGTCCCGGCCGGTGCCACCGTGGATATGGTCGACCCCGGGACCCGCGTCGAGGATGTCA
The DNA here is from genome assembly GCA_963825685.1 of uncultured Actinomycetes bacterium. Lineage (GTDB taxonomy): Bacteria > Actinomycetota > UBA4738 > UBA4738 > HRBIN12 > JAOUEA01. Next base: position 26,826 of record CAWGUD010000018.1, on the reverse strand, counting down.
TCGTCGGCGTCTCCGGTCAGACGGTCGTCGCCGGTGTGTCCCTGGAGGACGTCGCGGCCGGGTCCTCCGGCGAGGTCATCGTTCCCCGGTCCGGCATTGAGCAAGGCGTCGTTCCCCTCATCGCCACTCAGCAGGTCGGCGCCGGTGTCCCCGCCTCCGGACGTCATCAGGTCGATGCCGTCGCCGCCGTACTGCCGATCGTCCTCGGTCACCCCGAAGAGGGAATCGTTCCCCGAGCCGCCGAGCAGGAGGTCGTCTCCCGCGAGCCCGACGAGCTCGTCGTCGCCCGGGCCTCCGCACACGATGTCGGCGCCCCGATAGGTCACGACGACGTCGAAGCCGGCGCCCGCGACGACCACATCGGGCCCATCGGTGCCGAGGAGGAGGTCGTTCCCATCCGTCCCGACCAGGGTCGCCTCGACGCCTCCGCACGAGGGCGCCGGGGCGTCGGGCCCCTCGCCCGCGCTCGCGATCGTCGGCAACCACAGCGCGAGCAGGACGAACGCGGAGATCAGGTGGGTCGGCCTCACCTGTGTCGCCGACCTGGCCGCCGAGGGCGGTCCCGACGAGGGATGCATCGCCTCCATACCGACAGGATGAGTCCGCGCGCGACTCGTCGTCGCGGCCGAACGCCCCGGTCGTCCAGGGACTGCCTCGTCGTGTCGCCTTCCCGGGTATGGGGCGACATCGTGGCATCCGCCGACGACCCGGGCCACCTCCCGCTAGCCTGTGCCGGATGCGCGCGACGACGACCGGGGAACGCACATGGTGGGCTCGACCGGGCCTCGGCATCGCCGACGGCCGGCTCACGGTCGCCGGCCGCGACGCGGAACACCTCGCCCGCGAGCACGGCACCCCGCTGTTCGTCTACGACCTCGAGCGCGCACGCGAGCAGGCCGAGGCCCTGCGCGATGCGTTCGAGGGGTCGGGTGTCCCCGGCCGGGTGCGCTACGCGTTGAAGGCCCAGCGGGAGCCCGGCTTCCTGCGGTTCCTGCGGGAGCGCGCTCCGTACGTGGGTCTCGACGTGTGCTCGCCGGGAGAGCTCGAGTGGGCGCTCGAGCACGGCTGGGGGCCCGAGGAGATCAGCTACACGGGCACGAACCTGTCCGATCGCGACCTCGCCCGCATCCTGCCGACCGGCTGTCATCTGAACGTCGACCTGCTGAGCCAGCTGGAACGCGTCGGCCGCGCAGCGCCCGGCCGGACCGTGGGCGTCCGGGTGAATCCGCGCGCGGGGGCGACGCACGCCGGCGGCAGCGAGAGCGCGTACGCGGGCGCGAAGCCGACGAAGTTCGGCATCTACCCGGAACGGCTCGCGGACGCCGTCGAGATCGCCGGGCGCCACGACCTCACGATCGACACGGTGCACGTGCACTCGGGCTACCTCTACTTCGACGACCAGCTCGACGTGGTCGACGAGGTGATGCGCCGGGTCGCCGAGGCCACGGCGACGCTGATCGACGCAGGGTGCCCGATCGTCGAGGTGAACACGGGCGGCGGGCTCGGCGTGCCGTTCCGTCCGACCGACGAGCCGCTCGACCTCGCGGCGTGGGCCGCCATCATGGCCCGCCACTTCGGCCCGCTCGGGGTGACGGTCGCCACCGAGCCCGGCGAGTTCATCGCGAAGCAGGCCGGGGTGCATCTGGCCGAGGTCGTGACGGTCGAGGACCGCGAGGGCACCACGTTCGTCGGCCTCGACACCGGCTGGAACGTGCTCAACGAGCACTTCGTCTATCGCATCCCGTTCTTCCCGATCCTGTGCCGCGCGGCCGACGCGCCGCCGGTGCACGACGTGACGTTCTCGGGGCACATCAACGAGGGGCCCGACCTGTTCGCCGAGGATCATCCGTTCCCCGACGTGCGCGAGGGAGACATCGTCGCGTTGCCGAACGTGGGCTCGTACAACGCGTCGATGACGTCCGCACACTGCCTGCGCGAGCCCTCGCCGTCGGTGCTGTTCGAGGACCGCGCGTGAGCTCCGGGGCGTTGCCGGTCGCCGATCGGTGGTGGCGGACGCACGACGCCGGCGACGGCGTGACCCTGCTCGTCGAGGCGCACATCACGCCGATGCTGGAGTCCAACGTGTGGCACGTGCGCGGACGCGACGCCGACCTCGTGGTCGACACCGCCAACGGCATCGGCGCGCTGCGCCCGGCGATCGAGGAGCTCGCCTCCGGCCGCCCCGTGATCGCGGTCGCGACGCACGGCCACTTCGACCACGTCGGCGGCCTCGCGGAGTTCGACGATCGCCGGTGCCACGAGGCCGACGCGGCGGAGACGCGCCAGCCGTTCCCGGTGCGGATCGAGCGGGACGCCCAGCCCGACGGCGTCGACGAGATGTTCGCGTACTACGGCTTCGACGTGCCGGAGCACACGATCGAGGCGCTGCCGCTCGACGGCTTCGACGTCGCGGGCTGGGTCGCGCCCGGCGCCGAGCCGACCTCGTTCGTGAGCGACGGCGACGTGATCGACCTCGGCGACCGGCAGGTCGAGGTGCTGCACGTGCCGGGCCACACGCCCGGCTCCATCGCGCTGTGGGAGGCGGCCACCGGGCTGCTGTTCAGCGGCGACACCGCCTACGTCGACGCGCGCCTGGGCTTCGACGACCTCGAGGCGGCCGAGGCATCGCTGACGCGGCTCGCGTCGCTGCCGGTGCGGCGCGTCTGCGCCGGCCACGACCGCAGCTTCGAGGGCGACGAGCTGCGGCGACTGCTGGAGGGCTTGCTCCAGGGCGGCCTCGCCACGCTCTAGTCCATCTTGGAATAGTGGCCGCAGGCGGTATCCTCCGCGCCATGAGCGAGCGCATCGTGGTCACGGCGGACCGGTTGATCGACACCGAGCGGGGAGAGGTCGTGCCCGATCGCGCGGTGATCGTCGAGGGCGATCGCATCGTCGACGTCGTGGCGACGGCCGACGCTCCGGCCGAAGCCCGCCGCATCGATCTGCCGGGTCACACGCTGCTGCCCGGCCTCATGGACATGCACTCCCACCTGATCGGCGACGACGACAACGGGCAGGGCTACGCCCAGCTCGTGATGCGCTCCAGCGCGCAGGAGGCGATCGTCGGCGTCCGCAACGCGCGGCGCACGATCGAGGCGGGGTTCACGACCGTGCGCGACATCGGCACGTTCCGCGCCTTCTGCGACGTCGCCCTGAAGGAAGGCATCGAGGCGGGCTGGTTCCCCGGGCCCCGCATGATGTGCGCGGGCGCCTACGTGACGACCCCCGGCGGTGCCGGCGACGTGACCGGCCTGGCCGTCGACGTCGACGAGGTCGTGCCGCGCGAGCTGCGCTTCGGCGTGACGAGCGGCGTGGACCAGATGCGATCGACCGTGCGACAGGTGCTGCGCTACGGCGCCGACTTCATCAAGGTGCTCGCGACCGGCGCCGTGCTCACGAGCGGCACGAACCCCGGCATGCCCGAGTTCACCGAGGACGAGCTGCGGGCGGCGGTCGAGGAAGCCGAGGGCGCCGGCACGCACGTCGCCGCCCATGCGCACGGCGCCGAGGGCATCAAGCGCGCGGTGCGCGCCGGCGTGCGCTCGATCGAGCATGGCTCGCTGATGGACGACGAGGCGATCGAGCTGATGGCCGAGCACGGCACGTACCTCGTGGCCGACATGTACGACGGCGACTACATGCTCGAGGTCGGACCCTCGCTCGGCTACACCGACGAGGTGATCGAGAAGGTCCACCTCACGAACGACGCCCAGCGCGAGGGGTTCACGAAGTGCGTGAAGGCGGGCGTGCGCATCGCGTTCGGCACCGACTCGGGCATCGCGCCGCACGGCGTGAACGCCCGGCAGTTCCCCTACTACGTGCGCTACGGGCTCACGCCGATGCAGGCGATCCAGAGCGCCACGCGCTGGTCCGCCGAGCTGATGGGGTGGGAAGACCGCGTGGGCACGATCGCGCCCGGGCTGTTCGCCGACGTGATCGCCGTGCGAGGGCGACCCGACCGACGACGTCTCGATCCTCGAGCAGGTGCCCTTCGTGATGAAGGGCGGCGAGGTCGTCAAGGCCGCGCTCGTGACGGCTCGTCCTTGGTTGACAGTCGACAATCGGCTCGGTAGCGTCCGGCCGATGAGCCGGGCCGCGTACGACGCCGTGATCGTCGGTGGGGGCCACAACGGCCTCGTCGCCGCCTTCTACCTCTCCCGTGCGGGGCTGCGTACCCTCGTCCTCGAGCGCCGGCCGTTCGTCGGCGGCGCCTGCAACACCGAGGAGTTCGCGCCCGGCTATCCGCGCCTCGACCGGCGCCTACGTGCTCTCGATGCTGCGCGAGCAGATCTGGCAGGACATGCGCCTCGTGCAGCGAGGCATCGCGGTCGACCCGGCCGGGCCGACCCTGAACCTGTATCCGGACGGCGCCAGCTACTACCTCGGCGACGACATGGCCGAGAACGTCGAGGCGACACGGAAGTTCTCGACCGCCGACGCGCGGGCGCTCCCGCGGTTCGAGGACGACCTCGCCGAGCTCGTGCAGGCGGTGCTTCCCTCGTTCAACTGGACGGCGCCCGATCCGCGCGTGCGATCGCTGAGCGACCTCGGCGCCCTCGCGAAGTGGGGGCGCATCGGCCTGCGCCAGCGCAAGCGCCTGGCAGACCTCGCGTACCTGTTCTCGACGAGCGCGAACCAGTTCCTGTCGGAGCGGTTCGAGAGCGAGCACGTGAAGGCCGCGATGGGCTGGCACGCGATCAACGACAGCGTGGCGGGGCCGTCGACGCCGGGCACGGCGTACGTGCTGCTGCACGACCACGCGAGCGAGGACGTCGACGGCGGCGTGCGCCAGTGGGGGTTCGTGCGTGGCGGCATGGGCGTGCTCACCGCCACGATGGCCGATGCCGCCCGCGAGGCCGGGGCGGAGATCCGGTGCGACGCCGAGGTCGAGCGCATCGTGAGTCGCGGCGGCCGGGCCGTGGGCGTGCGCCTGGCGAACGGGGAGGAGATCGCGGCCACGCGCGTGCTCTCCAACGCCGACCCCAAGCGCACGTTCCTCTCGATGTGCGAGCGCGACGACCTGCCCGGCGAGTTCGTCTCGCGCATCGAGGCGTACCGGTGCATGGGCACGAGCATCAAGATCAACCTCGCCGTGCGCGAGCTTCCCTACGTGAAGGGGCTGCCCGAGGACGGCGTGCAGCCGTACCACACGGGCATCATGGAGATGAACCCGTTCGTCGCCGACATGGACTTCCAGCAGGCGCAGGCGGTGCAGGGCATCGCCGCCGATCCGGCCCACATAGAGGTGTGCTTCCCGACGGTGCACGACCCGTCGCTCGCCCCCGAGGGCAAGCACATCATGACGATCGACGTGAACTCCCAGCCCTACCACCTGCGCGACGCCGAGTGGGACGACATCAAGGAGGATCGTGCCGACCGCGCGATCGCCACGATGGCCGAGCACTTCCCGAAGCTGCCCGACCTGATCGAGCATCGCCAGGTCGTCACCCCGCTCGACATGGAACGGCTGATGGGGCTCACCGGCGGGCATGCGCTGCACGGCGACATGGCGCCCGACCAGCTGCTGTTCCTGCGGCCGGTGCGCGGCTGGGCGGACTACCGCACGCCGATCCGAGGGCTCTACCTCTGCGGCGCCGGCACGCACCCGGGTGGCGGGGTCACCGGGGCGAACGGACGCAACGCGGCGCGCGAGGTGCTGCGCGACGCGAAGGGCTCGCGCCGGCGCTGAGCCCGGCGGGCTCGATCAGTCGACGAACCGGATCAGCCGCGGGGTGCGGGGCACGAAGGTCCGGCCGCCGCGCTGCTGCTTCGGCACGAGCTCGTTCGCGTGGACCCACTCGTGCTTCGGTGACGGCACGAGCGCCCGAACGCGGAAGAACGACTGCGGCCCGACGAGGTCCTCGTCGTCTCGTCATCGTCGTCCTCGTCGTCCGGGGGCTGAACGGGTTCCATCGGTGGCGCGTCTGTCCTCCCCGTGCTCCTCGATCCACGTGGCGGGCAGACCCTGCGGCCACGGATCGCCGGGCCGGTGGGGCACGCGTGCCTCGAAGACGGCTCGCCACGTGGCGGCGGGCACCTCGGCCTCGCCGGCTTCCGTCACGATCACGAGCACGATGAGGCCGTCGGTGGCGTCGTCGAGGTCGCCCGGCCCTCCCGCGGGAAGCGTCACCGCGCCGGCCTCGTCGCAGACGAGCCGCGCCGCCTCGAGATGGCGCGCCGGCATCGCCACGAGCAGCGCCCGATCGTTCCCCTCGTGTGCGCTCACCGTTCGCCTCCGATCGATCCGGAGCCGTCATCGTACGGGCAGGGGTTGACCGGGCACCCCGTTGGTTCGTAGATTGTCGACAGTCCACAGGCTCCGCGGAGCGCATCGACCCCGATCGGGACGATGTGCGGCGGGGCGAAGGGGGGAACCCGCGTTGCAGACCAACGATCCGGACATGGCGGTACGGGCGGACGGCGTCGGACGTCGAGGGGAAGTGGACCGTCGCAGCTTCATCCGCATGGGTGTGATCGGCACGGCGATGGCGAGCGCGGTGTTGATGGAGCGCGACCGGGAAGCCGGCGCCGCGATGCTGGCCCAGAGCACGTCGTCGGTGCAGCCCCGTGGCGCGGGCCTCGTGGCTGCCGGCCCCGAGATGGCGCTGCCGCCCGGCTTCAGCTACCACACGTTCGGAGCGTTCGGCTCGGCGATGACCGACGGCTTCATCACCCCGCCGATCCACGACGGCATGGCCGTCTTCAACATGGGCGGCGGCCGGTGGCGCATCGTGCGCAACCACGAGCTCGGTGAGGGCAACGACGTCCCGGCCGGCACGGTCATCGGCGACCCCGCGACGGCATGGGACAAGAAGGCGCCCGGCGGCACCGTGACCCTCGAGATCGATGCGTCCAACGCGGAGCTGATCTCGCACTGGATCAGCCTGAACGGCACCGACACGAACTGCGCCGGCATGCCGACGCCGTGGGACACCTGGATCACGTGTGAGGAGACGACGGCGGGTGTCAACTCGGGCCGCCAGAAGCCGCACGGCTACGTCTTCGAGGTCGACCCGGCCAACGACGGCGCCGTGCTGACCAAGCCGTACAAGAAGCTCGGTCGGTTCCTGCACGAGGCCGGCGCGGTCGACCCCGACACCGGCGTGATCTACCAGACCGAGGACGAGGGCCCCGACGGCTTCTACCGGTTCATCCCCGACACGCCCGGCAACCTGCGCAAGGGCGTGCTGCAGATGCTCCGGGTCAAGGGCCAGCCGAAGTACAACACGATCACCGGACAGACGGTCGGCGACGTGCTCGAGTGCAACTGGGTCACGATCGACGATGTGGACCCCGCGAACGCCGAGAACAACGCGTCGGCCGTGTTCCAGCAGGGCCGGGCCAAGGGCGGCGCGAAGTTCCTGGGCGGCGAGGGCTGCACCTACCGCGACGGCTCGGTCGTGTTCGGCTCGAGCGACGGCGGCGACGCCGGGCTCGGTCAGATCTGGTCGTACACGCCGACGAACAACGCCGGCGAGCTGAACGAGCGCGGCGAGCTCGAGCTGCTGTTCGAGTCGGCGGCCAAGGGTCAGCTCGATGGTCCCGACAACATGACCACGAGCCCCGGTGGTGCGATCGTGATCGCCGAGGACGGGAACCTGAAGAGCAACTTCGTGAAGGCGCTGCTGCCGAACGGCACGATGATCAACGTTGCCGAGAACCTGCTCGCGGTGCAGCAGCACTACCTCGAGGCGTCGGGCAAGCTCTACGACCCGACGGTGCCCGACGACGGTCGCTCGGCCGGCGACGGCCTCGGCTTCTCGGAGTTCGCGGGCCCGTGCTTCAGCCCGAACGGCGAGTGGCTGTTCGTGAACATCCAGGTGCCCGGCATCACGTGCGCGATCACGGGCGACTGGGACAGCATCGGTCTGTGACGACGAGCGGGCGAACGGCGTGTCCGCGCATATCGTCTCGGTCCCCCGGGGCCGAAGACGCGCGCGACATCCTCGAGCGCCAGTCCGCGGTCCTGTACCGCGGACTGGCCGACGAGGTCGGCCCGTTCGTGATCAGCCGCAAGTCCGGGTACGAGGTCGAGGACATCGACGGCAACGTCTACCTCGACTGCATCAGCGCGATGGCCTCGGTGCCTGCGGGGGCCGCTCGCGCCGACATCACGGAGGCGGCCGTCGACGCCCTCAGGCGCTACGGCAACGAGGACACCCACTACTACTCGCACGAGTACGTGCTGCCCCTGGCCGAGCGGCTCGTCGCGATCGCTCCCGGCGCGCTCTCGCGGGTCGACATCGCGTTGAACGGCACGGAAGCCGTCGAGACCGCGGTGCGGTTCATGCGCCGCGCGACCGGACGACCCATCGTGATCGGGTTCATGGGCGGCTACCACGGGGAAGCCGGCACGGCCGGCGCGATCGGCGCCGAGACGAGCGATCTCTCCTACGGCTACCGCGCGTTGATGCCCGGGTTCGTGCACGTGCCGTATCCGAACCCGTACCGCACGCCGTTCACGGCCCGGCCAGGTGGCACGGGCGACGGCACGGTGGACTTCCTGCGCGACTTCCTGCTGCACCACGCGGTCGATCCGCGCGAAGTGGCGGGATTCGTGATCGAGCCGGTGATGGGTTCCGGCGGGTGCGTCGCCCCGCCCGAGACGTTCTGGCCCGCGCTCAACGACCTCTGCCGCGAGTTCGACTTCCTCCTGTGCGCGGACGAGGTGAAGACCGGGTTCGGCCGGACGGGCACGATGTTCGCCGTCGAGCGGTTCGGGGTCGAGCCCGACCTGCTGGCCCTGGGGAAGTCGATGGGCGGCGGCGTGATGCCGATCGGCGCGCTGCTCGGCACCGAGTCGTCGATGGACTTCGACGACGTGTCGACCGGCTCGACGTGGTCGTGGCTGCCGGCGGCGTGCGCGGCGGCGCTGGCCACGCTCGACGTGTTCGAGCAGGAGCCGATCCTCGAGAACGTGATGGCGCTGGAGGCGGCGGGCCTCGAGGCGCTCCGCGGGCTCATGGATCGCTACGAGGCGATCGGCGACGTGAGGGCCACCGGCTGCTTCATGGCGATCGAGTTCGTGAAGGACCGTGTGACGAAGGAACGCGATCTCGAGCTGCAGGAGCGGGTCGCGTGGGGATGCGTGCGGCGCGGCCTGCTGATCGACCCGTCGACGACGTCGCTCAACATCCAGCCGTCGCTCGTGATGCCGGTCGAGGAGCTGGCGACCGTGTTCGGCATCCTCGACGAGTCGATCGCCGAGGCGCTGTCCGCGTGAACGACGCCGACGCCCGCGCGTGGGTCGCGCGGGAGCTGCTGGATCTCGTCGCGATCCATTCCCCGTCGGAGAAGGAGCACGACGCGGTCGACCATCTCGCGGCTCGGTGTGTGGCGTGGGGGCTGCCGGTCGGTCGCATGCCCGTCGACGGAGCGGCCGATGACCTGCTGATCGGGTGGTCCGATCGCCCGGCACTGCTGCTCACGGCCCATATCGACACGGTGACGCCGACGTGGCCGTGGGAAGCCTCGCTCGACGCCGACGTCGTGCGCGGCCTCGGCGCCGGCGACTGCAAGGGCTCGGTGATCGCGTTCGCGCTCGGCATCGTGCTCGCCCTCGAGCGCGGGGTCGACCTCGGGTCGCTCCCGGTCGCGCTCGGCGTGTGCTCCGACGAGGAGCTGCTCGGGCGAGGCTCGATCGTGATGGCGAACGAGCTGCGGCCGAGGTACGTGATCGCCGGCGAGCCGAGCCGGCTCGAGGTCGGCGTGGCCGAGGCCGGGTTCGTCGACGCGATCTGCGAGGTGCGCGGCGCGTCGGCGCACGGATCGTTCCCCGAGCTCGGCGACAACGCGATCGAGAAGGCCGCCCGGCTGCTGCTGGCCGTGCACGAGGAGCCGTTCACCCGCACCGAGCATCCGATGCTCGGTCGCAACGTGCCGGGCACGCTGTGGATCGAGGGCGGGGGCGAGCTGCACGTCGTGCCCGACCGCGCCAGGGTTCGCATCGAGATCCGCGTGGTGCCCGGTGGCCCGTCGGCGCTGGAGATCGAGTCGAGGTTGCGCGAGCTCGCGGCCGACCACGATGCCGAGGTCGAGCTCGTCGAGGAGAGCGTGGAACCGTTCGAGACCGACGCCGGCTCGCCGCTCGTCGGCGCCCTGCTCGGCGCGACCGAGCAGGTCGGCGGATCGCGCGCGGCGACGATCGGGGTGCCCGCGTGGACCGACGCGCACAACTTCGTCGACCTCGCGGGCTCGCAGGCCGTGGTGTGGGGCCCCGGCGACTTCGGCCTCGCTCACGACCCGGCCGAGGAGATCGCGGTCGACGAGGTGGTCGTCGCCGCCCGCACCGTCGAAGCGCTGCTCGCCGACGCCGCAGGGTGGCTGTCGTGATCCCCCTCGACCGTTTCGACGAGCTCGCCGGGGATCTCAACCATCCCGAGGGCGTGGCGTGGAACCCCGTCGACGGCCGTGTGTACGCGGGCGGGGAAGGCGGCGAGATCTACGCGGTGACGCTCGACGGCGACGTGACGCAGGTCGGCTCGAGCGGCGGCTCGATGCTCGGCGTCGCGGTCGACGGACGTGGACGCGTCTACGCGTGCGATGCGGGCAGGGGCGAGATCGCGCGGTGGGATCCCGCGACCGGCGAGGTCGCCACGTACGCCCGAGGGGTCGACGGCGACGACATGGACTGCCCGAACGTCGCGGCGTTCGGGCCCGACGGATCGCTCTACGTCACGTGTTCGGGCGAGGACGATCGGCCGGAGATCGTTCGGGTCGCACCCGGAGGAGGCGATGCGGAACGGTGGACGACGTCGGTCCCTCGGTACCCGAACGGCGCCCTCGTGACGCCCGACGGCGACGCGCTGATCGTCGTGGAGGCCAAGGCCCAGCGCCTCGTCCGCGTGCCGATCGAGGCCGACGGCTCGGCCGGGGAGCCCGTCGACGGTGGCCGAGCTCCCCGACACCGACCCGGACGGCATCGCGCTCGCGGCCGACGGATCGTTGTGGGTCACGCTCTACCGCCCCGACGGGCTGGTGCGGATCGACCCGGCCGGCGCCGTCGACCTCGTGGTCGACGACCACCTCGCCTCGACGTTCGATGCGCCGACGAACATCGCGTGGGTGGGGGAGCACCTCGACCGTGTCGCGATCGCGAACGTCGGCGACACGTTCCTCTCGATCGGCGACGTCGGCGTGGCAGGCACGCCTCTGCACCTGCCCCTCGTCGACTGACCGCCGTCACGAGCCGGCCGCAGCCCCCAGCAGCTCGTGCAGCTTCGTGGTCGTGTTCCAGTTGCGGATCGTCATCTGCCGGTAGATCGGCATCGACGCCACCCGGGAGAGGCGGCTCTGGGTCGCTCGCTCCGTGAGCCGTGAGTGGTAGATCACGCCGTTGGCGGCGGCGACCGTGTCCACGCCTTCCTTCACAGGCAGGTCGCGCACCGCGGCGAGCGCCGTGAGTGGCGGCTTCAGGAAGATCACGTCGTATCGGAACCGCGACGGGTCGTCACCGAATCTTGCCGGCGCGTCCGCGACGATCGATCGCATCTGGCTCGCGCTCCGCACCACCACGCTCGCGTCGTAGTGTTCGAACGTCGTCGAGAGCATCCGCTCGATCCTGGCGACCAGCTCCGTCCGGGGTTCCCGACCGGCGCTGAACACGACGTTGCCGCTCTGGATGTAGGTCACGACGTCGTCGTATCCGTGATCGGTGAAGCACGCGGCGAGCGCGGGCATGCGGATCAGGTTGTTGCCTCCCACGTTGATCCCGCGCAACAGCGCCACGTACCTCGCCATGGCGCGATGCTGCCACATCGAGACCGCGGCCGACCGTGGGTCGCTGATCAGCGATCGCGACGGGAGGCGAGGATCTCGACCTCGCATCTGATGCCCGGCGCCGACGCCATGCGGGCATCGGCCGTGAGCAGGGGTGCTCCCAGCGCCTCCGCGAGAGCGACATAGGCCGCGTCGTACGGCGTCAGGTTCTCGCGCAGCTCCCAGCACCGCGTCAGGAGCCGGTGATGCGGAGCCCGCAGGAGGGGCATGGAGATCAGGTCGTCGATGGCGAGAGCCGCCCGCCGAGGCGGCACCGTGGAGGCGGACACGGCACGGCGCAGCGCGGATACCACCTCGAGGTCGATCAGTTCCGGAGCGGCGAGGTCTTCGCCTCGAAGTCTGCCCCGGCCCTCGTCGCCGTCAGCATCGTCGTCCACCAGGGCGGTCACGAGGACGCTCGCGTCAACGACGAGCACGATCCTCCCGAGTGGTCGCGACGGCCTGCTCGAACGGCATCGACCCCCCCGCCCGTCCCGACGCTCGATCCAACACCTCGTCGAGGGTGGGCCTGCTTGCCTCCTCGATCAGATGGTCGAGCAGGTACTGCTGCAGGGAGCGATGGCTCATCGCGGCGCGGCGCTTCAGGACGTCGAGGACCTCCTCGGGAACCTCTTTGACCTGGAGACTGGGCATGGCGCGCCATCATGGCGCATCGAGCGCCAATATGCAACTGTACTCTCCCTCCTCCCCCTCGCCCCAAGGTGGTTGCGGGTGTAGACTGTCGACAACTTGGTATCCACGCTCGCTGATCTCGAGATCGCGACGTTCGCGGTCGACGAGGTCGTCGAGGGGGCCCAGACAGGGTGGAGCGAGGGCGTTCTCACGCTCGCGCTACCGCAGCTCGCGGTCGGAGCCGGCTCGTACCCGGCGCTGGCGGAGGCCACGGTCGAGGTCGTCCGTCCCGGCGATCACGTCCGCATCTCGAACGTCCTCGACGTCGTGCTGCCCACGGCCCGCGTCGCCGACGCCCGTCTGCATCGACTCGACGGCGTCGCGGTGGTGACCGTGTGCGACTGGAGGTCTGCCGGGTTCGCGGGGGCCGACGAGCTTCCCGACGCCATCATCGACATGGCCGGTCCCGGCGCCGACCGCAGCCCCTGGGGCGCGAGCAACGACGTGATCCTTCGGTGCGTGCCCGCGCCGGGCGTCGAGGTGGCCGATGCCGACCGTGCGGTGCGGGAGCTGGCAGGCGAGGTCGCGGGCGCGCTCGCCGCGAGCACGACCGACGCTTCCGCCGGCGACGTACGCACGATCGGGCCGCTCCCCCCGGCCGACGCGACGTTGCCCGCGATCGTGGTGGTGCTGCAGGTCGCATCGGAGGGCCCGCTGCTCGATACCTTCCTCGACGGCGAGCCGCTCGGTGTGTTCGAGCCGAGGGTGCTCGAGGAGCGCGAGCTGCACGAGGGCCGGCTGACGAACGGGGCGTACGACTGGCCGGGGGTGCGCAACGTGACCGCGGTGTATCAGGACCCGGCGGTGCCCCGGGAGCTGCGAGCCCGACACGGACGCGATCTCCGCTTCGCCGGCATCGTGCTGGCGCCGGGCTACCTCGACGGCGCCGAGCAGAAGCGCAGGGCGGCCGAGGCATCGGCCGAGCTCGTCGCCGGGCTCGGCGCCGACGGCGTGGTGTGCACGACGTTCTCGAGCGGCAACTCCCACACCGACACGATGCTCACCGTGCAGGCCTGCGAACGTCATGGCATCGGCGCCGTCGCGCTCGTGTGCGAGACGAACGGCGGCCTGACCGACCACGTGCCGGAGGCCGACTGCCTCGTGAGCACGGGCAACGAGGACGAGCTCGTCGACGCATGGATCCCCGCGACGGTGATCGGTGGCGAGGAGCACGCTCGCGTGGGCGAGCGCGTGCCGCAGGTGTACTACGTCGGCGGGCTCGTGCAGACCGGCGACGCGCGATGGACGGCGGTGCCGGCATGAGCGTGGTCGTGCACTACGTGAACCAGTTCTTCGCCGGCCTCGGCGGGGAGGAAGCGGCCGGCCACGAGCCCGTGAGGCTCGACGGCCCTCAGGGACCGGGCCGGGGTCTCGCCGCCGCCGGGCTGACGGTCGACGTCACGCTCGCCTGCGGCGACGACTACTTCGGGGAGCGTGAGGCGGATGCCCTCGCGATCCTGCTCGGATGGCTCGACGAGCTCGAGCCCGACGTGCTCGTCTGCGGACCCTCGTTCGGATCGGGCCGGTACGGCTACGCCTGCGGTGTGCTGGCGCGGGAAGCCGGCCGTCGCGGCCTGCCCGTCGTCGCGGCGATGACCCCCGACTCGCCGGGCGTGCTCGCCGCCGAGGGCGCCGCCTACATCGTGCCCACGGGATCGAACGTCGCGGGGATGCGCGAGGCGTTGCCGGTCGTGGCCTCGTTGGGGGCTCGGCTCGCATCGGGCGACGCGGTCGGGGGTCCCGAGGTCGAGGGATACCTGCCCCGCGGGCTGCGTGTGAACGCCCTCGCCGAACGCACCGGGGCCGAACGCGCGATCGACCTGTTGCTCGCGAAGCTCGCCGGCGACGTGCGGACCGAGGTCGCGCCGAGCGGCGACCACGTCGCTCCGGCCCCTCCCGTCGAGGATCTCGCATCGGTGCGGCTCGCGCTCGTCACCGAGGCGGGGTGCGTGCCCCAGGGCAACCCGGACCGGCTGCCGACGCGTCACGCGAACGTCTGGCTGCGGTACGACCTGGCCGGTGCGATCACCCTCGCCGAGGGCGACTACGAGTCGGTGCACGCGGGGTTCGACACCACGGCGGCGAACGCGGACCCGAACCGGCTCGTGCCGCTCGACGCCGCGCGCACGCTCGAGCGCGAGGGGTTCGTCGGCTCCCTGCACGACGCGTTCTACACCACGAGCGGCGTGGACACCCCGGTCGCGGTGGCGGCGCGCCACGGTCAGGAGATCGCGGCCGAGCTGCGGGAGGCGCAGGTCGGGGCGGTGATCCTGACCGGCACCTGAGGGACCGGCACGCGCTGCGGGGCAGTGCTGGCGAAGGAGTTCGAACGAGAGGGCATCCCGACCGTGTTCGTGACCGCGTTACCCACGATCGCACAGATGGTGGGGGCGAACCGCATCGTGCGGGGCGTGGCGATCACCAATCCCACCGGCGACCCCACGCTGGAGCCGGGCGACGAGCGGGCGATGCGCATCGCGCTCGTTCGCCGAGCGCTGGACATGCTCGCGACCGACGTCGAGCCTCGCACGGTGTGGGAGGCGACGCCGTGACGCGTCGCGCCGCGGTCGCGTCGGCCTCGTTCGTGCTCGAGCACGTGCCGGACCTCGTCCGGTACGGGTCCAAGCCCGCACGCGAACCGCAGCAGATCGGGGCGATCACCGCCGGGCTCCGCCCGTTCGAGGACGCGGTGGCCTACCCGCCGAACCAGGTGTTCATCGGCAACCTCGCTCCCGCCGACCTCTGGGAGCGACCTCGCGACTGGTGGCGCCACCCGGTCGAGTCCGCGACGTCCGCCGGTCCGTCCGGCGACGTGATGGCCCAGCACGACTTCTACGAGCTGCTCTCCGAGGTCGACCAGTTCGACCTGATGCACATGGGCGCCGAGCCCGAGCCGGGCCAGCTCGCGTTGTGGCGGGGCGACGAGGTCGTCGGTGCGTTCGCGGGCGACCACGAGCAGGACGAATCCCTCACGGCGAACGTGCTGCTCGAGAACCTGTCGATCAAGGCCAGCGGGGTGCACGCCCTGCGCCATATGCTCACGACCACCGGCATCGACCCCGCCTCGATCACGCACGCGATCGGGTGTGGTGAGGAAGCGGTCGGCGATCGGTACCAACGCGGCGGCGGCAACGTCGCGAAGGCGATCGCCGAGCACTGCGGCCTGATGCGGGCCAGCGGCGTCGACGTGAAGTCGTTCTGCGCCGCCCCGGTCCACGCGCTGGTGGTCGCCGCCGCCCTGATCGAGGCCGGCATCGAGGAGCGCGTCGTCGTCGTGGCGGGGGGGTCGATGGGCAAGCTCGGCATGAAGTTCGAGGGCGCGCTGTCGAAGGGGTTCCCGGTCATCGAGGACGTCCTGGCGGGCATGGCCGTGTTGCTGGAGCCGGCCGATGGTTCGAATGGCCCGGTCGTGCGCGCCGATGCGGTCGGTCGCATGCCCGTCGATGCGGGCAGCGCGCCGCAGGCACAGCTCGAGGCCCTCGTGGGCGCTCCGCTCGACGCGATGGGTCTGAAGATCGGCGACATCGACCGGTACGCGACCGAGATCCACAACCCCGAGATCACCGAGCCCCAGGGCGGGGGTGACGTCGCCGACCGCAACTACAAGATGCTCGCGGGGCTCGGCGTCGTGCGCGGCGAGATGGAGCGTGCCGACATCGCGTCGTTCTCCCGAGTACACGGGATGCCGGGGTTCTCGCCGACGCAGGGCCACATCGCGAGCGCCGTGCCGTGGATCCCGCATGCGCTCGACGCCATGCGTGCCGGCGACCTGCACCGAACGATGCTGATCGCGAAGGGATCGTTGTTCCTCGGCCGCCTCACGCGGCTGTGGGACGGCGTCTCCCTGACGCTCGAAGCCTGACTCGAAGGAGGGAACGACAGACATGATCGAGGCGACGGTCGAGACGTTCGACGACCTCGTGCGCGAGGGGGAGGTGCTCGTCGACATCTGGGGACCGCAGTGCCAGCCCTGCCTCGCGCTGATGCCGGCGGTCGAGGCGCTGGCCGAGACCTACGGCGATCGGGTGCGGTTCGTGAAGGTGAACGCCCCCGACAATCGCAAGGTGTGCCGGGACCTGCGCGTGGCCGGGCTGCCCGCCTACCTCACGATGCGTGAGGGCGTCGAGGTCGAGCGGCTGACGAGCAACGGCACGACGCCCGAGCAGATCGAGGAAGCGATCGTGCGGCTGATGGACGGCGCGCCTGCGGTGGGCCCGCCGATCCCGGAACACCTGAGCCAAGAAACCGGGAGGTGAGGACCGACATGGAGCTCAAGGGCAAGAAGGTGGTTGCGCTCGGCGAACGCGACAGCGTGCCGGGCGAGGCGATCGCCGAGGTGGCGCGCAGCGCCGGCGCCGAGGTGATCGAGATCAGGACGGAGTGCTTCGTCTGAACGGCGTCGGGCGCCATGGACCCCGACAACCAGGCACTGATCAAGCGGATCGTCGATGAGATCGGCAGCGACGACCTCGTGGTGATGCTCGGCGCGGCCGATGCGGAGGCCGTCGAGGTGGCCGCCGAGACCGTCCGCGACGGCGATCCGGCCTGGGTGGGTCCATTGGCGGGGGTCCAGTTGGGACTCCCCGTACTGCACGTGTTCGAGGACGAGGTGAAGGACCAGGCCGACGACGGCGTCTACGAGGCGCAGATCGGCTTCTTCGAGATGACGCTCGACGTCGACGAGGTGAAGGCCGCGATGAAGCGCGCACGAGGTGAAGCGTGAGCGGAGACCCGACGGAACCGTTGTTCCCGCGGACCGTGTTCCGCGAGCTCGCGCGTCCGCTCCAGCATCCCGAGGCGCTCTGCTGGGATCCGCTCACCGAGCGCGTCTACTGCGGAGGCGAGGGCGGGCAGATCTACGCGGTCGGCCTCGACGGCGGGATCGACGAGGTCGCGAACACCGGCGGCAGCGTGCTCGGCATGGCCGTCGATGCGTTCGGCCGTATCTACGCGTGTGATTGGCACCGGCAGGAGGTCGTGCGTGTCGACGCGGCGAGCGGCGAGGTCGAGACGTATACGAAGGGCGCGCCGGAGCGACCCCTCGACGACCCGAACTCGCCCGTCTTCGCCGACGACGGCACGATGTACGTGACCGGCTCGGAGAACCCGGCGATCTTCCGCGTCGCGCCGAGCGGGGAGACCACCGTATGGACGACGGCGATCGATGGTTACCCGAACGGCGTCACGCTCTCGCCGTCGGGCGACGCCCTCGTCGTCGCGCAGTCGCATCCGGCCGACTTCGAGGGCGGCCGGATCTGGCGCATCTCGATCGAGGCCGACGGGGGGGCGGGCGCGCCGGAGGTCATGGCGGAGCTGTTCCACACGGTGCCCGACGGCGTCGCCTACGACGTCGACGGCAACTGCTACGTCGCGCATTACACGCCGGACCGCATCGACCGCATCCGCCCCGACGGCACGGTGGAGACGGTGGTCGAGGACTGGGAGGCCGTTCACCTGAACGCGCCGACGAACATCGCGTTCTGCGGCTCGGACCTCGAGTTCGTGGTCGCGGCATGCGTCGGCGAGGAGTTCCTCGCGATCGCGGACCTCGGTGTGCGGGGCTCGCCGCTGCGTCGGCCGCGCCTCTAGCGGCGCACCGCAGTCTCGAGTCCGGCGGGCGGCGCGGCGAACGTCTGGTCACCCGAATCGAGGCGAGCCTCGAGAGAGCCGGTCGGCGTGAGGAGCTGCCAGGTCGTCCGTCGGCATCTCGGCCCGACGTCGACCTCCTTCGTTCCCTTCGTCCATGACATCGACCCGCCGGGATCGAAGAACGGCGCCGCGATGTCACCCGTGACCTCGGTCGACGTGGGGGTGAGGAAGAGCGACGGCTCGTCGGCGGTCGCGACCACGAAGTGCACGAGGTCGGCGGCGCCCACCGTCTCGAATGCCTGGAACAGGAAGACGTTGTCGCGGCCCTCGCGTCCGGCCACGATCAGGTAGCCCTCGCCGACCCCCGTCGGCTGACTACCGGTGAGCACCTTGCCCGGGGTGCAGGGGTTCCCGTATTCGCAGTCCCGGCCCGTGTACCGGGTCTGTTCGATCGTGGCCCGCACGTGCGTGATGTTCACATCGTCGGGGAACTGGGGATCGACGTAGCCGGGGAGGAACGTCATCGATCCGCGCAGCACGCCCTTGCGGACCGATCGTGTCGAAAGCACCTCGTCGGTCTTCGGACAACGGAGCTTCGATGTGCGCACCGCGCTCAGGTCTTCCAGGTCCATGAAGATCGCGCCGTATGCGGGGATGAGCCCCGTGTCCAGACCGACCTGCCGGAGCTCGCCGTTGAAGTCGAGGGACCCCGCGGCGAGATCGAACTCCCAGATGTGCGCCTGCATCGGGCGGCTTCCCGTCGCCGGTCGGCGCGAGGCGATGATGCGCATGTCCGGGTCGTTCGGCGGCGAGCCGGGTCCGGGATCGGACTGCGACACCTCGATCTGCCACTCGTACGGCGAGCCGGCGACCGTGAACGGCCTGGTCGTGAGGTAGGTCGCCGTCGCACCGGCGATGCCCCGCTCCGCGGAGCCCCGGTCGAGGGCTCGATCGAGGACACGGCGCTCCGGAGTGGTCGCGGCGGCCGTGCCGGCGACACCGCCGACGAGGCCGACGACGACGACGATCGTGAGCGTGGAACGGGGTGCGCGCACCTGGGCTCCCTCCTGGTCGACCGGTCGATCGTATCGTCGGCCGGGTCCTGGATCGGGAGCGATCGGGACACGGTCGGAGCGGGCTCGGGCGCGCGGTCCCGATACCGAGGGGCCATCCGACGGGTTCCGGCGCGCCCTTGCATGCCACGGTGGCTGCAGGAGCGAAGGAGGTCCTATGTTCTACGACGTGATGATCAAGGAGGAACCCGACGAGCTGGTGGCGTCGATCCGCCAGCGCATCACACCCGATCGCATCCCCGACGTGGTTCCGTTCGCGTTCGAGCGACTGATGGAGTGCGTCGGACCGGTGGGCTACGGCGAGGGCATGCCCGGCATCGTGATGCACGAGATCCAGGAGCCCGAGGTCGCCGACATCGAGGTCTTCATGCCGGTCGCCACGCCGTTCGATCCACCGGAGGGGATCGAGGTCACGACGCTGCACGGAGGGACGATGGCCGCGGTCGTGCACACCGGTCCCTACGACGCGTCGCGAGGGGCGTACGCGGCGTTGACCGCGTGGATCGACGAGCACGGCCGGCAGATCATGGGGCCGCCGCGGGAGCACTACCTGAACGACCCGCACGTGGTCGGCATGGACCGGGCGGAGACGGAGATCGAGGTGCCGGTCGCGTGAGGGCCGGGCGCACGCTCAGCCGGTGACGGGGCGATCCGGCGGCGGCAGCGGCGGGGCTGCGGCCTCGTCGTACCAGCCGCCGCCGCCCAGTTCCCCGCCGTCGACGATCAGCGTCTGGGCCGAGATGAAGCGGGCGTCGTCGCTCGCGAGGAACAGCACGGCCATCGCCTGGTCGCGGGGCGTGCCCGCGTAGCGCAACGGGATCTTCGCGAGGTACCGGTGCACCAGCGCGCGCTCGGCCGGGTCGGCGGCCATCTCGGCTTCCGCCTCGGGGGTGATCGTCTCGCCGGGCGCGACGCAGTTCGCGCGGATGCCGTGGTGACCCATCTCGTGGGCGAAGGCCTTCGTCAAGGCGACGAGCGCCGCCTTCGACGCGTTGTAGATCGACTCGGGCGACTCGTTCTGGAACGCGTTCGCGCTGGCGATGTTCACGATCGCGCCGGACGATCCTCGGTCGATCCAGTGCCGGCAGGCTTCCTGCATCGTGAGCATGGGGGCGCGGACGTTCACCGCGAACGTCGCGTCGAAGTCGCCGGCTCCCACGTCGAGGGCAGCGCCGTCGGGCTGCATGCCGGCGTTGTTGACGAGCACCTCCACGCCTCCGAGCGCCTCGAGCGCAGCCGTCACGACGCCGCGCGGTCCGTCGATCGAGCCCAGGTCCGCCACGTGCGTGGCGAGCCGGTCGGCGTGGGGATGGCCGTCCACGAGCGCGGCCAGGCCGTCGTCGAGCACGTCGGTGGCGAGCACCGCCGCGCCTTCCTCGAGGAAGGCGTCGACGATGCCGCGCCCGATGCCACGCGACGCGCCGGTCACGATCACCCGTCGTCCCTCGAACCGCATCGTCCTCGTGCTCCTCTCGCCTCAGGCGCTCGTCACGAGCGCGATCGTGGCCTGCTCGACCGCCGTGTCGTCGATCTCGATGCCGAGGCCCGGTCCGTCGGGCGCGTGCACGAGGCCATCGTGCTCCGTTCGGATCGTGGTGCGCACGCCGTGCTCGAACGGCTCGGGGGGCACGGCCTGCTCGAAGTAGGTGGTGCGGCCGAACGCCAGCGCGGTGTGCAGGTTCGCCGCCTGGATCACGGTATGCCCGTAGCTGATCAGCTCGACGTCGAGCCCGGCCTCGGCCGCGACGGCGAACAGGTCGCGCGCCGCCGTCGGACCGCCGGCGAACGAGACGTCGAACCGCAGGGCGTCCCAAGGCGGGTCGCGCAGGGCATCGGCGAGGAGTCGCGGCTCCCAGATCGCATCACCGGCGGCGAGGATCGGCACGCCGGGCACGGCCCGGCGCAACGCCCGGAACCCCTCGAGGTCGAAGTCGGGCAGCGGCGCCTCGAACCACCGGACGCCGCCCTCGGCGCAGGCTCGCGCGACGAGCTCGGCACCCTCGCGGTCGTAGCGGCCTTCCGCGTCGTGCATCACGGTGAGATCGGGGAACGCGTCCCGGACGGCGCGGACGAGCTCGGCGTCGCGCGCGGGATCCCCCCAAGCGTGCAGCTTCACTGCGCCGAACCCCTGGGTGACGAGGTCGCGGATCGACGAGACATAGGCCGCCTCGTCGTCGAGCAGCGGGACCGAGGCGTAGGCGGGCAGTGACGGCGCGCCGGCCCGACCGCCGAGAGCCTCGCAGAGCGTGCGGCCGGCGCGCCGGGCCGCGAGGTCCCACAGGGCGATGTCGATCGTGGAGCGCACCGCGGGCGGGAACGGCGACGTGCCGTCCTCGGTCAGCATCGCCGCGACGTGATCTCGGTCATCGGCGTCGAGCCCGATCAGACGAGGCACGATCGTCCGAAGGGTCTCGAGCGGCGCCCGGTCGTGGCCGCCGAACGTGTCGGAGTCGTACGCCCCGACGCCGGTCGTGCCGTCGTCGTCGGTGATCCTCACCAGGGTGGTGGTCGTGAACACCTCGTCGGACCGCGCCGTGTACCGGAACCGGTCGACGTCGGGGCCGAGCGCCCGCGCCTCGACGTGCGCGATCAGGCCCATCGAGCATCCCGGTCCTGGCCGCGTTGTCGATGGTCGACAGTCGACATCGCCGTGCTACGCTCCGCCCCATGAGCGAGCCATCGTCCACCCTCAGGCCGCTTGAGGCGCCGCGTTCCCTCGCCGAGGACGCCGCCGATCGCATCAGGGAACAGATCCTCGACGGCGGGTTCAAGCAGGGCGAGCACCTCGTCGAGGCGAAGATCGCCGAGCAGCTCAACATCAGCCGTGGGCCGGTGCGCGAGGCGTTCAAGCTGCTCCGGGCCGAGGGCCTCTTGAAGGAGGAGCCCCGCAGAGGCACGTTCGTCGTCAGCCTCACCGCGCACGACGTCCGAGAGATCTACGGCCTGCGGGCCGCGCTCGAGGGCCGTGCCGGGCGCATGATCGCGCGGTCCAAGGACCCGACCGTCCTGTCGCGACTGCGGGCGCTGGCCGACGAGATCGACCGGGCCGTCGATGCCGGCGACGCGGTTGCCGCCAGCCGCGCCGACCTCGCGTTCCACGAGGGGCTCTGCGAGCTGTGCGGGAACTCCCGGATCCACGAGGTGTTCATGCGATACGTGCCGACCCTGCGCGGCCTCTTGAGGCTCGACGAGCACGTCGTGCGGTCCCTCGACGAGATCTCGCGGCAGCATCGGCCACTCGTCGAGGCGATCGAGGCCGGCGACGAGGAGACGGCCGCCAGGCTGCTGAACGAGCACGCCGAGCATGCCGGTGGCCTGATCGCCGGCGTCATGGCCGCGAACGACTGACGTTCGCACGCTCAACCCCCCTCGATCCTCGTACGGATAGATGGACCCGCGAGAGTCTGTCACCGGCTGTCAACGGTTGACAATCTGCAACCTCGCCGGATACGGTCGCCCCGCGGGTCACGATCGGGTCTCGGCGACGATACGGAGGGGTACACGATGACGCGGAACCGGTTCCTGCGCGGCCTGGCGGTCGTGGCGACGTTCTCGCTGCTGGCGGCGGCATGCGGCGATGACGATGCCGCACCCGACAGCGGCGACGGCGGCACGAGCACGGCGCCGGCCGATCCCGCCGACATCACGGGGACGCTCCGGCTCTACTCCTACTCCGACGGGTTCGACCCGGAGTACATGGAGACGTTCTTCGAGATGTACCCGAACATCGAGCTCGAGACCGCCTCGTTCGGCAGCAACGAGGAGGCCGTCGCGAAGATCCAGGCCGGCTTCGAGGCCGACGTGGTCAACAGCTGCGTCGACGAGGCCACCCTCGAGATGGTGAACAAGGGCATGTACCAGCCGCTCGACGAGAGCCGCCTCGAGAACTGGGACGACATCTGGCCCGGCATGAAGGAGCTCCCGGGCGTGCAGGTCGACGGCGAGATCTTCATCGTGCCGGTCGACGCCGGCACGGCGGGCATCATGTACAACGCCGACGAGGTCACGACCCCGCCGACGTCGTGGACCGACCTGTTCGACCCTCAGTACGCGGGCCGCGCGTCGCTCGAGGACCTCGCGATCACCGCGCTCGATGTGGGAGCCCTCGCCAACGGCATCGAGAACCCGCTCGAGATGACGCCCGACGAGCTCGAGATGGTGAAGCAGTTCCTGATCGACAACCGCGGCCAGTTCCGCACGTTCTGGAAGGGTCAGTCCGACGTGAAGGCCCAGTTCAAGTCCGGCGAGATCGTGATCGCCAGCGGATACCCCGGCATCGCGAAGCAGCTGCGGGACCAGGACGGCATGAACGTGCAGTTCGCCGCGGCCGAGGAAGGCCAGATGCTCTGGACCTGCGGCTACGGCATCAGCCCCGACATCGCCGAGGAGAACCTCGATGCCGCCTATGCGCTGCTGAACTGGTACACGAGCCTGCCGCCGCAGATCTACGCCGCGACGACCTGGAACTACCTGACGTCGAACACGGGCATCATCGACGCGGTGCCCCAGAAGGTCGTCGAAGAGGCATCGCTCGACTCGCTGTTCACCCTCGAGAACGCGATCCCGGCGAGCCCGCCCGATGACCGTGCCGCCTGGGTGGCTGCGTGGACCGAGGTGAAGGCGTCGTAGTGGCGACCCAGGCGGTCGAGCGCTCGGGCCTCGCCGTCGCCGACACCGCCGGCGCCGCACGTTGGCGCCGGCGGCGGGTGCTGAACACCTGGGGCTGGCGAGCGTTCCTCGCGATCGTGGGCCTGATGCTGTTCGGGCCGCTCGTGATCCTCGTGCTGTTCTCGTTCAACGATTCGAACATCCTCGCCTTCCCGCTCGAGGGCGTGACGACGAAGTGGTACACGGAGGCCCTGACCGACCCGGTGCTGCGCACGGCGTTGAAGAACTCCTTCCAGGTGGCGTTCGTCGTGGCGCCCCTCTGCCTCGTGCTCGGCACTCTGGCCGCGTTCGGGCTCACGCGGTTCCGGTTCCGCGGCCGCGGGGTGATCGGCGGCCTCGTCGGCGCGCCGCTCGTGCTGCCGTGGCTGATGACAATCGGCATCGCCGCGCTGCGGTACGCCGCGCGCCGACATCGACCTCAGCCTGAAGACCGTCGTCATGACCCAGACGGTGTGCACGTTCCCGCTCGTGACCGCGATCGTGGCCGCACAGCTCTTCCGGTTCCAGAAGGTGCAGGAAGAGGCCGCGATCGACCTCGGATGCTCGCGGTTGCAGGTGCTGCGACACATCATCCTGCCGCACATCGGCCCGGCGCTGGCGGCGGCCGGCATCTTCGCGTTCGCGTGGTCGTTCAACAACTACGAGATCAGCGCGTTCACCCTCGGGTTCCAGCAGACGTTCCCCGTCTGGGTGTACTCGAACGTGCGCAGCCCCGACCACACAGCGATCGTGAACGCGATCTCCGCGCTGATCTCGGTCGCCCAGGTCGTGCTGATCTGGTTCGCCCTCAAGCTGATGCGCCTGCGGAGCGGCGACCAGGCGACCAAGGAAATGATCGCGGGCACCGAGGCGGTCGCGGCGGGGGCGAGGACGTAGCGATGGCGGAGCTGCAGGAGACGCTCGGCGTCGGGATCGGCGCGTCCGACGACACCGGCCGCGCTCGGCGGGGCCCTCGACGGCCCGGCGGGGCCCGCGGCGCGTTCGGCATCCTGTTCGCGCCCGTCACGCTGTTGATCGTGCTGTTCCTCGTGCCGTTCCTGATCATGGTGCAGATGAGCGTGGTGAAGTTCCCCCCGGCGCGTCGACAGCGGTTACACGCTCGATCACTACATCGAGGTGCTGACGAACCCGCTGAACCCGCACATCGCCTGGACCACGTTCACGATCGCGACCACTGCGATGATCGCGATGCTGCTGGTCGCGATCCCCCTCGCCTACTTCATGGTCTTCAAATCCGGGAAGTGGGAGCTGTTCCTGCTGCTCGCGCTCGTGCTCGCCGACGAGCTCGCGCCGGTCGTGAAGGTCTACGCCTGGCAGGTCATCCTGGGTCGCAACGGCATCCTCAACTGGCTGATCCCGGGGCCGCCGGTGGAGTGGCTGCTGTACAGCCAGTTCGCGGTGATCCTCACGCTCTCGACGACGTACATCACGTACACGACGATCCCGATCTACGCGGCGATGAAGGCGATCGAGCCCGCCACCTTCGAGGCCGCGACCGATCTCGGCGCGGGGTGGTGGCAGCAGGCCCGCAAGATCCTGATCCCGCTCGCGGCACCGGGCATCTTCGTCGCGATGATCCTCGTGTACATCCCGATGCTCACCGACTTCGTGACCTCCGACATCGTCGGGGGCACCGGGTCCTACATGATGGGCCAGCGCGTGCGCGACCTGATCCTCGGCCAGGGGGACTGGGGGTCGGCTCCGCCCTGAACTTCTTGCTGCTCGCGATGTCGGTGTTGCTGGCGCTCGTCGCCTACCGGCTCGCCCGACTGAACAGGATCGAGTCATGAGCGCATCGACCACGCACGACGCTGGCGGCCGCGAAGGCGAGATCCTCGTCGAGGCCGTCACGAA
Source organism: uncultured Actinomycetes bacterium (assembly GCA_963825685.1). GTDB lineage: Bacteria > Actinomycetota > UBA4738 > UBA4738 > HRBIN12 > JAOUEA01. Next base: position 1,192 of record CAWGUD010000018.1, on the reverse strand, counting down.
GCGGTTCGGCGACGTCGTCGCGGTCAACGACGTCTCGATCACGATCCCGGGCGGCGAGTTCTTCTCGATGCTCGGGCCGATCGGCTGCGGCAAGACCACGACCCTGCGCATGATCGCGGGCTTCGAGGAGCCCGACGCCGGGCGCATCGTGTTGCAGGGCGCCGACGTCACACACGTGCCGCCGCCCAAGCGCAACGTGAACATGGTGTTCCAGGCCTACGGGCTGTTCCCGCACATGACGGTGGGGGAGAACGTCGCGTTCGGTCCGAAGATCAAGAAGTGGTCGCGTGAGGAGACGCGTGAGCGGGTGGCCGAGGCGATCCGCACGGTGCGACTCGACGGGTTCGAGGACCGCCGTCCCGGGCAGCTCACCGGCGGCCAACAGCAGCGGGTCGCCCTCGCGCGGGCGCTCGTGAACCGTCCGGCGGCCCTGCTGCTCGACGAGCCGCTCGGCGCGCTGGACCTGAAGCTGCGCAAGGAGATGCAGCTCGAGCTGAAGGACCTGCAGCAGCGCACCGGCACGACGTTCGTCTACGTCACCCACGATCAGGAAGAGGCGATGACGATGAGCGACCGGATCGCTGTGATGAACGGTGGGGTGGTCGAGCAGCTCGCGACGCCGAAGGAGCTGTACCAGCGGCCGGCGAGCGCGTTCGTGGCCGGTTTCATCGGCACGTCGAACCTGATCGAGCTCCGGGTCGACCGCCGCGACGACGGCCTGCTCACGATGGATCTGGGTGAAGGGCAGCGGATCTTCGCGGTCGCACCCGAGCACGTGGCCGGCGCCGTCGATCGCCCCCAGGTGACGATCACCGTGCGGCCCGAATGGATCAAGCTCTCGACCGGTGAGGCGGGCGACCGCGCCTGTCATGTCGGTGGCACCGTGATCGACGTGGTCTATCTCGGCTCGGTCACGCAGCTGATCGTGCTGCTGCCGACCGGCGAGCGTCTGACCGTGCACCAGCTGAACGACGAGGTGGGTGCGACCGAACCCAGGCCGGGTCAACAGGTGATGCTGCACTGGGCCGCCGAGCACAGCTACGTCGTGGGCTCCGAGGCCGGCGCCGCCGAGATCGCGGCCGAGGCCGGAGCGCCGACCGCCGACGTCACCACTTCCTGACGAGAGAGGACCAGCGCCATGGCAACCGAGGTCACGTCGCTCACCGCCGAGCAGATCGTCGCCGACTCGAAG
>CAWGUD010000017.1:0-17413 GCA_963825685.1 uncultured Actinomycetes bacterium | reverse complement strand
GGCCCGGCTGATAGGGCAACTCTTGGACATTCGGCCGATGTCGCTGTCCCCCAGATGTCCTACGGTTAGGAGCGTGCAGACAACCACTCCCCAGCCGACAGTACTGCCCCGCCCCGCCGACCCCCGAAGGGTCCTCTGCACCGCGTGCGAACACACGGAGTTCGTCCACGGTGACTTCGAGGATCGCCGTTGTCTCTACTCCGAGTGCGGCTGCAGTGGATTCACACTGAGCGCCGCCCGGCACGCCTCCGAGGCGTCGTAGCTCGCGCCGGCGAACCGGACCGCGGTCCGCGCATCACGGGACCAGGCCGAACACGGTGCTGGCCGCGCCCGAACCCTTCCGGTTCATCGGTCCGCCGATCACGATCCAGCCGCCGGTCGTGGGCATCGCACCGAGGTTCGTGAGGTTCTCGAGCGTGAACCGGTGCCGGTTCAGCGTGAGGTAGGACTCCCAGTAGTTCGCGTCGGCCGACGGGTCGGGGCCGAACGTGTCGGTGCCGAGCGCGCCGCGCTTCGCGAGCACGTCGGTCTCGATCAGCCAGCGCACCGCGCCCTTCGAGAAGCCCGGTTGGCTGTACTTCGCTCCGGCCTGGCCGCAGTTGTAGAAGGTGGGCTCGTCCTTGGCGAGCGTCGGTCCCCAGAACGCGTCGCAACCGGTCCACAGCAGCACCGCGGCGCCCGACGGCATCTCGCCGTGCTCGGTCTCCCAGTCCTGCAGGTCGGCCTTCGTGACGACATGGTTGGCGTCGGCGGCCACGGCGTCGCGAACGTCGACGACGACCGCCGGCAGCACGTAGTCGGCGGCGTCGAGATCTTCGGCGCACGGCTTCCCGTCGCGGAAGTGGCACGGAGCGCTGTAGTGGGTGCCGGTGTGCTCACCCTCACGCACGTACTGCATGTAGAAGCCATCGTCCTCGACGGTCGCGACCGTCGTGAGCGTGAACGCGGGGTCGCCGGGGAACAGCGGCGTGCGTGCCGGCGCGTTCACGTGGCTGAGGCTCACGACCTCGCTGAAGCCCGGCAACGTGGTGGAGTCGTCACCGCCCCGACGGACGCCCGCCTGTCCGACGACGTAGCCGCCCGCGACGAGCGCGACGGCGGCGAGCAGTGTGGCCAGCTTCATGCGCATGCCAGACCTCCCTCGATCGATGCGTGCATCGTCGGGCAGGAAGCGCGCGCGGCGCAACCCGGAGTGCGCTACCGGATCAGCTCGACCTGCACGTCGAGGCCGGCGTCGACCCAGCGGCGGTCCGCCGTGAGCGCGACGCCGTCGAACGAGGATGCGAGCGCGAGACACGCACGGTCCCCGAGCGAGAGTCCTCGGCCGGAGCCCCAGAGCTCCGCCGACGACCGGGCGGCCGGCGTGTCGAAGGGTGCGAACTCCACCCCCAGCGCCTCGAGGTCGTACTCGAGCCCCTCGACGTTCACGGCGTGTTGCTCGGCCTTCTGCAGCACCTCCGCGAGGTTCACGCACGACATCATCGAGCCGTCGAGCACTCGCTCGACCGCGTCGGCGCCTGGCTCTTCCTCGAGCAGGGCGAGCAGCGCGGACGCGTCGAGGACGATCGTCGGCTGCTCGGTCACTCGGCGTCCTCGCGCGCAGACTCCGCTCGGCGATCGGCGAGCAGCTCGTCGGTCAGGCTGACCTCGCCGGGCACCACGGCGAACCGACCGCGGACCCGGCGCAGCACCTCGTCTCGCGGCTCGAGGATCAGCCGCCGCCCGTCGGCCCGGATCGCGAGCTCACTTCCGTCTTCCAAACCGAGCTCACGTCGAAGCTCCACGGGAACGACCAACCGCCCCTGCGGTCCGAGGCGTATGGCAACCGGTGATGCCGACATGCTGATATCATGCCATCCTACTCAGGATGTGCCAACCCACTCGTTCCATGCCACAACTCCTGAGCCCGCCGCCGTCCTTGATACCGATAGTGGTATCGATCGACGGCCGCGGATCCCCGACGTCCATCTGATACCGATTTCGGGATCAGAACCGCGGCTCTCTTCAGTCCCTCGGTATCGGGCCGATTCAACAAGGACAGGCGCTCGCGATCGACGAGCGCTGATCCGGGCACGAGCCACACTCGGGGGAGGTGGCGATGAGATGGGCAAGAGCTCGAAGAAGAAGCTCGAGGCCAAGCTGACCGAGGCGGATGCGGGCCTTCGCGATCTCGAATCCACCCGGGCCGCCCTGACCGAGGAGCTGCGGTCGGAGCGCGAACGTCACGCCGAGGAGACGACCACGCTGCGACGCGAGCACGAGCAGCTCGTCGACGAGATCAAGCGTTCGTCTCAGGAGGAGCTGGCCCGAGTCGGCGAGCAACTCGCCGAGGCTCGCGCAAGGCTCGAGAAGACGGCCGAGGAGAACTCCCGTCTCGCGGCAGACCTGCGCGACCGGGACGAGCGTTCACGCACGCTGCTCCAGGACCTCGACGACGTCGTGGAAGCGACACTCGGGCAGCTGTCCGGTGCACTCACGCGGATACGTGACGCCGCTCAGGTCGCCCCGATCGTCTCCTCCCCCGAGGTCGAGGCTGACCTCGTCTCCACGCAGGTGGAGGCTCAGTCACCCGAGGCCGACGAGCCGGCCCCGGTGACCGACGAGCCCCCCGAGCCACCGAGCCGGATGCTCCCGTCGAGGATGCTGAGCCTGTCGATCCTCCCAGCGAGGACGACGATGCGGCCTCCTACGAGGACGACTGGTACCGCTTCCTCAAGCACACGCAGGGCCCCGAAGCGACGTAGAGCGGACCGTCAAGAGCCGTCCGTGACTTCCCACACGAGGTTGCCCTCGTCGTCCGTCTGGGTGACGACGATCGTGTAGGTGGTGTCGGACCGGTCCTCGGCGACGCAATCGAACGACGCCCCCGCTTCGAGTTCCACCGTCGGGCAGTCGACCGTGCGCACCGTCGTGCCCGTCTGGGACTCGATCTGTTGCTTGAGGTCCCGTTCGAGCCCATCCGTGTCGAGCATCTCGACGGCACTCGCGGGCGGCGCGTCACGGGGTGCGTCATCTTCACCGGCACAGCCGACGAGGCCGGCCAGCAGGAGGCACACGATCACAGCTCGATGCACTCCCACACGATGGCACAGGGAGTCGCAGTGTGCTGTCGCTACAGGGTAGGGAGCACCTGGTCGAGGAACTCCTCGAGCCGGCCCTGTCCCTCCGAGGGCCAGCCGATCACGAGGTAGGAGATGCCGCCGGCCGCCATCCATTCGTGGTTGGCCTTCACCTCGTCCCATGGCTCGGAGATCGACAGGCTCGATGCCCGCACGATCGAGGCCGGGTCGCGGCCGGCGTCCTCGGCGGCGCGGTCGATGATCGCGGTGATCTCGGCGAGCTCGGCGGCGTTCGACGCCCAGCCGTGCCACGCGTCCGCGTACCGGCCGACGATCGGCAGCGTCCGTCGCCGGCCCACCCCGCCGACCCAGATCGGCGGATGCGGTTGTTGCACCGGTCTCGGCCGGTAGGTCGCACCCTCGAGCCGGTAGTGGCGCCCCTCGAACGTCGCGTCGTCCTCGGTGAACAGCAGGCGCAGGACCTGAACCCCTTCCTCGAGGCGGTCCATCCGTTCGACCGTCGGGGGGAATCCGATGCCGAGCTCGCGATGCTCCGAGTCGTTCCACGCGGCGCCGACCGCGCACTCGACCCGCCCACCGGAGAGGTGATCGACCGTGACGACCTCGGCGGCGAGCACCGAGGGATGCCGGTGCGTCATGCCGGTAACGAGCGTGCCGAGCCGCACGCGCGAGGTCTCGCGGGCGAGCCCCGCGAGCAACGTCCAGGCCTCGAGCGACGGTCCGCGCGGATCGCCGTAGAGCGCCTTGAAGTGGTCGAAGACCCAGACGCCGTCGAGGCCGGCGTCCTCGGCGAGCGTGGCGCGCGCGACGAGCTCGTCCCACGTGAGCTGGTGCTGCGAGATGTCGAGCCCCCATCGCATCGATCGAGCATATGCCCCGTCCGCGTGGTCGGGCTGGTACTCATATCTCCACGGCATGTCCTATATGAGAGGGAAGGCGGTCGAGGGATGCCCGAGCAGGTCGCGCTGATCACCGGCGGCGCCAGAGGCCAAGGCGCCGCCCACGCCGAGGCGCTCGCCTCAGCCGGCATGCGCGTGGTGATCGCGGACGTGCTGGACGAGCAGGGCGAGACGACGGCCGCTGCGCTCTCCGCACGACGGCTCGACGTCCGCTACGCCCACCTCGACGTCACCGACGAGCAGGCCTGGCTCGACGTCGTCGCGGACATCGAGGCGCGTGAGGGCGGGCTCGACGTGCTGGTGAACAACGCGGGCATCATCAGGGTCGCACCCCTGCGCGAGATGCCGATGGCGGACTGGGAGATGATCCAGCGGGTCAACGCGACCTCGGTCGTGCTCGGCATCCGGGCGGCGGCGCCGGCGATGATCCGGCGCGGCGGCGGCTCGATCGTGAACGTCGCCTCCACCGCCGCCCACCGCGGCGCCGAGGGCTACGCGGCGTACGCGGCCTCGAAGGCGGCGGTCCTCGCCGTCACCCGGGCCGCGGCCCTCGAGCTCGCGCCCCACGGCATCCGGGTCAACGCGATCAGTCCCGGCGGCGTCGACACGCCGATGAACGACGACGAGCCGCCCGGCGGCACGTCGGCCGCCGCCCCCCTGGGCCGGCGCGCGCGTCCCGACGAGATCTCGCCGCTGATCGTCTACCTCGCGTCGAGCGCGTCCTCGTACGTCACGGGATCCGACGTCCTGATCGACGGCGGGGTGACGATCCGATGACCGACGCGGGCGTCGCGCTCGTGACGGGGGCCGGCAGCGGCATGGGCCGCGCCACGGCCGAGATGTTCCTGGAACGTGGCTGGACGACCCTCGCCGTCGACGTCGCGCCGGTGGACCTCGCCGCGACGAGCGGCCGGCTCGTGTCGATCGAGGCCGACGTCCGCGACCGGGCGGGGCTCGACGCCGCGCTCGCCGAACACCTGCCCGACCTCGGCGGCGCGATCGACGCGGTCGCGAACGTCGCGGGCATCTACCCGCCGTCCACGCTCGAGACGGTGACCCCCGAGCTCTTCCACCGCGTGTTCGACGTGAACGTCCTCGGCGTGATCAACGTGATGGCCGCGGCCCTGCCCTTCCTGCGACAGGGTTCGGCGATCGTGAACTTCGCGTCGGTCGACGGGTTCGTCGTGTCGCCGGGCCAGCTCGTCTACGGGGCGTCGAAGGCCGCCGTGATCATGCTCACGAAGTCAGCGGCGCTCGAGCTCGCGCCCCGTCGCATCCGCGTGAACGCGATCGCCCCCGGCTGGGTCGACACCCCCGGCAACGCGGCGACCGGGCGGATGGAGGCCGCCGCCGCCTCGATCCCGCTCGGACGCGTCGCCAGGCCGTCGGAGATCGCCGAGTGGGTCTGGATCCTCGCCGGCTCGGACGCATCCGACTTCATGACCGGCGAGACCGTCACGCTCTCGGGCGGCGACGTGATCCGCTGACACGACCCTGACGAACGGAGGACGACGAGACATGACCCGCTACTGCGTCATCGGGGCCGGCGCGGCCGGCATCTCCGCCCTGCAGCAGCTGCGGTCGGCGGGCTACGAGGTCGACTGCTACGAGAAGACCGATCGCGTGGGCGGGCACTGGCACACCGACTACGACGCCCTGCACCTGATCACCTCGCGCGACACCACCCTGTTCGAGGACTTCCCGATGCCGGCCGAGTATCCCCACTTCCCGCGCCGCGACGAGGTGCGCGCGTACATCGAGTCGTACGCCCGTGCGCACGGGCACTACGAGATCATCCGGTTCGACACCGCGGTCGAGTCGGTCGTGCCGATCGACACCGACCGGCCGGTCGGGTCGGCCGGATGGACGGTCACCCTGAGCACGGGCGAGCGCATCGACTACGACGGGGTCTTCGTCGCGAACGGGCACCTGTGGGATCAGTACGTGCCCGACGTGCCCGGCACGTTCACCGGCCCGCAGATCCACTCGGGCTCGTACCGCAACACCGACGACCTCGACGGCGAGCGCGTGCTCGTCGTCGGGGCGGGGAACTCCGCCTGCGACCTGGCCGTCGACGCGGCGCAGCATCGGTACGACGTCGACATCGTGATCCGCGGCGGCGTCCACTTCCAGCCGAAGGCCTACTTCGGGGTCCCGCGTCAGCAGGTGCCGTTCCTCGGGCAGTTCTCGCCGCAGGAGCAGGACCTGATCGCCCGGCTGCTCGCCCGTGTCTCGATCGGCGAGTGGAAGGACTATCCGGGCATGCCGGAGCCCGAGTCGCACACGCTCGCCGGTGGGCGGGTGGTGGTCAACGACCTGCTCCTGTACTGGATCCACCACGGACGGATCCGCGTGGTGCCCGGCATCGAGCGGTTCGACGGCACGACCGTGCACTTCACCGACGGCGCCGAGCGCGACTACGACACGATCCTGTGGGCCACCGGGTTCCGCCCGACGCTGCCGTTCCTCGACGAGTCGCTCGTCTCGCGTCGTGACGGGGTGCCGCTGCGGTACGCCGGCGGCATCGTTCCGGCGGGGCTCGAGAAGCTGTACTACATCGGCCTCGCCGCGCCGCGCGGTCCGCAGATCCCGGTGTACGGCGTGCAGACGAAGCTCGCGATCCGGATGCTCGAACTGCACGAGGCGGCCGGCGACGGCGGAGCGGACGTCGGGGCATACCTGTCGGCGCTGCAGACGCCGGAGCATCGGATCGACGTGATCCGCGCCGACTGGGACGCCGAGATGGCAGACACCGAGCGGCTGCTCGACGCGTTCGCGACGGCGCGAACGCGGGTGTGACGCGCTGATCCGTCGGTGTCGGCGCGTCAGACGCCGGCGGTGACCAGACCGGCGGCGGCGGCGGCTTCGGCGAGCGCCGAGTCCCACGTGGCGAACACGACGTCGGTGGGACCGACCAGCATCGCCGTCGCGAGATGCACCGCGTCGTAGCCACGGAGTCCCGCACGGTCGGCGAGGTCGCCGGCGAGGTGCACGACCTCGTCGGACACCGCGGCATCGCTGAGGTCGAGCCAGCGCTCGTCGAGGGCATCGCGCGCGGCCGTCCGCGCCCGACCGACGAGCCGCCGATCCCGTGACGCGGCAGCGAGCGCCGCTCGCGCCTCGGCGTAGGTGATCAGGCTCGTCAGCCGCACGTCGCTCGCGTTCCAGAGATCGATCGCGGCATCGGTGTCCGGCTCGGCGACGATCGTCTTCACGAGCGCCGAGGTGTCGAGGTACGTGATCACCGCCGCTGTTGCGAGATCAGGTCGGACACCGTGCCGCGGGCTCGTACCGCGTCGGACACGTCGAGATGCGCTGCCGGTCGCGTCGGCATGCGCACCAGGCCTCGGGCGACCAGCCGCTCGAGCGCCGGGTGCTCACCGATCGCGACGAGCCGAGCGACCGGTTTCCCGCGGTTCGTGATCACCACGTCGTGGTCCCGAGCCGCTTCGATCCACCGTGGCAGGTCGCCGCGGAGCGCCGCGATCCCGACCTCGGAAGGTTCGTCTCTCGCATCTGTACGTTTAGGCATGGCTGAAGTGTACATCTTAGCGTTCCACCTCCGACCGCGAGCGTGGCCGCCGGAGACCCGCCGTCGGTGACGGTCGTCACACACAGTTCTCCGGTGGGGGCCGCGCGACCGAGATTGGCAGGGACCTCCGGAGTGGCACCAGCGACGGAGGACGGAGGTCCCTGCCAGTCGCTGCGAGGACTCCCCCCGCTCAGTCGAGCGGGTCGATCACTTCGATTGTCGTTGAGATCGACCCGGGCACGCATCTTCGCGGTGTTCCAGGTGAACGGCTCGGCCGGCCTACCGCCCTCATGCCCCCCATCGCTCGACGCAGAGGGCGGGCGCAACTCGGGCTCGGTGAACCAGGTTCCGTCGTCCATCTTCATGATGAACCGTTCGGGCGTGTCGATGCCGTGGTGCTCACAGAAGTGGCGCACCTTGACCTTCACCTCGATCACGTGGGTGGCCTTCGTCCTCGTCGCGACCCACCGGCACTGCTCGCATCCGGCGCAGGTCGCACATGCGTCGACGTGGGTGCCCTGGTCCCCCGGTGTCTGCATCGTCTCCTCCTGACGCCGGGCCGAGCCCGGACGCTTGGTTGCCGCCGAAGCGGCCGCATCCTCCGAACTCGGAGAGGCACCTTGGGCGTCCGACCCAGGTTGCCGGGCCCGGCGGGGATGCCGAGCCACTCTGGATGCTTCGAGGTGAAGGCTACCGCTCGGGTCTGACACGTCGACGGCCCTGACACCGTTCGTGGTGTCAGGAGGCGGCCAGGGTCCCTTCTGACCGTTCCGACACCGGTATCGGTGTCACGGTCGGCCGAGGAATGGTCCGCGCAGGCTCGGCCCAGCCTCGGGGCCCTCACCGTCACGCGCGACTTGATACCGATAGTGATATCGATCGACGTCGCGGATCCCCCGCGCCGACCTGACACCGAAATCGGTATCAGGACTCCCGTCTGCGGATCGGTTGATTCCCCATCTGCCGAGGATGAAGAGCCACGGACTGGCCTAATCTCAGTGACCGACTCAGACCCAGATTCAGGGCGGGCCTGATCCTCTTTCAGGAAGGGAAGATGACTGACGTCGAGCGGGTCGCCGCCTGGGTGAGCGCGTCGGAGAAGATCGCGGTCCTCACCGGCGCCGGCATCAGCACCGAGTCGGGCATCCCCGACTACCGGGGACCCAACGGCGTGTGGACGACGAAGCCCGAGTCGATGCGCCTGGTCAACATCGACGACTACGTGCGCGACAAGCAGGTGCGCGTCGAGGCGTGGCAGGAACGCATGCATCACCCCGCGTGGACCGCGACCCCGAACGCGGGGCACCGCGCCCTCGTCGAGCTCGAGCGCCGAGGCTCGCTCCTCGCGTTGATGACCCAGAACATCGACGGGCTGCACCAGGCGGCCGGCTCGACGCTCGTGCTCGAGCTGCACGGCACGATCCGGGACGCCACGTGCCTGTCGTGCGGGCACCGGACCCCGATGCAGGAACAGCTCGACCGCGTGCGGGCCGGCGATCCCGACCCCGCGTGCACCGAGTGCGGTGGCATCCAGAAGTCAGCCACGATCGCGTTCGGTCAGCAGCTGGATCCGGCGGTGCTGCAGCTCGCGTTCGCGCACTCGAGCGCGTGCGATCTCTTCCTCGCGATCGGGACGTCCCTCGTGGTCCAGCCGGCCGCATCGCTGGCGGCCCAGGCCACGCGCGACGGCGCGAAACTCGTCATCGTGAACCAGGGCGAGACCTCCCTCGACGACCTGGCCGACGCGAAGCTGCGATCACCGATCGGAGACATCCTTCCGCAGTTGGTGTCCGCGACGGGATCCTCCTGATCGCGTCGTCGAACCGGGTCGCGGTGAGATGCCGGAACCGGGTACGGTTCGATGTGCCCGCTCATCTGTGGAGTCGCCGTGAGCATGAGCGACCATCCGATCACCTTCGCGCGGGATGCGCTGGAGCGGCACGCCTGGAAGGACGCCTACGACGCGCTGATCGAGGCCGACCGGACCGATCCCCTACCGGGGGCGGCGCTCGAGATGCTCGCCTGGGCGACCTACTGGACGGGTCGTCCCGACGCGACCATCGAGGCGCTGGAGCGGGCCTACGCCGCGTACCTCGACGAGGGCGACCGGGCGCAGGCGGCCATGATGGCGTACCGACTCGCGGAACAGCACGGCATGCGCATGTCGATCCCGCTGGCCCAGGGCTGGGGGCAGAAGGCGGCCCGCCTGGCCGAGGAGGATGCGACCTGGCCGGTACACGGCTGGTTGCTCTGGATCCAGGGCCTGCTGCTGTGGATCATGGAGACGGACTACGCCGGAGCGATCCAACGCTACGACGAGGCGCTCGCGTTCGCCGAGCGCAGCGGCGACCGCGATCTCGCGGCGATGAGCCTTCACGACAAGGGCCACGCGCTCTGTCTGCTCGGCGACATCGCGACGGGCATGCCGCTCCTGGACGAGTGCATGGCGACGGTCGTCGGCGGTGAGCTCGATCCCGCCGCCGCCGGCTACGTCTACTGCGGCATGATCGGGATCTGCTCGAAGCTCGGCGACTACGGGCGTGCGAGCGAGTGGACCGAGGCGACGCTCCGGTGGTGCGAGCGCCGGTCCGTGCCGGCGTTCCCGGGCGTGTGCCGGATCCATCGTGCGGAGCTGAAGCTGCTGCACGGCCACCTGCACGAAGCGGAGGCGGACGCCCTCGCGGCGTGCGAGGAGCTCCCTCGCTACAACTTCGTCTCCGGACAGGGTCCCGCCTACTACGAGATCGGCGAGGTTCGACGTCAGCTCGGTGACTTCGGCGCCGCCGAGGAGGCCTACGCGCGAGCCGAGGCGTTCGGCAGACCACCTCAACCGGGTCGGTCGCTGCTGCGGCTGGCCGAGGGCAAGGTGGATGTCGCCGCGTCGGGCATCCGCCAGGCGCTCGACGAGCAAGGCGCCGATGCCTGCTCGCGGGTCCGGCTGCTGGCCGCGCAGGTCACGATCGCCCTCGCCAGCGACGACGACGAGACGGCAACGTCCGCCGTGGACGAGCTCGACACGCTCGTCGAAGGGTTCCGCACGGCCTCGCTCCGCGCGATGGCCGCTGCCGCGCGGGGTGCGCTGCTCCTGTCGGGGGGCGACGCGGCAGGCGCGATCCCGATCCTGCGGCGAGCTCGGGCCGGGTGGCAGGAGCTCGAAGCGCCGCTCGAGGGCGCCGAAGTCAGCCTGCTCCTGGCGGAGGCGTGCGCGGCCGACGGGGACGAGGACGCGGCGCGAGCCGAGGCGCGCTCGGCACGAGAGACGTTCGAGCGCCTCGGCGCCCGCCCGGGTGCGGCGCGAGCCCGACGCCTGCTCGATCGGCTCGCGCTCGACGACGAGCGCCCGGAGCGGGTCACGCGAGCGTTCATGTTCACGGACATCGTGCGGTCGACCGACCTGATCGGGGTGATCGGCGACGACGCCTGGGAGGACCTGCTCACCTGGCACGACCGCACCCTTCGGTCGCTCTTCGCGGCGCATGGCGGCGACGTCGGACATCCGACGGGCGACGGGTTCTTCGTCGCGTTCCCCGACGCGCGCTCGGCGCTGGAATGTGCCGTCGCCGTGCAGCGGGCGCTCGCCGAGCATCGACGGTCCGAAGGCTTCTCGCTGTCGGTCCGGATCGGCATCCATGCCGGCGCGGCGACGCGACGGGGCGAGGACTACGGCGGAGCCGAGGTCCACCGAGCGGCGAGGATCGCGGCGCTCGCGGACGGGGGCGAGATCCTCGCGAGCCGTGTCACGTTGGACGAGGCTGGATCCGAGGTTCCGTTCACGGCGACCGGAGACGTATCGCTCAAGGGATTCACGGAACCCGTCGCGCTCGTCCGACGTCACCTGGCGCTAGCGCGCGCAGGCGGGATGATGGTCGCGTGGATGTCGCGGATCGGTTCCGACAAGACCTGGTGATCGACGGCGGTCTCGCCTCGCTGCTCGAGCACCTCGGTGCCGATCTGACCGACGAGCTCTGGTCGGCTCGACTCCTCCTCGACGACCCGGACACGATCCGCAGGGCACACCGCGCGTACTTCGAGGCGGGAGCCGACGTCGCGATCGGTGCCAGCTACCAGGCTTCGTTCGAGGGGTTCGCCCGGCGCGGGATCGACCGTGAAGGGTCCGTCGCGCTGTTCCGCCGGAGCGTCGAGGTCGCCCGGGAGGCGGCCGAGGGGCTTGCGGAGGAGGGCCGGACACCGCTCGTCGCCGCGTCGGTCGGGCCGTACGGTGCCGTGCTCGCCGACGGATCCGAATACGACGGACGCTACGGCATGACGACCGGGGAGCTCGTCGCCTTCCACGAGCCACGGCTCGATGTCCTGCTCGGAGCCGAGCCGGATCTGCTCGCCGTCGAGACGATCCCGTCGATCGTCGAGACCGAGGCGATCGTGCGCCTGCTGGACGCGCGCCCCGAGGCTCGCGCGTGGATGACGTTCAGCTGCCGCGACGAGGAGCGCATCAGCGACGGAACGCCGATCGCCGATGCGGCCACCCTCGCCGTCTCGAGCCAGGCGGTGCTGGGCGTCGGCGTGAACTGCACACCGCCGGGGTTCGTGGCCGGGCTGCTCCGGCGGATCCGGCGACGGCTGCCAGACACACCGCTCGTCGCCTACCCGAACCTCGGCTCGACATGGGACGCCGGCGCGCGAAGCTGGCGCGCCGAAGGACCGAGACCCGACTTCGGAGCCGGAGCGTCGGCGTGGTATGACGAAGGCGCGACGGCGATCGGTGGATGCTGTGGCACCGTGCCCGACGACGTCGCCGCGATCGCGACTGTGGTGCGCGGACGCGGCGTGACGGCCTAGCTCCGAAACAGCGGCCCCGCTAAGCTCCCGGCGATGTTGCCGCCCGACCTTCACCCGCTTCCGCTGGGCTACACCGTGCGCCCGGTGGCCGACGACGATCTCGAGGGCGTGATTCGGCTCATGGACGATGCCGATCGCGCCCTCGGGCTCGGGCCGGACCCGGCCCGGGAATACCTGACCTGGGTGTGGCACCTGCCCTCGACGGACCTGGAGCGCGACACCCGACTCGTGGAGCACGGCAAGCAGCCGGCATGCTTCGCGCAAGCGGTATGGGATCCCGACGAAGGCGGTCCGTTCGACGTTCTGATCCGAGTGCATCCCGATCACCTGGCGCGAGGGCTCGGGTCGTGGGCGCTGGCATGGGCGGAGACGCTGGCTGCCGAGCGCGACGTCGACGGTATCCGCGCCCGCACGACCGATCGCGACGCTCCTGCACATGAGTTGCTGGCTTCGCGCGGCTACATCCGGGTCCGATCTTCGTGGACGATGGGCAAAGCGCTCGACTCGCACGAGCACGCCGGAACCACGCCGGCGGGCGTGCACATCAGGACCTTCGATACCGGGCGCGACGAGCGGGCGCTGCACGAGGTGAACGAGGCGTCATTCGCGGATCACTGGGGGTTCCGGCCGGTGCCGTATGAGACGTACGAGGCCGGGATGTACGGAGCCGAGGCGTGGGACCCGTCGCTCGCTTACCTGGCAGAGGCCGACGGACAGGTCGTCGGGCACCTCGTCGCGCTCTCGTTCGAGGGAGAGGCGTACATCGCCGAGCTGGGGGTGGTCCCGAGCTTCCGGGGGCGAGGTATCGCGAAGGCGCTCCTGCGCCGGTCGTTCGCAACCCTCGCCGAGCGCGGTCACGACGAAGTGCGACTCGGCGTCGATGCACAGAACCCGACCGGCGCGGTCGCGCTGTACGAGAGCGTCGGGATGACGCCGTTCCGCGTGTATGACGTCTTCGATCTCGGCACTGCCTGACGCGGAACGCGAAGCGGCCCGCCCGGCCACGCGAACGCCGGAAGCGTGACGCTCACCCGATCACGCCACCTCGCGCGTGCTTCGTGACGTTCCGCTTGGCACCCTCGACCGTTCAGGTGGTGCATGCCGAGCGTCGACGGTGCTCGGTGCGACGCGCTTCGGACGGACCACCACGGCGCGATGCCGATGCGTCGGCGAGATCCCCAGTCGCAACGGCACGATCAGGGGCGCCGTCAGTGCGGACGGTCGTGCGGCGCCTGACCAAGCCGTCGGCGCTCTCCTTCGTTCGGCGTCACCGCGTCACCAGGTTCAACAGCAGGGTCAGCGCGATCGAGGCCACCACGGAGATCAGGATCATCGTGAAGCAGCCGATGCCCCCGCCCAGTGGTTGCACCTGCCAACGCCCCAATTTCACCTGGTTCTCCGAGTGTTCAAGCTCATGAGCTGAGAGGCTAGGGGGAAGGCCGGAGCGGGAGTGTCCGGCGTCACGGACTGGAAGGCCGACGGCATGTCGAGGTGTTGAGACGTAGCGTGCGACGTTCCAGGGTGCTGGTCGCCTCGATCGTGTTGCTGGCTGCGTCGTGCGCCGATGCGGCCCCTACATCTGATGGCTCCCGCCCTGAATCCACCCTGACGGCCGGACCGACCACGCTCGTCGCGTCGTGTGACGGCGTCGAGTTCCCTAGTGTCCAGCCGGATACATCTGCTTTCACTCCGTTCGAGTCGTGGAGCGACGTCGACCTGACCGACCTAGGCAGCGAGTCTCGCTACTTCAGGGAGTTCGTGGGCATGTACGCGTGGTTCACGACCCAGGAAACCGCCGACTCCATCGTGCTCTTCGGTGAACCTCTGGGACGGCCTCGGGGCAGGAATCCGTATGCGTCGCACGCTAGAGGTGCGGCAGGGACGATGGGCCGCGGGCCGCCCGCACCATGCCGATCGCCTCGGCCGGCGTGTGGCCGAGCTCGATCAGCGCCCGCCCGACGATCAGGCCCGAGCGGTTGAGGCCGGCGGCACAGTTGACCGCGACCCGCTCACCGTCGCGCAGGTGGGAGGCGACCCGCACCCCGAGCTCGTGCACGGCGCCCTCGTCCGCGATCCACGGCACGTCGTCGATCAGATGGAACGTGTAGGGCAGCCCGTCGAGACCGTCGCCTCGGTCCCACCCGCAGAGGTCGAAGAGCGCGTCGAAGCCCAGCCGGAACATCTGCCGCGGATCGAACGTCGTGTCGCCCTGAACGAGACCGGGCAGGACCTCGTCGAACGGGTTGACCGGATACCCCTCGTCGTCGAAGGCGCGCGTCGGAGTACGGGCTCGGTTCATGCCGCCTCCTCGACGAAGGGGTTCGCCGCGACCGCGTGCGGATCGACGACCACCGGCTCGCCGAAGGACTCCCAGCAGATCGAGTACCCCGGTCGCGTGGTGATCGCCTCCGGCTTCCCGAAGCACGAGTGGTCGGCCGGGGAGACGCGCGAATCCCGTCAAGGGCACGCCCGGCGAGCACCGACGAGCTCGATCCACCCTCCGTGCGGGCGTCCGCAGACGAACTCGAGTCGCGGAAGCGGCTCCGGACGCACCCGACGTGCGGACTCGGACCCGGGACGGGAAGCGTCGGTCATCGGCGCCGAGCGACTCCGCGGACGGGATCGGCGCCCCTCCCGCCGTGTCGACCGTCACGATGCACGACTGCAGCGAGGCGATCGACATGATCGCCACGAACGCCAGGCCGATGCAGAACGACGCGACCTCCCACGCACCCCTCGCGACGCGCAACCAGAGCGGGTCCTTCGCCGGTGCGGCGACGACCGGTGCCACGGGTGCCGGCGTGGGCGCCTGGAACGTTCCCGCCGGGAACAGGGGCCCCGCCGCGGGCCGCGATGGCACGGGTGGAGCGACCGCCGTGGGCCACTGCCGCACGGGCGCGGCCGGCCGGGGCCGCTCGAAGAGCATCCGCACGGCGTCGAACGGCATCGGATCGACCGCGTAGCGGCCGAGCAGCAGGCCCCGCACCTCCTGTGGATCGAACAGCGGGAACGACTCCCCCTGCGCGACCATCTCGCGGTGGTCGGCGCAGACCGCGACGAGCCCACCCGTGTGTCGCCCGTACACGCCGAGGGCGACCGCCGCCGGCGTCCCCTCGCCCGACCCCGACCGCAGACACTCGGCGCACACGAGAGCGAGCCGAGCCGGGTAGGCGAACCGCGAGCGCCACCCGCGCTCGTGCTCGATCGTGCGTCCCCACATCGAGACGGTGCCGACGACGCTCAGCGCGGGGAGCGACGGGGTCGACGTGGCGAGATCGCGCAGCGAGGCGCTCGCGTAGATGCCGCAGGTGCACCCGAGCGACGGGCTCTCGTGTCGCACGTCGGCGAGCGGGCGAGCCAACCGGCCGTCCGCGGCGCAACGAGCCTCGTATCGTCGCCGCGCCGGCCAGACGCCGCGACCGGCTCCCGCGGGCAGCAGCACGGGTGTGCCCGGGGGATCGGTCGCGAGCCCCCAGAATCGCCAGCCGGTGACGGGCTCGATCGAGACGTCGGTCACCGACGCCGGCCCTCCCCGGGCGCGGCGGGCACCGGCTCGGGCGCCAGGGGCTCGGGCTCGGCGAACCGGCTCGCCGTCCGGTGACGGCTCGGCGACCGGCAGCACCTCGGGCACCGGCACCGTCGTCGGCACGATCTCGATCTCGCGCTGGGGCTCGCCGATGTTCATCGAACGCCTCCTTCGTCGTGGCCCGTCGGGTTGACCGTCACGAGCCGGGACGGGAGCGGCGCTGCTTGCGCAGGCGGTTCTCGTACGACATGTGCTTGCGCGACATCAGGTCGTAGCCGCCGCTTCCGATCTCGTCGCCGCGCTCCTCCAGGCGCTTCGCCTCGAGCTCGAGGTCCTCGGCACGGGGCGAGCCGGCCGACGCCGTGCGCAGCCGGCCGGCCGCGTCGTGCAGCGTGCGGCGGGCGTCGTCGAAGCGACCGGCGTCGGCGAGGTCGCGCGCCTCGTCCTGCGCACGCGCCGAGAGCAGCACCGTGACCTCCTCGGTCACCTCCGCATCGGGCACCGAGGCGGCCGCGTCGTCGGCGCTCACCGCGTTCACGACGATCGGCACGGTGAGCTCGTGCATCGCGACCTGCTCGCCGACCGAGACGTAGCGGACGACCACCTCGGCGACCTGCGCCGGCCCGAGCGTCGGCAGGCCGGGCACGTGCAGCTGGAAGACGACGCGGCGGCGCTCGTCGCCGTAGGCATCACCGAGCTGCGCCTGCACGCCGCTCGCGACCGGCACCTGGGGCACGTCGTTCAGGATCGAGAGCAGCTCGACCTCGCTCCAGGCCGGACGGATCTCGACGCTCACGTTCTGGGCGACGAGCGCGAGCAGGTCGTCGAACTCCTGGGCGAAGATGCCGGGCGCGGCGTCGGGCGTCGGCGCGAAGTGGGCGCCGCCACCGCCCGCGTCGGCCATCGCCGTGAGCAGGTCCTCGCTGAACCCGTCGCCGAACCCGATCGTCGTGGTGCCGATGCCGTCGCCGGCGCTGCCGCGGGCCATGCGCGCGAGCTGGGTCTCGTCGGTGACGCCGACGTTCGCCATGCCGTCGGTGAGCAGCAGCACGCGGCGCGTGTGGCTGCCGTCGTCGAGCCCGGCGAGCACCTCGACGCCCTTGAGCCACCCTCCGGACAGGTTCGTCTGGCCGCCCGAGCCGATCGCGCGCGCCGTGAGCGTGAGCTGCTGCCGGTTGGGGCCGACCTCGGTCAGGGGCGCCTCGAGCTGCACCTCGTGGTCGAACGAGACGAGCGCGAGACGGTCGGTCGGGCGCGAGGCGCTCGATCAGGAACGCGGCGCACCGACGGGCGACGTCGAGCTTCTCCCCCGCCATCGAGCCGGAACGGTCGAGCACGAGGGCGAGCGCGAGCGGACGGCGCTCGGTCGCGACGGGCGGTGCGGGAGCGGTGAGCTCGAGCATGCAGGAGACGGTGTGCTCCTGCTCCACGGCGAGCAGCTCGTGGTCGAAGCGCATGCTGGCACTGAAGTCCATAGGGGGTGGACTCCTTCCTCGAGGGACGCCGCAGGCCCGGGGAGCGAGCGCTGCTTAGGGGTCAGCGTCCCTACGTGATGTGCACCAGGATAACGAGGGGGTCT
>CAWGUD010000016.1:0-254773 GCA_963825685.1 uncultured Actinomycetes bacterium | reverse complement strand
GTCCCACGCTCCGGGAACGATGACGAACGTGGACATGGGCAGATCCCTCCGGCTCGGTGATCGGGGCATCGAACACCACGAGGGTCATCGCCGCAAGTCGCTCTGAACCTCCACTCAGGATCCTGCCGTGTCGGATCGGAACTTCGAGGCCATCTCCGTGCGCGAGTGAACACCCAGCTTGCGGTAGATCCGCTTGAGGTTGGCCTCGACCGTGTGGATGCTGACGAACAGCGCGTCGGCCGCCTCCCTGTTGGTGCTGCCCCCGGCCACCAACGCCGCCACCTTCTCTTCGGTCGGGGTCAGGTCGAGCGACGAGGGAGCCCGTCCACCGATCCGCGCCAGCTCCGCACGTGCCTTCTCCGCCCACAGCGCGGCACCCAGCCCGTCGAAGACCTCCAAGGCCGTCGTGAGCGTGTCCCGAGCCTCCCGCTTCCTCTTCGCACGGCGCTCCACCGCTCCTCGCACCAGGAGCGTCCGCCCCAGCTCGAACGGGAGGGGAAGGTGATCGTGAACCCGCACCGCCTCACCGGCCGCGGCCGACGCACCATCGAGGTCACCCCGGGCCGCCGACACGAGCGCCCGACACCTGGCCCCCGTCGCGATGGTCCAGGCCCGGTCGAGGTGCTTGCCCGCTTCCTCGAAGGGGGCGAGCAGCGCCTCGGCCTCGTCGAGACGGCCGAGGGCGACGAGCGCCTCGACCGCATCCGGGACGACGCGGAAGTAGGCGGGCTCCCGAACGCCCATCGCCTCGCTAGAGCTCGACGGCCCTGGACAGATACGCATCGGCCTCGGCGAAGTTGCCCAGGGAGAGCTCGAGGAACCCCAGGACCGCCAGGTTCGGGATCAGGAGGAAGACCTCGCCGCCCGCCTCGGCGACCCGCAGCCCCTCGAGGGCTGCCAGCCTCGCCGGGTCGGCCCGCCCTACATGGGCTTCCACCAGGCCCACCGCGAAGTGGCCCTCCGCCGACAGGACCCCCATGCCGACCCGCTGGGCGCCCGCCATGCTCTCCCGGGCGTGCTCCATGGCCACATCCCAGTTGCCCGCCCGGCACTCCAGCTCGGCGAGGTGGTACCGGAACTGCGGGATCGCGCTCGAGACCCCGTGCGCCGCGGCATCACCCAGGAGCTCGCTGAACGTCCGGCGGGCCTCGTCCACGCGATCGGTCGACTTGAGGATCATCGCCGCGACGAAGCTCGCACGCAGGACGTGGGATTTGAATTCGCCCTCCAAGTGCCCCTTCCAGGGCGATCCCGCGATCGAGCATCTCCTGATCGACCCCGCGTCCGAGGAGGAACTCGACGAACGGATACGCCTGGAACGCCTCGGCCATCACTCGTGGGTCCTGCAGCTCCTCGGCCAGCTGCACCGCTGCGCGCGCGTGCCGTTCCGATGCCGCGAGGTCTCCCCTGAACAGCCAGGCGTATCCGAGGTTCTGCTCGATCAGCGCCCGCAGCGCGCGATCGTCCCCCGCCTCGCCTCGAGCAGCCTCGAACACGGCCCAGGCCCCCCGCCACCCATCGGTCTCGGCGAGGCCCATCCCCAGGTCCAGCAGTACGCGGGCCCGAGCCGGCCCGGCCATCGAGAGGTCCACCGCCTGCTCCAGGACGCTCCGCGCCAGCGAGGTGTCCCCGCACTCGTAGTGGGCCACGCCCGCCTGGTGGGTTCGACGCACGAAGTCCTCGCCTCGGTCCCGGGGCGTTGCACGGCGAGCCATCTCCCAGAGCTCGGCCGCGGACTGCGGTGCTCCTCGAGAGCCGGCGAGCGACGCGGCTTCCTCGAGGGCGTCGGCGACGGCAACGTCAGGGCCCTCGACGGACAGCGCCAGGTGGCGGGCTCGCTCTTCCGGATCGCGGACGATCGTCGCGAGCCTCGCATGCAGCTGCCGGCGCCGGGCCAGTGGGGCCCTCTGGTAGACGGCGGATGCGAGGAGCGGGTGGGTGAATCGGAGGCGGCCGCCGAGAACCTCAACGACGTCGTGGTCGATCGCAGGACGCAGACGATCGTCGACCCCGCGCGAAGGAGCGATCGCCGCAGCGATCACATCGGACGTCGGAGCCGACAGGGCCGAGACGACCTCCAGGGCTTCGACGGTCCGCGCGGGGAGCCCCCCGAGGCGGTCCTCGATGAGCTCTTGAAGGCGGTCAGGGATCGGGAGCCCTTCGCCGGCCGTCACGTCGTCTCCACGGCGAAGCAGCGCCGATCCGATCTCGCGCGCGAAGAAGGGATTCCCCCCCGACATCTCGTGGAGACCCAGGAGCGTGGTTCTGGAGAACCCTTCCCCGACCTTGGCCCGGAGCACCGCTTCGAGGGCGTCCTGGGACAACGGCCCGACGTGGACGGCGTGCGTGCGATCCTCGACGAAGGCCGCCACGACGCCCAGGGGGTCGTCATCGGCCCGGGCGCCTCGAGCGGCCGTCAACACACCGATCTGCTCGTCCTTCAGGCGCCGCACGACGAACTGGAGCACCCGGAGCGAAGGGACGTCCATCCATTGGATGTCGTCGACGGCCACCACGACCGGAGAGGTGGAAGCCACCGATCGCAGGCATCCGAGAACGGCCAGGAACACGGCCCGCTGGTCGGCTCGGGCGCCCGATCTCGAGGAGCGCAAGAGTGCCACCTCGAGGGCCCGGCGCTGCGGCTCCGGCAGCGGTTGGAAGCGCGTCCTCGAGGACCGGCTCGAGGAGGTCGCCGAGGGCGGCGTAGGAAAGACGCGTCTCCGCCTCGACCGGACCGCACGAGAGCGTTCGGTACCGTCGTTGCAGGGCACCGTCCAGACCTTCCTTCCACACGGTGGTCTTCCCGATCCCGGCTTCACCGGAGAGGAGCAGGGCACCCGGGCCGGCCGGGATCGAGTCGAGGAAGCGATCGAGGATCGCGAGCTCGGACTCGCGCCCGATGACGTCTGCCGGCCATCAGCGCCCTCCCAAGGTCGGTGGACGCGATTCTAGGGTGGGAGTCCAAACGCTGTGCAGACCCCGACGGCGACGCTCGAGGTCCGCCCGGCCACCCGAGCGAACCTGAGCGCGAACTACCGGCTCCACGGAGCTACGGGGCGTGCCCGTCCATCCGAATGCTCTCGGCGAGCATGCGACCTTCCATGGCTTCGAGCTTGCCCTCGTTCCAGAGCGGGGCATACCCCTTGATCCGGATGCTCTCGGCGAGCATGCGGCCTTCCATGGCTTCGAGCTTGCCCGCGTTCCAGAGCGGCGCTTCGGTGCTCGCCACCTTCTGGATGCCGCCGCCCGCCACACCGGTGACCGCGCGATCGCGCGCCGCCACGGTGAGCGCCACCGCGCTCATGATCAGCGCTGCGACGGCCAGGGCGGACACGGCCGCGGCCCAGAGCGTGAACCCCGCCGGCCGGGCTGAGACCCTGATCGTTTCGGCCTTCGTGCCCATGGTTCCCTCCTCTCACCTCGGTACTGTTCGTGAGCCCGAGGCTAGGGAGAGCGGCGACGCGAGGAATCCCCGAAATCCGTATCGATCGAGACGGGGGCCGGTACGCCTTGGCGTCGATGGTGGGCGAGGGGGGAGTTGAACCCCCACGTCCTTTCGGACACAGGAACCTGAATCCTGCGCGTCTGCCAATTCCGCCACTCGCCCGAGTGGGACCGGCATCGTAACAAGACGGGTCCGCACCACGTCCCCCGAACGAGTGAGACGAGAACCGTCCGTTCGCCCGATGTACCCGGAACCGGGTACCTGCCGATACCCGGTTCTGCCATGACCGAACGATCACAGCACATCGACTTCGACGAGCTGATGCGGGTGCTGACGGTCACCGGCTTCGTCGCGCTCGCGACCTGGGTGACGGCCTCGTCGGTCGGCGTGATCTCCGGCTACGTCGCCGTCTCTCCGCCCGCAACCCTGCGGTTCCTGCTGGCGGTCTTGATCCTGGTGTTCGCGCGACGCACCTACTGGGAAGTGCGCGAGTGGCGCTGGGGCAAGCTGCCGCCCGACGAGCGGTTCGGCTTCTCGAACCCGCTCGCCGAGCACCCGCGGACATCCGAGCTCGGGCTCGCCGATGGGCCGGGCCGCGACGACGACGCCGAACCGACCGACACCGCCGCAACCGGTTCGTCACACCCCCGGGCGTAACATAGGCGCCGGGAACGGGGCTCCCGCAGGCCCCGTGATACGACGCCTGTGCCCAATCTCCGCGACTTCGAACGACGTCTGGGGGGCCTCGTGGAGGGGCTCTTCTCCAAGACGTTCCGATCCGGCGTGCAGCCGATCGAGCTCGCGAAGCGTCTGATCAAGGAGATGGACGCCGGGCGCACCGTCGGGGTCAACGAGGTCTGGGCGCCGAACCACTTCGAGTTCTCGCTCTCCGCCGACGATCACGAGCGTCTCGAGCACGCCGAGACCGCGATCGCGAAGGAGCTCGGGTCGGTGATCCGCGAGAACGCGAGCGAGCGCCGGTGGGGACTGGTCGGACCGCCCGAGGTGACGTTCGAGGTCGACGAGCGGCTGAAGAAGGGCGACATCCGCTGCGTGGCGACCCTCGTGGAGGGGCCGGAGAGGTTCGAGCCCGCGGCCGCGCCGGCACCCATGCTCGTGATCCGCGAAGACGGCGTCGAACGCACGATCACGCTCACCGGCGACACCGCCACGATCGGCCGACTGCCGCAATGCGAGGTGACCCTCGCCGACCGCGGGGCGTCGAGGCGTCACGCCCAGATCCGCCTGAAGGACGGCGCCGCCACGCTCACCGACCTCGGCTCGACGAACGGCACGGAGGTCAACGGTCACCCGGTGCAGACGGCAGAGCTCGACGACGGAGACCGCATCACGATCGGCACCACCGTGCTCGTGTTCCGCCGGGGAGAGGCGTGATGCCTGCGATCCTGGCCCAGAGCGTCACGCCGTTCGCGCTGTCGGCCCTGAAGTACGGCCTCTTCGCGCTGTTGCTCCTGTTCATCTGGCGGGCGATGCGCTGGGCCGTGCGGGGCCTGAGCGTCGAGACGGCGACACGTTCGTCGCGTCGCGCCGCGAAGAAGGGCGGCGCCGCCGCTGAGCCCGCCGTGCCGCCCGGTCCGTCGGCC
This sequence comes from uncultured Actinomycetes bacterium, assembly GCA_963825685.1. Classification (GTDB taxonomy): domain Bacteria; phylum Actinomycetota; class UBA4738; order UBA4738; family HRBIN12; genus JAOUEA01. The sequence goes on along the minus strand of CAWGUD010000016.1, from coordinate 249,724 downwards.
GTCGTGATCCACACCGAGGGCGCCAAGCCTCGCACGGTGCCGGTGAGCGGCAACATGGTGATGGGCCGAGCGCCCGAGTGCGAGCTGGCGCTCGACGACACGTTCATCTCGCAGCAGCATGCGCGCCTCTTCGCGAAGAACGGCTCGTGGTACGTCGAGGACCTCGGCTCCACGAACGGCACGTACGTGAACGACCAGCGCCTCGCCGCCCCGGCCATGGTGCAGCCGGGCGACCGCGTGCGGGTCGGCACCACCGTGCTGGAGCTCCGGCGATGAGGGTCGAGGTCGGCGCCGCCACCGACATCGGCCGCGTCCGCGAGGTGAACGAGGATTCCTACCTCGTCGAGGACCCGCTGTACGCGGTCGCCGACGGCATGGGCGGGCACCGGGGCGGCGACGTCGCGTCGAGCCTCGCCCTCGGGACGGTCGAGGAGCTGTTCCGAGAACGGGAAGGCTCCCTCGCCGACCAGGTGCGCGAGGCGAACCGGGCCGTGCACGAGCGCTCGGTCGCCGACACGAAGGTGAGCGGCATGGGCACGACGCTGACCGCCGTGATGATCGAGGACGGCAACGCGCGCTTCGCCCACGTCGGCGACAGCCGCGCCTACCTGCTGCGGGCCGGCGACCTGCGCCAGGTCACGAGCGATCACACGCTCGTCGCGCGCATGGTCAAGGCCGGCGAGATCAGCCCCGAGGAAGCGGCGGTCCATCCCCATCGGAACGTGATCACGCGATCGCTCGGCACGGAGCCGACGGTCGTGGTCGACGAGGACACCGTGCCGCTCCTCGATGACGACCGGCTGCTGATGTGCAGCGACGGCCTCACCTCGATGGTGCAGGAGGACCAGATCCAGGCGATCCTCGAGGCGGAGCCCGACCCGCAGCGTGCCGCCGACCGCCTCGTGAAGGCGGCCAACCGGGCCGGTGGCATCGACAACATCACGGTGCTGGTGCTCGACGCGCATGCCGAGGACGGCGACCCGGCGCCGGGCGAGCTTCCGAAGATCTCGAGGCGACCGAGCACGACGCGGTTGATCGCCGGCACGCTCGTGACGGTCGTCGTGGTCGTCGGCGCCCTGTTCGCGGTGCGCGCCTACATCGACCGCCAGTGGTACGTGGGCGACGCCGACGGCCGCGTCGCGGTGTTCCGAGGGATCCCGGCCCGGCCGCTCGGCATCACGCTCAGCGACGTCGACACGCAGACCGAGATCCCCGCCGACGAGGTCGTCGCGCTCGTGATCTACCGCGACCTCCCCGACGGCATCAGCGCCGAGAGCCGAGAGGACGCGTTCGCGATCGTCGAGCGGATCCGCACCGACGTCGAGGAACAGAGCGCTCCCGCCCAGGGAGGCGGCACCGGGGGCGGCTCGGGTGAGCGAGGTCGCCTTCCCCACGAGCGCCACCGACACGCCGCGCCGACCGGTCACGGGACTCTGGCTGCTGATCGTCGCGATCGCGATCTCGCTCGCGGCGTACGCGATGGCGGGGCTCGGCCTGAAGGGCCGCACGCCCCGCGACTTCGTCGTCTACGGCCTCGTCTTCACGGGCGCCTTCGTGGGGGGGTGGCTCGTGGTGCGCTGGACCGCGCCGCGGGCCGACCCGGTGCTCTACCCCACCGCGACGGTGCTGGCGGGTCTCGGCATCGCGATGCTCTACCGGATCATGGTCGCGCGCGGTGAATCCACGATCGCCCGCGAGCAGGCGATGTGGCTGCTGGTCGGACTCGCGGCGTTCTGCCTCACGCTGTGGTTCGTCCGCGACGATCGGCAGCTGAACGCGTACACGTACACGCTCGGGCTGATCGGTGTCGTGCTCCTGCTGCTGCCGGTGGTGCCCGGCATCGGGCGTGAGATCAACGGTGCTCGCCTCTGGGCGCAGGTCGGGCCCTTCTCGTTCCAGCCTGCGGAGTTCGGGAAGATCTTCATCGTCGTCTTCCTCGCGGCCTACCTCACCGACAAGCAGGAGTTGCTCGCCGCCGGCGTCGGGCCGCTTCGGACTGCCGCGGGTGAAGGATCTGGGGCCGCTGCTGCTCGCGTGGGGCGCCTCGCTCGCGGTGCTGTTCCTCGAGCGCGACCTGGGTGCGTCGCTGCTCTTCTTCGGCGTCTTCGTCGTGATGCTCTGGATCGCGAGCGGCCGCGCGGCCTACCTGTGGCTCGGGCTCGTGATGTTCGCGGCGGGCGCCTGGTTCGGCTACCTCGCGTTCGACCACGTGCAGGCGCGCGTCGACACCTGGCTGCATGCGCTCGATCCCGACAAGGTCACGGGGCTCGGGTACTTCCAGCTCGCGCAGGGGTGGTTCGCGATGGCGACCGGCGGCATCGTCGGCACGGGACTCGGCCAGGGCTCGCCGACGCTGATCCCCTACGTCGGCAGCGACTTCATCTTCGCCGCGTTCGGCGAGGAACTCGGCATGATCGGCGCCGTCGCGCTGCTGCTGCTCTACCTGATCCTGATCGCGCGCGGGCTGCGCGTCGCGATGGAGCGCCAGGACACGTTCGGCAAGCTGCTCGCCACGGGCCTCACGACGATCCTCGCGCTGCAGACGTTCGCGATCGTGGCCGGCGTGACGCGACTGATCCCGCTCACCGGCGTGCCGCTGCCGCTCGTGAGCTACGGGGGGTCGAGCCGGGTCGCGACGTTCATCATGCTCGCGCTGCTGATCCGGGTCTCGAGCGGACCGATGGAGCGCTCGCGTGGATAGGCGGATCCGCCGGCTCGGCATCGGGCTCGTCGCGCTGTTCGCGCTGCTGTTCGCCCAGCTCTCCTACGTGCAGGTGATCGCGGCCGACGACATCAAGGCACAGCCCGCGAACGCCCGGCGCCAGATCATCGCGGAGTACCGGGTCGAGCGCGGTCCGATCCTCTCGGCCGACGGGGTGGTCTTGGCGCAGAGCCTGCGCAACCAGGAGCGCCGCTCCGAGCTGCTGTTCCGCCGGGTCTACCCCGACGGACCGCTCTACGCCGGCCTCACCGGGTACTACTCGCGCATCTACGGGCGCGCCGAGCTCGAGCAGGCGGCGAACCCCTTCCTGTCCGGCGACGCACCCGAGCTCGCGGTGTCGACGTTCACCGACCTGATCCTCGGGAGGCAGCGCAAGGGCGGCGCGGTGTTCACGACGATCCGCAGCGACCTGCAGGAGGCCGCCGCCCTCGCGCTCGGCGACCTTCCGGGCGCGGTCGTCGCGATCGAGCCCGAGACCGGTGACGTGCTCGCGCTCGTGGCGAACCCGTCCTACGACCCGAACTCGATCTCGTCGGGCACCGACGAGGACATCAACGCGGCCTGGGAGTCGATCTCGACCGACCCGAGCCAGCCGCTGATCTCGCGCGCGAAGGACGAGCTGTACCTGCCGGGCTCGACGGGCAAGCTGATCACCGCGTCGGCCGCGCTCGAGAACGGGGTCGACCCCGTGACCGACCAGTGGCCGAACCCGCGCGTGCTCGACCTGCCGCAGACGACGAACACGCTCGAGAACTTCGGGGGATCCCTCTGCAACGGCGGCTCGCAGACCGTCTCGATGGCCGAGGCGTTCCAGGAGTCCTGCAACGTGACGTTCGCCGAGATCGGGCTCGACCTCGGCGCCAAGGAGATGAGCGAGCAGGCGCGTGCCTACGGGTTCTGCGCGACCGACCCGCCGGAACAGGTCGAGTGCGAGGAGCCGACGATCCCGTTCGTGCTGCCGTGGGCGAACGGGCGCTTCCCGGTGCCGTCGTACTTCGCCGACCGCCAGCCGCAGCTCGCGTTCTCGGCGATCGGGCTCGACAACGTGCTCACGAACCCGCTGCACATGGCGCTGATCGCCGCCGCGATCGCGAACGACGGCGTGATGATGCAGCCGCGCCTGATCACCGAGGTGCGCGACCCGACCGGCAAGATCGTGCGCGAGTTCGAGCCCGAGCAGTACGGACAGCCGATCAGCGACGCGAGCGCGAGGGAGATGCGGGCGATGATGCTCTCGGTGACGCAGGGCGGGACGGCCTCGAGCGCGTTCTCCGGATTCCCGATCGCGGTCGCCGGCAAGACCGGCACCGCCACGAACGGGGAGAACCGGCCGCCGAACGCGTGGTTCACGGCGTTCGCACCGGCCGAGCCCGGTGACGAGGCTCGCATCGCCGTGGCGGTTATCGTTCTCGACGGCGGCAACCTCGGGAACGAGGCCACCGGCGGACAGGTGTCGGCGCCGATCGCGAGACAGGTGATCGATGCGTATCTGTAGGCATGAGATCGAGACGGCGAAGGGCGTGACGCGATGAAGTCGGTGCTGAGCGACCGCTACCAGGTCGAGGCGCGCATCGGCGCCGGAGGCATGGCCGAGGTGTACCGCGGCTTCGACCCGGTGCTGAACCGCACGGTCGCGATCAAGGTGCTGCTGCCGCAGATGGCGCGCGACACGAGCTTCGTCGAGCGGTTCCGCCGCGAGGCGCAGGCGGCCGCTCGCCTGAACCAGCCGAACATCGTCGGGCGTCTACGACACCGGTGCCGACGACGGCACGCAGTACATCGTGATGGAGTTCATCGAGGGCAGGACCCTGGCCGAGTTCATGGCCACGGGCCGTCGCCCCACCCCGGTGCAGTCCGCCGAGATCGCCCAGAAGATCTGCGCCGCGATCGCGGCCGCGCACGCGCAGGGCGTGATCCACCGCGACATCAAGCCCGGCAACGTGATGATCACGCGCGAGGGCGTGATCAAGGTGATGGACTTCGGCATCGCCCGCGTGCTCGGACCCGAGACGGCGCCCCAGACGAGCGCGGTGCTCGGCACCGCGTCCTACCTCTCCCCCGAGCAGGCGCAGGGTGGTCCGGTCGACGCCCGCACCGACATCTACTCCCTCGGCGCGGTGCTGTACGAGTTGCTCACGGGCCGGCCGCCGTTCACGGGCGACTCGCCGGTCGCCGTCGCGTACAAGCAGGTGAACGAGACCCCCGCGGTGCCGTCGTCGCTGAACCCCGACGTGCCGGCACGTCTCGACGCCGTCGTGATGAAGGCGCTCTCGAAGAACCCCTCGAACCGATACCAGACGGCCGACGAGTTCTCCGCCGACCTCGCACGTGTGATCGCGGGGCAGGAGGTCGAGGCGACGCCCGTTGATGCCCGCCGGGGGCGGCGACGCCACCCAGGTGATCTCGCGGCCGTCGTCGCAGACCGCCGTGCTGCCGCCGCCCGAGGAGCCGAAGGGCTCGGGCAGGAAGGTCTGGCTCGGCATCCTGATCGGCCTGTTGCTGTTCGCGCTGCTCGCCGGTGGCGGCTACCTGCTCGTCGACAGCCTCACCGGCGACGACAGCGGCGGCACCGTGACCGTGATCGTGCCGAACGTCGTGGGCGAGACGCAGGCCGCGGCCGAGGCCGAGCTCGAGGAGCTCGGTCTCGAGGTCGACGTCCGCCGTCGTGAGGTCGACCCCGACGAGACCGAGCCCGGCACGGTCGTGGCCCAGGATCCCGAAGCGCGACGAGGAGGTCGCGCGCGGATCCACCGTCACGATCACGGTGGCCGTGGAACCCGACACCGTGGTGGTGCCGTCCCTCGAAGGCCTCACCGTGTCGCAGGCCCAGTCGGAGTTGCGCGCAGCCGATCTCACCCTCGGCTCCACCCTGCAGGAAGCGAGCGCGGACATCGCCGAGGGGCTCGTGATCCGGTCGGAACCGGCGACCGACGCGGAGGTCGAGCCCGGCTCCGCAGTCGACATCTACGTCTCGACGGGGCCGGAGATGGTCGAGGTGCCCGACGTGTCGACCGGGTGTCTGTCGGTCGGCGCCGCTCGTCAGGCCCTGCGGGCGGTGGGTCTCGAGATGGCGATCGGGGAACCGGTGCCGACGGTGCCCGACTGCCCGAACCCGAGCCGGATCCTCGGGCAGGAACCGGTCGCCGGCACGCATCGTCGAGGCCGGATCGACCGTCACGGTGTTCCAGGGCGGTGGTGGCGACGTCTGAGCCTCGGGGTACCGTGAGGCGATGACGCTCGCCTACGTGACCGAGGACTTCACGCCCGACGAGCGAGCGGTGCTCGCCCGCCACTTCACGAACCTCGAGGGCCCGGTCTTCGCCCTCGTCGACCTGCCCGAGGCGGTCAAGGGCGCGATGTTCGCGCGCTACTCGCGCACCACGAAGTCACTCCGTCGGCTGTTCCTCGACGAGTTCGCAGGCGACATCGACGAGATCGCCGGCGCACACGCAGGCGCCTCGTCGACCGCCGGCAGCGAACGCGCGGCCCGCCTCTACGACTCGGTCTTCGTCGAGTACGGCGACGACTCGGTCGCCCAGCTCGGCGGCGTGCACCTCGCGTGCGAGCAGTCGTCGCAACTGCTCGCGAAGGCGCTCGAGTGGGGGCGCCTCGCCGCCTACCTCGAGCAGTCGACGCGGTACATGCGCTACGACGACAAGCCCGGCGGCGCGTGGCGCGCGACGCTTCCGCCGGAGCTCGACGGCACCCCGGCGGGCGAGCGGTACGCGGCGTTCCTCGACGAGGCGTTCACGACGTACGGGCGCATGTACGAGCCGATGGAAGCGTGGTTCAAGGAACGCTTCCCCAAGCAGGAAGGCGACAGCGACTTCGTCTACCGCCAGACGATCATGGCGAAGACGTGCGACACCCTGCGGGTGCTGCTGCCCGCCGGCACCCGGTCGAACCTGGGCATCTACGCGACCGGCCAGTCCTACGAGCAGCTGCTGATGCGACTGGCGGTGCATCCGCTCGCGGAGATGCGCGAGTACGGCGAGCTGATGAAGACCGAGCTGCGCAAGGTGATCCCCGAGTTCCTGAAGCGGGTCGACGTCGAGGAACGCGGCGTCGCGTGGTCGACGCTACTGGGACTCGAACCGTGCGCGCGTCGAGGAGCTGACCGCGCGCGTGCTCACCGACGCCGGCGCGAAGCCCGAGCACCGCGACGAGGTCACGCTCGTCGACTTCGACCCCGAGGGCGAGACGAAGATCGCGGCGGCGGTGCTGTACGCGTCGTCGGCGATGCCCGACGACCAGCTGCTCGCGCTCGCACGATCGATGCCGCGTGAACAGGTGGCCGAGATCCTGCGGGCGAGCGTCGGCGACCGGTCGAACCGTCGCCACAAGCCCGGCCGTTCGTGGGAACGCACCAGCTACCGATTCGACGTGCTGTGCGACTACGGGGCGTTCCGCGACCTGCAGCGCCACCGCCCGCTCACGATCGAGTGGCAGCGCCTGACCACCGAGCACGGCTACGAGACGCCGTCGCAGATCGACGACGCCGGGCTGCGCGCCGACTGGGAGCGCGTGATGCAGGCGAGCGCCGAGACCGAGCGCGCGCTCCTCGACGCCGGGTTCGTCGAGCAGGCGCAGTACGCGGTGTCGATGGCCTATCGCATCCGGTTCGTGATGCAGATGACGGCGCGCGAGGCGATGCACCTGACGGAGCTCCGGTCGCAGCCGGCGGGCCACCCCGTGTACCGGCGGGTGGCGCAGTCGATGCATCGCCTGATCGCCGACGTGCATCCCGCGATCGGCGAGACGTTCAGCTACGTGAGCTACGACGAGGTCGACCTCGAGCGCCTCGAGGCCGAGCGCCGCACGGAGGAGAAGCGCAAGGCGATCCGGGAAGGAACCGGCGAGGCGTGACGCCGTCGGGGTCGGTCACCGCGGTCGCACGCGGCGACACGATCGAGGCCGGGATCGAAGGGGCCACGAACGCCGGCGGGGACGGTTCGCTCGGCACGGATTCCATCTTCTACGTCGGGTCGATCGCGAAGCAGTTCGTGGCCGCGTGCGTCGCGTTGCTCGAACGCGACGGAGCGATCGACCTCGAGGATCCGATCTCTCGGTACGTCCCCGGGCTCCCTGCGTGGGGTGACAGGGTCACGATCCGTCACCTGATCCATCACACCGGCGGCGTGAGGGAGCGGCAGCGCACCGGCCCGGGCGTGCCGGTCGACGGCGTGCCGGCCTGGGGGAACGCCGATCTGCTCGACGAGCTCCGCCGGGTGGCCGAGCTCGACTTCGAGCCGGGCAGTCGCTACGGCTACTCGAACCGCGGCTACCTGCTCCTCGCGGAGGTCGTCGCCGCGGCGAGTGGCGAGACCCTCACCGGCCTCGCGCGTGAGCGCATCTTCGAGCCGCTCGGCATGACCGACACCTTCTTCAGGGAGGACGAGAGCCCGCTTCCGGAACGAGCCGTCCGCGGACACTTCGAGGCCGAGGACGGTGGCGTCTACGAGGAACCGGCGCGGTTCCACGCGGTCGGCGCGGGCGGGCTCTGGACGACGGTCGCCGACCTCGCGACCTGGAGCGCGAACTTCGACGACGACCGGCTCACCGGCGGCTGGCTCCCCGAGCGCCTTACGACCCGCGGCACGCTCGACGACGGCACGCCGATCCACTACGCGTGGGGGCTGTCGGTGCGCACCCACCGGGGGCTGCCGATCGTCAGTCACGGCGGCAACTTCCCGGGGTGGGAGTCGAAGATGGTGCGCTTCCCGACCGAGCGCACGACCGTGATCGTGCTCGCCAACCGCGAGGATCTCGACGTCAGCGCGATGGCGTTCCGGCTGGCCGACGAGACGCTCGCGGACCGTCTCGACCACGGCGCTCCTCACGCCGACGACACGTTCGACGGCACTCGAGGCGCAGGCCGATAGCCGGATCCGCGAGCGTCTGACCTGCGGAGATACCGGAAAGCCCCCGGAAATCCGCGGAAACATGCGGAATCCGGGTAGTCTGCCCGGGTTCCGACTACACCTGGGGAGGTGTTCGCATGAACAAGGCAGAGCTGGTCGACGCGATCGCGGACAAGTCCGGCATCGCGAAGTCCACGGTCGACGAGGTCATCAAGGCGATGACCGAGACGATCGAGTCCGAGGTCGCCAAGGGCGACAAGATCTCGATCCCCGGCTTCATCTCGTTCCAGAAGGTGAAGCGCGCCGCGCGCACGGGCCGCAACCCGCGCACGGGCGAGACGATCAACATCCCGGCGAGCGCGACGGTCAAGGTGACCGCGGGCGCGCGCCTGAAGAGCAGCGTGAAGTAGGCACCACACACTTCTCCGCACCACCGCGGGCCGGCGCCGAAGGCGCCGGCCCGCTCCCATGCTCGGGCCCGGCTGAGGCCGGGCGCGTTTCGGTACCCTGGAACCCTTCCAATGGATCGCGAGACCCTGCTCCTCGTCGCCATCGTCATGCTCGCCGTCGCCGCGTTCGCGGTCGGGGTGAGCGGCTGGATCCTGCTCGCGCGCGACCGGCGGCTGCGCCACTCGCTCTCCCCCGTCGCGACCGGCGCCGCGGGCCATCACGAGGTTCACGAGGAGCGCTGACATGCTCGAGCTCCTCGACCTGCGAGAGCGGGGCGAGCGTCTCGACGCCACTCGGCTCGAGACCGACCCCACCGTGGCCGACACGGTCAGCGGCATCCTCCAACGTGTCTTCGTGGAGGGCGACGACGTCCTGATCGAGCTGGCGCAGCGGTTCGACGGCGCCGACCTCAGCGGCTCGGGTGTGCTCGTCACCGACGCGGAGTTCGACGCGGCGGCCGAGGACATCGACCCGCAGCTCAGGGCGGCGCTCGACGACCTGATCGAGCGGCTGAAGGACCTGGCCACCCGGCAGCTCCCCCGCCCGTGGTGGGACGAGCGCGACGGCGTGCGGTTCGGCGAGATCGTCCGGCCGCTCCAGTCGGTCGGGTGCTACGTGCCCGGAGGCCGGGCCGTGTACCCCTCGTCGGTGTGCATGACGGTGGTGCCTGCCGTCGTCGCGGGTGTGGACGAGATCGTGCTCTGCACGCCACCGCAGTCCGACGGCTCGATCCCGTCGTCGGTGCTCTACGCGGCGAGGAAGGCCGGCGCTCACTACGTGGCGAAGACCGGCGGCGCACAGGCGGTCGCGGCGATGGCCTACGGCACCGAGACCATCCCGAGGGTCGACCGCATCGTCGGACCCGGCAACGCCTACGTCACCGAGGCCAAGCGCCAGGTCGCGGGGACCGTCGGCATCGACGGCCTCGCCGGACCGTCGGAGCTCGCGATCGTCGCCGACGGCGACGTCGACATCGACATGGCGGCGCTCGACCTGATCGCCCAGGCGGAACACGACCCCGAGGCGCGCACGTTCTTCATCACGCCCGACCCCGACCTCGTGGACCGCGTCGCGAAGGCGCTCGACGAGGCGCTCGAAGACGCCGGGCGTCGCGAGATCGTCGACGCCGCGCTCGACTACACGAAGGCCGTGATCGTCCGCGATCTCGATCAGGCGGCCGAGGTCGTGAACGACCTCGCATCGGAGCACGTGCAGCTGTTGTTGCCCGAGCCCGACGCCTTCCTCCCCAAGGTGCGCAACGCCGGCGCGATCTTCCTCGGCCGGTGGACCGCGGTGCCGTTCGGTGACTACGGGGTGGCGTCGAACCACGTGCTGCCCACCGCCGGCACCGCGAGGTTCTCGAGCGGGCTGCGCGCATCCGACTACGTGACGGTGAGCTCCGTGGTCGAGCTCGACGAGCGGAGCGCGGCGGGGTTCGCCCCGCGCACCTCGGCGATCGCGAACGCCGAGGGGCTCGTCGGTCACGCGAAGGCCATGGACGCTCGTGCGAGCCGAGCCGAGGTCGTCGAGCCGTGAGTCCCGTTGCCGAGCCCCGCGCCGGCGTGCGCGATGTCGACCCCTACGTCTCGCCGCAGTTCGACGTGGCCGCGCGGCTCAACACGAACGAGTGCCCGCACCCGCTTCCGGAGAAGTTCTTCACCGAGCTCGCAGAGGCGGTCCACGACCTGCCGCTGCACCGCTACCCCGACGGGCAGATGACCCGCCTGCGCGAGGAGCTGGCGGCCCACCACGGCCACACGCTCGAGGGCACATGGACCGCGAACGGGTCGAACGAGGTGCTGACCGAGCTGCTGCTGGCGTACGGCGGCCCCGGCCGGAGCGCGGTGGTGTTCGAGCCCACCTACCTGCTGCACTCGAGGCTCTCGTGGCTCACCCACACCGAGGTGACCCGGCTCGAGCTCGAACGACCGTTCACGATCGAGGACGGAGCGATCGCCGCTGCGGAAGCCGCCGACCCCGACGTCGTCTTCGTCTGCTCGCCCAACAACCCGACCGGCAACGCCCAGCCGCTCGAGGCGGTGACCTCGCTCGCCGAGCGCACGAGCGCGCTCGTGATCGTCGACGAGGCCTACATCGAGTTCGGCGGCGAGAGCGCGTTGAAGCTCGTCGCCGATCACCCGAACATCGCCGTCGTGCGCACGTTCTCGAAGGCGTTCGCGATGGCCGGCGCGCGGATCGGGTACGTGATGACGAACCCCGCGGTCGTCGGCGACCTGCAGCGGGTGACGGCTCCCGTACCACATGTCGGCGCTCACCCAGGCCGCCGGGATCGTGGCCCTGCACCACACGGTGGAGGCCCTCTCGTTGCTGGACTCGATCCGTGCCCAGCGCGACCGCATCGTCCGGGAGCTCGGTGCGATCCCGGGCATGACGGTGTTCCCGAGCGACGCGAACTTCGTGCTCTTCGTACCACCCGAGCCCCATGACGCGAAGCAGGTCTGGCAGGCGCTGCTCGACCGCGAGGTGCTCGTGCGCGACCTCACGGCCGTGGTGCCGAACGCGCTGCGTGTCACCGCGGGCGCCGAGCACGAGGTCGACCTCTTCCTGACGAGCCTGCGGGAGGTGCTGTCGGCGTGAGCCGCACCGCGAGCGTGCAGCCGCACGACCAAGGAGACCGACATCGCGGTCGAGCTGAACCTCGACGGGTCGGGTTCGTCGAAGGCCGACACGGGTATCCCGTTCTTCGATCACATGCTGCAGCAACTGGGCAAGCACGCCGGATGGGACCTCGATGTCACGTGCACGGGCGACCTGCAGGTCGACGGCCACCACACCGTCGAGGATTGCGGCATCGCGATCGGCACCGCGCTCGCCGAGGCGCTCGGCGACAAGGCGGGCATCCGCCGGTTCGCGAGCATCACCGTGCCGCTCGACGAGGCCGCGGTCGAGGTCGTGCTCGACCTCGCGGGGCGGAACTTCGTCGTGCACGAGGTGCCGGTGCCGTACGAGACGATCGACGGCTTCGACACCGGCCTGCTCGAGGACTTCGTGCGCGCGTTCGCGCAGGCCTCGAACATGACGATCCACGTGCACCTTCGGTACGGCAGGTCGCCCCATCACATCTGTGAGGCGCAGTTCAAGGCGATGGCCAAGGCGCTCGGCGACGCCTGCAGCCTCACGGGACGCGGGGGCGTGCCGTCCACCAAGGGAACGCTCTGATCAGAGGACCTCGATGACCCACACGATCGCCGTGGTCGACTACGGCTCCGGCAACCTGCACTCCGTCTCGCGCGCGATCGCGCGCGTGGGCGGCAGCGCGCTCGTGACGCGCGACGCCGGCGACATCGCGGCGGCCGACGCCCTCGTGATCCCCGGCGTCGGTCACTTCGGCGCGTGCATGCGCGCGATCTGCCACCACGGCATGGATCGGGCGATCGCGGACTTCCGCGCGACCGGACGGCCGGTCTTCGGCGTCTGCGTCGGCATGCAGGTGCTCTTCGAGGGGAGCGACGAGGATCCGGAGCCCGGCCTCGGGGTGCTGCCCGGGCTGGTCGGACGCCTCGACGGCGACGTGAAGGTGCCCCACATGGGCTGGAACACGACGACCTGGACGTCGCCACACCCGTTCGTCGACGGCCTCCCCGACGGCACGCGCTTCTACTTCGTGCACTCGTACGCGCCACCGGTCACCGACCACACCGTGGCGACCACGACCTACGGTGGCGACTTCTCGGCTGCGGTCGCTCGCGACAACGTCTTCGCCACCCAGTTCCACCCGGAGAAGTCCGGCGACGCCGGCCTGCACGTGTACGAGCGCTTCGTGGGGTCGCTCGCATGATCGTGATCCCCGCGATCGACCTGCGCGGCGGGCGAGCCGTGCGCCTGATGCAGGGCGACCCCGACGCCGAGACGACGTACGCGGCCGACCCGGTCGAGGTCGCCGTGCGCTTCCAGGAGGAAGGCGCCCGGCGCCTGCACGTCGTGGACCTCGACGCGGCGCTCGGCGACGGGCACAACCACGAACGGGTCGAAGCGATCTGCCGGGCGGTCCAGGTGCCCGTGCAGGTCGGCGGGGGCATCCGATCCAACGATGACATCGTCGCGCTGCTCGACGCCGGCGCGAAACGCGTGATCCTCGGCACCGCGGCCGCCACCGACCCGGCGTTCGTCCGACGGGCGGTGGAGGAACACGCCGAGGCGATCGTCGTCGCGGTGGACGTCCGCGGCGGCCACGTGATGGTCAAGGGATGGCAGGAGGAGGGCCCCGCGCTCGATGACGCCCTCCCCGCTCTCGACGACGCGGGGGCGCCCCGGTACCTGGTGACCTCGATCGCTCGCGACGGCACGCTCAAGGGACCTGACATGAAGCTCTACGAACACATGCTGAAGCTGACCCAGACCCCGCTGATCGCGAGCGGCGGCGTCCGCGACGCCGACGATGTCTGGGCGCTGCGGGAACTCGGGTGCGAGGCCGTCGTCACCGGCAAGGCGCTCTACGAGAAGACCCTGAAGCTCGCCCAGGTGATCAGGGGGTGACCAGGCCGTGACCCTCGCCAAACGCATCATGCCGTGCCTCGACGTCGACGCGGGACGCGTCGTGAAGGGCACGCGGTTCCAGGAGCTGCGCGATGCCGGGGACCCGGTCGAGCTCGCCGCGCACTACGACCGCGAAGGCGGCGACGAGCTGGTCTTCCTCGACATCACGGCGACGGTCGAGGGCAGAGCCGCCACGCTCGACGTGATCGCCAGGACGGCGGAGCAGGTGTTCATCCCGCTCACGGTCGGCGGCGGCGTGAAGCGCGACGACGATGCGCACGAGCTGCTGCGCGCCGGCGCCGACAAGGTCGCCGTGAACTCGGCCGCGGTGCGCGACCCCTCGCTGCTGCAGCGCTGCGCGGATCGGTTCGGCACGCAGTGCATGGTGATCGCGATCGACGCGAAGCGGCGGCCCGACGGCGACGGCTGGGAGGTCTTCGTCGATGCCGGCCGCACACCCACAGGACGCGACGCGATCGAGTGGGCCGTCGAGGCGACGACGGAACGAGGCGCCGGGGAGGTGCTGCTCACCTCGATGGATCGTGACGGCACCGGCGAAGGCTACGACCTCGACCTGGTGCGATCGATCGCCGGCGAGGTGCGGGTCCCGGTCGTCGCGAGCGGCGGCGCGGGACACCTCGACCACTTCGCCGAGGCGCTCACCGAGGGCCACGCCGACGCGGTGCTCGCGGCGAGCCGGCTGCACTTCGGCCAGCTCACGATCCGCGAGATCAAGGAGTACCTGCGCGAACGCGACGTCGAGGTACGGCTGTGAGCGACGCCGCTCGTCCGACGGGGCCCGCCGACCTCGATCGCTCGGCCGTCGACCTCGACTCGCTGCGCTACGACGAACGTGGATTGATCCCGGTGATCGCGCAGGACGCCGAGACCGGCGAGGTGCTGATGATGGCCTGGGCGAACCGCGAGGCGCTCGAGCGCACCCTCGCCGAGGGGCGCATGGTGTATTGGTCGAGGTCGCGACAGGAGCTGTGGCGCAAGGGCGACACGAGCGGTCACGTGCAGCACTGGCAGGAGCTGCGTGGTCGACTGCGACGCCGATGTGATCGTCGCGCGCATCCACCAGGAGGGGGCCGCCTGTCACACGGGCGAGCGGAGCTGCTTCTTCCGCTCGCTCACGGCTTCCGAAGGCTGACCGGCGGCCGGTAGACTCCGACGCCCATGCTCAAGCTCGTGATCCCGAAAGGCTCCCTCGAGGAGCAGACCCTGCGCCTGTTCGAGGCCGCAGACCTCACCGTGCGCCGCTCGTCGAGCCGTGACTACCACGGCAGCGTCGACGACGACCGCATCGAACGCGTCAGCGTGCTGCGCCCCCAGGAGATCCCGACCTACGTGGCCGAGGGGTTGTTCGACCTCGGCATCACCGGACAGGACTGGATCGCCGAGACCGGCAGCGACGTCGAGGTGCTCACGAGCCTCAGCTACGCGAAGACCGGCACCGGCCACGGCACGACGATCGTGCTCGCGGTGCCGAACGAGCACCCCGCGAACAGCGCGAAGGAGATGCCGGCCGGCTCGCGCATCTCGACCGAGTTCGTGCAGATCACCGAGCGGCATTTCGCCGGGCTCGGCATCCCGGTCAAGGTCGCGTGGAGCTACGGCGCCACCGAGGCGAAGGTGCCCGAGATCGTCGATGCGATCGTCGATGTCACCGAGACGGGCAGCACCCTGCGCGCGCACGGCATGAAGATCATCGAGACGTTGCTCACGAGCGATCCAGTGTTGGTCGCGAACCGAGCGGCGGCGGCCGACCCGCGGAAGCGGGCGGCGATGGACGACATCACGACCCTGCTGCTCGGCGCGCTCGCCGCCGAAGGCCGCGTGCTGATCAAGCTGAACGTCACGGAGGCCGCCCGCGACGCGGTGCTCGCGGTCGTCCCGTCGATGAAGGCCCCCACGGTCTCACCGCTCGCCGACGGCGGGTACGCGATCGAGACCGTGGTGGACAAGCGTGGCGTCAACCGGCTGATCCCCGAACTGAAGGCCGCCGGGGCCACCGACATCCTCGAACTGCCGATCTCCAAGATCGTCCCCTGATCTCCACCCATCTCGACCGTCTCCGACTCGGGGTTGACATCGGCCGCGCATGACGTCATAATGACGTCATCCAGACAGGCACTACAGACGTCAGGAGGACGCCATGATGGACCCCACACTCCGCGGTGAGCTCTTGCGATTCCACGAGGAGCACATGCGGCGAGCGGCCGAGCACCACCGCGCGGCGCGCCGAGGCGAGAGCCCCCGGCGCCCCGACGAGCGCGAGGAACGCTGAGATGGAGACCGCGCCGTTCCTGGACGCGGTCGAGACCGACCTCGAGTCGATCACCGCCGGGGACGACGAGGTCGCGATCGCGGCCGGCCGCCTCGCTGGGGTCCTTCGCTCGTCGCTGCAGCTGCGGCTCTTCGATGCGATGGGACAGGCGGCGATGGAGCTGAGCGAGCAGATGGCATCGGGCCACGTGGAGGTCCGGCTCGCGGGACGCGACGTCGAGCTCGTCTACGTCCCCGAGGAGCCGGCGGCCCCCGTGCCGACCCCCGACGACGAGGAGAGCGGCACCGCACGCCTCACGCTCCGCATGCCCGAGTCGCTGAAGGCCCAGGTCGAACGGGCCGCCGACCGTGAGGGACGATCGACGAACGCATGGCTCGTGACCGCGGTCACACGCGCCCTCGACCATCGCGGGCGCCGGACCGCCGGCAGCCGCCTCACCGGGTACGCACAGAGCTGAAGGAGATGGACGCCATGGAACCCAGTCGATTCGACGTCACCGGGACCCTGCACCTGCGACTGCGCATGCGCTCGGGTGACGTCCGCATCCGGCAGTCCGATGAGAGCGGCGCGACCGTGCAGGTGACCGGCGAACGCGAGACCGATGAGATCTCGATCGAGCACGACCGAACGGTCTCGGGTGACACCCGCCTGCAGATCACGCAGCGCAAGGACGGCTGGGGGTTCCGCGGTCGTGGGATCGATGTCGCGATCACGGTCCCACAGGGCTCGATCGTCGATCTCGGCACGGGCTCGGGCGATATCACCGTCGACGGCACGGTCTCGCAGTTGAACGTGCAGTCGGGTTCGGGTGACACCTCGGTCGCGCGCGTGACCGGCGACGCGCGGGTCAGGAGCGCGAGTGGCGATGTCCACGTGGGCACGGTCGACGGCGACCTCACCGTGACGACGGCATCCGGAGAGATCGAGGTGGGCTCGGTGGGCGGCCGCTTCGAGGGGCGTTCGGCCTCGGGCGACATCGAGATCGGCACGACGACGAGCACCGCGCGCGCGATGTCGGCCTCGGGCGACATCGAGTTCGTCTCGGCGAGGGCCGACCTCACGCTGCGGTCGGTCTCCGGCGACATCTCCGTGGGCGTGCCGGCGGGCACGCGGGTCTGGTTCGACGTCTCGTCGACGTCGGGTGACACCGTCTCGGAGCTCGACACCGCCGACGGTGCCGGCGAGGCCTCGTTCGAGATCAAGGCGACGAGCGTGAGCGGCGACATCCGCATCCGACGGGCTCCGGCGCCCGCAGGATCGAGGGTCTGAACGCACTCCCGGTCCCCCCGGGTGCCTTGACCTGCACCGTGTCTCGCCCATACCCTCGCGAGGCAACCCACCGGGGAGGGTGAACGAGATGCAGGGCAGACGGGTCCGCAGGCTCGCGTCGGTCGTGATCGTGCTCGCCGTGATCGCCCAGGCTCTCCCCGCGCACGCAGCGGCCGGCAAGCTCGACAACGCGTTCTCGAACGACGGCCGGGCCACCGCGTTCCCCAAAGGCGCCACGGCGTTCGGGGTTGCGATCGACGCCAAGGGGCGCATCGTGGTCGCCGGGTACACGCTCGACGGCGACACCGACTTCGCCCTCGCACGCTTCCGGCCCAACGGCTCGCTCGACCCGGACTTCGGCGGCGGCGACGGCAGGGTCACGACCGACCTGGGAGGCACCGACTACGGCTTCGACGTCGCGATCGGCTCGAACGGTCGCATCGTGGTGGCCGGGCAGCGCGCACGCTCGTCGGGCACCCTCATGGCGGTGGCGGTCTACGGGCCGCGAGGGGTGCTCGACAAGGACTTCTCGAAGGACGGCATCGCCTTCGTCGGCTTCGACAAGGAGTTCCAGGGGGCGAACGCCGTGGCGGTCGGCGCCAACGACAAGATCGTGCTGGGCGGCTCGACGTCGAACGGCGAGACGAGCCGATGGGCGCTCGCGCGCCTGCGACCGAACGGCTCGCGCGACCGCGACTTCGGCGGGGACGGTCGGGTGACGGTCGACCTCACGCCGAGCGACGAGCAGATCAACGACCTGACGATCGTCGGTGGCGGCAAGATCGTCGCCGTCGGCTCCGCCGAGTCCGGGCTCTCCCCTCGCATCGCGATCGCCCGGTTCCTGCTCGGTGGCAAGCTCGACCGCGACTTCGGCAAGCGCGGCGTGAAGATCACCGACGTCGCGAACGGCTCCGACACCGCGTACGGGGTCGCCGAGCAACCCGACGAGAAGCTCGTCGTCGTCGGACACGTGGCCAACGGCGGCAAGGCCGACTGGGGGGTGCTGCGATACGGGCCGAACGGCCGGCTCGACGACACGTTCGCGGGCGACGGTGTCCGGATCCTCGCGTTCGGATCGGACTACGAGTTCGCCCAGGCGGCCGCGGTGCAGCCCAACGGACGCATCGTGGTGGTCGGGCGCATCAGACGGTCGGGCAACGACCAGTTCGGCATCGTGCGACTGAAGCCCAACGGCTCCTACGACCAAGGTTTCTCGAAGGACGGCCGCGCGATCGTCGACTTCGACGGTGGCAGCGACACCGCTCGGGACGTCGCGCTGCAGGACAACGGCAAGATCGTCGTCGCGGGCGAGGCCTTCGACCGAGGCCGCCGCCGTTTCGCGGTCGCGCGCCTGCTGGCCTCGTGAGCCGCCGTGCCGGCGCCGGGATTGACCCCCCAGGGGGGCATGTGGCACAATCCAGTCAGGTGTTTGAATCATCATTCAACAACGTATCGAGCGCGTAGGGGCGCCGATGGACGCGAACCGCGTCCACGTGCGCCTGGGGGACCTCTCGTCGATCGGGGGGTCCTTTCGTTTCCGGGGGTAGGCGAAGCACCAGGCACCAAGGGGGCGACACAGATGGGCGGGACGATGGAGGAGCGCATCGCACGAGAGGCCGACGCGCTCGAGCGTGAGTGGGAGACCGCGCCGAGGTGGCGCGGCGTCGAGCGCCACTACTCCGCCGAGGACGTGATCCGTCTGCGGGGCTCGTTCCCGGTCGAGCAGACGATCGCCCGTCGGGGCGCCGAGCGGCTGTGGGAGCTGGTGACCGAGACCGAGTACGTGAACGCCCTCGGCGCGATGACGGGCGGACAGGCCGTGGAGATGGTCAAGGCCGGCCTCCAGGCGATCTACCTGAGCGGATGGCAGGTCGCCGCCGACGCCAACCTCGCCGGACACACGTACCCCGATCAGTCGTTGTACCCGGCCAACTCGGTGCCGGCCGTCGTGCGTCGCATCAACAACGCCCTGCACCGAGCCGACCAGATCGCCTGGAGCGAGGGCACGGACGCCCGCTCGATGGTGCCGATCCTGGCCGATGCCGAGGCGGGGTTCGGCGGAGCCCTCAACGCGTTCGAGTTGATGCGAGCGATGATCGAGGCCGGCGCCGCGGGCGTGCACTACGAGGACCAGCTCGCGAGCGAGAAGAAGTGCGGGCACCTCGGCGGGAAGGTGCTGGTGCCGACCGACCAGTTCATCCGCACACTGACCGCGGCCCGGCTGGCCGCCGATGTTGCCGGCGTGCCGACGCTCGTGGTCGCACGCACCGATGCGCTCGGCGCGACGTTGCTCACGAGCGACATCGACCCGCGCGACCAGCGGTTCGTGAAAGGCGAGCGCACCCACGAGGGGTTCCACCAGGTGACGAACGGCATGGAGGCCGCGATCGCACGCGCCCAGGCCTACGCGCCTTTCGCGGACATGATCTGGTGCGAGACCGCGACGCCCGACCTCGAGGAGGCGCGGACGTTCGCCGAGGGCATCCACGCGATGTACCCCGACAAGCTGCTCGCCTACAACTGCAGCCCGTCGTTCAACTGGAAGCAGCACCTCGACGACTCGACGATCGCGCGGTTCCAGAAGGAGCTCGGCGCGATGGGCTACAAGTTCCAGTTCATCACGCTCGCCGGATTCCACGCGCTGAACGCCAGCATGTTCGAGCTGGCGCGCGGCTACGCCGCCGAAGGCATGAGCGCCTACGTGCGGCTGCAGGAGCGGGAGTTCGCGATGGAGGCCGAGGGGTACACCGCCACGCGCCACCAGGCCGAGGTCGGCACCGGCTACTTCGACCAGGTCTCGACCGTGATCAGCGGCGGCAGCTCCTCGACGCTCGCGCTGAAGGGCTCGACCGAGGAGGCCCAGTTCCAGGAGTGACCGGATCGGTGCGCCGGCGCACCGAGTGCTCCGCCCCGGGGTGAGCTGAGGACGTCGCGGATCCCGCACGACCGCGCGTATCCTGAACGCCCCCCGGAGAGGTGGAGCGATGAGCGAACGACCCACCCAGCGATCGCGGACCGCCCTCGGGCGGAGGCTCTGGCGACCGGCGGCCACCACGAAGTTCGTCCTGGGCCTCGTGCTCGCGGTGATCCTGCCCTTCGTCGCCGCCTGGATGGCGGTCGACTTGCAGGTCTTCGATCGCTTCCCCGGCGTGCCCTTCCTCGTGGCCACGGTCGGGGCCACGCTGGTCGGGCGACTGAGCGCCAGCCTGATCGCCACCCTC
Source organism: uncultured Actinomycetes bacterium (assembly GCA_963825685.1). Taxonomy (GTDB): domain Bacteria; phylum Actinomycetota; class UBA4738; order UBA4738; family HRBIN12; genus JAOUEA01. The sequence goes on along the minus strand of CAWGUD010000016.1, from coordinate 229,414 downwards.
GCATCGGGCGTGCTCATCTCCACATCCACGGTGATGTCGGATGAGGGCCTGGGGGCGACCCAACCCCAAGATCTGATCGCCGTCATCGTGTTCGTCGCACTCTCGTTCATCGTCGCGTACTCCCTCGCGTCGCGGGAGGCGTCACGCGACGAGGCCGACGACGCGCGACTCGACGTCGAATCCCTCGCGCGCACGCTCGCGGCGGAGCGGAACACGATGCAGCAGATCCTGCAGCAGATGCCGAACGGCGTCGTCGTGGCCGACGCGACGGGCATCATCACGATGCAGAACACCCGATCGCGCGAGATCCTGGCGTACGAGTACCCGCTCGGCAGCACGGTCGAGTCGAACCCGACGCTCCCGTGGATCGGACGACGGCCCGACGGCAGCGTGTACGAGCCGAGTGACTACCCGATGAGCCGTTCGCTCAGGGCCGGAGACACCGTGATCGGGGAACCGATGGCGATCGAGCGAGCCGACGGCACGACCGTGATGATCGAGGTCGACTCCGCCCCGATCCGCACGGGTGACGACGACGCGATCGTCGGGGTCGTCACGGTGTTCCAGGACGTCACGGAGCGGGTCGAGACCCAGGAGCGCCTCCTGCAGCTGACGAAGCGTCTGCAGCAGATCCAGGCGGTCACCGACGCGACCCTGACACAGCTGGGCTTCGACGATCTCGCGGACCGGCTCCTGCAGACGCTCAGGCACGTCCTCGGCACCGACTCGGCGACGCTGCTGCTGCTCGATCGGAAGGGCACCCAGCTCATCGAGCGCGCCACCGTCGGCGTACAGACCGATGGCCCGGGGGCGCCGGTCCCGGTCGGGCAAGGCATCTCGGGGAAGATCGCGAGCACCGTCTCGCCGCTCGTGGTGGACGACGTCTCCACGTACGAGGTCGTCCGGCACTGGCTGACCGACACGATGTCCTCGCTCATGGGCGTGCCGCTCGTCTATCGAGGACGGGTACGCGGCGTGATCCACGTCGCGACATGCGAGCCTCGCGTCTTCACGACCGACGACGTCGAGGTGCTCGAGCTCGCCGCGAACCGCATCGCGTCGGCGCTCGAACGAGCCCAGCTCGACGACAGCAGAAGGGCGATGTCGCGAGCCCTGCAACGGAGCCTGCTGCCGACGAGCATGCCCGATATCGAAGGCGTGGAGCTCGCCGCCCTCTACCGGCCCTTCTCCCCGAACGACGAGGTCGGCGGCGACTTCTACGACGTGTTCCCTCACGGGGAAGGGACGTGGGGCGTCGTGGTCGGCGACGTCTCGGGCAAGGGGCCGGATGCGGCCGCCGTGATGGGACTGGCGGCGCACACCGTGCGGACGCTCGCACGGTACGAGGAACGCCCGAGCGCCGTGCTCGCCGCGCTCAACGACGAGCTGCTCCAGGCGGAACAGGTCGCGACCGAGCGCTTCTGCACAGCATGTGAGATGCGATTGCGCCCCGACGTCGATCACCTGAGGATCACGGTCTGCCTCGCCGGGCATCCACTACCGTTCGCGGTACGCGCCGACGGCCGAGTCGAGCACGTGGGGGTCCCCGGCACGCTCCTGGGAACGTTCCAGGATCCGGAGCTGCACGATGTGGCGGTGGACCTATGGCCCGGTGACGCGATCGTTTGCTACACCGACGGCCTCGTAGAACAGCGAGGAGCGACCCTCGATGAGGGTGAGGCCCGTCTCTCCGAGCTGCTCTCGACGTGCACCGGCCTCTCCGCCGATGAGATCGTCACGCGTATCCAGCGGGAACTGATCGACTCGATCGGGCTCGACGACGATGTCGCGATCGTCGTGATCAGGAAGCGCTGAGGCCGGCCCCTCTCCGTCGACCGCCCCGTCCTCGTCCACCTGCTCGCCATCATCGTCCTCGCGATCTGAGATCTCTCGGTGTGCGAACGGGTCGATGTAGCCCTGCATCGTGCCTCCTCATCCGTGATGTGCAGCGTGGCTACCCGATCGGGAGATCCGCCACACATCCGCGGGCCCTTCGGCGACGCGTTTGGATCACCGACGGTCGGGGAAGGACGCCGGACATGAGCGACCCAGCCACCCGTCGGATCGGCGACAGGCTCCGCCGCCGGATGGCGTCGGCCCTGTTCGTGGCGCCCCTCGTCGGCCTGGCGATCGGCGCCGTGATCTCGACCGTCGTCTTCGATTCGTGGGGCCGTGGAAGCCTCATGGTGCTCCTCGCGGCGGTCGTCGCGAGCATGCTCCTCGGGCTCCTGTGGGCCGGATACTCCAGCCTCGAATCGCCCGATCCCGGCCGCGAGCCGTCCGACACCGACCGCCCCCTCGCCGACCGTGAGGATCTGGTCCGCGAGGAGTCGGGCGATCCCTTGCGGCACGACGCTCACGACGCTCGACGCACGACGGTGCGATGACACACGAGGGAAGGTAGCGGGAACATGCGGCGGCTGATCTGCCTCGCGTGCGACGATCACGTCGCGCTGGATGGCCTCGAGGTCCGCTGTGACTGCGCACGCTCGGTGGCCCACCGCGATGCCGATGGCTGGGCCTATACGGGACCCGCGGTCGTGGCTCTGCCGCTGCGGGTCCATGAGCCCGAGCACCGTCGGATGATCGATCGACTCATCGAGGTGCCTGACGACGACCTCACGCACCGGGCGCACGTCGGGCCCTTGCTATGAGCGCGGCCACCGACCGCGTCTGCCCGGTCTGTGGGACCGGCACGATGGTCGACATCTCCTTCGACGTGGATCCAGCCGGTCAGGAGCCGGTTCAACGCGCAGACAGCCGCGAGCTGACCGAGTTCTCGTGCGGACACCGGGTCGTCGGTCCCTCGCTCGCCTCCTCGGACGAGGAGCGGCTCGACGTCGAACGCCGGACTTCGGACGAGACCGTGGACCCCGAGCGATAGTCGCGTTGCGGAGCTGTCACGCCGCGAGGGACCGGACCTCGTCACCGATCAGGTCGAGCACCGCTCGTTCCACGGCCTCCCGAGCCTGCTCGTCGTCGGCGGGAACCTCCCGGAGCGCCGGTGCCACGGTCAACCCCTCACGGAACCGATCGAACACCCGCGGATCGATGTAGGAGGACCGGCAGACCGCCGGCGTGTTGCCCAAGTGATCGGCGACCCGGCGCACGGTGGCCGCGACGCTCCGCTTCGCCGCGCTCCGGCCGCCGGGTTCCTTGACCCGAGCGATGTCGATCGCCGCCAGCACGGTCGCGTGCCAGGTCCGGAAGTCCTTCGCGGAGTGCTCCTCTCCCAGCAGATCCTTCAGGTACGCGTTGATGTCGGTCGAGCGCACGTCCCGCCAGCGTCGATCCTCCCGGTAGGCCAAGAGCTCGAGCCCACCGCTGCGTCGACGCTTCAGCCGTTCGACCACGGGCACGAGGAGGGGGTCGTCGATCCGATGCACCTGACGCACGCCGGCCTTCGCGACGTAATCGAAGGACAAGGTCGACCCGTCGACGTGCACATGGCTCTTGCGGATCGTGGCCAGGCCGAAGGAACCGTGTCGATCCGCGTACTCCTCCGATCCGATCCGGAACGTCGCCCGGTCCAGCAGCCGCACGGCCGCCGCCATCACGCGTTCCTTCGGGGCACCATCGAGGCGGAGGTCGCGTTCGATCCTCTCCCTGAGGTCGGGCAACGCGCGGGCGAACGACTCGACCCGCCGGAACTTGTCGATGTCCTGACGCTCACGCCACACCGGGTGATAGAGGTACTGCCTGCGGCCGGCGGCGTCGGCCCCCACGGCCTGCAGATGTCCCTGCGGATCGGCGCAGATCCACACGTCGGTCCACGCGGGCGGGATCGCGAGTCCGCGGATGCGCTCGAGGACCGCGTCGTCGCGCACGGGGCGGCCACGAGCGTCCTCGTACGAGAAGCCCGCGCCACGACGCCGCCTGGTGAACCCGGGCATGGACGGGTCGACGCGATGCAATCGTGGCATAGGGTCTGCGTGCCCTCCTCGGCCGATGTCGAAACCCTCGGAGAAGCCCCTCAGCCGTTCGCCGACGCCCGGAGCTTCTCCAGCGTCTGGGTCAGGATGCGCGACACGTGCATCTGGCTCACGCCGACGTCCTCGGCGATCTCGCTCTGGGTCAGACCACGGAAGAACCGCAGGTAGAGGACGCGACGGTCCCGCGACGACAGCTCGGCGACCGCGGGAGCGAGCGAGGACCACTCGTCGAGCAGGGCGATCGAGGGATCGTCCTCGCCGAGCGAGTCGATCGGTGCCTGCGCCTCTTCCCCGATCGGCGAGTCGAGCGAGCTGGTCGAGTACGCCTGCACCGCGTCCATCGCATCCGCGATCTCGTCGGTGCCGACCTCCAGGTGCTCGGCGAGCTCCGGGATCGTCGGCGACCGGCCGAGCGACTGGGTCAGCTCGGGAAGCACCCGATTCACGTGAACCGCGAGCTCCTGCAGCCGCCGTGGGACGCGAAGTGCCCACCCCTTGTCGCGGAAGTGCCGCTTCAGCTCGCCCACGATCGTGGCCCCCGCGTAGGTCGAGAACTGCACACCGCGGGACGGATCGAACCGGTCGATGGCGTTCAAGAGGCCGATCATCGCGACCTGGGTGAGATCCTCGACCGACTCACCACGGCCCACGAACCGACGGGCCAGGTACTCGGCGAAGGGCACGAACCCCGTCGCGATCTCGTCGCGGGCCGCCGGGTCGGGCATCCGAGCGAACAGGGCCTCGACCTCCGCCTCGTCGGGACGGCCGCGGGGCTTGCCCGCACGTGCGCTCGGATCCCGATCGCTCACCGGGCCAGGGTCCGCAGACGCAGCTCGATCGCCGGGCTCCCGTCGACCTCGCGCACGTCGGCCTCGTCGGCCAGGCCCTCCAGCACCCGCCAGGCAAGCCCCTCGCGCCGCGAGAGCTCGGGCGCGGCACCCGCCCCCTCGACCCAGATCGTGAGGTGCAGGTCGGCATCGCTCGGCTGCAGGGAAACGCAGAGCCTGGTCCCCTCCCGCCCGAAGGACAGCAGTAGCGTCGAGGCCTCGGCGGCGGCGATCCGCAGGTCGTCCACGGCGTCGTACGGGAGCGCGAGCCTCGAAGCGACGCTCGCCACGACGGCTCGCACCACCGCGATCGACTCAGGGTCGGGTGGGAGTCGCAGGTGCACGGTTCCGTCGCGGTGATCCACGCGTTCCTTCCTATACTGGTCGCCCGGCGGCACTGACGTTCCCGTCCGTGTCGATCGTCACGATAGAGGAGTTCTCCGTGGAGCCATCGTTCGAAACACACACCCAGGGAACATGGACCGTGGTGAACGTGCGAGGGGAGCTCGACCTGTCGACATCAGCGACATTGCGGGCTGCGCTCGACGCGGGGCTCGGGAAGGGAACCCCGCCGCGCATCGCGGTCGATCTCACCGACGTGTCCTTCATGGACTCGAGCAGCCTCGGGATCCTCGTCACCTGTCTGAAGGAGGTCCACGACCGCGGCGGCGAGCTGCGGCTCGTCGGCGTGCAGGGCTCGCCCGCCAAGGTCATCGCGCTCACCGGACTCGACTCGGCATTCACGATCGAGGCCTCGGTCGCCGACCTCCCGCCGTGACCGGTTCCGGGGGGCCGCCGGCCCGCGCATCGCTTCGGGTTCCCCATGATGGGGAGATGCTCGCCACCCTGCGGACCTTCGTCGGCCGGTTCCTCGACCGCTACAGCGACGAAGACCACATCGACGACGTCCGAGTGGCGGTCGTGGAGGCGTGTGCCCGCATGGCTGGCACGAACACCACCGTGTCGATCGAGGTCGACGACGCGCGCTGCGTGGTGACGTGTGAAGGCGTCGTCCCGCCCGGCGACGACGAGGGCGATGTGATGCGGGCTGGCCTCCTCGAAGCACTGGCCGACGGCATCGAGTGGTTCCGTGACGACGCCGTGCGCTTCCGCATGCCATTGTCCGCCTGAGACTGAGCCAGGAGGCACCGCGGGTGGTGGTTTGGAACGGGCCCGTTCTCGGTATCGATCGATCGACGTCGACGACTCGGAGGACCCGGTGACCGCCGTGCCCGAACGCGAGGCGGAGAGGTGGGTTCCGTGAGGTCCTCCGTGATCCATCTCGACGCCACCCCCGCCGCGGTCGGACTCGCCCGCCAGCAGATCGACCGGCTGGCCGATCGCCTCTCGGCGGCGGTGCTCGAGGATGCCCGGCTCATGGTGAGCGAACTCGTCACGAACGGCCTGCGACACGGGGCCCTCGCGTCGGGCCAGCAGATCGAGCTCTCGATCGCCATCGTGGCCGGCATCCTGCGCGTGGAGGTCTGCGACCCCGGCCCCGGGTTCACGCCCGAGCCACGCACGGGGGCCTCCCCCGAGGGGACGGGGTGGGGTCTGATCCTCGTGGCCCGACTGGCCGACCGATGGGGTGTGCACCACGACGGCGTGAACCGGGTTTGGTTCGAGCTCGCCGACGGCCTCACCGCGCCGAACGAGCCCTGACCAGACGTTTCGATCGACCGACCCCCGGGTATCGGGCGTCCTGACGCTTCTCCTACCGCCCGCCCACGGGGAGGTCCCATCCATGAGCACCGTGAGTCCAGAACGCACCCTTCGAGGCCGCATGGCCCCAGGCGGCGCGCGGATCAGCCGCGTCCACGAAACCGGCCGGGTGTGTGAGGAGACGGACTGCGTGACGGTGCTGTCCATGTACAACGCGACGGGGTGGTGCTGGCAGCACGAGCAGCCACATGCCTACGTGCTTCAGGCGCCTCGCAAGCGCAGGAAGGATGCTCGCGACTCGTCGTCAGACCCCACTCGTCCGGGCCTTGCCGCGGAGAGGCGGATCTCATGACCTTCATCGCCTTCATCGACTCGACCGATCCGGGATCCGCGGAGGAAGTGCGGCGGCCCCCCCTGCCGCACGCGCCGAGCCGGGGCCGGGGGCACGATCCGGTGCCTCCGCCCCGGCCGCCGGCGCCGCCGCAGCCACCTCCACCACCGGAACCGACCCCGCAACCGGCGCCGGTTCCTCCTCCGCCGGTGATCGCCGGCGGTTGAGGCATCGAGCGACCAGACGAACGAAAGGAGCACCTGATGCGCACCACGACCATCGACATCGACCAGCCTCGAGGCGGGCCATTGGTCCGCTGGGGCGCGATCGTGACCGGCGCGGTCTGGGGCCTCGCCATCATGGCCGTCCTGACCTCGCTCTGGCTCGCGCTCGCCTTCCCGTCCGGCATCGACGTGGTCCGCGACGAGCTCGAGTGGTTCCTCGCTGGATCGGGAGCCTTCGCCCTCTTCGTCGCGGGACTCCTCGCCGGGATCCTGACCGACAATCGAGGCCCGGGCTCGGGGTGGCTGCACGGCATGACCGCGTGGGGCACGCTGCTGATCGCGACGCTCGTCTTCGGCGTTCCCTCGATCTTCGGACTCTTCTCCGAGGGCCAGCTTCGGACGATCGACGGCGGAGATCTGATCGGCACGGGCGCGAGCGACGCGATGTGGGCGACGTTCATCACGCTCGTGGTCGGTGCGGTGGCTGCCGCGATCGGGGGCCTGATCGGTGGGGCGCCGCGACGCTCGGTCGGCTCGAGCGGGCTCGAGGCCGCCCGGTACGCCGAGTTCGACCGACGCTCGGACACGGAGCCGCTCGACGACGAACCACGCCTGCGCACGAACGGGGGCGACGTCGATGGCGACGACGACCGGGTGATGGTTCGTCGGGCCGCCGACGGCAGCTACGTCGATCAGCACGGCCGCCGGTTCACGCCGGAAACGACGGGCGCTCGCGGTTCCGACATCGATATCACCTGAGCTCGCCGACACACGCCGAGCGTGCGGGCCGGGACCCTCCTCCGCGAGGGTCCCGGCCTTGCGGCGTCTCGAGAGGGAACGCGCCCGGGGTAGGATTCCCGAGCCATGAACCCGGTGAAGGCAGCGCTCTTGTGGGCATCGGAGAGTGCACTCCTCAGGGCCCGACTCCCACAGCTGTCGTTCGTCCAGCGCTCCGTCGCTCGCTTCATGCCGGGCGAGGACGCCGAGGACGCCCTGGGAGCGGCGGGTCGGCTGGCGTCTGAGGGCATCCCCGTGTCGTTCACGCGCCTGGGCGAGAACACGGCCGACCTCGCCCAGGCCGCGGAGGCGGCGGGCGACTACCTGAGGCTCCTCGACAGGATCGAGGAGCTCGGGCTCGACGCCGAGATCTCCGTGAAGCTCACCCAGCTCGGGTACGACCTCGACACGGCCGTCACCGCCACCCACCTGGGACGCCTCGTCGATCGCTCAGCCGAGATCGACCGGACCTGCTGGATCGACATCGAGTCGACCCCGTACGTCGACGGCACCCTCGATCTCTACGAGGCACAGCTCGCCCGCTCGCCGAACGTCGGGCTGTGTCTGCAGGCGTACCTGCGTCGCACCTACGACGACATCCAGCGCCTGCTGCCTTCCGGTCCTTCGATCAGGCTCGTGAAGGGTGCCTACCGGGAGCCGAAGGACCTCGTCTTCGCTTCGAAGGCGGCGATCGACGAGAGCTACTTCCGGCTCGCGCAGCACCTCGTGCAGGGCGGGGCCCGCCGCGTGGTACTGGGGTCGCACGACACCGAGCTGATCGACCGCATCGAGACCTCGCTGGGGGGACACGACGACTTCGAGATCGCGATGCTCTACGGCATCCGCGCCGACGAGCAGCGGCGGTACGCGAGCGAGGGCTACGCGATCCGCACCCTGATCTCGTACGGACCGTCGTGGTACCCGTGGTTCATGCGGCGGATCGCCGAGAAGCCGGTCGAGAACACGCTGCTGGCGCTCCGCAACCTCGTCTGAGTCGGCTCGCGCCTCCACGTAGACTCCCGGCCATGATGCGACGCCTGCAGGGGGCGATCGCGGCGAGCGTGACCCCGATGCGTGAGGGTGGGCGAGCCGTCGACGTCGACGCGATCGAGGGCCTCACCCGGTTCCTCGCCGACGGCGGGGTCGACGGCGTGCTCGCATGCGGCACCACCGGAGAGGGCGTGCTCCTCGACGTCGCGGAACGTCGCGCGGTCTCGGAAGCCTTCGTGGCACACGCTCCCGAGGGCCTCGACGTCGCCGTCCACGCCGGGGCTCAGACGACGAGGGACACGGTCGCGCTCGCTGCCCACGCCCAGAAGATCGGCGCCGCGGCGGTCGCCGTGATCGCCCCGCCGTACTTCCCGCTCGACGACGACGAGCTCACGCGCCACCTCGCGAGCGCGGCGAACGCCGCGGATCCTCTGCCGTTCTACGTCTACGAGTTCGCCGGCCGCAGCGGCTACGCGATCCCGCTCGCCGTCGTGACCCGGGTGCGGGAGTCGGCTCCCAACGTCGTGGGCATGAAGGTCTCGGACTCGCCCTTCTCCGCCGTCGAGCCCTACCTCGGGCTCGGGCTCGACGTCTTCATCGGGTCGGAGCCACTCGCGTTGCAAGGCATGACGGCCGGCGCCGTCGGTAGCGTGAGCGGCCTGGCCGCCGCGTTCCCCGCGATCACGGCCTCCCTCGTGCACGAGCGCAGCGAGGCCGCACATAGCCAGGTCTGCCGTCTGCGAGACGAGCTCGCTGGTATCCCCTTCCACGCCGCGCTCAAAGAGGTGCTCGTCGCTCGCGACGTGCTCGTGGACCCCGCCGTGCGAGCCCCGTTGCGCGGGCTCGACGACGTCGAGCGCGAGCGTGTGCTGGGACTCGCCCGGGATCTGCTGGACCAGAGCTAGCTCGGCTTCTCCGGCGGCGGGGCGTGTCGCACCTCGGCGTCTCGCAGCACGAACGAGAACGTGCCGTCGGGCTCGATCACCCCGTAGCGGATGAGGGCGAGGTCGGCGATGCCCTGCTCCCGTGCCGACGACACGACTTCCTCCGGCGTGAGGCGTTCCATCACCAGCGGCTCATCGAGGAGCCTGCCCTCGTCGACCACGACGATCGGGACGCCCTCGATCACCTTCTTCGAGCCCCGCCACCGGAAGCCCACGTACGACGTGGCCACGACCAGCAGCGCGATGGTGCCGACCGCGAGCATGGCGCCGGTCACCGACATGTCCTCCTGGGTCACGCCCTGCTGCACGAGGTCACCGATCGTCACGATCAGCACGAGCTCGAAAGCCGACATCTCGGCGAGCTCCTTCTTGCCGATCGCCCGGGTGAGCATCCATAGGAAGGCGTAGATCACGACCGCCCGCAGCACGATCTCCATCAGGGCATCACCACCGTTCGGTACTCCACCGACAAGGGGGGAAGTCCCTCGGACTCGATCGCGGTGACGGCGCTCGCGCCGAGGTTGAAGGTCGGTGTCGCACGACCGTCGAACGAGAGCTCGAACACCTCGCCCTGCGGGCGCTCGAACGTCAGCACCAGGTCGTCACCGCGAACCGTGGTGCCCGACGGCTCCGGGTACCACTGATTGAAGTCGAACGACTCGAAGTACCCGCTGGTGGTGACGATCGACACCGGCCCCGGGAAGCCACCGGCATGGCGGACTCTCGACGCTCCACGGGGTCGAGAGGCCCGGCCTCGTGACCGACGCGTAGGTCACCGCCAGGCTCGTGCCGTCGGCGTCGGCGGATGCGTGACCGACCCGCACGCCGACGAGGTTCGCGACACCGAGCAACACGAGCACCCCGAGGACCCCGACACCGACGCGACGCATCGCTCGGAACCGGCGCTGACTCTCGATCGGCACATCGTCGGGCCGGGTCGACGTGCTGCTCCCCCCCTCGGCCACGTCACTCACCGACTTCGTCGACCGGTGCGGCGATTCACCGCTCGCAGCAGCTGCTCCTTGTTCATCCGGGATCGACCGTCGATGTTCAGATCCTTCGCTTCCTCATACAGCTGATCCCGGGTACGACCACCGGCGCCTCGGTGCGAGCGGAGACCCCCCCGGCGTCCGCTCGAGATGTCCTCACGGGACGAGCGCGAGCTCGTCGTGGCCTCCCCCGAGCGAGCGCGTTCCTTGTTGACGGTGCGCGCCGCGATCTCCTCGGCGGTCTCCTCGGAGCGGCCGCGCTCGCGCAATCCTTCCTTGATGTGCTCGTACTGACGTTCCCGCTTCGCGTTCCACGCCTTCTGCGGCATCACGCATCCCTCCTCGTCGGACGCGTCGGTGGTTCCCTCCGGATCGGGTCGGCAAACGCGGTTTGACATCGGTTCCGCGACGCGGATACGTTGCACCTGCAAATCCGACCTAAGGGGTACGAATCACCGTGATCTGCACGCGCACGGCCGGGCTGGTGGGGGCCATGATCCCCTCGCGCCTGTGCGGCATGGCCGCGACCTGCGGCGCCTCGAGTGCCGACCCGCGCGCGCGGACCTGACCTTCCCCACTCACCACCGCACCACCCGGGCCGCCGCCATCGGCGGCCCTTCGCGTTCCCCGGACCGGCAGCACCGGACGATGCCCATGACCGACATCTCGACCCCGGCCCCACGAACCCCGCGCCCTCGCGGCGAGGGGCAGTGGGGCATGGGATACCACGAGCCCCTGAACCCGGCCGAGCAGATCAAGAAGGAAGACGACGGGCTCAACGTCCGCGAGCGCATCGAGCGCATCTTCGCGCCCGGCGGCTTCCGATCGATCGGCAAGCAGGACCTGCGCAGCCGCATGCGGTGGTGGGGGCTGTACACGCAGCGCACGCAGGGCGTGCCGGGCGAGCGCACCGGCAGCGCCGAGCCCGAGGAGCTCGAGGACGAGTTCTTCATGATGCGCATCCGCATCGACGGCGGGGCGATGACCGCCGACCAGCTCCGGGCGATCGCGTGGGCGAGCGAGCGCTTCGGCCGCGACGTCGCCGACGTGACCGATCGCCAGAACGTGCAGCTGCACTGGATCCGCATCGAGGACGTGCCCGCGATCTGGGAGCGCATCGAGTCGGTCGGCCTGTCGACGCAGGAAGCCTGCGGCGACACGCCGCGCGTGATCCTCGGCTGCCCGCTCGCGGGGGTCACCGCCGACGAGGTGTTCGACGCGACGCCCGACGTCCGGGCGGTCGCCGAGCGGTTCGTCGGCGACCCGGCGTTCTCGAACCTGCCGCGCAAGTACAAGACCTCGATCAGCGGGTGCGCCGCCGGATGCACGAACCACGAGATCAACGACGTCTCCTTCGTGGGCGTGGCCGGACCCGGCGGCGAGCTCGGGTACGACCTGCAGGTGGGGGGCGGCCTCTCGACGAACCCGATGTTCGCGCAGCGCCTCGGCGCCTTCGTGCCCCGCGAGCGCGTCCCGGAGGTCTGGGCGGGGGTCACGGCGTTGTTCCGCGAGTACGGGTACCGGCGCTCGCGCAACCACGCCCGCCTGAAGTTCCTCGTGAAGGACTGGGGCGCCGAACGCGTGCGCGAGGTGCTGGAGCGCGAGTTCCTCGAGCACGGGCCCCTGGCCGACGGACCCCCGCCCCCGCCGGCGCCGATGGGGGCCCGGGAGCACCTCGGGGTGATGCCGCAACGCGACGGCCGGGTGTCGGTGGGGTTCGCCCCCCGGGCGGGTCGCGTCGCCGGGCACCAGCTGCGTCTCGTCGCCGATCTGGCCGACACGTTCGGGTCGGGATCGGTGCGGGCGACCGCGCAGCAGAAGCTCGTGATCGTCGACGTGCAGGCATCCCGGGCCGACGAGCTCGTCGCCGACCTCGACGGGCTCGACCTGCGAGCCCGCGGCAGCGTCTTCCGTCGATCGACGATGGCGTGCACCGGCATCGAGTTCTGCAAGCTCGCGATCGGCGAGACCAAGGGCCGGGCGACCTGGATCACGAGCGAGCTCGAGGCTCGGCTGCCGGACTTCGACGAGGATGTGCGGATCCACGTGAACGGGTGCCCGAACTCGTGCGCACGGTTCCAGGTCGCGGACATCGGACTGATGTCGGCGCTGCGCGCGAGACCCGACGGCACGAAGAGCGACGCGTTCCTCGTGCATCTGGGGGGCACGATGGGCGACGGCGCGGCATTCGGCCGCAAGGTCCGCGGGGTGAAGGTCTACGCCGAGGACACGGCCGACTACCTCGAGCTGCTGCTGCGCCGTTACGGCAGCCAACGCGCCGACGGCGACACGTTCTCGTCGTTCGTGAACGGCCTCGACGCCGACGCGCTGGCGCGGTTCGCGGAGCCGGCGGCCGCCCACGGGGAGCTGCGATGACGGGCGTGCGCGCGGTGCCCTTCTACTGCCCGTTCTGCGGCGAGCAGGACATCCGGCCCGACGACGCCGCCACGACGGCATGGCGCTGCGAGTCGTGCGAGCGCGGCTTCGAGCTGACCGCGATCACCGTCGGGGGTGCGGGCTGATGGCCGACTCCGACCCGCGGGCACCCTGGCACGAGCCGGCGATGCCGGTCCTCGACGAGGAAGCCGCGTGGGTGCACGACGCCGCGCAGCGGTTCGAGCACTCGAGGGCCGAGGAGCTGCTCGGATGGGCGCTCGACAGCTTCCACCCGAAGCTCGCGATCAGCGCGGCGGGCGGCGTCGACGGCATGGTGCTGATCGACATGGCGTGGCGGCTGGATCCCACCGTGCGGGTGTTCACCCTCGACACGGGGCGACTGCCACCCGAGACGTACACGCTCTTCGAGGAGGTCCGGGAACGCTACGGCATCGCCGTCGAGTTCGAGTACCCCGACACGTCGGCGGTCGCCTCGCTCGTGAACCGCGAAGGCCCGAACCTGATGTATCGCGGCGTGGACCTGCGGCTCGCGTGCTGCGCCGTGCGCAAGGTCGAGCCGCTCCGGCGCAAGCTCGCCTCCCTCGACGCGTGGATCGCCGGCCTGCGCCGCGAACAGTGGGCCTCGCGTCGCAACATCGCCAAGGTCGAGCTCGATCGCGACCACGGCGGCATCGTGAAGCTGAACCCGCTCGCCGACTGGACCCTCGACCAGGTCTGGGACTACGTGCGCACGCACGAGGTGCCCTCCCACGAGCTCTTCGACCACGGGTACACCTCGATCGGATGTGCGCCGTGCACCCGTCCGGTCGAGCCGGGGGAACCCGAACGAGCAGGTCGGTGGTGGTGGGAGCACGACACCGCGAAGGAATGCGGCATCCACTGCAGCGTGGAGCTCGCGGGGTCGCGGAGCGATCGCGAGAAGGCGGAAGCCGCCGTTGAAGGAGGCTCGTGATGCCGTTCGGCTATCCCGTGATGCTCGAGCTGTCGGGGCGACGGTGCGTCGTGATCGGCGCCGATGCCGTACGAGAGGGCAAGGTCGAGGCGATGATCGCCGCCGGTGCCGACGACGTGCTGGTCGTGGCCTCGGGTCCGGCGGACGCCCTCGACGAACTCGAGACGATCGACGGCGTCGCCGTGGAACGACGCTCGTGGCGCGCCGCCGACCTGAACGGGGCGTTCCTCGTGGTGGCGGCGAGCCGCGACGACGGCGAACGCGACGCGATCGCCCGTGAAGCCCGCTGCCGCCGGGTGCTCGTCAACGTGATGGACGACATCCCCAACTGCGACTGGTCGGCGCCGAGCGTCGTGCGCCGTGGTGAGCTCGTGCTGGCGATCGCGACCGGAGGCGCGTCACCGGCCCTGGCGAAGAAGTTGCGCGCGCAACTATCGGCGTCCTTCGGCGAGGAGTGGTCCGAGGTCCTGGCGGTCCTGCGCACGGTGCGCGCCGAGACGATGCCGGCGCTGCCCGACTTCGCGACCCGGGCTCAGCGATGGGCCGAGGCGCTCGACCTCGACGAGGCGGCCACCCTCGCGCGCGAAGGGCGTGGCGACGAGCTCGCCGCCAGGCTCCGTGAGCGTCTGCTGCAGGAGGCGCCGGCATGACCGGGCGCGTCGTGCTCGTCGGTGCGGGCCCCGGCGATCCGGAGCTGATCACGGTGAAGGGAGCCAGGGCCCTCGCCGTGGCCGACGTCGTCGTCTACGACCGCCTCGCCGCCCCGGCCCTGCTCGACCTGGCCCCGCCCGGCGCCCGCCGCATCTACGCCGGCAAGGAACCTGGCCGCCAGGCGATGGGGCAGCATGAGATCGGCGCCCTGCTCGTGCAGGAAGCCGCGAGCGGCCATGTGGTCGTGCGCCTCAAGGGGGGCGACCCGTTCGTCTTCGGGCGCGGTGGCGAGGAGATGCTCGCGTGCGAGGAGGCCGGCATCCCGGTCGAGATCGTCCCCGGCATCACCAGCGCCGTCGCGGCGCCGGCCGCGGCCGGCATCCCCCTGACCCATCGCTCGATCGCACGATCCTTCGCCGTGGTCACCGGGTCGACCGCTCACGCCGAGGACACCGTCGATCTCACTCGCATGGCGACCGCCACCGACACGCTCGTCGTGTTGATGTCGGCCGGGAGGCTGGCCGAGACCTGCGCCACGCTGATCGACGCCGGGCGGCCCGGGTCGACGCCCGCCGCGGTCGTGCAGTGGGCGTGGACCGACGACCAGCGCACCGTCGTCGGCACCCTCGACGACCTGCCCACGCTCGCGGCGGCTGCGAGCATCGGCCCGCCCGCCACGCTCGTGATCGGCGACGTCGTCTCGGTGCCGAGGTCGGTGGCGTCCGCCCGAGATCCTCGTCCCGCGGCCACGACGCGTGTGGACCGAGCCTCTCCTGGGTAACCCGCCCATACCGACCGGGCATCTCGCCCGGCACGAGCGATGGAGGATCGACATGGCGAGTCGCATGGCCGAACGCATGGGCGATCTCGGCGATCGAGCCCGGGAACGCATGAACGAGACACGTCTGGACAAGATGGATCGGGAGAACGACCGTCTCAAGCACGAGGTGCGCCTGCTCCGGGACGACCTGCACGAAGAGCGTGGGTCCCTGACGCGCGCGCTCGATGCGCTGGCTCGGAACGAGCACGTGACCGTGGAGACGAAGACGCCCGAAGCGCCGCGGCAGGATCGTTCGCACGCTGGTGATCGGTGGGGGAGCCTACGTGTTGGGAACCCGAGCCGGACGGGAGCGCTACGACCAGATCGTGGGGAAGCTCCGCGCGATGAAGTCTTCCGTGCAGGACCGGCAGGGTGCGACCGGCGATCAGGCTCCGTGGCAGCCAGCGAGCCCTGACTCGGCGCGGACCGCCATCGAACGGTCCGACACCGCGACCACCGCCTGATCCACGACGTACGGGCAAGAACGGGCGCGAGGGTACGCCCTCGCGCCCGTTCGCACGTTCGGGACGAGGCCTTCCTCAGGCCCTCTCGATCACGACCCTGTCGCGTGGGGGTCCGCTGTCCGCAGGCTCGGGTACGTCGCCACCAAGGCTCCGATCGCCGTGCAGACCAGCGCGGCCCCGACCGCGATGACCCGCGACATCGACTCGCCGTCGTCGCGGACGAGCTCGGCCAGCACCATCCGGCAGGGATACCGACCAGCAGTCCTTCGCCCGCCGATGACATGTACGCAGTTGGCGTCGCACCGTCCCGGGGCGCCGACCACCTGGTCACGGGGCCGGTCGAGGGGCTCGTCGGTCGAGGGATGGGTCGAAGATCGAGTCATGCGTCGTCGGCTTCGCCGTCGGTCGGGCCGGGCACGGGCTGACCGATCTCCGGGCTCTCGGGCTCGAGCGTGCGCTCCAACGCGTCGTCCTCGCTCTCCGGCAACTCCTCGGGGCGCTCACCTTCGGGCAGTTCCTCGGGCATCTCGCGTCGTGGCGTCTCGATCTTCACGTGGGCTCCTCCCCGGCGCGCTCACCGTGCCGACGGGGACACTTCCCCCGAAGGCACGGTGAGCGCCTGCGTCAGTCGTCGCGCCCGAGCGCGTCGTTCACCTTCTCCTTGACCGTGTCGACCGCGTCGCCTGCCTTCTCCTTCACGTCGGCGCCGGCGCGGTCCATCTTGCCCTCGCGCTCGAGCCGCTCGTCGTCGGTCAGGTCGCCGACGTTCTCCTTGATCGTTCCCTTCGCCTTGTCCACGTGCTCACCCATGGTGATCCCTCCGTTCGTCGTCGGTGCTAGAGCGTGCCGGTGCCCACCTCGGGCACAACTTCGTCGTCGTTGCTTCGTGACTGGACCTCGGCCTGAACGTCGCGGGCCGTTGACTCGGCCGAATGGCTCCAGCGCTCGAGCCAGCGACGGGCGATCGGGATGCCCCCGACGCCGAACGCGACGACCGCCGAGCCGACGACCATGACCAGCAGCGCGTAGAAGAGCCCGGTCACGATCGCGGGTGCGACCTGCAGCTGATCGAGAGCGGCGAAGATCCCGACCACCAGGATCGCGATGCCCGCACCCTTGGCGATCACCGAGCCACCGCGCACCGCGCCGAGCATCGGCTCGAGGACCTCGGTCAACGCCCTCGCGAGCACGGCCGCGATCACCAGGATCACGACGGCGACGATCAGGTTCGGCAGGTAGGCGATCAGCCCCTCCAGCAGGTCGCTGACCGGGTTGGGACCCCAGATGCCGAACGCGAGTTGCAGCGCGATCAGGAACACGAGCCAGAAGACGATCACGCCGATCACGTCCGACGGATCGGTCTTGCTGCGCTCGAACGCCTGGCGCATCGCACCCCGTTCCACGAGGCCGTCGAAGCCCACCCGTTCCAGCAGCGCGTCAGCCAGCTTCGAGAGCGCCTTCGCGACGAAGTAGCCGATCAGCAGGATCACGAAGAAGCCCAGCAGCTTCGGGGCGAACGTCACCACGTCGGCCCATGCCTCTTCGAGACCTTGTTCGATGTCGATCTGCGCAAGGAACATGACCCCTCCGTCAGTCCAGGATGCTCACGCCACCGGGGCCGACGAGCAGGCCTCCGATGATCAGCAGGATGCCCCAGAGCAATGCCCCGCGAACGATGGCGAAGATGCCCGCGACCACGAGCACGGCCGCGATGATCCACAGGATCGTGTCCGTGGCACCCTCATTCCCCCCGTTCTGGGCGAGCAGCGCCAAACCGGTCTGCAACATGATTCCCTCCCTCAGCGCGCACGGTGCGCGGTCATGGATGTTGGGAGGTGTCTTGTCCATCCATGCCAGTCGGCAAACCTCGCCGAGGTCGTCGAGTCAGGTCCGACCGGTGCCGAAGCGTCGGTGCAGGAACCCGCGCAGCCAGCCCACACGGCTGGACGCCAGTTCGGCCTTCACCGCGGCGTCGTCGAGCACCTCGGCCACGTCGGGATCGTCGTTCACCTTCGCGGCTTCTTCGATCGCCTCTGCGGTCTCCATCGAGGCCGCGTGCGCGGCGTCGGCTCCGGCGAGCTCCGAGGGGACGTCTTCGGCTGGCATCGGCACCCAACCTACACCGAGGGTGGAGATGGCGGGAACACGACCTCGTGCTCGCTCTCGGCGAACGAGTCGAACCGCAGGGGAAGCCTGAACGTCGGCCATGCGTAAGTGATGTCGCCCTGGGACGGGTCGTAGGCGGCCGTGTACACGGTACCCCGGCCCACGTCGTGCGCGAGGCTGTACAGCGGCGGCACGAGGAACGCCCCGAGGAACCGCTCGTGGTCGACGTCGGGGTCGTCGAGCAGGCGGAGCAGCCACCACTCCCGCTGCAAGGTGCTCTCGGCGAGTACCGGGTCCCAGGACTCCACCGCCCACTGGTGGTTCACGGCGATCGGCAATCGACGGAACGACGGCGGACGGTCGGGGTTCAGGTAGGCGGTGATCAGGCCTCCCGCCGCGTCGACGATCGTGAGGTTGTGGGTGTGGGCGATCGGCACGCGGGCGAGCACGGCGCGCGCGTCGTCGACCGTCTCGCACGTCTCGAGCAGGTAGCGGATCACGATCGGCACGCCGAAGCCCTCGCCCATCGACGCCCGCCCACCGAACGTCAGCGAGACGGCCAACCCGCGATCGTTCATCCCGTCGCAGAGCCCCCAGACCGCGTCGGTCACCCCGATCACAGCGCCGCCCGTGAAGGCGCTGCGCAGGATCACGGCGTCCATCAGCTCGGCCGGGTAGTCGTAGTTGCGCACGAGGCGTGGACCTCGCTCACCGTCCTGCAGCACGGCCTGCGAACAGGCGATCGCCGCCCCCGGAGGCTTCCACATCGTGAACATGCGGGCGAAGACGGGATCGTTGCCGCCGACCTCACGCACCATCGCCTCGTAGGTGGGCAGCAGCTCGGGCATGTGCAGCCGTGAGCGCATCGACGCCCTCGGCCGCCGAGGGACGGGCCTCGTCGCCGTCCTGCAGGTACCACGCGGCGTACGCCGGCGCCCGGGCCGAGAACACCGTCGCGAGCTTCGCGCCCGGGTGCGACTCGTCGATCGTACGGAACGTGGCTCCGGGTAGCATCGCCATCGGCGGTTCCTCCTTCCGGCACTTCTCACGTACGCTCCTGCAAGGCTACGCGTCTGCGACGCCGAGACGACGAACGGCCCGAGGCTTCGGATGGCACATCACACCAGCGACCATGCACGTTCGCCGCAGGCGCCCAACGCCGCGCGCGTGGAGCCCCCACACGTGCGGTCGGCCGAGGAGGCATTCGGCGAGGTCCAGGTCGAGGTCCGGACCAAGCGCAGGGCGATCGTCGTGCGTCTGGTCCTCCTGGTCGTCACGCTGATCGCGCTCTACATCCTGTGGCCCAGCCTGCTCACGGTCTTCGAGACGTGGCCTGAGCTGCTCGACCTGAACCCGGCGTGGTTCGTCGCGATGCTCGCGTTGGAAGCCCTGAGCTTCTTCTGCATCTGGGGGCTGCAACGGATCGCGCTCGTCACCGACCGCTGGTTCGGGGTGGCGACGGCGCAGCTCGCGGCGAACGCCTTCAGCCGGGTCGTGCCGGGCGGAGCTGCGGCCGGCGGGGCCCTGCAGTGGCGCATGCTGACCGACTCCGGCGTCGACGGCGCCCGCGTGGCGACCGCGCTCACCGCGGCGTCGCTGATCAGCACGGGCACGCTGTTCATGTTGCCGCTGCTCACCGTGCCGGCGGCGCTGCTCGGCCGGCCTGTTCCGGGAGGACTCGCCCAGGCCGCGTGGCTGGGAGGCGTCGTGTTCGTCGCGGCGTTCGTGTTCGGTTGGCGTCTGCTGTTCCACGACCGGCTGTTGCGTCGCATCGGGCGTGGCGCGCAGTGGCTGCGGAACCGGTTCCAGCGAGGGAAGCCGGCCGTGACGGACCTGCCGGCTCGCCTCGTCGTGCAACGAGACCAGATCCGCGACGCGCTCGGCGACACGTGGTGGAAGGCATTGCTGTTCTCGCTCGGCAACTGGCTCTTCGACTACCTGGCGTTGCTGGCGGCGATCACGGCCGTCGGGTCGCGACCACGTCCGACGCTCGTGCTGCTCGCGTACTCGGCGTCGATGGTGCTGGCGATGATCCCGATCACGCCGGGCGGCCTCGGGTTCGTCGAAGCGGGCCTCACCGGACTGCTGACGCTCGCGGGCGTGCCGGCCGGCGACGCGGTGCTGGCGGTCCTCGCCTATCGGCTCGTGTCGTTCTGGTTGCCGTTGCCGGCGGGCGGGGTGGCGGCGTACCTGCACCGACGTCACTACCGAGGGCGGGAGGCCGTCGCCGAGCCCGGCTGAAGCGGTCACCGCGGGCGGTCGCGCCATTCTTCCGCCAGCATCGAGTACACGACGATGTCGTAGTAGCCGCCGAGCCCCCGGCCGCCGCCGCGCTCCACGCTCTCCTCGACGTAGCCAAGTCGCTCGGGCACGGCCCGGCTGCGCACGTTGCCCACACCCGCACGGATCACGACCCTGTTGAGTCCGACGTGCTCGAAGGCGATGCGGGTGAACTCCCGGGCCGAGCGCGTGATCAGCCCTCGCCCCTCGAACGGCGCCCGGGTCCAGTAACCGATCTCACCCGCGATGGCGTACCCGTCCCACGTCAGCCCGACCCCGCCGGCGAGCTCGTCGTCAACGAAGATGCCGCAGCCTTCCAACCCCTCGGGCTCGCCGGCCACCTTCTCGAGCCACACACGCTGCACGTCGATCGAGGTCGTCTGCTCGACCCAGGGCATCCACTCCCCCAGGCGCTCACGCTCGGCGGCGGCGACCGCCCAGATCGCGTCGAGATCACCCAACACGTACCGGCGCACGAGGGCGCCCTCTCCGAGGTCGATCGGCAGCGGATCGGCCGCGGTCACGGCGAGCCGGCCGCTTCCCGCTTCTTCCTCTCCTCGTCCTGCAGCACGCGGCGCAGCACCTTGCCGATCAGCGTCTCGGGCAGCTCCTCGCGGAACTCGATCTCCTTCGGCACGCGGTAGCCGGTGAGGCCCTGGTCGGGATCGCGGCACCACTGCGCGATCTCGTCGGCGGTCGCGGTCTCACCCGGCTTCAGCACGATGAACGCCTTCACGCGCTCGCCCGTCGTGTCGTCGGGCACGCCCACGACCGCACACTTCAGGATCTTCGGATGGTGGAAGAGCACGGCCTCCACCTCGGTGGGGTACACGTTGAAGCCCGACACCAGGATCATGTCCTTGATGCGATCGACGATCTTGAAGTAGCCCTGCTCGTCCATGATCGCGACGTCGCCGGTATGCAGCCATCCGTTGCGGATCACCAGGCCGCTCTCGTCGGGGCGGTTCCAGTAGCCGAGCATCACCTGCGGGCCCTTGATGCACATCTCGCCGCGCTCACCCTGGGGCACCTCCCGGTCGGGCTCGTCGAGATCGACGAGCTTCACGTCGGTGTCGGGCAGGGGCATGCCGATGAACCCCTCTTTGCGCTCGCCGACCAAAGGGTTGGCGTGGGTGACCGGGGAACACTCGCTCAAGCCGTATCCCTCGACGACCGTCGCGCCGCCCGTGATCTCCTCGAACTGCTTCGCCACCGCCATCGGCAGGGGGGCCGCGCCCGAGATGCACGCCTTCAGCGACGCGAGGTCGTGCTTGGGGGTGCGCGGGTCCTGGTTCAGGGCGATGTACATGCGCGGCACGCCGGGGAACAACGTCGGCTTCTCCTTGGAGATCGCCTTCAGCGCCATGTCGATCTCGAAACGAGGCAACAGGATCAGCTTCGCGGCCTTCGTCATCGAGAAATCCATCACGAGCGTGCCGAACGAGTGGAAGAAGGGCAGCGCCGCGACGATGCCATCCTCGCCCTGGCGCACGACGTTGAGCCAGGCCGACGCCTGCAGGGCGTTCGAGACGAGGTTCGAGTGCGACAGCATCGCCCCCTTCGACAGGCCCGTCGTCCCGCCCGTGTAGACCAGCGCCGCCACCTCGGAGACCGGATCGTCGACGACCGCCTCGGGCGGCACCGGACCAGCCTGACCCATCACGTCGGCCCACCACCGCACCCGATGATCGGTCGGGATGAACGGCAGCGGCGTGCCGTGCTTGCGAGCGTCCGACTTGAACTTCAGCGGCGCGAGCCACTTGATCGGCGGCTTCATGTAGTGGTTCAGCTTCACCGCGATCACTTCCTGTACGCCGGCATCGTCGCGGATCTGACCGAACCGGTGGTAGATCTGGTCGAGCACGATCATCACCTTCGCGCCCGAATCCTTGATCTGGTGTTCGAGCTCGCGCTCGGTGTACAAGGGGTTGTTGCCGACCGCCACCGCGCCGATCCGCTGACACGCGAAGAACGCGATCACGTACTCCGGGCAGTTCGGCAGGATCATGCCCACCCGGTCGCCCGTGCGAACCCCGAGCCCGGCGAGCACCGCCGAGAACCGCTCGACCTCGGAGAGCAGCTTCGCGTAGGTCATGTGGGCCCCGAAGAACGCGAGCGCCGGCTTCTCGGGGAATCCAGCAGCTGCGTTGCGCAGCAACGTATAGACGGATTCCCTCGGGAACGGCTCGAGCGAGTGCGGCACGTCGGGCGGGTACGAGTCGAACCACGGTCGGTGGCTGGTCATGTCGCGCATCATCCCCGGGCGGCGCTGAGCAAGCAAGCCGCCGGGACGCCGGCCGTCGTCAGCCGCCGCCGTAGAGCCGCGTCAGGTGGGCGCCTCGTTCCGCCAGCTCCTCGCGGACCTCGTCGGGCGAGAGCACCTCGACCCAGGGCGCGAACGTGACGAGGTCCGAGGCCGCCGCATGCGCCGACCAACTCCTGATCCGCACGTCGACACGGCCGTCCAGGCGTTCCTCACCGACGGTGACACGTCGGTCGAACGCGCCGCGCAGCCATCGCAGCGCCTCGGGCTCGGCGGCCGCCTTGACCTCGAAGGTCGCCCGTTCCCGGTCGAGCCGAGCGACGGTGTCGTTCCAGGCGGCGGCGAGATCGAACCCCTCGGGCCGAACGACCGGTTCGTCGAGCACCTCGACCGACGTGACGCGACTGACGCGGAACGTGCGCATGCCCGCGTCGGTGCCGGCGAGCAGGTACCACACCGATGCCTTCGACACGAGCCCGAACGGGTGCACGACCCGGACGCTGCCGGGACGATCCGGACCCTGGTACCCCAGCCGTACCTGACGAGCCTCCACGGCGGCGAGCTGCAGCACCTCCAGGTGTTCCGGCGGCTGGGCAGGGGTGCGATCCCAGCTCGTCGGATCGATCACGACCGCGGCGGCGGCGGCTTCCGCTTCGGCACGGAACGGCTCGGGCAGGGCGCGCACGAGCTTGCGCAATGCTGCCTTGATCTGCGGCGTCGCGGCCGCGGACGGCCCCGCGACGAGGAAGAGCGTGCGAGCCTCCGCCGCGGTGAGACCGCTCAGGTCGGTGCGGGCGCCGCCGACGAGCGACCAGCCGCCGCCGCGTCCGGCCTGGGAGTACACCGGAACGCCGGCCATGGCGAGCGCCTCGAGATCGCGGCGGGCGGTGCGTTCGGAGACCTCGAGCTCGTCGGCGAGCTCGGCGGCGGTCACGCGCCCACGCGCCTGCAGGATCAACAGGGCTGCCACGAGGCGGTCGGCTCGCATGGTCGAACCTTCTCACGGAAACCGGTCAGAGGATGGCCAGTTCACGAGCGATGATGTTCACGTTCCAGGGGGGTCTCACCGAACGACGCATCTCGAACCACACGTGAGGAGGGGTACGACATGGGCAACGCAGCGATCGACGTGGAAGGACTCGTGAAGACCTTCGGCGCGGTACGAGCGGTCGACGGCATCGACATGGTCGCGAGAGAGGGAACCGTCTTCGGTCTGCTGGGGCCGAACGGCGCCGGCAAGACGACCACGATCAGGGTGCTGTCCACCCTGTTGAAGCCCGACGCCGGGCGGGCGACGGTCGGCGGCCACGACGTGGTCGAGCATCCGGCAGAGGTCCGTCGCATGATCGGACTGACCGGCCAGTACGCGGCGGTCGACGAGCTGCTCTCGGGCAAGGACAACCTCGTCATGATCGGGCGACTCCTCGGCCTCAAGGCGTCGGAGGCCCGCAGCCGCGCGACGCAGCTGCTCGAGGACTTCGACCTCTCCGACGCCGCCGGGAAGTTCGTGAAGTCGTACTCGGGCGGCATGCGCCGCCGCCTCGACCTCGCGGCGAGCCTGGTGGGGCGTCCCGCGTTCCTCTACCTCGACGAGCCGACGACGGGGCTCGACCCCCGGAGCCGGCTCGAGCTGTGGGGCATGATCCGGCGGCTCGTGGCCGACGGCACCACGGTGCTGCTCACGACGCAGTACCTCGAGGAGGCCGACCGACTCGCCGACGAGATCGTCGTGATCGACCATGGCACCGTGATCGCGGCCGGCACGTCGGCTCAGCTCAAGAGCCGCGTCGGTGGGCACGTGCTGCACGCGCGGCCGATCATGCCCGAGGACCTGCCGGCGACCGAGAAGGCACTGACCCCGTTGGTGAAGACGGGCGAGTCGGCGTTCAACGACGGCCAGGTCGTCATGCTCCCGATCGAAGACTCATCGGCGCTCGGACAGGCGGTGTTGCGCCTCGAGGAGGCCGGTGTCGCGGTCGACGACCTGTCGCTGCGGCGGCCGAGCCTCGACGAGGTCTTCCTCGCGCTCACGGGGCACGTCGCCGAGGGCGAGGAGGACCCGCGCGACGCGACCGACGACGATCTCTCGAACCACAGGAGGGCCTCATGAGCACCGTCCCCGTCTCCCACGTCAACGGCAACGTGATCACGAACACGCTCACGATCGCCCGACGCAACCTGCTGCACATCAGGGCCACGCCCGAGCAGCTCGTCGAGATGACGATCCAGCCGATCATGTTCCTCGTGCTGTTCGTCTACGTCTTCGGCGGGGCGATCGCCGGCTCGAGCAGCGAGTACCTGGAGTTCGCGCTGCCGGGCATCCTGATCCAGAGCGTGTGCTTCCTGCCCTTCACGACCGCGCTGGCGCTCAACACCGACTTCTCACGAGGGGTGATCGATCGGTTCCGGTCGCTGCCGATGGCGCGCTCGGCGGTGATCGGCGGGCGCATCATGGCCGACGGCGTACGCATCGCATGGAGCGTCGTGATCATCGTGGGGTTCTCGATGATCCTCGGGTTCCGCTTCGGCGGGTCGACGGCCGAGGCCGTGGCTGCACTGCTCGTGGTCATCGCGTTCGGCCTCGCGATGTGCTGGCCGCTGGCGTTCATCGGCATCACGGCGCGCAGCACCGAGTCGGTCAACACGTGGGGCTTCATGATCATCCTGCCGCTCACGTTCGCGAGCTCGGCCTTCGTCCCGACCGAGAGCATGCCGGGGTGGCTCCAGGCCTTCGCCGAGATCAACCCGGTCACCTACGCGATCAACGCAGCGAGGGCGCTGATGCTGGGCCTGCCGCTGGAAGGCTGGCTCACGGGCACGATCGTGTGGATCGCGATCCTGGTCGGGGTGTTCGCCCCGCTGGCGATCGTGCGCTACCGCCGCCGCATCTGAGCGACTGGGCGTCCGAACAGCGTGTTTGCGTCGACCCCTCGGGGGTGCGAGCATCGAGCGTCGCGTTCGCACCAACGAGGGGGAGGACTTCGTCATGAGGAAGAAGGCACTGTTCGGACTGATCGCGGTCCCGCTGGCGTTGATGCTGAGCTCGTGCTTCCTGCTTCAAGGCTTCTGGATCAAGTCGAACCAGATCACCGCAGGTGGCAAGGGCACGAAGGCTGTGTTCCAGATCCATCCGGCTCGCTCAGGAGGGGATGACACCGCCCACCAGTTCTTCCTCGTCGGAGTCGCCGACACAGACCTCCGAATCACCAAGGGGACATGGGGAACGAATGGCGCCTTCGGGGGTCCGTACCCGCTGACGACGGCCCCGGGACTCGAGACCATCATCGGCGACCAGTGCCAGTCCAACGGATTCAACCTCGCCGATGCCACGGGGTTGACCTGGAAGGGCTTCCGGACGCCGTCGGCCGTCAACGATCGCGACAAGACCAAGAAGGACGTGATGGTCGAGGTGGGTCTGAAGGCACTCGCCGCTGCGACCCCAGGTGACTACGGAGTGATCGGTGTGACCGGCGCCTGGGTCGACGACGGTGACAACAATCCCGAGGCATCCGACGGCTTCCTGTGCACAGGCGTGAGCCAGGTCTTCGTGAACGTGGCAGCCTGACCTTCCAGCCAGCCATCTGAGGCCGCGGCGCTCGTCGCCGCTGACCTCGTACCACGGGCGCCGGCTCGCGCGGTTCGTACCATGCGTGGGCTGGCGTTCGTGCTGTGCGCCCGCCTCCGTCCTCGTGAGGGTTCACCATGCAGGTAGCGACATCCACATCGACGCCCACCGTCGACCGGGCGATCTTCCGCCGCGGCGTGCGGCTGGTCGTGTCCTACGTGCGCATGCACCCCAAGCCGTTCGCGGCCGCGGTCGCCGGCGCCGTGCTGTTCGCCTTCGCCTCGCTCTGGCTCACGGAGGCGCTCGCGCGTGCGACCGACGAGGTGCTCACGCCCGCGTTCGAGGGGGACCTCGACACCTCCAAGGTCTGGCTCGCCGTCGGCGGCCTGATGCTCGGCGGCATCGGGCGCGCGCTCGGCATCATGGTGCGCCGCTACTACTCGGGCGTGGCCGGCGAACGCGTGATGGCGACCCTGCGCACCAGGGTGGCCGAGCGCTACCGCTCGCTCTCGCTCCGCTACCACCGCGAGACCCCCACCGGCGAGCTGCTCGCCCACATGGAGGCCGACGTGAAGGCGGCGGTCGACGTCTTCTGGCCCGTGCCGTTCGCGATGGGGGTGATCGTGCTGACGGGTCTGGCCCTGATCGCGCTGCTGACGACCGACCCGGTGCTCGCGCTCGTGGGCCTGTTCGTGTTCCCGACGCTCGCGATCATGAACCAGATCTTCGCCCGGCGCATGGAGGAGCCGACCCGCCTGGCGCAGGAGCGCATCGGCGAGGTCAGCGCGGTCGCGCACGAGTCCATCGACGGCGCGCTCGTCGTGAAGACGCTGGGCAGGGAGCGAGCCGAGACCCAGCGGCTGCTCGAGAAGGCCCGGGAACTCCGTGACGAGCGTGTGCGCTCGGGATCGATCCGGGCGACGTTCGAGGCCGCCCTCGACGCCCTGCCGACCCTCGCGATCGTGCTGCTGCTCGCCGTCGGGTCCTGGCGCGTGTCCACGGGCGACATCACGCTCGGCGACCTGATCGGGTTCGTGGCGCTCTTCCAGCTGCTGGCGTGGCCGATGCGGTTCATCGGCTGGATCCTCGCCGAGCTCCCGCGCGCGGTCGTCGGGTACGACCGCATCGAGGAGGTCTTCCAGGAGCCGGTGACGGTCACCCCGGTGAGGGAAGGCACGCCGCTGCCCGAGGGTCCGCTGGGCCTGCACGTGCACGACCTGCGACTCGAGTACGAGCAGCAGTCCCCGGTGCTCGAGGGGGTGACGTTCGAGGTCGCGCCCAGTGAGTCCGTCGCGATCGTCGGCCAGACGGGCGTCGGCAAGAGCACGCTCACCCAGCTGATGGTGCGCCTCGTCGACCCCGACCAGGGACACGTCGAGATCGGCGGAGTGGACCTGCGCCAGGTCGACGTCGCGTCGCTGCGCGGCGCGGTCGCGGTCGTGTTCCAGGAGAGCTTCCTGTTCGCGGAGAGCGTGCGGTCGAACATCGCCCTGGACTCGGGGGCGAGCGATGCCGAGGTCGAGCACGCGGCCGTGATCGCGGCGTGCGACCGGTTCATCCGGGCGCTGCCCGACGGCTACGACACGGTGGTCGGCGAGCGCGGCCTCAGCCTGTCGGGCGGCGAACGGCAGCGCGTGGCGCTCGCGAGGGCATTGGTGCGCACGCCTCGGCTGTTGATCCTCGACGATGCGACGAGCGCGGTCGATCCCTCGATCGAAGCCGAGATCCTCGGGGCGCTCCGTCGTGAGTTGTCGACGACGCTGGTGGTCGTGGCCTATCGCCTCTCGACGATCCGGCTCGCGGACCGCGTGATCTTCTTGCGGAGCGGGCGGGTCGAGGCGACCGGCTCCCACGACGAGCTGCTCGAGACGCAGCCCGGCTATGCGGCGATCATCCGCGCGTACGAACGAGGTGAACGATGAGCGCCGAGTTGACGCGCCTGCGTGGGCTGGACGACGACCTGCCGGTCCCCGAGGAGCTCAAGGGCTCGTTCGCCGTGCTCCGCCGCGGCGTGCGCGAGAGCCCCGAGCTGCGCAAGGGCCTCGGCTTCACGCTCGTCGTCTCCCTCGGCATCACCGCGATCTCGCTCGTCACCCCGATCCTCGTGCAGCAGGTGTTCGATCACGGCTTCACGCCCGAGTTCAAACCGAGGTTCGTCTACGGCATCTGCGCATTGGCGTTCCTGCTGGTGATCGTGGCGTTCCTGGCGGCGCGCACCGCCGGGCGCCGGCTCGTGCGCGCCTCGGAGGAGGCGCTGATGAACCTGCGCGTGCGCACGTTCGCGCACATCCACCGACTCTCGATCGCGGAGCAGAGCGAGGAGAAGCGTGGCGTCTTCGTGGCCCGTGTGACCGCCGACGCCGACTCCCTGCAGCAGTTCACGGAGTACGGCGGCATCGCGTGGCTGATCTCGTTCGTGCAGGCGTTCGCGGCGCTCGGCGTGATGCTCGTCTACTCCTGGCAGCTCTCGATCGTCGTGGTGCTGCTGATGGTGCCGCTCGTGGTGATCATGGGCTCGATGCAGGCTCGTCTGTCGGCGGCGTTCGATGCCGCACGCACGCGCGTCGGCGAGATGCTGAGCGAGGTGAGCGAGAGCGTGATGGGCGCGGCGGTCGTGCGCGCCTACGGGCTGGACGACACGATCCACGCGCGGGTCACGGGCGCGATCGGGCGCCGCTACGACGCCGAGGTGAAGGCGCACCTGCGTGCGGCGACGCTGTGGCCGATGTCCAGCGTGTTCTACGCGCTCACCCTGGCGGTCGTGATCGCCGTGGGCGCCCTGTTCGGCCCGGAGTGGGGCCTGACCCTCGGCACCGCCACGGCGTTCCTGTTCCTGGGCGACGTCTTCCTCAGCGTGTTCGAGGACCTCCCGGAGATCTACTCCGAGACCCAGACCGCGATCGCGGGGTGGCGGAAGATCCTCGCCGTGCTCGACCTGCCGATCGAGATCGAGGAGCCGACCGACGGGGTTCGGCTGCCGACCCACGGCGCGCTGGACGTCGAGGTCAACGACCTGACGTTCGGCTACCGCGGCGGACCGCCGGTGCTGCGCGACATCGAGGTCGCGATCCCGGCCGGGGCCCACGTGGCGATCGTGGGCGAGACGGGGAGCGGCAAGACGACGTTCGCGAAGCTGCTGACCCGCCTCGCCGACCCTCGGATCGGTTCGATCGAGGTGGGCGGCGCCGACCTGCGCGAGATCGACCCGTCGTCGCGCCGGGTCGCGATCCGCATGGTGCCGCAGGACGGCTTCCTCTTCGACTGGTCGGTGCGCGAGAACGTCAAGGTCGGGCGCGAGGGGGCCACCGACCGCGAGGTCGACGCAGCCTTCGAAGAGCTGGGGCTCGGCGAGTGGGTGCGCGCGCTCCAGGACGGGTTGGACACGCGAGCCGGCGAGCGCGGCGAGCAGCTCTCGGTGGGCGAGCGGCAGCTGATCGCCCTCGTGCGGGCCCAGATCGCCGACCCGGGCCTGCTGATCCTCGACGAGGCGACCAGCGCGGTCGATCCGGCCACCGAGGCGCGCATCACGGAAGCGCTCAGGCGGCTCTCCGCCGGCCGCACCACCGTGACGATCGCGCACCGGCTCTCCACCGCCGAACACGCCGACCGCGTGTTCGTCTTCGACAGGGGCGAGATCGTCGAACGGGGCACCCACGACGAGCTCGTCGCGATGGGCGGCGTCTACGCCGGCCTCTACGAGAGCTGGCTCGGCAACATCAGGGACGACCCGGCGTGAGCGACACACCCGACCCGATGGCCGGCCTGCGCGCGATGGCGGCCTCGGCGCTGTTCCCCACCGAGGGCGAGGTCCGCGTCGAGGGCCTCATCGAACCGGTCACCGTGCGCCGCGACGCCTGGGGGGTGCCCTACATCGAGGCGGCATCGCTCGACGATCTCTGGTTCGCGCACGGGCTCGTGACCGCCGGCGAACGGCTGTTCCAGCTCGAGCTCACCCTTCGCGCGGCCAACGGACGGCTCAGCGAGCTCTTCGGCGAGCGCACCCTCGACGAGGACCGGCTCGCGCGCACCGTCGGGTTCCACCGGGCCGGCGCTCGGATCGCGGCCGCCTGGGACGATCGATCGACGGCCATGCACGCGCGGTTCCGAGCGGGCGTTCGGGCGTGGGTCGACGCGATGCCCGCCGCACCGCTCGAGTACACGCTGCTCGACACGACGCCGTGGGTCCCCGACGACGAGGCGGTGTGGGCGTCGGCGTTCGTGCTGCTCGCATGGGGGCTCTCGGGGAACTGGGACACGGAGCTGCTCCGCTGCGTGGATCGGGGATGCGGGCGGTGACGACGTGGTCGCCCGGCTGCTACCGCCCCTGCCGACCGATCCCCCCGAGCTCGTGCCGGGCGCCCTCGCCGGCGCCCTGTTCGACGCGGCGCCACGCGCGAAGGGACAGGGCTCCAACGCCTGGGTGGTGGCGGGAGGCCGAACCTCGACCGGCGCGCCCCTGCTCGCGAACGATCCTCACCTGCTCGCGATGCAGCCCGGCATCTGGATGGAATGCCACCTCTCGGCGCCCGGATACCGGGCGCGAGGCGTGTCCTTGCCGTTCTCCCCCGGCGTGCTGCTCGGCTGCACCGATCACCACGCCTGGGGGGTCACGAACGTCAGCGGCGACGTGCAGGATCTGTTCGCCGAGCGTCTGGACCCCGAGCGCACGGCCGCGGAACACGCCGGGGGGTGGGAACCCCTGACCGTGCATCAGGAGGAGATCGTCGTGCGCGGCGAGGAGCACCCTGTCTCGCTCGAGGTCCTGGAGACGCGCCACGGACCGCTGCTCGACACGTTCGTCTCCGGATCGCTGCGACCCGAGTACGCGCCGTTGCCCGACGAACCGAGCTATGCCCTCTCGTGGGTCGGCCTCGAGCACGGCATCAGGCCCTCGCTCGTGCTCGACGTCGCCCAGGCCGCATCGTTCGAGACCTTCCGTGCCGCGGCGCTCGAGGGGCTCGCCTGCCCCGGCCAGAACGTCGTGTACGCCGACGTGGACGGCACGATCGGCTACGCGTGCACGGGCCGCTACCCGATGCGCTCGAAGGGCGACGGCACCGTGCCCGCACTCGGCTGGACCGACGGGTACGGGTGGAACGGCCACGTACCGCCCGCTGAGCTGCCGTGGGGCGCTGATCCTGCGCGGGGGTTCCTCGTGACGGCGAACCATCGCATGCACGACGAGGACTACCCGCACCTGATCGGTCACGACTTCCACCCCTCGCTCCGGGCTCGGCGCATCGCGGAGGTCCTGGCCGCCCGCGACGATCACGGCGTCGCCACGATGGCGGGGCTGCAGACCGACGTCGTCTCGCTCGCCGCGATCGAGAACGTCGGCCTGCTGCTCGAGCGGCTGGGACCCGTGGACGACGGCGAGCTGGCGTGGGCGGTCGGCCTCGTGGCGTCGTGGGACGGTTCGTTGACCGCGACGTCGGATGCCGCCGCGATCTACCAGGTCTGGTGCTCGCACATCGCGCGCCTGGCGCTCTCACCGACGCTCGGCGACGAGCTGTTCCGCCGCTACTTCGCGTGGCGTGAGCCGTTCCAGTGCGGTGCGCTCCCCCGCATGCTCCGCGCCGGTGAGCTCGACCCGGAACTGCTCGCCGAGGCGCTCGGCGCGGCCGTCGCCGAGCTCCGGGCGGTGTTCGGCGACGACCGGGCCGCCTGGCGCTGGGGCGATCTGCACCGGGTCGCGCTCGCACATCCGCTGGCCGCGATCCCGGGGTTCGAGACGTTGTTCGTGGCGCTCGAGGCGGGCGTCGGCGGTGACGACCAGACCGTGCTGCAGACGGGTGTGGACGCGCGCGACGGGTATCCGGCGGCGGTGATCCCGTCGTGGCGGGCCGTCTACGACCTGGCCGACCTCGACCGCAGCGTCGGGGTGCTGCCCGCCGGCAACAGCGGGAATCCCGCGAGCCCGCACTGGAACGACCAGGCGCCGCTGTGGCTCGCCGGCCAGACCCACCCGCTGCCCTTCAGCGAGGCCGCGGTCGAGTCGGCGACGGTCGCCCTCGCTGCGCCTCGTGCCGGGTACCATCTCGGGCTGAGATGCCGGTTTCCAAGGGACGCCAGAGGAAGAAGACCCCGCGCTACCGCGCCGCGCCACAGCAGCCGAAGAAACGCCACCGGTCGAGCCCGCGCTGGTACGGCCCGCTTCTGATCACGCTGATGGCGCTGGGGGTCATCGTGATCGTCGCCAACTACATGGGGCTGATCCCCGGCACCGACGGCACCGCCTCGTCGGTCTGGCTCTGGATCGGGCTCGGCATCCTCGGCGCCGGCTTCGTCGGCACCAGCTTCTGGTACTGAGGACGCTCACCGAATCACACGCGTGTGATCCGTCCACAGGTTTCCCACCGCTGTGGACGGACACCTGCGGATCCACCCACCGTTCCCTCCGTCGTCACGTCATGTGGAGAACCAGGTGAAGGACCGGTGGACAACCCCTCGAGAACGTGCCGCGCGCGGTGGAACGTCGGTGGAAAACCTGCCGCCGTTCAGATGCCCGCAGGCCGTCGCTCGACCTGCATCTTCTCCCCGCAGTGACGGGGAACCTGCATCTCACCGAGCCGCGACACCTTGAGCTCGGTACCGCACTCCCCGCACACGAAGTACACCTCGAGCGCCTCGACGTCCTCGGCCTCGGCGGGCGCGGGCACCTCGTCGGGATCGGGCGAGAACACGCGCAACGACGCGATGCCGATGCGCCAGATCAGCGCACCGACCAGGATCGCGGTCACCACGAGCAACCAGTCCGGCATGAACCCACGCTAGCAGCGGGTCGCGGACCCCACCCCGCCCGCTAGATCACGCCCTGGGCGAGCATCGCGTCGGCGACGCGGCGGAACCCGGCGATGTTCGCCCCGTGCACGTAGTTGCCGGGCTCCCCGTACTCGTCGGCGGTGTCACGGCACTGCTCGTGGATGCGCCGCATGATCTCGCGCAATCGCTGGTCGACGCCTTCACGGGTCCAGGACAGGCGCATCGCGTTCTGCGACATCTCGAGGCCGCTGACCGCGACCCCGCCCGCGTTCGCCGCCTTCCCGGGTCCGTAGAGCACCCCCGCCGTCACGAACTGGTCGATGCCCTCGGGCTCGGTGGGCATGTTCGCTCCCTCGCTCACCAGGAACACCCCGTTCGAGATCAGGTTCGCCGCATCCTTGCCGTTGATCTCGTTCTGGGTCGCGCTGGGGAACGCGCAGTCGGCAGGAACCTCCCAGAGCGCGTTGTGGTCGTCCGACGGATCGGCGGGCGTGAACGTCGCGGTCGGGAACCGCTCCGCGTAGGTCATGATGCGGCCGCGGCGCTCGTTCTTGAGATCCATGACCCAGGCAAGCTTCTCGGCGTCGATGCCGTCCGGGTCGTGGACGAAGCCACCCGAGTCCGACAGCGTCACCGGCTTCGCCCCCAGGTGGATCAGCTTCTCCACCGTGTACTGGGCGACGTTGCCCGAGCCGCTCACGAGGCAGGTCTTGCCCTCGAGCGAGTCGTCGCGGGTCCCGAGCATCTCCTGGGCGAAGTAGACGGCGCCGTAGCCGGTCGCCTCCGGTCTGATCAGCGAGCCACCGGTCTCGAGCCCCTTGCCGGTGATCGCACCGGTGAACTCGTTCGTGATGCGCTTGTACTGGCCGAACAGGTAGCCGATCTCGCGGCCGCCGACACCGATGTCACCCGCGGGCACGTCGGTGTTCGGCCCGATGTGGCGATAGAGCCCGGTCATGAACGCCTGACAGAACCGCATCACCTCCTGCTCGCTCTTGCCCTTGGGATCGAAGTCGGCGCCGCCCTTGCCCGCACCCAGAGGCAGCGTCGTGAGCGCGTTCTTGAAGACCTGCTCGAACGCGAGGAACTTCAACATGCCCAGGTACACGGTCGGGTGGAATCGAAGGCCGCCCTTGTACGGACCGATCGCGCTCGACATCTCCACCCGGTAGCCACGGTTCACCTGCACCTGGCCGCGGTCGTCGACCCACGAGACGCGGAACGTGATCACGCGCTCGGGCTCCACGAATCGCTCCAGCACCCTTGCGTCGCGATAGACGGGGAAGCGATCGACGCAGAGCTCGATCGAACCGGCCGCTTCCTGGACGGCCTGCAGGAACTCAGGTTCGTTCGCGTTCCTGGCCGTGACGTCGGCCATCAGGCGCCGCACGTACTCGCCCACCGGTTCCTCGCGCCCCCTCCGGCTCGGTCGCTGCCGAACCGATCGTCATCCTGCCACGACGGCGGCCCTGGTTGGAAGCCCCCTCTCCGCACCCGGTCATTGCCGTGCAATCCATCACGACGCCGCGAACGCGCGGCGGAGCGCCTCGCGGAACGGCATCGGCTCGATCGTCGGGAACCGTCGGCGTGCCTCGTCGTCGTGCACGACCATCGGCGTAGACATCCCCTCGATCAGCGGCCGGGCGAGCGCCGCCGGAACCGAGGTGGTCAGCCCGCACCAGTACGAGGAGAGGCGCGGGGTGAGCAGCGGCACGCCGACGATCAGAGGATGTCGACCTCGTTCGGCCGCAACCGTCTCGATCATGCGCCGGTAGGTCGTGACGTCGGGACCACCGATCTCCACGACCGTGCGTTGCTCGTCCAGCGGGGTCTCGAGCCCGGCGACGAGGTAGGAGAGCACGTCGTCGACGGCGATCGGCTGCGACGGTGTGTCGACCCAGCGTGGCACCACCATCGCGGGCAGCCGGTTCACGAGGTCGGTGAGCATCGTGAACGACGCGCTGTCCGCGCTCACGACCATCGCGGCCCGGAACTCGAGCAACGGCGGACCCGACTCCGCGAGGATGCGGCCCGTCTCGTGCCGGCTCGCGAGATGCTCGGACAGATCCGCATCGTCTTGGCCCAGGCCACCCAGGTAGATCACGCGCTCGACCCCGGCCGCGCGCGCGGCCTCGCCGAAGAACCCTGCGGCCTCCGCGTCGCGCTCACGGAAGTCCCCGGCCGCCGCCGGTTCCATCGAGTGCACCAGGTAGTAGGCGGCCGTCACGCCTTCGAGGACCGGTCCGATCGTCGCCGGCCGCAGCACGTCGAGCTCGACCGCCGGCAGGTCGGGCCATCGCTCGCGCAGGGTGGACGGGCGACGGGACGCGACCCGAGGCGCCCGGCCCTCGACCACGAGTCGATCGACGAGCCGTGCGCCGATCGCGCCGGTCGCACCGGTGACCAGGATCGTCATGGCTCGACGCTCGGCATCCGAACGCCGGGCACGGAACGCTCGAGGAAGCCCAGGATCGCTCGCATCTGGCGGATCTCCTCGTCGATGTCGTTCGAGCCGTGGCCCGTGCCGAACAGCACGACCTCGTGCGGGTGGTTGCGCTCACGGAGCTTGTCGACGAACGCCATCGCCTGGCGCAGGGGACACCGAGAGTCGTTCTCCCCGATCAGGAAGATCATCGGCGCCTTGCACATCGTCGGCGAAATGGATCGGGTTGCGGTCTCGCATCAGCTCGGGCACCTGGTCGGGGGTGCCGCCCAGCAGGGCCCGGTCGTACGCCTGCAGCTCGGGCGAGAGGTCCTCGTAGCTGAGCTCGTAGTCGCCGACGGGGATGCCGGCCACACCCGCCAGCCACATGTCGGGGTGCTTGCAGAGCTCCATCACCGTGATGTAGCCGCCCCAGGACCAGCCGCCGACGACCGCGCGAGCGGGGTCGCCGATGCCGCGCGCGACGAGGTCCGCCAGCCCGGCGTTCACGTCGACGAGCTCGGGGCCGCCGACGTCGCCGATCAGGCGGTCGCGCCACTCACGCCCGTACCCCGTGGACCCCCGGTAGTTCACCATGGCGACCGCGAACCCCATGTCGACGTAGGCCAGCACCTCGGGATCCCACGCGTCGGTGTCCTGCCCGGTCGGCCCCCCGTGCACGAACATCATCACCGGGAACGGCCCGTCGCCTTCGGGCGTGACGTAGAAGCCGTGCACCCGATCGCCCTCGCCGTTGTCGAAGTGCCACGAGTGGAACGGGCGGCCGGCCGGCGCGCGATCACCGTCGGCACGCACCACGTCGGCGCCGGCCGTATCGAGCGTGACCGGGGGGTGCTCCCCGCTCGAGAGCCGGAACCACACGTCGCCGTCGGGTCGCACGCGCGCCGCGCCGATCGTGCCGCGAGCGTGCTCGATCGACGTCAGCGAGCCCGACGCCAGCTCGTATCGGTAGAGGCGGTCACGACCCTCGTCGTTGTGCACGACGAGGAGCGAGGCGGCATCGGGCCACCAGTCCACGGCTTCCACCGGACCGGCGAGACCGAGATCGAGGTCGGTCCACTCGCCGCTCGCGAGGTCCCAGATCGCGGGACGCTCCTCGCCCTCACGCTCGTGGGTGACGACGAGCCGTCGGTCACCCGCGAGCGGGGACCAGCACGACGCGAGCAACGCCATGCCGTCGTCGATCTGCTCGGCGACCGTCGCGCCGGTCCGAGGATCGACGACCCGAAGCGCGGGGTGCAGGCTGTCGCCGTGCTCGCCGTGCTCGAGCGCGAGCATCGATCCGTCGGCCGAGAGCCCGCCCCGCTCCCCACGCCCGAACTCCGAGCCCCCGATGCCGATGTGCTCGGTGCTGCGCCAGATCTCCTTCGCCGGCTCGCCGTCGGCCGAGACGTACACCGCGAAGCCGTCGGCGTCGCTGATGGCGGCGGCCACGAGCCCCGGCATCTGCGCGAGGCCCTGGTTCCAGCCCGTCGGCACCCCGGTGAGGAACGGCACCGCGTCACCACCGGAGAACGGCTCCGCGTACCACTGGCCGGCCTCGCTGCCGGTCTCGTCCTGCCAGAAGAGCACGCGCTCACCGTCGGGGGTGAGCTCACCGGCGGTCACCCCGACCGGATGGTCGGTCACCCGTCGTCGCAGACCGGTCGCCCGGTCCCAGACGTGCACCTGATAGACGCCGCTCTCCGTGCTCCAGAAGACGAGGCGCTCGGGGGCCGATCGCGCCCAGCGGGGGAGGGACACGACCGGCGCGCGGAACCGACGTTCCCAGGCAGGAAGTTGATCGCTCATGACGGCGAGCCTACCGACGAAGTGGGGTCGGCGTTCCGCTTCCTTGCTCGTGCCGCGTGCAGGGCCATCCCAGACACGCTCCGACGTGAGCGGCAGGTCGAGGTGGCGCACACCCCACGGCGAGAGCGCGTCGATCACGGCGTTCTGCACGGCCGGGGTGGAGCCGATCGTCGCGGACTCCCCGATGCCCTTGGCCCCCAGGGGGTTCACGGGCGTGGGGGTCTCGGTGCGCGTCGTCTCGAAGTGTGGGAACTCGACCGCCGACGGCATCGCGTAGGTCGTGAGCGTCGACGTGACCGGGTTGCCGGCCTCGTCGTATCGGACCTCCTCGTAGAGCGCCTGGGCGATGCCCTGGGCCGAGACCCCCGTGCACCTGCCCTTCCACCAACGCGGGGTTCAGCACACGGCCGCAGTCGTCGACCGCCACGTGCCGCACGAGTCGAACCTCGCCGGTCTCCGTGTCCACCTCGACCACGGCGACGTGCGCGCCGAACGGGAACGTGGAGCCGGGCTCACGGTAGACGCCCTCGGCGCGCAACCCCGTGTCCATGCCCGGCGGCAGCGTCGGCGCGTCCTGCGACGCGCTGGCGAGCTCGGAGAGCGAGAGGGACCGGTCGGGCGCGCCGCGCACCGCGAACCCGCCACCGAGAGCCGCCTCGAGATCGGATGGATCGGCCTCGAGCAGATGCGCCGCGAGCGCTCGCGCCCGCTCGAGCACCTCCGCACTGCGCTCGAACACCGACGATCCGCCTGCCTGCAGCGAGCGAGAGCCCCACGTGCCCGCCCCCCGCTTCACGAGTCCCGTGTCGGAATGCACCACCCGGATCGCCTCGAACGGCACCCCGAGCACCCCCGATGCGAGCTGCGCGAACGCCGTCTCATGGCCCTGCCCGTGCGGCGAGGTCCCCGTGGTCACGGTGACCGTGCCGTCGGGATGGGCCTCGACCGCGGCGAACTCCTTCGAGCTGAACGACGTGATCTCGACGTAGGTGGCGACGCCG
The DNA here is from genome assembly GCA_963825685.1 of uncultured Actinomycetes bacterium. Taxonomy (GTDB): domain Bacteria; phylum Actinomycetota; class UBA4738; order UBA4738; family HRBIN12; genus JAOUEA01. The sequence continues at coordinate 191,243 of CAWGUD010000016.1, read as the reverse complement.
ATGCCCAGCGACATGTGATCGCCCCGTTCCCGCCGGGCGGCTCGCTCAGCGCGAAGGGCGTCGATCCCGGCGAGCCTCTCCGCCTCGCCCAGCGCGCGCTCGTACTCGCCGACGTCGTACACGGTTCCCGACGCCGTCCGGTAGGGGAACGCCTCTGGGGGGATCAGGTTGCGGCGTCGCACGTCGCGAGGGTCCATGCCGAGCTCGGCGGCGACGAGGTCGATCGCCCGCTCGATCAGCGCGGTGGCCTCGGGCCTGCCGGCACCCCGGTAGGGCGCGATCGGCGTCGCGTTCGTCACGACGCTGCGCCCCCTCGAGGCGATGCGTGGGATCGTGTAGACGCCCGCCAGCATCTCGTGCGTCGTGTTCGGCAGGAAGGCCCCGATCGGGTACGCGCCCATGTCCGCGATCAGGTCCGCCCGCAGACCCACGAGCGTGCCATCGCGTCGAGCGCCGATCTCGACATACTGCACCTGCCCCCGGCCGTGGGTGAGCGCGAGGAGCCCCTCCGACCGGGACTCGACCCAACGAACGGGGCGCTCGAGCCTCGCCGCGACCGCGGCGACCACCAGGTACTCGGGGTAGACCTGCAGCTTCGCGCCGAACCCACCGCCGACGTCGGGGGCGATCGTGCGCACGGCGTCCTTCTCCACCCCGAGGGCGTCGGCGAGGTCGTCGCGGACGTCGAACGGCACCTGGGTCGAGACCCATGCCGTGAACGACCCGTCGCCGTGCGGTTGCACGGCGATCGCGTTGCCTTCCATGGGCACCGGCGCGACGCGTTGGTTCACGAACCGCCCGCGCGCCACGACGTCGGCCTCGGCGAGGACGTCGTCACCCCAGGCCGCCTCGAACGAGGCGACCACGTTCGAGCCATGCTCGGGCCACAGGCGTGGGGCCGACGCGTCCAGCGCCGTCTCCGGGTCGGTCACGGCGGGCAGGGGGTCGTAGTCGCCGATGACCGCTTCCGAAGCGTCCTCGGCCTGCGCGAGGGTCTCGGCCACGACGACCGCGATCGCCTCACCGACGAACCGCACCACGTCGCGGGCCAGCGCCTCGCGGCCGAAGGGCCCCTCGAGCGCATCGGTCGAGCCCTCCACCACGCCGCTCGCCGGCAGGCGGGCGAGGTCGAGGTCGGCGGCGGTGAACACACCGGCCACGCCGGGCATCGCACGGGCGGCATCGACCTGCACGGCGTTCAGGCGCGCATGCGGCATGATGGAGCGGACGAACACGGCGCGCAGGGCCGCCCTCGATCGGCAGGTTCTCCACGTACCGGCCGCGACCCGTCAGGAAGCGTGGGTCTTCAGAACGGAGGGCCGACACGCCGAACGTCGAGGGAGGCAACGTCGTCACGGGAGCCATGCTCCCAGAGGCGCACACGCGGGAGGGATCGGTCACGCGACGACATCGCAGGACGCTCGGCATCGCCGCGACGGCGATCGCGATGGCGACGACGCCGGTGGCCTCGGCCTTCGCCGGCGGTGCGCCGTCGGTCCGCGTGGTGACCGTCGCCGAGCTCGAGCAGCCGGTCGGGTTCACGTTCGCTCCCAACGGGCGCATCGTGTACCTGGAACGAGCGACCGGTGCGGTGCGCTCGCTCGACCCTCGCACGGGCCGCGATCGGCTCCTGCACCGCATCATCGGCGTCAACAGCGACGGCGAGCGAGGTGCGCTGGGGGTCGCCCTGCACCCGCGGTGGCCGCGTGAACCCTGGGTCTACGTCTACGTCTCGAGGGCCCCGGCCGGCGGCGAACTGCGGAACCAGCTGCTGCGCCTGCGCATCCGCGACGGCCGGGCGGTCTCGCGCGAGGTGCTCCTGAACTCGCCGATCGGCGGTCGCGCCAACCACAACGGCGGTCGCCTCGCGTTCGGCCCCGACGGCAAGCTCTACGTCGTGATCGGCGACGGCGGCGAGGACCCCGGCACCGCTCAGACGATCGCCGACGAACCACGCGGGAAGATCCTGCGCCTGAACCCCGACGGCTCGGTGCCCGCGACGAACCCGTTCGCCTCGCCCGTCTGGTCGTTCGGTCATCGCAACTCGATCGGCTTCGCGTTCGACCCGGTCACCGGGCGGCTGTGGGAGAGCGAGAACGGTCCCGAGTGCAACGACGAGCTGAACCGCATCGTGGCGGGCGGGAACTTCGCCTGGGGTCCGTCACAGGCCTGCGGCACACCAGCGGCGGTCGAGGACACGAACCGTGACGGACCCGAGCCCCGGCGCATGCCCGAGTTCACGTTCTCGGAGACCGTGGCCGCGACCGGCGTCGCGTTCTGCGATCGGTGCGGGCTCGGCGCTCGCTACGACGGCACGATGCTCGCGGGCTGCTCGAACGGCACCTGCAAGGCGACCGTCGGGCCGGTGATGCACGTCCCGCTCACGCCCGGGCGCTGGTCGTTCGCCGGCCCGCCGGCCGAAGTTCCCCTGACGAACCACGACGGCGCGGTGTATTCCATGGAGGTCGCACCCGACGGTCGGATCTACTTCAGCGACGGACAGGGCATCTACCGGCTGAGGCCGGCATGAGGCCCGCCGACCCACCGATGACGCACGAGCCGAGGATTCATGAGGAGGCCGAGGACCCGATGCACATCCGAGCCGCGAAGACGCTCGCAGGAGCCCTGACGATCGCGCTCACCGCCGCCCTGATCGCCGCCGTGGCCGCCGGCCCCGCCGCGGCCGGAGGCGGCGTGGACACCGTGAAGGTGGCGGGCGGGTTGAACGGGCCCGCCGCGTTCACGTTCACGCCCAACGGCACGATCGTCTACCTCGAGCGGGCGACGGGTGAGGTCCGCTTCCGCAACCCGACGACGGACTTCGACCGCCTGTTCTTCCGCATCCGCGGGGTGAGCGGGGCGGGCGAGCGCGGCGCGCTCGGGGTCGCGCTGCACCCGCGCTGGCCCGAGAAGCCGTTCGTCTACGTCTACGTGACCCGCACCGTGAAAGGGAAGCTCCGCAACCAGATCGTGCGGATCCGTGACCGGGGAGGCGAGGGGCGCGGGACTCACGACGATCCTGACGACCCCCGCGAGCTCCAGCCCGTACCACAACGGCGGCCGCATCATGTTCGGCCCCGACGGCAAGCTCTACGCGATCGTCGGTGACGGCCACAACGCGAGGAACGCTCAGGACCGCACCGGGAACCTGCGCGGCAAGATCCTGCGCATGAACCCCGACGGCTCGGTACCCGGCACGAACCCGATGATCGGAGGGCGGCGCAGTCGCATCTTCGCCTACGGCATCCGCAACTCCTTCGGCTTCACGTTCGACCCCGAGACCGAGAACCTCTGGGAGACCGAGAACGGCCCCGAGTGCAACGACGAGATCAACGACGTGCGGCCCGGCGGCAACTACGCCTGGGGACCGGATCAGGACTGTCCCGACACGAACCAGGACGGACCCGCGCCGCGCCGCCAGCCCGAGGTCACCTTCTCGAACACGATCGGCATCACCGGCGCCGCCTTCTGCGACGGCTGCGGCCTCGCCGGACGTGACGGCGATCTGCTGTTCGGCGCGTGCTGCGACGGCGGTCTCGTGCGCCGGGTCACGCTCGACGCCGCGCGCGACGACGTCGTCGGCGACCCGATCACGATGCTCACTGCCCCGGGGGGGTCGGTCTTGTCGATGGAGGTCGGCCCGAACGGGAGTATCTACTTCAGCGACAACGACTCGATCTACCGGCTCCGCGACGCCTAGGCGGCCGCAGGGAGCCGATACCCAGAACGGCCGGCCGGGAGTAGGCTCGATGGGAGCCGGGACCGCCCGAGACCCTCCGGGGGTGAGCGATGGACATCGGACAGCCCAAGCGGATCATCGAGATCGAGCCGGCGACGCTGCCACTGCCGGGAGAGATCGCGCCCGACCCCGAGGCCGAACCCGCGGTTCGGCCCGCCCGCGAGCCGGAGCCGGCCGTTCCCGAACGTCATCCGTCGTGAGCCACCGGTCCGCGACGCTCGAGGGTCTCGCCACCGACGTTCGCACCGAGCCGATCGTCGCGTGGCGTGCGTGGGCCCTGACGGGACACCGCGACGGCACGGGCCTGTTGCTGCGACCCGTCGCCAAGCGCGCCCGAGTCTGGCGACCTCGCGAGATCGTGGAAGCCTCATGCCGCACGTCCCGTCGGCACGAGGCTCCCGACCCCCGGTGCACGTGCGGGCTGCACGCCACGCACGCGATCGACCTGCTCCGTCGCACCAGGTCCCCCGCCGTGCTCGGACGTGTCGCGCTCTGGGGCCGGGTGGTCGAGCACGAGCACGGGTTCCGCGCGCAGTACGCCTATCCGCAGCGGCTGCGGTTGATCTGTCAGTTCTGCTTCTGGATGAGCGAACCGCGTCGGTCGACGCCCGACCACGTCGGCTGGTTCCCGCACGACGAGCTGATCCCCGTCTGCGAGGAGCACCTGGCGGTCGCTCGACGCAACGGCGTGTCACCGCGGCTCGTGCTCCCCGCCTCAGAGGTGGTCCAACGGCTGCGCGACACCTACGCCGTCGACCCGCTGGCGGTCTGAGCTAGCGCCCGTCCCTCGCCGCCCGCTTCCGCGCGGCCGTGCGGGCGAGTCGATCCCGCAGATCGGCGGCCTGACGGGCGACGTCATCGGTGGGTTCGGAGGGATCGGGGCTCGGCGTCGTCGTGGCCCGCCGGCTCGGGCGACGCATCGACGACCGGAGCGGTCTCGCCGCTCGTCGCCGCCTCGATCCGCGCGCTGATCTCATCGAGCCGTCGTTCGGCGTCACGAACCCGGCGCTCGGCGTCCTCGACCCGGCGTTCGAGCGGGGCGAGCGACGCCAGGCGATCGCGGATCAGGCGCTCACGCTCCTCGGCTTCTGACGCCCGCGCGATCGACACGTCGCGCTCGTGCGCGACCTCGACGAGTGCCATATCGACGTCCTCGACGGGTGCGGCAGCGATCACGGGCGGAGGAGCATCGACCGGCACGTCGGGTCCGGCGGGAGCCTCCACGTCGGCCTCGACGAGCGGTTCGACCGACGGCTCGACGCTCGGCTCCTCGCTCGCCGGCGAGCCAGACTTCGAGCCCCGAGACCGGAACCATCGCCCCGCAGAACGCTTGGCATCCTCCATGACCTGCATCATCGGCCGCCAGGTCGCGTTCCTTCACCCTTCGTCGATCCCCATCGGACGGGCTCTCGTCGTGACGGACGTCACCGACCCACCTCGCCCGGCCGGCTCAAGCTACGAGGACTCTCCACCGATACCGAGACGGAACCCCCCGACGGAGAAGCTCGCAGTTGATGACGTCCCCCCGATCGATCCGCCATGCCCTGACGGTCGTTGCGCTCATGACGGCCGTGCTCATCCCTGCCGTGCCCGCGCACGCGCGCTCGGTGCTCGAGGGCGAACTCGCCGAGCGCTCCGCGATCGTCGACTCGATCGAGCAGATGCGCGACCGTCGGGACCGCAGCGTGACCCACCTGCGTTCCGTGATCGCCGATACCTCACAACGATTGCGAGCACATGCCGAGCCGGGTTGTCATCGCGAACCCTGAGCGGTTCCGTGCATCTGCGCAGAGAGCTGCGCCAGCAACGCGATGAGGCGGAACGACGTATCGAGCGGTCGGGGCGGTTCGTCGAGCGGCGCATCGGCACGCTCCAAGCGCGCCGACGAACGATCGACGCCTGGGTGGCGACCTGGGGCATCTTCGAGCACTGCCCGATCCGCGGGTGGCACTCGATCTCCGACAACTTCGGCATCACGGTGCGGCTCCCGGGGGTCCCCGTCCATCGACACATGGGCAACGACATCCTCGCCGCCGCAGGCACCCCCATCGTGGCGCCGTTCGACGGGTACGCGACGGCGTCGACGGGTGTGCTCGGTGGCCTCGAGGTTCGTGTCACCGGGGCTCGTGGGTACGTCTACAACGCGCATCTCTCGTCGTACGGCACGCTCGGCCAGGTGAGCGCCGGCACCGTGATCGGCTACGTGGGTGCGACCGGCGATGCGACCACCGCCCACGACCACCTGGAGTGGCACCCGAACGGCGGGCTGGCCGTCGATCCCTACCCGTACCTGGCCGTCAGCTGCGACGCGGCCGCCCAGTAGTCCGTGATGGACTAGCGGCCATTGACCGAGAAGTGTTGGTAGTCCTTCTCTCCGGCCCAGTCGCCGCCCCACTCCCACCCGACGGCGTGGAACGCCCACCACACCCGGTCGTGATGGTGCACCATGCCGCGGCGGTGGTTCGACCGATCGAGGTACGCCTCACCCGCGGGCGGTGAGACGCCACCGCTCCACACGAACGGGTTCTGCACCGGGTTCAGGTCGAGCGCGCGACCGTACGCGTGCTGCGACCAGCGGCAGCACACGCCGGCGCGCCAGCGGCAGTTGAACGCCGACGTGTTGTTCGCCTTCATCGAGCGCATGTCGTCGGCGCCGTAGTGGTCGACGAGGCGCATGCGCCTGATCGGGAACCGGTCGTCGTAGAGGCGACGGAACACCCGCGCGATGTCGTCGGCGTACCATCGGTGCACGACCATGCGCCCGGTATGGGCCTCCCGGTCGAACCCCCAGTACGACATGCGGACGATCCGCAGGTCGGCGAAGCCCACGGGGCAGCCGGGCCGCCACGACCGTCCGGTCATCAGCTCGCGCGTGCCGGCCCCGATCGGTGAGATGCGTGACTCGTACTCCGGCGCGCCGGCCAGGGCCGGCGATCCCCACGCCACGACGGCGGCGGTGACCAGGGCGAGCGCGACCACCAGGCGACGCGCGATCAGCTTCGCACCTTCCCGAGCAGCCGCAGGATCTCGAGGTACAGCCAGATCAGCGTCGCGATCAGCCCGAAGGCGCAGTACCACGACATGTACGTGGGTGCGCCGGCCTTCACGCCTTCCTCGATGAAGTAGAAGTCGACGAACAGGTTCAGCGCGGCCACGATGCAGATGCCGACGCTGACCGCGATGCCGAGCGGCGTCGGGTCGTTGATGAACCCGAGCTCCACCCCGAACAGGCCGAGGACGATCGCCACCACGTACATCAGCAGGATGCCGAGCGTCGCCATCATCACGACGGCCACGAACTTCTTCGTCACCTTCACGATGCGCGAGCCGTAGAGGAACAGCGCGCCCGCGAACACCCCGAACGTCGCGAACACCGCCTGCAGCACGATGCCATCGAACTCCTGCTCATAGCCGAACGAGATCACGCCCGCCCAGAAGCCCATGACGACGGAGTACAGCGGACCGGTGAACGGCGCGATCTGCGGCTTGAACGCGGTGACGATCGACAGCACGATGAGTCCCAGCAGGCCGATCATCATGATCGTGCCGACGGTGCCCGAGATCTGGTCTCCGAAGGACCAGCCGTACGTCGCGCTCGCGATCGCGAGCACGAGCAGGAACGCCGCCCGACAGATCGTGCCGTTCAGGGTCATGACCTTTGGCGCGACGTCGGGTCGGCCGGGGATCGTGATCGGTTCCAGGTGCGGCACGTTCTGGAACGTCTTCTCGTTCAGCATCTGTCGGGACACGCGGGGTCTCCTCCTCGTCGGCTCGGCTCGCCGGCGATCGTATGACGCGCGCGGCGCACGGTGGTGGAGACGACCGGGATCGAACCGGCGACCTCCGGCTTGCAAAGCCGGCGCTCTTCCAACTGAGCTACGTCCCCTCGTCGCGCTCCGAGTCTATCGAGGCACCCACACCCCGGTGCGGATGTGGAACCATCCCGTGCATGGCGGGCACGAACGACGAACGATCGCGACGACCCGGCCGACCTGCTCGGGGAGCAGGTCGAGTACTACCGGGCGCGCGCCCCCGAGTACGAGGAATGGTTCCGTCGACAGGGGCGCTACAGCCGGGGTCCGGAGGCCAACGCCCGCTGGTTCGCCGAGTTCGCCACGGCGCGCGATCGTCTCCGGCGCGTTCGACGCGCGCGGGGACGTGCTCGAGATCGCCTGCGGCACCGGTCAGACGACCTCGATCCTCGCGGAAACGGCCACCCGGCTGACCGCGCTCGACGCCGCTCCGGAGATGATCGACGAGGCTCGGCGACGGCCGGGGCTCGAGGACGTCGCCTTCGTGCAGCACGGACGTCTTCGAGTGGGAGCCTCCACGGTCGTTCGACTCGGTCGTCTTCACCTTCTGGCTCTCGCACGTGCCGGCCGAACGGTTCGAGCCGCTTCTGGCGCCTCGTCGGCGACGCGCTCGCGCCGAGCGGCCGGGTCTTCTTCGCCGATAGCCTGTACGCGCCATGGGCCACCGCGATCGATCACGAGCTAGAGGGGCCAGATGCCGGATCGGTGACCCGGCGCCTCAACGACGGCAGGGAGTTCCGGATCGTGAAGCGCTTCTTCGACCCGTCCGGGCTCCAGTCGGAACTCCGCGGGATCGGATGGGACATCGAGGTTCGGGCAACGGGAGAGCTGCTGCTCACCGGCTCCGGGCGACCCGACACGGCCGACGGAGGTGCATGACACGGTGACGGCGTTCACGGGATGGCCGGCGGAGGCGCTCGAGTTCTACGAGGGCCTCGAGGCCGACAACTCGAAGACGTACTGGCAGGCGAACCGGTCCGTCTACGACGGATGCGTGCGCGCCCCGATGGAGGCGCTGCTCGCCGATCTCGAAGCCGAGTTCGGCCCCGGGAAGGTCTTCCGGCCGTACCGAGACGTGCGCTTCAGCCGCGACAAGTCGCCCTACAAGACCCATATCGGGGCGACGATCGGCGATGGGTACGTGCAGCTCGACGCCGGCCGGCTGGCCGCGGGCGCGGGGATGTGGGAGATGGCGCCGGATCAGCTCGAGCGATACCGGGCCGGCGTCGACGACGCACGGACCGGGCCCGAGCTGGTCGCGCTCGTCGAAGGAGACCCGCGGCGACGGGATCTCCGTGATGGGGCACGATGAGCTGAAGACGGCGCCGCGCGGCTTCCCGAAGGATCACCCGCGCATCGAGCTCCTGCGCTACAAGGGCCTCGTGACCTGGCGCGAGTGGCCGGCGGGGCCGTGGCTGGGCACGAGACGCGCCGAGCAACGCGTGGTCGAGTTCCTCCGGGCCTCGCAGCCGATCGTCACCTGGCTCTCGGCCACCGTGGGGCCGTCGACGCTGCCGCCTCGCCGCGCCTGACCGGATCGCTCCTGCGATCGGTGCTCGAGCTCAACCCTCGAGCGGGAACACCCCGAGCCGCCGCTCGGCGCCCCCGGCGTAGGTCACGACCTCGGCGTGCAGGGCCACGCACGACGCGGAGACGGTCGGCCCGATCTCGCGCATCCAGCCCTCGAGCTCGTGCCACCGGGCCGCGTCGCGGTCGACCGGGTATGCGAGCGAGAGATGAGGGATCCATCCATCGAGCGCGATCCGGTCGCTCTCCGCGATCGGCAGCCCCGCGTCGGCGGATGCGGCGCGCAGGTCCGACATCGCCGGGAGGATCGCCGACCCATCGAGTCGGACGATCGGGGTGCCGTCCTCCCGGAGGAGCTCGAGCGCGGTCGCGCGGAGCTCGAGCCCGCTGCACGACGCCGCCCACGCCTGCACGACCTCGACGATCCGCCGCTCGTCCTCGTCGGTGAGGGGCGAGTCCTGCGTTCCGAACGCCTTCAGGGTGGCGTGCCCGGACGGGGCGGCGCATCGCACCCCGATGCGATCGAGCGTCTCCCCCTGCCAACCGGAGAACGCCCGCGCCAGGGCTCCGACCGGTCGCACGATCACGTGGGCGGTGCCCACCACCTCGCGCATCTTCCACTCGTCGACGAGGATCGGGGACTCGGACGGAGCCAGGCGATCCTCGAGGTCGAGCCACTGCACGAGCCCTTCGTGGTTCAGTCCGATCTCGACACGCGCATCGCCGCCGGCGGTGGTGAAGATCCCACGCAACGGCGTCTCGGCCTCGATCGACTCCACCGCCAGGCCTCCCGAGCGCGCCACCAGGCGACCTGCCTGAGCGGCGCGCCGTTCATAGGACTCGTCGGTCCCCACGTTGTCGGCGAACAGCGCGTCGGCCTCGGCGTCGCTCCACGACGACAGGAGCGCCGCGGCTCTCGTCGCACCCTCTGCGAGCGACGCGGTCTCCACCGCGCGTCGCGGTCCCAGCTCGTCGCGATCCGCGAGCACCTCGAGCGCCTCGATGCAGGCACCGTGCATGTTGCCGTACGTGACGTTCGAGAGACCGATCACGCCGACGTCGTGCTCCGGCAGCCAACGCATATGCGAGCCGAACCCCGGCAGCCCCCCGCTGTGGCCGACGGAGGTGCCGAGCCGTTCGTCGATCCGCACGCCCAGGCCGATGCCGTAGCCGGTCGCGCTCACCCGCGACGATCCGCTCGGCGACGGGCGGAACCGGGTCACCTCGTCCACCCGGCGGAGCTGCTGCATCTCTCGGCGCGCCCATCGGGGGAGCGGGCCGTCATCGGGCTCGTCGCGCGGAGGCCACGCGTCGAGGAAGAACCCGACCCAGCGCGCGAGGTCTCGCACGGTCGTCCACAGGCCGCCCATCGGGGCGATCGTGCCGTCGCCCAGGGGCTCCCCCTCGTGCACCCACGCACCGTCCTGCAGGCGGTAGGGCTCCGCCACGACGGCGGAGCCGGGCCGTACCCACGTCGTCGACGTCATGCCGAGCGGTTCGAGCAGTGATCGGACGACGAGGTCCTGCACGCGCTCCCCCGCCACGCGCTCGATCACACGACCGACCAGACCCCAGCCGAGGTTCGAGTACTCGAACCTCGTGCCCGGGGTCCAGGCGAAGACCACCCCCGCGTCGATCAGCGCGTCCATCGACCCCGGCGAGAGATCCAGGTGCCGATCCGCCCACGCGTCGTCGGTCGGGAGTCCGGCTTCCATCGACACGAGGTGGCGCACGGTGATCGGCGGACCGTCGGACGTCGGCCCTCGCCAGGTCGAGAGCTCCGGGACGTGCACGGACACCGGGTCGTCCAGCCGCAGTCGGCCGTCGACCACGAGCATCATCAGCGCGGCTCCCGTGAAGCTCTTGGTCATCGACGCGATGCGGAACACGCTGTCGGCGTCGGGCGTCGCCGGCTCGTCGAGGCTCAGCGTGCCGACGCCGCCTGAGCCCACGAGCTCCCCGCCTCGCACGAGGCCCCACGCGACACCGGGGATGCGCTCGCGGCGCATCCATCGCGCGAACACCTCTGCGAGCGCTCGGTCACCCGTCGCCATCGGATGCGTAGCCTACGAGGCACCGCGGTGGGCGGTCGCTGCCACGATGGCGTCATGGAGTTCGACGGGCACATCCTCGGCGCGTCGTTCGCCTCGGGCGATCGGATCGTGGTGGGTCGGTGGCTCCGCTCCCCGTTCGGCCCCTTCGCCGACATGATGTGGTGCCGGCCCGACGGTCGCCGCGTGCTGCTCGCCCCCGACGCGCGGGTGCGGGACTTCCTCGCCGGTCACTACGCGTTCGACGAGCTGCACGTCGAGCGGGTCACGGCCGAGCGGATCGGGAACGGCGCGATCGGGGCGTCGGCAGGGCCGGTGCGGCTGACGGTGCGCCCGAGCGGGCCCGGGTGGGCGTCACACCTGCTCGCCCTGCGGCCGCGGGGACTCCGCACGGCGAGGGCCTGGATCGACCTCGAGGACCGGGTGCTCCGGCCGCTCGTGCGACCGCTGTTCGCGGCCGCCCACGTGCGGACCTCCGGGCTGACCCTCGCAGGCACCCGAGAGCGGTACGCGATCCACGACTTCCGTCACGCGGAGGCGAACGCCTCGGTCGACGGCGTCGATCTCGGTCCCACCGCTCCCTGTGCGGCTGCGGGATTCGGCTTCAGCGAGTTCCCGACGACCCCTGCGCTCGTGCGCGTGACGTCGATGTTCGAGGACGAGGCACCGAGGGACGTCTCAGCTGGATCCTTCGCTCGCTGACGGGCTGTTCGTCGGGGTCGGCGACATGCCGGGGCGCCACTGTTCCACGGCGCCGTCGTCGGGAGCGCGGTCGAGGCAGGTACGCCGGCAGATCTCGCCGGTGAAGCTCGTCATCGCCCACCAGAAGTACGACGTGCGGAAGCGTCCGAACTCGAGGGTCTTGATCGGCACCGCGACCGACACGCCGTCGGACGACTTGCGTCGGACCTTCACGTTGCGCAGGAACAGGTCGCGGCGGTCGCGGCGGTCGCGCCAGAGCGACGCCTGCAGGTCGGAGCCCGTGCTGCGGACCACCACGAAGTACTCGGCGTCCTCGCCCCCTTCGGTATCGAGGAAGACGTAGCCGTTGCCGCGGTCCCAGATCGACGCGGCCGTCCAATCGGCGAACGTGATCACCGTGACCTCGGTGCCGCCCTCGTGGTCCAGGCGGACCTTCCGCACGTCGAGCAGGCCCCGGGTGTCGTTGGGGTCGTTGATGTCGCTGTGGAACGACGGCGCGGCGAGCGCGACCAGGGCCATCGCCACGATCAGGCCTGCGACGAGGAACGGCACGACCGAGCGCAACGGGGAGGCGGCCCACCGGTCGCGGGTCGGGGTCACGCGGGCCTCCCCCGGCCCAGCCATCTGATCGCCGTCCACGCGGTGAAGCCTGCCACGCCGAGCCCCACGATGACCAACACCATCGGCAGGAACTCCCCGGACGTGGGCCATCCCGGCCACGAGACAACCGGCTCAGGGGCGGGACGGAGCGCGACGACGATCGCGAGCGCCGCGAGCGCCGCGTTGCGCACCAGCAGGGCCCCCGGCTCCACCGCCTCGCGACCGCCGAAGCACCCGCACGGCACCTGCGGACCGAAGCGACGCCACGCGCGCACCGCTTCCGCGGTGAACACGACCAACAGCACGAAGGCCCAGACGCCCGCGGCCCGCGTCCACCCCGACGCGACCAGGATCGGGACGAGGGCCTCCGCGCGCCGGCACGGCGAACGTGGCGGCGCTCTCGACGCCGTGCGGGAGCCCGTGCTCATCGAGCGTGCGCCGCCACCCCCGGATATCGACCACCTTCGACGTCGCCGCCCATGCGAACGCGATGGCGAGGACCGCGGTCGCGAGCGAGGCCCACCCGTCGTCGGCTCGGATCGCCAGCGCGACCGACACCATGGCGACGACGACGAGCACACCGCCGTTCGCGAGGTTCCGTCGGCCCTCCGGCGACCCGGCCAGGCGGTCGACCAGCCGTTGGGACTCCTGCTGGGTGTGGACGCCGGCGGACCTGGCGGCCGAGAGACCCCGCACGAGCCCGAACGGCGCGACGATGAGCGCCCCCACCGCGGGATCACCCGAGGCGAGCGCGGCGAGCGCCACGACGACGAGGGTGCCGTGGGAGACGTAGGTGAAGAACCCGATGCCGAGACCGGCGCCGTACAGGGTCGCGGCGATCGGCCAGGAGAAGAACTCACGCCACCAGTCGGGCACCTGCCGTCGGAGCTGCGGCACCGATGCCGTCACGCGCGGAAGCTCTCCCACCGCGTAGACGATCGCCGTGATCGCGACGACCAGCGCGCCGGCGCGGCCCCAGGGCGCCTCGAGCAGCGCCCCGGCGACGCCCAGCGCGGCGCCGAAGAGCGCGGCGGTGACCGTCGCGCCGGCCACGTGCAGCGCCAGGGCGATGGCCCACCGCGTGCGCCCCCCGTACACGACGGGGGTGATGGTCTCCACCATCGACAGCCCTCAGGGGCCGTAGAGCGCCGACCACCCGGCGATCGCCGACGCGGCGGCGAGCACGAGGAGCAGCGACGTCGCGAGCGCGTCGCCGCCGAACGGATCGGTCAACACCTCTTGTTGAGCTCCCGGTAGGTGATGCAGAAGACCTTCAACGGCCGCGGGCAGTATCCCCGCACCGCATAGTCCCCGTTGATGCGGATGTCCGAACGGGAGCAGCAGTCCTGGATGTGGCGGAGCCGCCCCGAGCAGCACCGCGTCCAGCCGCCCCCGTACCGTGGTGACCCGGTGAACGGGTACGCCTCGGGCACGACCTGCTCGCACGTCTTGCGTCGGGTCTGGTTCCGAGGATCGACGTACTTGTCCCCCTCGTCGTCGACCGGGTACCCGTATTGGGGATGCATCGGGTAGCCGTAGCGGTCGGTGCGGGACAGCGGCGAGTACGGGTGGGGGCAGGAGCCCGTCGTATAGGTGTGCCCGCAGATGTGATACGCCTGCGCACGATCGGGCGCGATCGCGGTGGCCACCAGGCCCCCGCCGGCGAGTGCCACCACCCCCCGGCCGACGCGGCCGAGGAAGCTCCGGCGGCTGGTGCGCGTGGCGAGCGAACGCTCCGCCCGTTCGATCGAGGTCAGCTTGCCCACTGTTCGCGATCCTCCGTGATCCGTCGGTTGGCGGTGTCCACGAGCCCCTCGACCTGTTCGAGGTTGTTCACGGTTCCCTTCGCGCGCACGACCCCATGTTCGTCGAGCACGACGACGAACGGGGTGCCGGGAACCGCGAGCGCTCGCTCGGCTTCGGTATCGTGCACGACGATCGGCTCCAGCCGTCCGGCGGCGGCGGCGGCCGGCACCCCCGGCGTGACCTCGAGGCAGACGGCGCACGTCTCCGAGGCGAACAGCACGAGGCGGGGCCGACCGGCACCGCCGAGCACGACCGCCCCCCCGTCGGCGTCGTGCGCCGAGAGCGTGGGCAGCGGCTCGCCGAGCGCGGGCCCCTCGTCGTCGATCTCGAGGGCGCCGCGCGGACCGAGCCGCAGATGCAGGGTGCCGACCTGCCGAGCGAGCGCGACCACCACGATGCAGAGCACGACCACGAGCAACCACAGCACGACGAACGCCAGCGCCCACCACCCGGTCATCCGGCCGGTCCTCCGGCAGATCCTTCAGACATCACCGTTCGTCCGGCGCTTCCCACGGCCTCAGCGCATCGTCCAGGTCGGCTGCTTCGTCTCATCGAGGAACTGTACGAACGGTGAGCCGTCGCCGGCCAGTCCGACGATCGCCCGGAGCTCGCCCGCCCGATCGAGTAGACGGAGCACCGGCGAGCCTTCGGCGGCCAGGCCGAGACGGACCCGTACCTTGCCCGCGTGGTCGTAGAGACCGAGCGTCGGGGACCCTTGCTCCGCGAGGGCGTAGACCTGGGAGAGCTCACCGTCGGCCACCTGCATCCCCATCGTGGGTGACGCCTCGGGGGCGAGACCGAACTTGGCCCGGATGCGACCGTTCTTGTCGCCGAACGCCAGGCTCGCACTGCCGTCGCTCGACAGTCCCACCGTCGCCCGCACCTTGCCGTTCTCGTCACCCACCGCGAGCCCCGCGGCGCCGTCGGCGGACAGGCCGAACCGCATGCGTACCTGCCCGTCGGGCGACAGCAGCGAGAAGAACGGGTCCTCGTCGTTCGAGAGTCCGATGCGCACCCTGACCCGCCCGTCATCGTCGACGACCTCGAACTCACCCGCTTGCACGACTCGCTTCTTCATGTCACTCCAGGTCCGCTCGGTGGGGAAACGACGATCCGGCGGATGCCGGGTTCGCGGCGCGCGGCGGACGCGTCTGCGTATGGTCGCCCGTGCGAGCCCTCGGCTCAAGCACATGGGAAGACGCGAACGGACCCTGAAAGTGAGAAACCGCCGGAACCCGGGGGCCCCAGCGGTCTCTCGAGACGGACGATACGGCCGGCGGGCCTGGGGCGTCAAACGCGAGCCGGGTTCTTGTCACACTTTCCCGACCGACTCTCGGCGCAGCGTCGTGTCGGCGAGGCGATCGGCACGCGGAGCCACCCCGATGCCCGGCCCCGTGGGCACCGCCATCGTGCCGTCGAGAGCCATCACGAACGGCTCGGTGAGGTCGTCGAGGAAGTACCGAGCGCTCGCGCTGGTGTCGCCGGGCAGCGTGAACCCCGGCATCGCCGCGAGGGCGAGGTTCTGCGCCCGTCCGATCCCGGTCTCGAGCATGCCCCCGCACCAGACCGGCACCCCGGCCGCTCGGCACACGTCGTGCACCCGCCGCGCCTCGACGATGCCGCCCACCCGCCCCTGCTTGATGTTCACGATGCGACAGCTGCCCAGCTCGAGCGCCGCGACCGCGTCGGCGGCCGACCTGATCGACTCGTCGAGGCACAGGTCCGTGCGGATCAGCGCGCTGAAGCTCGGCGTGGCGCACGAGGTCGGTGTGATGCAGCGGCTGCTCGATCATCAGCAGGTCGTAGGCGTCCAGCGCCCGGAACACATCCAGATCCTCGATCGTGTACGCCGCATTGGCGTCCACGCTGAGAGCGATGTCGGGATGCGCGGCTCGCACCGCGCCCACACGCTCGACGTCGATGCCGGGCTCGATCTTGAGCTTGATGCGGCGGTACCCCTCGGCGAGGTAGCCATCGACCTGATCGAGCAGCGCCTCGGTGGTGTCGGTGATGCCGATCGACACCCCGCAGGTCACCCGGTCGCGATCGGCGCCCAGCCACTCGGCCAGCGAGACACCGTCCGCGCGGAGCCGGGCGTCGACCACGGCGTCGATCAACGCGGCCTTGGCCATCGGGTTCCCACGGACGTGCCCGAGGAGACGGTCGAGATCGTCGATCCCGACGTGATCGGCCCGCAGGAGCGCGGGGGCCAGGTGATCGCGGATCACGAGCCACGCGCCTTCGTTGAACTCCTCGCTGTAGCCGGGCTCGACGTCGGCGACGCACTCCCCCCACCCTTCCCCCTCGTCGGTCTCGACCCGGACGAGGATGCACTCCTTCGCGGTCGACGTCCCGAAGCTCGTGCGGAACGGTCGCACCAACGGCAACCCGATCAACCGCAGCTCGACGTTGCGCACGTTGCTCATGGGGTCGGCTCCGAGGCGAGCACGTATGTCGGGCGCCCGCCCTCGCGGTCGGGTTCGAAGGCGACGACGGAGAGGCCGGTGAGCATGCAGGCGTCGAGCGTGGAACCGGCGACCTCACGCCATGCCGAGCCGAGCGACGGGTCGGCGACGCGCACCGCCGCATGATCGCGAGGGATCTGTACGGCGACCACCTCGTCCCGATGCGGGTCGCCCACGACCTCGGGGACGGGAGCGTCGACCGAGCCGGTGCTGCGGAGGATCACCCGTGCCCCCTCGGGGATCGGCGGGGCGGCGGGGGTCGCATCGAGCGTCCACCGGACCACGAGCCGGTCGCTGCGGTCGCCCGTGTTGATCGAGTCGGGCATCTGTCCGTAGTAGTCCCGATGGAACCGGTCGCACGTGGCGCCCAGCTTGTTCACGTTCAGGTGAGCGTTGCGGGCGACCAACGGGTCGAACGTCCAGCGCACGAGGTGGATGCCACGGTCGAGGCACGATGCGCGTTGGGCCAGCTTGAGCGCGTACCCGACGCCGGCATGCCGCCGATCGGGAAGAGCGGCGAGCATGTGCGAGTGTTCGTGGAGCCCGTCGTCAGGCGAGATGGCGGCCCAGCCGAGCACGTAGCCGATCAACTCGTCGCCGTCGTGCGCCCCCCACGGGACGTTGCCCGATCCCGCGAGCGCCTTGACCGTCTCCCTGGGGATCGCCTCGCCCCACGTGGCCATCATGACGCGCAGGATCGCGTCCGCGTCGTCGAGGGAGGTGAGAGGGCGCAGGCGCACGCCGGCCGCCGACGCCGCGTCGTTCGCCAGTGCCCACGCGGGTCCGTCCACGCGCCGGAGTCTATCGACGGGTCCCCTTGGGCAGTCGCCCTCCGGGCCGTGACGGTCGACGAGAAGCGGAAGGCCCGCCGCATGGCGGGCCTTCCGTGGAACGAACCGCCGGCTCGGCCGGCGGTGGCTCGGTCAGCCGCCGGCGGGCGGCGGCAGCTCCTGCCACTCGACGTCATCGAGATCGTCGCCGCGACGACGTTTCACGAATGCCACGACCGCCGCGATCATCGCGCCGATCACGGCGATCTTCATGAGCTTCTTCAAGAATCCGCCCTTCTTCTTCTCCTCGACGGCCTCGACCGTCACGGTTGTTTCGTCTGTCATGGGAGGAGCCCTCCTTCCGGGAGTGGGCCTGGATGGACTTGAACCATCGACCTCTTCCTTATCAGGGAAGCGCTCTAACCGGGCTGAGCTACAGGCCCCAACTCATCGGGGCCGATCGCCCTCGTGGCAGCGTAGCCACGGCCAGAAACACGTGTCAAACGAACGCTCGACGGCCGTCAGTGACGTGGACGCTCCGCGAGGGTGACCTCGACCCCGCCGATGATGTCGCTGATCAGGTTGTAGAGCATCGCGATGAAGACGTTGATCACCGACCAGACCACGACGAAGGTGAGCCCGCCGAAGAGCCCCCACATGAAGAGCGAGCCGCCGTCGATCTCGAGTGGTTCCGCGCCCCCGGTCGAGGTCGTGCCCGTGCCGAAGATGTATCCGAGCACCGTCTCGAGCGAGTCGATCGCCCCCGCGGCGGCGAGGACGCCGTAGACGATCACCATCGCGAACAGCACGATCAGCATCAGGCACAGGTAGAACAGCAGCGAGAACTTCAGGACCGACAACGGCCCGACCTTGCGCACCACCACCCGGGTGCGGCGCGGCGCCGAGCGCATGCGTGGCGGGCGTGAGGGCTGAGCCGCGCGCGCGGCACGAGGCGTCTGCGGGCCGGCGGCGAACGATCCCTCTGGTCCGGAGGGCGGCGTCGGGGTGGTCGGCGCCGGTGACGGGGTCGGGGACGCTGCCGCCGGGGCGTCGATCGCGGTCGCGACCACGCGCGGCTGTGGCACGGACACACCCGAGTCGGGGCCGCGCTGCGGCTGACGCGGTTCGGCGGTCTCCGGTTGCTCGGCCGTGTGCACCAACTCCTCGGGACGAAGTCCTAAGGGTACGCCCTGGCCGACGCAAGTACCCGGAGCCTCACGTTCGGAACGGGCCGCCGGGCGCGAACAGCACGCGAGCGTGTACGACGGCCAAGATCGCGCCTGCGACCGGCGCGATGATCCACGATGCGGTGTCGACCTGGTCCTGTACGAGCAGGCAGCCGATCGCGATACCGGCGCCGGAGGCGGCGAGCAGGGTGAACCACGCCCCCAGCACCCGCCCGGAGCGCACGCCGGACAGACCGACGAGGAAGAACGCCGTCGCCAACACGATCGTCGCGGGGCCGCCATCCATGGACCGCATCATCCCGTACGTAGCCTCCGTCGACATCAGACCGAGATGACTACGTAGTTCTCACCCGGATCGCTCAAGGCCCGCCGTCCTCCCTGCCGATACCGCAGTAGGACATCGAGGGGAGAGGGAGAACGATCTGATGCGGAACCGTACGGCTCGCCTGATGGCGATCGCAGTGTCAGGAAGCTTGGTGATCGCCGGGCTGGTCGTGGCGGCCAACGCGGAGTCATCCGTGGACGTCGCCCTGCGCCAGAAGCACGATCTCCAGAAGCGCATCGAGGAGATGCAGGAGACCAGACGCCTGCGCCGTGTGGCGCTGCACCAGCGCATCCGGTTCACCCAGGCGCGTCTCCGTAACGCCCCGGGGGCCGCCAACGTCGGCGACCGGGCGCGTTCCCGCATCTACCGCCAGCGCCAGATCGAGCGGATCGAGGACCTGCGCGCCGAGGAGCGCGAACTGGTCCGCTCGACCCGCGCGCGCATCCGCGACCTCAGGTCGAAGCGCACCGGTCTCGCGGAGTGGATCGAATCGCTTCCGCTGCAGCGGTGTCCGGTCGACGGCCCCGTGACGATCTCCGACGGCTTCGGGGACATCCGTGACATGCCGGGCACGCCCCGCCACATCCACCAGGGCAACGACATCATGGCTCCGACCGGCGCGCCGATCATCGCACCGTTCGACGGCGAGGCCGTCGCCGGCTCCAGCGATCTCGGAGGCACCTCGGTCAAGGTCTACGGCGCGAGCGGATACGTCTACAACGCCCATCTGTCGGCCTACGGCAAGCTCGGCGCCGTGCAGGCCGGCGACGTGATCGGCTACGTCGGCAGCACAGGCAACGCGACGGCGCCGCACAACCACTTCGAGTGGCATCCGGGCGACGGCGCGGCGGTGGACCCCTACCTGTTCCTCACGGCGGTCTGCTGAGACGAGAGGATCGGTAGGGCGGGGTGCGTCCCCGCCCTACTCCTCGTCGTCCATCTGGATGATCACCGGGGCGAGCGCCACGACGGTCGCATCGTCCTCCACCCGCATCGTGCGTACGCCCTGGCTCGAGCGGCCGACGCGTCGGATGTCGCCCGCGCCGACGCGTACGACCTGGCCGCTCGACGAGATCACGAACATATCGATGTCCTTCGAGCCGATGTAGGCCCCGGCGAGCAGCCCTGTCTTGCCGGTGAGCTGGTGACCGATCACGCCCTTGCCACCACGGCCCTTGATCGGGTAGTCGGCGAGCTTGGACCGCTTGCCGTAGCCCTGCTCGGTCACGCTGATCATCTCCTCGCCGTCGGAGGCGAGGCCGACCGCGAGCACGCGATCGTCATCGGCCAGGCGCATGCCGATCACGCCGCCGGCGTCGCGGCCCATCGGGCGTACCAGCGATTCCTTGAAACGGATCGCCTGTCCCTTGCGCGAAACGAGGAACACCTCGTCGCTGCCGTCGGTGAACCGCACGTCGATCAGCTCGTCGTCACCACGCAGCTTGACGGCGATCAAGCCGGTTCGGGGCGAGTCGTACTCGGGCAGCTTCGTCTTCTTCACGATGCCCTTGCGGGTGGCGAACAGCAGGAAGCGCTCCTCCGAGTACTCCTTCAGGTCGATCACGGCACTGATCTTCTCGTCGCCGTCGAGGGCCACGCCGGGCAGGTTCGCGGCGTACATGCCGCGCGCGGTGCGGCCCGACTCGGGGATCTCGTGGGCCTTCACCCGGTAGACGCGTCCCTTCGTGGTGAAGAAGAGCATCCAGTGGTGGGTGGTCGTCGTGAAGACGTGCTTCACGACGTCCTCCTCCTTGAGGTTCTGTCCCCGCACCCCCTTGCCCCCACGGTTCTGCTTCTTGAAGGCGTCGACGGGCAGGCGCTTGACGTAGCCGGCGCGGCTGACCGAGATGATCACGTCCTCCTCGGCGATCAGGTCCTCGACGTCGAAGTCGCCTTCGTCGGCCCTCACGGTGGTGCGACGCGAGTCACCGTGCTTCTTCTTGATCTCGAGCAGCTCGTCCTTGATGACCGCCCGCAGCTTGACCGGTTCCTCGAGCAGCGAGGTGAGGTACCCGATCTTCTCGAGCAGCTCGGTGTGCTCCTTCTCGAGCTCGGTGCGGGCGAGCTTCGTGAGCCGGCGCAGCGGCATGTCGAGGATGTGGTTCGCCTGGATCTCGCTGAGGGTGAACGTGGACATCAGCTTGCGGCGAGCGGCGTCGGCATCGGCCGAACCGCGGATGATCTTGATCACCTCGTCGAGATGGTCCAGGGCGATCAGCAGGCCCAGCACGATGTGATCGCGCTCCTCGGCCTTGCGCAGATCGAACCGGGTCCGACGGGTCACGACGTCGACCTGGTGGTCGACGTAGTAGCCGACCATCTCCGAGAGGTTCAGCGTGCGCGGCACCCCGTCGACGAGCGCCAGCATGATGATGCCGAAGTTCTCCTGCAGCTGCGTGTGCTTGTAGAGCTGGTTCAGCACCACGTGCGGGTTCGCGCCGCGCTTCGTCTCGATGACCAGCCGCATGCCTTCGCGGTTCGACTCGTCCTTCAGGTCGGCGATGTCCTTGATCTTCTGCAGCTTCACGAGGTCGGCGATCTTCTCCGCGAGCCGCGCCTTGTTGACCTGGTACGGGAGCTCGGTGACGACGATCTTGCTCTTGCCGTTGGCACCCTCCTCGATCTGCGTGACCGCGCGGACCTTGAGCGAGCCCCGGCCGGTCTCGTACGCATCGCGGATGCCCTGGCGGCCCATGATCGTGGCCCCGGTCGGGAAGTCGGGCGCCTTGATGAACTTCATCAGCTCGTCGGGGGTGGCCTCGGGGTTGTCGAGGTAGTGCACGACCCCGTCGATCACCTCGTTGAGGTTGTGCGGCGGGATGTTCGTCGCCATGCCGACGGCGATGCCTCCGGCGCCGTTGACGAGCAGGTTCGGGAATCGCGACGGCAGGACGGTGGGCTGCTGCTCGTACCCGTCGAAGTTGGGCACGAAGTCGACCGTCTCGGATTCGATGTCGCGCAGCAGCTCCATCGCCATCGGCGCCAGCCGGGCCTCGGTGTACCGGTAGGCCGCGGCCGGGTCGCCGTCGACCGAGCCGAAGTTGCCGTGGCCGTCGACCAGCGGATACCGCAGCGACCAGTCCTGGGCCATGCGCACGAGGGCGTCGTAGACCGACTGGTCGCCGTGGGGGTGGTACTTCTTCAGCACGTCACCGATCACGGCGGCGCACTTGCGGTGTGGCCGGTCCGGCCGGTAGCCGGCCTCGAGCATGGCCCAGAGGATGCGCTTGTGAACCGGTTTCAGTCCGTCGCGGACATCGGGCAGCGCGCGCCCGACGATGACCGACATCGCGTAGTCGAGGTAGGACCGCTGGATCTCGTCCTCGAGCTGGATCTGCTCGACGTTGCCGGCGAAGAGCCCTTCCTGGCTCATCCGCTGCGCCTTCGGCTACCTGAGCGACGTGCCACGGTGTGTGATCAGCTCCTTAGACGTCGAGATTGCGGACGTACTTCGCGTTGGTCTCGATGAACTGCTTGCGAGACGGCACGTCGTCGCCCATCAACACGCTGAAGAGACGGTCGGCGGCGACGGCGTCGTCGAGCGTGACCTGCAGCAGGGTGCGATGCTCGGGATCCATCGTGGTGTCCCAGAGCTGGTTCGCGTCCATCTCGCCGAGACCCTTGAACCGCTGCGGATCGCCGATCTTCTTGTTGCCGGTTCCTCGGCCGTTCGCGTTCTTGCGGAACTCGTCCCACTCACGCTCGGTGTAGAAGTAGAGCTCCTCCTTGCCCTGCTTCAGCAGGTACAGGGGAGGCTGCGCGAGGTACACGTACCCGGCATCGATCAGCATGGGCATGTAGCGGAAGAAGTACGTGAGGAGCAGCGTGCGGATGTGGGCGCCGTCGACGTCGGCGTCGGCCATCAGCACGACCCGGTGATAGCGGGCCTTCTCGATGTCGAACTCGTCGCCGATGCCGGTGCCGATCGCGGTGATCAGGGCCTGGATCTCGTTGTTCTCGAGGATCTTGTGCAGGCGCGCCTTCTCGACGTTGAGGATCTTGCCGCGGATCGGCAGGATCGCCTGCGTCGCGCGGTCGCGAGCGCTCTTGGCCGACCCGCCGGCCGAATCGCCTTCGACGATGTAGAGCTCACAGGACGCGGGGTCGGAGAGCTGACAGTCGGCGAGCTTGCCCGGGAGCGACCCGCTCTCGAGGAACGACTTGCGGC
Source organism: uncultured Actinomycetes bacterium (assembly GCA_963825685.1). GTDB lineage: Bacteria > Actinomycetota > UBA4738 > UBA4738 > HRBIN12 > JAOUEA01. Next base: position 168,091 of record CAWGUD010000016.1, on the reverse strand, counting down.
GCGTGAGGTCGCGGGCCTGGCGGGCCGCCAGTCGCGCCTTCGCGGCGCTCGAGGCCTTCAGGAAGATGCGCTTGGCGTCGCCGGGGTGCTCCTCGAGCCATGTGGCGAACGCGGCGTTCACCGTGGTCTCGACGAGAGAGCGCATCGACGCGTTGCCGAGCTTCGTCTTCGTCTGCCCCTCGAACTGGGGGTCGCGCAGCTTGACCGAGATGATCGCGATCAGGCCCTCGCGGACGTCCTCCCCGATCAGGTTGTCGTCCTTCTCCTTCAGCAACCCCTTGGCGCGCGCATGGCGGTTCAGCACGTTCGTGAGGGCCTTCTTCAGACCCTCCTCGTGCATGCCACCCTCGTGGGTGTTGATCGTGTTCGCGAAGGAGTAGAGGGACTCGGTGTAGCCCGTGTTCCACTGCATCGCGATCTCGACCTCGCCGTCGTCGGTCGTGCCGGTGTCGATCGAGATGATCTTGTCGACCGTCTCCTTGCCCTGGGCGAGGTACTTCACGAAGTCGACGAGGCCGCCGTTGGCCTTGAACACCTGCTCGGCCTTCGGCGTCTCGCGCTCGTCGACGAGCTTGATCTCGACGCCCTTGTTGAGGAACGCCAGCTCGTGGAGCCGCTCGGCGAGCGTCTCACGCTTGAACTCCAGAGTCTCGACGAAGATCTCGGGGTCGGGCCAGAACCGCACGCGCGTGCCCGTCTTCGTCGTGGCCCTGCCCTTCTTGAGCGCGCCCAGACGCTTCCCGCGCTCGTACGACTGGGTCCACGAGTGCCCGTCGCGCATGACCTCGACGTCGAGCTTCTCGCTGAGCGCGTTCACGACCGAGACGCCCACGCCGTGCAACCCGCCCGAGATCGCGTAGCCCCCGCCGCCGAACTTGCCGCCGGCGTGCAACACGGTCAGCACGACCTCGACGGCGGGGCGGCGGTCCTTCGCACCCGGGATCGGCTTGACGGGGATGCCGCGACCGTTGTCGAAGCAGCTCACCGAGCCGTCGTCGTGGATCGTGACCACGATCTTGTCGGCGAACCCGGCCATCGCCTCGTCGACGGCGTTGTCGACGACCTCGTAGACCAGGTGGTGCAGCCCGCGGGCACTGGTGGTGCCGATGTACATGCCGGGGCGCTTGCGGACCGGTTCGAGTCCCTCGAGGACCTGGATGTTGCTGGAGTCGTATGCGGCTGGGCTCTTCTTGGTTCTGGTTGCCAACGGGCCTCCGTTCGACGCTGCGTCAGACCTCGGGACGAGCCCACGCAGAACCCCTCGCGAGATGCGGGAGGCGTGCGCGGGAAAGGTCGCACGAACCGGTCTCCATCTTACCGCAGGGGACCGACCTCCGACCGGTGCCGGGGGTCGGAAAACGCCTATCTACCTGGGATTTCGCACCACGACGCGGACCCGGTGCACCCGGTCGCCCCCGAGCGCCTCGTCGGCCTTGCGGCGGATCTCCTCGTGCAGGAACTTCGCCTGGGCCCCCCACGGACCGCTCGAGACCTCGACCGTCAGGATCCCGTCGTCGAACGCTGCGGGCGCCGTCTCGCCGGCGAGCCGCTCCCCCACGATCTCGGGCCACCGCGACGCCAGTTGCGCCACGGGCATGCCGCGACTGAACACCTGCTCGCGCATCAACCCGTCGACGATGTCGGCCAGCGAGACGGTGTCGTCCGATCGCGGTCGCTTGCGGCCTCCGAATCCCTTCGCGTCGGGCATCAGCCGGTTCCCCCTGCGGCCGCAGCACGCGGTGTCACGAACCCGGCCTGAACGTCCCACACCGCGTCGGCGTGCGCCGGCACGTCGGCCTCGTCGGCGACCGAGACGAAGACCTGGCCCTCACGCGCCGCCAGACGGGTGAGCAGGCGGTCGCGCCGGGCGGGGTCGAGGGCGCTGAACGGATCGTCCACGAGCAGCACCGGCGGCTCCCCGAGCTCGTCGGTCACCGCGGACGCCAGTCCGATCCGCAGGCAGAGCGCGGTCGCCCACGTCTCGCCATGGGAGCCGGCCGAGCGCGCGCCGAGGTCGCGCACCTCGAGCGTGAGATCGTCGCGATGCGGTCCGACGAGCGACGTGCGCCGGGCGAGCTCGTCGCCTCGGCGCTCCGCGATCCGCGCCCGGAACGCGCCCTCGAGGTCGGACGCGTCCCACACGTTCGGGTGGTAGCGCACGACGAGCTCGTCACCGGCGAGGTGCTCGAACTCCGCGGCGGCATGGGGTGCGAGGCGCTCGATCGCCTCGTGGCGCGCCTGCACCAGGGCCGTCCCCGCCTGCACCAGCTCCTCGTCCCAGGCCTCGATGCCGGCGGGCACGCCGGGACGGTCCCACTCCTTCAGCAGGCGGTTGCGCTGGCGCAGGGCGCGGTCGTAGGCGGTGAACGCGCTCTCCTTCAGCGGCCAGAGCGCCGTCACCGCCTCATCGAGGAACGTACGCCGTTTCGAGGGATCGCCGATCACGATCGGCAGGTCGAACGGCCCGAACATCACCGCGCGGACCTGGCGGCGCAGGTCACGTTTGCGGCGCACGGGCGATCGGTTCACCTTGACGCGGCTCGCGCCTTTCACGGGGATCTCGACCTCCACGAGCACCTTGCCGTGCGCGGTCTCGAACTCCCCGCGGGCGTAGGCCGCGTCGTGGCCGTCCTGCACGAGCGCCGAGTTCGCCGATGCCCTGGGCGAGCCGAGCGCGTACAGCACGAACATGCCCTCGAGCAGATTCGTCTTGCCCTCGCCGTTGGGCGCGACCACGACCGTCAGGCCGTCGCGCAGCGGATCGAGGTGCGTGCGCTCGTGGTTGCGGAACCGCCGCAGCTCGATCCAGGCCAGGCGCATCGCGGGTGGGGAGCCCGATCGTCGGCGGTCAGGAGACCGCGGCAGGCAGGCGCACGGGCATCACCAGGTAGGTGAACTCGTCGCTCTCGCCCCGCACGACCCCGGGCTTCAACCCGTCGCGGACGTCGATGCGGACGCTCTCGCCGTTCGCCGCGCGCAGCCCGTCGGCCAGGTACTGCGGGTTGAAGGCGACCGTGAGATCGTCGCCCTCGTACCTCGCCTCGACCGTCTCGACGGCCTGCCCGAGATCGGGGCTCGACGACGAGAGCTTGACCCCCAGCGCGTTGAACTCCAGCCTCACCGGCGTGGTGTCGCGAGCCATCAGCCCGACGCGGCTCACCGCATCGAGCAGCTGTTGGCGACTGATCGTCAGCCGGCTCTCGTGCTGATCGGGCAGGAGCTGGCGGTAGTTCGGGAACTCGCCCTCGATCAACCGCGACGTGAGCGTGAGCTCGCCGATGCGGAACGCCACCTGCGACTCGTCGACGAAGATCTCGAGCGATGCCTTCTCGTCGGCGGCGGCGCCCCGGCCCGCCTCGCTCAGCGCGCGCTCGGGCACGATCGCCTTGCCTTCGCCGTCGGCGGTCGCCACGAGCTCGCGCACGGCGAGCCGGTACGAGTCGGTCGCCACCATCACCACGCCCTCGCGGCTGACCTCGATCAGCACCCCCGTCAGCACCGGCCGAGCCTCATCGCGCGATGCGCCGCGCGCGACCTGATGCACCGCCTCGGCGAACGCGCCGGCCTCGGCCGTGATCTTCGTGCCGCTCGGTTCCTGCAGGCCCGGGAAGTCCTCGGCCGGCAGGAGGCGCAGGGTGCCCTCATATGCGGCGCAGCGGATATGGGCCTGCGACTGATCGGTCTCGACGTCGACGGGGGCATCGGACAGCGACTTCACCGTGTCGCCGAGCAAGCGGGCCGGCACGAGGGCGATGCCCGGCTCGCTCACCTGCGCGTCGGTCGCCAAGCGGGCCGAGACCTCGAGGTCGGTCGTCGTCAACGTGAGGCGGCCGTCGTCGGTCGCCTCGATCAGCACCCCCGTGAGCGCCGGGATGCCCGGTCTCGACGACACCCCGCGCTGAACGGTCTGCAGCGCCTCGGACAGCGCATCGCGGTCACACCGGAACTTCACTCGGTCCACCCCCTGCTTCTACTGTCTTGAAGGAAAGAAGAACATCGGTAGTAGTAGGCACTGTGGAAACCTGCATGGACGGCCCGTTCCGTGCAGCGTAGCCGGGCCGTGCGACATGTGGGAAAACGTGTGGGGAAAACGTGTCGCTCCCGACGGAGCCCCGGAACGGAGCCCCGGTTCCCACCGGCAACGCCGACGTTGTCCACAGGTCGACGCACACGCCGTGGAGCGATCCGGCGGGCGGCGTTCATGCGGCGCGTACCCGCCCGCGGATGATGCGTGTGAGGTCCTGGACCTGGCGGAACGTGGCGTCGCGAGCCCGCATCTCGTCCTCGACCTTGCGGATGCCGTGCAGCACGGTCGTGTGGTCACGGCCGCCGAAGATCTCGCCGATCTTCAGCAGCGACAGTCCCGTGCACTCGCGCGTGAGGTACATCGCGATGTGCCGGGCCTGGGTGAGCGGGCGCGACCGCGACTTCGACATCAGGTCCGCCGGCGAGAGCGAGAAGTACTTCGCGGTCTCGTCGAGGATCAGCGGCGGCGGGATCTCGTTCTGGGTCTGGGGGATGAGGTCCTCGAGCGCACGCTCGGCGAGCGTGTTGTCGATCGGCTGTCCGGTCAGCTCGCTCCAGGCGACCACCCGCACGAGCGCTCCCTCGAGCTCACGCACGGACTGGTCGAACTTGGAGGCGACGAACTCGATCACGTCGGCAGGCACGGTGATGTGCTCGCGTTCGGCCTTGAGCTGCAGGATCGCGATGCGGGTCTCGAGGTCGGGAGGCTGCACGTCGACGCAGAGACCCCACCGGAACCGGTTCACCAGCCGCTCCTCGAGCCCCGAGAGCTCGTGCGGAGGACGATCGGACGCGATCACGATCTGCTTGCCGGCCCCGTGCAGGTGGTTGAACGTGTGGAAGAACTCGGTCTGGGTCTCCTCGCGCTTGGCCAGGAACTGGATGTCGTCGACGAGCAGCACGTCGACCTCGCGGTAGCGCTGACGGAACGCGTCGCCGCCCTGGCGCTCACGGACCGCGGTGATGAACTCGGTCACGAACTGCTCCGACGTGACGTACTTCACGCGGAGCGCGGGTGCGAGCCGGTACATGTGGTGGCCGACCGCGATCAGCAGGTGCGTCTTGCCGAGACCCACGCCTCCGTAGATGAACAGCGGGTTGTACGCCGTCGACGGCGGCGCCTCGGCCACGGCCATCGCCGCGGCGTGAGCGAACCGGTTGCTCGGCCCGGGCACGAATGCGTCGAACGTGTAGCTCGGGAACGGCAGGCCCGGCGCACCGAGCGATTCGCGCGCGGCCGACGGCGCCTCGGGGGCGCCGATCGTGGCGTATGAGGCGGGCGATCGATCAGCCCGGTCGAGGGGGCTGCTCTCGAACACTCCCGGTGCCCTGTTCGCGGAGGGCCTCGTCGATCGAGAGCTCGATCTTCAGCGGCCGGCCGGCCGCCTCCTGGGCGGCGCGCTCGATCAGCGGAAGATGATTGTGCTGCAGACGTTCACGAACGAGTGGACTCGGCACGGCGAGCGTGATCGAGTCCTCGGCCAGGCTCACGGGCCGCACGTCGGCGAACCACATGACGACGGTGGTCTCCGGGAGCTCCTCGCGTGCCCGATCCAGGACGTGGGCCCACGCGTCTCGGGCGTCGTGTTCGGGGGACGCTACCGCCATATGGAATCCACAGCACCTTTCCACACCGGTGGAGAACTCGGGGAGGTTCGTCGTGGCGCCGCACCGTTCGAAGGCTCGGGTCGCCGGGGGGAAGGCGGGCCGCACGTTAGCACACCGCCCTGGCGGCCTACCGGCCGCCCCGGGGGTCTTGACACTCTTTCTCATGTCAAGGGCTTTGTCCTGCGGCGATGCGGACCCGTATACTGCGACGCGGTCGGCCTCCGGCCGCCCTCCACGCACCACGACCACACGATCCGATCACGAAGGACCCACGTTCTCGATGGCCAAGGGCAAGCGTACCTACCAGCCGAACAACCGCCGCCGCGCGCGTCGCCACGGCTTCCGTCTGCGCATGCGCACCCGCGCCGGGCGGTCGATCATCTCCTCGCGCCGCCGCAAGGGCCGCGCACGCCTGTCCGCCTGAGAGCGAGCGCCGGGTGCGCTCCCGCGAGGTGCGAGACGTCCTCGATCGAGCCCGACCCCGTCGCGGAAGACGGGTGGTACTGTTCTGTGCGCCCGGCTCGGGTGAGTGGGCGGTCGTGGCCACGCGTCGTGTGGGCGGGGCCGTCGAGCGGAACCGGGCCAAGCGGATCCTGCGGGAAGCTTGGAGACAGGTATCGCCGCAGGTCACAGGGGATATCGACGCCGTCCTGGTGGCCCGCGAGGCGATCCGGGGCGCCACGACGCAGGATCTGGTGAGCGAGATGACCGAGTTGCTGCCTCGAGAGGTCGTGCGCGATGAGCGCGCATGAGCTCGCCTGGCGCGCCGGCGCCCCTGCGCGAGCCCTCTTGATCGCGTCGATCCGCGTGTACCGCGCGGTCTTCTCAGGGTGGCTCGGCGGGCAGTGCCGCTTCTACCCCACCTGCAGCCGCTACGCGGAAGACGCGATCCGCCATCACGGGGCACTCCGTGGGTCGGCGCTCGCGGCCTGGCGCGTCGGTCGGTGCAACCCGTACGGTCGCGGCGGCCTCGATCCGGTGCCGCCGTCGCGCCACGGGGCAGCACTGTATGACGACGTCCTACCCGTGAACGAGGAGGCTCGCGCCTAGCATGCTGGCCGAGATCCCCATCATCTCCCCGATCTTCCAGGGTCTGCTCGATGCGCTCGGCTGGGTCCTGGCGTGGTTGTATGACGTCATCCCCAACTATGGGGTGGCGATCATCATCCTCACCCTGGTGCTGCGGTTCCTGCTCTTCCCTCTCGGCATGAAGCAGATCAAGTCGATGCAGGCCATGCAGGCGCTGCAACCGAAGATCAAGGACATCCAGAAGAAGTACAAGGGCAACAAGCAGAAGGCCCAGGAAGAGACGATGCGCCTCTACAAGGAGGCCGGTGTCAACCCGCTGGGCGGCTGTCTCCCCGTCTTGGCGCAGTTCCCGCTGCTGATCGCGATGTACGCCGTGCTGAGGGCGCCGGGGTACGAGCCCGTCACGGAGAACGACCAGGTGACGGCGTACATGATCACGAACAACCATCTGCCGACCGACAGCGCCCTGTTCGCGAGCGTCGTCACCCACGAGGGCACGGGGTTCCTCGGCCTGAACCTGCAGTGCTCGGCGTCGCAGGCCGGAAGCGTGGAGAACAGCACGATCAAGGACAGTCAGGGCAACGCCGTCAGGCCCGGCTTGCCGCTCGAAAGCGACGAGGGGCAGCCCCTCGACTCGTTCGAGTCCAAGCCGGTCCTGCCCTGCGGGACCGACGGGCTGACGTCGAAGATCGGATACGTGTTGCTGCTCGGCCTGATGATCGGCACGTCCTTCTATCAGACGCTCCAGACCCAGCGCGCGAGCCCACAGGGCGCCGCATCCAACCAACAGCAGATGATCCTTCGGGTCATGCCCCTCTTCTTCGGGTTCATCGGCTTCAGCTTCCCGGCCGGCCTGGTGCTGTACTGGACCGTTTCCAACCTCTTCATGATCGGGCAGCAGACGCTGCTGCTCCGTGCGGGTCACATCGGACCGGAAGCGCTCGATCGACGCATGGCGGAGCAGAAGGCGAAGATGGCAGCGGAGGCCGAGAAGCCGCCGAAGAAGGGGTTCATGGCAGGCATGATGGAGCGCGCCGACGAAGAGCGGAAGCGGCGCGAGGCCGAGGCCAAGAAGACGCCGCCCCCGAAGAAGGGCAGCTCGACGCAGAGGAAGCCGAAGAAGCCGGGCTCGGGAGGCAAGCGTGGCTCCTGAACGCGACGACGCGCCGAACCTCGACGAGCTCGAGGAGCAGGCCGATGCGGCGGCCGACTTCCTCGAGGAGCTGCTCGCTCGGATGGATATCGACGCGATCGCCGAGCCCAACCCGCACGAGGGTCACATGTACGTCGACATCGTCGACGGTCCCGAGGAGGACATGTCCCTGCTGATCGGTCGCCATGGGCAGACGCTGGAGGCGATCCAGGAGCTCACCCGCATGGTCGTCGGGCGCCGGCTCGACCAGCGGGTGCGGGTGATCGTCGATGTCGAGGACTATCGCAAGCGACGCGAGGCCCAGCTCGAGGAGCACGCTCGCGAGCTCGCCGAGCGTGTGCGAGAGACCGGTCGGGAAGAAGAGCTCGAGCCGATGAACTCCTACGAGCGGAAGCTCGTGCACGACGCGGTCGCCGACGTCGACGGCGTCGAGACCGAATCGCGGGGCGTCGACCCCGAGCGATACGTGGTCATCCTTCCGACCTGATCGACCCGCTCCGGCTCGATCTCCGGGCAGGGGCGACGACTCGCCCACGATCGGCCGCCCAACTCGTCCCTGCCGTTGTCGTAGTCTGCCGGAGCATCCTGACGAGGGGCGATGTTTCACGTGAAACATGAGGGTTGGGCGGTCTCGGCGTCTCTCGGCGTCGATCTGGACGACACCGCCATCGAACGCCTCGAGCGGTTCGAACGCTGGCTCCGAGAGAAGGGCGCGCCGATGGGCATGGTCGCCTCGTCGGACCTGCCGCGACTCCGGGAACGTCACATCCTCGATTGTCTCAGGGCCACTCCCCTGCTCCCAGAGGCCGGGACCGTCTGTGACATGGGCTCCGGGGCCGGATTGCCCGGGATCGTCCTTGCCATCGCGCGTCCCGACTTGCGCTTCGTACTGGTCGAGGTGCGGCGCAACCGGGCGAGTTTCCTCGAGGAGGCCACCGCTGGGCTCGAGAACGTGGTCGTGCACGGTCGCCGTCTCGAGACGTTCAGGGAGCAGGTCGAGGCGTGTACCGCCAGGGCGTTCGCCCCGCCACCGAAGTCATGGGAGGCCGCCGAGCGCCTGCTCGGGCCGGCCGGGTATCTCATCTATTGGGGGGGCGCGACCTTCGACGAGCGGAGCGATCTGCCGGTCGGGGTATCTGGGGAGCTTTTCACGACGTCTGCTCTTGCACGCTCGGGTCCGCTGGTTATCATGACTCGGCAGTGACCAAGGCTTCCGCCGGCGCCGGCGCCGCCCCGGGCACCTCTCCTCGCTCGAGTTCCAAGGGCGGTTCATCCACCGCATCCAGCGCCAAGCATCGCAAACGAGAGAAGAAGAAGCCCATCCCCGTGCCCCCGGAAACCCCAGGCATCGCCCGCGTGATCGCGATCGCGAATCAGAAGGGCGGCGTGGGCAAGAGCACGACTGCGGTCAGCCTCGGAGCCTCCCTCGCCGATCTCGGATATCGGGTACTGGTGGTCGATCTCGACCCTCAGGGCAACGCATCGACCGGACTGGGGATCCGGCACGAAGCCCGCGAGATCACGGTGTATGACGTCATCGTGTCGGAAGCATCGGTGGACGATGCGATCGTGAAGACCCCGGTACCGCACCTGTCGGCGCTCCCCTCGACGATCGACCTGGCAGGAGCCGAGATCGAACTCGTTAGCCAGTTCTCACGTGAGACGCGCCTCAAGAAGGCACTCGCGACGGTCCGGGAGGGCGTGTACGACTTCATCCTCGTCGACTGCCCGCCCTCGCTGGGCCTGTTGACGATCAACGCGCTCACGGCGGCCGAAGAGCTGATCGTGCCGATCCAATGCGAGTACTACGCGCTGGAGGGTCTCGGGCAGCTCCTGCGCAATGTCTCGCTCGTGCAGCAGAACATCAACCCGGGGCTGCGATTGTCGGGCATCGTGATGACGATGTTCGATCCGCGAACGAAGCTGTCCGAGCAGGTCGTCGAGGAGGTCAGGCGGTACTTCGGCGAGCTGGTCTACGACGTCATCATCCCGAGGACTGTTCGGCTCTCCGAGGCGCCGGGATTCGGTCAGCCGATCACGGTGTACGACCCGAGATCCAAGGGCGCCGCGAGCTACCGCGAGCTCGGCCGGGAGGTGGCGCTTCGACCTCCGCCGACCGAGCCGATGCCGACCTTCGACGATCTCCCCACGGTCGTCGTGCCCGCGATCGATGCCTCCCCCGCTCCCGCCGAGCCCCTCCAGGAGGATGAGCTCGGCGAAGTGCCGATGGTGCACGACCTGCCCGAGCCCGAGCCCGAGCCCGAGCCCGAGCCCGAGCCGGAGCCCGAGCCGGAGCCGGAGCCCGAGCCGAGCCCGAGCCCGAGCCAGAGCCCGAGCCGAGCCAACGCCCACGCCAGAGCCGACGCCCACGCCGGAGCCAACGCCCACGCCGGAGCCAACGCCCACGCCGGAGCCCGAGCCGGAGCCAGCAGCCCGAGCCGAGAACCGCGGCTGAGCCGGAGCCGACACCTGACGGAACGACCCGCCCCGGCTCCTCCTCCTGCGGCTCTCGACGAGGAAGACGTATGGGAGGACGCCGACGCCTCGCCCGAGCCGCCTCGGGTCGCACCGCCGAGTTCCCCTGCTCCACCCGGGCATCTTCCCGAACGTCGGGTGGTGGTCATCGACGAGAACGCCGAGCCCGCCGCGCCCACGGAGCCCACCCGCGCCGATCCCGAGGTCGAGGCAACCGAGGGCCACGCAGTGGCCGACATCGGCGCCACCCTCGAGGACGACGAGGGCACCCACAAGCGCCGATGGCGACTGTTCCGCAAGGGAGGCCAGTGATGTCGAAACGAGGTGGTCTGGGGCGGGGCCTGTCCGCGTTGATCCCGGGGGCCCCCGAGGCCGGTGAGGGGATCTCGGGACTGCTGGAGGTTCCGGTGAACGCCGTGATGCCCAATCCGAAGCAGCCCCGGACCCGTTGGGACGAGGAGGAGATCAAGGCCCTCGCCGCCTCGATCACGGAGGTCGGCATCCTGCAGCCGATCGTGGTCCGGCGCTCTGGGGAGGACGGCTACGAGCTCGTCGCAGGCGAGCGTCGGTTGCGAGCCGCGAAGGTGGCGGGCCTCGCCACGGTGCCGGTCGTGCTGCGCGACACGGAGGACGCTGACCTCCTGCGCGAGGCGTTGATCGAGAACATCCACAGGCAGGACCTCGGGCCGATCGAGCTCGCCGAAGCGTTCCGCCAGCTGCTCGAGGACCTCGGGCTGAAGCAGGAGGAGCTGGCCGATCGGGTCGGTGTGTCGCGGTCACACATCGCGAACACGATCCGTCTGCTGCAGCTCCCCCTCGAGACCCAGCAGCTCCTCACCGATGCCAGGATCCAGGCGGGACATGCACGTGCGTTGCTGGCCCTCGGTGACGCCGACGCCGTGAACACCCTCGCCCTCAGGGTGGCCGCGGAGGACCTCTCCGTGCGCGAGACGGAGGATCTCGTCCGGCGCTACCTCGAGCCGCCCCCCGAGGTCGAGGCTCCGACGGACGTGGCCACCACGCCCGCCACCGATGCCGGCATGGCCGAGGTGGAGGAGATCCTGTCCGAGCAACTGGCCACCCGGGTACAGATCCAGTACGGGAAGAAGCGGGGCCGCGTGATCATCGAGTTCGGTTCCGTCGACGACCTCGAACGGATCGTCTCGGAGATCGTCGGATCGGGACCAGGGCTCTCACCCGAGTGATCCCCCCGGGACGTCGGCCGGCGCTCAGCTCCCGACGCTGCGCGTCGCCGCAGAGTGGATGACCGCGTCACACAGCTGGGCCAACCCCATGCCCGCAGCGCTGGCTCCCATCGGAAGCAGGCTGGTCTCGGTCATGCCGGGTGAGACGCTCACCTCGAGCACCCACGGCACGCCGTCGCGATCGACGATCATGTCGACCCTGGTCACGTCGCGGAGGCCGAGGGCGGCCCAGGCGGCCATGGCGGTGTCGCGACACGCCGCCGTCGCGTCGTCGCCGAGCCGGGCGGGGGTGAAGTACTCGGTCGCTCCCGCCGTGTAGCGAGCGGCGTAGTCGTACGTGCCGCCCTTCGGCACGATCTCGACCGCCGGCAGGGTCTCGCCCGGCGTGCCGATCACGCCGACGGCGACCTCGGTGCCCACGATCGCGGTCTCCACGACGACTCCCCCGCTGAAGGACAAGGCCGCCATCACCGCGGCGGGGAGGTCGGCCTCCCGCGCGACGGAGCTGACTCCCAGGGCGGACCCGCTCCTCGAGGGCTTGACGACGCACGGCAGTCCGACCCGTTCGACCGCCCGACCGAGCGATGCGCCGGCTCCCAGGTCCCGCAGGGCCGTGCCTTCGATCGGGGCCCAGGCCGGTGTCCGCACGCCGGCTCGGCCGAGGGCATCCTTGGCGAGCAGCTTGTCGAACGCGATCTCGCACTCGAACGCCGCGGTGCCCGTGTGGGCGAACCCAACCAGGTCCAAGAGTCGCTGCACGGTACCGTCCTCGCCTTCCTTGCCGTGCAGCGTGAGGTAGCAGAGGTCGGGAGACCGCTCCAGCAGGGCCTCGGCCAGCGCACGCTCCCCCGGATCGATCAGGACGGCGTCGTGGCCGAGCTCATGGAGGGCCCCCGCGACGCGGTGGCCGCCCCGCAGCGAGACGTCGCGCTCGGGGGTGCGCCCGCCGGCGAGCACCGCCACGTTCACGGATGCAGGCTCCGGTACAGGGCCTGCTCGTCCTCGAGCAAGCCGCCGAGCCGGGCGATGCCCTCGCGGATGCGATCCTCGGGCGGATAGCAGAACGCGAGCCGCATCTGGTTCCCACCGCGCCCGTCCGGGTAGAAGGCCGTGCCGGGCACGTAGGCCACACGCCGCTCGACGGCCGCCGCGAGCATCGCCCGCGTGTCGAACCAGTCCGGCAGGGTGACCCAGACGTAGAAGCCGCCGGCGGGGTTCGTCCACATCGCGCCGTCCGGGAAGTGCTCGTCGATCGAGTCGAGCATCGCGTCGCGTCGCGAGCGGTAGATGTCGGTGAGGGTGGCCAGGTTGCCGCGCCACCGTTCCTCGTCGGCGAAGTATCGCTCGGTGACGAGCATCGTGAACGAGGAGCCACAGAGGTCGGCGGCTTCCTTGGCGAGCACGAGGCGCTGCACCACCGACTGCTCGGCGAGCGCCCACCCCACGCGGACGCCGGGGGAGAAGACCTTCGAGACCGTCCCGAGGTAGATCACGTTCTCGGGGTCGAGGGTTCGCAGGGCCGGGAGGGGGCTGCCCTCGAAGCGAAGCATGCCGTACGGGTTGTCCTCGACGATCGGGATGCCCGCCTCACGGCACAGCAGCGACGAGCTGTTCCCGTCGACTGTATGATAACGTCACACCGCCTGGATTGCCGAAGTTCGGGCAGGTGTAGACGAACTTCGGTCGCTCGCCCCTCACCAACGCCTCCTCGAGCTGATCGACGATCATGCCGTCGTCGTCGATCTCGATCTGCAGGTAGCGCGGCTCGTACTGGCCGAACGCGGTCAGGGCGCCCACGTAGGCCGGGGCCTCGACCGCGATCAGGTCCCCGGGGTCGATGAAGATCTTGCCGACGAGGTCGAGCGCCTGCTGGGCGCCGGTCGTGACCACCATGTCCTCGGGGTCGCCCTCGACGTCCTCGGCCGCCATCAACCCGGCGAGCTCGTTCCCGCAGTCCGAGGTGACCCTGACCCCCGCCGTACTGCAGCGACATCGCTCCGTGCTCGGCGAGCACACCCCGGACGACGTCGAGCACGTCGTCGATGGGCAGGGCCTGCACGAACGGCATGCCGCCCGCGAGCGACACGACCTCGGGACGTGACGCCACGGCGAACAACGCCCGCACCTCCGACGCGGACATGCCCGACGTGCGGTGGGCGTACAGGTCGACGAAGCGATCGATCGAGAACTCGGCCATGGGAAGGTCCTCAGGCTAGCATCGGCGTGCGGCGCGGCCGGCAGGAGCGTCGATCACGGCGGCCGGAGAGCCGGTCAGCCCTCCACCTGCGGGAACACGCGCTCGGCGAGCACCTCGAGCATCTCCAGGTCGTCGAAGAGCTCGTGGTTCAGCATGATGCGTTGCACCCCGGCGGCCGCGTAGGCGTTCAGGCGCTCGACGGCCTGGTCGACCGATCCGACGACACAGTGAGCCCGCAGCTCGTCGAGCTCGTCCTCGAACCTCGCGGCCCGCATCGCGCGCGCGCGAGCCTGCTCGATCACCCGCATCGCATCGTGCTCGGTCTCCCCCACGTAGCACCACGTCATCACCGATGTCGTGAGCGTCGCTTGGGCGCGGCCGTCGGCATCGAGTCTGTCCCGCACCCTGCCGAACCGTTCACGAGCCTGCTCCGGTGAGGGCCCCACGGTGTTGAACTCGTCGGCCCAACGCGAGACGAGTGCGGCGACCCGCGGACCGCCGTTGCCGCCGACCACGATCGGTGGATGCGGCGCCTGCACGCCCTTGGGCGCGAAGGGTGCCGCGTCGAGCTCATGATGCTTGCCGTGGAACGAGAAGCGATCCTCCGTCAGCAATCCGTGCACGATCTCGAGCTGCTCTTCGAGCATGTCGAACCGGGTCGGCGCGTCGGGGAACGGGAACCCATGGGTTCGGTGTTCCTCCTCCCACCACCCCGCGCCCATGCCGATCTCGACCCGACCCTCGCTGATCCGATCGACCGTGACCGCCGCCTTGGCCAGCACCGCCGGCTGGCGGAACGTGACGGGGGAGACCATCGTGCCGAGCCGGATCGTCTCGGTCGACGCCGCGAGCGCCGCGAGCATCGTCCACGCATCGGAGGACCCTCGGTCGCGATCGCGATGACGGATCACGCTCAGGTAGTGATCGGACGTGAAGATCGCCTCGAACCCCAGCCGTTCGGCCGTGCGCGCCGCCGCGAGCCAGTCGGGCCACGTCACGCCTTCCTGTCCCTCGAGCATCAGGCAGAAGCGCATCGGCGCGTAGCATAGCCCGCGATGTCGCACGACCCGCAGGCGCCCACGTCCGTTCCTCCCGACCCCTCGAGCCGCCACCCGACCGAACGGGAACGCGCGATGAGGGCGACGGTCGTCGGCGTCGGGCTCGGACTGTTCCTGTGGCTCGTCAGTCGGCGAAGAAGCGCCTGACGCCGGCCGCGACCGCTCGACCGACCCGCTCGGCGAACACGGGGTCCTCGATCTGCGCTGCCTCGCGCTCGTTCGTGATGAAGGCGGGCTCGACCTGCACGGCGGGCATGCGCGTCTCACGCAGCATCGACACGGCGAGGCGTTGCAGACGGCCCCGGGCGCCGAGCGCCGCCTCGAGCTCCTCCAGGATCAGCTGGGCCAACAGCATGCCCGGCGGGCGAGTGGGTCTGTTCGCTGCCGAAGTACGACACGGTGGGTCCCGACGCCTCGGGCAGGCCGCTCGCGAGCTCGATCGAGACGCACATCGACGCGCTCATGTCGTTGGCGACCTTCGCTCGCTCGGTCGGACCGAGCGACTCGTCTCGCCCCCGGAGCAACGACGGCTTCGCGCCCATCGCCGACAGCTCGTCGCGGAGCGCCTCGGCGACCGAGTACGTGCAGGCGCCGCCGGGCTCGCCCGGGTCGCCGGGGTCGATCGCGAGCACCTGGGCCTCGATCGAGGTGCGCATCTGCCGGAGCTCTTCCTCCTCGCGGACCAGGGCCCGGCTCGGGCCGGACTCGATCGGACGCATCCGCTCGAGCATCTCGATCGCATGCAGGCCCACGATGCCGTCGGGATCCTCGCCGACGTTGCGCTGGAAGTCGCGGATCGCCCGATCCGTGTTCACCCCGAACATGCCGTCCTCGCGGCCCGCGTCGAATCCGAGGGCGTTCAGCTTGCGCTGCAGGGCTCGGACGTCGTCGCCTCGGAAGAACGGCGAGTGCAGGTACAGGGTGCGATCGCCGAGTCGGTACCCGGCCTCGACGAGTTGACCCCACGTGTCGGGCCCCACGAGGCCGTCGACCCTCAGGCTGCGTCGAGCCTGGAAGGCGCGCACGGCCGCATCGGTCGACGCCCCGAAGCGCCCATCGCGCTCCTCGGCCTCGATCGGGAGGTCGAGTCCGCACAGGCGTTCCTGGATGTCGCCGACCTCCGGGCCCTCGTCACCGAGGTGGTAGATGCGCACGCGACGAGTCTGCGCCGTGCGCCTGCGCGGCGGCAACCGCCGGGTGGGGGAGGACCGAGGGCGGTCTCGGCCTACAGAGCACAGCGCGCCGACGGATCGCCGGGAGCGGTCAGGCCAGGTGAGGCTCGATGTCGCGCAGGATCGCTTCCTTCGGCTTCGCGCCGATCACACGTGCGACCTCCTGGCCGCCCTTGAACAGGATCAGGCTCGGGATGCTCATCACGCCGTAGGTCCGGGTCGCCTGCGGGTTCTCGTCGATGTTGAGCTTCACGACCTTGAGGGTCTCGCCCTTGTCCTGGCCGATCTCCTCGACCACCGGCGAGACCATGTGGCAGGGCACGCACCACTCCGCCCAGAAGTCCACGAGCACGGGGGTCTCGGAGTCCAGGACCGAGGTCTGGAACTCCTGGTCGGTCACGCTGTTCATCGTCGCCATCGTCGCTCTCCTCATCGGTGCCTCGCTGTCGTCCGGCTTCGTTCCGCCGACACGTGCAACGCCCGCGCGCCTGCACGGGATTCCCGGGACTCAACCCTGCGTGTGCGCCAGCTCCTCGAGGAACCGCTCGGCGTCGATCGCCGCCTTGCAGCCCTGCCCGGCCGCCGTGACAGCCTGCTTGTAGATCGTGTCGGTGACGTCGCCGGCGGCGAAGACACCCGGCACGCTGGTGTGCGTTCGTGGCTCCTGCACCACGACGTACCCGTTCTCGTCGAGCTCCAGCTGGCCGGTGAACAACGAGGTGTTGGGATCGTGGCCGATCGCCATGAACACCCCGTCGGTGGGCATCTCGCGCTCCTCGTCCGTCACCGTGTCGCGCAGGCGCACACCGGTCACGGCGCCCTCGCCCAGGATCTCGGTGATCGTCGCGTTCCAGATCACGTCGATCTTCGGGTTGGCGAGCGCGCGCTCCTGCATGATCTTCGAGGCGCGGAACTCGTCGCGACGATGCACGAGTCGTCACCTTCGACGCGAACTTCGTGAGGAACGTCGCCTCCTCCATCGCGGAGTCGCCCCCGCCGACGACCACGAGCTCGCGGTCGCGGAAGAAGAACCCGTCGCAGGTCGCGCACGCGCTCACGCCGCGCCCTCGGAGCTGCTCCTCACCCGGCACGTCGAGCCAGCGGGCGCTGGCCCCGGTCGAGATGATCACGGTCCGTGCCTGCCAGGCCTGGTCGCCCGCCTTCACCGAGAAGGGTCGGCTCGACAGGTCGACCTCGGTGGCGTGCACGGGCAGGATCTCCGCGCCGAACCGTGCGGCCTGCTTCTCGAACCGCTCCATCAGCTCGGGTCCCATGAGACCGTCGGGGAACCCCGGATAGTTCTCGACGTCGGTCGTCAGCATGAGCTGACCACCTGCGTCGAGACCCTTGAGCACCAGGGGCTCCAGGTTCGCCCGGCCGGCGTAGAGGGCGGCCGTGTAGCCGGCCGGACCCGACCCGATCACGATCACGTCGCGCGCATCACTCATCGTTCGCAAATCCTCCCACAGCCAGGAACGCACGCGCATTCCCGAGCATGCCCGTTCCGGTTCGAACGGTCAGATGCGCGCGGAGGTGAAGGAGAGGATCGAGCAGTCCGCGGCGTCGGCGACCCAGACGGACAGGGAGTCGGGGGGTGCGTCGGCGCCAGGGCTCTCCAGCACGTAGGCGATGAACGCCGGCGTGCCCTCGAACGTCGCTTCCTGCACCCGCACGATCCGGCCGGGGAAGCCGGGGAACGCCTGTTCCAGGCAGCTCACGGCCTGTGCCGTGCGGGCCGGTCCGGCCGTCCGGGCCTGATCAGGGGCGGTCGCCTCTGCGCCGACCGCTCCCTGACCCGCATCGACTCCCGCATCGGGCGCCACGGCCTGGGCGTAGGAGACGGCCAACGCCGCCGCCTCCTCCTGCAGCGCGAGCTCGTCGAGATCCTCGTCGAGGAGCTCGAGCCGCGGGGGAGCGTTCGTCTGATCGGAGCCGGCCTCCGCGACGCCGTCGGCCGCGACACCGGCATCGTCCGAGCCGGTCCCGAGCCGGGGGACGACGAGCGCCACGAGCGCCACGACCGCGGCCGCCGCGAGCGCCGGGACGATCTTCGACCATGGCGTCCCTGCCGAGGACCCAGGAGCCGCGAGTCGCTCGAGCTGCTCGGGGGTGAACCGGGCCGAGAGGTCGGGGCTCACCGGTTCCGGCATCGCCCGGAGGGCGGCGCGGGCCGCCGCGGCGGCTTCGACCTCGCCCCGGCACCGGGCGCAGGAACGCAGATGCTCGTCGACCACGGCACGCTCGGCGGTGTCGAGGGTGCCGTCGACGAACGCGGCGAGCTGATCGAGAGGGTGCGTCACGGTTCCTGCTCCGACGTCGGTGGACGGTCGAGCGGTTCCCGGGGAGCGGGCTCGATGCCGAGGGCCGCCGCGAGCGCGAGGCGCCCGCGGTGCACCCGCGACTTCACGGTGCCGATCGGCACCTCGAGCACCTGCGCGATCTGGTCGTACGCCATGTCCTGCACGTCGGCCAGGACCAGCGCGATGCGGAACTCCTCGGGGATCGAGGCCAACGCCGCCGCCGCGTCGCGCGTGCCCGCGACCTCGTCGGCGTGATCCACCGTCGGGGGTCCCGGCTCGTGCTCGAGGTCGTCGTCGGCCACGGCGTGCAGCATCGGCCGGCGGCGCTTCCTGCGCAGCTCGTCGTAGCAGGCGTTCACCGTGACGCGGTGCAACCAGGTCGTGAACGCCGCGTCGCCCCGGAAGCCGTCGAGCTTGCGGAGCACGGTCAGGAAGGTGTCCTGGGCGACGTCGGCCGCCGCGTCGGCATCGCCCAGCACGCGCAGGCAGAGCGAGTACACGCGCTGCTGGTGCCGCAGGACGAGGTCGGTGAAGGCCTGGGCCTCGCCCGCTCGGAAGCGCCGGACGAGATCCTCGTCGCGCTCGGCCTCGGTCACGGCTCGAACGCTATACACCCGAGGGGCCGTTGGCCTCCGTCACGACGACCTGCGTGTACTTCTCGGTCGCACCGAATCGCCCCGCGACCATCGTGTCGGCGGTGGCGCGAAGGGTGACGCTGACACGGCCCGTGGCCTCGTCGACCACGCACCCGGATCTCCCGAGCTTCAGGGCCGGGGCCTGGGCCTCGACGCTGACCGCCGCGGCCTCGCAGGCCCTGGTCGCGCTCCGTCCCTGGGAGCGGAACGCCTCCGCGCCGTCACTCGCAGCATCGGTCGCGACCTCGGAGAGACGCAGCGTCGTGCGACCGATCGACACGGCGTCGACGACCACCACTGCGAGCATGGCGAGGAGCAGCAGCCAGATCACCGCTGCCTTGCCGACCATGCCGGCCTCACCGGTGCGGTCGACGTCGATGTGGTGGAGCGAGCCAGTCATCCGCGGAACCTCCTGCGTACCGCGCCGATCACTTCATCGACCTCTTCCATGCCCAACATGAGCGCCGTGAGCAGATACACACCGATCCCCGCGGCCACGGCGAGCCCCACCTGCACGAGCCGCCCGACCACGAGCTGGGTGTCGACCGTGGAGCCGAGGCCGGTCGCGACGAGCCACGCGATGCCCGCCGTGACCGCGGCCGCCGGAACGGCTCGTGCGATCGTGCCGCTCACGCGCCGTCCGTCGAGCGAGCCGAGCTTCGGGCGCAACAGGGCGAGCCCCACGGCGGTCGCGAACGCGTACGACACCGCGTGCCCCAAGGCGAGCGCTGGGACGTCCCATCCGACCGTGCGCACGAGCGCGACGTCGACGGCGACGGTGACGATCGCCGCTCCGATGTTGACCAACGCGGGCGTCCGGCTGTCCTGCGTCGCGTAGAAGGTTCGGGTGATCAGCTGGAAGGCCGAGAAGAACGGCAGCCCGACCGCGAAGCCCTGCAGCGTGCGGGCGATCAACGGGACGTCCTCCTCCTGCACCCACCCGTACTCCAGCAGCAACGAGACGATCGGCTCCGCGAGCGCGATGAAGGCGAACGAGGCCGGCACGATCACCACGATCGTGTCGCGCAGCCCGAGCGAGAAACGATCGCGCACCCCGTCGACGTCGCGGTCCGTCCATCGCTCGGCCATCGCGGGAAGCAGCGCGGTGAAGATCGAGACCGCGAAGATCGAGTGGGGCAGCAGGAAGATGATGAACGCCGTGGCGTAGATCTGGTAGCAGGCGTCGCAGATGCCTCCTGCGAGGATGATGATCACGACGTAGGCGAGTTGGTTCGCGGCGACGTAGACGACGACCCACCCGGAGAGCCGAACGATGCGTCGGATGCCCGGGTGGCCCCACCCGCCGGCGAAGCGCCACCGGAAGCCGGTTGCGCGCAGCGACGGCCAGAGCGCCACGGTCATCGCGACGACGCCGAGCGTGGTGCCGGCGCCGAGCACGGTCTTCTCCAGCCACGTGATGTCGCCGACCGAGGGCTCGGCGGTCGGCGCGGAGCATCGCGAAGGCCGCGAACGTGGCGATCGCGACGAGATTGTTGAGGATCGGCGCGAACATCGGGGCGGCGAACCGGCGCTCGGTGTTCAGCAGCCCGGAGGCGATCGCCCCGATGCCGTAGAAGACGATCTGGGGCATGAACCAACGGAGCAGGAACACGCCGAGCTCGATCTGGGCCTCTCGGTCGGCGGCGTCGGAGGCCACGAGGTACAGGCGCATGATCTGCGGCGCGAACACGATGCCGACGATCGCCACGGCGGACAGCAGCACGAGGGCCAGGGTGAGGACGCGCCTGCCGAGGTCGAAGGCGGCATCGCGCCCGCTCCGCCGTTGGTGGTCGACGAACACCGGCACGAACACCGAGGTCAGGATGCCCCCGAGGATCAGCTCGTACACGATGTTGGGAGTGGTGTTGGCCTGCGTGTAGACGTTGCCGAGCGGTGCGATCGTCACGCCGAGGGCCGCGGTCTGCACCGCGATGCGCACGTATCCGGTCAGGCGCGACAGGGTCGTGCCCACGGTCATCAGCGCCGTGTTCCGCACGTAGGCGCCCGTGGTGTCGGGAGGGATGCCCTCCACCGGTTCGGGATCGGGGGTCAGGTCGTCGGTCGTCGGACCAACCTCCTCGACCAGAGCAGCACCAGCAACACGCCGGCGCCCACGGTGATCCACAACGCCACGCTGTTCACCGCCGTCGTGCGGACGGCGAGGTTCTGGTCCTCCCCCAGGTCGCGGCCCGACGGAGCCCTGGTCTTCACCCGGATCGTCTGCGGTCCTCCGGCCTTGGCGACCACGTCGAAGGTGACGATCTCGTCGGGCCCCTCGATCGTCACGGTCTGCTGCGCGCCGTCGGGGAACTCGAACGACGCCGATCGCAGCACGACCTGCACGGTGAGCGGCGTGGCGCCCGGATCGCCCATCCGCAGCGGGATCGACCCCTCGCGGGAGGTCAGCAGGAACTCCTGCTCGACGTCGGGCAGCACGCTCTGGAAGATCGAGCCGGTGACGGTGTTGACCTGGTCGTACCATCGGCGCCCCGCGGTCGTGTCGTCCACGTACTCACCGGCCTCGGCGTAGAGCAGGTCGCGGTCGAGCCGCGCCGGCTGCGGGCTCGGACCCGCGAGCATCGAGCGGTAGGCGGCCACGTTGCGCCGCTGATCGCGGATCGCCTCGACGTATTCGCGAGGGAACCGTGCCGGCGACGGGATGACCGCGGCGCCGTCCGACCTCGGGTTGACCGCCTCGGCGAACGTCGCCGCCTGCGAGCGGTGCAGGAACGGCGCCTCGGAGAGCCGGCGCACGAGCGGCGCCCAGATCGCCGGAGGAAGCGCCGCGGGCATCTGCACGGCGACCCCGCGCACGGTCTGGGTCCCGTCGGGCTGGAGCCCCGGCACCGGCTGCTCCCGCCAGATCGTCGCCAGTTCGCCGAGCACTGCCTGGGCGGCTCTCACCGGGTCATCGAGCAGGAGTCGGGTCGCCCAGCAGACCCTGGACGCCCGGGTCGGGAAGCACCAGCTCGAGGCTGGAGCCGTCCGCCGTCGTCAGGGTCGCGGCGGGCAGCGGCGCGAAGTCGTTGGGTTGGGCCGGGCGCTCGACCGTGTCGGCCTGCACGAGCGCGGTCGTGGTGCCACGGTCGGCGAGCCACTGCAGGCTGGGCTCGTCGAGGGCTCCCTGCGGCGGCCGTGCCGTTGCGACGGACGGTTCCGCGCCGAGGTGCTGCTCGATGACGGCGTCACCCATCGTCTGCTGCCGAGCGAGATCGGGTGCGAGTCCGCCCGACGCCAACGACGGGAGCAGGGGCGCGGCGAACGGCGTGGCGACGAGCTGGACGTCGGGGTCGTCCACGAGGTCGCCGAGTCGGGCGAGCAACGTCGCGCGTCCATCGCCGGCGCTTGATCGGGCTCCACCGTGTCGCCCCCCGCCCGTTCGTACCCGTCGGCCATGCGAGCGAGCTGGTCGATCACCGCGGGGACCACCACGAGGTCCACGGCCACCACGCCGTCGGCCGGGCCGACGGCGGTCGAGAGGGCATCGACCTGCTGCGCCAGGCCTCCGTCGGGTGCGATCGCGGCCTCGAACGCGGGGTCGTCGAGCCGTCCCTGTGGGTCCATCGCGATCGGGGCATCGAACTCCGCCCACCACGCGAACTCGATCGGCACCTCCGGCTCTCGTACGAGGTGCACCAGCGGCGTGTCGAGAGCGCCGACCTGCGTCGCCGGCGCTCCGGAGGTCGACCCGCGCGGGGTAGACGAGCGAGTCGACCTCGCTCACGTCGTCGATCAAGCTGAGATCGATGAGACGGTGAACTCCCGCGTCGCCCCGGGTTCGAGCGTCCCGTTCTGCTCGAACGTGTTGCCCGCGATGGCGAGCGGGCCGGGTCCGTCAACGAGTGACGTCTCGTACTCCACGCGTGACCTGATCGCGGGTCCGATGATGAATCCGACCGAGAGCTCACCGAGCGCTTCATCGCCGAGGTTCTCGGCGCGGAAGGTGATCGTGACCTCGGGCTTGTCGAGCGTGGTGAACGGGGTCTGGGCCTTCAGCGTCATCGCCACGGTCGGACTCCTGGGCACCGGCGGGGGGCGTCGCCACGAGCACGGAGGCGGCGGCGAGCGCGAACGGCAGGAGCGCGCCGAGCGCGCGGAGGATCCTCATGACGGCTCCTCATCGTAGCCCCGAGGGGTCGGCGCCCACGGAGCCTGCCCGGTCAGCGCGCCAGCACCTCGAGCGCCTCGGAGACGCCGTACGCGATGGCAACGATCAGCAAGAAGCTGCCGACGAGGATCCGCAGGGTGTGTTCATGGGTACCGAGCGCCACCTTCGCGCCGATCAGCGCTCCGGGCACCGCGCCGATCGTCACGACCAGCACCAGCGCCCAGTCGATGTGGCCGAGCGCGGCGTGCGTGATCGTGCCCGGGATCACCAGGGCCACGATCGCGAGCAGGGACGTGCCGAGGGCACGCTTGAGCGGCATGCCGAGCCAGCCCGCGAGCATCGGCACCATCACGAGGCCGCCGCCGATGCCGAGCAGCCCGCTCACGAACCCCGCGAGCAGGCCGATGCCGACGAACATCGCGGGGGTCGCCCGGAACGACGGCCCTCGTCGGGACCGAGGACCGCGCAGGATCCCCACCGCCTGGTAGGCGAGCAGGGCCGCCGTGACCGCGAGCAGCACGTGGGTGTCGACGAACCGTGTGAGCAGCGCGCCGAGGATCGACGCGAGCACGCCGGGGCCGATCATCCATGCCGCCGCCCGTTCGTCGAGCTCGCCGGCGCGACGGTAGGTGAGGGCACCCGTCAGCGCGGTCGGCAGGATCACCGGCAAGCGGGGTCGCGAGGGCCACGATCGGCGCGGCGCCGAGCAGCACCTGCAGGCCGGGCGTCATCACGATGCCTCCGCCGACGCCGAAGAGCCCCGAGAGCACCCCCGACACGAAGCCGACCGCGATGCCGAGCACGATCTCGAGAGGGGTCATCGCGCCGCGTCCGTCACCTGAGCAGCTCGGCCGCGCGACCGAGCACCTCACGTTCCCCTCGGTATGCGGCGCGCTTCAACGCTCGATCCAAGGGGAACCAGCGAACCTCCTCCATCTCGTCGTCGCGGTCCGCGGGATCGCCTCCCGTGCACCGCATCAGGAAGAAGTGCACGGTCTTGCGGATGCGGGCGTCCTCCCACACGTAGAAGTACCTCGTGTCGCCGAGCGAGGCCTCGATCTCGGCGGTGTATCCCGTCTCTTCGAGGACCTCACGGACCGCGGCGTCCTCATGGGACTCACCCTGCTCGATGCCGCCTTTCGCCAGCCCCCATGCGAGGTCTCCCCGGCGGGTCCGACGCGAGGCGAGCACCACCTCGATGTCGTCGCCGTCGCGACGGTAGACGACCCCCCCGGCCGAGACCTCGCGTTGGACCGGTGTCGTCGAGCGGCGCGATCGCGAGGCCTTCCCCTTCGACGACGTGCGTTTCGACCGCTCTGTGGCCGGCTGCTGCGACCCCGCTGCGGGCTTGCGTCGTCGTCCCGTCGGCGCTTCTTGGGCGGCGGTTGCCCCTCGGGGGCGGGCTCGTCGGTCACGCGAGAATCCTAGTCGCCGGGCTCAGGTGCGCCCGGGTGAGGGCCGATGGAACCACGTGACCTACGACGGTCGTGGGTCGAACGGAGGCGTCAGGTCCCCGATGGATGTCAACGAGCTGCTGCGCCACACCGTGGAACGAGGTGCCAGCGACCTGCACCTGAAGGTCGGCAACGTGCCGTTCGTGCGCGTCGACGGTCTCCTGATCCCGTGTGAGTTCGACGTGCTGACCGCCAGCGACACGGAGGCCGCCGCCACGTCGCTGATGTCCGACCACAAGAAGCGCGAGTTCACCGAGACGAGCGAGGCCGACCTCGGGTACACGCTGCCGGGCGTCGGGCGCTTCCGGGTGAACGTGTTCCGCCAGCGCGGCGTCGTGGGCCTCGCGATCAGACGGGTGCGCAGCGAGGTACCGACGTTCGAGGAGCTGCGGCTGCCTCGCGTCATGTCCAGCCTGGCCGACTCGCCTCGCGGCCTCGTGCTCATCACCGGCCCGACCGGCACCGGCAAGACCACGACGATCGCGTCGATGATCGGCCACATCAACCGCACCCGCCGAGCCCACATCGTCACGATCGAGGATCCGATCGAGGTGATGCACGACGACATGCTCTCGATCGTGCAGCAGCGCGAGATCGGCATCGACACCGACTCGTACGCCAATGCCCTGCGTCACGTGATCCGCCAGGACCCCGACGTCATCTTCGTGGGTGAGATCCGCGACGGCGACTCGGCGATGTCCGCGATCCAGGCCGCCGAGACCGGTCACCTCGTGATCTCGACCCTGCACACGATCGACTGCATGGAGACGATCAACCGCATCCTCGACCTGTTCCCGCCCCATCAGCAGAAAGAGGTGCGCACCTCGTTCGCGGGGTCGCTGCGCGGCATCGTGTCGCAGCGACTGGTGGCCAAGGCGGACGGGAAGGGCCGCGTCCCCGCCGTCGAGGTGTTGATCAACACCGGCCGCGTCTTCGATCGCATCGTGGATCCGGCCACCACCGATCAGATCGTCGACGTGATCGCCGAGGGTGACTTCTACGGCATGCAGACCTTCGACCAATCGCTCGTACAGCTCACGAAGGAAGGTCTCGTCACCGAGGACGAGGCGCGGCGTGCGGCGTCGAACCCCCACGACTTCGACCTCATGATGCGCGGGGTGCTCGACCGCCTCTCGGTGGGCGACGGCGAGGGCCTGCCCTTCTGACGCAGCCGTTCTTCCGGAACGGGCGATGCGCACGCTCCCCGTCGTAGCATGCTCCGGCGATGGATCGATCGGCAGGCTCGGCGATTCCCGTGGGGGAGGGGCGAGGCATGACGAGCGAGACGAGGCCCACGATGATCCGACGACTGGCGGCGCTGGTCGCCGTGGTCGCCCTGGTGGCTTCGGTCGTCGCCATGGCGACGCTCGCCCTGTCGAACCTCGTGAACATCCTGGTCGCGAGCGTGGGCATCTCCGTCGCGATCGTCGGAGCGTGGTACTCGCTGTCGCGCCATGGCACGGTGCGCCTGCTCGCCCTCGCGGCGGTCGTCGCCGGCGTCGCGATCGTCGTCGCGGTGTTCGTCGTCGGCGATGCGCGGCTCTGGCCACTGGTGGCGGTGGGCGTCGTCGCGGCGATCTCGGTGGGGGCGGCCGGCCTCGCGCTGCGCGAGCCCCACCACGACGCCCCGTTCGCCGAGGAGCCTTCCGCCCCTCGGCCCCGCCACCCCGTGCTGCTGATGAACCCGAAGTCCGGCGGCGGCAAAGCGGTGAAGTTCGACCTGGAGCGGGAGTGCCGCGACCGCGGCATCGAGCCGATCGTGCTCGGGCCGGGCGACGATCTGCTGCAGCTCGCCGAGGACGCCGTGGCGCGCGGTGCCGATGTGATCGGCATGGCGGGCGGTGACGGGTCGCAGGCGCTCGTGGGCGCCGTGGCGAGCGCGCACGGCATCCCGCACGTGGTGATCCCCGCCGGCACGCGAAACCACTTCGCGCTCGACCTCGGCATCGACCGCGACGACGTCGTCGGCGCCCTCGACGCCTATTCCGACGGCGTCGACCGCACGATCGACCTCGCGGAGGTGAACGGTCGCGTCTTCGTCAACAACGCGACCCTCGGTCTGTACGCGAGGATCGTGCAGTCCCCGGAGTACCGTGACGCGAAGGTGCAGACGTCGCTCGAGATGCTGCCGGAGTTGATCGGCCCCGATGCGGAGGCGCTCGACCTGCGCTTCACGGGGCCCGACGGCGAGGAGGTGCCCACCGCGGCCGTGATCCTCGTGTCGAACGGGCCCTACGAGCTGCAACGGGCGCAGGGCCGCGGGTCGCGCGAGCGCCTCGACGACGGGGTGCTCGGCATCGCGACCCTCACGGTCTCCAGCGCCTCCGACGTTCAGAAACTGGTCTCGCTGCAAGCCGCCGGGCGCCTCGACCGCTTCGACGGCTGGCGCGAGTGGACGGTGGAACGCTTCGAGGTGCGGTCGGGGGGTCCGGTCGACGTGGGGGTCGACGGCGAGGCGCTGTCGATGGATCCGCCGCTCGTGTTCGCGACCCGGCCCGGCGCCCTCACGATCCGCATCTCTCGCCGTGCGCCCGGCCGGTCGCCCGCCGCCGCCGCGGTGCGTGTGACGGAGAGATCGACGATCCGCGAGCTGCTGCGGGTCGCCGCCGGGAAGCCGGTGGCCGCATGAGCGGGCCGGCCGGGGGCGAGCCCTTGGACGAGGACCTCGCGCCCGTGCAGCCGCCATCCGAGCGCCTCGCGGAGCGGTTGGAGGCCGGTCCTTCATCGCCCGACCCGACGCTGGTCCGCGCCCTGCGCGAGCTGGCAGCGGTCGACAAGGCTGTGTACCGGGCGGTCGCGGCGACGCCGACACCGACGCTCGACGGCCCCCTGCGCACGTTCACGAGCGCGGCGGATCATTCGAAGCTGTGGATCGGCGCGGCGGCCGTGCTCTTCGCCGTCGGAGGCCGTCGGGGCCGGCGTGCGGCGCTCACCGGCGTGGCCGCGATCGCCTGCACGTCGGCGATCGTGAACCTGCCGATGAAGCTCGCCGGGCAACGCCGCCGTCCCGACGCCGACGCGGCCGGCGTACCGCTGGCGCGGCGCGTCGAGATGCCGACCTCGGCGTCGTTCCCGTCGGGTCATTCCGCATCGGCGGCAGCCTTCGCGTCGTCGGTCTCCCAGGTGGTGCCGGCCCTCGGCCTGCCCCTCGGCGTGGCGGCCGCGGCCGTCGGCTACTCCCGCGTGCACTCGGGCGTGCACTACCCCGGTGACGTCGTTGCGGGGGCGGTCGTCGGGTCGTCGGTGGGCGGCCTCGTCGCCTGGGCCGGTCGTCGCCTCGCCGCGCGCCGCGTAGACTAGTCTCTTGCGGACTAGTGCGTGAGATCCGGCCGGCCCGGTGCGCGTTCCCCGGCCGCGACCTGCGCGCGGATCTCCATCGGATGTCGCCGGTAGCCGTAGGGGATCGCCAGCAGGAAGTAGACGGGGATGAACAAGGGCCCCCACGCACAGAACTGGCGGATGTGCCAGCGCTCGTGCGCGAGCAGCCTGCCGTGGACGGGCTGCGCCGAGAGGATCACGAACCCCACGGTCATCGCCGTGCGATGCATGCGGGGCATCACCCACGTGATGCCTCGGGGGGTCCTGTCGAAGATCAGCGCCCCGTTGCGGACGGTCGGCAGCTGGAACGTGAACAGCCCGAGCACGAGGCCGATCAGCGTGTTCGGCGAGGTCCAGATGAATCCGAGCCAGGTGGGCATCACCCGGTCACGGTAGCGCGGGGGTCGCGGCGCACGCGGGTCCTCGGCGGGTGGTCGACGGTAAGGGTCGACGGCTCCGCTCCGGCACTCGGCAGGGACGTCCGTAGTTCCACCAGCGTGGGAAGACGGAGGTCCCTGCCCAGTCGCTGCAATCGACCCGGTACGCACATGGCTCCAACGCCGACCGCCGGGATGCCCCGGGGTAAGCTCGGGCCGACATGGCCGACCAGACCCCTTCCGGCGCCGTGCTCGACGTGCCCCCGATCGCCAAGGAGCTCGGCGTGCGGTTCGTCGACGCGGGGCACGAGCTCTTCCTCGTGGGGGGAAGCGTTCGCGACCTGGTGCTCGGGCGTCCCTCGCCCGACCTCGACTTCACGACCAGCGCGCATCCCGATGAGACGACGCGCATCCTCCGGGGCTGGGCCGAGCGCCGGTACCTCGTCGGTGTGAAGTTCGGCACGGTCGGCGCCCTGAAGGACGGCGAGCGCCTCGAGATCACGACGTTCCGCCAGGAGGTCTACGCCCCCGAGCACCGCAAGCCCACCGTGACGTTCGGCGACGACGTCGAGACCGATCTCTCACGTCGCGACTTCACGATCAACGCGATGGCCGTACGGCTCCCCGACGGGGGCCTGGTCGATCCGCACGGCGGTGTGCGCCACCTGGCGGCCAAGGTGCTCGACACGCCGCTCGAGCCCGAGCTCTCGTTCGGCGACGACCCGCTCCGCATGCTCCGCGCCGCCCGGTTCGTCTCCCAGCTCGACGTGGAGCCCGTGCCGCGGCTCGTGGCCGCGATCGCCGAGATGCGCGACCGCATGGAGATCGTCTCGGCCGAGCGCATCGGCGAGGAGCTCGCGAAGCTCCTGACGGGTGAGCACCCCTCGAAGGGCCTTTCCCTGCTGGTCTCCACCACGCTCGCCGACACGTTCCTGCCCGAGCTCGCCGCCCTCGAGCTCGAGCAGGACCCGGTGCACCAGCACAAGGACGTGCTGCGCCACACGTACGCGGTCGTCGAGAACTGCGAGGCCGACGAGGTGCTGCGCCTCGCGGCGCTGCTGCACGACATCGGCAAGCCCGCGACGCGCCAGATCACCCCCGAGGGGGTGCAGTTCCACCACCACGAAGTCGTGGGCGCGCGCATGGCCGACAAGCGCCTGCGTGAGCTGCGCTACCCGAACCACGTCGTCGACGACGTGAGGAAGCTCGTCGAGATGCACCTGCGCTTCCATGGATACGGGGAGGGCTGGAGCGACGCGGCGGTGCGGCGCTACGTGCGCGACGCCGGGCCGCTGCTCGACAAGCTGAACCAGCTCACGCGCGCCGACGTGACCACGCGCAACGAGCGTCGGGCGGCGAAGTTCCAGGCACTCCAGGATGATCTCGAGGAACGCATCGCGCGCCTCGCAGAGCAGGAGAACCTCGACGCGTTGCGTCCGCCCCTCGACGGGAAGCAGGTGATGGATCGCCTCGGCGTCGGGCCGGGTCCCGTCGTGGGCCAAGCGCTCGACTTCCTGATGGAGCTGCGTCTCGAGCGTGGCCCGATCCCCGAAGACGAGGCGTTCGAGCTCCTCGACGGGTGGGCGAAGGAGCACGGAACGGGCTGACCGGCTCGCGGGTTACTCGTGGCCGTGAGGCTCGTCGCCGCGCCCCACCACGAACCAGATCGCCTCGACGGGCACGTCGCCCGCGTTGAACAGGCGATGCGGGGTGGCCGAGTCGAAGGCGATCGAGTCTCCGGGATGGAGCTGGTGCTCCGAGAAGCCGATCTGCACACTCAATATGCCGGTGATCACGTACCCGTACTCACGGCCGTTGTGGCGGATCAGGGACCGGTCGGGGGTCGAGGCGCCGCCCACCTCGTAGATCGCGATCAGGAAGTCGACGCCTTCCTGCTCGGCCGCGAGTTCCTCCCAGCGCACGCCCGGAGTCCAGGTCGATCGCCGGCCGTTCCCCTGGGTGCACGACCGGGGACCGGTGGCCGACGTCGATCTCGCCGGAGCCGCCGGATCCCGGGAAGTCTCCCCCCCTGATGACCCGGTCGAGCGAGACGCCGAGCTCCGTGACGATCGAGTACAACGTGCCGACCGACGGCCGGGACTGCCCGCTCTCGAGCTGCGAGATCAGGCTCGCGGAGAGCCCGACGCGGCGCGCCAGCTCGCGCTGGCTGAGCCCCGCCCGGACGCGTTCCTCCCGCAGGCGATGGCCGATCGCGTCGAGAGCCTCGGGTTCGCTGGGGGCGGCGGTCTCGCTCACATCAGCATCCAGCCGCCGTCGACGTAGAGGTTCACCCCGTTCATCGCCCGATTCTCGAGCAGGAACGCGGTGGCGTCGACCACCTCGGCCATCGTCGCGAGACGCCCCGTGGGCGTGCGAGCCACGACCGCGTCGAGCGGCTTGCCCTCCCAGAACGGGCTGTCCCCGACGATGCCGGGGTGGATCGCGTTGAACCGGATCGGCGCGAGCTCGATCGCGAGCGTGCGGATCACGCTGCTGATGCCGCCGTTGACGGTCGTCACCGTGGTCGATCCCGGGTAGGGGCGGTCCTTCGCCCGGCCTCCGAACAGCACGACCGAGGAATCGTCGGAGAGTCTGTCGAGCAGCACGTGGACCGTCGCCGTGTAGCCCACGAGCTTCATCGTCGTGAGATCGATCGCCTGGGCGATGTCGTAGCCGCGCACCGGGTTGTTGTCGCGAGCGATCGCCGCCATCACGAGCCGTGAGACGGGGCCGACGTCGGCCAGCGCCGCGCCGATCGTCTCGGGTCGGCTGAGATCGAAGCCCAGACCCGTGACGTGCTCGCCGATCTCGGCGGCGACGGCGCTCGCGCGGCCGGCATCGCGCCCGGTGACGATCACCCGGTCGCCTCGCTCGGCGTAGTGGGTGGCCACCTCGCGGCCGAGACCGGCCGTGCCACCCACGATCAACACCAACCCGTCGGGCATCTCGATCCGCCTCCTCGGTCGCGGCAGGCCGACAGTACTAGATGGCGACAGAGTGTGCAGCGACGCTGAACGACGCCGGACCTGTCTGGCGCGCGATGCGTGATGTGTGTAGTGTCGCTGAACGGTGGTGGTGAACAGCAGAACAGTCGCAGTGATCGGCACCGGGCGCATGGGCGCCGCGATGGCCACGACCATCAGCCAGGCCGGTTTCGACGTGCGGGTGTGGAACCGCGATCGTTCGAAGGCCGAGGACGTGGCCGACACGATCGGAGCGACGGTCGCACCGTCCGCCGCCGAGGCGGCGACGGCCGAGGTGGTCATCACGAGCCTCGCGGACGACGCCGCCCTCGAGCGCGTGTTCTTGGGGACCGACGGCGTCGCCGAAGGCATCGGCGCCGGATCCGTCGCCGTCGACACGAGCACTGTCGATCCGCGAACCGTCGAGCGAGTGGGGGCCGCCGTCGACGCGACCGGCGCCGGGTTCCTCGACGGCCCCGTCTCCGGGAGCGTGAGCACGGTCGAGGCCGGGGCCCTCACGATCATGGTGGGAGGCGACGCGGAACTGCTCGACCGCGCCCGTCCGGTGCTCGACGCGCTCGCCTCCCGGGTGATCCACGTGGGCGGCCGGGGCGCGGGCGCCGCCACCAAGCTCGCGGTGAACGACCTCGTGCACGGCCTGAACGTCGCGCTCTCCGAGGCGCTCGTGCTCGCCGAACGCGCCGGCGTCGACCGCGAGATCGCGTACGAGGTCTTCGCGAGCGGCGCCGCGGCTGCTCCGTTCGTGCAGTACAAGCGAGAGGCCTACGAGCACCCCGACACCGCCTCCGTCGCGTTCAGCCTCGATCTCGTCGCGAAGGATCTCGAGCTGATCACCGGGCTGGGCGAGCGAGTCGGCGCGCCGATGCGACAGGCGCTGACCTCGCTCGAGGTCGTGCGGAGCGCGATCGACGCCGGCTACGGCGAACGTGACCTGAGTCAGATCGCGGTCTTCCTGCGAGAGGGCGAGGGCTGATGTCGGCGCACATCGTGAGGACGACGGATCGATCTCGTGTTCGCCACCCCCCCGGCGTTCGAAGAGCGGAGCGAGGGTTACACCGGTGACTCGATCGTCGACGAACCGAGCGGCGGCGTGCAGATGGGGTTCCGCGTCGCGCGGCTCGAGGCCGGTGGCTCCGTCGCGTCGCACGTCCACTCGTTCGAGGAATCGATCTACGTGATCGAGGGCTGCCTCACGGTCGACACGCCGGAAGGGAGCTTCGAGCTCGTGGCCGGCGACTACGGGCTGCTCCCGCTCGGTGTCACGCACGCTTTCCGCAACACGTCCCAGGCGGTCGCGCGCTTCGCGGAGATGAAGGCCCCGCTCCCTCGGGAGCGGTTCGGCTTCGACACACGCTTCCCGTCGGAGCAGATCGCGGCCGGGCCGGCGCGCAGGATCGACGTGCGTGATCCGCGAACCCGCTCGTTCGGCCACATCGACGCCGAGTCGATGGACCCCGCGATGCAGACGCAGGATCGGCTCGCCGTCAGCGCCAGCATGCGCACCGCCCTGCTCGTGTACAGCGGCATCACCGTGAAGATGATGGTCGACTCGGACCTCGGGGCCGACCTCTCGACGATGTTCATGGTGCAGTACGAGCCGAACGGGTTCGCGGGTCCGCACGACCATCCCCTCGAGGAGGCGTACCTGATCCTCGAGGGAGAGGTCGACGGTGTCTTCGACGGCGAGACGTACCACCTCGCTCCCGGCGACGTCGCCTGGGCGGGGGTGGGGTGCGTCCACGAGTTCCGCAACACCGGCGAGGGCCGCGTGCGGTGGCTCGAGACCCAGGCGCCCCAGCCTCCGGGCCGGTACTCGTACCGATTCGCCCGCGACTGGTCCTACCTCGACCAGGCGCTCGCCGACGAGGCTTCCGCAGCGACACCATGAGGAGGAGCACGCGATGGACGAGTTCCCCGTAGCGACCAGCCCCGCACCGGGGGTCATGGGGGTCGACTGGGAGATGCGGGTCGACTTCGAGCGCCTGCGTCGATACCGGCTCGACCGCGTGCACCAGATGTTGGAAGAGTTCGATCTCGGCGCCGTGCTCCTCTTCGAGACCTCGAACATCCGGTACGCGACCGCGACTCAGATCGGCTACTGGGCGTTCAACAAGGGGGAGCGGTGGGCGCTCGTCACGCGCGGGGGTCGGCCGAAGATCTGGGACTTCGGCTCCGCCGCGAAGGCCCATCGCCTGCAGCTTCCGCACATGTACGACACGGAGAACTCCGTGGGCGGGAACACCGGGCTGCAGGGTGCGATCGGCCCTGAGACGGGCCTGCACGCGCGGGCTGTGCGCGAGATCAAGGCGACCCTCGACGAGGCCGGGGTCGCGAACGACAAGCTCGGCGTCGATCTCGCCGAGACCGCCGTGCTCCTCGCCCTGCAGGAGGGCGGGCTTCGGGTCGTCGACGGTCAGCAGGCGATGATGCGCGCCCGTGAGATCAAGAGCCCCGACGAGATCGTGCTGCTCACGCAGGCATGTGCCATGGTCGACGGCGTCTACCAGGACATCTTCGAGATGCTGAAGCCGGGCGTGCGGGAGTCCGACGTCGTGGGGCTCGCCCATGCGCGCCTGTTCGAGATGGGCTCGGAGTTCGTCGAGGCGGTCAACTCGATCGCGGGGGAACGCTGCAGTCCGCACCCACACGTCTTCAGCGATCGCATCATCCGGCCGGGCGACCAGGCGTACTTCGACATCATCCACGTCTTCAACGGGTACCGGACCTGTTACTACCGCACGTTCGTCGTCGGCCGCGCGACGCAGGCCCAGCGCGATGCGTTCAAGCGCTCGCGGGAGTGGATGGATGCCGCGATCGACCTCGTGCGCCCCGGCGCCACGACCGACCAGATCGCGAAGGTCTGGCCGCGCGCCGAGGAGTTCGGCTTCACCGACGAGATGGATGCCTTCGGACTGCAGTTCGGCCACGGCGTGGGCGTCGGCCTGCACGAACGCCCGATCATCAGCCGGCTGAACTCGCTCGAAACACCCGTGGAGATCCAGGAGGGCATGCTCTTCGCCCTCGAAACGTACGCCCCTGCCGCCGACGGACGATCCGCCGCGCGTATAGAGGAAGAGGTCGTCGTCACCGCCGACGGGTGCAAGGTCATCACCCTGTTCCCCTGCGAGGAGCTGATGGTCGCCAATGAGTACTGAGTCTCACATCGACGACCGGTACGACTACGCCTTGCGGGAGCCCCGGCTCCCGGCGCCGATCGACCACTCGCTCGCCGAGGCGCCGATCGACCTCGACGTGCGTCTCGGCATGTACCGCACGCTGCACGAGCTGCGAGGGTTCGGCAAGCGGGCCCACGATCTGTTCCTGCAGAACCTCGTGAAGGGCACCACACACCTCTCGCTGGGCCAGGAGGCGGTCGCCACCGGCTTCGGCGCGGCGCTGCAACCTCACGACTACACGTTCGCTACCTACCGGGGCCATGCCCACTCACTCGCGCGCGGGATGGATCCGGGCGCTGCGATGGCCGAGCTGCTCGGCCGCGAGAACGGCATCCTCGGGGGCAAGGGCGGCTCGATGCACCTCACCGACGCGTCGAAGGGCATGATGGGCTCGTACGCGATCATCGGCGCGCACCTGTGCACCGCGAACGGCGCCGCCTGGTCGGCATCGCTGCGCGGCACCGACCAGGTGGCGGTGGCGTTCTTCGGCGATGGCACCACCAACATCGGTGCGTTCCACGAGGCCCTCAACATGGCGAAGGTCTGGAACCTGCCGACGATCTTCGTCTGCGAGAACAACCTCTACATGGAGTACACGCCGATCGACGTGGTCACCGCGGTCGACCACCCCGCGGCGGGACGCGCCGCCGCGTACGGCCTCGACGAGATCCTGATCGACGGCAACGATCCCGACGCCGTGCATCTGGTCGCCCGTGACGCGGTCGAACGGGCTCGTTCGGGCGGCGGGCCCTCGCTGATCGAGGCGATCACGTACCGGTCCGGCGGCCATTCCCGGGCCGACCCGGGGAAGTACCGCCCGCCCGAAGAGGTGGGCGCCTGGGCCGAGCGCGATCCGATCCCGCTCTACCACGCGCGTCTGCTCTCGCTCGGCGTGGAGGAAGAGCGCCTCGAATCGATCCAGGAAGAGGTGGCCCAGGCGATCGACGTCGCCACCGAGTTCGCGAAGGCCGGCCCCGAGCCGGGCGAGGGGTCGCTCATGACCGAGGTCTACGCAGACGGAGGGTCGCGATGGCGGAACTGACGTACCGCGAGGCCGTGGCCTACGGCATCGCCCAGGAGATGCGTCGGGACCCGAGCCTCGTGATGCTGGGCGAGGACATCGCGGCGGCGGGTGGGGTCTTCAAGACCACGGTCGGGCTGCTCGACGAGTTCGGTCCCGACCGGGTCCGCGACACCCCGATCTCCGAGCAGGCGATCCTGGGTGCGGCGATGGGGGCGGCGATGACCGGCGTGCCCGTGATCGCCGAGATCATGTTCAGCGACTTCCTGGCGGTCTGCTGGGACATCGTCGCGAACGAGATCGCGAAGAGCCGGTACATGACGAACGGTCAGGTGAGCTTCCCGCTCGTGATCAGGACCGCGAACGGCGGCGGCGTCCGCTTCGGCGCGCAGCACTCCCAGAGCGTGGAGAACTGGGCGATGATGATCCCGGGCCTCAAGGTCGTCGCGCCGTCGACCCCCCAGGACGTCGTCGGGCTGATGGCCGCCTCGATCCGCGATCCCGACCCGGTGGTCTTCTTCGAGCACAAGGCCCTCATGGGCGCGAAGGCGGAGATCCCCGACGGCGAGATCGTCGACGAGCTCGGCACGGCGAGGGTGGTCAGGGAGGGCACCGACGTCACGATCGCCGCCCTCGCGTCGATGGTGCCGCGCACGCTCGAGGCGGCCGAGCGCCTGCAGCTCGACGGCATCTCGACGGAGGTGATCGACGTGCGCACGCTCGTGCCGCTGGACACACGCACCCTGCTCGCGTCGGTCGAGAAGACCGGCCGGTTCTTCACGGTCGAGGAGAACCCCCGGCTCTGCGGCTGGGGTGCCGAGCTCGTGTCGATCGTCGCCGAGGAGGGGTTCTGGAACCTCGACGGCCCGAGCATCCGCATCACGACGCCCCACATCCCGCTGCCCGCGGCGGCCTCGCTCGAGGATCTCGCGCTGCCATCGGTCGACCGGATCTACGAGACGGTCTGCAAGTCCGTCGAGAGCGGAGGCGGTGCGTGAGCGGGAGGCTCCACCTCCGTGGCGGATGCGTCCTCTCTCTCGGCGCCAGGTCGTCCAACCTCGTCGAGGGTGACGTCGTGGTCGACGACGGCATCGTGTCCGAGGTCGGTCGCGGGTTGCGCGCCCGCGATGCCGAGGTGGTCGACGCGAGCGACACGATCGTGATGCCGGGCTTCGTCGACGCGCATCGCCACTCGTGGACGTCGCTCTTCCGCAACCTCGGTGAGCGTGGTGGCGACACCCGCCATCTCACGGCGGAGGTGCGGGACCACTACACGCCCGACGACGTCTATGCGGCCGTGCTCGTCGGTCTGCTGGGCGCGGCGGAAGCGGGCATCACGACGGTCGTGGACCGGTGCGATCTCCCACTCGACGACGCGTCGGCCGACGCCCTGGTACGCGCCCACGCCGATTCCGGGCTGCGCACGGTGATCGCTGCCGGGCAGGCGCCCGTGACGCGGGAGCTCCTCACCCGTCTGATCGAGGGAGCGGGACCCTCGACCACGATCGCGTACGGGTCCGAGCAGACCGACCTCGAGCTCCTCGCGAGCGATTGGGGCCTCGCCCGCGAGCTCGGTGTGCGGATCCATGCGCACGCCGCCACCGGTGCGCCCGGCCCCGGGTGGGTCGCCGCCCTCGCCGAGCGAGGGCTCCTCGGTGAGGACGTCACGCTCATCCATCACACGGCGCTCGACGACGCCGACCTCGGCGCGATCGCGGCAGCGGGCGCATCGATCGTGTTCACGCCGTCGAGCGAGATGGCCACCGGGCACGGTGCGCCACCCATCCAGGGGTTGATGGACCACGATCTCAGGCCCGGGCTGGGGATCGATCTCGAGCGCGTGGCCCCGGGCGACATGTTCGCCCAGATGCGCGAGACGATCTCGTTGCAGCACGCGACCGTCTTCGACCGCAAGCTCATGGGCAAGGGCTCGCTCCCCCGCCTGATGAGCACGCGCGACGTGATCCGTTACGCGACCCTCGAGGGCTCCCGAGCGGCGGGTCTCGGTGGCGTGACGGGCTCCCTCGAGCCCGGCATGCAGGCGGACCTGATCGTGCTGCGAACCGACCGTCCCAACATCTGGCCGATCAACGACGCGATCGGCGCCGTCGTGTGGGGCATGGACACCTCGAACATCGACCGAGTGCTCGTCGGCGGACGGACGGTGCTGCGCGACGGCGCACTCGAGGCCGACGTCGCGGCGATGAGCGCCATCGCGACCGAGTCGCGCGAGCGTGTCTCGTCGGCCGCCGGGCTCGTGGCCACGGGGGCCGACCGATGAGCACCACCACCGCGACCCGTCGAGCTCCCTCATCGGCCGTCACGTCGTTCGTCGTCGCGTCGCGCTACATGCCCGTGTACATCGCGATCCTGCTGCTGATCGTCGTCGCGGCGATCTGGGCGCCCGCGACCCTGCGTGCGCCGTCGCTGCGAGCCATCGCCCCCTACGGCACGTTCCTCGCGATCGCCGCGCTGGGTCAGATGCTCGTGATCATGACGGGCGGCATCGACCTCAGCGTGCCGGGCACCGTCACCCTGGCGGCGGTGGTCACGGTCGGCGTCGGCGATGCCTCGGACGAGCGCATCTGGACGGCGATCGGCGTCGCCCTGCTCGCGGCCGCGCTCGTCGGTCTCGTGAACGGCATCCTGATCGGAGGGCTCGGGCTCAACGCGCTGATCGTCACGCTGGCAGTGGGCCAGATCGTGAGCGGCATCGCCTTCCGCTATTACTCAGGCGTAGCGATCCAGACGCCGGTGCCTGTGGGGCTCTCGGAGTGGACGTCGGCGCGGTTCCTCGGGGTGACGCGGGCGTTCTGGGTCGGCGTCGTGCTCACCGTGGTGCTGATCGTGATCTTCCGGTTCACCACGCCGGGCCGGCGGTTCCAGGTCGTCGGCGCGAACCCGGTGGCGAGCTGGATCGCCGGCCTGCGCGTGAACCTCAACCAGGTGGCTGCGTACGTGATCGCGGCGATGTTCTACGCGGCCGCCGCGATCTTGCTCGCCGCGTTCCTGAAGACGCCCAGCACCAGCCTGGGTGTGCCGTATCTGCTCGGCCCGATCGCGGCGGTCGTGATCGGCGGCGCATCGCTGACCGGAGGATTGGCCAGCCCGCTCTCGACCTGGGCGGGCGCGTTCTTCCTCGCGGGCCTCAATCAGATGATGCGCGTGATGGGACTGTCGACGGCCCTGCAGTTCGTCGTCTTCGGGCTCGTGATCGTCGGCGGCATGCTCGTGTCGGGCGACCGGATCATCCGTGGGGTCGAGCAGGTGCTGCGTGAGCGGAGGCATCGTGATGTGCCGGCGGCGCTGGGCGCCGGCACGACTGGCGAGGGACCGGATGAAGGGGGTAGTGCATGAGGAAGGGGGGACCGATCCAACGGGCGCGACCCGAGCGGAGCTCGGGCCACAGGGACATGGGGAGGATGCGTATGCAACGGTTCAGGTTCGTCGGTGTCGTCCTCGCGTTCACGCTGCTGGTCGCGGCGTGTAGCGACGACGGCGGCGACAGCACGGAAGGCAGCTCCGACAGCGCCACGGCCAGCGCAGCCGGGAGCGAGTTGTCGGAGTACGGGGAGAGCATCGACGCCGATCCGGCGCTCGTGGAGAAGGCGCTCGGACCGGTCGCGGACACACCTGAGATCGTCCTCGCGTCGATCGCCCGAGCCGATCAGGACCTCGACCAGGCCACGATCGACACGGCGCTCGAGTGTTGGAACAACGTCGAGTGCGAGACCGGGCAGTGGCGGCGAGATGATCATGGGCGTCGCCGACGGAGGCCGTGGGAACGTGTGGCGTGAGGTCACGCACATGGAGGCGATCCTCCAGGCGCTCACGTACCCGGAGATCGGCACGATCGTCTCCCGTGACGCCCAGTGGGACGAGGACCCCGCGGTCGCCGAGGCGGACATCCGCTTCCTGATCCAGCGTGGTGTCGACTTCATCATCGGCTACCCCGACCAGGGCACGAACATCGCCGGCGCGATCCTCGAGGCCGAGGCCGCCGGTATCCCTTACATCCCGTATTCCGCGGGGTGGGTCGGGCTCCCGGGTGACGAAGGTGCGCTCGTGCCGGGCGAGGACTACACGGCGATCGTGGGCGAGGACCTGTGCGCCCTCGGCGAGAGCTTCGCCGACGTCCTCAACACCGAGGTCGGCAGCGGCAAGATCGGCATCATGGGCGGCACGCCCGGCAACGCGCTCTCGGCGGGGTGGCAGAAGTGCATGCAGCCGGCGCTGGAGAGCGGGGTCAAGCCCGTCGGTCCTCCCGCGGACACGTACTGGGTGAACGACTTCGCCCTGCAGTCCGTGTTGGGGTGGCTGTCGAAGGATCCCGACATCAAGGGCTACGCCTACGAGTACGCCGACGGCATGTACACCGCGCTCGACGCGTACGAGGAGCTCGACGTCCCCGTCGAGGACCTCACGGTGGTGGTCCGCACGGACGAGCAGACGCTGTTCTGCGACTGGGTGGAACGCAACGAGCCGAGCTACAAGATCTTCTTCTCGGCCGGCGGCAACTTCCAGTCACGGGTCGCCGTGACCGCGGCGATGCTGCATCTCCAAGGGGCGGAGATCCCTGCGGAGATCGTCGTGCCCCACGTGATGCGTGAGGTGACGCCCGAGAACTGCGATCCGGATCGGGTGACGCCGACCGTCTCGGGCACCAGCCTGGTGCCCGACGACGTGCTCGCCCAGATGTACCCGGAGGGATGACCCACCACCTTCCAGACGAAGGGTCGACCGCCCCGGAGCTCGTGCTCGAGCTCCGGGGCGTCTCCCGTCAGTTCGGCGCCGTTCGGGCGCTGAGCGACGTCAGCGTCGACTGCCGCGCCGGGGAGGTGCATGCGATCGTCGGCGAGAACGGTTCGGGCAAGTCCACCCTCCTCGGGATCGCGAGCGGCGCCGTCGACCCCGATCGTGGCACGGTCGCGATCGGTGGGAAACGCCTGCGCCGCGACTCGCCCGCCCAGGCGCGGGCGATGGGGCTCGCGATGGCCTACCAGGACACCTCGCTGATCCTCGCGCAACCGGTCAAGAACAACCTCTACCTCTCCGCGCCGCCCGAGCAGCGCCCGCGCTTCTGGCGGCGCAAGAAGTGGGCTCGCTCGGTCCTCGCCGACTTCGACCTCGACATCGAGCTGTTCCCCGATGCGCCGGCCGGCATGCTCACCCTGGCCGACCGCCAGCTCTTCGAGGTCGCGAAGGCCCTCGTGACCGACCCCAAGGTGCTGCTCCTCGACGAGCCGACCACGGCGCTCGGCCCGCACGAGGTCGAGGCCCTGCATCGGACCCTCGCCGCGTGCCGCGAGCGGGGCGTTGGCGTCGTCTACGTGAGTCATCGCCTGCCCGAGGTCCTCGAGATCGCCGACCGCATCACGGTCCTGCGCGACGGCACGAACCAGGGGACCTTCGACGCCTCGACGACGAGCGAGCACGAGCTGGTCGATCTGATCGTCGGTCGCGCCTTCGAGGCCGCGTTCCCACCGCCTGCGCCCGAGAGTGCCGAGCGCCGCGACGTCCTGGTGGTCGACGGGCTGCAGGGTCAGTCGTTCGGTCCCGTGAGCTTCACCCTCGAGGGCGGCGAGGTGGTCGGCGTCGCGGGTGCCGAGGGGAACGGGCAGCCCCAGCTCTTCGACTGCCTCGCCGGACGCCAGCCACCGCGGGCGGGCAGGGTCGTCTGCCACGACGACGAGCTGATGCTGATCTCGACGCACGAAGCTGTGCGCGCGGGCATCATGATGCTTCCCGGCGATCGCAAGCATGAGGCCTTGATGCCGGTGCTCGGCGTTCGGGTGAACACCACGATCCAGTCGCTGAAGCGGTTCGGCGTGTTCGGGTTCCTGCGCCGTCGCAGGGAGCGTGCGACCGTGCAGGAGCTCGTCGACCGACTCGAGATCCGCACGCCCTCGCTCGAGCAACCGGTCGGGTTCCTCTCCGGGGGGAACCAGCAGAAGGTCGCCGTCTCTCGGACGTTCCTGCGTGAGCCGGCCGTGATCCTCGCGTACGAGCCGACCCAGGGCGTCGATGTCGGCTCCCGCTTCGACATCTACGCGGCGCTGCGCTCGCGCAGCAACGCCGGCACCGCGATCCTCGTGAAGTCGAGCGACCCGATCGAGCTGAGCGGCCTCTGCGACCGGGTGCTCGTGATGTCGCGCGGCACGATCGTCGAGGAGATCCCCGGCGACGAGCTCGACGAGCTCCGCATCGTCGAGGCGATCGTCCGCGGCCCGGGCATGTCGCGCGCGGGGAGGTCTCCGCTCGGCGTCGCGATGCCGAAGTCGTCGTCGGGCGACGGTGGCGGGGACGCAGGCGGTGGCGCCGGGTGAGCACGCAGACCGGCACGAGGCCACCGGGTGGTCCGAGCACCGACGCCACGACCGTCGACACCGCGAGGATCGCGGTCCGCAAGGTGCTTCGCGACGCCCGTGACAAGAACAAGTGGCGCAAGATCGTCCGCTTCCGGCTCTGGATGCCGGTGGTGCTCC
The DNA here is from genome assembly GCA_963825685.1 of uncultured Actinomycetes bacterium. Classification (GTDB taxonomy): domain Bacteria; phylum Actinomycetota; class UBA4738; order UBA4738; family HRBIN12; genus JAOUEA01. The sequence goes on along the minus strand of CAWGUD010000016.1, from coordinate 126,310 downwards.
AGCTCCTGCTGATCGTCGCCTTCGCCGGGTTTACGACATCTCGGTTCGACGGCTTCATCAACGCCTCGAACGTCACGAACATCCTGATCCTGGCCGCGCCGCTCGCGATGGTCGCCATGGGCCAGACGCACGCGCTGCTCGTCGGGTACCTCGACCTGTCGGTGGGGGCGATGGTCACGATCGGCGTCGTGGTCGCCTCGTTCCTGATCGGGCCCGACACGAGCACGTCCCAGGTCCTGCTCGGGGCCGGGGCGGTGTTCCTCTGTGCTCTCGCCGTGGGAGCGGTGAACGCCGTCCTCGTCGTCGGTCTGAAGATCCCGTCGATCATCGCCACGCTCGCCACGCTCAGCATCCTCAACGGCATCTCGCTCACGTTGCGGGAGACGCCCGGAGGCATCATCAACCGCGACTTCACGGAGTGGCTGCGCACCGGCCTCGGCCCGGTGCCGATCATCTTCGTCGTCTGCATCGTCGTGGCCGCGGGGCTCGACTACTGGCTCCACGCGACGGGTCAGGGCCTGCAGCTTCGGGCGACGGGTTTCGACGACGTCTCCGCCAAGCGCAACGGTGTCCGCACGAAGTGGGTCCGCGTGCGTGCGCTCCTGCTGTCGGCGATCTTCGCGACCGTCGCGGCGTTCTTCGTGATGACCCGGTCCGGCATCGGGAACGCGGCGATCGGCGACAGCTACGCGCTGAACAGCATCACCGCCGCGGTGTTGGGCGGCGCGGCGCTCTCGGGCGGGCGCGCCACGTTCCTCGGCGCCCTCGTCGCGTCGGTGCTCCTCGCGCTCATCATCAGCGCCCTGCCGTTCCTGGGGCTCAGTGCCGAGCACGGCCTGATCATCATCGGCGTCCTCGTGCTGCTGGGCATCGTGCTCTTCCAGCTCGGCGACCTGAAGGAGCTCGTGAAGCGGAACTACAAGCGCGCCCGCCGTCTCGCGATCGGGAGCCGGCCCCCGAAGCAGGCCGAGATCCCCGACCTGTACCCGTCAGGGGTGGACTTCCGGGTCGTGCCGACCGAGACGAAGGTGATCGCGGGCGGCGCCGTGCTGAGCCTCGATCCCCAGCTGGGAGAGTTCGCGAACGCCGACGTGCTGATCGAGGGAGACCGCATCGTCGAGGTTCGCCCGGGCATCGGTCCGATCGCCGACGCCGAGGTGATCGACGCGACCGGCATGATCGTGATGCCGGGGTTCGTCGATACGCACCGCCACATCTGGGAAGGCCTGCTGCGCAACATCGGGACCGACGTCCCGCTCGAGGGACGATCCAGCTACATCTCCTACGTGTTGCACAAGCTCGCGCCCGCGTACCGTCCCGAGGACTCGTACGTCGGCGACCTGCTCTCGGCGATGGGCGCGATCGATGCCGGCGTCACCACCCTCCTGGACTGGTCGCACATCCAGGGGTCGCCGGCGCACACCGACGCGGTGGTCCAGGCGCTCAAGGACTCGGGCCTGCGCGCGGTGTTCGCCTACGGGTTCCCCTGGTGGGGGAAGTGGGAGGAGCGGCAGCCGAGTTGGTTCGTGCGGGCGGCGAACGAACACTTCTCCACGAAGGATCAGCTGCTCTCGCTCGCCCTCGCGGCCCCCGGCCCGGAGTTCACCGACTTCGAGGTCTCACGCGACCACTGGAAGCTCGCCCGGGAGACCGGGCGCCCGCATCACGACGCACGTCGGCGTGGGCTCCTACGGTCGCGACGGGAAGGTCCAGGAGTTCGGGGAAGCGGGCCTGCTCGGGCCCGACACCACCTACATCCACTGCACGACCCTGAACGACACCGAGATCCAGATGATCGTCGACAGCGGCGGCACCGTCTCGCTCGCCTCGCCGGTGGAGATGATGATGGGCCACGGCATGCCGCCGATCCAGAAGTTCCTCGACCGGGGCCTGCGCCCGAGCCTGAGCGTCGACGTCGAGACCAACGTGCCGGGCGACATGTTCAACCAGATGCGCTCGGTGCTCGCGTTGCAGCGGGCGATCGCGACGGCCGAGGGCAAGACCGCACTCACGACCCGAGAGGTCCTGGCGTGCGCCACGATCGAGGGAGCACGGGCGAACGGGCTCGAGGCGATCACGGGCAGCCTGACCCCGGGGAAGTTCGCCGACGTGATCATGCTGCGCACCGACCGGATCAACGTGACCCCGCTCAACGATCCGGCGACGGCGGTCGTGGCCGGCATGGACACGAGCAACGTCGACACGGTGCTGATCGCCGGCCGGGTGATGAAGCGTCACGGCGAGTTGCTCCACGTCGACTGGCCCTCGCTGAAACGTCTGTCTGCCGAGTCGAGGGACCACGTGATCGCGAAGTCCGGCTTCAGATCCCCGAGCATCTGAGCTCGTCCTGCCGCTACGGCGTCGGCGGCACTCCATCGTCGTCGGGCCCGTGGTCGGCGGCCAGGCCCGTGCCGCCGTGCTCGGCGAGGTCGAGCACGACGGACACGAGCAGCACGACGAACGTCGCGCCGACCATCAAGGCGGGCGGCCAGCCCCGACCGACCGCCGCCAGGACGAGCAGGGCGAGGATCGCGATCGACCGCTGAGCCATGCCTCGGTCACGGGCGCCGTGCTCGGCCAGGTGCACCGCGGCGAGCGACACGAGGAACGCCGCCACCCCGCCGCAGAGCATCAGGCGCGTCGCGAGGGAGAGGCCGTGATCACCCGCGGCACCGGCTTCGATCGCGAGCTCGACACCGATCGCGGTCGCGGCGATGCCTGCGAAGCCGAACAGGTGTCCGTACCCCCAGAGGAAGGAGTCGAGCATCCGGTCGCGCGACAGCGACGTCGATGAGACGGTCTCGAAGTAGCTCCACCAGATCGCCGCTGCGATCGCGAAGCCCAGGAGGGCCGAACCGATCGCGCCTCCGTCGAGGCGCACGTCGCCGAGGCTCGCGGCGACGGCGATCACGCTCTCGCCGAGCACGATGATCGTGAACAGCCCGTAGCGCTCCGGCACGTGCCTGGCATCGAACGCCTGACCCTGGTACGCGCGCACCGCGAAGACGGGCGTCGACCATGAGCACCAGCAGCGCGAGCGCCCAGATCCAGTACCTCGCCGGCGCCTCCACGAGCATCGACGAGAGCATCACGAGCCCGCCGATCGCGTCGCCCGTCAGGTACGTGCGCGCGAAGCCGCGAGCCGTCACCCGCGTGCGGCAGCACCCTCGCGAACATCAACACCAGGACCGCCTGCATCGCCCGCGTAGGCGAACACGAAGAGCCGGTCGTTGCCCTCGTAGACCCTCGGGATGCCGGCCGCGAGCACGATCACGATCAGCATCGCGGTCAGCATCCCGAGCCGGTGCACCAGGTCGTCGTTGTCCCACGCGGTCGCGAACCACGTGAACTGCATCCACGCCCACCACACGGGCACGAACAGCGCCGCGAAGTGCCAGAGCCCCGCAGGGTCGGATCGTCGTGCAGCCCTTGGGCGAGGGCCGCCACCGCCGCCACGAAGCAGAGGTCGAAGAAGAGCTCGAGCCAGGTGGCCGCGCGCTCCTCCCCGTCGAACTCCCGCATCGGCGCGGGACGGATCAGCTCAGGCATCTCGGTCGAAGGGAAGCGTCGCGAGGTCGCCGAGCACGACCTCGCGATCGTCGGCGTCGTCGATCGTGTCGCAGATCGCCCGGGCCTCGACGGCGTGGTGGCGGGCCTCGTCGAGCTCACCCAGCAGGGCGTGGGCTCGCGCCATCGCCTCGTGGCGCCTCGGCGCGCACCCAGTCCCGGCAGGTGCTCGGACTCGGCGCGCGCTCAGGCACCACCGGGCGTGGTACATCGCCGGCTCGGCCCGACCGAGCACCGCGTACACGCGCGAACACAACCAGTCACCGACCGCCACGTTCTCGGCGGTGCCGGCGGCCTCCCAGTGCAGGCGGGAGCCGTGCGCGGCATGGATCATGCGCTCGTCCTGCTCCGGCGAGCGGTCGTCGGTCTCGAGCAGTGACCAGGTCTCGTTGAACAGGTCGACCGCGAGTCGCCGTTCCCCTGCTGATCCTGCCGGGGGTCCGGTCACGGGGTCGGCTCCGTGGGTAGCCGGAAACCGGCGATCCTGCGCCCGAGGACCCAGGGGGCGGCGATCACCATCGCCCAGACGGCAACGAGGGCGCCGATCGCGATCGACAGGTTCCGCACCCTTGCAGCCTAGCCCGCTACGCTCGGCGGACATGGCCGCGACCACGACCGCCGAGGCGCCGCACGTCGACCCCGAACGGGGACTCTCCTCGGCCGAGGTCGCCGAGCGTGTCGCGCGCGGTCAGATCAACGACGTGCCCTCCGCCCCCACGCGCACGGTCGCCCAGATCGTGCGGGCCAACGTCTTCACGCGGTTCAACGCGATCCTCGGCGTGATGCTCGCGATCATCCTCGTGGTGGGGCCGCTGCAGGACGCCCTGTTCGGCATCGTGCTGATCGCGAACGCGGGCATCGGCATCGTCCAGGAGCTGCGCGCCAAGCGCACCCTCGATCGGCTCACGCTGCTCACCGCGCCGAAGGCTCGCGTGGTCCGCGACGGTGACCTGCACGAGATCGCGGTCGGCGACGTGGTGCTCGACGACGTGCTCGACGTCGGCGCCGGGTCGGAGATCGTCGTCGACGGCGAGGTGCTCTCGAGCCGGGGTCTCGAGGTCGACGAGTCGCTGCTCACCGGTGAATCGGACGCCGTGGAGAAGTCCCCGGCCGACGAGGTGCTGAGCGGGTCCTTCGTCGCCGCGGGGGCGGGGCGGTACCGTGCCACCAAGGTCGGCGCCGAGGCCTACGCGGTGCAGCTGGCCGAGGACGCCCGCCGGTTCACCCTCACCCGGTCGGAGCTTCGTTCCGGCATCGACACGATCCTCACCTACGTGACGTGGGCGATCGTGCCGACCGCCGCGCTGCTCTTCGTCAGTCAGATCCGGGCCCGCGACGACTGGCGCGAGGCGATGTCGGGCGCCGTGGCCGGCACGGTCGCGATGGTGCCCGAGGGACTCGTGCTCCTCACGTCGCTCGCGTTCGCCGTCGCGGTCGTGCGCCTCGCCAAACGACAGGTGCTCGTGCAGGAGCTGCCTGCCGTCGAGGGCCTCGCGCGCATCGACGTGCTCTGCATCGACAAGACCGGCACCCTCACGGAAGGGAAGCTGACCGTGCTGGAGGTCGAGCCGCTCGAGGGTGACGCGGCCGGTCTCGAGACCGTGCTGGCCGCCCTGGCCGCCGCGGACCCCTCGCCCAACGCCACGACGAACGCGATCGCCGAGCGCTTCCCCGACGCCTCGGGATGGCGAGCCACCGATGGCGTGCCGTTCTCGTCGTCGCGGAAGTGGAGCGCGTCCGCGTTCGAGGAGCATGGCGCGTGGTTCCTCGGCGCCCCCGACGTGATGCTCACTGCGGTCGACGGGGCCGACGAGCTGCGTGACCGGGTGCGCGCCCTCGCCGACCAGGGTCACCGCGTGCTGCTCGTGGCGCGCGCGCGGGCGCTCACCGACGAGCAGCTTCCACCCGACCTCGAGCCGGCGGGCCTCGTGGTGCTCGGCGATCGACCGCGTCCCGACGCCGCCGACACGCTCCGCTACTTCAAGGAGCAGGACGTCACCGTGAAGGTGATCTCCGGCGACGACCCCCGCACGGTCGGGGCGATCGCCGGCCAGCTGGGGCTCGACGGCGCCGACGAGCCGATCGACGCGCGCGAGCTCCCCGAGGAGCAGGACGAGCTGGCCGAGGTGCTCGAGTCGCACTCGGTGTTCGGCCGGGTCACGCCCCAGCAGAAGCGGTCGATGGTGCAGGCCCTGCAGTCGCGAGGGCACACGGTCGCGATGACCGGCGACGGCGTGAACGACGCGCTCGCGTTGAAGGACGCCGACATCGGGGTGGCCATGGGCTCGGGGAGCGATGCCACCCGGGCCGTCGCCCAGCTCGTGCTGCTCGACTCGACGTTCGACTCGCTGCCGCCGGTGGTCGCCGAGGGCCGCCGCGTGCTCGGCAACATCGAGCGCACGAGCGGGCTGTACCTGAACAAGACCGTGTACGCGATGCTGATCTCGCTCGCGACCGGCGTGCTCGGGTTCGTCTTCCCGTTCCTGCCGCGGCACCTGACGTTGATCGGGGCCGTGACGATCGGCATCCCGTCGTTCTTCCTGGCGCTCGCGCCCAACACCGACCGGTTCCGGCCCGGGGTTCGTGCGACGGGTGCTGCGGTTCGCGATCCCGACCGGCACGCTCGCGTCGATCGCGACCCTGCTCGCCTACTGGCTCGCGCGCGAGGAACCGGGCGTCACGCTGATGGAGGCGCAGACCACCGCGGTCATGGTGCTGACGTGGATCGGATTGCTGGTGCTGACGATCCTCTCGGCGCCGCTGACCAGGGCGAGGCTGGCCCTGATCTGGACGATGGCGGGCATGTTCATCGTCGCGCTCACGTGGGGGCCGACCGAGGAGTTCTTCGCGCTCGATCCGCCGCCGCTGATCGTGTGGCTCGCCGGCTTCGGCATCGCGGCGATCGTCTGGTCGTTCGCCCGTCTGTTCGTGCCGGGGGAGGCGCCCGTCGGTCCCGGGGCCCGCGACGTGCTGATCGACGGCGGCACCACCGATGACTCGCGTGACCAGTAGTCTCGTCTGGACTAGATGAGGCTCAGGTCGCCCGGCGGCCAGATGATGATCTCGGCCTTGCCGATCACGTTGTCGATCGGGACGAACCCGAGCGAGAAGCGCGAGTCCAGGGAGTTCCCGCGGTTGTCACCCATCACGAACAGCGTCCCGGGGGGCACCTTCGTCTTGCGGAAGTCGTCGGTGGGCTGGGTGAGGTAGGGCTCGTCGATCGGTTCGTCGTTCACGTAGACCTGGCCGTCTCCGCGCGGACACGACGTCGCCCGGCGTGCCGATCACCCGCTTGATGAAGTCCTCGCTGTCGGGGCGCTGCACGCCGAGCCCCTCGAACATCCAGTGGAAGAACCCGCTCACGAGTCCCCGCTCGGGCACGCCGCTCGGGTCGGGATCCTCGAACACGATGATGTCGCCCTGGTCGGGCTCGCTGAAGTAGTAGGGCACCTTCAGCACGAGCACGCGGTCGCCGGGCACGAGCGTCGGTTCCATCGACCCCGACGGGATGAAGAAGGCCTGCACCAGGAACGTCTTGATCAGCAGCGCCAGCACGAACGCCATCACGATCAACCCGGGCAGCTCTCCCAGGAACTGCGTGACGGGATTGCGATGCTTCTTCGGGGTCGAGGGGGTGCCGGGCTCCGGCGCCTCGATCGACTCGCGTTCGGTGGTCTTCACCGACCAAGGGTACCGGCTGGAGGCTGCGCGGTATCGGCTCCGTCGATCTGCAACGACACCTCCACCGCCTTGAAGCTCGCCCAGACCTCGCCACCCGTGCGCAGTCCCATGCGGGCGACCGACCCGCTGGTCACCTCCGCGGTCAGCGGCGGTCGCGTGGCGAGGCGCACCCGCGCCCGGTCGCCGTCGTCGGCGATCTCCACGATCCTTCCCCGGAAGACGTTGCGAGCCGATCCCTCGGGCTCTCGTGCGTGCAGGGAGACGTCGATCGGCTTCAGGCTGGCGATCGATCGGGTGCCGGAGGCGACGGCGACCTCGGGCGAGACCGTGATCTCGCCGTCGGGGGTGCGCAGCGTCGCCGCCCCGTCCTCGAGGGGTTCCAGCTCCCCCACGAACAGGTTCACCCCGACCAGGTCGGCCGCGTAGTGCGACGAGGGTGCGGCGCGGATCTCGTCGGGTGTGCCGGTCTGGGTGATCCGTCCGGCGTCGAGCAGCGCGACGCGGTCGGCCAGGGTGAGCGCGTCGAGCGGGTCGTGCGCGATCAGCACCGTCGCGCCGCCGAACGTGCGGGTGACCTCACGGACGAGGGCCCGCAGCCCCGGACGGGCAGAGACGTCGACGTTCGAGAACGGCTCGTCGAGCACGAGCAGTCGGGGGTCCGGTGCGAGCGCTCGGGCGAGCGCGACGCGCTGTCGCTCCCCGCCCGACATCGAGCTCGGTCGCGCGCTCGGATCCACGGCGGGGGCGAGCCGCTCGGAGCAGCTCGCCTGCCCGCCGCCGAGCCTCGGCCTTGGGGACCTTCCGCGCTCGCAGAGGGAACGCCACGTTCTCGAGCGCGGAGAGCCTCGGGAAGAGCAGGTCGTCCTGGAAGCAGACGCCGATCGGCCGCTGCTCGGGCGGCAGTGCGTCGACGCGTTCGCCGTCGATCGCGATCACGCCCTCGGCGAGCTCGAGCGTGCCGATCAGCGCGTCGACGACCGTGGACTTGCCGGCGCCGTTGGGACCGAGCAACGCGAGCGTCTCTCCGTCGTCGACATCGAGCGCCACGTCCACCTCGAACGATCCTCGGCGAGCGACGAGATCGGCGTGGAGTCCCATGGTCGTGGTCAGCGAGCCCGCGTGATGCGATCGCGCATCGCCACGAGCACCGCGATCGAGAGCACGACCAGGATCAGCGACAGGAAGATGGCCCCACCCGGATCGCTCAGTCGCGTCTCGTACACGGCGAGCGGCAGGGTCTGGGTGCGCCCGGCGAGGTTCCCGGCGAACGTGATCGTCGCGCCGAACTCACCGAGCGCCCGCGCCCACGCGAGCACGGCGCCCGCGGCGAGCTGCGGCCCGAGCATCGGCAGCACGACCCGGCGGATCGCGTACCGGGGACTCGCACCGAGGGCCGACGCCGCCTGTTCGTAGCGACGATCGATCGAGCGCAGGCCGGCCTCGGTCGCGAGCACGACGAGCGGCATCGAGACGAAGGTCGTGGCCAGGATCGCTCCCCACGTCGTGAACGTCAGCTGCAGGCCGAACGTCGAGTACAGCCACTGGCCGACCACGCCGCCCCGGCCGAGCGCCGCGAGCAGCCCGATGCCGCCGACGACCGGCGGCAGCACGATCGGCAACACGACGATCGCCCGCAGCACGGAGCGACCCGGGAAGCGAGACCGAGCCAGGATCCACGCGAGCGGCACGCCGAGCAGGAGCGACAACGCGGTGGCCGTGAGCGAGACGACGAGCGAGAGGCGCAGCGCCTCGCTCGCGCCGGCGCCGCGCAGCGACGTGGCGATGTCGTCCCACGGTGCCCGCAGCACGAGCGCCACCAACGGCAACGAGACGAAGACGACGCCGACGCCGGCGAGGATCCACAGGGGAAGTGGGGTGCGCGATCGCATGCTCAGGTGACGGGCATGAAGCCGTACTCCTCGAGCGTCGCCTGTCCGTCGGGACCCGTCACGAACTCCACGAACTCCGAGGCGAGATCGGCGTTCGGCGCTCCCGTGACGACGGCGATCGGGTACGTGGCGATCACGTTCACGTCGTCGGGGATCTCCACGGCGACCACGTCGTTGCCGGCGGCCGCGGAGACGTCGGACTCGTACACGATGCCGGCGTCGCCCTCGCCTGCTGCGATCTTCGCGACGACGCTCGCGTTGTCCTCCTCGTTCGAGACGACGTTGGCCTCGGCCTCGATCGCGATACCGGCGTTCGCGAGCGCCTCACGCGAGTAGTCACCGACGGGCACACCCTCGGCGGCGAGCACGAGCTGCACGCCCTCGTTCGCGAGGTCGTCGATCGATCCGATGCCGGCCGGGTTCTCGGGCGGGGTGATGATCACGAGCCGGTTCTGCACGAAGTCCTGTCGGTCGCTGACACCCGGGTCGTCCTGCACCGCGTCCATCCACGTGCCGCTCGCGCTCGCGAACACGTCGGCGGTTCCCTCGCTCTGGATCTGGCCCGCGAGCGCATCGGACGCGGCGAAGTTGAAGACGACGGTGGTGCCCTCGTGCTCGGCCTCGAACGCCGGTCCGATCTCGTCGGTGAACGCGGCGCTGAGCGACGACGCCGCGAACACGGTCAGCTCGATCGTGTCGTCGCCGGTGCCACCGCAGCCGGCGAGCAGAACCAAGGCGGTGGCCAGCGAGGACGACTCGGCGCATCGGCGCACGATAGCAGCTCTTGAGGCGGCTGTAACCAGTGAAAGCTAGCGTTACTCGTCCGGAAGGTTCACCATCACGCTCGTCGCCTTCACCGTGGCGACGGCTTCCATCCCCGGCTCGAGGCCGAGCTGGTCGGCGGCTTCCCGCGTGATGAACGCGAGCACGCGATGGGGCCCGGCCTGGATCTCGACGGTCGCCGCCAGTCCGTCGCGCTTGACCTCGGTGATCACGCCCGGGAAGCGGTTCCGGGCGCTCGCGGCCGCGATCGGCTCGTCGTGGCGCCGCTCGGCGAGCAGCCGCGCGACCTCGGCCGCGGGCACGGTGCGCTGGCCTCCGCTGGTGCGCTCGACGCGCAGCTTGCCGTCACGTTCCCACCGGCGCAGCGTCTCGACGCGCACGCCGAGCGCCTTCGCCGCTTCCCCGATGCGGTAGGCGTCGCTCATCGCTCGCAGGCTACCCCTCGGCGAGCGTCGCCGTGCCCTTGTTGTCGCCCGGCATCATGAGGAAGGCGAGCACGGCCGCGAGCATCCACGCGGCGAGCCAGACGAATGCGACCGTGGGGGAGAAGGCCGTCCACAGGATGCCGGCGACCGCGCTCGCGGCGAGGTTCCCGGCGCTCTGCATCGCGGCGAGCAGCCCGAACGCGCTGCCGCGGATCGCTTCGGGAGCCCGCGCGGCGACCGCAGCGTGCTCCGCGGTCTCGGCGGCCCCGATGCCGACGCCCGCGAGCACGAACCCCGCGGCCAGCATCGGGATGCTCGCGCCCGACCCGGCGAACACGAGGTAGGCGGCGAGGAACGCACCCGCGCCCCCGAGCAGCACGAGCCTCGTGCCTCGTCGGTCGCCGAGGTGGCCGGCCGGCAGGCTCGCGAGCGTCGCGGCCACGTTGTAGAGCACGTAGAGCAGCACGGCGATGCCGGCCGCGCGATCCTGGCCCCGGCCCGGCTCGAGCAGTTCGGTGGCGCGCAGGATCAGCAGGGTCGCAGCGCAGTTGCCGAACTCGAACGCGCCCATGCCCGCGAACAGTCGCCCGAGGCCGCCACGCAGCACCGGCCTCACCTGCAACCTGATCGGGCGCCGTTCCCGCTCTGTGGGTCGCCGCACGCGGCGGATCGCGGAGTACATCGCGAGCGCCGCAAGGAGTCCCGGCACGATCGAGACGAGCATCGCCGGTCGCACGCCGATGAGCGCGATCAGCGGGATCGCGAGCAGCGGTCCGACGATCGCGCCGAGGTTGTCGCCCATGCGCTCGAACCCGTAGGCGCGTCCGTACGCCTCGGGCGGGACCATGTCGGCGAGCACCGCATTGCGCGCCGGGCCTCGGACCCCGCGTGCCGTCCAGGCGCCCGTGCGCAGCACCAGGACCTGCCATGGCGCGGTCGCGAGCCCGATCGCGCTCGAGAGCACTGCGGTCGTCACGTATCCGCCGACCGCCACCTTCGAACGGCGCTCGGGATCGTCGGCCAGGGCGCCTCCGCCCAGCTTCGCCACGCCGGCCGCGCCGTCCGCGATGCCTTCGATCAGCCCGAGTGCCGACGCGGGCGCGCCCAGCGTCACCGTGAGGAAGCTCGGCAGCAGCGACGTCGGGATCTCGTGGCCCACGTCGGAGAGGAAGCTCGCGAGCCCGATCGAGCGGACACCCGGATTGAACCAGGTGGCGGAGGTACCGGATCCCCGGTCGGTGTTCATGCGCCGAGTATGCAACCCGACCGACCTGCCACACTCGGGACATGGCCGAACCCTTCGTCCCCGATGACTTCGAGGTGCCCTCCGAGCTGTGGCGCCCCGGGATGCGCCTGGAGCCCCTCGGTCCCGAGCACAACGAGCGAGACCATGAGGCCTGGTCCTCGAGCATCGATCACATCCGAGCCACCCCCGGGTTCCGAGAGAGCGACGTGGACGAAGACGGCGATGCACCATGGCCGCGCCCGATGTCGCTCGAGGAGAACCTGGGCGATCTGCAGCGCCACGCGGCCGACTTCGCGGCTCGGCGAGGCTTCACGTACTCCGTGCTCGACCCCGACACCGACGAGGTGATCGGCTGTGTCTACATCTACCCGTCGAAGGACGAGGATCACGACGCACGCGTCGAGTCGTGGGTCCGCGCATCGCGTGCCGAACTGGATACGACGCTCTGGCACGCGGTCTCGGACTGGCTCGACTCCGACTGGCCGTTCTCGCGCGTCGACTACAGAGGGACCTGAGCCTCGGCCTCCGACGCGGCTTGATCTCTAGACCGCGAAGCGCACGTGCAGGATGTCGCCTTCCTGCACCTCGTAGTCCTTGCCCTCGACGCGGATCTTGCCGGCCGACTTGGCCGCCTCCATGGACCCCGCGGCGACCAGCTCGTCGTAGCCGATCACCTCGGCGCGGATGAAGCCGCGCTCGAGGTCGGTGTGGATCACGCCCGAGGCTTCGGGCGCCTTGGCGCCACGGCGCACCTCCCAGGCGCGCGTCTCGTCCTCGCCGGTCGTGAGGAACGTGATCAGGTCGAGCGCTCGGTAGCAGGCTTCGATCACCGTCTCGAGGCCCGGTTGCGAGACGCCGAACTCCTCGAGCAGCGCGCGGGCCTCGTCGGCGTCCATCTCCGCGGTCTCGGCCTCGATCGAGGCGTACACGCCGACGGCACCGACCGCGGCGAGCTCGGTCGGCACCTCGAGTCCCTCCTCGAGGTTCGCGACGACGACCTCGGGCTTCAGGGTCAGGGGAGCGATGCCGCGCAGGTGCACCGCGTCCTCGTCGGACACGTCGGCGTCGCGCAACGGCGTCTCGGCCTCCAACGCCTCCTTCGCTCGCTGCAACGCGTCGACCTCGGGACCCGGCTTCTGACGTGACTTCTTGACCGCCTTCTCGAGCGCGCTCTCGATCACGCCGAGGTCGGCGAGCAGCAGTTCCGCGCGCACGGTCTCCAGCTCGTCGAGCGGCGCGGCGTCGGCGCCGAAGCAGCGCAGCACGACCGCGAGCGCGTCGACCTCTCGGAGCTTCGCGATGCCCTGGGCGCTCGAGACCCCGCCCGGGACGTCGACGAAGCGCACCTGCGCCGCAACGGTCTTGGCGGAGTGCTCCATGTCGGTGAGCACCTGCAGGCGTGCGTCGGGGACCGAGACGACGGCGACGTTGGCCTGCCCGCCGTGCGATCCGGCGCGCGTGAGGGCCGTGAACAGCGTCGACTTCCCGCTGTAGGCGACCCCGACCAGACCCACGTCCTTCATCGGTCGGCGAGCCTAACAGGGGGCGTTCGCGGGTCCGTTCGGCCGGGGAGCGGTTCGGCCCTTCGGACCGTACGAACCGCCCTTGGTCCCATGCGCTGCAACGTGCCCGGCGGCCGATGCTACCTACGAGACCGGGCGGGGCGGGGTGCCGCCAGACCCACCTCGCTCCGCCAGGTCCGCTCCCGGGTTGCCCGCGGCCCGGGAGCTGGACGGGTGTGGTTCGACCAGGTCCGGCACCGAGTGTGCGCCGAGGGGGCGCATCGTCCGGTGGGCCGGGGATCCGACGGCCCCGGCCCACCGGCTCTCATCGCTCAGCTAGCTCTTGGTCTCCCAGAAGATCTTGCCGATCTCGTCGACCGCGTCGAGCAGCTTCTGGCCCTGCGCCGGGTCCTGCGACTTCTTCGACTCGCCGGCGAGCTTCGTGGCCTGCCAGAACTTCTCGTGCAGCTCCGGGAACTTCTCGAGGTGCTCGGGCTTGAAGTAGTCGGTCCACAGCACCCACAGGTGGTGCTTGACCAGGTCGGCGCGCTCTTCCTTGATCGCGACCGCGCGCTCCTTGAAGACGTCGTCGTCGCTGCCCTGGTACTTCTCCTGGCACGCCTTGACCGACTCGGCCTCGATGCGGGCCTGGGCCGGGTCGTACACGCCGCACGGCAGGTCGCAGTGCGCATGGACGCGACGGTGCGGCTTGAGGAATGCTTCCAGCATGGATGGCCCTCCTTCTTCCGACGATGGAACCGGCGGCTCCGATGCAACGGTCTCCGGTTCCGGCTCGTTCGAAACCTATCACCGCGGTCGGAAACGGGCCGCCGGGCATCGGTGCGACCGCCCTCGCGGCGGCGGGGGTCGCGTGGGCGTGTCTTCGCTGGAAGCCGAGCCGCGTCGAGATCGAGGGCGGGTCGATGGCGCCGACGCTGGCTCCCGGCGACTGGGCGTTGATCGCGAGCCCGTCGCGGTATGAACGCGAGGACGTCGTCGTGGTCGAGCATCCCGGGCGTCCCGGCTACGAGATGGTCAAGCGCATCGTCGGAGTGCCCGGCGACCAGGTCGGCGACCGGGTGCTCGGTGACGACGAGTACTGGGTCGTGGGCGACTACGAGCCCGCCTCGACGGACTCACGGCAGTTCGGGCCGGTGCGCGCCGACGAGCTGAAGGCGAAGGTCCTGCTCGTGTACTGGCCGCCCGAACGGCGGCGGCGGGTCAGGTAGCGGTTCGCCGGGCCACCGCGGTCATGAGGATCTCGCAGCCTCGGGGGTCTCGGTCGCGCCGCTCGGCCTGGCACTGGTCGTCGCCGGGGCCTCCGACGAGCCGGTCGCGGCCGGTTCCGCCCCAGACCCAGTCGCCGCCGGACTCACCCCTCACGCGGTCGTTCCCCGACTCGCCGTCGAACCGGTCGTCGCCCGGCCCCGCGATCAACAGGTCGTTGCCCGGGCCGCCGCACGCGCGGTCCTTCCCGATCGAACCCTGGAACTCGTCGTCGCCACCCATGCCGAGGAAGACGTCGGGCCCGCGGCCGCCGCTGAGCTCGTCGTCGCCGGGCGTGCCCACGATGTTCACGGGCTTGCCGAGGCATCGCACGAGCTCGTAGGCGCCGGCATCGCACCGCCGGTCCCGCGGTGCGCCCCGCTGGTCGCGGCGCGAGCACTCGATCCCGCTCCCGATCGCCGGGCTCGTCGGGCGCAGCGCCATCGTCGGGGTCGGACCGCCGTTGGGTCCGAGCCGCCGCAGCTGCGGATCGTCGACCGCTGCGATCGGTCGGCTCCCGCAAGCCGCAGCCCTTCGCCGAGCCCACGTTGCCGCCGAGGGAGCCGAGGTCGCCGGAGCAGTCGCGGCCGTCGGGCGCCGTGTTGTCCGAGACGATCGACGAGCGGACGGTCGCGTCGCCCGCGGCCGCCGACGGACGCCGGATCCCGCCGCCGCGCGCGGCCTCGTTCTCCGCGATCGTCATGGACGACAGCGCGGCGGCTCCATCGAGGTACAGGCCACCGCCGGCCCCCGTCGCGGTGTTCCCCGCGATCGTCGAGTTCTGCATCTCGGTGGTCGGCCCCGTCGCGACGAGCCCGCCGCCGTCGATCGCGGTGTTGCCCGTCACCGTGATCCCGTCGACCGAGAGCGCCCCTTCGCTGTGGATCGCTCCGCCGGTGCCGGCGGCCGAGTTCCCGATGAAGAGCGAGTCCATCGCCGTCAGCGACGTGCCGGGACCGGACCAGACCGCGCCGCCGTCGTCGCCCTCCGAGCCGGAGACCGTCACGCCGGAGAGCACGCCGGTTCCGCTCACGACCTTGACCGCGGCCCCGTCGATCGCCGGATCGCGCGCCCCGAAGATCGTGAGCCCCTCGAGCACGTACCGCTTCCCGGCATCCGCCACCCCGAGCGTGAAGGCCCGCTGTCCGAGCGCCGACGCGTCGATGAAGACCCCGGTCTCGCCCCCGCCCTCGATCGTGATCGCCGAGCGCAGATCGATGTCGCCCTCGCCGACGCCACCGCTCCCCGTCACCGTCAACGCGTAGAACCCGGGAGGCACAGCACGGTGTCGCGTGGTGCGGCCGCCGCGATCGCATCCCGAAGGGAGCAATGCGCGTCGTCGCAGACCCCGTCGAACCCGTCGACGAACGTGTTCACCAGGAAGGTCTCGTCGTCCTCGTGCGCGACCGAAGGCAGCGCCGTCGATGCGATCCACGCGGCGATGACGGCGGCGGCCATGGTCAGGGCGACGAAGCGGGGGGAGGTGCGGGCGTTCACGGCGCCGATGCTACCGAGAGTCCGGCCCTCAAGACCTGGAGCCTCCCCTACGATGGATGGGTACGGCCCGTCCTCCGAGGAGCCTCCCCTGGTCACGACGCTTCCCCCGGTTCCACCCCGCCCCGACCTGTGGCCGGAGGCCTGGCCGCCGTACGAACCGACGCCGCCGCGCCGACGGTTCCCGGCATGGGTGGTCGGCTCCGCGCTCATCACGATCGTGATGATGCTCGGCGCGCTGGTCACGTCGTTCGTGATCCGCTACGACCCGAGCGAGCACACCGACGAGTACCGGTTCATCGCTCGCGACTTCGACGGGGACCCCGTCCGATGGAACCCGTGCGAGCCCGTGCACTACGTGGTGAACGTCGCCGAGGCTCCCGCCGGGTCGCTCGACGACGTGCAGGAAGCCGTGCGGCGGATCTCGGCGGCGACCGGTATCACGTTCGCCTACGACGGGCTGACCGACGAGGTGCTCGAGCGTCGCCGCGACATGGTGCAGGTCGATCGCTACGGCGACCGGTGGGCGCCGGTGCTCGTCACGTGGGTCGATCCGGACACGTCACAGGTGTCGTTCGACAGCGACGGCGACGTCGCGGCGGGGGTCGCGGCGCCGTTCACCCCGCGCGGGGCCGACGTGATCGTGAGCGGATGGATCGCGATCAACGCCGAGGACCCGAACCCGCCCGGCTTCGGCTTCCCCGACGCTCAGGGTCCGGTCGTGTTGCACGAGTGGGGGCACGTGATGGGCCTTGACCACGTCGACGAACGGGGGCAGCTGATGCATCCGGCCGGGGGCGGTGTCGCCGGCCTCGGCCCGGGCGATCTCGAGGGTCTGCGTCAGCTCGGCCGCTCAGAGGGCTGCCTGACGACCCCGGTGGTGCCGTGAGGGTTCCGTTTGCCCGGGAACAGCAGGGTGGTCTAGACTGTTGCACCTGCAAATGATCTGCACACGCGAAGCCGGCATCGTGGGGGCCATGATCCCCGATCGCATCTGCTGTTCCTGCTGACCAGGGACGGCGCTTCGCGCCGCGCGCTCCACCGCTCCGCTCCTCGTCCCACCACCGCACCGGAGGTGCACCCGTGTCCACGACCGTTTCCACCATCGTCGATGCCAGGGGCCAGTCGTGCCCCGGCCCGCTCGTCACCCTCGCCAAGGCGCTGAAGGAAGCGTCCTCCGGCGACCTGCTCGAGCTGCTCGCGACCGATCCCGGGCTCGCGCTCCGACATCCCGAGCTGGGCCGAGATCAGCGGCAACGAGCTGCTCGAGTCGAGCGAGGCCGACGGCGAGTACCGCTACCTCGTGCGGAAGGTCTGACGTGGCCACGACCGAGGACCGGGTGCTCGAGGGCGCGGAGCCGACCTACGCCGAGCTGCTGGCCCGCATCGAGGCGCTGGAAGCAGCGTCGTCGGGCGCCGTCAAGAAGACGAACAAGCTGACGATCATCGCGTGGGGCGGCGACCTCGATCGCATCTGGCCGACGACGATCCTCGCGACGACCGCCGCGGCGAGCGGCATGGAATCGACCGTGTTCTTCACGTTCTGGGGCCTGTTCGCGATCGTGAAGCCGGGCGTGCGCATCACCGGGGACAACTGGATGCAGAAGATGATGAGCGCGATGAACCCCGGCTCGGCGCAGAAGGCGAAACTGTCGCACTACAACTTCGCGGGCGCGGGGCCGGCGATGTTCAAGAAGCTCGCCGGCGACCGTCAGGTCGCGGCCCCCGACGAGCTGATCGCGACGGCGCAGGACCTCGGCGTGCGGTTGATCCCGTGCCAGATGACGATGGACCTGCTCGGTCTGAAGCGCTCGGACCTGATCGACGGGCTCGAGGAGCCGATCGGGGCGGCGACCGCGATCGCGCACATGCGCGACGCTGCCGTCTCGCTGTTCATCTGAGCGGAGTCTCGTCGGCCGGTTCGGCGGCGACCTGAGCCGCGCTCGCGCCTCCTGCGTTCGCTCGACGCGACTAGGCAAGGACCTCCGTAGTTTCGCCTGCGTCAGGAAGACGGAGGTCCTTGCCGAGTAGGCCCGACCTGGGTGACCCCCTTCGACCCCCGACACGGGACGCCCCCTACACTCGCGCGTGAGCACGGCCGACCACCCGAGCACGGCGTCTCGTTCCGCGAGGCCGCTCGCTTCTGGATCACGCTCGGCTTCATCAACTTCGGCGGTCCGGCGGGACAGATCTCCCTGATGCACGACGAGATCGTCGACCGGCGGAAGTGGGTCTCGAACGGCCGGTTCCTGCACGCCCTGAACTTCTGCATGCTGCTGCCCGGTCCCGAGGCCCAGCAGCTCGCGATCTACCTCGGGTGGCTCCTACACCGCGTCAAAGGCGGCCTCGTCGCCGGCATCATGTTCGTGCTGCCGAGCGTGTTCGTGATGTTCGGCCTGAGCTGGCTCTACGCCGTGCACGGCGACGTCACGTGGGTGAGCGCGATCTTCGCCGGCCTCGCCCCCGCCGTGATCGCGATCGTCGCGGCCGCCACGATCCGTATCGGCACGAAGGCGCTCGCCAACGGGCTCATGCTCGGCGTGGCGATCGCTGCCTTCGTCGCGATCTTCTTCCTGCACGTGCCGTTCCCGCTGATCGTGCTCGGGGCCGTGCTGATCGGCTTCGCGGGCGGCGCGATGCGCCCGGACCTGTTCGACGTCGGGGTCGCGCACGAGCTCGAGGAGCAGGAGCGCATCGCGATCCGTGACGATGCGCCGCGGGCCCCTCACACCCTGCCGTCGAGAGCGAGGGCCGCGCGCACCCTGGTGATCGGCCTCCTCGTCTGGCTCGTGCCGATCGCGCTGATCGCCGCCTGGCGTGGCCCCGGCGACACCCTCACCGAGATGGGCTGGTTCTTCTCCCGGGCGTCGCTCGTCACGTTCGGCGGCGCCTACGCCGTGCTCGCCTACGTGAACGTCGCCGCCGTGCAGACCTACGGATGGTTGCTACCCGGCCAGATGGTCGTCGGCCTCGGTCTCGCCGAGAGCACGCCCGGTCCGCTGATCATGGTGCTCGAGTTCGTCGGGTTCGTGGGGGCCTATCAGAACCCCGGCGAGCTCGATCCTCTCGTGGCGGGCAGCATCGGCGCCTTCGTGGCGGTGTGGGCCACGTTCGCTCCCTGCTTCCTCTGGATCTTCCTCGGCGCGCCCTACATCGAGGGACTTCGGGGCAACCGCCGCCTGGCCGCCGCGCTCGAGACCGTGACGGCCGCCGTGGTCGGCGTGATCGCGAACCTCGCCGTGACGTTCGCGATCGCCACGCTGTTCGAGCAGGTGGGCACGGCCAGGCTGCTCGGCCGCTTCGAGGTTCCCTCGCCGGTGTGGTCGAGCATCGACGTCTTCGCGACGACGATCGCGGCGGTCGCGTTCGTCGGGCTGTGGCGCTTCGGCTGGAAGGTGTTGCCCGTGATCGGCGCGAGCGCGCTCGCGGGGCTGCTCTGGTACGGCCTACTCGGGAACTGACGCCCCTCGCCGGGCCGCTACTCGGTCCGGCGCGCGGCCTCGAGGTCGAGCACCTCGACGTCGGGTCGGGCGGGCACCTCGGGGACGACCACGTCGATGTCGGTCTCGCCCGCATCGGGCACGCGCACCCGGATCGATCGGTGCCGCGATCACGCGCTCCTCGCGCATCGCCTTGTACCAACCGGGCTCCACGGCCAGGGCTCGGCACTCCGGGCACTCCTGCATCGTGCCCGGCTCGTGGTCGGCATGGTCCATGACCTCGACCCTATCCCCGGATCCGCGCCGAACCGGGAGATCTCGCGATGTGGATCGCGCCGGCCGAAGGGGCGGCGGCCGAGGGTTCAGGGTCGTCGTCCCAGGTGAGCAGGAGGTATCCCGCGGCGAGCGCCAGGGCGAGGAGCACCGCGATCGCGACCCCGATCGCGATCCGCCGCCGCCGGCCGGCACCGGGTGCCTCGCGCGCGCCGTGTCCGTTGTGCCGCGGATCCATCTCGCGCTCCCGTCTCCCTGCGTCCCGGCGCCGGGCTCCGGTCGCCACGATAGCCCCGTCCGCGGGCAGAACCCACGCATCGGTGCCATCCGCGTGACATTAGTTAGCGATGTGAACTATCGTGGCAAGCATGCCGACCGCTCCCCCCGCCACCGACCGCGCAAGCCTCGCCACCCACCTGCGGCTGTCGGTGTTCCGCGCCTCGCGCACCCTGCGACGCGAGAGCCAGGCCGGCATCTCACCCACGTTGATGGCCGCGCTCTCCACGATCGAGCGGCACGGGCCGATCACGGCGGGGGACCTCGCGGCGCACGAACAGGTGCGCAAGCCGACCGTCACCCGCATCCTCGGCGCCCTGGTCGAGGAGGGCCTCGTCGAGCGCACGCCCGATCCGATCGACCGGCGCGTGTCGTGGGTGCAGCTCACGCCCACCGGCCGCGCCCTGATGCGCACCGTTCGCCGCCGCACGGACCGATACCTGGCGCAGCGCCTGCGCAAGCTCGACGCCGAGGAGCTCGCGACGCTCGACCGAGCGGCCGAGATCCTCGATCGCATCACCGAGGCGACGCCGTGAGCCCGAAGGTGACCGCGGCGATCGGCCGCACGTTCTCGTCGGTGCGCACGTCGCGCAACTTCCGTCTGTACCTGTTCGGCCAGACGGTCTCGGCGATCGGCACGTGGATGAACTTCACCGCGAGCGCCTGGCTGGTGCTGCAGCTCACCGACAGCGGCACCGCGCTGGGTGCGAACATCGCGCTCTACTTCCTGCCCGTGCTGCTGCTCGGCGCCTACGGCGGCGTGCTCGCGGACCGGTTCGACAAGCGGCACATCCTGATGGCGACCCAGGCCGCGTACGGCGTCGTCGCGCTCACGCTGTGGGCCCTCGTCGCCTCCGACGTCGCCGAGCTCTGGATGGTCTACGTGCTCTCGCTCGCGTCGGGCGTGGTGACCGCGATCGACAACCCCTCACGGCAGAGCTTCTACATCGAGATGGTCGGCGAGGAACACGTCCGCAACGCGGTGAGCCTGAACTCCGCGGCGTTCACCGGCTCGCGCATCTTCGGCCCCGCGATCGCGGGCGTGTTGATCGCCACGGTGGGCATCGCGACGTGCTTCCTGATCGACGGCATCTCCTACGCGGCCGTGCTGATCGCGCTGTTCGCGATGCGTCCCGCCGAGCTACACCCGCAGAAGCGCTCGACCCGTGAGCGCGGCCACCTCGTGGCGGGTCTGAAGTACGTGTGGGCGACCGACGAGCTGCGACGTCCCCTGATCGCGATGGCGGTCGTGTTCACCGTGTCGTTCAACTTCGCGGTCTTCGTGCCGCTGCTCGCCGAGCGCACGTTCGACGGCGACGCCGGCACGTTCGGCGCCCTCTCGGCCCTCGCCGGCATCGGGTCGTTCGTCGGCGCGATCGTGATGGCGAGCCGCGTGGCCGAGCCGCGGATGCGCGACCTCGCGCTGTGGGCCGTCGCGGCCGGCGTCTCGCTCGTGCTCCCCGGCCTCGCCCCCACGCTCTGGTTCGCGGGCGCCGCGATGATCCCGATGGGCTTCACGATCATGGCGTTCATGATCACCGGCAACACGATGCTGCAGCTGAGCGCGAGGCCCGAGGCGCGGGGCCGCGTGATGGCGCTCTACGGCATCGTCTTCCTGGGCTCGACCCCGATCGGCGCACCGATCGCCGGTGTGATCGGCGAGCACCTGGGCGCGCGCGTCGGATTCGCGCTCAGCGGGCTCGTGGCCATCGCGCTGGGCGTGGCCCTGCTCGCGGCGCGACGCCGCGCGATCGGCGATGGTCAGACGCAGGCGAACGAGGGACTCGACACGAGCGCCGGATCGGCGATCCCCGCGCGGTAGTCGCGCGACGTGGGTCGAGCCGGAGACGGCGCGGGAGTCACCTCTGCAGAGGCGCGTTCCCGGCCGACTCCGGCCCCGTGAGCCCGCGAGGGGGATCCCGGGCTACGTGGTGAGGGACGGAACCCCGCTGAACCAGACGATCTCGGTGTTCCGCGAGAAGGCGAGGAGCGAGGCGTACCACCCCGGCTCGTACGCGATCTGGGTGCAGTGGGAACATCCACTGACGGTGCCGACCGAGTGGTCCCTGTGATCGCCCATCCGTCCGTTCCTTCCGTCCGTCCCGAGGGCCCGTGGACCCTCTTCCCGCGGCCTATGGTGCGCGGGACGCACGGCGAGGTCGATACCTATGGCACGGGGAAACTAGCTACCGTGACCTAAGTAAGTAGGGCTACGTACGTTGTCGTACGGGAACCTGGGCACACGCCCTCGGCGCTCACTCGTCGATGAGCTCGCGATCGATGCGCCAGTCCCCGTCTGGTTCGTCTCGGCTCACGTCGATCACGGTGCCGTCCGCGAGGGACAGCCGGAATCTCCGGATCCTCACGCCCTCGCGCTCGTCGAGCGCGCTGCGCAGGACATCGACGGGCTCCTCGACACCACCCCAGACCACGGCTCGGGGCCATTCCTCCGCTCTCCCCCCCTCGACGAACCGCAGGCGGATCTCGGGGGCCCGGGCGAGCCATCGGGGCAGCACCGGCACCCAGAGCAGGAAGGCGATGCCCACGAGCGCGGCCGAGCCCTGCACCCCGAGCGCCGGGAGCAGGGGCACCGCGAGCAGCGCAGCGGTCAGGCGAGCGATGTTGTAGACGACGTCGTAGGCGGCGAAGACGCGGCCGCGCAGGCCGTCGGGCACGGCTTCCTGCACCATCGTGTCGACCGGCACCTTCTTCCACGCGAACGTGAGGCCGACGACGAAGCTCGCGAGCAACAGGGTCCAGGGGCGGACGAGCAGGCTCACCGCGAGGATCGCGACACCGCCCACGGCGAACGAGCCGGCGATGATGCGCTCCCTCGGGAACCGCCGGTCGAGGGCGCCGACGGTCGCGAGGCCCGCGAACACCCCCACGCCGCCCGCGCCGATCAGCCACGAGAACGACCCCACCCCCTGCTCGAAGCGTTCCCGGAAGACGACCAGCGCGAGCACGAGGATCAGCCCCTGGCCGATCTGGTCGAGCCCGATCGAGGTGATCGGCCCGACCGCTCGGGGGGTGTGCACGATGTGGCGCAGACCCTGCACGAACTCCACCCCCACCCGTCGCACCTGGTGCCGAAGCAGCTCGGGCGACTCGGGCAGCTGCAGCGGACGCAGGTCGCTGCGGATGCTGCGCGCGAGCATCGAGGCGGACACCCACATCACGGCGGCGAGGACGACGATCGCCACCGTGCCGAACGCGTCGGCGACGAGCCCGCCGGCGAAGACGCCGACGAGCAGGGCGACCGTGCCGCCCACGGTGGCGATCGAGTTCGCCGCGAGCAGGTCCTCGGTCGGCACGAGGCGCGGCACGACCGCCTGGGCGGTCGCGAGGAAGAACCGATTCACCGACGTCACGAACAGCGCCCCGCCGAAGTAGAGGGCGGACTGACGGGTGGGGTTCGCGAGCACGAGGAACACCGGCGCGGCCCGCAGCAACGGCGCCACGACCATGATGCGCCGGCGAGACCAGCGGTCGATGAAGACCCCGACGAACGGGCCGATCACCGAGTACGGCACGATCACGATCGCCGAGGCGAGCGCGAAGCTCGCGGCCGTGGTCGCGCGTTCGGGGGAGAAGACGAGCGAGGCGACGAGCGCTGCCTGGATCAGCCCGTCAGCGGACTGGCTGACGAGCCTCATCGCGAAGAGCCGGCGGAAGTCGGCGTGGCGCAGGGCGTCTCGCGGGCTGCCGATGCGGGTGGGGGCGGGAACGCTCATCGCCGCCACATCGTAGGTGCCGCTCCAGTCACGCCCATGCCCGCGCCGATACCCTGAGGGATGCGACGGGGGATCGGACTGGCGACGGTGATCGTCTCGGCCTGCGTCGTGCTGTCCGGCCCGACCGCCGTGGGTGCCCCGACGGCCGGGCCCCGGGGCGCCGGGCCTCCGGGAGCGCTCACGATCGCGGTCGAGGACTACTACTTCGACCCTGGCGCTCCGACGATCGGGCGCGGTGACACCGTGACCTTCGACTTCGTCGGCGACGTCACGCATACGGCGACCGACAGCTCGGGCCTCGAGCTGTTCGATTCGGGCAACGTTCCCCCGGGCAGCGGCCCGAGCCTGTCGTTCACGTACGAGGCGGCCGGTGTCTACAACTTCGTCTGCACACCGCACGCCGGCATGGCCGGGCGCGTCTCCGTGCCGATGCGAGCGGTCCCGGCGACCGGTCGCCGGCACGCCACGTTCACGCTCGTCTGGGCGTCCGCGGTGGCCACCGGCGACCTCGTCTACGACGTGCAGATCCGACGCCCCGGGGCGACGTGGAGCACGTGGCGCAGCGGGGTGGTGATCCGCCGCGACACGTTCGAACCGTCGAAGGCCGGCCGATACCGCTTCCGGGCGCGCATGCGCGACGTGGGGCTCGGCGAGTCCTCGAGGTGGTCGCCCGCATCGTCCATCGAGGTCGGCTGAGCCTCCGGCCTCGCCTGCGGTAGCGTCGGTCCGAGGGGGCTCAACTCGAGGGCTCCCGCGACGCGACGAGGGAGATGCCGTGACCCGGTTCAAGGTGGGTGCCCAGTTCCATCCGCAGCACACGACGATCGAGACCCTCCGACGAGGCTGGCGCGACGCCGACGCGATGGGGGTCGACTCGATCTGGACGTGGGATCACTTCTTCCCGCTGTACGACGGGCCCGACGGTCATCACTTCGAGGGATGGACGTTGCTCGCGGCGATGGCCTGTGACACCGAGCGCGCCGAGTTCGGCATGATGGTCACCTGCAACAGCTATCGGAACCCCGACCTGCTCGCCGACATCGCGCGCACGGTCGACCACCTGAGCGGGGGCCGGCTGATCCTGGGCATCGGTGCGGGGTGGTTCCAGCGCGACTACGACGAGTACGGCTACGAGTTCGGCACGGCGCCGGACCGGCTGCGGGCCCTCGCTGCCGCGCTGCCCCGGATCGAGTCACGGCTCGGGAAGCTCGACCCGCCGCCGGTCCGTCACCCGATGCCGATCCTGATCGGCGGGGGTGGAGAGAAGGTGACGCTGCGGCTCGTCGCAGAGCACGCGCAGCTGTGGAACAGCTTCGGACCACCCGAGACCTACGCGGCGAAGAACGCCGTGCTCGACACCTGGTGCGAACGCGTCGGGCGAGACCCGGCCGAGGTCGAGCGCACGGTGTTGATCGAGGTCCACGAGATCGACCAGCTCGACGCGTTCCTCGAGGCAGGGGTGCAGCACCTGATCGTCGAGCTCGGGACGAAGGGCGAGGAACCGTTCGACCTCTCGCCCGGTGCAACGATTGCTCGACCTGCGCGGGTAGCGCTGACCCGGGTCGTCCACCGGTGCTCTGCCGTTCGGCCTAGGCGTGCCCGGCGTGGTCTTTCGCGACCATCGGCCTGCGCATGTGGGTCGCCCGGCGGTAGCGAGACCTACCGCGTGTCGGCCACCCTGCCCATACGCATCGAGGGACGCGATCTGCCGGACGGCTCGGAGGCAGCGCTCACCCTCGATCGAGGTGGAAGGACCGGGGCGATGAGGATCGAGCGAACACTGGGCATCCGTCGGCTGCATCGTCGGCAGGACGGCGCGTCCGCCGTGGAGTTCGCGCTGATCGCGCCGCTGCTGTTCATGCTGATCTTCGGCATCCTCTACTTCGGCATCGCCTTCATGAAGATGCAGAACCTGCGCAGCGCTGTCCGCGAAGGTGGTCGGGCGGCCGCGGTCGGGGCCCCGACGATCGGGGAGGTCCAGACCAAGGTGCAGGACGCCTCGATCGGATCCATCCCGAACGCCGGCGACGTCGTGGTGAGCCGGCTGTGTGACGGAGACGAGAGCGTCGGCGAGGACGTGACCGTGAGCTATGACACGGCCAACCTGCCCGACGGCGGCATCGTGGTCGCCATCCCGTTCGTGCCGACGATCCACCTCACGCCCACGATCTCGGCGAGCTTCCGATGCGAGGTCTGACGATGCGTCGCACCGGTCACCGACGGGAGGAAGGGGCGGTCGCGGTCATCACCGCGCTCGTGCTGGTGGCGTTGATGGCCGGCGTCGCCCTCACGGTCGACGTCGGCGGCCTGCTGCTGCGACGCCGCGCGATGGTCAACGGCGCCGACGCCGCCGCGCTCGCCGCCGCCCAATCGTGCGCCGACGTGACCCTCGGCAGCCCCGAGGCGATGGCCGACGAGTACGCGGCGAAGAACGTGCCGATCACCGACGGCGGGCTGACCGGCGGGGTGATCACCGGCATCGACCCCGAGAGTGGGCAGCAGTGGACGATCAACTGCGGGGTCGACATCACCGGACACGTCTCGGTGCGCTACGAGAGCGACCAATCGCTGTTCTTCGCGCCCGTCCTTGGCTTCGACCACACGTCGGAAGTGACGTCGCGGGCCACGGCTTCGTGGGGTTCAGCCGGTGCGGCCGGTCCGATCCCGCTCGTGATCTACGAGGGATTCTTCCAGGGGAACCGGTGCGACGTGCCGAACGTCTCGGCGAACACCGTCTGCTACATCTGGGAGGACAACGACCTCTCGGGCGGCGGCAACTTCGGCTTCCTCGACGTCGGCGAGGGATGGAACGTCGGGAAGACCGATCGGTGCGACAACTCGGGCGGCGCCGACCAGCTCGGAGACTGGATCAGCGGCGCCGACCCCGCGGAGATCGTCGAGCTCAACTACCCGAACGCCACGTGGGTCTGCACGAGGGAGGGCAACGGTGGTAACAACGTCGCCTGGCGAGCGCTCGAGGACCTGATCGGTGAGGTGCGGGACTTCCCGATCGTCGGCGTGTCGCCGGCCGACGGAGAACCCGCCCAGGTGGGCACGCCGCAGCCCAAGTACAACGTGATCGGCTTCGCGCACTTCGAGATCATGGGCGTCAACATGGCGAGCAAGGACGCCCTGAGCTGCACGATCCCTCCGACCGCGACGCTCCCGTTCGACCTGATGGCCGCGTGCGCACCCTCGGGCGGCGGCTTCATCGAGGGCAGTGCCTCAGGTGACAAGGGGGCCAAGCTCACGGTCGATGCCAACGGGGTCATCACGGCCTGGAGCAAGCAGCCGAGCGTCGTGACGTTCGAGACGACCGACTCGGCGGACTGCGGCGGCAACCCTGCTCCGAACTCGAGCGCCCACTGCCTGGTCCTGAAGTGGAAGGGATCCACCTACGGCGGTGGAAACCCCGGCGGTGGTGCGAACTTCGGCCTGCTCGCGGCGCAGCTGTGCGATCTCGCCTACGGAAGCTGTCTCGACCAGGAGTAGCGACACGTCCGCTCCCCCCGGGCGGCGTCGGGGCCGGGTCCGATCGGGACCCGGCCCCGTCCACGTCCAGAGCTCGATACTCGAAGAGCAGCTTAGTTGCGCGTGGTGTCGAAGAACGCGGTCCAGTCGGCGTTGGCGCCCTCGCCGGTTCCGACGATGAACTGCTCGACCATCTCGCGAGCCATCTCGTCGCTGAACTGCACGGGCGGGCTCTTCATGAAGTAGGCGCTCGGGCCGATGATCGGCCCGCCGATGCCGCGGTCCTTCGCGATCTTCGCGCAGCGCACCGCGTCGATGATCACGCCCGCGGAGTTGGGCGAGTCCCAGACCTCGAGCTTCATCTCGATCGTGAGCGGCACGTCGCCGAAGTTGCGACCTTCCAGGCGGATCATGGCCCACTTGCGATCCTCGAGCCACGGCACGTGGTCGCTCGGGCCGATGTGGATGTCGTCCTTGTCGAGCGGCTCCTCGAGCTGGCTCTGCACCGACTGGGTCTTCGAGATCTTCTTCGAGATCAGCCGTTCGCGTTCGAGCATGTTCTTGAAGTCCATGTTGCCGCCGAAGTTGAGCTGGTAGGTGCGATCGAGCTCGACGCCGCGGTCCTCGAAGAGCTTCGCGAGCACCCGGTGGGTGATCGTCGCGCCGACCTGGCTCTTGATGTCGTCGCCGACGATCGGCACGCCGGCGTCGGAGAACTTCTTCGCCCACGTGGGATCGCTCGCGATGAACACCGGCAGGGCGTTCACGAAGGCGACGCCCGCGTCGATCGCGCACTGCGCGTAGAAGCGGTCGGCCTCCTCCGAGCCCACGGGCAGGTAGCAGACGAGCACGTCGGCCCGCGTGTCGCGCAGCGCCTGCACGACGTCGACCTCGGGCGCGTCGGACTCCGTGACGATCTCTCGGTAGTAGGTGCCGAGTCCGTCGAGCGTGCGGCCCCGCGACACGGTCACGCCGAGCGGCGCCACCTCGCTGAAGCGGATCGTGTTGTTCGGCTCGGTGAAGATCGCCTCGGCGACGTCCTTCCCGACCTTGTTCGCGTCGACGTCGAACGCGGCGACCACCTCGACGTCACGCACGTGGTAGCCACCGAGCTCCACGTGCATCAGGCCCGGCACTCCGTCCGCCGGGTCGGCGTCCTCGTAGTAGGTCAAGCCTTGCACGAGCGATGACGCGCAGTTGCCCACGCCGACGATCGCGATCCGGACGGTGCTCATGAGGTGTGCTCCTTCCTGCTGAGGACCGCCGTGCGGCGGGTCCTCGCGCCCCCTCGTTCGAGGTCGTCGCCGGCGCGCCGGCCGGCCTTGTCACGTTCGTTGCTGATCAGGTCGTCGATCCAGGCGATGTCGGCCTCGGTGGCCGCCCGCCCGTGCTCCATCACGGCGAGCCGGTAGTCGTCGGCCTCGTCACGCCCCGCGTCGATCGCGGCATCGAACGACGCGAGCCGTTCGATCAGCGCCGCCCGGCGCCGCTCCAGCAGCCGGATGCGCGTCTCGGGCGGCAGGTAGCGGAAGAACGCCAGCCGCACGCGAAAACGGGCGTCCTCGCTCGAGGTGTCTCCGGCCGTCTCCTGCAGCAGCTCGAGGAACGCCCTCTCACCGTCCTCGGTGATGTCGTAGACGGTCTTGCGGCGGCCGCCGGTGGGCTCGCCGGTGATCGGGGCCACCAGGCCGTCGCGCTCCATGCGACGAAGCGTCGGGTAGAGCGAACCGTAGGAGACCCGCCAGAAACCGCCCAGGGACTCACCGAGCTCCCGGGAGAGCTGGTAGCCGTGCATGGGCTGCTGCTTCAGCAAGCCGAGGATCGCGAGTTCCAACATCCGGACGAGTACCCTTCGTTCGTGGATGATGCTGCAGGTCGATATATCGACCGTACATATCGGTTCGATATATGTATCGGTTGGAGAGGCTTGCGTCAACTCGCGGGGCCCGAACTCGGAGGTGGTCGATTCCGGATCCGATCCGGGGCAAGATGGCGCGCGAGGTCGACCGAACACGAAAGGCGCCCGCCGGTGCAGCAGACGATCCGCATCCCCGACGACGTCCGTGGTCAGTTGCGGCTGCTCGCGACGATCACGGGGGTCGACGAGGAGGAGCATCTTCGCCGCGCGATGCGCGGCTACCTCGAGACCTCGGGGCGAGACGCCGAGGTCCGCGCCTTCACCGATCGTGCGCGCGAGCGCTATCGCCGCGTGCTCGACCGGCTGGGGGAGCTGTAGACCCGCTCCGCCCGCTCACGATGGACGACGTGGTGACGATCGCCAGAGCCGAGCTCGGATCCAGCGTCTCCATCGATGCCGACCGGCTCGCCGAGGCCGTCGCCGAGCCGCTCCGCCGTGAGGACGACCGCGAGGCGTACCCGGGCCCCGTGCCGAAGGCGGCCGCACTGTTGCTCGCGATGCTCCGGCTGCGACCGTTCGGACCGGGGAACGCGCGGGTCGCGCTGCTCGCGACGGTGGTGTTCCTGAACCGCAACGGCCTCGACCTGCAGGCCGAGGACGACGCGCTGATCGCGCTCGTGGCGGTCGCGGCGACGGGCGAGCTCACGGTGCTGCAGACGGCCGCCGCGCTCGAGCGGTTCGTGGTGCCCTTGACGCCGCCGATCGAGTGAGCGACCAGTCGCGTGGTCCGCTCACGCGCCGGGGCGCCGGTAGTCGGACACGTAGCCGGGCACCGACGTGCGCTCGTCGAGCAGCGGGTCGGGGATCGGCTCGCCGGGCACCGTGCGCAGGGGCAGGATCCCGGCCCACACGTCGAGCGCGAGATCGTCGTCGGGTTCCTCGGGGAAGCCCTCGCTCACCTTGGCGCTGCACTCGTCGAGCGCGATCTTCACGAACGTCGTCTGCTTCAGCTCGACCTCGGTCGGCGGGCGTGCGTCCGCGCTACGTCCGGGTGCGACATGGTCGGTGATCGCGTCGAAGACCCGCACGAGCTCGTCGCGGTCGGTGACCTCCTCGGCGGTGCCGTACACGACCACCGTGCGGTAGTTCATGGAGTGCTCGAACATCGATCGCGCGAACCGGATGCCGTCGACGAGGGTGATCGCGATCGCGACGGGCAGGCCGGTCTTGATCGCGCGGAGCGTGCTCGAGGCGGCCGAGCCGTGCACGTACAGCTCGTCGTCGAGGCGGGTGTGGATCGTGGGGATCACGCGTGGCTCACCGTCGTCGCCGACCCACGCGAGGTGGCAGTAGATCGCCTCGTCGACGATCTCGTTGACCCGCTCTCGCTCGTACACGCCGAGCTCGGGAAGTCGCCGGACGCGGGTGCGTGGCGTGGGGGCCTGGCTGCTCATGGCCGTGGGAGCTCCTCTCCGGGCGGCGGGATGTACGAGGGAAGGTCGATCGACGCCCGGAGATCGGGCGCGGGCGCCGCCGGGTCCGACGACCGTGCGCAGCGGCAGCGTGCCGGCCCACACATCCAGGGCGAGGTCACGCTCGTCGTCGCCCGGTGGCCCGGTGCGCACCTTCGCGCTCGCCTCGTCGATCGGCATCGCGAGGATCAGCGTCTGCCGCCACTCGTCGTCGTCGGGCTCGCGGGCGTCGAGCTCGCGGCCGGGCAGCACGTGGTTCGTGATCGCGCGAGCCCCGGCGTAGAGCTCGTCGCGGTCGGTGACCTCGCGGGCCCGGCCGAAGAGCACGACGCTTCGGTAGTTCATCGAGTGGTGGAACGAGCTGCGCGCGAGCACGAGGCTCGTCGACCACGGTGGCGACGACGCACAGCTCGGCGCCGGCGGCGGCCGACTTCCACGCCCGGGCGCCGCGCGAGCCGTGCAGGTAGAGCGTGTCGTCGATGCGCGCCTGGATCGTCGGTAGGGCGCGCGGCTTGCCCGTCGGCGTCGACCCACGAGACCGTGCACGTGAGCGCCTCGTCGAGCACGGCATGGATCGTCACCGGGTCGTAGGTGGCCTCGCTCAGGGAGGCGGTGGACCGTCGTTCGTTCGCTCGGCGCCGTCGACATGGCCGAGGATGCTACCGGGACACCTCCAGGCGCATCCGTCTGCGCGGCTCGGTCGAGCGCGCCGAGCAGCGGGCGGCCCAGCACGAGCACGAGCACGGCGTTGCCGACCGCGCGGAACGTGTCCCAGGCGAACGAGCTCGCGGCGTAGAACGCGAGGTAGTGGCGCAGGTTCGTCGCCGCGCCCGCCGTCGGGTCCCAGTCGACCGCGGTGCCCGTCGTGAGGAACGGCCACGACCACAGGTTCATGATCGCGCCGAACAGGTAGCCGGCGATCGCCCCGTACACGGCGAGCGAGCCGATGCGCACCGGCCACGACGTCTTCGGCAGCAGCCCGGCGCCCATGCCGACCCAGCCCACCGCGACCATCTGGAACGGCAGCCAGGGGCCGAGCCCGCCGAGGAAGAGCCCGCTCGCGAACGTGCCGACGGCGCCGAGCAGGAAGCCGAACCCCGGGCCGAACGCGTTCCCGGCCACGAGCACCACGATGAACATCGCGCTGAAGCCGGCCACGAACCCGGGCAGGCGCAGCGCGACCATCGCGGCGCCGAGCACGCCGAGCAGCGCGATCGTCTTCGGTCCGAGTCCGCCGCGCCCGAGCTCGACGAAGAGCACCGCCCCGAGACAGATCACGAGCACCGCGAGGATCACCGGGCCGTCGTTCGCGTGGTTCTCGTTCACGCCCGGGGTGACCGGCAGGACGAACGGCCAGAGGAACGCGAGCAGCCCGACGAGGTTGATCACGACCAGGGTGACGAGGCGCAGCCGGGATCCGCCCGTGAGCGCTCGGGCTCGCGCGGAGAGGCCGGGCGATGGCGGTGGGGCCGCCGGCGCGGCGAGGGACCGCTCCTCGGTGATCATGCGAGGGCCCCAGCGACCTGTTCAGGGGTGAGCCATCCCGCGCCGAAGGCGCGCGTCATCTGCGGCGCGAACACCGTGGAGTCGCCCAGCACGACACCGGGGTCGCCGTCGGCGATCACCTCGCCGCCCGCGAGGATCACGACCCGGGTGGCGACCGCAGCGGCGAGCTCCACGTCGTGGGTCGCCACCATCGCGGCGCCGCCACCTGAGGCGTGCGAGCGCAGGAACCGAGCGAGCCGGTCCTTCGACGAGGGGTCGAGTCCCCGCGTCGGCTCGTCGAGCAGCAGCACGGGCGCCTCGGCGGCCGCGATCGCGGCGGTCGCGACGAGCAGGCGTTGCCCGGCCGAGACGTCGCGGGGGTGCAGGGCGGCGAGGTCGGCGATGCCGAGCGCCTCGAGCAGCGGCATCGGGTCGTCGGGAAGCTCCCGGGCCCGTGCGCGTGGCCCGCACCTCGTCGGCGACCGTCTCGGCGAAGAGCACGACCTCCGGCTCCTGTGGGCACAGCGCGACGTCGACGCCCGGAGTCGGGGCGTGGCCGTCGACCGCGATCGAGCCGCGGGTCGGTTCGTGGACGCCCACGATCGATCGGAGCAGGGTCGTCTTGCCGGCGCCGTTGCGGCCCATGACGGCCACGACCTCGCCGCGTCTCACCTCGAGGTCGATGCCGCGCAGCGCGGTCGACTCGCCGTGGCGAGCCTCGAGACCGGCGACCCGCACGAGGGTCTCTCCGGGCGCGGCGGTCGTGGCATCGTCGACGGCCGGCGCCGGCAGCTCGAACGGCGCGAGCCGGCCGCCGAGCCGTCGTGCCTCGCGCACGGTCAGGGGCACCGGATCCCAGCCGACGAGCCTGCCCAGCCGGGCCACCGGCGGCCCCATCGCCAGCCGGCGGATCACCTCCGCCGGCTCGCCGGGCACGACCGTGCCGCGCTCGAAGCCGAGGGCGAGATCGACGAAGCCGGCGACCCGTTCGAGTCGGTGCTCGGCGAGCAGCACGGTCATGCCCTGGTCGTGCACGAGTCGCTGCAGGGCGGCGACCACGTGCTCGGCGCCCTGCGGGTCGAGCTGGGAGGTCGGCTCGTCGAGGACGAGGATGCGAGGCCCCGCTGCGAGGGCCGCCGCGATCGCGACCCGCTGCTGCTCGCCGCCCGAGAGCGAGCGCACGCTGCGCCGTCGCAGCGGCTCGACGTCGAGCAGGTCGAGCATCTCCTCGACGCGCCGGCGCATGTGCACCGGGTCGACCCCGAGGTTCTCCATGCCGTAGGCGAGCTCGTCCTCCACGCGGTCGAGCACGAACGAGGCCGCGGCGTCCTGGGGCACGTAGGCGACGGCGTCGGCGAGGGCGCGGGGGGCGTGCTCGAGCGTGTCGCGACCGTCGACGACCACGCGCCCGGAGAACCGGCCGCCGGTGAAGTGTGGGACCAGGCCGTTCGTCGCCCGCAGGAACGTCGACTTGCCGGCGCCGGTGGCCCCGACCGCGAGCGCGAACGTTCCCTCGTCGATCGAGACCGAGGCGTCGTGCAGCGCGGGCCGGTCGGCGTCGGGGTAGGAGAACGAGACGGCGTCGAAGCGCAGCGCGCTCATCGGACCGGTCCTTCGTCGTCGAGCGACGGCCGGGGCAGGAAGGCGGGTACGAGGAGCAGCCCGATCGTGGCCAGGAGCCGGGGGTCGGCCTCGGGCCAGGTGAGGGGGAACGTCGACGGGTGCAACGCCGGTGAGCCGGTGAACGCGGCGACGAGGAACACGCCTGCCGCGATCAGTGACACGGCGACGACGACGATCGCGCCGAGGGTCCAGCGATCGGGCCGGTAGCGCGTGCGGCGTCCGCGGCCGTGCCCCCGGGAGTCCATGCTCTCCGCGAGGGTCACGGCTTCCTCCATGCCGGTCTCGAGCACGGGGACCGCGAGGGTCGGCAGGGCCCGCCACGCCGACGGGTGCATGCCGCGCAGGCGCTGCGCCTCGCGCACCCGTCCCACCATCGAGATCGTGCGGGGGGCGATCGAGAGGGCGAGCGCCGCGGCGAGCGCCGGCTCGTGGAAGCGCCGCGGCGCGAGGCGCACCACGCCGAACGGATCGGTGACGGCGTTGAACGTGCCGAACACGATCAGCAGGGTCGCGAGGCGGGCGCCCTCGAGGGCGGCGAACGCGACGCTGCCGGCGTCGACCGTGCCGAGGAAGACGAGCGCGGTGCGCACCGCCATCGTCACGAGCCCCGCGATCGCGAAGACGCGGAACGACCGCTCGGTCGGGCCGGGCACCCGCTGCGCCGCGTAGACGAACCACGACACGGCCACGACCAGTCCGAGGTAGAAGGGATCGGTCGTGGTGAACGCGACGAGCCCCGCGCAGGTCGCCCACACGATCCACGCAGCGGGGTGCACGATCAGCGCCCCTGAGCGTCGCGGCGACGCAGCGTGATCCACCCGGCGACGCCGAGTCCGCCGATCAGCGCGAGCGCGATCGAGGCCACCGACGGGCGGACCTCCGTCACCCGGCGTCGTGGCCGAGGCGAGCGCCGCGACGTCGGCCGCCGGAGTCGCCGGTGCCGCGGTGGGCGAGGGCGTGTCGACGCCGGCCTCCTCGGAGCCGCCGCTGCCGCCTCCGTTCCCGCCGCCGTTTCCTTGCCCGTCCCCACCCTCGTCGCCGTTCCCGCCGGGTCCTTCCCCTTGCGAGGAGCCTTCGCCGGCCGACCCTGAGCCCTGGTCGCTCGAACCGCCTCCGGCGCCCCCGCCCCCGTCACCTGAACCGTCTCCGGATCCTCCGCCACCGCCGGAGCCACCGCCCCCGCCGCCGCCTCCGCCGCCTCCGGATCCTCCGCCACCACCGCCGTCGTCACCGGGCGGGGGCTCGGCGTCGGCTTCGCAGACGTCGTCGATCGAGAGCGCCGGCGGGGCGGGGTGCGTGGCGCCCGAATCGCCCGAGCCCCACGTCCAGCCCTCGACGTCGCCGTCGCCGATCGAGGCGCTCGCGGCCCCCGACCCTGCCCACGTCCATCCGCCGCCGCCGCTCCCGTGCCAGTACCCCCAGAAGTCGGGGTAGTCGGCGAAGCAGTCGCCGCCGGTCGGTCCCGACGCCGGCCAGCTGGCACACGGCCTGCCCGCCGAAGCCGAGTCGGTACTGCAGGCCGTGTTGGGCGGACGCGAGCTGGATCAGCCGCAGACCGCTCACCGTCGGGGCGTCGAGCGTCACGCAGTAGGTGAGCGTCTGCCCACCGGTGCCGACGACCAGGGCGGCGTGCGGTGCGTCGGAGGCTTCGGCGGCGCACGCGACAACCGATCCCGTCGCCGCCGGCGCGAACGCCGGCAGCAGCAGGACGAGGCCGAACGCGGCGGCGCGGAGGCCTCGCACGGCGGTCAGCCCGCTCGGCCCGGTGAGGGCGCCGCGGGGACGATCGGCAGCGGCACCTGCAGGATCGCCGGCAACGCGCCGATCGTCGCGCCCACGTCCGGGTCGCCGGGGTCGTCGCCGTCGTAGTTGTAGGCCCAGGCGCCGAGCACCACGTCGGGCTGGAGCGCCCGGAGCGCGTTCAGGCCGCCCGACGGGACCGCGAGTTGCGCGGCCGCGTAGGCCTGGATCACCAACGAGGTCGAGTTCGCGTCGGTGCCGAACCCGGGCGAGTACTCCCATCCCTCGTGCACGGCGTCGCGCGCGCTCGCGAAGAACGCGAACGGATCCTCGGTGTAGCCGTCGCGACCCACGTGCTCGAGGGCCATCACGGCGTATGCGGAGGTGTTCGTGTCCGCCGTGAAGAAGTCACTCGCGCCGCCGTCCCCGCAGCTTTCGTCGTCCTTCGCCGGCCGGTACGGCTTGTCGTAGGACCAACCGCCGACGGGGCACTGAGCCGCGAGCAGCCAGTCCGTCGTGGAACGCTTCGGGTTCGCCCCGGCCGCCTCGAGCGCGAGGATCGCCAGGGCCTGGTCGAACACCGTCGCCGCACCGATCTTCCCGCTGTCCTTGATGCGGGAGCGCAGCCACCGCACGAGGTCCTGCCCGCCGAAGCTCCGTGGGTCCTTGCCGGCCGCGGCGACCGCCTGCACGACCTTGGCCACGAGGCCGATGGTGTTCACGTTCCCCTTCTGCACCTGCGTGCGCAGGTAGCCGAGCGCCGCCTTGCGGGCCGGCGACTCCGCGTCCGAGGCGACGAACGCCAGCACCGCGTCGGCCGTCGAGCCGATCGGGGAGAACGCCGGGATCGACCCGTTCGGCTTCTGCTGGGTGGTGAGGTACGCGGCGCCCGCGTCGGCGCGGTCCCCATCGGTGAGCCCGCCCGCGCTCGCCGGCACGGCGAGCAGCATGAAGGCAGCGGTCAGCGTGGCGACGAACCGTCGTCGCGTCGCAAGCATGCGGTGCTCCTTCCCGGGCGTCCTCGCGCCCTGTCGGAACGCTCGGATCGCGGGAACGGAAGGAGTCGCGGGGCCCGATGCGGCGCCCGGCGGCCGGCCTCCCCGAACCTCGAGGGAGCGTTCAGCCTCGTGTCGCGCAGGGCGGCCTGGCTCGTCCGCCGTTGGCCTCGACGGCCTGGGTGCGGACCTACAGTTGCGGGACAGCGCCGGGATCTGACCGGACTTCGCCTGCGTGACGCGGTGTGGCTCGCACGCTAGCAGAGCGGTGCACGGGCTCGCTACCGATGCATGGGTTCGGGCGTGACCGGCGGGTCAGCCGAGCCGAGGAGGCTCGTCGCCTCCGGCTTCCCCGCGCAGGAACCGCTCGATCTCGGAGGCCAGCTCGTCACCGGAGGGCACGCTCTCCTCGCCGCTGATCGACTCGAGCCGTTCCAGGTACTCGCGGGCGTCCTCGTCGCCGCCGACCGCGGCGTCGAGTCGCTGCCGCTGGCTGAGGGCTTCCTCGGGGAGGTCGCCGAGGGGGAGCTCCACGCCCACGTGGCGACCGAGCTGCTCGAGCAGCGCGATCGCCCCCGCCGCGAAGGATCCGCCCACGTAGTGAGGCACCTGCGCGTAGAACCCGACCGTGGGGATGCCCGCACTCGCGACGGCCATCTCGATCACCGAGAGCGCCGCGGCCGGGACGCGCAGGAGACCCTGCGGGCCCAGGTCGACGTCGTCGTGGAGCAGGCCTTCGCTCGACGCCGTACCGAACACGTGCACCGGACGGGTGTGCGGCACCGCAGCCGGGATGGCGCCCATGCTCACCCACTGCACCACCCCGAGCCGCACGGCCGCCTCCATCACCTGCTCGCCGAGCTCGCGCCACCGGAAGTCGGGCTCGGGGCCGTGGAGCACGAGCAGGTCGCGGCCGCCCTCGGATCGACGCGCGATCGAGATCTGCGGCCAGTCGAGCTTGGACAAGGTGCCGTCGACCACGTCGAGCACCGGCCGGCGCGAGCGGTAATCGAAGAGCGCGTCGGCATCACCCGTCGCGATCGTGTCCGTGCCCTCGGCCAGCTGCTCCGCGGCGCCGGACGCCGCCCCACCCGCGTCGATCCAGCCGTCGAACGCCCCGATCAGCACGGGTGCGCTCAGGGTGGGCAGGTCGTCACGCAGCCGGAAGAGGGTCATCGCGACCAAGGATAGTCCGCGTCGCGTGCAAGCCGGTCGCCGGGTGCCTGCACGAGGGGGTCGTCAGCCGACCTTCCGCAGATGCTCGATCTCCCGCTGGATCTGCTGCTCGCTCGGCTCGCCGAGCCGGTACGTGTCCCACGCCTGGAACCCGATGCC
Source organism: uncultured Actinomycetes bacterium (assembly GCA_963825685.1). Taxonomy (GTDB): domain Bacteria; phylum Actinomycetota; class UBA4738; order UBA4738; family HRBIN12; genus JAOUEA01. Next base: position 88,755 of record CAWGUD010000016.1, on the reverse strand, counting down.
GATGCCCCAGCCCAGCAGCGGGAAGACCGGCCAGAAGAACCCGGCGCCCGTGACCGCCCAGATGCCGATCAGCATCGCGTTCACCAGGACGTAGGCGAGCAGGTGCGCGTGGAACTCCTGCTTCTTCTCGATGCGCTCGAGCGCGCGATCGCGGATCGAGCTGGTCGTTCCGCTCGGGAAGCACATCCTCCTTCATCGTCGTCACCTCCATCGCCATCGTGCGCGGCGGACCGCGGTTCGGACCGGGCGCATCGGCCCGAAGTACCGGGGCCCGTCGTCCCGAGCGCGCCGCTCGCTCACCCCCAGAACATGCGGTCAGGATCGGCGGCCTCGAACAGCACGACGACGTTGCCTTCGCCGAGCCCGAACGCGCGCACGACGGCGCTGCCGACCGCCTCCAGCAGGGCCGGGACCTCGTCGGGAGGCCGGTTCGCGAAGACCCGCACGATCGCGGGGTGGGTCTCGGCGGGCTGCGTTGCGGGCGCGTCGGTCCCTTCCGCGAAGTGGCCCGGCTGCGATCGGCCGGTAGATCGCCCACGTGCCTCGCGGGTCCTCGTCGAGGAAGGCGGCGACCTCGGTGGTCACCGCGCCGAGCGCGGCGGAGACGTCGAGGCCGCCTGCGGGCGCCAGGGCGCCGATCTCGATGATCGGCACCTCACGCCTCCCCGTCGCCGACGATCGTCTTCAGGGTCGCCATCGCGTTCATCGCGGGCGGGAACCCGGCGATCGTCGCGGTCTGCAGGATCACCTCGCGCAGCTCGTCGGGCGAGAGTCCGGCCTTCAACGACGCCCGCAGGTGCTGGGGGATCTGCGACGAACGTCCCAGAGCCACCAGCGCCGCGACCGCCGCCAGTTCCCGGTCGCGCGTCGACAGACCCGGTCTCGTGTACACGTCGCCGTAGACCGTCTCGACGATGATCCGCCCGAGGTCGCCGAGCCCCTCGACGGCGCCGAGCGCCTTCTCGTCGTGCACCTCGAGGAACCGCTCCCGGCCCCGCTCGTACCGGTCCTGATCCACCGTCGCCCCCCGCATCGTCCGTCGGACGACCACCGTATCGCCCGAACGTCCGGGACCGGCTAGGGTGGCGACCCAATGGCCGCCCAGCCCTCCGCGCGCGGGTTCGACGACGCCTACATCGGCGTGCCCCCCTGGGACATCGGGCGTCCCCAGCGCGCGGTGCTCGCGCTCGCGGCAGCGGGCGAGTTCCGGTCTCCGGTGCTCGACGTCGGGATGCGGCACGGGCGAGAACGCGCTCGCGCTCGCCGACGGGGGCCTCGAGGTGCTCGGCATCGACGCCTCGCCGCGCGCGATCGGCAAGGCGATGGACAAGGCGCGCGAACGCGGGCTGGCATCGGCCGACTTCCTCGTCACCGACGTGTTCGGGGTCGGCGGGCTCGGCCGCCGGTTCGCCTCGGCGCTCGACTGCGGGCTGTTCCACGTGCTCGACGATCACGAGCGACCCGTGTACGCGGCCAGCCTGCGCGAGGCGCTGGAGCCTCGGGGTGTGCTGCACCTGCTCTGCTTCAGCGACGGGGAGCCGCCCGGCTGGGGTCCCCGCCGGGTCGAGGAGGAGGAGCTCCGCGAGACCTTCTCGGTGGGCTGGGAGACGCGCGAGATCGTCGAGGCCGTCTTCGAGACGAACCTGGAGACCGGCGACGTGCGGGCGTGGCGCGCCACCTTCACGAAGGCATGAGCTCGAACGACCCCGTGCGGGAACCGGCGATCGAGGTCGCCGGGCTCACGAAGCGGTTCGGTGAGCTCGCCGCGGTCGACGGGCTCTCGTTCGCCGTCCCGCGTGGGCGCGTCACGGGGTTCCTGGGGCCGAACGGCGCCGGCAAGACCACCACGATGCGCGTCGTGCTCGGCCTGGCCGCAGCCGACCGAGGGTGTGGCCACGATCCTGGGCAGGCCGTACTCGGCCCTCGATCAGCCGCTCGCGCACGTGGGGGCGATGCTCGAGAGCACCGGCTTCCACCCGGGACGCACGGGCCGCGACCACCTGCGCATCGCGGCGAGGGCCGGGGGCATCGGCCGCGAGCGCATCGACGCCGTGCTCGACCAGGTGGCGATGCGCGAGTACGCCGATCGACGGGTGGGCGGCTACTCGAGCGGTATGCGGCAGCGGCTGGGCCTCGCGACCGCGCTGCTCGGCGACCCGGAGGTGCTCGTGCTCGACGAGCCCGGCAACGGGCTCGACCCCGCCGGCGTCGCGTGGCTGCGCGGATTCCTTCGGGCGTTCGCCGATGCGGGCCGCAGCGTCTTCGTCTCGAGCCACCTGCTCGCCGAGATGGCCCAGACCGTCGATCGCCTCGTCGTGATCGACCGCGGCCGGCTCGTGCGGGAGGGGCCCGTGGAGGCCATCACCTCGTCGGTGGCCCGGGACGTGATCGTGCGATCGCCCGACGCGGCGAGGCTCGGCCCCGCCCTGGAGGCGGCGGGCGCGACGGTCTCGGCGGGCGACGACCCCGCCGCGATCTCCGTGACGGGCCTGCCGATCGAGCGGGTCGGGGAGATCGCGGCGACCGAGCGCGCCGTGCTGCATGAGCTGCGCAGCCGGGAGGCGTCGCTCGAGGAAGCGTTCCTGCAGCTCACCGGCGGCGAGGGTGGCGAGGGCGAGGGTCCCGATCGGTCGCGAGCGCCTGCGATCCCGCCGCCACCGGAGGACGCCCGGTGAACGCCGTGCTCCGGCTCGTCGGCGTCGAGGTCGCCAAGGTGCGCACGACCCGCATGTGGATCGGATTGCTGCTCGGCGCGGTCGGCCTCGCCGCCCTCGGCGCGATCGCCACGCTCGCGATCGCGGGCACCCCGGACGGTCTCGAGGCGGGTCTCACGCCGATCGAGACCGTCGAGGACGTGCGCGACTTCGTCACCACGGGGTCGATCGCCGGTGTGTTCGCCCTCGTGCTCGGGGCGACCGCGATGACCACGGAGCATCGCCACCGAACGCTGTCCGGCACGTTCCTCGCGACCCCGAAGCGGTGGCCGGTCGTCGTGGCGAAGGTGATCGCGTACGGCGTCGCGGGGTTCGCCTTCGGGGTGGTCGGTGGCCTGATCCCGCTCGTCGCCGTCGCGGTGAAGTTCGCGGTCGCAGGTGAGGTGGTGCCGTTCGGCGCGTCCGTGATCGTGGCGGTCCTCGCCGTGGGCGCGGGGGCCGCGTTCTCCGGCGCGATGGGCGCGGCCGCCGGCGCCGCGCTCCGCAGTCAGCTGATCGCGATCATCGGGGTGCTCGGGTGGGCGCTGGTGGTCGAGTCGCTCGTCGGGGCGATCCTGCCTGCGACCGTGAAGTGGTTCCCGTTCGCCGGGCTCGCGACATCGCTCACACAGACCGGGACGGATCTCCTCTCGCCGCCGGCGGCGGGTCTCATGATGGCCCTCTACCTCGCGATCGCGCTCGGCGTCGGCCTGGCGGTCACGATGGCCCGCGACGTCGAGTGAGTGGCGACGACCGTCTGCACCCACGGCCTCGTCGGTCGCTCATGCGGTCAACGTCTCGGCCCAGTCCGTCGCGAGCAGCACGTAGAGCAGCCCCGCGTTGATCCCGATGTCCAGCAACAGCCACGGGTTGAAGTAGAGCATGGCGACCATGAGGCCGATCGCTGACGCGGTGACCGCGAGTGGCACCCAGAACGCAGCGCCGAACAGCAGCGCGATGCCCGCAGCGACGAAGACGGCTGCGGCGCTCACGGCGAGCGCCACGCTCACGCGGTGCGGCGTCTCACCGGATCCGAGGAGCCACGAGTGGTCGGCACGGAACGGCGCGTCGACGGTCGCCGGCGCCAGCCACACCGTGAGATGCACCAACCCGTGGATGACCAGGAAGGCGGCGAACACGAACTCCCACATCTCACCCCTCCTTCGTGTGGAAGGTCCTCGCTTCGAGCCTCACGCACACAAGGGGGAATGACCACGAGCGACGGTCCCGGTTCCAAGAGGCCGAGTGAACCGCTCCCCGGGACTCGGTTGCGTCAGCCCGTCGGGACTGAAGCCCCACAGGCGGTGCCCACGCGCCGGAAGCCCACCCGCTCGTACACGCGGGCCACATCGTCGTCGTCGGCCGACAGGAACACTGTCTCGACACCTCGCTCGAGGGCGTCGGCGACCAACGTGCCGGTCACGGCGGCCCCGAGTCCTCGCCGCCGGAAGGCCGGGAGGGTCGCGACCCCGACGATCTCGCTCGCGCCGTCGAGCGGCTGGTGCCAGCCCACGGCCGCGAGGACCCCCGAGACGCGGGCGGCGGCGGCCACGGTGAGGCCGGCCAGCATGCGACCTCGCTGGAACGCGATCGTGTCCGCGCTCTGCCTCGCGACCGCGGCCGCGGCGTCGGCCGCCCCGGGCGTCCCGGTTCCCGTCCCGGGCGCGGCGAATCCCACCTCGGCGACGGCACTGAGTGAGGCCAGGTCGTCGTCCGGGTCGACGATGCCGACCTCGACACCCTCGGGCGTCCCGGGGGCCGGCACATCGTCGGTCAGGACCATCAGCGGATGATCGACGACCCGCATGCCATCGGCTGCGACGGCCTCGCCCACGTCGGGGCTGAGCTCGTCGATCCATTCGAACGCCTCCGGCTGCGAGAGCGCGCGCTGACGGTTCCGAACGGCGCGGACCGCGTCGATCGTGAACCCGGCGGCACCGGGGGACGGCCGGGCGTAGTAGCGCCACCCATGCCCCTCGTTCAGGAACAACGTGAACGGACCGATCGCCTCGGCCGTGGCTCCGGTCCTGGGCGCCGCATCGAGGTAGGCGTCGATCCGGCGCAGGAGAACGAGGTCGGCGGGCATCTCGGCGCGCAGCCTACCCCGCCCGTCGGCGAACGCGGCTCAGGCGGGCTCGATGACCTCGAAGTGCGCCACGGTGGTCTCGCGGTCGACCAGGAAGCGGTCGTCCTCGGGGTAGAAGACCGCGCGCTCGACGTCGTCGCCCGCGAAGCCGCGGACGGCGTCGAGCGACTCCCACAGCGTGAGGGTCACGAACTCGGTCCGCTCGCCGACGTTGCGCCGCAGGATGTACGCCGCGCGGTTCCCCTCGGTCGCTCGGTACTCCGGGATGCCGGTCCGCTGCAGGTACTCGACGTACGCGTCGGCGTCGTCGGCCCGCGTCCACCCTCGCCAGGTCCTCGCGATCACGCGATCCACCCCTCTCGTCTTCCCCCGGGCCTCGTCCACTCGACCTAGGTCGAAGGTCTCGAACTCGCCTCCCCCGTACGGAAGGGGACTGTTCCGTTGCCCCGCACCCCGTGTAGCGTACGACTGGACCGGTTCGTGCTCCTGCGGCCGCACCGCATCGGGCGTCGCACCGGACGGAGAAGGAGAGGCCCCTGATGACCCGATACCTGTGCGCCCACCCCGGCCACGAGCGGAAGAGCCGGGCTCGGGCGGTCGACGTGACCGCCCAGGTCCGTCTCGAACGCGAGTTCCTGCCCCGTGAGTCCGCCTACCTCGCGTCGACCGAGGACGTGATCGCCAGGGTGGCCGCGTTGCGCACCGGCGACCCGGTCGACCGGCTCGCCCAGGTTCGCCGCGTGTTGACCGGCACCACGGCCCCGATCGACGTCCCGGTCGTGCTCGCCGCGAGCCAGACCGACCGCGTTCCCGGGCTGTACGAGCTCGACGAGCTCCGGCGCAGCGATCCCGCGATCGAGGGCCTGATCGACCGGCGGTTCCACCCCGCTCCCGGCGGCGACGACGTCGTGGTGCTGACCGATGTCCAGACCCCGCCGCCGTCCACGGCGTCGCCCACGACGGAGACGATCACCGCCACCCAGCTCGAGCAGGTGCAGCGGGCCCGTGTGCTGCCGCAGGGCCTGTTCCCGGTGATGGAGCTGTCGGCGCGCATCGCCGACGCACAGCCCACCGACGAGGCGATCGTCGAGGCGATCAGGTCCACCCAGACGATGGGGACGCCGCTCGACGAGCGCACCGGTCCGTGGCGCGTGGTGATCGAGTGTCCGACGCCGGTCGGTGACCCGCCGGTGAACCATCGCGTGATCTTCACCGGCACGGGCGACCACGAACCCGCCGAGGTGCTCGGCACCCCCGCGGTCGGATGGGACGTCTCGCTCGAGGACGCCGCGGGCGCCGACCTCGCGCCCCCCGCACCGAGCCGTCGTGCGGAGCGGCGCCTCAAGGCGGTGCTGATCGCCGAGATCGCCGTCGCCGCGCTCGTCGCGGTGCTCGCCTGGGCCTCGGGCGCGCTCGCCCACGCCGTGCGGGAGACGCCCGGGTGGCTCGGCTTCGCCGCGACGATCGGGGTCGCGGCGATCGCGATCGGCCTGATCGGCCTGCTCGGGCGCAGCGACGCCGACGGCAACGCCAACGACACGTTCGTGCTGCGTCGCCACTACGCGAGTCGCACCCAGATGCTCGCCACCTCGACGATGATCTCGGCCGGCATCTTCGCGCTCGCGCTCGCATCGGCGATCGTCCCGCCGGTGCTCGACGCGGAGCCGCCCGTGCCCGCCCCGATCATCACGTTCGCCGCGGGCAACCGGGTCGTCACGGCGACGGTGCAGGTCGACGGACGCGATCTCGCGACCGACGACGTCGTGACCGTGGAGATGCGCCAGTACTCGGCCGAGGAGGCCGAGGGGGTCCTGATCGGACGCGTCACCGCGACCGGTGATTCCGCCGGCCGTGTGCTCGTGAGCGAGGCGATGGCGTTGGACCGCGGAGCGCGCTACATGAGCGTGCTCGTCACGGTGGGCGACCGGTCGGCCGAGACGTGCACGCCGGCGGGCGCGAGCGGCACCGGGTGCACGATCGTGTCGGTGCCGCCCCTGGGGGCCGGCATCATCCGATTCGTGCCGAGCGAGTCCCTCGACGCGTTGCTCGAGGAGACCGTGCCGACCGCGAGCCCGACCCTGTCGCCCTCGATCGCTCCGACCGTGGCGCCGTCGGTCACGCCGAGCCCGGTCGCCTCGGTCTCGCCCGAGGCCTCGGTCTCGGTGTCCCCGGCGTAGCACCGCGACGACGGGTCGGCGCGGGTTGCGTCGACCCGACGTCCCTCGCCTGGGGGATGCGCCCGCACCACCGTCGTTCGGACCATCGGCCGAGCACATCTCCGCCGTGTTCCCGATGTCGTGGCCCACGACGGCTGACAGTGTCGGGGGATGCAGCGCGAGCGGGAGGAGATGGTCGTCGATGTCGCGCGCGACGTCATCTCCCTCCCCGACATCGCGAGCGCCGGTGAGGTCGTCGACGGCATCCCCGAGGGCATCGATTGGCGGTTCGAGCCGGACTGGGACGGTCTGCGGGTGTCGGCTCGCCTCGGACCCGGTGCGGCCCGTCTCGTCTCGGACCGGCGCCGGGCGTTCGATCGGTACTTCCCCGAGGTCGTGCGGTCCCTCGCGTCCCTCGATGTGGGCGAGGCGATCGTGAAGGGCTCGTTGGTGGTGGTCGGACCCGAAGGTCTCGACTTCGCCACGGTCCGGCGTCGGCTGATCCCGTCGCCGTCGGTGGTGGCCGATCTCGCCGAGTCGACCCCGGCGACCCTGGTCGTCACGGACGTGATGACGCGCGGCGCCACCGACCTCCGATCCCTGCCGCTGGCCGACCGGCGCCGCGCGCTCGAGGGCCTGGCCGGCCAGCTCGGGCTGCCACTCGCGCCGACGAACCTGCGTCGGATCGCACCGGGAGAGCCGTTCGTGGTGACGCCGCAGACGCTCGACCGCACGACCGGCCGCGTCTGGCTCGACGACCGCGATGCGACCGGACGCGACGGTCTGATCGCACGCCACGCCGACGGGCGACGGTGGCTGCGGGTGCGGCGTGTCCGCACCGCCGTGTGCGTGGCGACCGGCTACCGCCACGCCGGCTCGGGCGTGGGCTCGATCCGCCTCGGGATGTACGACGAGGGCCGGCTCGTCGACGTCGGCCGCACCGTGGCGTTCTCCCGGGCGCCCGTGCGCCGCGCGGCCGCGACCGCCCTCGCCCGTGTCTCGCCGGGCGGCGCCGTCAGCTCCGTGGGTGTGGATTGGGTCGAGGTGCTGCCCGCGCTCGCCTGCGAGGTGCGGTACGAACGCCTGCGCGGGAGCCGGTTCCGCCACGCCGTGACGTTCGTGCGCTGGCTGCCCGACCGCGATCCGTCGACGTGCACGATCGACCAGCTCTGCTAGTCCAAACGAGACTACTCGCAGCCGCCCGCGGTTCTGTGCGCGCCCGGTACGCTGACCGCGATGCCGAACATGGAGCCCCTTCGGCGTGAGGATCACCCGGAGCTCGAGCGACTGTTCGCGCACTACGACCGCACGCTCTCGTTCGTGCCGAACAGCCTCTTCACGATGGCGAGGCGTCCGGAGATCCTGCGCGCGTTCAGCGAGCTGATCACCCAGATCTGGAACACGGGCACCCTGCCCACCGAGCTGAAGCCGCTGATCGGCATCGTCTCGAGCGTCGCGGCCGGGTGCCGCTACTGCCAGGCGCACGAGGCGGTCGACGCTCGCGAGCGCGGCGTCGTCGACGAGAAGATCGCCGCGATCTGGGACTTCGAGCGTTCCCCCCTCTTCGACGAGGCCGAACGTGCGGTCCTGCGGTTCGCCCGCGACGCCTCGCTCGTGCCGAACGAGGTGACCCCCGCCCACTTCGAGGAGCTCCGCCGGCACTGGGACGACGGGCAGATCGTCGAGATGCTCGCGGTCGTCGGGTTGTTCGGCTTCCTCAACCGCTGGAACGACACGATGGCGACCGAGCTCGAGGAGGAGCCCCTCGGGTTCGCGACCTCCCGCTACGGTGCGCGGTGGGAGCCCGGCAAGCACGATCCGACGGCGGGGGATCGCTAGCCGTCACGACGGTCAATGGTCGCCGGACCCTTGCTGGTCCGTCAGGTCCGCAGGTCGGTCGCGGCCGACCTGCGGACCCTCAAGACGATCATGGAGCGACGTTCGACGATCTCCTGATGCGGGCACGACTCGCCGCGTTCGTCCCGGAGCGTCAGCGTTCGCTCAGCCCTGCTCCGCCATGTTCTTCTCGACGACCTCCATCGTCTTGGCGAGCTCGGCCGTCGGGTGGAACTCGACGACCTCGGTGCCGGCGAAGAGCTCGGGCGTGTGGCCCGGCGGGATGTAGTACGCGTCGCCGATCGTGTAGGTCTCGGCGCCATCGGCCGTGTGGAACGTCAGCTTCCCGGCGATCACGTATCCCCAGTGGGGGCACTGGCAGCGATCGTCGGGAAGGCCCTTGAACATCGGGCTCAGGTCGGCGTCGGCCGTGTACCGCTCGAACCCCACGGTGTACTCGGGCCCCAGCTCGCCGAAGGCGCCCTCGTAGCCCTCCAGCGTGAGCTTCTCCGGCGCCTCCGCCTTCGACATCCTCGGCATCTGTGTCTCCTTTCCTCGCCGGCTCCCCGGCGTGTCGATGCGACCGTCGCGATCACGCGGTCGCGCGTTCCTCCGCCAACCCCGCCAGGTTGGCGGCGCCCTTCTTGGCCAGACCCGACGCGGCGCGCACGCCGATCGACGACAGCACCGGCCAGTTGAAGATCCGGAGCATGCCCGGCAGGTCGCTGATGCGGGTGACCCGGAGCGTGTAGGCGATGCGGCAGCCGTCCGGCGGTGGGCTCGAGCTCGTACCGGTGCACGTTCGTCCAGACCGACGACGCACCCTTCTTCGTGGTGAGCGTCGCCTCGGTGACGAATTCGAAGGTCGACGACGGGGTTGCCTCGGTCACGACGGAGCGATCGGCGAAGCCCCCCATCGGGTCGGCGCCGGTCGTCGCTGAACTCGTCGCCGACGCCGATCGGCGCGGGCGGGGCGTCCATCGTGAGCAGGCGCGACGACGACCCCTGCCGCTCCCCGGCCCAGATCAGGTGCGACGCCGGGTCGGCGAGCACGTCGTACACGGCCTCCGCCGGAGCGACACTCCGCCACCTCCACCGCCACCTCGATCTGTCGCTTCAGCGCGTTCGGGCTGCCGATGCCCGTTCCCTGTGTGGCCATCGCTGGCCTCCTTCCGTGCGTGGACGCGCCGATCATGGTCGTGCCCACGCCCGCGGACATCGGGCAGGTTCCCTATCTCTCGTCCCGGACTCGGACCTCTTCCCTGATCGCGAGAGCGGCCGCCTCCTGCCGATTCCTGAGCCCGAGCTTGGCGAGCACGCTGCTCACGTGGTGCCCCGCGGTCTTCGTCGAGATGTAGAGCCGCGCCGCGATCTCCGGGTTCGTCAGACCCTCGCCGAGGAGCGCGAACACCTCGCGTTCCCGCCTCGTCAGCGTGTCCGCGTCGCGTGGACCCGGCGCTGGACGCTCTCCGAGCGACCGCAGCAGCGCGGCGGCACGGTCGGCATCGCGCCGGGCGTCGAGGCGTTCGAACACGGCCATCGCCCTGCGGGCCTCGGCGATCGCGACGGTCTCGTCCTGCACCGCCGCGGCCAGCTCGAGGCGAGCGCTGAGCGGCCTCGCTGTCGCGGTCGAACCGCTCGAGCCGGTCTGCGGCCGCCGCGAGGTCGTCGATCGCCGGCTCGCCGACGGACACCGCCACGCGACCTCGGGCGAGTCGGGCGTACGCCCCCAGCAGTGGATGACCGCTCTCGTCCGCGATCCGGTCGAGGTCGCCGGCGGCCCTGCGCGCCGCGTCGAGGTCTCCCGCGTCGATGTGCGCCTCGACGAGGCCCGAGAGGATCGGTCCCGCGAGCAGGCCGTCGCGCCCGACGTCACCGAGCCGGCGCAGCAGCACGGCGATCGCGAGCGAGGTGTCGCCACGGGCCAGGTGGAGCTCGGCGGCAGGCAGCGCCGCCTCCGGCAGGCCCTCGCGACCGTCCAACAGGGATGCCGCCTCTTCGAGCCGTCCCTGCCGCAGCCTGACCTCCGCGAGCTTGACCGCCGGGTCCACGCATCGGGAGCGATGCCCCGCGCCTCGCAGCTCGCTCGCCGAGGCGACGAGTTCCCGCTCAGCTTCCTCGTGGCGGCCTGAGGCGGCGAGCATCTGGGCGTTGCACGTTCGACAGAAACCGAGCAAGGGAAGGTCGGCTCTGCGCTCGATGAACCCGGAGACGATGCGTGCCCACTGCTCCAGTCGACCGGTGTCGCCCGCCACATCGCAGGCCGCGACGAGGCTGCAGCAGGCCTCGGCGACCGTCTCGAGCATGTCCGCCTCGCCGCCCGTGGCCGCAGCCATCGCCTCGTCGAGGCGATCGAGGCCGTCGTCGACCCGACCGAGCTGGAGCGCGGCGAGTCCGAGCTCGGCGAGGGCGGCGACCTCGAGGTCGGCATCGCCGAGCGCCTGCGCCGTCGAGAGCGCTCGATCGGCGAGTTCCTCCCGGACAGAGGGATCCACCTCGCGCTTCGCGAGGGCGAGATCGAGCTGCCCCCTTGCGCTGGTCGGCCCCTCGCCGACGAGTCGCCGGGCACGGGCGAGCCATCCGTTAGCCACGGCGTCGTTCCCGTAGACCGACAGGTGCTCACGCGCCAGCCAGATCGCGATCTCCGCGGCCCGAGTGGTCTCGCCAGCAGCCTTGTACGCCGCGAACGCCTGTTCCCGATGGTCGATGGCGAGGTCGGCGGAACCCAGCCACCACATCGTGCGTCCGAGACCGTCGTGGGCTCGCGGCTCGTCGCGCTCAGCGAGCGACTCTTCGAACAGTTCGCGAGCCTCGGTCCATCCTCCCGAGGCGAGCGCCTCCTCGGCTCGTGTGAGGGTAGTGGGGATCGCCTGCGACATCCTCTCGACCTTCCGGTGCAGCGGGCGCCGGTCATCTTCGCGCATCTCGGCGTGCGTCGATAGAGGGCATCTCGCGTCGTCGGGGTCGGTCGTCTCCAGGACGGCGGAGGGTGAGGCACAGACCGTAACGATGTGGTTACCTCTCGGGCATGGCCGAACCTGCCGCACGAGGCGATCCCTTCGATGCGTTGAGCGACCCCAACCGCCGGGCGATCGTGGAGATGCTCCAGGCCGGCGATCGGTCGGTGCGCGAGATCGCCGACGCGCTGCCCATCTCACGACCCGCGGTCTCGCGACACCTGCGCCTGCTGAAGGAGGCGGGGCTCGTCGCCGACACGGCCGACGGCACGCGTCGGCTCTACCGCCTGCAGGACGAGGGCATCGAGGAGATCCGCGCCGTACCTCGAACGGGTCTGGGGTGAGGCGGGCGCGCGGTTCCGCATCGCGGCGGCGAACACCTCCCCGAGACCCGGTCGCCGATGACCGAGCCGATCGAGCTCCGGTTGTCCGTGCCGTGCTCACCCGAGCACGCCTTCGACGTGTGGACGAGGCGCACCTCGATGTGGTGGCCGTCGTCGCACTCGGTCTCAGGAGATCCAGGGCTCACCGTGACGATCGAGCCACGGGTCGGCGGGCGCATCGTGGAACGCGCGACGGACGGCGAGGAGCACACGTGGGGCGAGATCCTCGACTGGCGCCCACCCACGTCGTTCACGTACCGCTGGCACCTGAACCAGCAGGTCGCCGACGCCACCGAGGTCACGATCGAGTTCCTCGAGGCGGTCGACGGCGCCGAGGTCCGCATCACCCACCGTGGCTGGGAGCGCCTCGGTGCGAAGGGCCCCGGCCTGCAGCAGCGGAACCGGCAGGGCTGGGCGGGCGTGCTCCCTCCCTACGAGCGCGCGTGCTCGGCTTGACCGATCAGTAACGGAACGGTTACCGTTCGCTTCCATGACCGCAACCGTGAAAGGAACAGGCACGCCCGACGACCCGTGGACGCTGCAGACCCCGAGCCTCCAGGGTGAGTTCCAGATGGCGCGCGACCCCGCGGCCGATCCGCCCGCCCTGATCTGCACCGTGGGCTCGACCGAGCTGCGCTACCACCTGCGGGCGATCGAGGATCTGCACGCGATGCTCGTCGAGCGCGGCGACTGGGTGCCGCTCGGCAGCGCCGACGAGCAGAAGCCGGCCAAGGAAGGCACCGTCGAGGCGTGGGCGCGCGACCCCGACAACCCAGTCGGCGGATGGTACGGCCTGAAGAAGGGGCTGCGGGGCCGCTTCGGCAACTACGTCCCGCCGGTGCTCGAGGCGCTGGGGCTCGCCGAGGTCGAACACAACGCGCGGAACAACCGCATGCGGGCGATCTGATCCAGAGGTGATGCGGGGGCGGGACGAAGGTCCCGCCTCCACCCGAGGCCATCGTCTGGGGCCAGTGAGGCGGCGTCTCTCTACGATGGGTCCATGGCTCGTCGACTGCCGCGATGGATCCGCTGGGGGTTCGTGGGACTCCTCACGTTCTTCGTCGCGATCCAGTTCGTGCCGTACGGGCGGGACCACACGAACCCCCCCGTCACCCAGGCCGCGGCGTTCGCTCCCGGCCCCGGTCTCGAGCTCGCCCGGGGCACGTGTTTCGACTGCCACAGCAACGAGACCGCATGGCCCTGGTACACGAACATCGCGCCGGGATCGTGGCTCGTGCAGCGCGACGTCGACGAGGGGCGCGCCACGCTGAACTTCTCGGAGTGGGATCGCCCCCAGGCCGAGGTCGACGAGCTCCTCGACGTCGTTCAGGACGGAGAGATGCCGCCGTTGAGTTACCGGCTGATCCACCCATCGGCGCGACTGAGTGACGCAGAGCGCGCGACCCTGTTGGCGGCGATGGAGCAGATGCTGCAGGACTCGCCGCCGATCCAGGGCGAGGGCGAACCGGAGGACGAGGACTAGCAGCGCCCGGGAGCGATCCGACGAGGGCTCAGGTCGGGTGTGTCTCGCGTCGATGTCTCACACATCGTGATGCACGACGGTCAGGCGCCGGTCGCCCTGAGCCTCGACGTAGGACGCTTGTTCGAAGCGTTCCCGGAGGCCTCGTTCGTGGTGGGCGACGGGCGCATCGAGTGGGTGAACGAGCGGCTCGCGCAGCTGCTCGGCCACGATCCGACGGGCAGCGACGTGGAGGCGACGATCCCCGATTGGCGTGACGGCCTCGACGCCGAGGTCCCGTTCGAGGCGTCGCTGCTCTGCCCGGGCGGCGGCTCCCTCCCGGTCGAGCTACGCGCTCGCGCGCTGGGCGGTGGCCGGACGATCGTGGCCGTCCGCGATGCCCGTGAGCTGCTCGCAGGCAGAGAGGCGCAGGCAGCCCTCGCCGAGGCCGAGTCCCGCTACCGCAGCCTGGTCGAGCAGATCCCGGCGGTGGTCTACGCCGACAACGGCGACGTCACGCAGTACGTGAACCCGCAGATCGAGGAGATCCTGGGCGTGACGCCCGAGGCGTACCAGGCCGACTCCGACATGTGGCTGCGCATGGTGCACCCCGACGACCGGATGCGTGTGCAGGCACAGAGCGAGGCGTTCATCGCCGGCTCGGGAGGCGATCTCGACGACTACCGCATGGTGCGTCCCGACGGGCGGGTGGTCTGGATCCGCGACCGCGCCTACGCGCATCGCGACGCCGACGGCAGGGCGACGTTCGAGCACGGCATCCTGTTCGACGTGACCGAGCTGAAGGAGGCGGAGGCTCGCATCGCGCACCTCGCCTACCACGACGGACTCACCGCGCTCGCGAACCGCCAGCTGTTCGAGGAGACGCTCGTCCTCGCGGTGGAACGCGCCAAGCGCGACGGCACCGCGGTCGCCGTCGTCTTCCTCGACCTCGACAACTTCAAGCTGGTGAACGACTCCCTCGGTCACCACGCCGGCGACCTGCTGCTCTCGGAGCTCGCCGACCGTCTGCGCACGTGCACGAGGGAGACCGACCTCGTGGCGCGCCAGGGCGGCGACGAGTTCCTGTTACTGCTCGCCGACCTCGATCCCGCGGAGGCCGAGGCCGCGGCGGAGCGGGTCGCCGAGCGGGCCGGCGAAGTGCTGCTGCACCCGTTCGGGCTGCAGGGCACCGAGTTCCACGCGCGAGGATCGATCGGCATCAGCCTCTATCCGCGCGATGCACTCGACGCCGAGACGCTGCTGAAGAACGCTGACATCGCGATGTATCGGGCCAAACGGATCGAGCCCGGCGGTCACGTGTTCTTCGCGAGCGAGAGCGACGACGCCATGGTGCGCCTCTCGTTCGAGCAGCGTCTGCGCAAGGCCGTCGAGGCTCAGGACTGGGTGCTGCACTATCAGCCCGTGGTGGACCTCGCCGATCGGCGGGTCGTCGGCGCCGAAGCCCTGATCCGTTGGAAGGACGCACACGGCATCGTGCCGCCCGGCGAGTTCATCCCGGTGGCCGAGGAGCTCGGGTTGATCGAGGCGATCGGCGACTGGGTGCTCGACCAGGTCGCGCACCAGCAGCGAGCCTGGCGCGACGGAGGCCTCGAGCTGGAGGTCTCGTTCAACCTGTCGCCGCGTCAGCTGTGGACCCCGCGCCTGGCCGAGCGGCTGCTCGTCAAGCTGCGCGACGCGGGCGTCGACCCTTCGACCGTGCAGGCCGAGATCACCGAGTCGACCGCGATGGCCGATCCCGATCGCACGCAGCGCACCCTGCGCGAGCTGCACTCGTGGGGGCTGCGCCTGGCGCTCGACGACTTCGGCACCGGCTACTCGTCGCTGTCACGCCTCAAGCACATGCCGGTCGACGTGCTGAAGATCGACCAGGAGTTCATCCGCCACGTCGACCGCGACGTGCGGCTCGCGGGCATGGTGCGGGCGATGATCCAGGTCGCGCAGTCGCTCGACATGGTGCCGCTCGCCGAGGGGATCGAGTCCGAGAGCGAGTACGTGTTCCTGCGGTCGAACGGCTGCCGGCTGGCGCAAGGGTTCTGGTTCGCCCACCCGATGCCGGCCGATCAGCTCGAGGCGATGGCGTCGACGACGCTGCCGCTCGGGGTCTGAGTCGGTCTCGGATCCCGCAGCGGGTCTCGCTACCAGCGCTCGCGGTGCACGACGTCGCCGAACGCTCGTCGGTCCGGCTCGGCGATCGGTGCGAGCGGGCGGTCGGCCGGTCGCCCGAGGGCGATCAGCCACATGCACTCGCGATCGTCGGGGAGACCCAATACCTCGCGCGCGAGCGGCTGGTCCTCGACGGCTGCATGGCAGCTGCCGATGCCGAGGTCCGCGGCCGCCAGCATGATGCTCATGCTCGCCTGGCCGAGGTCGAACTGGATCGTCTCGCGGCCGTCGGGGTCGGTCGTCGCGGGCGCGATCAGGGCGATCGTCGCCGCCGAGCTCGCCACGTGCTCGGCGTAGCGCCAGACACCGCGAGAGCCGGACCAGGTCGTCGCGTCCGGTCACGACGACGAAGTCCCACGCCTGCTGGTTCATCGACGAGGGCGTGCGCCGAGCCGCCTCGAGGATGCGATCGAGCTCGCCGGGTTCGAGCGGCTCGCCCGTGAACGCGCGCACGTTCCGTCGCGAGCGGATCGCGTCCCACGTCTCCATACGGACTACGGTGCCACGATGCGGAAGACCTCGCTCGTGGCGACGCACACGTAGTCGTCGTCGACGCAGAGCGAGACCGCGTAGCGGCCCGGCCGCAGCGGCCACACGCCCTCGGACCCGCGCGTGAAGCGCGCCGTGCCGTTCACGTTGCCGTCGATGTACCGCCACTGTCGGAGCGGGCACGATGTCGGGTCGAAGCAGTTCACGGTTCAGGGCGAGCCAGTCGTAGCGGTTGCCCGGAGCGCCGGTCCACTCGACACGGATCGGATCGCCCTGCTCGTAGCGACGATCCGTCGTCGCGACCGTCGCGGGCGCGCCCCGCTCGACCAACGAGACGCGCGACGTGGCGACCACACCGCCGCCGTCGAGCACGGCGACCGTGTAGTCGCCGGGACCACCGGCATCGGTGTCGATCGACACGATGCCGTCGTCCGCCGCGTCGGGGACGGGGACCGTTCCGTCGAAGGCCGGCGGGTCCGTCTCGGGGTCGTCCCCCCGCGCCCAGAGCCCGATCGTGCGCCCTGGCGTGGCGTCGTGGTGGAACGCGACCCGCACGCGGTGCCCGAGCCAGACGCGCTCGTCGAGCGGAGCCGCGAACGACTCCGGCTCGACGGGGGTGACGTCGACCGTCGAGACCACGGCGCGGTGGTCGGTCGGCCAGGGACGGCTGCGGATGTCGGTGAACGGACCGCCTTCCCCGACGACCTGGCTGCGCACGATGCCGATCGGACCGGCCGAGTACACGTAGTCGATGCGGTCCCACGTGTCCCAGCGGCCGCAGGCCGGGAAGAACCGCACGCAGTACGTGAAACCGGGCTCGGCGATCGGATCGGGGTTCGCCTCGCGGTAGGTGTCGGTGAAGCCCGCATCCTGCATCGCGACGGTCAGGGGCCAGGCGACCACGAAGCGCTCCCCGGGCGGGTCGAGCGTCGGTGGCTGCCATCCGAGCGTGTCGACGGCTTCCTGGGTCCAGTCGAGATGCGACGGGGTGTTCAGGTCGCCGACGAAGAACGTCGGCACGCCGGCCGCGATCGGGCCCGCCACCGCGTCGAGGTGGGGCTGCGTCCAGTCCATCTTGCCCTGTTCGCGGGCGAGCACCTCGGCCTCGTCCTCACCCTGGAGCATCGCGTACATGCCGCTCGGCCACCACGGTGTGTGGGTCTGGGCGATCGCGGCGACCGCCCCGTCGCCGAGCAGCAGGTAGGCCCAGGCCCCCTCGGGGATGCGCCCGCCCGGCGAGCCCGCGACGCGGCTGCCGTCGGGGTGCACGATCGGGAAGCGGCTCACCATGTGCAGGCGGGGCGACGCGTACCAGCCGAGCAGGCGCGCGATCTTCCGGGTCTTCCCGAACGCCTCCTGCAGGCCGACCACGTCGGCATCGGCACGCTCGATCGCCTTCACGACGGCGTCGATCGTGGAGTAGTACGCCCCGTACTGGATGTTGAACGACATGACCCTGATGCGGATCGGCGCCGGGTCGCCGGCCGCGGCCGGCGTGGTGCTCGAGAGCGGGGTGAGCGCTGCGGCGCACACGATGATGGCGGAGACGATCGCTGAGCGCTTCATGCGCCGACGCTAGTGAAGTCGCTGCGCCACATGCAACCCGAGGTCGTCGACCCGCGGTCACGTCGGTCGAGCGACGACGCCCTTGTTCCGGCGCATCGCCTCTTGGCTACCCTGCGCGGGTTCACTGCGGAGGTGTGGTTCATGCACGCACACCGAGATCGATGGTGAAGCCGGGTGAGCGGCGAGCGTCCTCAACCGGTGATCCTCGCCTTCGAGGAAGATCCGCCGGCGCGTGGTCGGATCGAGGTCGAGCTGCGCAAGCGGTACGGCACCGACTACGAGGTGATCGTGGACTCGATCGATGAGGCCGCGTCGACACTTCGACGTCTCGAGGGATCGGAGGTCGTGCTGGTGATCGCCGGTGCGCCGGAGCATGCGCGAGCGCTCGACGTGCTGGCAGCGTCTCGGTCGCTCTTCCCGCTCGCGAGGCGGTGCATCTCCGTGGATTGGGGGGACCGCTCCGCGACGGATGTGCTGCTCCGGGGTGCCGCGATGGGCGACATCGACTACTGGGCGGCACGCCCCTGGCAGGCCCCCGATGAGTCGTTCCACCGAGCGATCTCGGAGTTCCTCGCCGATTGGAGCAGGGCGAACCGACCGCCCTACGAGATCGTCCGCCTGATCGGGAGCCAGTGGGACCCTGCGACCTCGACGATGCGCGAACTGCTCACCCGCAACAGCATCCCGTACGGGTCCTACGAGGTCGGCTCACCCGATGCGGAGGCGATCCTGGCCGACGCCGGCGTCGACGACGACCGAACGCCGGTCGTGGTGCTGCGCGACGGGCGGGCGCTCGTGCAGCCGACGGGGGCGGAGCTGGGGGCAGCCTTCGGCCTCGCCACGAGCGCTCCGAGCGGCCTGTTCGACGTCGCGATCGTCGGGGCTGGCCCCGCCGGTCTCGCCGCCGCCGTCTACGCGGCGTCGGAGGGACTGCGGACCGCCGTCGTCGAACGTCATTCGATCGGTGGCCAGGCCGGCACGAGCTCCCTGATCCGCAACTACCTGGGCTTCCCACGTGGGGTGAGCGGGGCCGAGCTCGCGCAGCGCGCGTACGAGCAGGCATGGCTCTTCGGCGCAGAGTTCGTCTACGGACTCGACGCCGTCGACCTGGCGATCGACGGCGATCGGAGGACCATCGTGCTCGCGGACGGCAGCGAGATCGAGGCCCGTGCCGTCGTCATCGCGAGCGGGGTCGCCTATCGCATGCTCCCTGACCTGGCGCGGTTCCAGGGGGCAGGCGTCTACTACGGGGCCGCGACGTCGGAGGCCGCGGGACTCGCCGGCGTCGATGTCGCCGTCGTCGGTGGTGGCAACTCTGCGGGGCAGGCAGCTCTGTATCTCGCATCGCACGCACGCCGGGTGACGATCCTCGTCCGTGGTGCGTCGCTCGCGGAGAGCATGTCGGAGTACCTGATCACGGCGCTCGCGCGCGCGTCGAACATCGAGATCCGATACGGAGCGGAAGTGGCCGGCGGCCGTGGGGATCGTCGTCTCGAGGGTCTCGATGTCCGCGACGTCGTCTCCGGAGAGCTCAGCGTGCTGTCGGTGGCAGCCGTCTTCATCCTGATCGGAGCGGAGCCCCGCACGAGCTGGCTCCCCGACGCCGTGCTCAGGGACCGATGGGGATCGATCCTCACGGGTGCGGATGCCGGTGCAGGGCGCGCCGGGCTCGAGACCAGCGTGCCCGGTGTCTTCGCGGTCGGTGACGTGCGACACGGAGCGGTCAAACGGGTCGCGTCGGCCGTCGGAGAGGGCTCGGTCGCGATCGGATCGGTGCATCGGTACCTCGACTCGATCGAGGAGGGTGTCCCGCGTCCTCCCGGAGGATGACGCCGGAGCCCGCCGCAGCGGGCTACCGTCGTGGCGTGGAACGGATCACCTTCTGGGAGCGCCTGCGGCGGGTCGACCCGCTGATCTGGGATTCGCTGCTCGCGGCGGCGATCGCGATCGGGTCGGTGGTCGGCGCGGTGATCGGCGAGCACGCCTCCGGCGACCCGGCGCGCGGTCCCGTCGGTCCGGAGGCGTACCTGCTCCTGGTGGGGGGTTCGGCGGTCTTGGCGGTGCGGCGCCGGTGGCCGATCGCCGTGCTCGTCGCGGTGTCCGGTGCGTCGATCGCGCTCGCCTTCGTGAACGGAGCCTTCGACCTGGTGTTCCCCGTCGCGCTCGCCACGTACACGGCCGCGGCTCACGTCGACCGCGAGCGATTCGTCCGGCTGTCCCTGCCGATCTCGATCGTCGGAACCGTGACCGCCCTCGTCGTCGCCTACCCCGGCACGAACTGGGTCGAGGTCCTGATCAGCGCGACGTTCGCGGCGGGCCTGCCGATGCTCTTCGGCAGGATCGGCTTCAACCGGCGACGGCGCATCGACGTGGACCGCGAGCGAGCGGCCCGCGACGCGGTCGCGGAGGAACGGGCTCGCATCGCCCGGGAGCTGCACGACGTGGTCGCCCACGCGATGAGCGTGATGGTGGTGCAGGCGGGCGCGGCCCGGAGCGTGCTCGACGACGATCCCGCGGCGGCGAGGGCGGCGATCGGCCGGATCGAATCCACCGGCCGTGACGGCTTGACCGAGATGCGCCGGTTGATCGGCATCCTGAAGGCCGATGGGGTCGACGCCGACCGCGCGCCGCAGCCGGGACTCGGCCAGCTCGAGTCCCTGCTCGAGACGGTCCGTGGCGCGGGCGTGCCCGTCGAGGCCGTGACCGAGGGCGAGCCGAGGCCGCTCCCGACCGGGCTCGACCTCGTCGCCTACCGCATCGTGCAGGAGGCGCTCACGAACGTGATGAAGCACGCGGGACCGGCGAGCGCGAGGGTGCTGCTGCGGTGGGGCGATGCGGCGCTCGATGTCGAGGTGTCCGACGACGGCCGAGGGCCGTTCGTGGCGACGGACGGCGGGCTGGGCCTGCTCGGCATGCGCGAACGGGTCGCGCTCTACGGCGGCACGATCCGCACGGGGCCTCGTCAGGGCGGAGGATTCACGGTGCACGCCCACGTGCCGTACGAGGGAGGACCCACCGCGTGAGCGACGGCGCGACGATCCGGGTGGTGATCGCCGACGATCAGGCGCTGATGCGCGGGGGGTTCCGCATGATCCTCGAGGCCGAGCCCGATCTCGAGGTGGTGGGCGAGGCGATCGACGGCGCCGATGCCGTCCGGGGGTTCGAGCGCTGGCATCCCGATGTGGTGGTGATGGACGTGCGCATGCCGTCGATGGACGGCATCGAGGCCACGCGTCGCATCACGGAGCTCGACGACGCGGCCAGGGTGCTGATGCTCACCACGTTCGACCTCGACGAGTACGTCTACGACGCGCTGCGGGCGGGGGCGAGCGGCTTCCTGTTGAAGGACCGTCCGCCGGAGGAGCTCGTGCAGGCGGTCCGGGTGGTCGCGGCCGGCGACGCGCTGCTCGCGCCGACCGTGACCCGTCGGCTGATCGAGGAATTCGCACATCGGCCGGCCTCCCCGGCTGTGCCGCGGGGGCTCGACGAGCTCACCGAGCGTGAGCGTGAGGTGCTCGTGCTGATGGCACGCGGGCTGTCGAACGCCGAGATCGCCGGTGAGCTGTTCGTCGCCGAGACGACGGTGAAGACCCACGTGGGCCGCGTGCTGCACAAGCTGCACCTGCGAGACCGTGCCCAGGCCGTGGTCCTCGCGTACGAGTCCGGCCTCGTGCAGCCCGGCGCCTGACCGCGTCATCCCACGGGAGGACCCGAGGTCGGTACCTGCGGCCGACGCCGCCCGAGCGCGCCGCTCCTAGCGTGGACCTCGTCGGGAACAGCTCCCGCACGAAGGAGGGAACGCGATGCTCACCACCACCAACCAGACGGGCTCGGCGGCAGCGGCCGATGCGACCGAGCCGATCGCCTCGCCCGCGATCGTGGCTCGAGGCCTCACGAAGCGTTTCGGCGCCGTGACCGCCGTCGAGGACCTCAGCTTCGAGGTCCGACCGGGGCTCGTGACGGGCTTCCTGGGACCGAACGGGGCCGGCAAGAGCACATCGATGCGCATGGTGCTCGGGCTCGTGCATCCCACGGCGGGGACGGCCACCGTGCTGGGCCTGCCGTACGCGAGCCTCGACCGTCCCGCGACGGCGGTCGGCGCCGTGCTCGAGGTCCAGAGCTTCCATCCGTTGCGGACCGGCAGGAATCACCTGCGGGTGCTCGCGGCCGCCTCGGGTGTGCCCGACGGGAAGGTCGACGAGGTGCTCGAGATCGTCGATCTCGAGGGCGCGGCCGATCGCAAGGCCGGCGGCTACTCGCTCGGCATGCGTCAGCGGCTGGCGCTCGCGGCGGCGCTGCTCGGCGACCCGCGGGTGCTCGTGCTCGACGAGCCCGCGAACGGCCTGGATCCGCAGGGCATCAGGTGGCTCCGCGAGTTCCTGCGGTGGTTCGCCGGCCGCGGCAACGCGGTGTTCGTCTCGAGCCACCTGCTCTCTGAGATGGCGCAGATGGCCGACGACGTCATCGTGATCGACCACGGCCGGCTCGTCCGCCAGGGATCGATCGCCGAGCTCACCGGAGGACGGTCGTCGCTGCGGGTCGTCTCACCCGACCACGAGGGGCTCGGTCGCGCGCTGATCGCCGCCGGGCTCGAGCCGCGCAGCGACGACGAGGGATACCTCGTCGCCGACGCGCCCGCCGACCTCGTCGGCGAGATCGCGCTGCACGCGGGGGTGGCGCTCAGCGAGCTCGCGCCCCGCGAGACCACCCTCGAGGAAGCCTTCCTCGAGCTCACGGAAGGAGCGGAACGATGAAGGATCAGATCAGGGCCGAGGTACGGAAGCTGCGCACCACCCGCAGCGTGTGGGGCCTGCTCGCCGGGGCCGTGGCGCTGGCGAGCATCGCCGCGTGGGGGATGGTCTCGACCGGTGCGTTCGGGACCTCGGTGGCGCTGACGACCCTGCCCGGCTTCGCGGAGATGATGGCGATCGTGCCGATCTTCGTGGTCGTGCTCGGCATCCGTTCCTACACCGACGAGGCGCGGCACGGCGCGATCGTGCCGACGCTGCTGGCGACCCCTCGCCGTCGACGGGTGGTGGCGGCGAAGGCCGTGGTCCTCGCAGCGGCGGCCGTGGTGTTCGCGCTGGCCGGCACCGTCGCGGTGGCGGGCGTCTCGCTCGCCCTGCTCGCGGCCGACGGCGTGGCCGTCACGGTGAGCCTGGCGGCGTTGGCGATCCTGGTCGGCAAGGCCGTCGCGATCTGCGTGCTCTGGTCCGCGATCGGGTTGGGGCTGGGGCTGACGGTCCCGCATCAGGTCGCGGCGATCGTGGGCTCGATCCTGTGGATGCTGATCGGCGAGAGCATCATCGAGATGCTCGCGCCGGGGGTCTCGAGGTTCCTGCCTGCGCACGCGAGCACGTCGGTGCTGGGGATCCTCCCGGCCGACATGTCGGTGGTGGCGCCGGCGGTGGGAGCGGCGCTGCTCGGCGGGTGGGCGGCGCTCTCGCTCGGAGCCGGGACCCGCGCGCTGGCCCGGCGCGACATCGCGTGACCCACGACGGTCTCGCTCACCGCGCTCGCCCGGCGCTACGCGCCGGGCGAGCGCACGCCCACCTCGTCGAGGTGGGCGAGCAGGTCCGCCGGGTCCTGGTACACGCGGTACGCGCCCGCCCGGGCGAGCTCGTCCTCGCCGTAGCCCCCCGAGAGCAGGCCGACCCCCAGCGCGCGGGCGCGACGAGCCGCCAGCAGATCCCACACGCTGTCGCCCACGACGACCGAGTCCTCGATGTCGGCGCCGAGCCGCTCGGCCGCCGCGAGGAACAGGTCGGGATCGGGCTTCGCGTGCGCCACCTGATCGCGGGTGACGACGGGCACGCCGTCGGGCACGCCCAGCATCTCGATCATCGGCGCGGCGCTCTCGATGTATCCGCTCGTGGCGATCGACCACGGCACGTCGAGCTCGGTCAGTCGGGCGAGCAGCTCGACGGCGCCGGGCAACGGGCGCACCTGGTCGAGGTGCTGGGCGTAGGCCTCCGCGTGATACCGGCGCAGTCGATCGGCGTCCTCGGCGGTGACCGGGCGCCCGATCTCGCGCAGCATCGCGTTGGCGAGCAACCCGCCGCTCATGCCGATGCGCCGATGGATGCGCCACACCGAGAGGTGGATGCCGTCGCGGGCCAGCGCTGCCTGCCACGCGAGCACGTGGTGGTACACGCTGTCCATCAGCGTGCCGTCGAGATCGAAGAGGAACGCCGGCCCGGCCACGACTCGACCCTACCGGGAAGCGGCGGCTCGGGCTCGGCAGGGCCCGGGTTGCGCGGTTCCGCCGTCGGTGCGACGCTGGAACGGTTCGGCCGGCCGGGGGGAGCCCGCCCTCCCATCGAGGAAGGGAGCCGCGATGCAGGAGCACCCCAACGTCACGCTCGTGCGTGACATGTTCGCCGCGATGGATCGGGGCGACATGCAGTGGATCGAGGACCACACGTCTGACGACATCGTGTGGCACACCGGCGGCAACAGCAAGGCCGCTGGGGTCACCCGCGGCAAGGACGCCGTGCGGGCGTCGATGGCGGCGATGTCGGACCCCGGAGCGATGAAGGCCGACGTGCACGACGTGATCGGCAACGACGACCACACCGTCGTGCTCGGCACCGCCGTCGTCACCGCACCGAGCGGCAAGAGCGCCGAGTACAACTACGTGAACGTCTTCCACATCGCCGACGGCAAGGTCACCGAGGTGTGGGGGCTCGCGGAGAACGACGCCGTCGCCGACCCGATCTTCGACGAGTTCGCCTAGGTCGCCGGCTCGTTCACGCGCACGAGCTCGAGCGTCTCGTTCCCGCCCGCGAGCGTGTACTCGAGCACGATGCCGAGTCCGGGCGCGAAGAGCTTGCCGACCATGACGTCTGGCTCGGTGCGGCTCCACTCGAACGTGCGCACCGCGTGGTCGACCCGGCCGTAAGGGACGCGTAGCGAGATGCCGCGCTCCACGACCCACCCCTGATCCTCGGCCTCGCCCTTGTCGTACTCCTGGCGGTAGGCATCGGTGGGCCTCGGGTCGGCGGGCATGATGACCCCGGCGACGGCCCCGTCGACGCCGGCCTCCCACGAGCCGTCGGTGCTGATCACGTCACCCTCGTCGTCGTACTCCGCGGTCTCTTCGCCGAAGTACCACACGGTGCCGGTGTCGTCGGCCGCGTACCAGTCGTCGGTCTTCTCGACGAGCACGCCCCTGTGACGGATCACGTCGCGGATCACGGTCGTCGTGATGCCCTGGATCACCTTCGTGCGATCGGTCACGACGACGCGCTCGACGAGTCGTTCGCCGTCCTCGGTGCCGCGCAGCGTGGCCGCCCATCCGGGCTCGAGCGGGAAGTACTCGTTGGGGAGCGGGTCATCGAAGTCTGCCGGGTCCGGCGGCGCCCCGGGTCCCGCGCCTGCGCCGGCGTCCCCACTGGACCCCGCGAGCATCGAGACCGTGAACGACGCGATCAGGATCAGGATCGGCGGAGCCCCGTACCTCGTTCGACGTGCCATGACTCACTCCTTCCGTTCGCAGACGCCGCGATCGTGCGACCCGGGGGCTGACCCGTCGCTGAACGAACGGCGGCGGTGCTTCAGCCGTGGTTCAGGAGAACGCGGGAAGATGGCACCGTCGCGAGGAGCGTGTCGCATGCGGGTGCTGGTCGTGGAGGACGAACGGACCCTGGCCGAAGGACTGCGTAGGGGGCTCGAGGCCGAGGGCTTCGCCACCGACGTCGCCCACGACGGCATCGACGGCCTGCACATGGCCCGCGAACACGCGTACGACGCCATCGTGCTCGACATCATGCTTCCGGGGATGAACGGCTATCGGGTCTGTGGGGCCCTGCGTGAGGCGGACGTCTGGACGCCGATCCTCATGCTCACCGCGAAGGACGGTGAGTACGACGAGGCGGAGGCGCTCGACACCGGGGCCGACGACTACGTCACGAAGCCCTTCTCCTACGTCGCGCTGGTCGCTCGACTGCGGGCGCTGATCCGGCGCGGCGCGACGGAGCGACCGTCGGTGCTCGAAGCGGGGGATCTGCGGTTCGATCCGGGCGCGCGCCGCGCCTGGCGCGGCGAGACGGAGGTCGTCCTGACCGCCCGGGAGGCGTCGCTGCTCGAGTTCCTGCTCCGGCGATCGGGCGAGGTCGTCTCGAAGACCGAGATCCTCGACCACGTCTGGGACGATCGCTTCGACGGCGATCTCAACATCGTCGAGGTCTACGTGCGCCACCTGCGGAACAAGCTCGACCGTCCGTTCGGCCGAGGCGCGATCGAGACGATCCGTGGCGCGGGGTACCGTCTCGCCGCGGACGGCGGGTGAGCATGGGCGACGGGAACCGGCGGTGGCGCTCCGTGCGCGTGCGCACCACCGTGGCGGCGACCCTCGTCGTCGGACTGGCCCTCGTGCTCGCCTCGGTCGCCATGGTGGTGTTCCTCGGGCGGTCGCTGACGTCCGACGTGCGCGATGCGGCGCTCGGGCGTGCCGCGGCGGTCGCCGCCGTGATCGGCCGCGGCGCCGAGCCGGATCTCGAGTCGGGCGAGGCCGACGATGAGTTCGTCCAGGTGCTGTTCCCCGACGGGCAGGTCGCGGCGTCGAGCGCGAACGTCACCGATGAGCCCGCCCTCGCCTCCGTGCTCCCAGGCGACGAGATCGTCCTCGACGAGGCACCGCTGGAGGACGGACCCGTCCTCGTGGTCGCGACGGCCGTCTCGTCCGCCGACGACGGGCGCACCGTGATGGTGGGCCGCAGCCTCGACGATGTCGAGGAGGCGACCAGCGCCGCCGTGCCGCTGCTCGCGGTCGGTGTGCCGTTGCTCATGCTCGTGGTGGCGACGGTCACGTGGTGGATCACGGGGCGGGCCTTGCGCCCCGTCGAGGCGATCCGTGGCGAGGTCGCGGCGATCTCGTCGGCGGAGCTGGACCGGCGCGTGCCCGAGCCGAACACCGGTGACGAGATCGCACGTCTCGCGACCACGATGAACCTCATGCTCGACCGGCTCGAGGAGTCGCAGGTGCGGCAGCGACGCTTCGTGTCCGACGCCGCCCACGAGCTCCGCTCGCCCGTCGCGTCGATCCGCCAGCACAGCGAGGTCGCCATCGCCCACCCCGACGCCACCTCGGTCGGCGATCTCGCCGAGGTCGTGCACCGGGAGAACCTGCGAGTGGAGCGACTCGTGAACGATCTGCTGCTGCTCGCTCGTATCGACGAGGGCGCGTTCACGACCCGGGAGCAGGTCGACCTCGACGACCTCGTCCTCGAGGAAGCGGCAAGGCTGCGATCGTCCACGAGGCTCACGATCGAGACGGGCGAGGTGGGCCCGGCTCGGGTCCGTGGGAACCGTGCGGAGCTCCAACGAGCGCTCTGCAACCTCACCGAGAACGCGGCTCGGCACGCGGCCGGGGTCGTCGCGATCTCGGTGAGCGAGGTGGACGGGGAGGCCGTCGTGACCGTCGACGACGACGGCCCGGGCGTCGATGCCGGCGACCGTGAGCGCGTCTTCGACCGTTTCGTGCGCCTGGACGACGCCCGGGCCCGGACCGACGGCGGGGCGGGGCTCGGTCTCGCGATCGTGCGCGCGGTCGCCGAGGCGCACGGCGGCACGGTGACGCTGAGCACGGCTGCGCTCGGGGGGGCACGGACTGAGCTGCGCCTGCCGGTCGCCGTCGTGTGATCCGGCGTTCAGCGTCGGGTCAGCCCCGAGCGAACATCATGGCTCTCCGGACGGCAAGGAGGAACGCAGATGAGGACGAAGACGAAGGTCCTGGCGGCGGCGGCTGCGGCGCTGGTGGTGGCGGGAGCCGCGGCGACCGTGAGCGTGGCGACCGGCAGCGACGACCAGCCACTGGAAGGCAGCCAACTCGAGCGTGCAACGGCGGCCGCTCTGGAGCACACGCGCGGAGGGTCGGTCGTGGAGTCCGAGGTCGGCGACGGAGGCGCCAGCTACGAGGTCGAGGTCCGGCTCGACGACGGCAGCGTGGTAGAGGTTCAGCTCGACGAGCGGTTCGAGGTGATCGGCGACGCGATCGATGACGACGGCAGCGAAGGCGACGACGACGACGACGGCTCCGGCGACGATGCCTGAGCCGAGCCTTGGGTCTCAGGCGAGCTCGACGTCGAGCTGATCGGTCCCGGGGAACCACCACGCGAGGAGGGCGTGTCCCTCGTCTTCGAGCGCGGCTCGCTCGGCGCGAGGCACCCGGGCCCACGGCACGATCGACATGCGGGCGGTGTCGCCGGAGCGTTCGATCGCCCACGTGCCCGCGCCCCTGCCGTCGAGCAGGAACGTCCGCACGCTCCGCATGCCCGCCTCGGCCATCAGCCTGGTCCTGTCGTCGTCGCTGACGAGCCGCGTTCGGTCGGCGTGGCCCAGCGCCACGTTGTCGTACTCGGGCAGGAACCGCGGCGGTGCAGGCGTATCCGGATCCGGGCGCGGCGCGTCCGGGAGATCGAAGATCTCGCGGCCGGCCTCGTTCCGGTCGACGCGCAGCTGCGGGCGCAGGCGCTCGAACACCTCCTTCAGCCGGGTCAGTCCCGACCAGGACTGCATGTCCATCACCGTGGCCGGACCGAACGCACCGAGGTAGCGGCGAGCCAGATCGTCGATCGACGGGCGCGGCTCGAGCCGCTCGCCGAGCCATGCTTCCAGCGAGGCCCAGGTGGCCCGGCCGCCCTTGCCCCACACGCCGCGCGGCGGCACCTGCACGAGCGGCACGAGGTACTGCACCGCGTACCCCATCGCGTCGGCGTCGGCGTCGGGCCAGCGTTCCGTGAACGCGGCCACGAGCTCGGCCCGTGTGCGGGGCGCCTCGTCGAGCATCGCCCGGCCGAGCGCGATCACCTCATCGAGGTCGACGTCGCGCAGCCGCCGGCCGAACGGGCTTCCGGTCCTGAAGGTGCGTTCGAGCACCGGCGCGAGGAGCGGGCGCAGGACGAGCGCGTCGCGGGCGGTCACGAGGTGGATCGTGGCGCGCATCAGGGCCATCCGCACGACCCGTCGGTCTTCGATCATGCCGGCGAGCTCGCTCGGGTCGAACCGGTCGAGGCGCGACCACAGCCCGACGTACGGGTCGGGAGGCGACTGCGCCTGGTGGCCGACCAGGTGTTCCACCGCATCGGCGACCGGCATGGAGGACCGCTCCAACAGCAGCTGGCGCGCGAGCAGCGCACGGTTCAGCGCCCGTTGACTCACCGTCTCGGTCATCCGGACGATGGGATATCACGACGCTCCCGCTTGGGCACGGCATCGGGCGTGTGACGGAACAACGGAGCGAGTGCCAGGGTTCCCGCCAGCATGGAGATCGGTCTGTACACCTTCGCCGAGCTGTACCCCGATCCGGTGACCGGGGAGACGATCAGCCCCGAGCAGCGGATGAGGAACCTCATGGAAGAGGTCGAGCTCGCCGACCAGCTCGGGCTCGACGTCTTCGGCATCGGCGAGCACCATCGGCCCGACCTGATCGTCTCGTCGCCCGCCGTGGTGCTGGCGGCCGCGGCGGTTCGCACCGAGCGCATCCGGCTCACGAGCGCCGTCACGGTGGTGAGCTCCGACGATCCCGTGCGGGTGTTCCAGGACTTCGCCACGGTCGACCTGCTCTCGGGCGGCCGGGCGGAGATCATGGCCGGCCGCGGGTCGTTCACCGAGTCGTTCCCGTTGTTCGGCTTCGACCTCGGGGACTACGACGAGCTCTTCGAGGAGAAGCTGAGGATGCTGATCGCCCTCCGCGAGGGCGAGCGCATCAGCTGGCGCGGGAAGCATCGCCCGCCGCTCGACGGCAGCGTCGGCGTCTATCCGCGCCCGGTGCAGGACCCGCTGCCGATCTGGGTCGCGGTCGGGGGTGCTCCCGAGTCGGCGTTCCGCGCGGGCACGTTGGGCCTGCCGATGGCCCTCGCGATCATCGGTGGACGTCCCGAGCGGTTCGCGCCGTTCGCCGAGCTGTTCCGAGACGCCGCACATCAGGCGGGGCACGATCCGCTCCCGGCCCTGAGCATCAACTCGCACGGCTACGTCGCGGAGACGTCGCAGCAGGCGGTCGACGAGTCGTTCCCCCACGTGGCGCAGATGATGAACACGATCGGGCGAGAGCGCGGGTGGTCCCCCCTCACGCGCGAGCAGTACGAGGGCGAGGCGACGCTCCGCGGCGCGAACTTCGTGGGCTCGCCGCAGCAGGTGATCGAGAAGATCCTGTTCCAGCACGAGATCTTCGAGCACGACCGCTTCCTGGTGCAGTTCAGCATGGGGACGCTGCCGCACGACCGGTTGATGCGCTCGATCGAGTTGTTCGGCACCGAGGTCGCGCCGGCCGTGCGCGCCGAGCTCGAGCGGAGGAAGGTCTCGACGCCGGCGAGCTAGCCCGGACGGGTTCTCGACCTCGACCCGGTCGTGAAGCCCCACCAACCGGCATCATGTCGTCGATGCCTCCATGGCGCTCGAACCCCGTGTGGCGCACGGCGCCCACCGTCCTGCTGCGATTCCGGTCGTTGTTCGCTGCGTTGGCGGTCGGGACGTTCCTCGTCACCGTCGTCGCCGCGGCGTACCCGCTCTTCCTCTCGGCGTCGGAGAACGAGCTGCTGGCCTCGGCGATCGACGACGCCACGGTCACGCCGTACGGCATGGGGATCGCCCACCGCAGCACCGAGGTCGGCCTGCGAGAACGGGCCCCCGACGGCGAGGGACTCCTGTGGGAGCGGCGGGGCGACGCGTTCGCCTCCGTCGCCGACGGCAACGACTCCCTCGGTCCGGTGGAGCTCGCGATCTTCGGTGGTGTCGTGACGGTCACCGACCTCGGTGGTGCGCCGCCGCCGAGCGGCGTCGTCGAAGGGCGGCTCTTCGCGGGCACCGATGCGATCGCGCATGTGGAGGTGATCGCGGGGGAGGAGGGTCCCGGCGTCTGGCTCCCCGATATCGTCGCGACACCGCTGGCGGCGGAACCGGGCGACGAGGTGGTCCTTCACTCGGGGGCGCAGCGGCAGCGTGTCCTCGTCGACGGCATCTATGTCAGCCTCTACACCCAGCCGCGGCAGGGCTACTGGCGGCTCTGGAACGACGATATCTACCCGTGCCCGGACGTCCTCTGCTCGGCCCCGCCGCAGTTCATCGTGGCCGAAGCCGAGCAGCTGCTGGACCTCTCGACCGCGCTCGGCGTCCGTCGAGCGACGTTCGCGTGGCAGGCTCCGGCGATCACCGAGCCGCCGATGACCCTGGAGGATGCATCGGAGCTCGCGGCGTTCTCCGACCATTTCCTCGAGCGCGCGAGCCCCGGCGGCGACCTGTACGAGGTGCTCCGCTGTTGTGGCCGGTGGTTCTCGAGACATGGCGCGAGCGAGATCACGATCACGCAGAACGCAGGGTTGGTCGTGCATGAGGTGCGAGAACGCAGCGCGGCCGTGCAGGGGCCGATGCTGGTGCTGGTGGTGGCCGGGCTCGCGATCGCGCTCGCGGCCGTGGCCGCCGGCGGTGTCTTCTCGTTCGTGGGCCGACGGGTCGAGGTCGGCGTGCTCACGATCCGCGGGTGGGGTCCGCTCGCGTTCGGTGCGAAGGCGTCGCTCGAGGCCCTGCTGCCGGCGGCGATCGGCGGTGTGCTCGGGTGGGTGACCGCGACCTCGCTCATCGCGTGGGCGGGACCGGCCGCTCCCGCATCCGCGGCGGCCAGGGCGACGTCGATCGTTGCGGCCCTCGCCGGCACGCTCGCATCGATCGCGATCGTCGGCGTGGTGTCGGGCGTCGCGTTCGTCGCGCGCCACGAGCACCGTCATCGCTTCACGAGGATCGTCGCAGCGGTGCCGTGGGAGATCGCCGCCTTCGCGATCGCATGGATGTTGGCAGGCCGGCTCGCCGAGGGCGGGGTCGTGGAATCCGGGGGCATCGAGCGCCCCGAGCCGGCGGTCTTCCTGCTCCCGTTGATGGTGGCGCTCGGTGCCGGCATCCTCGCGGCGCGGGTGACCAGACTCGTCGTGCGCCGTGCCGCGCGATCGGGCGGGGCCGGCGCCACGGCTCCGTGGCTGGCGATCCGACGCCTGCGTGCGGGCCCGGCCCTGACCTCCCTGTTCGTCGTCGCCGGCATCCTCACCCTCGCGGTCTCGTCCGCGGCGCTCGCGACCGTGGCGTCGCTTCGAGCCACGGTCGAGGCCAAGGCGAGGATCTTCGTCGGGAGCGAGGTGCAGGTGCAGGTGGCGAGCGATGCGACGCCTGCTCCCGGCTTCCCCTACCCGGTCTCACGGGTCACCAGGTTCCGTGAGGCGGGATCGCTCGATGACGACGAGACCAAGTACGACCTGCTCGTGATCGAGCCCGACGGCTTCGCCTCGGCGGCCTACTGGAACGATGCGTTCTCCGCGGATCCGTTGCCTGCCCTGCTCGAGCGCCTGAGCGCTCCGGTGGACGACGGCGTGCCGGTCGTCGTCGCGAACGGTGGCGGGGCGACGCCGGACACGGCCTCGATCGGGCAGGAGGAGGTGCCGGTCACCGTGGTGGGCACCGCGGTCACGTTCCCAGGCACATCGTCGGACAGCCGTCCGTTGGTCGTGATGGACGCCGCCGCCCTCGCCGCGGCCTTCCGTGGTCGTCCCGATCCGCTCGCGACCCCTCGTGCCATCACGGAGATCTGGGTCGACGGACCCGCCGCCGAGGTGCAGCAGAGGATGGACGAGCTCGGTGTGTTGCCGCAGCTCGTGCTCTCGGCCGAGGAGGTCGAGGACATCCCGTTCATCGCGGCCGCCGTGCAGACGTTCCTGGTGTTGCAGATGCTCGCCTTGTCGGCGGTGGCGCTCGTGGTGGTCGTCGCCGTCGTCTACCTGCACGCGAAGCAGCGCAGCCGCGTGGTCGCGACGACCCTCTCCGATCGCATGGGCATGCCCCGGCACACGATGCGTGCGGCGTCGATCGCCGAGCTGGGTGCGATGCTGCTCGTCTCGTTCCTCGTCGGAACGATCGTGGGGGTGCTGTCGGCGTCGATCGTCGTGCCGAGCATCGATCCGCTCCCGACGATCCCGCCGGCCCCCTTGATCGTCACGCCGGTCGTGGCGGTCGTCGTGACGGCGGTCTGCCTGGTCGTCGCATCGGTGGTGGGTGGAGCGATCGCCGATCGTGGTGCGCGGCATCGTTCGACCGCGGAGGTGATGCGCGTTGCCGAGTGACGAGGCCGTCCGATTCGAGGGGGTCGTCCGCACCTATCGAACCCCGACCGGCGAGGTGCGAGCGCTCCGTGACGTCTCGGCGACGATCCCGCGCGGCGGCGTCTCCGTCGTCGTCGGCCCCTCCGGGAGCGGCAAGTCGTCGCTGCTCCGGCTCGTGGCCGGCCTCGACAGTCCCACGGCGGGCTCGATCGACGTGATGGGCATCGAGATCGGACACGCCTCGTCGCGAACGCGGCGGGCCGTGCGGCGATCGACGGTCGGCTACGTCTTCCAGCGGCCGTCGGACAACCTGCTCGGGCATCTGACGGTCGGCCAGCATCTGCGGCTCGCATCGCGGTCCGGATCGGCGGGAGACCGGGGCGTGATGGCGACCGCGGACGCGCTCGGCATCGCACACCGCCTCGAGCACCGACCGGACGAGCTGTCCGGCGGTGAGCAGCAACGCGTGGCGGTGGCCCAGGCCCTGGTGTCGGGGGCGACGGTGGTCGTCGCCGACGAACCGACCGCGGAGCTCGACTCCGAGGCCGCCGACGGGGTGCTCGCACGCATCGCCGAGCTCGCTCGTCACGAGGTGACCTTCGTGCTCGCGACGCACGACCGCTCGGTGATGGCGATCGCCGATCACCGCTTGACGCTGGAGCACGGTGTCGTCGCCGGCTCGGAGGCATCCGCGAGCAGGGTGGACGAGCCTGAGGGATGGTCGGCGCTGCGGTGGCCGCTGCCGGTTTCCCCCGAGATGGGGTGGCTCGTCGATGCGAGCCAGCCGGTGCTCGGCATGACCGACGTGACGAAGACCTACGGACGCGGGGACGAGGAGGTCCACGCGCTCGACGGCGTCGACCTCCACGTCGAGCCGGGGGAAGTGGTCGGTCTCGTCGGGCGATCGGGTTCGGGCAAGACGACCCTGTTGAACGTCGCGGCGGGGTGGGACGACCCCGACGCCGGGGCGGTCGATCGACCGGGCGGGTCGGCTCCGGGATGGGGCGACGTCGCGGTGGTGCCGCAGCACCTCGGTCTGATGGACGAGCTGAGCGTGCGCGAGAACGTCGAGTATCCGGCGCGCCTCGCGCGGTGCCTCGACGATCGCCGCGAGCTGATCGAGGACCTGCTGGAGCGTCTCGGGCTCGCCGACATGCAGCACCGCTCGCCGACCGAGACGTCGCTGGGGGAACAGCAACGCACCGCCGTCGCGCGAGCCGTGGTGCTCGCACCCTCGTTGCTCGTGGCCGACGAGCCCACGGCGCACCAGGACGCCGGCTGGGCGGCGGCGGTGCTGCGCACGCTGGGCGATGCGACGATCGCCGGGAGCGCGTGCGTGGTCGCGACCCACGACCCCGACGTGCTCGGGGCCGTCGACCGCACGATCCGCATCGCGGACGGGCGGCTCGACGAAGGATGACGTCGTGAGAGCGTTCTCATCCCGGGCTTACGCCGTGTTCACGTCGGAGTGACACGCTCCTCGTGTACCTGCTCGTCCCTGAGACTCACCGAGAGAGGAGACGCCCATGCGGAAGATCACAACGCTCGCGCTGATCACGGCCTGCGCGACGATCCTGATCGCTCCGGCAGCGCACGCGGAGGAGCGGACCTGCCGCGGTTCGCTCGGCCGCATCACGGTCGACAACCTGCGCGTGCCCGACGGCGCGACATGCACCCTGAACGGCACCACCGTCAAGGGCACGATCAAGGTGGAGAGCCGTGCGACCCTCGTGGCCGACTCGGTCCGCGTCGTCGGCAACGTGCAGGCAGAGGATGCGAAGAAGGTCGTCGTGCGCAACGGCTCGCGTGTCGGTGGCAGCGTCCAGGTCGTGCAGGGCGGCATCGGTCGCGTGGTCGGCACCAACGTGCAGGGCGACATCCTCTACGACGACCAGGGCGGGAAGGTCGCGGCGATCCGCTCGACCGTCGGCGGCAACATCCAGGCGTTCCAGAACACCGGTGGCGTCGAGATCCGTGGGAACCGGGTCGACGGCAACCTGCAGTGCAAGGAGAACCGCCCTGCTCCGGTCGGCGGGAGCAACATCGTCGACGGCAGCAAGGAAGACCAGTGCTCGAGGCTCTGAGCCGCTAGGTCCGGTCCCCGGCGGGATGGCCGAGCTCTTGGAATCGTGAGGTCGTCGGCATCGTCAGCTCCGTCGTGTCGTGTCTTCAGCAGATCCCGCTGGCGGCTCGAAGACGTCTGTCAACGTGCGCGGCCCTCGCGCAGCATCGCGACCGACGTGTCGATGCGACGTTGCCGCGTCTCGGCCGCCTTTGCCGCTTCGATCGACAGCACGTGCCATCGCTGCTGGCTGTAGGAGAGTCCTTCGAAGAACCGCTTCGCCTCCGGCTCGGCCGCGAGCGCGTCCGTGAAGTCCTTCGGCACCTCGACCGTCCGCGGCTCGGTGTCGAGCTCGACGTCGACGTCGACCTCGTCGCCGCCCGCGACGCCCGCGGCCTCGCGGTTCTCCGCGCTGAGCGGGAGCATGAACACGTCGCCGTAAGCCGCCACGGTGCTGCGATACGTGTGGCCCCCGATCGTGACTCGGACCGGAGGCCGCTTGCCCTTCCCGAGCTGATCGACCACGTCCGTCGGGACCGGGATGCCCGTGGCGGTCTTGCCCTCGACTTGGATCGTCGCGCGGAACCTCATCCCGGGACGCCTCCTGCGGTGACGGGATCTGCCCGGCATCATCGGTGATTCGGACGGCATCGCCCGTGCGTCAGACGAAGCTCCCACAGCACCCGTGAGACGATGCGGTCGTGAGTGACCGGCATCCGCGCATCCAGTCGGTCTCGGAAGAGGCCAGGGTCACGCCGATCGAGCTGTTCTTCGACCTCGTGTTCGTCTTCTCGCTCACGCAGGTCACCGCGTTGATGGCGGACGATCTGTCGGTCCGAGGGGTCGTGCGCGGCATGCTCGTGCTCGGGCTGCTCTGGTGGTGCTGGGTCGGCTACGCATGGCTCGGCAACGTGGTGCAGGCCGACGAGGGACTCGGTCGCGTCTCGATGTTCGGCGCGATGGCCGCGATGTTCGTGATGGCCCTGACCGTGCCGGAATCGTTCGACGATCTCGAGGGTGGGCTCAGCGGTCCGGTCGTGTTCGCCTTCGCCTACCTGACGGTGCGACTGCTGCACCTCGCGATCTTCTGGATCGCGGCCGGGGAGAACGCCGACTACGCGCTGCGTGGGCAGCTGCTCCGGTTCGCCCCGTCGGTGCTGGGGAGCACGGCGCTCCTGCTCGTCGCGTCGCAGCTCGACGGTCGCGCGCAGACGCTCACCTGGGTCGCGGTGCTGATCGTCGACTTCGGCGGCACGATCCTCGCGGGCGCGTCGGGGTGGCGACTGAACTCCGCCGGCCACTTCGCCGAGCGACACGGGCTGATCATCATCGTCGCCCTCGGTGAGTCGATCGTGGCGATCGGCGTGGGCGTCGCCAAGCTCCCGATCTCGTGGCCGATCATCGTCGCCTCCGTCTTGGGCCTGACGCTCGCCGCGTCGCTCTGGTGGGCCTACTTCGACGTGCTCGCGATCGTCGCCGAGCGCGCCCTTCGGCGTGCGCAGGGCGAGGAACGAGCGCGCCTCGCCCGCGACGCGTACAGCTACCTGCACCTGCCGATGATCGCCGGCATCATCCTCGGATCGCTGGGGCTGAAGAAGGTCCTGGAGTACGTGGCGGACACGAGCCACCACGAGCTCTCCGAGCCGTTGGCCACGTTGCCGCTCTGGGCGTTGTACGGGGGCATCGCGCTCTACCTGCTCGGGCACGTCGGTTTCAGGTTCCGCATCTGGCACCACGTGTTCGTGCAACGGGTGGTGGCGGCCGCGCTGGTGCTCGCGGCGATCCCGCTCGCCGCGGTGATGCCGGCGCTCGGCGCCCTCGGTCTGCTCACGGCCCTGGTGGTCGGTCTGATCGCGTACGAATCCACGGTGCATTCGGAGTTCCGCGAACGGGTCCGCCACGAGGAGACGTGGCCGGTTCCCACCCGGAACACGAGCGCTAGACGAGGGTCGGTCTCAGTCGCCGGGAGCCTGATGCTGCCGTCGTCGTCGAGCGTGAAGCCGGGGTTGTACGCGATCTCCCAAGGGTGCCCATCAGGGTCGACGAATACCCCCGCGTACCCTCCGTAGAAGGTCTCGGCGGGCTCGCGAGCGATGCGAGCTCCGGCCTCGCGGGCCCGCTGGATCACGTGGTCGACCTCGCCCGGAGCGCACGTTGTGGGCGAGGGTCACCCCGCCCCATCCGCCGGGGTCGTCGACGACGCTGTCGCCGCGAGCTTCTCCCGGCTCCACAGGGTGACGATCAGGCCACCGGCCTGGAAGAACACGGTCTCCTCGACGTCGAGGCCGGGCGCCAGCCGAGCCGTTCGTAGAACGCCCTGGCAGTGGCGACGTCGGCGACCCCCAGCGTGACGAGGCTCACCCGCTGTTCCATCACGGGGTCGCTCCTCGGGCAGCCGCCAGTGGTTCACGCGCAACGGTCGGTCGTCGAACGCGAGGACATCCATGGTCCCGACGAGCTCGAACCCGAGCGAGCGACAGATGCCGTTCGAGGGTGCATTCGTCACCCCCGGGTACGCGTGGATGTCGCCCCACCGGCCGTCGGCTCGAGCGCGCTCGATCAGCGCGGCCGTGGCGGCCTTGCCGATGCCCCGCCCCTGGAACTCGGGCAGGATCATCCAGCCGATCTCGCTCTCTTCCTCGCCGTGGTCGTCGTGTCGCCACAGCACGACCGAGCCCATGGGTTCGTCGTCGTCGGACTCGACGATCGAGATCCAGTACTCGTCGCGCTCGACAGCCTCGACATCGCGACGAAGCTTGTCCGGCACGCCGTCACGGGGGAGCGGCCCCCCGAGCTCGGCCATCATCACCGGATCGCAGCGCATGCGGAGGTAGAGGTCGAGATCGTCGAGCGTGACGTCGCGAAGATGCACGGTGCTCAGCGGTCTCTCCAGTCCCACGTGAACATGACGCCCGCCGGTTCCGCAGTGCCGAGGGCCTTGCGATACGTCGCGATCGCCGCCTCGTTGTCCGGCTCGGTCAAGACGAACATCTCGCCGCACCCGCGGGACTCGCAGAGTTCGATCAGCGCCTGCATGAGGACGGTCGCGACCCCGCGCCGTCGGAAGCCCTCGTCGACCCCGAGCTCGTACACGAACATCTCCGACCGAGGCTTGTCCGGGTGGGACAGCTCCACCGCCGAGACGAACCCGACCGGGTACCCGTCGATGCGGGCGAGGAGCAGCACGTGCCGCCGGTCGTCGAGGAAGGCCAGGGTCGCGTCGTCGTCGACCGGGTGGTCGAACAGGTGGGCCGCTCGCCTCACCGATGCGAGCGAGTCGGCGACCTCGATCTCGATCTCTTCGGGCGCCATGGGAGCAGGGTAGGCCACGCCGAACGATGAGTTCTTCGTCGTCGACCGGTCGTAGGGTGGTGGCCATGGTTCGCGCACCCGAAGACCTGGAGCTGCGGCTCGAAGAGCATCGCCGCGAGCTCACCGCCTACGCCTACCGCATGCTCGGCTCGGGATTCGAGGCCGAGGACGCCGTGCAGGAGACGATGCTGCGTGCGTGGCGTGGTTTCGAGGCGTTCGAGGGTCGCGCGGCGCTGCGCTCCTGGCTCTACCGCATCGCGACGAACGTGTGTCTCGACATGCTGAGCGGGAAGGAACGCCGCGCCCGCCCCATGGACCTCGGGCCGGCGAAGTCGGCGGAGGCGTCGAACCTCGGTCAGCCCCTGCCCGAGGCCACGTGGATCCTGCCGGTCCCCGACGACCGCGTGCTGCCGATCGACGGCGACCCCGCCGAGGTGGCCGAGGCGCGCGAGTCGATCCGCATCGCCTTCATCGCCGCGCTCCAGCACCTGCCGCCGAAGCAGCGTGCGGTGCTCGTGCTGCGTGACGTCTTCCGCTGGAAGGCCTCCGAGGTCGCCGAGCTGCTCGAGACGTCGGTCGCGTCGGTCAACAGCGCCCTGCAACGCGCCCACGCGACGATCGAGGCGGCCGAGATCTCCGACGCCGAGCCGCTGCGTCCGATGGACGCCGAGCAGCGCTCGCTCCTCGCTCGCTACGTCGACGCGTTCGAGCGCTACGACATGGACTCGCTCACGTCGCTGCTCCGAGACGACGCCGCGTGGTCGATGCCGCCCTACGCGCTCTGGCTGCAGACCCACGACGACATCGCCGCCTGGTGCCTCGGCCCGGGGATCGGGTGCCGGGGCTCGCGGCTGATCGCGACCGAGGCGAACGGGTCGCCCGCCTATGCGCAGTACAAGCCGAGCCCTGCAGGGTGGGCACGAGCCGTGGGCCTTGCAGGTGCTCGAGGTCTCAGGCGGTCGCATCGCCGGCATCAGCTTCTTCCTCGACACCGCGCACCTGTTCCCGCTCTTCGGGGTGCCCGACCGGCTCGACGACTGACCCCGCGGCCGAGCCGATCGCGTCGCAGAGGCCGGCGAACGTCAGCAGGTCGGCCAGTTCCGCGCTCGTATCGCGCAGCACGATGCGACGCCCGAGCCTCAGCGCGGTCAGATGGAGCCGGGCCAGCGCCTCGATCGTGACGGCGTCGGGGCGCACGACGGCGCCGACGTCGCAGATCACCGGCCCACCGTCGGCGCCCTCGAGCAGAGCCCGGGCGCGATCGCAGTACGTCGCGATCGCCGCGCGATCGAGTGCGCCGTCGAAGATCAGGATGACCGCCATCCACCCAGGCAGACGTCGACGGATCGCGGAACTCATCGCAGCAGGTTTGCCGCCAGGCTCCTCGACGCGTGAGGCTGTGCCAGGCGATGGGGGTGAGCGATGGGGAACGAGGATGGAGCTGGAGCCGATCTCTGGGAGCGCGCGGACCTCGTCACGCCGATGGCGATCCGGGTCGCGGCCACGCTGCACGTCGCCGATCACATCGCCGCGGGAGTGCGCACGTCCGCCGAGCTGGCGCGAGTGGAGCGGGTCGACGCCGATGCCCTCGATCGAGTGCTGCGCCACCTCGTGTCCGTCGGGGTGCTCACGCGTGATGGCGAGGGCAGGTACGCCCTGTCTGCATCGGGCGAGACGCTGCGCGACGATCATCCGTCGGGAACGCGCGAGGCTCTGGACCTCGAGGGTGCCATCGGCCGGGCCGAGCTCGCCTTCACCGACCTCGCGCACTCCGTGCGCACGGGTGAGGCCGCCTTCCCCGTGCGGTTCGGGCGCTCGTTCTGGGACGACCTGTCGGCCGACCCCGAGCGCGCAGCGTCGTACGCGTCGCAGATGGGGTTCGACGTCGCGGCGTGGGCGCCCGCGATCCTCGCTGCTCGCGACTGGGGGTCCCTCGGCCACGTCGTCGACGTCGGGGGCGGCGGCGGCGCGCTGATGGTCGCGCTGCTGCAGGCGCATCCGCGGCTGCGGGTCACCGTCGTCGACCTGCCCGAGCCCGTCGAGGCGGCACGGGCGGCGTTGGAGACGGCGGGCCTGGCCGATCGGGGTGAGGCCATCGTCGGCGACTTCTTCGAAGCGCTGCCGCCCGGCGCCGGCGCATACCTGCTCTGCGCGATCCTGCACGATTGGAACGACGAGGCCGCGCGCGCGATCCTCCGACGCTGCGCCGAGGCCGCCGGCTCGGAGGGGCTGGTCTTCGTCGTCGAGAAGGTCGGCCCCGACGGCGAGACCGTGCGCACCGAGATGGACCTGCGCATGCTCGCCTACTTCGGCGGACGCGAGCGGGGCGTCGCCGAGATCGGTGAGCTTGCGGCGGATGCCGGGCTGCGCCTGCGCGCCGTGCACCCTGCCGGGGATCTGTCGGTCCTCGAGTTCAGCGCATCAGGAAGTCCCTCACCGCCGCGTTGAAGCGCTCGGGAGCCTCGATGTTGCTCTGGTGGCCGACGTCGGGCATGACCACGAGCCTCGATCCCGGGATCGTCGCGTGCATCTCCTCGGCGACGGTGAGCGG
This sequence comes from uncultured Actinomycetes bacterium, assembly GCA_963825685.1. Taxonomy (GTDB): domain Bacteria; phylum Actinomycetota; class UBA4738; order UBA4738; family HRBIN12; genus JAOUEA01. Next base: position 47,938 of record CAWGUD010000016.1, on the reverse strand, counting down.
CGAGCGGACGTCCTCCTCGCCGTAGAGCAGCAGGGTCGGCACCGTGATCGTGGGCAGCACGTCGCGCAGGTCGCACTCCGCCATGGCGTGAAGCATCGTGGCGACGCCGTCGGGTTCGAAGTCCGAGAAGGTCGCGACGAATCGCTCGATCACCTGGCTCGGCGCCCGCTCCGTGAACAATGTGGGGAGCCACGCCCTGATGATCCGCTCCGGAGCCTCCGACCGCAGGTCCCGCATCGCCGACTCGAGCCGCTCGGCGACGACCCCGGGCGGCAGGGACCCGGCCCATCCCGCATATGCCCCAGTCAGCAGCAACGTGGCGGGAACCTCGGGGTGACGGCCGTAGAGCTGCAGGGCCAGCGTCGATCCCCATGACAGCCCGAGCACGTGGGGTCGCTCGAGCCCGAGCGCCGCGATGAACCGTGCGAGCGCGTCGGCATAGTCCGGCATACGGAACGATCCGGGCGGTTCGGTCGACCCTCCGCATCCCGGCGTATCCCACGCGACGACCGTGAACGTGTCGGCGAGGCCGTCGATCTGTGCTCGCCACTCGCGATGATCGGAGAGGCCGCCGTGCAACAGCACGAGCGGCGGTCCGCTCCCGGCCCGTTCGTACGCGATCGTGAGATCGTCGATCCGGACCCGGAGCACTCCGGCTGCGTCAGCCATCGGTCCGAGCCTGATGCTCGCGGCGGTTCGCCGCAAGTCACTCGCGGTGCGGGTCGCTCCTGCAGCGCCCAGCCGTTGCCGTCGGGGTCGTCGAAGAACGCGAAGGCGTTCCAGTCGCCGCCCTTGCCCTCGAACCACTCGCCGTTCTCGAAGTGCCGGACCTCGCTGATCTCGACGCCGCGCGCGGCGAGCTCCTCCCGCGCCGCCACGATGTCGTCGACCACGAGCTGCACGCCCTGCACCGATCCCGGCGCTGTGTCGATCGTTCCCGTGCCGATCATGATCGAGCAGGCCGACCCGGGAGGGGTCAGCTGCACGATCCGGAAGTCCTCGTTCGGACTGTGGTCGACGTCGACGACGAACCCGCATCGTTCGCTGTAGAAGGCCTTGGCACGATCGACGTCGGTCACCGGCACCGGCAGCAGCTCGAGCTTGAGGTCCATGGCTCGGGTCGTCCCTCCCTCGGTCTCTGACGCGGCGCTCGGGCCGCACGGCGGTGTCGTTCAGTCGCTCGCGACCGGCTTCGCGAGCAGCTCGTCGAGCTGCTCGAAGCCCTCGTTCAGACCGGTCTCCATGCCGGACTGCAGCATGCCGTCGCGGTCCTCGACCGTCTGGAACACCGAGTTGAGGTGGACCACCGTCGCGCCGTCGACCTCCTCGAAGGTCGCGGTGTCCAACTGCACGTGACCCGGGTAGCCCTCGAACTCGAACGTCTGCACGATGCCCTGCGGCGACGGTTCACCGTGGAAGACGCCGTGGAACCCGTACTCGGTGCCGTCCTCTTCCACGTGGACGTACCGCCACGAGCCGCCGTCGCGCACCTCGAAGCGGTCGATCTTCATCGTGAGCCGGCGCGGCCCGAGCCACTGCACGAGCAGGTCCGGCTCGGTGAAGGCCCGGTAGACGAGCTCGGGCGGCGCGTCGACCTCCCTCGTGGCGAGGATCTGTGGCACCCCCGGCTCCGCGGTGATCTTCATCTGGGTCATGACGTACCCCTTCCCGTCGTGTCGCCCCGGTTGGGGCGATCGGTCCGCTGGTGCTGCAGCGCTGCGAGCAACGCGTCGAGTCGCTCGTAGCTCTCGTCCCAGAACTCGCGGTAGCCCGAGAGCCACTCGGTGGCCTCGCGCAACGGCTCGGCTTCGAGATGGCTGAGGCGAGCCGTCGCCTTGCGGCTGCGGGAGATCAGGCCGGCGTCCTCGAGCACCTTGAGGTGCCGCGAGATCGCGGGCTGCGAGACGGCGAACGGCGCCGCGATCTCGGCGACCGAGGCTTCCCCCTGTGTCAGCCGCGAGAGGATCGCCCGCCGCGTGGGGTCCGCGAGGGCCCCGAACACCGCATCGAGCTGATCCACCGCCATCTATAACATCTCCCTTCTAGAACAAGAAGGTTATATAGCCTGCGAGAGGATGCCTGTCAACCCTTGGGGCGCTCCTCGAGCTCGGCGATGCGGGCGGCGACGAGGGTTCGCACGAGCGGTTCGGGCAGCGGCGCGTCGGGCTGGAAACGGATCGACCCCTTGCCGAGTTGGTAGCCATCGAGGTCCGTTCGATGGGCGTCCATGACGTCGGTGCTCATCAGGTAGAAGGCGCAGTGCGCCTTGCCGGCGCCGTAGCTCACGAGCGGGCGGCCGTGCAGCTTGAACGCGGGAACGCCGTAGCTGATCGCCTCGGTTGCCGCCGGTGCCGCGGCCGCGATCGTCTCTCGCAGATGGCCGAGCGCGGCCCGCTGGTCCTCGGGCAGATCCGCGAGGAACCGATCGATCTTCCTCGCGTCGTCGTCATCGCCCATGGTCGCCTCCTGGTCTCGGGGTGCGGTCGGTCACACGGACGTCGTCCAGCTCGCGCGACGTCATCGTGGACCTCGACACCGAGAGCAGCTCGAACGCCTCCGTCGGCTGCGACTTGCCCTTGAGCTCGGCGGCGCCGAGCGGCCGGACGTCGATCACGACGCCTGGCTCGTCGTTGACCTCATCGAGCGTGCGCCCGCCGATCGTGATGTGCCCCGGCATCGAGAGCGACTGCAGACGAGCGGCGACGTTGGTGGTGTCGCCGATCGCGGCGAACGAGCGCTGCGCTCCGGCTCCCACGTTCCCGATCGCGACGACTCCCGTGTTCACGCCCACGCGGAATCGAGGCCAGTCGTGGCCGGTCCTGATGTGGTCGGATCGGTCGCGGATCGCGATCGCCGCCCGAACCGCCCTCGCGGCGTGGTCGGGCTGATCGCCGAGGGCATTGAAGATCGTGAGGATCGCGTCGCCGGCGAACCGCTCGATGTAGCCGCCCTCATCGTCGACGACGTGCGGCACGACGGCCCCCCAGTAGGCGTTCAGCATCTCGATCACCTCGCCTGCAGGCCTTCCCTCGGAGAAGGCGGTGAATCCCGCGAGGTCGGCGAAGAGCACGGTCACGTCACGCTCGTGACCCCCGAGGTGAGCCAGGCTCGGGTCTGCGTCGAGACGTTCGGCCAGCTGCGGACCCACGTATCGCCGGAGCAGTCCGTCGACGCGCGCGAGCTCGCGCGCGGCGTCGGTCATCACCGAGATCTCGTGGCCGGTGAATCCGCGCTCGCGCAGCGCCGCGGCGGTCTCGGGCGTCGTGCCGGTCGCATCGGCGCGGACGAGGTCGGACATCGCGGCCGACTGCCGGCGATCGAGCCGCTCGAGCGTGCGATCGAGGTAGATGCCGCCGAACGTCCCCGCCATCGATCGACCCGAGCGGTACTCGCGCCGCACGGCGACCACGATCGTGGCGAACGCGATCGCCATCAGCACGTGCCATTCCCACCACGAGGCCCGCCAAGCCCTGCCGAACGCCATGGCGACCAGGGCCTCGGCGAGCAACACGAAGGCCACGGCCACCGCGAGCGGCAGGGGCTGCGCCCGTCGACGGAAGATGCCGACGTATCGCCACGCCGCGAACACGTACGCGATCGCGCCGAGCGGCAGGAGGGCCAGCAGCCACGGGGCCCGCTCCGACTCGATCACCCGCGCGAGCGGAGGCACCTCGGCGATCGATGCGGCCGCCCACGCGAGGAGGACCACAGCCAGACCGACCCGCATCGGCGTCTGCCACCGGCGCAGGGTCGCCTCGGTACGGTCGTCCATCTCGATCGACGACGCGGCGGCGAACCCCGACGCCAGCAGCAACCCGATGGGCGTGGCGAGCACGAATCCTCCGTTCGGCCCGGCGAGCACGACCCCGGGCGTGGCGACCGCGTGCAGAGCCAGGAACCCCGCGCTCGTCAGCAGCACCATCGACACGAGGAAGAGCCGCTCGTCGCCGCTGCGGCGGGCGACCTCGCTCACGATCAGGCCCAGCCCGACGTTGACCAACGCGACCCCGAGGACGAGCCAGAAGTGCGACGGGTGGTGCTCCCAATGGACGTCGAGCGACGGCACGCCGAGCAGCAGCGCGAGCCCGACGAGCGGGATCGCGAGGGCCACGACGATGAACCACGCCGGTGCGACAGTGATCCGGGCCTGGTCGTCCATCCGTCCCATCATGCCCACCGGCTCCGGCTCGCCTCAAGTCGCCTGAACGGCCCTTCCTCGCGGCGGCTCTCGACCGTTACCCCCCTTCAGGCCGAACGTTGCGCGAACATCCGGTGACGTCGACCGATCGTTGCTCAGTCTCCGCCTACGATCGCGGGGTGATCGAGCTCAGCTCGACTTCCCCGGCTGGCCCCGGCGTGTCGTGGATGGGCGCGCTCTCCGAGCACTACCGTCGCGCCCGCGAGCGGTTTCCCGGTGATGAGCTCTGCGTCGTCTTCGACATCGACGGCACGATCCTCGACCTGCGTCACCTCGTCGTGCACGTCTTGCTCGGCTACGACCGGAGTAACGGCACCCAGCACTTCCGTGGTCTTGTCGTCGACGACATCACGCATCACGAGGACGACGTCCCTGCCCTCATGGCCGCTCTCGACGTGCCGCCCGGCCTGCGGGAGTCGGTCGCCGCGTACTACGTCGCACACCTGTGGGACGACGAGGCCGTGCTGGCGGCGAGCCGCCCGTTCGAGGGCGTGCTCGGCGTGATCCGATGGTTCCAGCTGCAGCCGGGCACCCATGTCGCGCTGAACACCGGCAGATCGCACGCGATGCGCGAGGCCACGTTGACATCGCTCAACACGATCGGCGAGGCGTTCCGCGTTCGCTTCCCGGACGAGCTGCTGTTCACGGCGGGCGCCGGCATCGAGGTTCCGCTCGCCAAGGTGACGGCGCTCGAGCAGATCGCCGGCCGCGGCCTTCGGGTGGTGGCGGTCGTCGACAACGAGCCGGAGAACCTGCGCGCGATGGCCGCTCGGATGCCCTCCGACGAGGTGTTGTTCCTGCACGCCGACACGATCTCGACCTCGCAGCGTGCCCCCGACGACCGACTGGTGGCCGGACGCGACTATCGGCTGCGTGAGCTCGTGCCGCCTCGGTCGGTCCCCGACCGGGTGACGTTCGTCTGGCACGGCGTGAACGACGAGCTGAACCTCGAGCGCTTCCTCGCATCCGACATCGGCTGGGGGGAGTTCGACGTGCGCAGCGATCCGCTCGGACGTCTCGTGCTGCGGCACGACGCGTTCGACGACACGCCTTGGCGGCGGGACGAGCCCCTGCTGCTCGCGGCCGACGCCGTCGCCCGGATGGTCGCGGCGGGCCGCTCGGTCAAGTTCGACCTGAAGGAGGACGGCTCGACCCTCGACGGGGCGATCGAGCTCGTCTCGTCGCTGGGGATCCCCGACGAGCGCCTGTGGTTCAACGCCGAGCTGCCGACCCTCGGTGAGTCGGGATTCACCCGGCTCCGGGCGAGGTTCCCTGGCGCGACGATCTCGTCGCCGGTGGACTTCCTGGAACCGCTGTTGCTGGCGTCCGCGGGAGCCGCCGATCGCGTGCTCGACATCCTCCACGCCTGGGGCGTCTCCCGTCCCTCGGTGCGATGGGGGCCCGGCACCCGGCGCGTGCTCGACGCCCTCGAGGTCCGTGGATGGGAGACCAACGTCTACGACGTGCCCGATCTCGAGGCCTTCCTCGGCTCGAGCCTGCTGTTGCCGACGTCGGTGACCGCCGACTTCGACTTCCCCGAGTGGGGGTATGCGGGTCGGGGATCGGGCGCGAACGGCGCCGTGCACCGCCTCCGGCCGTGACGCCCGATGAGCCTCAGCTCGGCGGCGCTCCGAAGGCGCGGAAGGGCTCCGGCTCGTAGGCGGAGAGCGAGGCGGCCCAGTCCGGCAGGGCGCCGGCGATCGCCGGATCGTCGACGACGAGCCAGGCGAGGTGGCGGAACGCGTGCTCGATCACCTGCGTGACGCCGATGTCGACGGGAGGGGCGAGCGCATCTCCGCGGGCGAGGTCGCTCCGCCCGACGGGTTCCTCCACCAAGAACTCGCTCGTTCTCTCGGGTGCCTCGACCACCGCGAGGTAGGTGAGCACGAGACGATCCTGCTCGTGGCGCCACGACGTGGAATGCACCACGAGCGGCTGCAACCGGTACCGGCGAGCTGCCTCCAACACGACGGCTCCGGGTTCACTCCCCGGACCCCATCCGAGGCGCAGGCTCGGGGCATGCATCGGTCGGAGATTCAGGATCCGATCGCCGCGTCGGCACACGAAGAGCGCCTCGAGCGACTGCGCGACGATCGAGGGAGACCACGCCACCTCGGTGAGCGGCGGCGCCAGCCCGACGAGGGGTTCCCGATCGCGATCGCCGGTCACCTACGTGACCTCCACGGCGATCGCCAGGATCTCCTCCCTCGTCGACTCGGTGCCGTGGGCCTCACGCCCGTGAGCCTGTACCTGTGCCACGACCTCGTCGTCGGTGCCCCGGCACTGCCATCCGCACATGCACGTGACTTCCTTCACGCTCACCCCCTCAGGTACCCAAGCCTCGCACGGCTCAGGCCGACGGGTCCAACGGCGTTCCGCTCGCCAGCAGACGGTCGATGAACGCGACCTGCCCCCGCAGCAGCTTGCGTCGAGCGGTGGCCGGGTCGAACCATTCCGCGCGCTCCCATCGAACCAGCCCGCCCGGTCGACCTCGGGGAACTCGGCCGTGCGGCCGGAGCGGGGCGGCCATTCCATCGTGAACGTGTTGCTCGCGACGGTCGCGACGTCGAGGTCACCCTCGAGCGCCCAGGCGCTCACCAGCTTCCCACCCGGCTGCCGCAGCTCGCCGAGGAACACCGCCTCGCTCGCATCGGGCGGATCCGCCCCGAGCTCCTCGCCGAACTCGCGGATCGCGCACGCGAGCGGATCGTCGCCCTCGTCGTACTCGCCCTTGGGCACCGACCAGGCTCCGTCGTCCTTCTTCGCCCAGTACGGGCCGCCGGGATGCACGAGCAGCACCTCGACGTCGCCGTCGACGCGGCGGTACAGGAGCAACCCGGCGCTGCGCTTCGGCACGGCCCCGCCGGGCTCAGCCCATCGGGCTCATGAGTTGGAAGTAGTTGCCGTCGGGATCGGCGAGGGTGCAGATCGTGCCCTCCATGTCCTCACCGCCGACCGTGTACGGCTCTGCCACCACCGTCGCACCGGCGGCCGCCAGGCGGTCGAACTCGGCCTTGACGTCCGGGGTCTCGATGTTCCAGATCACCCGGCCCGGCTCGGTGTTCGCGCCGTGCACCTGGTCGTGCGGCCCGACCGTCATCCACCCCGAGCCGATCTGCCAGCCCGTGTACCCACCGTCGTCCCAGCCCGGGTCGCCGAAGAGCTTCGTGTAGTACTCGGCGAGGCGCTTCGGATCCTCCGAGCCGATCAGGATGCTGTTCAGGTTCATGCTGCCTCCTTCCGTCATCTCCTGATCTACCAGACGATCGGGGATCGCGAAACTCATCGCTTGACCGATGCCGCATCCGGGTGTAGTCAGGTGGGGTTGCCCGTCGGTGCTCTGCTCCCTCAAGAGGAGGTTCGGCGATGCCGGAGTTCATGGACGTCCATCGCGGGATGGAAGGCATCACGCCCGACGGGCTCATGGAGGCCCACAACGCCGATCTGGCGATCCAGGACGACGAGGCGGTGGACTTCAAGCACGCGTGGGCCGACCCCGTCACGGGTCTCGTGTGGTGCCTCTCCGAGGCGCCCAACAAGGAAGCCGTGATGAAGATCCACGATCGCGCCGGTCACCCCACCGACGAGGTGTATCCCGTCCCGGTCCAGGCATAGGTGCCCACGGCTGGCTCCGCGGCAGATCGCGACGCGGCGAACCGACGTCGACGCCGCCAGTACGCCGAGGAGGCGTCGACCTACGACCGCGACGCCGACCGCAGCGAGCGATGGCTGCTCGGGACCGACCACCGCCCGTGGGCGTGCTCACGGGCGGTCGGTCGCACCCTCGAGGTCGCGATCGGCACCGGGCTGAACCTGTCCCACTACCCGTCGGGCGTGCACCTCACCGGCGTCGATCTCACGCCCGAGATGCTCGCGCTCGCCCGGCGTCGGTCGGCAGATCTCGGCGTGTCGGTCACGTTGACCGAGGGTGACGCGCAGGCGCTCCCCTTCGCCGACGCCACGTTCGACACGGTGCTCAGCACCTACGCGATGTGCTCGGTGCCCGACGAACGGGCGACGGTGCTCGAGATGCGACGGGTGCTGAAGCCTGGAGGACGGCTGATCCTCGTCGATCACATCCGGAGCAGCGTGCTTCCCTTGTACTGGCTGCAGCGTCTGATGGAGCTGGCACCGTCGCGGAACCGCGACGAGCTCACCCGCCGGCCGCGCGAGCACGTGGAGGCCGCCGGCTTCACGATCGAGGAGAGCGATCGCCTCCGTGCCGGCGTGGTCGAGCGCCTCGTCGCCCGCAAGCCGTGACCAGGGTCCGACTTCGCCGGTCAGCAGATCGGGCCGGCGCGACTACGTGCCGAGCAGCTCGTCGAGCCGGATCACCACAGGCCAGGCTCCGTCGGTACGGTTCGAGATGACCGTGTGGGTGATCGCCCTCGTCGGATCGTGCGTGCTGAGGAACGACACGCCGGCGTCGGATCCCTCGAGCCACACGACGTCGGTGGTCTCATGGAGGTGGAAGCCGAGCCCGTAGCGCTTCGACTCCTCGGGCCAGTCGCTGCGAGGTCGCACCATCTCGGCCACACGGTCGCTCGGGACGATCCGCCCGGCGAACAACGCGGTCCAGAAGGCGCTGAGATCGCCGGCGGTCGAGTAGATGCCACCGTCGCCACTGCCGAGCACCGGCAGGTGGAAGATGTTCGTCCTCGGGCCGTCGACCGTGAGGTAGCCGAGCGCGGCATCGCCGGGCAACTCGTCGGATCGCAGGAACGCCGTGTCGGTCATGCCGGCGGGATCGCAGACTCGGCGCCTCACCAGCTCGTGGAACGGCACCCCGCTCACGCGCTCTGCGATCAGCGCGAGCACCACGAACCCGCCGTTGTTGTAGGCGAACCGCTCGCCGGGCGCGGACACGGTGTCGTGGCCGTCGAGAACCGCGAGGTACTGCTCGGTCGTGGCGAGCTCCTGCACGGGAACCGGCATCACATAGTCGTTCTTGTCGTCGAGGACGCTCTCGTCGAGGTAGTCGCCGATGCCGGAGCGATGTGCGAGCAGGTGTTCCACGGTCACGGCATCGTCGATGAGAGGGAGGTCGTCGCCGAGCAGCGATCGTGCGGTGGTGTCGAGGGCGATCGAGCCGTCCTCGACCAAGCTCATGACCGTGAGCGCCGTGAATCCCTTCGCGCCGCTCGCGAGCGCGAACCTCGTGTGGATCGTGTTCGCGATCTCGTGGGCGCGGTCGGCGAGTCCGTAGGCTTTCGCGAACTCGGTGGTCCCTGCTCGGTCGACGCGCACGACGCCGGTGAACCCTGAGTCTCGTGCGACAGTTTCGATCGCGTCATCGAGCGGCTGCATCGATCGAACCTATCAACCGCGCCTCACCCCGTGCCGGGGACGCGGTAGCGCAGGTACACCATGTCGTTGGCGAACCGGCGTTCGTCCAGCAGCTCGAGGCCCAGGTGCATGCCCTCGGGGAGGGCTCGCGTTCCGCCGCCCACGACGACGGGTGCGAGGAAGAGGTGACACTCGTCGACCAGTCCGGCCGCCAGCGCCTGGGCGGCGAGCTCCGGACCGCCGACCGCGAGGTCTCGCTCGGCCGACGCCTTCATCCGCCGCACTCCGTCGGGGTCGAAGGCGCGCTCGATGTGCGTGTGAGCGGTGGAGATGTCGTCGAGGGTCGTCGAGTACACGACCTTGCGGGCCGCCCGCCAGATCGCCGCGAACTCACGGATCGGATGGAGGCTGCTCGGCGAGATCCATCGTCTCCCAGGCCGCCATCACCTCGTACATGCGGCGCCCGTAGAGGTAGGTGCCCACCGGACGCGCGAGGTCGTTGATGTACCCGTGCACCTCCTCGTCGGGCACACCCCAATCGAAGTTCCCGTGCTCGTCGGCCACGTAGCCATCGAGCGACATGATCGTCAGGTAGGTCAGTGCGGCCATCGCTGAGTTCCCCGTCGACGTTAACTCATGACGATCGTCCAGGGCCTGGCCCGACTCCATGCGATTCGCTGTCCGGATTCGCGAGCGTCGCCCGACCTCCGATGACGTCGCCTCCATCTCGGCTAGGCTGACGTCGTGGGCATCACGCAGTTCTACACGGCCACGAGCATCGACGGGTTCATCGCCGACGAGGCGAACTCCCTCGACTGGCTCTTCCAGGTGCCGGCGGGCGACGACGATGTGGGCCACGAGACGCGGTTCGCGGCGTTCTTCGAACGGGTCGGCGCGATGGTGATGGGCTCGACGACCTACGAGTGGGTGTTGGCGAACGAACAGCTGCTCGAACAGCCTGAGAAGTGGCGCGGCTACTACGGCGCGACGCCCTGCTGGGTGTTCACGACGCGGGAGCTGCCGGCGATCGACGGGGCCGACCTGCGGTTCGTGCAGGGCGACGTGGCCCCGGTCCACGCGGACATGGTCGAGGCCGCAGGCGACGGCAACGTGTGGATCGTCGGCGGGGGCGATCTGGCCGGCCAGTTCGCCGACGCGGGCCTGCTCGACGAGATCCAGCTCAGCATCGCGCCGGTCACGCTCGGCGAGGGCGCCCCGCTGTTGCCCAGGCGCCTGCTCGCGTCGGACCTCACGCTCGTGAGCCTCGAACGTCAGGGGCAGTTCGTCGCCGCCACGTACCGCGTCGGCCGAGCTCAGGACCAGGAGTCGAGCATCGCACCTTGACCGTTCCGCCACAGAGGCTGCAGGGTAGGCGTTCGAGCAGCTGATCGATGGAAGGGGAGACGTATGCGCAGGGTGGTGCACTTCGAGATCCCGGCCGATGACGTCGAGCGCGCGAAGTCCTTCTACGGGTCGGTCTTCGACTGGGGCCTGAACACGATGGAGATGGGCGAGGGGGAGTACACGATCGTCACCACCTCCCCTGTCGACGACTCGATGATGCCGACCGAACCAGGGGCGATCAACGGGGGCCTGATGGAGCGGTCAGACCTCACCCCGTCGCCGGTCATCACGATCGGCGTCGACGACATCGAGCAGTCGCTGAAGGAGGTCGAGGCGGCGGGCGGCAGCACCGTGACGCCGCGGACCCCGATCCCCGGGATGGGGGCGTTCGGCTACTTCAAGGACCCAGAGGGCAACATCATGGGTCTGTGGGAGACGAGCGACTGACGCGGCGAGTCAGAGAGGTCGGACGCTCGACGCGCCCGACGTCGTGGAGCGTTCCACGTCCGGTGAGCCCGCGTAGCGCACCATCGACGCCCCGCTCGCTCCGGCGGACAGCCGGCCGGAGACCGCGATGTCGGCGGTGGAGGCTCCCGACGCGTCGATCGTGAGGTCGCCGACCGAGAGCTCGTCGGCGTAGAGGTGGCTCGCACCGCTCACGGTGACCTCGAGCGTGCCCGCGGCCCCCGAGATCGTGGCGGTCGACGTTCCCGAGAGCTCGAGGTGTCCCCGACCGACCGCCAGATCGGCGGTGAGCTCGCTCGAGCCGGACAGCGTGAGCTCGACGCGCTCCGCCTCGTTCCTGCCGTCGATCCGGACCTGCGAGGCGCCGGACGCCGCCACCCGTTCGAGGGCCGGCACGGTGACGTCGACCTCGAGGGTCGCGTGGGTCACCTCGGTGCCGAACGGCAGTCCGATGCGCAAGGTCCCGTCGTGCACACCCACGTCGACGACATCGAGCAGGTTGTCGTCGACGCGCAGCGTCGCCGACTCGGGCGACCCGATCGCGACCCGCACGGTGAAGTGGTGCGTGACCTCGATCGCGCTGAACGGCGAGACCTCGATCGGTGCCGACGTGACGGTGCCGGATCCCTTCTTCCTCATCGTGTTCCCTCCTCGATCAGGGCCCGCGGCCGGACTCAGGCGAACGTCTGGGGGTCGTCGCTCGGCACGACGGTCTGCCCGAACGGCCAGAGCGCGAGCAGGCTCAGCTTGAACGACTGCACGCCGAACGGGATGCCGATGATCGTGATGCACAGCAGCAAGCCGGCCACGAGATGCGCGATGAACAGCTCCCACCCGAAGAACAGCAGCCAGAGGATGTTGAAGATGATGTCGAGCACGCCGAGCGCCTCGGGCTTGGGGACGACCGTGCGACCGAACGGCCACAGCACGAACCCGGCCAGCTTGAACGCCTGGATGCCGAACGGGATGCCGATGATCGTGATGCACAGCACGAGGCCGGCGATCGAGTAGCCGATCGCGAGCCAGATGCCCGCGAGCACGAACCACAGGATGTTCCCGATCGTCTTCATCTGGTCATCGTGTCAGGCACGATCCAGCGCCGCCTCGATGTCGTCGAGGTGCTCGCCGCGGTGCGACGCGCGCACGGCGTAGAGCGGACTGTCGGGGTCCTGCGGCCAGAGCCGGTCCGGCGGAAGCGTCGCCACCCGCGCGTCGGTCTCCTCGGCGATCTGCAGCGCGAGCCGCGCCAGCTCACCGGTGGCACCGCGTGGATCAGCGCCCGGGAGGCATCGTTGATCCAGTCGACGTCCTCCGGTTCGGTGTCGGAGGCCGCGAACGGCACGCCGCGGTCGAGCTTGTCGCAGAGCGCGAGTATCCGGGCGTCCCAGAACGCGATGTGGCCGAGGACGCCGGCGACGGTCCAGTACTCGTTGACCGGGCGTCGCAGCTCGTCCTCGCTCAGATCGTCGACGAGCGAGCGCATGCGCTCGAGCGAGCGCGCGTTCTCCTCGATGTAGGAGCGATCCTCGGTCATGAGCGTGACGATACCCCTTGCGGCGGCGCACGATGCGTCTGGCTTGCGGGGCGTGTTCGCTCTACGCTCGCCGCCATGACCTCGACACCCGATGCGCGATGTCGGCACGCCTGAAGACCAGCGCCGGTTCTACGAGACGCTCGTCGAGGCGAGTCCGACGGCCATCGTCACGTGCGACCCATCGTTCATGGTCACGGAGTGGAACCCTGCCGCCGCGCGGCTGTTCGGCTGGTCGCGCGCAGAGGCGCTCGGCCGCCACATCGACGAGCTGGTCGGTCAGCACGAGGCGATCCGAGACGATGCCGCCTCGCTGAACGACCGCGTCCTCGACGGCCCGATCGAGGTCGTCACCCGTCGCGCCAGGAAGGACGGGACCCTCGTCGACGTGGCGATCCGCTCGGTGCCGATCACGATCGACGGCCGGCTGGTCGGCGCGTTCGCCCTCTACGAAGACGTCGGTGAGCTCGTCCGTCAGCGCCGCTTCTTCGAGGAGCTCGTGGAGACGAGCCCGACCGCGATCATCAAGGTCGACCGGAACTTCGATGTGACCTTGTGGAACCCCGCCGCCGAGGGACTCTTCGGCTACTCCGCCGACGAGGCGGTCGGCGCGCATCTCGACGATATGGTCGCAACGACCCCCGAGCTGCACTCCGAGGCGACCGCGTGGACCAACGAGGCATGGGGCCGGCACGTCCTTCCGTCGGATCGGCCGGCGAACCCGCAAGGACGGTTCCCTCGTCGACGTCGAGATCCTCGCGATCCGTGAGGAGCAGGAAGACGAGCCGAGCGGCTTCTACATCCTGTATCACGACGTCACCGAGCTCGAGCACACGCGGCGCAGGCTCGAGGCCCGGGTCGACGAGCAGATGGCCGAGCTCGTCCGCACCGGCGAGCTCGCCCGCTTCCTGCCCCGGCAGGTCGCCGAGCGTCTGCTCGAAGGAGATCTTCCCGTCGAGGAGGATTCGTTCGAGCGCCGGCGCATCACGGTGCTGTTCGCCGACATGGTCGGGTTCACCGACCTGGCAGAGAGCCTGGAGCCGGAGGAGCTCGCCGTGGTGCTGAACGGCTACCTCCGGGAGATGACGGCGGCGGTGATCGCGTTCGGCGGGTCGGTCGACAACCTGATCGGCGACCGCGTGATGGCCGTCTTCGGCGCTCCGAAGGAGATGCCCGAGGCCGAGCAGGCATGGGCGGCGGTTCGGGCGGCGATGGAGATGCACCGGCGCTGCGCCGAGCTCGCGACCTCGTTGCGTGAGCGCGGGATCCCCGCCGACCTCAAGATCAGGGTCGGCGTGAACACGGCGCACTGCACCGTCGGCGTCTTCGGGAGCGAGGTGCTGCGGGCGTACATGGCGGTCGGCTTCGCGGTCAACGTCGCCGCCCGTCTGGAGACCACGGCCGAACCCGGCTCGACCCTGTGCGGATTCCGCACGTACGCGCTGGTGAAGGATCGCGTGAAGGCGGAGGAGCGAGGAGAGCTCACGGTGAAGGGCGCCCGCCGACCGGTCGAGGCGTGGGAGATCGTCGGCCTCGCCGACGACTGACGGCGCGATTCACCCGAGGTTCGGTCGCCGTCAGCCCGAAGGCTGGAGCAGTTCGCCGGTCGGCTCCGTGGGGACGTCGATCTCGCCGCTCGTGATCTCCTCGATCGCGCGGTCGAGGTTCGCGATCGCGCCGGGGCTGAGGGCGTCGCCGCTCCGTGAGTACGTGATGATCCCCTCGTCGACCGTCAGACGGCGGGCCCCGGGTTGCAGCGTTCCCTCGACGAAGTCGCGGATCACCGTGAAGTTCACGATGTCCCAGCGGATCATGCTCGACGTCAGGATGTGCGAGCGCTCGGCCTCGTTCGCCTGCTGCCACTGATCGGTGTCCACCCCGATCGCCCAGAGGTGGCGGTCGGGCGTCGACCGTTCGACGGCGGCCTCGAAGACGCCCGCTCCCGAGAGCCCGGTCGCGTGGAACACGACATCGGCACCCATGTCGTACTCGACCCGGGCGATCCGCTTCGCCACGTTGGGTGCGTCGAAGTACTGCACGAACTCCCGAGTGAAGTCGGAGATGAGGCCCGAGAGCACCCGCACGTCCGGGATCGACCCACTCGGCTCCTGCCTCGTACCCGGCCCGGAAGCGTCCGGAAGACCGCCGGCGGCTCGCCCGGGTCTCCCTCCCATGCGCCGACGTAGCCGATCACGCCGCTCCGGGTGGTGGAGGCCGCGGCCACACCCGCCAGGAACCCGCTCTGTTCGAACGCGATCTCGAGGGTCGTCACGTTCGGTCGATCGATCGGAACCTCGACCGGGGTGACGGACGTAGTGGGTGGGCGGCACGAACAGGTCCGGTCGATCGCCGATCGTCGAAGCTCGCGTTGTTGTCGAGGATCAGCAGGTCCGTCTCGGCGGCGGCTGCCTCCTCGATCACCGTCTCGGGCGGCAGCAGCACGTCGGCGCGCTTCACCGTGACCCCGAGTTCCTGCTCCGCGCGCGTGATGCCTTGCTCGCTGAGCTCGAAGACCATGTCGTCTTCGCGGTTGCCGAAGGTCAGGCTCGTGATCGTGGGGAGCTCGTCCTCGCCGCTCGCGAGCACGACGCCGACCATGAGGGCGGCGATGAGGGCGGCCGCCCCGACGCCCACCGCGAAGGACCGGCGCCGAGCGCGCGCGCGGATGCGCGTCTCGGCCTCCGCGCGCTCGGCCTCCGCGGCCGCGGCCTCGTCGCGCCGACGCACCGCCTCGTCGAGGAACATGCGCTCGTCCTCGGTGAGCCGCATCGCGGTCGCCTCGCGCCAGGCCTCGTAGCGCTCGAGCCGCCCGCCGCTCAGGAGGTAGTCGGGGTCGCGGTCCGCCGCCAGCCACTCTCGCATGGCGCCCACGTAGGATCGGTGTTGCCGCAGGTCCGCCCTGCCGCTCTCGATCCACTCCGCGAGTCGTTGCCACTCGCTCAGCAGCGCTTCGTGTGCGACCTCGACGGTCGCCGCGCCGGAGGCCGGGTCGCGGTCGACCGCGAGCAGCCGGTTCGAGACGAACGCCTCCACGGCGTCCTGCATCGTCACGAGGTCGATGTCGAGCGACGCGAGCTCGTCGGCGCGTACGACCCGCCGGGTGGCCGTGCCGGCGCCGACCCGCACCAGGCGCAGGAACAACTGGCGGGCGGCTTCCTGCCGTTCGGGATCGAGCCGTGTGAACGTGTCCTCCGCCCGGCTCGCGACCGCGCCCCGGAGTCCACCGAGCGCCTCGTACCGGGCGAGGGTGAGCTCGTCGCCCTCGCGCCGGTCGAACAGCTCGGTCAGCGCGTACTGGAACAGCGGCAACGCGTTCGGCTGGCGGCTCACGTCGCCGACCAGCTCGGCGAGCAGGCCCGGCTCGAACGATCACGCCGACCCGCTCGGCCGGCTTCGCCGCCGCGGCCTCGAGCTCGCTCGGTCCGAGCGGCAGCACGTGCACGATGTGCTCGGTCATGAGCCGGCCGAAGATCGGGTAGGCCAGCGGGCGGTCGAAGAAGTCGGCGCGGAGCACGACGAGCACCCGCAGGCGTTCACCCGGCTCCTCGGCGGCGGCCACGAGTCCGGCGAGGAACCGGTTGCGGGTCTCGTCGTCGACGAGCGTGAACAGCTCCTCGAACTGGTCGATCACGAGCAGCAGCCGGGACCCGTCCTCGGGCAGCGCGCGCAGCACCGCTTCCAGGAGCCAGGTGTCCCGGTCGGTGCGGTGGTCGCCCGAGGTCGATGACGGGAACGTGCGCCCCATGGCGGCGTCGAACTCCGTGAACGGATAGGCGCCCGGACGCATCGATGCGATCTCCCACCGGTCGCCGACGTGGCGCTTCCGCAGCGACGGGGACCAGCCCGGCGGAGACGACGCTGGACTTGCCCGACCCGCTCGGGCCGATGAGTGTGACGAGGCGGGCATCGCGCTCGAGCGTGGCGACGAGCAGCTCGGTGAGCGCCTCGCGACCGTGGAAGTCCTGCTGGTCGCCTTCGCGGAACGGCCGCAGCCCCTTGTACGGGTTGTCGAGCTCGTTCGTCTCGAGGTCCTGCGGATGCGGTCGGCAGGTCGAGCTCGGGGTCCTGCAGCAGGATGCGCTCGTTCAGCTGCTGCAGCGGCCGCCCGGGTTCGACCCCGAGCTCGTCGACGAGGGTCGATCGGGCCTCGCGGTAGGCGGCGAGCGCCTCGGCCGGCCGCTCGGCCCGGTAGAGCGCGAGCATCCGCTGGGCCCAGAGATGCTCGCGCAGCGGCCACCGGCGGGTGAGGTCGTCGAGCTCGGCGACGACCTCGGTGTGCCGACCGAGCGCGAGGTCGGCGTCGATGCGACCCTCGATCGCCTGGAGCCGTTCCTCCTCGAGCCGCCCGATCTCGCCCAGGAGCGACGGTTCGTCGGCGAGGTCGGAGAACGCCGACCCGCGCCAGAGACCGAGCGCTCGCCGGAACAGATCCGACGCCTCCCGCGGGTCGCCGTCGACCTCCGCGTTCGCTCGGGCCGACGTCTGCTCGAACTCGAGCGCGTCGAGCTCGCCGGGCCCCACCACGAGGCGGTAGCCGCCCGCCCCGGTCTCGAGCCGCTCGGCGCCCAACGCCTTGCGAAGGTTCGAGACGTACGACTGGAGGGAGCCCTTCGCGGCGCCGGGCGGCTCCTCGCCCCACACGTCGTCGATCAGCGTCTCGGTCGAGACCCAGCCGTTGGGGCGTCGCAGCAGGTGGGCGAGCACGAGCTTCTGCTTGCGGCCGCCGAGCGCGACAGGTTCGGGTGTCGCCTCGACCTCCAACGGTCCCAACACGAGGAAACGCACGGCCGGACAGTACCCCGTTCGCGTTGCGTCGGAAAGCCACTCCCACCCTCGAGAGCTCCAAGCCGGTTCCAAGCACGTCCAAGCGTTCGCGGGCGGTGCCTGCAGCACTCGGGCACACGGTCGGCCCATGTTCACGAGGAACGCACGGGCCGTCGGATGGATCGGGATCGCCATGAGCGTCGGGGCGATCGCGAGCCTGCCCGACGCCGTCGCGCTGACGCGGGCCGGGGATCCGGTGCCCGGCACGCCGCAGGTCGTCGTGGTCGACGCTCCGCCGGTCGCGATGGAGCTCGCCGCGTGGGCCGTGGGGCGCTTCGAGGCCGCCGGTCTCGAGCTGCCGCCGACCGAGGTGCACTTCCACGACGGCACCGAGGGCTGCCGAGGGTTCCTCGGTTACGCGCAGGGCGGCCGTGTCGACCTGTGCGTGCGTCTCGAGATGGAAGCCGGGCCGCAGCGCCTCGTGCTGCACGAGCTCGCGCACGCATGGGAGAGCGCGACCCTCGACGACGCGTGCCGCGAGCGGTTCCTGCAGCTGCGCGGCCTCGGCGCCTGGGCCGGCGACGACGTCGAGTGGAAGCAGCGGGGCATCGAGCAGCTCGCCGAGATCGTGGCCTGGGGACTCGCCGACGGCGCGATGGCGCCGATGATCGACGGCGATCGCGACCCTCAGGCGCTCAGCGAGGCGTACGACCTCGTGCGCGGCGGTTGCGCCGCGTGACGCTGGATCAGTCAGCCGCGGGAGCGTTCAACAGCAGCAGCGCTCCCGCGGCCGCGATCGCCACGCACACGATCTGCGCCCAGAACCCGACCCCCATCGGGAACGCGTCGAAGCCGAGGATGTTCAGCGCGGAGCCGATCGTGATGGTCGCCCAGGTGGCGACGGCTGCGACGAGCCCGTGCAGAGCGGCGCCACGGCGACGGCCCGTGAGCAACATGAGATCCAGGATCACGATGAGCAGCGGCGGACCGAACGTCATCAGGATGCCGCCTGCGACGGTCAGACCGGACGCCGTTCCTTGCCCCGTCAGCAGGTCGAAGTACGTCAGGCCCATCTCTGTCGGGCTGGTCCCTGGACCGTAGAAGTCGAGGGTGACCGTCGAGGCTGCATACCCGGCCATCGCGACGAGCACCAGGACGTGTCCGAGCTTCCTCATGGAGGCATCCTTCTCCGTAGCGATAGCGCCCGGCAAGAGCGTGCGTCACACGTCCTCAGGTGTCACTTCGTGGGCCTGCGTGAGGAGTGCCCTGAGCTCGTCGAGATCGACATCGTCGAGGCTCGAGAAGCTGAGGCTGGCCGACCCCGTCTTCACCGTGCCGAGGCGATCCGCGTAGTGGGCGAGCAGGTACTCGCCGTCGAGCACGGCGTTGATATACAGGCTGAAGTACCGCTGCTGCCTGGCGAGGCCGACCAGGAACCACTCGACCGGCTCGCCGCGCGGGCGCGGCTGCACCATGTCGCCGTATCCGATGATCCGCTGATCGCTGCCGCCCCAGAACGGCCCTTCCCAGAGCACCCGGGCCCTGCCCGGCAAGCAGGAGGTGATGATCGCGTCGAGCTCCGTCATCGGGCCACGGGTCTCGTCGGAGAGCGATCCGAGGAACTCGTCGGGCGGGGTGTCGACCTTCTCCATGGTCAACACGGTGAAGGTCCCGCGGGGACGGGGTCCGTCGCTGCCGCCACCCCCGTCTCGACTTGGCAGGGTGGAAGTGGCTGCCGGGCGATCGCTGGTCGCGGTACCCGGCGAACGAAGGGAGGGCACCATGGTGTCGTCAAGCACCCGTTCCACGATCGAACCTGCATCCTCCGGGGACGTCGCCCTCGACCGGCGGATCGCGCGGATCCTCCACCGGTGGTCGGCCGTCGGTCTGGCCGTCGGCGTGGTGAGTGACGGGTCGCTCTCGTCGTTCTCCGCGCACGGCGTCGCCGACATCGCCGAGCGCACACCGATCACCGAGAACACGGTCTTCCGGATCGCGTCGATCACCAAGACCGTCACGGCGGTCTCGGTGCTGCAACTGTGGGAGCAGGGCCTGGTCGACCTCGACGCGCCCGCGAACGAGTACCTGCGCGCGTATCGCCTGGTTCCCGCCGACGCGGGCTGGAGGCCCGCGACGCTGCGGCACCTGCTGACGCACACCGCGCTCGCTAGGCGCTCCGGCGTTCCGCATCCCGGGCATCGGGATCGCGTTCTGGCGTGCCGACCTCGGTGATGGCCACCCGGCCGTCGAGCATCAGGGCACGCTGCCCGGCTTCCACTCGCAGGTCTTCCTCGCCCCCGACGACGGCGTGGCGGTGATGGCGTTCACGAACGGCTCGTGGCGCCCGGACTTCTGGCTGCCCTTCGAGACTTCGAACCTCCTCAGGCAGGTCGTCGGCGCACCCGAGGACGCGATCCGAACCGACGTGCCGCGCCGGCCCGAGACGTGGGGCGAGCTGTGCGGCTGGTTCGCCCTCGAGGGACCGCTCAGCGACGTGCGGATGCGCGGGATGTTCGGCGCCGGCGCCGAGGTCTTCGTGCGGCGAGGTCAGCTGACGATCCGTGTTCTGACCCCGATCCCGACGCTGTACCGAGGCTTCCCGCTGCATCCGGACGATCCCGAGGACCCGCTCGTGTTCCGACTCGACCTCGAGCAGATCGGCCTCGGGTCGATGCGGGTGGTGTTCGGTCGAGACGCGGGAACGGTCTCGCGCCTGCATCTCGAGGTCATGCCGTTGACGCTCGTCAAGCGACCGTGGCCTCGGATCCTGGGATGGACACGACGATGACGGGCTCAGGCGCGATGCAGCGGCTGAGCGCGTTCGACCTGATGTTCCTCCGTCTCGAGACGCCCGAGTGGCCGTGCCGGTTACCCTCGCCATGACGTGCCGTATGCCACCAACCCCGTGGACGACGTTCCGATCTACTTCGAGGACCGGGGAGGTTCCGGAGCTCCCGTCGTCGTCTACACCGGGTTCCTCGATCCCATCGAGGTCGCGCAGGCGTCAGGCGTGGTGCTTGGCGCTCGGCGACGAGTTCCGGCTGATCTTCGCCGACCACCGAGGGCACGGGCGTTCGGGCGCGCCCCACGAGCCGGAGGCGTACGCGTTACCAACACGCGTTGCCGACCACATCGCCGTGCTGGACGAGCTGGGTCTCGATCGTGCGCACGTGCTCGGCTTCTCGTGGGGCGCCCGCCTCGGCTTCGCGATCGGCGAACTCACACCCGAGCGGGTGCGGGCGCTGGTGCTGTGCGGCAATCAGCCGTACGAGTGGGACCTGACGACGCCGATCGCCCAGGCGGTCGCAGCCGCTGCGGAAGCCGCTCGCAGCCGTGGCATGGAGGGATTCGTCGAGGCCTTCGAGGCGGGTCTCGGTGTTCGTTTCCCCGAGCCCGCCCGCACGCTCGAGCTGCAGAACGATCCGGACGCGATCCTCGCCGCATGGGAGTCGGTCTTCGCCGAAGGGTCCATCGCCGACCATCTCTCCCGTTGGCGGGTGCCGTGCTTGATCTACGTGGGAGAAGCCGATGAGATGCACGATGCTGCCCGTCGGGCAGCCGAGGAGATCCCGACCGCCACGTTCCTCTCGCTTCCTGGCCACACCCACCTCTCGTCCGAAGGCGAGATCGACCAGGTGCTCGAGCCGATCCGTCGGCTCCTGCGGTCCCATTGACCCCACCGGGTCGCGATGCCCCCGATGATCTCGGCGAGATCCTTCGGACGGGACCACATCGGCCAGTGGCTCGTCGGCAGGTCGATCCACGTGACGTCACGCAGCTCGGCGAATCCCCCGAGCCAGGTCTGACCCTCCGCGACGGCCTCCTTGTACTGCTCGGACGTGTACGCCGTGCAGATCACCGTGCTCGGCACGTCGAGCCGCGCATCGTTCGTGAGCACGGGCGCGTCGCGAAGCGCGGCGGCCGGCTCGGGCACGGCGCGGCGGCGGAACGTCTCGAGCTGTTCCTCGCTGAGCCCGTCGAGGTTCTCCTCCTCCGCGAGCTGCTCCTGCGGGGGGAGGGGGTGCTCGACACCGTCGAAGTCGGGATCGAGTGCGGCGGTCGCCGGACCGGTGTCGACGTAGACCATGTGCGCGATCAGATCGGGGACACGGTCGGTCGCGCCGTAGCCCGGCACCCCGGCGCCGCTGTGGACGGCGAGCACGACCGGCTCTCCGGCCGCTCGCACCGCGTCGCAGATCGCCTCGACGTGATCGTCGAGCGTGATCGACGATCGGTCGGTGTCGACGGACTCGAGACCGGGCAACGTCAGCGCGGTGACGTCGTGGCCGTCTGCCCGCATCGAGTTCGGCGACCTCGTCCCACGCCCACGCGCCGAGCCAGAAACCGGGAACCAGGATGATCGGTGTGTTCGACATGCTTCGACCCTAGGGCTCGCCACCGACAACCGTCCAGCAGACGTCAGTCGGGTCGATCCTCGCCGACCACCCCGTCGATCGATTCCCTGATGATGTCGGCGTGGCCGGAGTGCCGCGCGTACTCCTCGAGCATGTCGAGCAGCACCCGCCGCAGGTTGGGAGAACGACCCCGTTCGTCCGTCATGCTCGAGACCGGCTGGTCGAGACCGCCCTGTGCCAGCACGTCCGCGAGCGCGGCGCGTGAGCGGGTCACCGCATCGCGATAGAGCGCGTAGAGCTCCTCGGGTGTGTCGTCGGCGGCCGAATGCCAGTCCCAGTCCGGGTCGGCGTCCCAGTCGACGTCTCTCCACGGCGACGGCATCTCGTGTCCCGCGATCGTCCCGGTGAACTTGTCGTCCTCGACCAGGGCCAGGTGCTTGAGCAGCCCGCCGAGCGTGATCGTCGACGCGGCGGCGGTGGCCCTCAGGCCGTCGGCGTCGAGGCCACCCGTCTTCCAGGCGAGGGTCGCGCGCTGTCGCTCGAGGGCGGCCACGATCGCGGTGGCCTCGTCGGCGGCGAGAGGTGGTTCGGGCCAGGGTTCCTGATCGATGTACGTCATGCTCGCTCCTTGAGTCGCCCGATGCCGTCGAGCATCAGGTCCAGTGCGAACTCGAACTCGAACTGATCGTCGCACCCCGCGCCGACGACCGACCGGTCGTCGTGGGAGATCGTCGTGAAGATCTCGTAGATGTACGGGTACGTGCCGGCCAGGGCCTCCCACATCGCCGTCTCGGCGGACGGATCGCTATCGCCGGCGTCGTTGAACAGTTCCTGCGTGAACCCGAAGATCCGGCTGCCCATCGCGTGCAGCACGTGGTGGGTGAGGTCGAGCGAGAAGCCCCCGGTGCGCAGCATCCCGATCATCGAATCCATGTAGGCGAGCACGACCGGCGTGGGCGTGGAGCGAGACTCCATCACGCTCGAGGCCCACGGATGGCGCATGAGGGCGCGGCGGGCGGAGAGGATGCGCTCACGCATCGCCGACTTCCAATCGGCTCCCTCGAGCGGCGGGTCGATCTCGCCGATCACGACGTCGACCAAGCCGCCGAGGAGCTCGTCCTTGTTCGCGACGTGCCTATAGAGCGCCATCGGCACGACGTCGAGGGCGTGTGCGAGCTTGCGCATGCTCAACGCCTCGACGCCGCCCTGGTCGGCCAGGGCAACGGCGGTCTGTAGCACCCGCTCCCTCGTCAGCGGCACCCGGGTCTGTGCGCCGGCCTCGATCTCTGTGCTCATCCGCTCGCCTCTCGAAGTCGTCGAGGTTGACAAGTGTACGCCGTACACGTACGCTCCACCTCGTCAGTGTACGGCGTACACACCACTCGCGCTATCACCAGAGGGAGAACGGGATGAAGGCGATCGTGCAGGATCGGTACGGCTCGGCGGACGTGCTGGAGTTCAGGGACATCGAGGAACCCGTGGTCGGCGACGACGAGGTGCTCGTGCGGGTGCACGCTGCAGGCTGCGGCCCCGACGTGTGGCATCTGATGACCGGGCTGCCGAAGATGGTGCGGCTGATGCCCGGGTTCCACAAGATGAGGGCGGGGGTGCGAGGCCGTGACGTCGCCGGACGCGTCGAGGCGGTCGGCTCGGCGGTCACGCGCTTCCGCCCCGGTGACGAGGTGATGGGCATCGCCGAGGGTTCCTTCGCCGAGCTCGCGCTCGCCGACGCAGCCAAGCTCGTGCCGAAGCCAGAGAACGTGACGTTCGAGCAGGCGGCCGCCGCGCCGATCTCAGGACTCACCGCGCTCCAGGCGCTCCGCGACGAGGCCAAGGTGCAGCCCGGGCAGCGGGTGCTGATCGTCGGCGCCGCCGGAGGTGTCGGTTCGCTGGCGGTGCAGATCGCCAAGGCATACGGCGCGGTGGTCACCGGCGTCTGCAGCACGTCGAAGATCGATCTGGTTCGTTCGATCGGCGCGGACGACGTGATCGACTACACCCGCGAGGACTTCGCCGACGGATCGCGGACGTGGGACGTGATCGTCGAGACGGCGGGTCGCCGCTCGCTCTCGGACCTGCGGCGCGCGCTCACACCGAAAGGAACCCTCGCGATCGTGGGGGGCGAAGGCGGCGGCCAGTGGACCGGCGGATTCTTCCGCCAGGTGCTCCGGGCGCCCGTGCTGTCGCTCTTCGTCGGCCAGAAGCTCCGAGGGATCACCTCGACGGAGGGCCACGAGGATCTCGAGGCCCTCGCCGAGCTCATCGAGGCCGGGAAGGTTACGCCGGTCGTCGATCGCACCTACCCGCTGATCGATGCCCCCGACGCGATCCGCTACCTCGAGGAAGGGCACGCTGCGGGCAAGATCGTGATCACGGTGTAGCGATCGCGTCGTCTCAGTCGCCGTCGTGCCGGGCCTTGAGCTCCTCGGCCAGGTGGTCGGCGAGGCGGTCGAAGAAGATCAGCGAGCCGCGCATCGCCCGGGAGTACTCGTCGGCCGGCAGGCTTCCCCGCTGCGTGAACGTCATCTCGGTGCGGCCGTCGTCGAGGTCGCGGAACTCGGCACGCATCACCTCAGGGGGTCCCTGAAGGGCCTCGCCCGCGACCTCGAGCACCAGCTCGACGACCTCGGGCTCGACGACCTCGCGGAACGTGCCGGAGAACGGGATCTCCATGCGCTCGGGGCCGTGGATCATGACCGCGCTCCACGCGCCGCCCGGCCGTGGATCCATCGAGGCGGTCTCGAGCGGGATCGACGACCCGTGTTCCCCGAACCAGGCCGCGAACCGCTCCGGCTCGGTCCAGGCCTTGAAGACCAGCTCACGTGGGGCGTCGAACACGCGGACGATCACGATGCCGTCGGCGTCGCTCCTCGCCGAGACCACGCCTTCGGCATGGGTCGGTTCAGTCATCTCGTGCTCCTTCCTTGTCCTTGGCCTGGTCCTTGGCCTGGTCCTTGGCCTGGTCCTTGGCCTGGTCGAGGGCGTTCCGCAGGTGCTCATCGAGGCGGTCGAAGCTCTCGTCCCAGAAGCGGTGATCACGCACCCAGTCGATGACCTGCCCGAGCGGCTCGGGCCGCAAACGGCAGGGACGCCACTGCGCCGAGTGCGTCCGCGTGATCAGGCCTGCCCGCTCCAACACCTTCAGGTGCTTCGAGACGGCCTGCAGGGTGATCGGGAAGGGGTCGGCCAGCTCCCCGACGCTCGCCTCACCGTCGGCGAGGCGCTCGAGGATCGCACGCCGGGTCGGATCCGCGAGCGCGGAGAAGGTGACGCTGAGCTGATCGACCGGCATCCTGACTCCCGTTCCGCTATTCAACCGTAGGGTTGAATATAGTCACCTGGGGGCGCACCGGTCAAGCGGCTTGCCCTGCAGTGGACCGGAGTCCAGGATTGCGGCGTGGACATCCCGGACACCCAGTACGCCGTCACCGACGACGGTGTTCACATCGCGTACCAGATCGTCGGCGACGGGCCGGTCGACATCGTCTTCGTGCACGCGTTCGTCACCCATCTCGAGTTGATGTGGGAGCTGCCCTCGTTCGAGCGATTGATCCGATCCCTCAGCTCGTTCGCCCGCGTGATCCTGTTCGACAAGCGCGGCGTCGGGCTGTCAGACCGGCTCTCGTCGTCGCTCCCGACCCTCGAAGCGCGGATGGACGATCTTCGCGCGGTGCTCGAGGCCGCCGGTTCCGAGCGTGCGCTGATGTTCGGCGTGAGCGACGGGGGAGCGCTGGCGACCCTCTTCGCGGCGAGCTACCCGGAGCGCTCCCTCGGGTTGCTGCTCTGGAGCGGCACGGTCCGTCTCGCGTGGGCCCCCGACTACCCCTGGGGGATGCGCGAGGACGACTTCGAGGAACGGCTCCGCGCCCGCCAGGAGCTCTGGGGCAACGCCCGGCGAGGCGAGGAGTCGACGGCCATGACGTTCTGGGTCGACGGCGAGCGCCTACGTCGAGACCCAGCGTTCGTGAGTTGGGCGATGAAGCTGCAGCGCAACGGCGCCGCGCCCGGCGACCTCGAGACCTTCAGCCGGGTGTGGCTGTCGACCGACGCCCGCAGTGTGTTGCCTGCGATCCAGGTGCCGGCTGTGGTGATCGTCCGAGAGGCGTGGCCGGCGGAGCTGATCGAGGAGAGCACCTGGACGGCCCGGCAGATCCCCGGTGCGTCGGTCGTCACGTTGCCGGGCGAGGGGGAAGAGCCGTACCTCGGCAACGTGGCGCAGGTCGCCGAGGCCGTCGAGCGGTTCGTGTCGTCGATCCGGGAGGAACACGAGATCTTCGACCGCGTGCTCGCCACCGTGTTGTTCACCGACATCGTCGGGTCGACCGAGCAGGCGTCGGCGCTCGGTGACCGCGAGTGGAAGCGACTCGTGGAGCAGCACCACTCGAAGGTGCGGGCGTTGCTCGCCCGCTTCCGCGGGAACGAGGTCGACACCGCGGGCGACGGCTTCTACGCGACGTTCGACGGCCCCGGGCGCGCGGTGCGATGCGCCACGGCGATCGTGCGATCGGTGGAGTCGCTCGGCATCAACGTCCGTGCCGGGCTGCACACGGGCGAGGTCGAGACGATCGCCGGGAAGGCCGGTGGGCTTGCCGTCGTGATCGGCTCCCGGATCGCCTCGCTGGCGGGTCCGTCCGAGGTTCTGGTGTCGCAGACGGTTCGAGAGCTCACCGCCGGGTCGGGTCTTGAGTTCGAGGATCTCGGCGAGCGGGAGTTGAAGGGAGTGCCGGGCCACTGGCGCATCAACCGTGTCGGAGCGCCCGCTTGACCGATCACCCGCGCTGAGTCAGCACGCCGTTGCGCCACGAGAGAGCCGCTATCTAAACTCGCCCGTCTGTCTCGGTGGGCGGCCCGCGACCCTCCACGGAGGAAGGAGAGCGTCGATGAAGAGGGCCTCATGGGCGGTGGTCGTCGCGACGATGTTCGCGATGCTGCAGCTCCCGACCGCTCATGCCGGCGGTGTCGACCCCACCTACTACCTCGCTCTCGGCGACTCGCTGTCCGTGGGTTTCCAGCCGAATAGGGGTCCGACGGTGCATGGGTACACCGACGTGTTGGCGCGGCGCGTGCGCAAGAGCGCGATCGCCGATCTGGAGCTCGAGAACGTAGGTTGCCCTGGCGAGTCGAGCCGGTCCCTGCTCAGCGGCGAGCGTTCCCCGTGCACCTACCCTGCGGGCTCGCAGCTGCAGACGGCGGTCGACTTCCTCACGGCGCATCCCGGCCAGGTCGCATTCGTCACGATCGACATCGGTGTGAACGACCTGCTGAACCGGTGCCTCGAACCCGACCTGCTGATCCCGAGGTCGTGTGCGCGGGAGGTGGCGCCGAAGATCGCCGACCGACTGGCCCAGATCGTCGATGCCCTGTCGTCGGCTGCAGGACCCGACGTGCCGATCGTGGGTATGACCTACTACAACCCGTTCCTGGGGTTGTGGGGACTCGTGCCCGGCGGTCGTCATCGCGCTCGCGCCGATCAGCGGGCGTGGCGGGTGTTCAACGAGGAACTCGAAGCCACGTACGCCGACGCCGGTGCGGAGGTGGCCGACGTGGCGAGCAGGTTCCGTATCGACGACTTCGATGAGACCATCGACGTGGAGGGCCGCGGACCACTCCCGGTGAACGTGGCGCTCGCATGCCGGTGGACGTGGTTCTGCTCGGAGCGGTACGCGGGGGATCCGCATGCGAACCGGACCGGCTATCGCCGGATCGCCGGCACGTACGAACTGGTGCTCGCCCCGCTCCTCCGCTCCTCGCATCCGCGCTCGCGAGGAGAGCCTGCCTGAAGCTCCTACCGCTTCGCCGGCAACGTTCTGGCGTAGCCCATGCCCACCCGTACCCACCGCTCGAGTTGGCGCTTCGTGCGGACGGCATCGTCGTCGACGCGCAACCAGCCCTGCATCTGACGGCCGCGCATCTCCATCGGCCGGACGCCCGTCGCCGTGAGCAGCCTGTCGGAGGTCTCGGGGTCGGCGCGCACCAGCAGGCCGCCCTGACCGCTCGCGGCCACGGCCATGTTCCCGCCGATCAGGAACGCGAGGCCACCGAACATCTTCTTCTCGGTCAAGCCGGCTTCGCCCTCGAGCAAGGCCCGGACGCGGGCGGCGAGGTGCTCGTCGTACGCCACGGGCAGATGCTAGGCCACCGGGTGACGACGAGTGCCCCGCGGGGCGACAGACCCGCGCGAGCCCACGCTCTCCGTTCGCGCTCGCTAGCATCGTCCGCATGGTCTCCCGGATCTCGCACACGACGTTCGATTGCCGCGACGCCTTCGCGCTTTCGACGTTCTGGAAGCAGGTGCTGGGGTTCGGAGATGTGCCGGGCGATCCGAACGAGCCCGGAGACGAGGAATGCATGATCATCGGGACCGAAGGGGAGCCCAGGCTCTTGTTCATCGAGGTCCCTGAGGGCAAGGGTGCCAAGAACCGGGTGCACCTCGATCTGGAACCGACCGATCGAGAACGGGATCACGAGATCGAGCGGGTCGTCGCCCTCGGTGCGACACCGCTGCACGATCTCCGGAAGGAGGATGGGAGCGGCTGGCTGGTGCTCGCCGATCCCGAAGGCAACGAGTTCTGCATCCTGCGCAGCCGAGCCGAGCGCGAATCGGATTGAGGCCACCACCGGAGCAGGTGGCATCGGACTGGCATTGACACGATGCCAGAATGATGCCACCATGATGCCATGGAACTCGACCGGTTCATCGAAGACATCCATGCCCAGCTCGACGCCGCTGCGCAAGCGGGAGGTGAGGAGGCCCTCGAGCTCGCGGGCAGGCTCGCCGCACCGCTCGACGCCGCGATCCGACTCGCGCTCCAGGACGCGCTGACGGCCGCTGCCGAGGAGATCACGGTCGAGCTCGCGCCGGGCTCGGTTGAGCTGCGGCTCCGAGGCCGCGAGCCGATCTTCGTCGTGACTCCGCCCGAGTCGACCGGCGAGCGTGCCGTCGCCGACGAGGGCGACGACGACGAGGGCATGGGCAGCGCCCCACCGCCCCCGGGCATCGACGGCGACGACGCGATCGCCCGCATCAACGTGCGCATGCCCGAGCACCTGAAGGCCCGCGTCGACCGGGCCGCCGAGCGCGAGGGGCTCTCGATCAACGCCTGGCTCGTGCGCGCGGCCTCGGCTCGTCTCGAGCGCGCCGAAAGGCAGCGCGGCCGCGAGCATCGAGCCCCGACCGGGGCCCAGCACTACAAGGGTTGGGTCCGATGATCATCGACCACGAGGAGGACCGACGATGACCACCTTCGACACCCCCGCTCCGATCGCCGTCGACCTGGAGGTCGGCGTGGGCGACGTCCGTATCGAGGCGAGCGATCGCGCCGACACGACCGTCGAGGTCCGACCGTCGGACCCGGCGAAGCCGGCCGACGTGAAGGCCGCCGAGCAGACGCGCGTCGAGTACGCCAACGGCCACCTGACCGTGAAGGGACCGAGTGGCTGGCGCCAGTGGGTCTCGCATCGAGGCGACTCGATCGACGTCGCGATCGCGCTGCCTGCGGGCTCGCGCCTGCAGGCCGAGGTCGGCGTGGCGGCCCTGCGCGCGACCGGCCGTCTGGGCGAGTGCCGCGCCAAGGTCGGCGTCGGCGACGTCTCCCTCGAGGAGGTCGGCGCCCTGAACCTCAAGACCGGGGCCGGCGACGTCACCGTCGACCGTGTCGCCGGCAAGGCCGAGGTCGTCACCGGCTCGGGCGGGGTGCGCGTCGGCCGCATCGAGGGCACCGCCTGGGTGAAGAACTCGAACGGCGACACCTGGATCGGTGAGGCGACCGGCGACGCGCGCGCCAGCACGGCGAGCGGCACGATCACGATCGATCGGGCCGGCGCCGGCGTCGTCGCGAAGAGCGCGCACGGCCGGGTGCACCTGGGCGAGGTCGCCCACGGCACCGCGGTCGCCGAGAGCGCCTTGGGTGATCTCGAGATCGGCGTGCGTGACGGGGTGCCGGCCTGGCTCGACCTGCGCACGAAGTTCGGGCGTGTGCGCAACGAGCTCGACGCGTCGGAGCGTCCCGCGACGGGGGAGGATTCGGTCGAGGTGCACGCGCACACGTCGATGGGCGACATCGTGATCCACCGCTCGCACGCGGGGAGCGATGCCGCATGACAGCCGCGCTGGAGGTCACGGGCCTGCGGAAGTCGTTCGAGTCGACGCGATCCCGTTAGAGCGCGACCAACGCCGCGAGGAAGAGTCCGAACGCGGCCCAGGTCGACACGAGCTGGATCCAGTTGATCGTGAAGTACTTCTTGCGGCCGGCTTCCCAGTCCGCGGGCAATGCGTCGGGGTCCCAGGCCAGGATCACGTCGTAGAGGGGTTCCTTCCACACGTTCGAGACGACGTACACGCCGACGACCACGAACCCGAGCCCGATCGCGGTGAGCACGAACGACGCGGAGCTCTCATCGCCCCAGAGCATGACGAGCGCGACGATCGGCGCGACGGCCATGCCGATCGCACAGACGTAGTTGAACCAGGCCTTCCTGCCGACCGGAAGGAACGACCGCATGAAGCCCAGGAACCCCGCGCCGTCCAGCGCTGCGAGCATCGTGTGCATCACCAGGGTCAGCATGCCCAACAGGCCCGACCAGAGCCCCGCGAACACGACCGCGGCCGCGAGCGCCCACTCCTCTCCCGTCATGATGGAATCCTCCCCCCTTCGCGTTGCGCCACAGCCTATGCCGAGCACTCGGGGCTGTGAAGTCCGCGACGGCGCCAGGGGACGCGAGTCGCCTCACCGCACGACGCAGCGGAAGCCGATGTGGCTCATCCCGGTGTCGATCATCTGGGGTCGCCGAGCCGCCGGCCGGTACCGCATGCAGTACGAGTCGGCGCAGGCGAACGAGCCGCCCTTGATGACCTTGCGGGGCACGCGGAACTGCGGCTGCGCCGGGTCGTAGCTCTGCTCGACGGTTCCGCCTCGAGGGTCTGCCGGCACGCAGCAGGCCTTCCCCGCGTCCTCCTCATGGCTCGACGTGTACCAGTCCGTGGTCCAGTCCCACACGTTGCCGGCCATGTCACTGAGCCCGTACCCGTTGGGCGGGAACGAGCCGACCGGCGTCGTGCCGCCGTAGCCGGGCTCCGCGCGCCACGGGAAGTCGCCGTGCCAGAAGTTCGCGAGGCGTTCCCCGGCCGGCTCTGGTCCGGGCCCCCAGCTGTAGGCGGCGCCGTCGATCCCGCCCCGCGCGGCGAACTCCCACTCGGCCTCGGTCGGCAGCTCGCGACCCGCCCACGCCGCGTACGCCTCGGCGTCCTCGAACGCGACGTGCACGACCGGATGGTCGCCGCGATCGTCCACCGTCGTGTCCGGGCCCTCCGGATGCCGCCACGACGCGCCCGGCGTCCACGTCCACCACTGGCTCAGGTGCCGCAGGTCGACCGGACCCGGCGTGGGGGTGAAGACGAGCGAGCCCGGCACGAGGTTCTCGGCCGGCGCGCCGGGGAACTCGTCGGGGTCGAGCGGCCACTCCGCCACGGTCACGTAACCCGTGGCCTCGACGAAGGCCGCGAACCGAGCGTTCGTGACCTGGTGGCGCTCGATCCGGAACGCGCTCACCCGCACGCGGCGCGCGGGCGCCTCCTCCGCGTAGTGGTCGTCGGAGCCCATCGTGAACTCGCCGCCGGGCACGAGGACCAGGTCCTCGGTGCCGAGCTCGGCGCCGTCGGTCACCGGTGCGCTCCGCCGGTCAGTGCCCCGACGCGATCGCGGCCTCGAGCTTGGCCTGCACCTGGTCGATCGTGAAGCTCGCCGCCTTCATGCGGGGAGGGAACTCCATGAACGTGCCGAGGAACTCCGCCACGAACGCCTGGGCGGGCAGCAAGAGGAAGATGCGGTCGAGGTACCAGTCCCAGTAGGTGTTCGACGTGACGTCGGCGCGCTCGAACGGGTCGGTCCGCAGGTTGAAGAGCATCGGGATTCGCGTGGAGACGAACGGCTCGCCCCAGAGCGCGAGCGTGCCCGGCATGCGCTGCTGCATGAACACGACCTTCCAGTTGTCGTAGCGCAGCGCGACGAGATCGCCGTCGTCGGAGAAGTAGAAGAACGAGGTGCGAGGGCTCTCGTTCGTCTCGCCCGTGAGGAACGGCAGCTGGTCGAAGCCGTCGAGGTGCACCTTGAACCGGCGCCCGCCGGCGTCGTGGCCCTCGCGTCAGCTTGCTCGCGATGTCGGGCTCGCCCGCCGCCGAGAGGAAGGTCGGCAGCCAGTCGAGGTGGCTGATGATCCCGTTCGAGACGGTTCCGGCCGGGATCTTGCCGGGCCAGCGGATCACCGCCGGCACGCGGAACGCGCCCTCCCAGTTCGTGTTCTTCTCGGAACGGAACGGCGTCATGGCCGAGTCGGGCCAGGAGTTCAGGTGCGGGCCGTTGTCGGTCGAGTACAGCACGATCGTGTCGTCGGCGATGCCGAGCTGGTCGAGCGTGTCGAGCACCGTGCCGACGTGCCGGTCGTGATCGATCATCGTGTCGTGGTAGTTCGACTGCCACCGGCCGGCCTGCCCGACGCTCTCGGGCTTCGTGTGGGTTCGGAAGTGCATGTGCGTCGTGTTGATCCAGATGAAGAACGGCGTGTCGTCGCCGTGCTTGCGCTCGATGAAGTCGACCGCGCCCGAGACGATCTCGTCGTCGATCGTCTCCATGCGCTCGCGCGTCAGCGGGCCCGTGTCCTCGATCTGCTGCTCGCCGTCGGGCCCCACCGTGCACCGCAGCACGCCTCGTGGACCGAAGCGCTCCCGGAAGTGCGGGAAGTGCTCGGGGTCCGGGTAGTCGGGGTGCTCGGGCTCCTCCTCGGCGTTCAGGTGGTAGAGGTTGCCGAAGAACTCGTCGAAGCCGTGCGCCGTGGGCAGGTGCTCGTCGCGGTCGCCGAGGTGGTTCTTGCCGTACTGCCCGGTCGCGTAGCCGAGCGGCTTCAGCAGCTCGGCGATCGTCGGATCGTCGGCCTGCAGGCCGGAATCCGCGCCGGGGATGCCGACCTTGCTCAGGCCCGTGCGGTACGTGCTCTGGCCGGTGATGAAGGCCGAGCGGCCGGCGGTGCAGCTCTGCTCGCCGTATGCGTCGGTGAAGCGCGTGCCCTCCTCGGCGATGCGATCGATGTTGGGCGTGCGGTAGCCCATGAGACCGTCGCTGTAGCAGCTCAGGTTCGTGATCCCGATATCGTCGCCCCAGAACACGACGATGTTCGGCTTGTCTGCAGGCATCCTGGTCCTCTCCCTGTCCTCGGCGACGCTCCGTCGGGCGCGCATCAGGCGCGCTCGGCGTCGCCCGGGGACTGTATCGCGAGCGCCGGGAGCTCTACGCTTCGCGTCGATGTCCACCGAGCGAGCGTCCGACCGGGAGAGCCGCTTCCACGAGACCTTGGTCGAGGTCAGCCCGACCGCGATCGTGGCGTGCGACCCCGCCTTCGTCGTGACCACATGGAACCCCGCCGCCGAGCGGCTGTTCGGGTGGACCCGCGAGGAGGCGATCGGACGCCACATCGACGAGCTCGTGGCCCAGCACGACGCCGTGCGCGACGAGGCCGCCTCGCTGAACGACCGCGTGCTCCACGGCCCGACCGAGATCGTGACGCGGCGGGCCACGAAGGACGGTGCGCTCGTCGACGTGGCGATCCGTTCCGAGCCGATCGTGATCGACGGCGAGCTCGTCGGCGCGTTCGCCGTGTACGAGGACGTGGGCGAGCTCGTGCGCCAGCGTCGCTTCTTCGAGTCCCTCGTCGAGTCGAGCCCGACCGCGATCATCATGGTGAACCGCGACGTCGTGGTCACGCTGTGGAACCCGGCAGCCGAGGTGCTCTTCGGCTACACGGCCGACGAGGCGATCGGCGAAAACCTCGACGACCTCGTCGCCAAGGATCCGGAGCTGCACGCGGAGGCGTCGGCCTGGTCCGAGGAGGCGTGGGGCGGCACGTCGTTCAAGCGCATCGGCCGTCGCACTCGCAAGGACGGCTCGCTCGTCGACGTCGAGATCCTCGCGATCCGTGAGGAGCAGGAAGACCAGCCGAGCGGGTTCTACATCCTGTACCACGACGTGACGGAGCTCGAGCACACGCGCCGTCGGCTCGAGGCGCGCATCGACGAGCAGGTGGCCGAGCTCGTCCGCACCGGTGAACTGGC
Source organism: uncultured Actinomycetes bacterium (assembly GCA_963825685.1). Classification (GTDB taxonomy): domain Bacteria; phylum Actinomycetota; class UBA4738; order UBA4738; family HRBIN12; genus JAOUEA01. The sequence goes on along the minus strand of CAWGUD010000016.1, from coordinate 13,895 downwards.
GCGGTTCCTGCCCCGGCAGGTCGTGGAGGGCCTGATGGAAGGCGCGCTGCCGATGGACGCCGAGACATTCGAGCGGCGCCGCATCACCGTGCTGTTCGCCGACATGGTCGGGTTCACCGACCTCGCCGAGACCCTCGAGCCCGAGGAGCTCGCCGACGTGCTGAACGGGTACCTGCGCGAGATGACCGCGGCCGTGATGACGTTCGGCGGCTCGGTCGACAACCTGATCGGCGACGGCGTGATGGCCGTGTTCGGCGCGCCCAAGCCGCTGCCCGAGGGCGACCAGCTGGCGCCTGCAGGCGGCGTTCGAGATGCATCGACGCTGCGACGAGCTCGCCGACGCGTTCCGCGAGCAGGGCATTCCCGCCGACGTGAAGATCCGCGTCGGGGTGAACACGGCGCACTGCACCGTCGGCGTGTTCGGCAGCGAGGCGATGCGCCGCTACATGGCCGTCGGGTTCGCAGTGAATCAGCCTGGGCCGCCTTGCAGGCGGCATTCGAGATGCATCGACGCTGCGACGAGCTCGCCGACGCGTTCCGCGAGCAGGGCATCCCGGCCGACGTGAAGATCCGCGTCGGGGTGAACACGGCGCACTGCACCGTCGGCGTCTTCGGCAGCGAGGCGATGCGGCGCTACATGGCCGTCGGGTTCGCGGTGAACGTGGCTGCCCGGCTCGAGACCGCGGCGGCGCCCGGCTCGGTCCTGTGCGGGTTCCGCACCTACGCGCTCGTGAAGGACCGCGTGAAGGCGGAGAGCCGCGGCGAGCTCATGGTGAAGGGGGCGCGCCGGCCGGTCGAAGCGTGGGAGATCGTCGACCTGCTCGACGGAGCCGGATGAGCCAAGGCTCGGCCGGTCGATCGCGGATGCGCGGGAGCCCTCGGCCGAGGCCCCGAGGGCTCCGCGCGACCGTCTGGACGGGTGTCTAGGTCGTCGCCGTGGACGACTCGAGGATCGGAGACGGCCTGAACCCCTTCACGACGCAGTAGACGCCGAGCGACAGCTCCCAGAAGAACTCCGGGATCGTCGCGATGCTCTGCAGGGTGCCGGCCCGCTCCGCGAGCCCGAGCATGATGGCCGCCGCCGACAGCAAGAGCAGCGGACCCCCGACGAGCCCGAGCATCGCCATGCCGCGTGGCACCAGACCCGAGCGGTACATCAGCCAGCCCAGGATCACGCCGTTCGCGAGCCCGGCGAAGAAGCCCGGCCCGAGCAGGAACGCCCGGTCGTAGACCCCGAGCAGCAATTGACCGAACGCCGCGTCGCCGATGGCGGGCGACTCTTCCCGCAGGAAGAGCAGCGTCAGCATCGCGATGACGCCGATGCCGATGAAGACGCTCTCCATGATGCGGGCGGCGACGTAGCTCAGGGCTCCCGCCTCGCTCTGGCGCCTGATGATGCGGTAGAGCACCGTGGCGGTGCCGACGTTCGCGATGATCAGCAGCGTCTCGGAGAGCGCTCCGAGCCCGACGATGAACGACTCGTCGGCGCCGGCGCCCGTGATGAAGCCGGGCTCATCGGCGACCGGCGCGTAGAAGATGAAGTACGCCGGGATCGACAGGACGAACGTGGCGATGAACAGCCACCCGAACAACGATGCGGTCTTCCTCTCTGCGTTCATCTGGACTCCCTTCCAGTTGACGGACGGTCGTGGTCGTGCGTGTCGCCGTGCGTGCGCTCGCCGTGCTGGCTGAGCAGGCTGAGGATCTCGACCGGCCGGTCGTTGGCCGATCCGAACCAGTGCGGGAACCGGGTCTCGAACTCCGCGACCTCGCCGGGCCTCATGACGAGGTCGTGGTTGGCGAGGATCAGCCGGAGCTTCCCTTTGAGCACGTAGAACCACTCGTAGCCGTCGTGCGTCCGCATCTGCGGCGGGCCGGACTCGGGCGGTATCACCACCTTCCATGCGTGCAGGTCTCGTGGCTGGCGACTCAGTGGGTAGACGACCCGCCCGTTGCTGCGGACCTGGGGCTTGTCGAGCGGGATGCGCGGGTCGCCGATGGCGGGGGTGCCGACGAGCTCGTCGAGGGGCACCTGGTGGGCCTGGGCGATCGGTAAAAGCAGCTCGAGGCTGGGTTTGCGCTGGCCCGCTTCGAGCCTCGACAGGGTGCTCTTGGAGATGCCGGTCGCGGCGGACAGCTGCGCCAGGGTGGCGCCCCGTTGCGTGCGCACCCGCTTCAGCCGGGGACCGATGTCCTCCAGCACGGTCGTGATGCCCGGCGTGACCTCCATGGCGGCATCCAAACATACCGTCCCAAGTTTGGCAACTTTATTTGCCAAAGTCGTACCCGCGTCGGATACTGCCCGGCGGAGGTGATCGATCGTGGAAGCGCAGCGATACGACGTGGTGGTGGTCGGCGGAGGAGCGGCGGGACTCAGCGCGGCGCTCGTGCTCGGCCGGGCGAGGAGGGCGGTCGCGGTGATCGATGCGGGCGAGCCGCGCAACGCGCCGGCGGCCCACATGCAGGGGTTCCTGTCACGCGACGGCATGCCGCCGACGGAGCTGCTGGCCCAGGGCCGCCGTGAGGTGACCGGCTACGGCGTCGACGTGATCGAGGACCGAGTGATCGGCATCGAGTCCGGATTCACCGCCCGCCTGGCCTCAGGTCGCGCGGTCGAGGCGCGCCGCGTGCTGGTCGCCTCGGGCGTCAGCGACGAGCTGCCGGACATCCCCGGCGTTCGAGAGCGGTGGGGCCGCGATCTGTTGCATTGCCCCTACTGCCACGGGTGGGAAGTGCGCGACCAGGCGCTCGGTGTCCTCGGCACGCTGCCGGGCTCGGTGGACCACGCCCAGCTCGTTCGGCAGTGGTCCGACGACGTGGTCTTCTTCGCGCACACGTATGAACTCGCCGCCGCGGAGCGCGACGGGCTGGCGGCCCGCGGCATCGGGGTCGTCGACGGGCGCGGTCGCTCGGCTGGTCATCGAGGGTGACCGGCTGACCGGCGTCGAGATGGCGGACGGTCAGGTCGTCGCTCGCGCCGCGGTGTTCGTTCGACCCGGGAACGTGCCGCATGCCGACGGCCTCTTGGCCGGACTGGGATGCGAACTCGACGAGGCCGGCTTCCCCGAGGTCGATGCGACGGGACTGACGAGCGTGCCCGGCGTGTGGGCGGCCGGCAACGTGGTCGACCCCCGCGCCCAAGTGATCACGGCCGCCGGTGCGGGATCGGCCGCAGCCATCGCGATCAACGCCGACCTCGTGCGGGAGGATGTGGAGCGCGCCCTCGTAGGGAAGCAGCCCTAGCCGCCCGCCCCGCCCTGGCCGTGCGGCCGACCGGACGAGAACGGCGGGTTCTCCGGCGCGTGAGGATCTTCATCCGGATGGCGGGAAAGCCATCCCCAGATCCGACGGAAGAACGAGGCGATCCGTTGCACCGATCCCGACGATACCCCTGTCGGCCGCCGGGCGAGGCGTGGGCGTCGGGTGGGACCTCGCCGCCGAAGGCTCGGCATCGTGCCGGGCGGGTTCCCGGATAGGCTTGCCCGGTGACGACGGTCCACGAGGGGAAGCGGCTACGGAAGGTGCTCGACGAGACCGACGTGCGCATCATCGAGGAGCTGAACGATGACGGCCGCCGTTCCTTCGCCGCGGTCGCACGCAACCTCGGGCTCAACGAGGCGACCGTCCGCACCAGGTTCGCTCGGCTCGCCCGCCAGGGCGTGATCCAGGTCGTGCTGGTCGCCGACGCGCTCGCACTGGGTCTCGTCTTCGCCGAAGTGGGGGTTCGGGTGCGCGGCACATCGGTCGCCGACGTCGTCGAGCGCCTCCAGGACGTGCCCGAGATCGACTACATCTCGGTGTGCACGGGGTCCTTCGACCTGCTCATCGAGGTCGTCTGCCTCGACAACGACCACCTGCTCCGGGTGCTCGAGGAGAGCGTCCGCACCGCCCCGGGCGTCGACAGCATCGAGACCTTCACGATCCTCGACGTGCCCAAGCACAGCTATCGTTGGACCCGCTTGCTCGCTTCGAGCTGAGGGCCTGGAACACCGGATTCTTCCCGGAAAGTCGAGTTCCCCCCCGGATTCCGTGCCAATTCGCCCCTCCAACTCATGGATTCCAACCCGTTCTTGCCTTGCAGACTGTCGACCGTTCGGGCACGCTCAGCCCTACACCGAGGACGTGCGCTCGAGTACTGGGGGGTCGATGGACGACGACGAGGCGGTCATGTGGGCCATCGACGAGCTGGTGCGCCAGATCGAGATCCGTTCGATCTCCGACGGCGAGCACGAGCTCATGGCCTACCTCGAGACCCGTTGCGAGGAGCTCGGCCTCCCCGCCACCTCGCACCCGATCGACGGCGCGGGGCCGAACGTGGTCGTGCGTTGGGACGACGCGAGCGATCCACCCAACCTGCTGCTCACCGCCCACACCGACACCATCAACCCCGCGTGGGCGTGGGATGACCGTGCCTCCGTCGACGGCACGACGGTGACCGGCCTCGGCGCGCAGGACGACAAGGGCTGCGCCGTCGCGATCATGCTCGGCGCGCTCATCGCACGAGAGGCGGGCGTCGATCTCGCGACCTCGTCGGTGGCACTCGGGTTCGTGGTCGACGAGGAGGTGGGCGGCAAGGGGTCACGCACGCTCGCCGACGAGCTTCGACCCCGCTTCGTCGCAGCCTCCGAAGGCACCGAGCTCGACATCGCGACCGTTGAGACCGGCTTCGTCGACGGCTGGGTGCGAGTCATCGGCACCTCGATGCACGGGTCGCTGCCCGAGGAGGCCGACAACGCGGTAGAGAAGGCTGCCCGTCTGACGCTCGCCCTGCTCGAAGCGCCGTTCACCCAGGTCGAGCATCCGATCGCGGGGCCGAACACGATCACGTTCCAGAGGATCGAGAGCTCTGCACCGATGAACGCTATCCCGGACGCGGCGTCGATTCTGGTCACCTGCCGCATCTTCGGGGAGCCCTCGCTCGAGGAGACCCGGAACCAAGTCGAGGCGATCTGCCGGCGGTTCGACGCCACGTTCGAGGTGACGGACCAGGGCGGTTGGTGGGAGACGCCGACAACGTCACCCCTGGTCCGGGCGATCGAGCGCGCGAGTGAACGCGCGATCGGTCGCACGCCCGGGTACACGCGCATGCCGGCCTGGACCGACGCCCACAGCTTCTTCGATCGCTGCGATTCGGAGGTCGTGGTCTTCGGGCCGGGACACCTGAGGGCGGCACACCGGCCCGACGAGCACATCGACGCGAGAGAGGTCGTTCGATGCGCGCGGGTCTTCGCAGCACTGATCGCCGATGCGGCCTCGCTGTCGTCGGCCGAGCCCGCACGAGCCAAGGAGGGGGCGTCATGAGGACACGCACGTGGATCCGCGCGATGGGAGCGGTGCTGGCCCTGTCGCTCGTCGCCGCTGCCTGTAGCGACGACGGTGGCACCGACGAGCCGGCCGCTGACACCGGCGGGGAGGCGAGCGCCGGACCGGCCACCGGCTCCATCACGTTCTTCGCCTACGAGGACGCGTTCGAGCCGGCGCTGCTCGATCCGTTCACCGAGGCGAATCCCGACGCCGAGGTGCGCACGGCCGCGTTCTCGAGCGGTGACGAGACGGTCACCAAGCTCCAGGGCGGGTTCCAGGCCGACGTGGTGAACGTGTGCGTCGAGGACACGGTGCGCATGGTGAACCTCGGGCTCCTGCAGCCGATCGACACGAGCCGCATCCCGGCGTGGGACTCGATGTTCCCGGCGTTCAAGGATCTGGAAGGCGTCTCGGTCGACGGCGAGGTCTACCTGGTGCCGATGGTCGGCGGGTCGAGCGGCATCATGTACGACGCCGAAGAGGTGCCGGAGGGCTTCGACTCGTACGCGAGCGTGTTCGACGAGGCGTATGCCGGTCGTATCGGGCTCGACGACGACCCGCTGTCGGGCATCGCCATCGCCGCCATGGCGTTGGGCATCGCCGATCCCCTGGATCTCGACGACGCCGAGCTGGAGCAGGTCAAGGCGTTCTTGATCGAGAAGAAGCCCCTGCTGCGTAGCCTGGTCAAGGGCGACTCCGATCAGTATCAGTTGTTCAAGTCCGACGAGATCGACGTCGTGGTACCGGGTTACAAGGGCTCGACCGAGACCCTGCAGAAGGACGGCGAACCCGTCGAGTACGCGATCGCGAACGAGGGCCAGCTCACCTGGACCTGTGGGTACTCGATCGGAGCCAACGCGCAGAACGTCGACGGGGCCTACGCCCTGATCAACCACTACGCGCAGCCCGAGACCCAGGGCTGGCAGGCAGAGAACTTCTTCTACCTGGTGTCGAACGAGGCCACGCTCGACGCGGTCTCGGCGAAGACGGTCGAGGAAGCCGGTCTCGAGGATCCGGGCAGCTTCGAGAACGCGATCCCGTACTCGGTGCCCGAGAACTACGACGCGTGGCAGCAGGTCTGGCGGGAGTTCAAGGCCGCGTAAGCGATCGTCCGGTGAGGAGCGCGCGACGCAGGAACACGACGAGCTCGTAGCACAGGTCTCGACCCGCGAGGGGGGAGGCGGCGCGGTGCCCGGCGCCGCCTCCTCACCTCGCGCCAAGCCCCGGCCCTCCCGCGTCGCCTCGATCGCGGCGAGCGTCGTGTTCCTGCTCGTGGTGGTGTTCCTGCTCTACGGGCCGCTGCTCGTACTCGCGATCTTCTCGTTCAACGACTCGATCGTGATCGCCCTGCCGTTCGAGGCCTTCACGACGCGCTGGTACACCGACGCGCTCTCGAACCCCGTGCTGCTGGAAGGGCTGAAGAACTCGCTCGCCGTGGCGCTCGTCGTGACCCCTGTTTCTCTGATCCTCGGGACGCTGGCCGCGTTCGCGATCACGCGGTTCCGCTACCGGCTGCGTGGCGGGGTCGCGGGGCTCGTCGCCGCCCCGCTCGTCGTGCCCTGGCTGCTCGTCGGCGTCGGGGCGCTGATGTTCTTCAACCGGCTCAACGTGCCGCTCAGCTTGCGCACGATCGGCGTGATGCACGTGACGGTGGCGTTCCCGCTGGTCGCCGCGATCGTGGGAGCGCGCCTCGTGCGATTCGATCACCGCATCGAGGAGGCCGCGCTCGACCTCGGCGCGCAGCCGCGCGAGGTGCTGCGCTACATCGTGCTGCCGCACGTGGCGCCGGCGCTCGCGGCGTCGGCGATCTTCGCGTTCAGCTACTCGTTCAACAACTTCGTGATCAGCTTCTTCACCGGTGGGTTCGAGCTCACGTTCCCGATCTGGGTGTTCTCGACGCTGCGCCATGCTCAGAACGTGCCGATCGTGAACGCGATCAGCACGCTCGTCTCGGTCGTGCAGGTGATCGTGGTGCTCCTCGCCTGGCGGCTCACCGTGGGCTCGAAGAAGAAGACGGGCGGCTTGGACGCCGACGCGGTGGCCGGCGTGCTCGCGGGGCAGGTGCGGTAGCGATGGCCGTCGCGACCGCGCAGCCAGAGACCACCGGTCGCGGGCGGGTCGCCTCGCGGGTCGCCGGGTTCGCCCTGCCGCCGTCGGTCTGGTTGCTCGTGCTGTTCGGCGGACCGCTCGCGCTGCTGTTCTGGATGAGCTTCCAGCGCCGCTCGATCACCGGCGTCGGCGGGTTCACGCTCGACAACTACGCCACGATCTTCACTGACCCCACCTACCTGAAGGTCGTGTGGAACACGGTGCTGATCTGCTCGATCTCGATGGCGGTGATGCTCGTCGTGGCCGTGCCGATCGCCTACCTGCTTGCGTTCCGGGTGCCGGCGCGCTACGAGCTGCTGCTGCTCTTGCTGTTCGTCATGGCCGGAGAGTTGAACCCGCTGATCCGCATCTACGCCTGGCGCACGATGCTCGGTCGCGAGGGGGTGGTGAACTCCGTGCTGCAGGCGGTGGGCGTGATCGACGCGCCCATCGACGCGCTGCTGTTCACGCGCCTCTCGGTCGTGATCGTGCTCGCGACCACGTACATCCCGTACACGACGATCCCGATCTACGCCGCCCTCAAGGCGGTCGAGCCCGATCTGCTCGAGGCCGCGAACGACCTCGGTTCCCGCCTCACGACCACGTTCCGCAAGCTGCTGCTGCCGCTCGCGGCGCCCGGCATCTTCGTCGCGATCATCATCGTGTACATCCCGATGTTCTCCGAGTTCGCCACGCCGGCGCTCGTCGGTGGCACGTCGGGCTACATGATGGGCAACGCGATCCAGGAACAGGTGCTCGAGGCCGGGAACTGGGGCATCGGCGCCGCGATGAGCTTCATGCTGCTGGCGCTCTCGGTCGTGGTCGCTCTTGCGGGCTACCGGGGCGCCAGGATCCGACGACTGGAGGCGAACGCATGAACGAGCCGGCCGCCCTGGAACTGCGCGACGTCGTCAAGCGCTTCGGCGACGTCACCGCGGTCGACCACGTGAGCTTCACGGTGGGCGCGAGCGAGTTCTTCTCGCTGCTCGGCCCGAGCGGCTGCGGCAAGACGACGACGCTGCGCATGCTCGCCGGTTTCGAGGTGCCGACCGAGGGACAGGTGCTGATCAACGGCTCCGACGCCTCGAACCTGCCGCCGTACCGGCGAGACACGAACCTGGTGTTCCAGAGCTACGCGCTGTTCCCGCACATGACCGTCGCGCAGAACATCGCCTTCGGCCCGGAGCGCAAGAAGCTCTCGAAGCAGGACGTGCGCACCCGCGTGGGGGAGGTGCTCGAGGCCGTGCGCCTGCAGGGCTACGCGCGAGCGCTACCCGCGCGAGCTCTCCGGCGGCCAGCAGCAGCGGGTCGCGCTCGCCCGCGCGCTCGCGAACCGCCCGGCCGTGCTGCTGCTCGACGAACCCCTCGGCGCGCTCGACCTGAAGCTGCGCGAGGAGATGCAGTTCGAGCTGAAGCGCATCCAGCGCGAGGTCGGCATCTCGTTCGTCTACGTCACCCACGACCAGGGCGAGGCCATCACGATGAGCGATCGCATCGCCGTGATGAACGAGGGACGCGTGGAGCACCTCGGCACTCCCGAAGAGGTCTACCTGCGCCCGGCGTCGGTGTTCGTTGCCGGCTTCATCGGCCAGGCGAGCCTGATACCCGTGCAGGTCGGCTCGCGCGACGGCGACACGTGGTCGGTCACGCTGCCGGGGCAGGGGCTCGCCCGCGTCTCGGGCGCGTCGCCTGACACGGTCGCGGGCTCGTCGGGCGTGCTCGTATTGCGACCGGAGCACCTGTCGCTGACCGCCGAGGGTGGTCCGAACGGTCGCGCCGGCATGGCCGTGCGCGTGCTCGAGGAGACGTTCCAGGGTTCGGTGGTTCGGTACCTGGTCGAAGGCCCGGACAGCGCGCGGCTGTCGGTCGTGACCCCGCTGGATCGCCGGCTGCCGGAGGGATCGGCGCAGCGCCAGGCGTGGATCTCGTGGGACGAGCGCTGGAGCTACCTGCTGCCGGCGTGAGCAGCTACGGAAGCCGCACTGGAAGGCGCTCGTCGGGGCCGTCAGCGAGGATGAACCACGCGGTCGCCTGATAGAGGCGGAAGCTGCAGGCGCGCGCCGTCATCGTTCGGGCTCGTAGGCATGTCCCGTTGACCCTAGCTTGCCGACGTAGCTCTCTATCCGCGGTCAGGCGTCGGTGGCGGTCACGTGGCGGAGCAGCAGGTCGAGCGGGCGCGGCATCTCGCCGAGGTCGAGCGCCTCGACGAGGTGGGCGGCGTACGCCTCCTTGCGTCCGCCCTTCGTGCCCATGAACCGCCGCAGCTGCGCCTCGATCGCACGACCGCGCTGCGCCGGCTGCCGCTGGAACGTGCGGAACGTCGAGAGATCGCCGCGCGCCTCGAGGATCGCCTCGACCCGTGCCGGGCCGAGGGCTCGGATCAGCTCGTCCTCGAGGTCCGCCTCGCAGACGAAGAAGCCGAGACGCTCGAGATCGGCTCGCGTCGGACCGAGCCGTCAGCCCGGCCCGCTCGAGCGCGCGCCGGTAGTCGCCTTCCTCGGGCGCGTCGACGAGCCCTGCCAGCCCCAGGTCGAGCCCGGCGGGGCCGAACCGGTCGACCGCGTACCGGACGTTCTTCGAGCCGCCCATCGCGACGATCGCGACGCCCGCCGAGGACAGATCGTGTCCGCGCCTCGCAGCGAGGGTCTCGAGGGCGCGCTGGTCGCTCACGCCCTCGACGAGCACGACCGTGCGTGCGGACGGATCGATCTAGGTGAACATGCCGGCGATGCATCGGCAAACGCTACGACGAGGTCGGGGTGACTCGAACCCTTCCCTCAGGCGAGTTCCGATGCCTCCGGACTCCCGAGCGCGTTGCGACCCGTAACCAGGTCGTCGGAGGCCGCCTCGGTCTCGGCGCCCGACCGCACGTCGCGCAGCATCGTCAGCGCCACGACGGCGACCGCGACCGCCACCACCATGGCCACGATCGTGCTCGCGCGCATGCCGCGCACGAACGCCTCCCGGGCGGCGTCGAGCAGCTGCGCGCCGAGATCGGCCGGCAGCCGCTCGGCCTCGGCGCCGGCGGCGCCGAGCGTGTCGCGGGCCGCCTCCGTCGCCCCGGCCGGCACGCCGGCGGGCACGAGGTCGACGAACTGGGCGCGGTACACGGCCGTGCCGATGCTGCCGAGGATCGCGATGCCGAGCGCGCCACCGAGCTCCGCGCCCGTCTCGGAGATGCCCGACGCCGCGCCCGCCTCCTCCGGCGGCGCCGACCCCACGATCAGATCGGTGGTCGCCGTGAACACCGGCGCCAGTCCGAGCGAGATGATCACCGACGCCCCGACCAGCGTGCGCAGCTCGGCCGACCCGTCGAGCTGGGTCAGCATCGCGAGCGCGACGGCCGCCATCGCCAGCCCGGTCGCGATCACGTAGGCGGGGCGGTAGCGGTGCAGCAGCACGGGCCCGACCTGCGAGCCCACGATGAACCCCACGGCCGAGGGCAGCGACCACAGCCCCGCCTCGAGCGGCGAGAGCCCGAGCACGAGCTGCAGGTACTGCGCGACGAACAGGAAGTACCCGAACGCGATGAAGATGCCGAGCACGTTCGTCGTGAGCGCCGCGTTGAACGCCCGGTTCCGGAACAGCTCGAGGTCGATCATCGGGTCGTCGAGCGATCGCTGCCGCCGCACGAACACGACGCCGAGCACGGCACCCATCACGATCGTCACGATCGGCAGCAGGTCGATGCCTTCCTGGGCGATCTGCTTCAGCCCGAAGATCACGGACAGGATCGCGACGAGCGAGATCGCCGCGCTCGTCAGGTCGAGCCGCCCGGCGTTCGGGTCACGGAACTCGGGCAGCAGCCTCGGTCCGAGCACGAGCAACAGCGCCATCACCGGCACCGCCATCAGGAAGACGGAGCCCCACCAGAAGTGCTCGAGCAGCAGTCCGCCCGCCACCGGACCCACGGCGCTGCCGGCCGAGAACCCGGCGATCCACACGCCGACCGCGATCGTGCGCTGCCGGGGGTCGAGGAACATGTTGAAGATCAGCGAGAGCGTCGCCGGCGCGAACGTGGCGCCCTGCGACGCCCTGCAGCGCCCTCGTCGCGATCAGCATCTCGGGGCTCGTGGAGAACGCCGCGAGCACCGAGACGGCCGCGAACGCCGCCGCGCCGATCATCAGGAGCCGCCGCCGCCCGATGCGGTCGCCGAGCGTGCCCATCGTGATCAGGAAGCCGGCGACCATGAACCCGTAGATGTCGACGATCCACAGCAGCTCCGAGCCGCTCGGCTCGAGGTCGGCGCTGAGGGACGGCACGGCCAGGTGCAGCACGGTGAGGTCCATCGCGTAGAGCAGGCACGCGAGCGCGAGCACGCCGAGACCGATCCAGTCCCGGCGGGTCGCCTGCGGCGGCGCGATGTGGGTTCGTGTCTCCACGCTGTGCATGTCCCTCCGATGGTCGCCGAGCGATCCCGTGGGGGTCCGAGCCCGGCGATGTTCCCATCGCAACCTGACATCGGGCGTGGTTCTTCCGGGCAGCGTGTGGCAGCGGGCGACACGTCAGACTGCCGAAGGCGGATGTGGGCGGCCCTCGGCTGGTCTCCCTCCCGCGCTGGAGTGGGGCGAGACGACCGATGAGAAGCTGACGCACGGTCCGTCCAACAGAGAGCAGCGACGAGGCGGCCGGGTGGTCGCCGGACAAGGAGGCGAACACGATGGAGCGGTACCTGATCTCGTTCGACGACGGATCGATGGACTTCCCCGAGGAGGACCTCCCGGCGGTCGGCGAGGCGGCGCGGCGGGTGGTCCAGGAGGCCAAGGACGCGGGTGTCGGATCTTCGGCGCCGGCGTGGAGCGTCAGCAGGCGAGCATCGTGGCCACCGACGGCACGGTCACGGACGGACCGTTCCCGGGGACCAAGGCGGTCGTCGGCGGCTTCTCGATCATCGAAGTCCCGTCGCGCGAGGACGCGCTGATGTGGGCTGCGAAGATCGCCGAGGCGTGCCGGTGCGCACAGGAAGTGCGCGAGATCGGGTACGACCCGGAGAGCTGAGCGGGCTCGGCGTTCGACGGACCGGGTCCGGGCCTCCAGCGACCGGAGTCGATAGCGGCAAGGGCACGTCTGCCCTTCGGTACACTCGCTTGCATCCCTGACCTGCGGAAACGGAGTTCCTAGATGTCACGAGTGATCCTGATCGCGTGGGATGGCGCCGACTGGCGCATCCTCGACCCCCTGCTGGAGCAGGGCGCCCTGCCGAACCTGCAGGCCCTGATCGACCGGGGGCAGCGCGACGTGCTGCGCAGCACGGTGCCCACGCACAGCTGGTCGGCCTGGCCGAGCTTCCTCACCGGGGTCGACCCGGTGGACCACGGCGTGTACGACATCCTCGAGACGGTGCCGGGCACGCACAAGCAGTACCCGGTGACCTACAAGTCGATCAAGGCGCGCACGTTCCTCGACGACCTGACCGCCGCGAAGAAGAAGCAGCTGCTGCTCGACGTGCCGCTCACGTTCCCGCCGCCCGCGATCGAGGGCTCGCTGGCCGCCGGCGGGGTGCTGCCCAAGAACCGCCAGTTCACGATGCCGGCCGACATGCCCGAGCAGCTGCAGAAGGCCGGGCTCGAGTGGCCGATCAACGGCATGAGCTGGACGACCTACCACAACAAGCCCGACGCTTACCTCGACGAGGCGTTCGAGGTCACGGGCAAGCGCATCAAGGCGTCGGAGTGGCTGATGGACAACACCGACTGGGACCTGATGGCGAGCGTGTGGGTGAGCATCGACCGCACGCAGCACTGCCTGAGCAACTACATCGCGCCCGACCACCCCGACTACCTCGAGAACAAGGACACGCGCATCGGCAAGAAGGTGGCCGACATCTTCCGCCAGACCGACGACGCGATCGGCTCGTTCGTGTCTCGGGCGCGCGAGGACGACATCATCCTGTTCATCAGCGACCACGGCTTCCAGTCGTGTACCCGCGCGGTGAACATGGACCGCATGCTGCACGAGTTCGGCTATCTCGACTTTTCCGCGAGCAATGCCGTGTTCGGCCCGATGCAGTGGGGGCCCGTGCGCAAGGTCGCGCGCAAGGTCTACGACACGCTGGGCCTGCACGGGAAGGTCGCCCTGCCGCAGTCGGTGAACTGGGCGAAGACGAGGGCGTACACGACGATCCGCTCGACCGGCGAGGGCGTCTCGATCAACCTGGCCGGACGCGACATCGACGGCATCGTCGACCCGGGCGACTACGACAAGGTGCGCGACGAGCTCATGGACCGGCTCGGGTCATATGTTGACCCGAAGACCGGCAAGACCCCGGTGAAGTCGATCGCGAAGCGCGAGGACGTCTTCCCGAGTGGGAAGTTCGCCGACACCGCGCCCGACATCATGATGGTGCCGAACGAGGGCTACTCGCTCACGCACGCCAAGAGCGCGATCGAAGACGCCGACTGGGTGAGCGGCGACCACCGCATGGAAGGCGTGATCGTCGCGGTCGGCCCGAACGTGAAGCCGTTCTCGCAGACTCCCGCGCTGATCGACATGGCGCCGACGC
>CAWGUD010000015.1:0-49834 GCA_963825685.1 uncultured Actinomycetes bacterium | reverse complement strand
TACATCATCGACGGCACGTTCGAGCACGAGGATTCGAACGGTGGCGGTGGCTCGATCACGAACGGCGACACGCAGTGGATGACCGCCGGTGCGGGCATCCTGCACATCGAGAAGCCGCCGGAAGCGTTGGTCGTGAGCGGCGGGTTGTTCCACGGCATCCAGCTCTGGGTGAACCTGCCGAAGGCCGAGAAGTGGGCGCCGCCTCGGTACCAGGACCTGCGGGCCGGGGAGGTCGGTCTGCTCGCGTCGAGCGACGGCGGGGCGCTGGTGCGTGTGATCGCGGGCTCGCTCGCCGGGCACGCGGGGCCGGGAGACACGTACACCCCGATCACGCTGCTGCATGCGACGCTTTCGGCGGGGGCGACGCTCGATCTGCCGTGGGACCCCTCGTACAACGCCCTCGCCTACGTGCTGGCGGGGGCGGGCTCGGTCGGCGTCGAGGCGAGGCCGATCGACACCGGCCAGCTCGCGGTGTTCGGCGCCGGCGACGGCCTGCGTCTCGCCGCATCGACGAGGCAGGAGTCCCGGACACCCGAGCTCGAGGTGCTCGTGCTCGGCGGCCGTCCGATCCGTGAACCCGTGGCGTGGTACGGGCCGTTCGTGATGAACACCCGTGACGAGCTCGTCACGGCGTTCGAGGACTTCCAGGCGGGCCGACTCGGCTCGGTTCCCGCCGTGCACCACACGCCCGACCACGTCGAGGAGATCTCGCCCGCCGCGGAGATGACCGGAGCGGCTCCCGCGGGGTTGCGCATCGCGCGACCAGGATGTTGCCCGCGCACTCGGCCGTGGGACGATGGCGCGGTCGCCAGGAGCGGGAGTTGCCAGGCATGCGGGATCGCGCGCAGACCGTCATCATCGGCGCCGGCATCGTCGGCGTGTCTGCCGCCTATCACCTGACCGAGCTCGGCGTCACCGACGTGCTCGTGCTCGAGCAGGGCCCCCTGTTCGAGACCGGCGGCTCGACGAGCCACGCGCCGGGCATCATCTTCCAGACGAACGGGTCGCGCACGATGTGCCGGATCGCGCAGGACTCGGTCGCCCTGTACGACTCGCTCGATCTCGACGGAGAGCAGGTCTGGTACGGCGTCGGGGGTCTCGAGGTCGCGACGACCGTCGAGCGCATGCAGGAGCTGAAGCGCCGCCAGGGGTTCGCGCGTTCCTACGGCATCGAGGGCACCGAGCTGCTGAGCCCCGCCGAGGCCGCCGAGCGTTCGCCGCTCCTCGACCCCTCGTCGATCCTCGGCGCGTACTGGGTGCCGAGCGACGGCGCGGGCAAGGGCGTGAAGATCGTGGAGGCCCTCGCGCGGAAGGCGCAGGCCGCCGGCGTCGGGTTCGAGGGCGGGGTGACCGTCACCGGGTTCGACATCCGTGCCGGGCGTGTGCACGGCGTGCAGACCGATCGCGGCTCGGTGGAGTGCGAGCGGGTGCTGCTGTGCGCGGGCATCTGGGGACCGACGGTCGGCGCGCTCGCCGGGGTGCCGATCCCGCTCGTGGCCGTGCAGCACCAGCTGGTGTGGACCGACCCGATCCCCGAGCTCGTCGGCGTGGACGGCGACGCGTGGGCGCGGCAGCCGGTGGTCCGTCATCAGGACATGTCGCTCTACTTCCGCCAGCGCGAGGACCACTTCGGCGTCGGCAACTACCGCCACGAGCCGATCGTCACGCCGCAGGCGGGGATCCGGGCGCCGGGCGGCTCGATGCAGCCGTCGCTGATGCCGTTCACGCCCGCGGACTTCGATCTGTGCGAGACGGAGGCCGCCCGCATGTTCCCGGCGCTCGCCGGTCACATGCGGCCTTCCGACCCTGCACGCACGTTGAACGGCATGTTCTCGTTCACGCCCGACGCAGGCTCGATCGTCGGCGAGAGCGCCTCGGTGCGCGGCTTCTGGGTCTGCGAGGCGGTGTGGGTCACCCACGCCGGCGGCATGGCCCGCCAGGCGGTCGAGTGGATGGTCGAAGGCTCGCCCGGCTACGACCTGGCCGAGGCCGACGCGAATCGCTTCTATCCGTTCCAGACCACGGCGCCCTACGTGCTCGAACGCGGGAAGCAGCAGTACCGCGAGGTCTACGACATCATCCATCCGCTGCAGCAGCCGTCGACGCCGAGGGGCCTCAAGCTCACGCCCTTCTACGAGCGCCATCGGGAGCTCGGTGCGGAGTTCTTCCAGGGGGCGGGGTGGGAGCGGCCGCAGTGGTTCGCGGCGAACCGGGAGCTGGTCGGTGGTGTCACGCACGAATGGGCGCGACGGTCGGGGTGGGCGGCGCGCGGCTGGTCCCCCGAGGTCGGTGCCGAGCACCTCGCGACCCGCGAGGGCGTGGCCCTGTTCGACATCACGCCGTTCGCGAAGTTCGACGTGACCGGGCCGGATGCGCTCGCCTACCTCGAGCGGGTGTTCGCGAACCGCATCGACCGGCCGGTCGGCTCGGTCGTCTACACCGCCGCGCTCACCCAGCGTGGCGGCATCCGCCTCGACCTCACGGTCACGCGCAAGGACCGGAACCGGTTCCGCGTCGTGACCGGCGGCGGGTCGGGCCATCACGACGAGGCGTTCCTGCGCTCGCAGATCCGCGACGAGGAGCGGGTGCACATCACGGTGCGCACCGGGTCGTTGTTCGCGCTCGGCCTGTGGGGGCCGAGGGCACGCGACGTGCTGTCCGCCGTGACCGACGTCGACGTGTCGAACGAGGCGTTCCCGTACCTGACGGCGCGGTACCTGAGCATCGGCGAGGTCACGCCGGTGTGGGCCCAGCGCATCAGCTACGCGGGCGAGCTCGGCTGGGAGCTCTACGGGCAGATCGCGATGGGTCAGCGGGCGTGGGACGTGCTCTGGGAGGCGGGCCGAGAGCACGGCCTGGTCGCGGCGGGCGGCGGCGCCTTCGACTCGCTGCGGCTCGAGAAGGGCTACCGCCTGTGGGCGCAGGACATCGACACCGAGCACGATCCGCTCGCGGCCGGACTCGGCTTCGCGGTGCGCTGGGACAAGGACTTCACCGGGAAGGCCGCGCTCGAGGCGATCCGCGACGCCGGCGGCCCCGCGCAGCGGCTCAGCTGCCTGACGCTCGACGACGATCGCGCGGTCGTGATGGGCAAGGAGCCCATGTGGCACGACGGCCGCGTCGTGTCGTACGTGACGAGCGCGAACTACGGGTACTCGATCGGGCGCGGCATCGTCTACGGCTACCTGCCGGCCGAGCTGGCGGTCGAGGGCACCCCGATCGAGGTGGAGTACTTCGGTGAGCGGCTGGCGGCCACCGTGACGAACGACCCGCTCTGGGACCCCAAGGGCGAACGGCAGAAGGTGTGACACGGCAGCGGAGGGAGGCGACATGACCGACGAAGAAGAGCTCGATCTCTCGACGCTTCCCGACGAGGAGCTCGTCAAGCAGATGCACGACGACCTCTACGACGGGTTGGCCCCCGAGATCTTCGAGGGCACGAACATCCTGTTGAGCCGTGGATGGGCCGCCGACCGGGTCCTGAACGACGCGTTGGTCGAGGGGATGCGCATCGTGGGCATCGACTTCCGCGACGGCATCCTGTTCGTGCCCGAGGTGCTGTTGGCGGCCAACGCGATGAAGGCCGGCATGGAGGTGCTGCGCCCGCTGCTGGCCGAGACCGGGGCCGAGCGCATGGGCACGGTCGTGATCGGCACGGTGAAGGGCGACATCCACGACATCGGCAAGAACCTGGTCGCGATGATGCTCGAGGGAGCCGGGTTCGACGTGATCGACCTCGGCATCAACAACCCCGTCGAGGACTACCTCGCGGCGCTCGAGGAGCACCAGCCCGACATCCTGGGCATGAGCGCCCTGCTCACGACGACGATGCCCTACATGAAGGTCGTGATCGACGAGCTCGAGGCCAAGGGGCTGCGCGAGCGGTACATCGTGCTCGTGGGCGGTGCGCCGCTGAACGAGGAGTTCGGCAAGGCGGTGGGCGCCGACGCCTACTGCCGCGATGCCGCGGTGGCGGCCGAGACCGCGCAGGCGCTCGTGATGGCCAAGCGGGCGGCCGCGACGGCGTCGTAGGAGCAGGCGTCGCCGAGATCCGACGCGATCAGGAAGGGGAGCGATGTGGCAGAGCTGACGGTGATCCGCTGGCGCGACATCCCGATGCAGGTCCTCGCTCGCGGCGAGGGCGGCGAGAGCGCCCGGGCGCTGCTGCCCGACCGGTTCCAGGAAGCCGTCGACGCCGCCGCGATGGTCGCCGGGCTGATCGGCTCCGACGACTACACCGAGCAGATGCGGATGGACACGCGGGAGTGCGGCGACGACCTGCAGCACGAGGTCGACACCGAGACCGTGAAGATCCTCTCCGACTGGGACGAGGATCTGCTGAAGGCGACGATCCGTGCGGGCGGCGTGCAGGGCGGGACCGACGTGAGCGGTGCCGGCGACGCCGTGCGGCCCTCGGGCGAGGACGGATAGCCGTGGCCGAGACCGTCGTCAGCTCCGCGACCCGCGAGGTCGTGATCGGCACCGGCCGGCCCTTCGTGATCATCGGGGAGCGCATCAACCCGACCGGGCGGAAGAAGCTCGCCGACGAGATGAAGGCGGGCGACTTCACCACCGTGATCGCCGACACCCAGGCGCAGGTCGCCGCCGGGGCGCACATGCTCGACGTCAACGCCGGCATCCCGCTGGCCGACGAGCCGGCGATCCTCGCCGAGACCGTGAGGCTCGTGCAGTCGCTCACCGACGTGCCGCTCTCGATCGACTCGTCGATCGTGGCCGCGCTCGAGGCCGGGCTCGCGGTCTACGAGGGGAAGCCGCTCGTGAACTCCGTCACCGGGGAGGACGATCGCATCGAGTCGGTGCTGCCGCTCGTCGCCAAACACGGTGCGGCGGTGGTCGCGATCACGAACGACGAGACCGGCATCAGCGAGGACCCCGACGTGCGGTTCGCCGTCGCCGAGAAGATCGTGCGCGCGGCCGCCGACCACGGCATCCCCGCCCACGACATCGTGGTCGATCCGCTCGTGATGCCGGTGGGGGCGATGGGCACCGCCGGGCGTCAGGTGTTCGCGCTCGTGCGGCGGTTGCACGACGAGCTCGGCGTGAACACGACGTGCGGCGCCTCGAACGTCTCGTTCGGACTGCCCAACCGCAACGGGCTGAACGGCGCCTTCCTCGCGATGGCGATCGCGAACGGCATGACGAGCGCGATCACCTCGCCCCTGCACGAGGAGGTGCGTCAGGCCGTGATGGCCGCCGACGTGCTGATGGGCACCGACCGGCACGCGGCGGCGTGGATCGGCCGGTACGGGGAGGGGCGCAGCGAGGGCGGCTCGGCGACCGGACGTCGTCGTGGAGGTCGGGCGGGTCGCCGCACCGCCCCGGCGTCTGACGTCCCGGAGGTGTCCCCTCAGCCGTGACCGAGGCCGAGGGCTCGCTCGTCGTCTTCACGCCCTCGGGGAAGCGGGGCCGCATCGCCGACGGGACGAACCTGCTCGACGCCGCCCGCTCGCTCGGGGTCGACCTCGACTCGGTCTGCGGCGGGCGCGGCATCTGCGGACGCTGCCAGGTCGTCGTCGCCGAAGGTGCGTTCGCCAAACACGGCATCACCTCGCGCGGCGACCACCTGACCCCGTTCAGCGAGCCCGAGACCCGCTACCGCGAACGATCCGGCCTGTCCGCCGACCGCCGTCTGGGATGCCATGCGCGCGTGACGGGCGACCTCGTCGTCGACGTGCCGCCGGAGAGCCAGCTGCATCGGCAGGTCGTGCGCAAGGAGGCCGACGCGCATCCGATCGAGATCGATCCGGTCGTGCGGCTGCACTACGTGGAGGTGCGCGAGCCCGATCTCGCCGACCCGAGCGGTGACCTGCAGCGCCTGGGTGAGGCGCTCGAGCGCGACTGGGGGCTCACGGGGCTCTCCTGTGATCCGCACGTGCTCGCGTCGCTGCAACGGACCCTGCGCGCCGACGACTGGAAGGTCACGGTGGCCGTGCACGACGCGAGCGACGATCACGGCGACGTGGCCGGGGTTCCACGATGTCGCGCTCGGGGTGGCGTTCGACGTCGGCTCGACCACGGTGGCCGGACACCTCTGCGACCTGCATACGGGGGAGGTGCTCGCGAGCGCCGGTGCGATGAACCCTCAGATCCGCTTCGGCGAGGACCTGATGAGCCGGGTGAGCTACGTGATGATGCATCCGGGCTCCGAGGCCGAGCTGACCGCCGCGATCCGAGACGTGCGTCGACGGGCTGATCGCCGACCTGTGCGCGCAGGCCGGCGCCGACGCGACCGACGTGCTCGAGCTCACGATCGTCGGCAACCCGATCATGCACCACCTCTTCCTCGGGCTCGATCCGACCGAGCTCGGCGGCGCGCCGTTCGCCCTCGCGACCGACGAGGCCGTGCATCGGTCGGCCCACGAGCTCGATCTCACGACGACGAACGCCGGGGCGCGCGTGTACGTGCTGCCGTGCATCGCCGGGCACGTGGGCGCCGACACGGCCGGCGTGATCCTCTCCGAGGCGCCGCACGACCAGGACACGGTGAACCTCATCGTCGACGTCGGCACGAACGCCGAGATCGTGCTGGGCAACCGCGACCGGCTGCTGGCGGCGTCGAGCCCCACCGGTCCGGCGTTCGAGGGTGCCCAGATCTCCTGCGGGCAGCGCGCCGCGCCGGGAGCGATCGAGCGCGTCCGCATCGACCGCGAGACGCTCGAGCCGAGGTTCCGGGTGATCGGCGACGATCGGTGGAGCGACGAGCCGGGGTTCGACGCCTCCTCCGTGACCGGGGTCGCGGGCAGCGGCATCATCGAGGCGATCGCGGAGCTCTTCCTGGCGGGCGTGATCACCACCGACGGCGTGATCGACGGCTCGCTCGCCGACCGCAGCGATCGCATCGTCGCCGACGAGCGGACGTTCACCTACGTGCTGCACGATGCGCCCGGGGCCCCGCGCCTCGCGATCACGCAGAACGACGTGCGGCAGATCCAGCTCGCGAAGGGGGCCCTGTACGCCGGGTGCCGCCTGCTGATGGACGCCCTCGGCATCGAGACCGTCGACCGCATCCGCTTGGCGGGCGCGTTCGGCGCCCACATCGACCCCGTGCACGCGATGGTGCTCGGGCTCGTGCCCGACTGCGACCCCGAGCACATCACGAGCGCCGGGAACGCCGCCGGCACCGGCGCCCGCATCGCGTTGCTGAACCGGGCAGCGCGCGACGAGATCGAGGCCGTCGTGCGACGCGTGGAGAAGCTGGAGACCGCCGTGGAACCGCGGTTCCAGGAGCACTTCGTCGGGGCGATGGGGATCCCGCACGCCACCGACCCCTTCCCGCGGCTGGGCGCCGCCGTCGACCTGCCCGCCACCGCGCACCGTCACGTCGGGCGATCGCCCCCGTCGCCGTCGACGCACCAGCGACCACGAGAGGAGCAGCACATGAGCGACGACACCGCAGCCACGCCCGAGGCGGCGCCGCGCCGGCGTCGCACCGGCGGACGGGAGGGGCGTGCGGCCGCCCGCCTCGCCGCGGTCGCCGAGCGGGTGCCCTTCATCACCCGCCAGCTGACGCCGGTCGAGATGGTGAGCGAGGAGGGCATCGCGACGATCGAGCACAACGCCGACACGATCCTCGAGCAGGTCGGCATCGACTTCCGCGAGGCGCCCGACGCGCTCGAGCTGCTGGCGGGAGCCGGCTGCGACGTCGACGGCGAGCGGGTGCGGTTCCCTCGCGGGCTGGCTCGCCAGCTCGTGCAGGCCACGGCGCCCCGCGAGTTCGACCAGGTCGCCCGCAACCCCGCCAACACCGTGCACATCGGCGGCGCTGCGACCGTGCTCGCGCCGGCGTACGGCTCGCCGTTCGTGCGCGACCTCGACGGCGGGCGCCGGTACGGCACGATCGAGGACTTCCGCAACTTCGTGAAGCTCGCCTACGCGAGCCCGTACCTGCACCACTCGGGCGGCACCGTGTGCGAGCCGGTCGACCTGCCCGTGAACAAGCGGCACTACGACATGGTCTACGCGCACATGCGGTACTCGGACAAGCCGTTCATGGGGTCGGTGACCCATCCTCAGCGTGCCCAGGACACGGTCGAGATGGCGCGCATCCTGTTCGGGGCCGACGCGCTCGAGGCGCGGCCGCACGTGCTGAGCCTGATCAACGCGAACTCGCCGCTCGTGTGGGACACGATCATGCTCGGCGCGGCGAAGGCGTACGCCGAGGCGAATCAGGCCGTGATCATGACCCCGTTCATCCTCGCGGGGGCGATGAGCCCGGCGACCGCCGCCGGGGCGGCGACCCAGACGCTCGCCGAGGCCCTGGCAGGCATGGCGTACGTGCAGCTCGTGCGCCCCGGTGCGCCGGTGGTGTTCGGCTCGTTCGCGTCGTCGATGTCGATGCAGTCGGGGGCACCGACGTTCGGCACGCCCGAGCCGGCGCTCGTGCTGTACGCGCTCGCGGCGTGTGCGCGCCGGCTCGGGGTGCCGTTCCGCAGCGGAGGGTCGCTGACGGCCTCGAAGGTCGCCGACGCGCAGGCCGCGTACGAGTCGGCGAACACGCTGCAGCCCACGATCCTGGCGGGCGTGAACTTCGTGCTGCATGCCGCCGGCTGGCTCGAGGGCGGCCTCGCGATGGGCTACGAGAAGTTCGTGCTCGACCTCGACCAGTGCGGGCAGATGCACGCGCTCGCGAACGGCATGGACCTCTCGCCGAACGGCCAGGCGGTCGATGCGATCGTGGAGAACGGTCCCGGGCAGCACTTCCTCGGCACGGCGCACACGCTCGCGAACTTCGAGACCGCCTTCTACCGGTCGGAGATCGCCGACAACAACTCGTTCGAGCAGTGGGAGCTGGAGGGCTCGCTGGACGCCGCGATGCGCGCGAACGCCGTCTGGAAGCGCACGCTCGCCGAGTACGAGGCGCCGCCGATCGACGAGGCGAAGGACGAGGAGCTGCGCGAGTGGATCGAGCGGAAGAAGGCGAGCTTCCCGGACTCGAACGTGTGACCACGGTGACCGGGAGTCCGGCTCGGGTTCACGGATCGCGCGGCCGATAGGTCATCATGTCCGGCGGTCACGTGGAAGGTGGAACGAGGTGGCGGTGAGGCTCGGCAGACGACGAGGAGGCGTGCTCCCCGAGGAGCAACGGGTCGCGCTGCGTGCGCTCGTGGGGGCGCCGAAGTTCGAGCTGATCCCGCTGAAGAACGCCCTGGGCGCCGCCGAGGCCCTGCCCGAGCGCGCGACGGTCACGGTGACCGCGTCGCCGAGCCACGGCATCGAGTCGACGATCGAGCTCGCCGAGCAGCTGGCCGACCGCGGTCACGACGCCGTGCCGCACCTGTCGGCCCACATGATCCGCGACCGCGCCCACCTCGGCGCGCTCCTCGATCGATGTCGTGCGGCCGGGTTCCGCGAGGCGTTCGTGGTGGGGGGTGACGCCAAGGACCCGGGCGAGTTCCTCGACGGACTCGCCCTGCTCCGCGCGATGCACGAGCTCGGCCACCCGTTCGAGACGATCGGGTCGCCGAGCTACCCGGAGGGCCACGCCGACATCGGCGATCAGCGCCTGCTCGAGGTGCTGCTCGAGAAGCAGCGGTACGTGTCCTACATGACGACCCAGATGTGCTTCAACCCCGACGCGATCGTCCGATGGATCGCGGAGATGCGCCGCCAGGGCGTGACCCTCGCCGTCCACCTCGGCACGCCGGGCGTGGCCGACATGACCAAGCTCATGACGATCAGCGCCCGCATCGGCATCGCCGACAGCGCCCGGTACCTGAAGAAGAACAAGCGCATGGTCGGCCACCTGCTGACGCCCGGGAAGTTCGGTCCCGACGCGCTGCTCGAGGGGATGGCGCCCGCGTTCGCCGATCCGAGCGCGCGCATCGAGGCCCTGCACGTGTTCACGTTCAACCAGGTCGCCGCGACCGTCGAGTGGCAGGAGCGCATGCTCGCCTCGCTCGAGGCCTGAGGGTCCTCGATGCCGGTCGACGCGGTCTTCGCCGATCCACGGCTGGCCTCGGTCTACGACGCCTGTAACCCACCGACGCCGGATGCAGCCTTCTACCTCGAGCTCGCGGGTGCGGGGCCGATGGCCCTGCTCGACCTCGGGTGCGGGACGGGTCGCCTCGCCGTCTCGTGGGCGGACCGAGGCCACGTCGTGACCGGTGTGGACCCGGCCGAGTCGATGCTCGCGGTGGCTCGCTCTCGCGATGGAGGCGGTCTCGTCCGCTGGGTGCGCGGAGATGCGCGCGACGTCGACCTCGGCGCTCGGTTCGATCTGATCGTGATGTACGGGCACGTGTTCCAGGTCTTCCTCGACGATCGCGACGTCCGCGCCGTCCTCGCGAACGCTCGGCGCCACCTCGCGCCCGGTGGGTCTCTCGCCTTCGAGACCCGCGAGCCGCGGGCGCGGGAGTGGGAGGGGTGGACCGCCGAGGCCACGTGGGAGCGGGTCGATGCACCCGCCGTCGGCGCGGTGGAGGTCGAGTACCAGGTCACCGACGTGGAGCCGCCGCTGATCACGTTCGAGACACGCCATCGATTCGTCGAGACGGGGGAGCGCTTCGTCTCACCGAGCACCTTGCGGTTCTGGTCCCGGAACGAGGTCGCCGCGCATCTGGACGCGACGGGGTTCGACGACGTCCGCTGGCTGGGCGACTGGGACGGCTCCGCCCACACGGACTCGAGCCCCGAGATCATCGCCATCGCCCGCTCATCCGACTGAGGACGGACTCAAGGCGACGGCCCTCGTGGGCCGACACCTCCAGCATGCGGCGAGCGACCGTTCCGATCGTGGTGGCCATGGCCCTGGTGTCGGTCGTCTTCGCCTCCGCGGGTCCCACCGCTGCCGGTGTCGCGTCTCCCGTTCATGGAGCGGACGCCGGGTGCGGACCGGGCCTCGTCGCCGTGGCCGACGGGCTGTGCACCCACGGCGGGGATCGGGTCCCTCCGACCGTCGAGGGCGTCGCGACGAGGGCGGCGACGGTTAGCCCGCTCGGAACCGTCGGAGCTGTGCGCCGGCAACGGGAAGAACGGACGACGCATCCGCGTGTTCTACGGATACCCGAGCGACACGGCGTCGCGGGCGGCCACGTTCCGCGCCTGGGTCCGGGACTCGGTCGCGATGGCCGACGCGAACCTCGACGCGCAGACCCCGGGGATCGACGGGCAGCACCTGCGCATGTACTGCAAGAACGGCACGGCGGATCACCGTCTCGTCGATCGAGCTGCTGCCGATCGGAGACACGGCGTTCACGTTCACCGACATGATCGGGTCGCTCGGGATCGGGTCGCGAACGGCCTCGGTGACGCCGACTTCGACGCCCCCCGATTCACCTACGTCGTCTTCGTCGACAACGTCACGTGCTGCTACGGGCCGTCGGGCCAGGGCACGATCTACTGGACGACCAGCCCGATGCCGCCGTGAACGCGAACAACCGGACCGAGCTCGGCCCGAGGTTCGCGCTGGTCGAGATCGGTGGGTCGACCTGGGTCGGGGCGTACGTCTTCCTGCACGAGGTCGGACACACGCTGGGCGCCGTGCAGCTCTCGGCGCCGCACACCTCGGGCGCCGGGCACTGCTACGAGGCCGACGACGTGATGTGCTACCCGGACGGCGGGCCGTGGTTCGACGGCGGCGGCACGATGGTGGACGACCTGCGACCCGATGTCCGACGGTCAGTACCCGTTCGACTGCGAGGGCGGCGACTACTACGAGGTGGATCCCGCCCCGGGCAGCTACCTGGCCGGGGCCTGGAACACCGCCGACAGCGGCTGGCTGACGAAACCCGGCTGACCCGACGACCTGCAACCCGGGGTCACGTTCCCCGTGTGTGCGGGCCCGTTCCCCGTGCCAGACTGCGCTTCCTCGGAACGTGAACGGGGGTCATCGTTGGAGCAGCGGTACGACGTCGTCGTGGTCGGCGCAGGACACAACGGCCTCACGGCGGCCTTCTACTTCGCCCGAGCCGGCCTGAAGACCCTCGTGCTCGAGCGCCGTGACGTGGTGGGCGGCGCCTGCGTCACCGAGGAGATCATGCCCGGCGTGAGGGCCTCGACCACGTCGTACATCGCGTCGATGCTGCGGCCGGAGATCATCAAGGACATGAGCCTGGCCCGGCACGGGCTGCGCATGGTGCCCTGCGAGCCTGCGCTGCAGGTCGTGCTCGAAGGTGGCCGCACGCTCGCGTGGTGGGAGCAGGACGAGCGCACGGCCTCAGAGATCGCTCGCTACTCGAAGGCCGATGCGAAGACGTTCGTCGAGGTGACGCACCGGCTGCACCGCCTCGCCGGCCACCTGCAGGGGTTCTTCCTCGAGGAGCCACCAGACCTGTACGCGACCGGCTGGGGGAAGGTGAAGGAGGGCAAGCGCGCCTACACGCGGCTCAAGGGGCTCGGCGGCGACGAGCTCACCGACCTCGTCCGGTTCACGACGGGGTCGCTCGGTGAGTTCGTCGACCGGTGGTTCGAGTCCGACGAGGTCAAGCGGCTCTACCTCGCGAACAACGTCTACGGCATGCACGCCCCGCCGTACCGCCCGGGCACGGCGATCGGGCTGATGTTCCACATGCTCTCCGGTGGCGAGCACGAGGTGCAGGGCTTCAACGGCCACGTGATCGGCGGCATGGGCTCGATCACGCGGGCGATGGCGGCCGCGGCGACCGAGGCCGGCGCGGAGATCCGCACGAGCGCTCCGGTCGACGCGCATCGCGACCCGCGACGGGCGAGCCGTGGGCGTCGTGCTCGACGACGGCACGGAGATCGTCGCCCGGGTCGTGGTCTCGAACGCGGATCCGAAGCGGACGTTCCTCGGCATGCTCGAGGAGGGCGACCTGCCGGGGGACTTCCGAGACGACGTGGCCGCGATCAAGATGTCCGGGCCGTGCGCGAAGGTGAACCTCGCGCTCCGCGAGGAGCCCGTCTGGACGGGCATGCCCGCCGGCGCGAGCCCGAACCAGCGGTCGCTCGCGACGCTCGTGCCCACCCTGGAACAGGCGCAGCGCAGCTACGACCAGCACCAGTGGGGCGAGCTCCCCGACGAGCTCTGGGTCGACTGCGTCACGGCGTCGAACGTCGACGACACGCTCGTCGATCAGACCGTGGCGCCGGGCCGGCACGTGATGACCTGCTTCGTGCAGTACCTGCCGTTCGAGCTGCGCGAAGGGACGTGGGACGACCGCAGGCAGGAGCTCACCGACCGGGTGATCGAGCGCATCGGGCGGTACGCGCCGAACGTGCCGGGCGCGGTCGAGGCCAGCTACACCGTGACGCCGCTCGACCTCGAGCGCACCTACGGCCTCACCGAGGGGAACATCTTCCACGGCGACCTGAACATCGAGCAGCTCTTCTTCATGCGTCCCCTGCCCGGCTGGTCGAGCTACTCGACGCCGGTCGAGGGGCTCTACCTCTGCGGCGCCGGCGTGCATCCGGGGGGAGGGGTGACCGGCGCCCCGGGTACGTGGCGTCCCACCGGGTGCTGCGCGACCTGAAGAAGCGCGCCGGGTAAGGGATCGGCCGTGGCGATCGAGATCCCGTGCTCGTGGTGCGGTCCGAGGCCGTTCACGGAGTTCTCGTTCGGCGGCGAGTGGCGCGAGCTCGATGCGCCCGACCCCGAGGCCGACTTCGCCCGTGTCTACCTGCCCGAGAACCCCGAGGGGTGGCAGCGCGAGCGGTGGTTCCACGCGATGGGGTGCCGTACATGGACCACCGTGACCCGAGACACGCGCACGAACGCGATCGAGGGGCCCTGACGTGGGCACGATCGAGTTCGAGGGGCGACCCGTCTCGTTCGAGCAGGGCGACACCATCGCGTCGGCCCTGTACCGGGCGGGCGTCCGCACGTTCTCGCGGTCGCTGAAGTATCACCGTCGGCGCGGTCTGTACTGCGGCACCGGCGATTGCCCCAACTGCCTGATGACGGTCGACGAGCGCCCGGCCGTGCATACGTGCACCGCGCCGTGCGCCGACGGCATGCGCGTCGAACGTCCGGGCGGATTCCCGAACGCGGAGCGCGACCTGCTGCACGTGACCGACTCGCTGCACCGCGTGATGCCCGTCGGGTTCTACTACAAGACGTTCGTCCGTCCGCGGTTCGCCTGGCCCATCGCCGAGCGGGTGATCAGGCGAGCGACCGGGCTCGGCGCCCTGCCGCCCACGAGGGCCGCGACGCGTCAGGTCGTCCGCCACGAGCACGTGGGCACGCTCGTGATCGGCGCCGGCATCGCCGGGCTCGACGCCGCGAGGGACGCCGGCGCCGGCGGCTCGGTGCTCGTGTGCGACGAGGGCCGCATCGGCCACGCGATCGCCCCGGGGCCCACCGCGGACCGCCTCGCCGAGCTCGCGGCCGAGGTTCGGTCGCTCGAGACCGTCTCGGTCCTGGAAGGGTTCACCGCGCTCGGGATCTACGAGGGGCTGCACGTGCCGCTCGCCGGTGACGGCGAGCTCGTGCACGTGTATCCGTCTCGGGTGATCGTGGCGACGGGCGCGGTCGAGGAGCACGGCGTGTTCCCCGGCAACGACCTGCCGGGCGTGATGCTCGGCCGGGCCGCCGCGGGCCTGGCGGGGATCCACGGTGTGCGCCCGGGCGAGCGGGCCGTGGTCGTCGTGCGCACCGAGGAAGGCATCGATCACCTTCGGACGCTGATCGATACCGGGGTCGAGGTCGTCGCGGTCGCCGTGTCGGCTGCTCTCGTCGACCGGCTGCCGTCCGACGGCGTCGGCGAGGTGGTGGTCGACGGCGAGGTGCTCGAGGCTCGTGGCGGCTCGTCGCTCCGCTCGGTGGCGCTGCGACGCGACGGCCGGGGGAAGCGCTTCGACTGCGACCTGCTCGTGCTCTCGCTCGGCCTCTCGCCGCGCGACGGGCTGGCTCGCATGGCGCTGCCCGGATGAGGCCGTCACGCTCGTCGGTGACGCGGCGGGTGAGGCGCGACACGACGGTCCGTGCGGGCACGACGGCACCGTCTGCCTGTGCGAGGACGTCTCGATGCACGACCTCGAGCAGGCCTGGGACGAGGGCTTCCGCAACGCCGAGATCCTGAAGCGCTACACGACGACGACGATGGGCCCGTGCCAGGGCGCGATGTGCGGTCGGGCGCTCGCGTGCTTCGCGGCCTCGCGTGCCGGCGGCCGAGGGTCGCCGCCGGAGGGCGCCGACCCGCCTCGCACGACCGCGCGTCCACCGACCCGCCCGGTCACGCTCGAGTCGCTCGCCGCCGGCGTGCACGAGATCGTCGACAAGCGCACGTCGCTGCACGAGCTGCACGTCGCGGCCGGTGCGCGGCTCGATCGGTCCGGCGGGTGGCTGCGGCCGTTCTCCTACGGCGACTGGCGTGAGGAGTACCGGGCGGTGCGCGAGCGCGTGAGCGTGATGGACGTCGGCACCCTCGGCAAGTTCACGATCGCCGGCCCCGGTGCCGACGAGCTCGTGGATCGGCTGTTCCCGTGCCGAACCGACGACCTGGAACCCGGCCGCACCCGCTACGTGCTCACGCTCGACGAGGCGGGATACGTGATGGACGACGGCCTGCTCGCGCGCGTCGGGCGAAGGGGAGTGGTACCTCACCTCGACCTCCGGCGGCGCCGGGCGCATGGATGCGCGTCTGCGGAACCTCGCCGACCGGTTGGAGCTCGACGTCCACGTGCTGGATCGCACGGCGCAGTGGGGGGCGATCAACGTCGCCGGTCCGTACGCGCGCGACCTGCTCGAACGCCTCACCGACGATCCGATCGACGCGGGGGCCATGCCTTCCCGGGGGTTCGCCGACGTGACGGTCGCGGGCGTGCCGTGTCGCGCGGTCCGCACGGGATTCGTCGGGGAGCTCGCGTTCGAGCTGCACCACCCTCGGCGACGCGGTCCCGACCTGTGGCGCGCGCTCGTCGAGGCGGGCCGCGAGTGGGACCTGCGACCGCACGGCCTCGATGCGCTCGAGCTGCTCCGACTCGAGAAGGGGCACATCTACCTGGGCCAGGACACGATGCCCGACGACACGCCCGCGAAGCTGCGCATGTCGTGGGCGGTCGATATGTCGAAGCCGTGGTTCGTGGGCAAGCAGGCCCTCGAGCGCATGAGCTCGCTCCCGCCCTCACGGCGGCAGGTCGGGCTCGAGTTCTCCGGCGGCCCCGCCGACACGGCCGCCCTGCGCGGCGAACCGCTGATCGTGAGGGGCACCGTGGTCGGTCGCATCACCTCGGCGGAGCGCTCGATCGCGCTGGATCGCGCGATCGGCCTCGGATGGGTGCGCACCGTCGACGGGGGGTTCCCGGAGCGGCTCGAGACGGGGTCGGGGGCGACGGCGAGGGTCGTGCCGACCCCGTTCTACGACCCGGAAGGCGGGCGGATGCGTGGCTGAGCTGCGGGTCGAGCATCCGTCGGTCGTCGTGGTGCTGGCTTCGAGGGAGGCCTGCGACGCGTTCGAGGCGCCCGACGGCGCGACGCCGATGCGCATCGCCCCCCGGGAGCTGATGCTCGTCGACGCGCCGGACGTGGCGGACGTGGCGTGTGCCCTCCGGCTCGGCCCCCTGGGTCGAGGACGTCTCCGACGCCTGGGTGGCGCTCGTGCTCGAGGGCGTCGACGCCCCCGCCGCGTTCGCTCGGCTGTCCGAGCTCGAGCTCCCCGCCGACGGGTGGATCCAGGGCGAGGTGGCGAAGGCTCCGGCGAAGGTGCTGGTCGCGGGCGACCGGGTCACGATCCTCGTGCCGGCGATGCTCGCGACCCACGTCGAGGATCGCATCCGGACCGACGCGGCGGAGGTGCTCGGCTCGTGAGCGGCCTGCTGAAGCATCGGGAGTTCCTCACCCAGCGCGACCTGAGAGTCGCGCTACGACGTCGTGATCGTCGGCGGCGGCGTGAACGGTCTCTCGCTCGCGTTCCACCTCGCGGAGTACCACGGCATCCGTGACGTCGCCGTGCTCGAGCGCGCCTACATCGGCAGCGGTGGCAGCGGACGCAACACGCAGGTCGTGCGCGCCACCTACAACACGACCGAGACCGTTCCGCTGTACGCGACGAGCCTCGGCATGTACCGAACGCTCTCACAGGAGCTCGACTTCAACGTGCTGTTCAGCACCCAGGGCAACCTCGACCTGTGTCACTCGCACGACACGCTGCAGGTGGAACGCGAGAAGGTGCTGCTGCACCGGCACTACGGCGTCGACACCGAGATCCTCACGCCGGAGCAGGTGCTCGAGGTCTGTCCGCTCGTCGACCTCACGGCCGGCGGGGAGCTGCCCGTGATCGGGGCGAGCTACCACCCGCCGGGTGCGTTCGCCCGCCACGACTCGGTGGTCTGGGGGTACGCGAGCGCGGCGACCCGCCGCGGCGTCGAGATCCACCAGGGCGTCGAGGTCACGGGCGTCGATGTCGCCGACGGCGCGTGCCGAGGCGTGATGACGAACCGTGGACCGGTCGCCGCCGGCCGGGTCGTGAGCGCCGTGGCCGGGTGGTCCAGCGTGCTCGCCCGCATGGCGGGCGTGCGCCTGCCGATCGAGACGATGGCGCTGCAGGCGTTCGTGACCGAGGCCTACCGGCCGGTGCTGTGGGGCCTCGTCTCGTCGATGGACCTGTACGTGTACACGCAGCAGACGGCGCGCGGTGAGCTCGTCGTCGGGGCGGAGACGCTTCCCTACAACACGTACTCGACGCGTTCGACGTTCGACTTCGCCGCGGAAGCCGCGAAGCGCACGATCCAGCTGCTGCCGTTCATGGCGAAGGCACGGCTGATGCGGCAGTGGACCGGCCTCTGCGACATGACCCCCGACTCCTCACCGCTGCTCGGCGAGAGCGAGGTGCGGAACTTCTTCCTGATGTCGGGCATGGGCACGTGGGGGTTCAAGGGCGCGCCGATCTTCGGCAAGGACGATGGCCGAGATGCTCGCGACCGGGCGCGTGGACCCGTTGATCGCGCCGTTCGCGCCCGACCGGTTCCGCAACGACCGCATGGTGCCCGACGCCGCGAGCGCCGG
Organism: uncultured Actinomycetes bacterium; assembly: GCA_963825685.1. Lineage (GTDB taxonomy): Bacteria > Actinomycetota > UBA4738 > UBA4738 > HRBIN12 > JAOUEA01. The sequence continues at coordinate 31,914 of CAWGUD010000015.1, read as the reverse complement.
CACGCACCGCTGAGTCCCAGGGATCCGATCGAGATCCGGTGAGCTACGCGGGAACGTCGGATGCCGATGCGACCGCGCCGGGCTGCCGGGTCGGGATGCGCTTCGTGAAGAAGAGCGCGATCACCCCGATGATCGCGAGGAGGGCGAGCGCGGAGCGGAGGCCGTCCACGCGGGCCTGCTCGTTCACGTCGACGATCGCCTGGGTGGTCGTCGGGTCGACCCCCGCGTCGTCCAGCGCCGTGCTCGAGGTCCGCATCCGAGATGAAGGGCACGCCGCTCGTCAGCTCGCACGTTCGCCTGATCGACGACCTGCTGCGGCACGTCCGGGTTCTCGGCGATCCCGGTGAGGAACGACGCCGACAGCGAGGCGATCAGCACCGAGCCCGCGAGCGCCGTGCCGAGGGACGCGCCGAACTGCGTGGCGGTGTTCTGGAGGCCGCCGACCTCGGGGCTCTCGTCGTCGGGGACCGCCGAGACGGTGACGCTCCCCAGCTGCGAGGCGAGGCCCCCCATCGCGAGTCCGATCAGCATGAGCGGGCCCGTCACGATCGCCGCGCTCGCGTTCACGTCCATCGCGCTGAAGAGCAGCACGATGCCGACGACCGCGGCGACGAGCGAGAGCTCGACCACCCGCCGAGGCGAGACGTTCGGGAAGAACTTCGGGATGCCCGCCGCGGCGAGCAGCATCGTGAGCGAGAGCGGCGTGATCTTGATCCCGGTGTCGATCGCCGAGAGCCCGAGGGCGACCGACAGGTAGAGCGGGATCACGAAGAAGAGCCCCATCATCACCACGAACTGGAAGAAGAACATCACGAGTCCGCCGGTCATCTGCTCGTTCCGGAAGAGCGACGGCGTGACGAGCGGCTCGCCTCCTTCGGCGTCGAGACGACGCACGTGCCGCATGAACAGCCCGATCGTCGCGAGGCCGCCGAGGATCAACCAGATCACGGGCGACAGCCCACCGAACACCGTCGGGGCGCCCTCGTTCGCGATCACCCAGCCCCAGTCGCCCGAGAACAGGACGCCGAAGATCGTGAGGCCCATCCCGAGTGCCCAGAGGAAGGAGCCCAGCAGGTCGAGGTGCGGAGGGTGCTCGACCGGCTCGTCGGCGATCCGGCGGCTGAACAGGAAGATGCCCGCGCCGACGACCACCTCGCCGGCGAAGACCCACCGCCAGGACGCGTAGGTCGTCGCGAGCCCGCCGATCAGCGGTCCCACGGCGATCGCGATGGCCCCGGCCGCCCCGATCAATCCGTAGGCACGAGGCCGTCCCTCCGTGGGGAAGTTCCCGGCGACGAGGGCGACGATCGCCGGCATGATGAGGGCCGCGCCGATCCCCTCCAGGAGCGACCATCCGAAGAGCAGCACGCCGAGGTTCGGCGCGAGGGCCGTCGTCAGCGACCCCGAGCAGTAGATCACGAGCCCGATCGTGAAGGCGCGCTTGCGGCCGATGATCGAGCCGATCTTGCCGCCCGTGACCATCAGCATCGCCATCACGAGCGTGTAGAGGACGATCGCGGTCTGGATCCCGGTCACGGTGGTGTCGAGGTCGTCGGCGACCGTCGCGATCGAGACGTTCATCACCGAGCTGTCGAGCGCCATCAGGAACTGCCCGGCGCACAGCGTGAGCAGCACCGCGCCGGCGGCGCCCGTCGCCTGCGCTCGACTCGCCTCGATGGACATGCGCGGACTCTAGCGCTGAGGTCGTGGCCCGGCGCGCTAGGCGAGACCCGCGATCAACCGGTCGACCAGGTAGTCGGCGAACGAGCGTGCGGACGAGCACGCGGGTCGTGTCGGCTCGCTCGTGCAGGATCACCTGGGTCTTCGCGAACAGCGTCTGCGCGCACATCCCTCGGCGCCACGCGCGAGGGTGCAGGTCGATCGGGCATCCGCTCGCGAGCAGCTCGAACCGGCCGGGGCCGCCGAGCTCGAGGGCGACGCGGTTCGCGCTCACGTCGATCACCGATCGGTGCGATCCCTCGAGCGCGGCGTCGAGCTCGGTGACGATCTCGCTGCCCGCATGCGGCGGGCCGAGCACGAGCCACTCGTCCGGCCCGAGCCACAGGACCGCACGCGAGCCGTCTTCCCATGTGGTGTTCGGCTCGAGTGGCAATGGATACGGCGCCCTTCCCGCCAGCGACGGATCGAGCCGCAGCGACACCTGCGCCAGGAACGGCACGTGCTCGAGCGTCACGCGCCCGCCGGTTCGCTCCGCCACCGCGGCGAGATCGGCGACGCGCGATGCGAGCGGGTCGCGCTCGAACGCCTCAGCCGTCACGGCGCGCTCCCTCGGGGTCGTAGAACACCGGCGGCACCACGGCGCACTCCACGGGACCCCGGGGGGTCGGCGACACCACGTGACCGCCGATGCGTTCGCGTCCGCCGGCCACCATCGCGAGCGCGAACGTGCGCTCGAGCACGGGGCTGCGGTAGCTCGACGTGACGTGGCCGAGCATCGGCACGGGTGGCTCGGCCGATCGCGTGCTCGGGCGAGACGAGCTGCGCGCCCTCGGGCAACCAGACGCCCGGGTCGGTCGGCAGGAGCCCGACGAGCTGCTTGCGGTCTGGCCGCACCGTGTCCGCACGGCGGAGCGATCGACGACCGATGAAGTCGGAGTCGTCCGTGCGCACGATCCACGACATGCCGAGGTCGTGCGGGGTGACCGTGCCGTCGGTGTCCTGGCCGACGATCACGAAGCCCTTCTCCGCGCGCAGCACGTGCATCGATTCCGTGCCGTACGGCGTGAGCCCGAACGGCCGGCCGGCGGCGAGCACGGCGTCCCACATCGCGAGGCCGAGGTCGCCGGCGACGTTGATCTCGTAGGCGAGCTCACCGCTGAAGCTCACGCGGGCCACCCGCGCCGGCATGCCGGCGACGTGGCCCTCGCGCCAGGTCATGAACGGGAACGCCGCCGCCTCGACGTCGATGTCGGTGCCGGCTGCGGAGAGCACGTCGCGCGACGCCGGCCCGTTCACCGCGATCGTCGCCCACTGCTCGGTGACGCTCGTCGCGTACACCTGCAGGTCGGGCCACTCGGTCTGCAGGTACTCCTCGACGTGATCCATCACCGTGGCGGCGCCGCCCGTCGTGGTCGTGATCAGGAAGCGGTCCTCGGCCAGACGCATCGCGACGCCGTCGTCGAGCACCATGCCGTCGAGCCCGAGCATCAGCCCGTAGCGGATCGACCCCACCGCGAGCGTCGACATGCGGTTCGTGTAGAGACGGTCGAGGAACGCGCCGGCGTCCGGCCCGACGAGCTCGATCGCGCCGAGCGTCGAGGCGTCCATCACGCCCGCGGCGCGCCGAACGGCGAGGCACTCGCGCTCCACGGCGGCGTGCATCGACTCGCCCGGAAGCGGGAAGTACCAGGGGCGTTTCCACTGGCCGACGTTCTCGAACACGGCGCCGCGCTCGACGTGCCGCTCGTGCATCGGGGTGGTCCGCACGGGATCGAGGAGCGTGGGGCCACGGTCGGGGCCGGCGAGCACCGAGTAGGGGACCGGCGTGTAGGGCGGACGGCTGTTCGTGGGTCCCTGCGCGCCGGGTCCCTCGCCCCACGCCTCGTTCACGATGGCCGCGGTGAGCGCGCCGCTCGTTCGCCCCTGGTCGATCGCGGTGCCGATGTACGTCGCACGCTTCACGTGCTCGGTCGAGCGCAGCTCGTGGCCGACCGCGTCGAGCACGTCGGCGACCGTCGAATCGCGCTGCAGATCGACGAAGTGCTCCGAGAGGTCGTCGGCGGGCGTGTACCAGTACGGGACGCTCGAGGGCACGTCGCCGGCCGCGGCGCCGACGATCGAGAGCCAGGGCGGCCCGATGCCGTCGGGGACGAAGCATGTCCGGTCGTCGTCCCAGCGCAGCCCGCCGCCGATGCCGCGCCAGAGCTGCGACGTCGGGTTCCAGCCGCCGGAGACGAGCACGAGGTCCGCGTCGAGCATGTCGACCTCGCCGCCCGGCCCGACCGAGCGTGACCGATCGGACACGAGCGTCGCCGTCGGCGGCCAGCACCGACCACCCGACCCGCACGTCGATCCCGCTCTCGCGAGCCGCGTCGGTGGCCCTGCCGCCCTCGCCCGGATCGACGACCGCGGCGATCTCGAGGCCATGGCGAGCGAGCGCCGTCGCCGTCTCGTGCCCGGCGTGGTTCGTGCTGAACACGACGGCGCGCTGCCCCGCCAGCACGCCGAAGCGGTCGGCGTACAGCGCCGCGGCCGAGGCGAGCATCACGCCCGGGCAGGTCGTTGCGCCGGAACCCGATCGGTCGCTCGTGGGCGCCGGTCGCCAGCACGACCCGCCGTGCCCGCACGTGGTGGACGCGTTCGACCGGGGTCGATCGCTCGTACACCACGACGTACCCGTCGTCGTAGACCCCGAGCGCCGTGGCGTCGGTGAGCACGGTGACCTCCGACGCGCTCGCGAGCGCGCCTCCCGTCGTCGCGACCCACGGCAACGCGGGCTCGCCGTCGACGTCGTCGCCGGTCGTCGCCGTGCCCCCGATCCACGAGCGCTCGTCGACGAGCATCACGCGGTCGCCCGACTCTGCCGCCTCCAGCGCGGCGCGGAGCCCGGCGACGCCGGCGCCGACCACGAGCGTCTCGACGTGCACGTGCCGATGGTGCGCCGCAGGCGCCCCGACATCGTCGGCGGGGAGACGGCCGACGCCGGGTCGCGACGACGCGACGAGCCCGTCGCCGAGCGGGACCGCGGTCGCCGGCACGATCGGGCGGAACACCGGCGCCGAGACCTCCACGAACGCGTTCGGCTCTTCCACGCCGGCCGCGTAGACCCCACGAGGTCGCCCCTGCAGGGGCGAACGAGCGACGACATCGACGCCGTTGGCCAGGAGCGCGCTCGCGAGGGTGTCGCCGGAGAGACCCTCGTACGCGACGCCGTCGAACGTGAACCCGAGCGTCCGGGTGCGGTCGATGCCGTGGCCCGCCGGGCGCGGCGAGTCCGCCGACCGGTCATCGGGTCGGTCACCTCGGCCGGCGGGTCCTCACCGACGCGATACGCGACCCCGATCTCGTTCGTGGCCGTGTTCCGTGTGAGGTTGAACCAGCGACGGCAGCCGGCGGCGTGCATCCATCGCTCCGACCACCAGCCGCGAGGGTTGTCGCGCATGAAGAGGTAGTCGGCCCATGCCTCGTCGGAGAGCGCCTCGGGATCGGCCGGGTAGCTCACGTGCGCCTGGCCCCCGTACCGGAACTCGATCTCATCGCGGGGACCGCACCATGGGCAGGGGATCAGCAGCACCGGGTCACGCCCCCTGCTCGTCGAACGATGCCACAAGCCGCTTCGGGGCGGTCATGCGCCAGGCCTCCGTGACCAGCTCGCGCACCTCGTCGCCGTCGGCCTTCGAGAGCACGGCCCCGATCCATCCGCTCGGACCGACGTACGGCGGCGCGAACCACGCGTCGGCGTCCATCGCGATCAGCGCTCGCTGCTCGTCGTGCACCGACTTGATCCAGGCGTGACGTTCCTGCTCGCTGAACATCAGGAAGATCTTGCTCCGCACGCGGAACGTGGCCGTCTCCCACGTCTCGCGCTCCTCCGTCTCGGGCAGCGACAGGGCGAACGTCCGCACGGTCGAGGCCCGGATGCCCATGCGCGGCCATTCAGTGCGCGACCGCCGCCGCGCCGTGCTCGTCGATCAATGCGCCGCTCGTGAACCGGTCGAGCGAGAACGGCCGCGCCAGCGGACCGGGCTCGTCGTTCGCGATCGTCTCGGCGTAGACCCAGCCCGACGCCGGGGTGCCCTTGAAGCCCCCCGTGCCCCAGCCGCAGTTGACGAACAACCCGTCGATCGGGGTGCGGTCGACGATCGGCGACGCGTCGGGGCAGACGTCGACGATGCCGCCCCACGTGCGCAGCATCGAGGCGTGGGCGAACATCGGGAACAGCTCGACGGCCGCGGCCATCTGGTGCTCGATCACGTGGAACGACCCGCGTTGCCCGTACCCGTTGTAGGCGTCGATGCCGGCGCCCATCACGAGCTCGCCCTTGTCGGCCTGCGAGACGTAGACGTGCACGGCGTTCGACATCACGACGCAGTCGAGCACCGGCTCGTAGAGCGCGCTCACGAGCGCCTGCAGCGGGTGGGACTGCACGGGCAACCGCAGCCCGACCATCGAGGCCAACACGCTCGTGTGTCCGGCGGCGGCGAGGGCGACCTTCCGCAGCCCGGATCGTGCCGCGCGAGGTCTCGACGCCCTCCACGCGACCGCCGTCTCCACGCACGAACCCGGTCACCTCGGCGTGCTCGACGATGTCGACCCCGCGTCGGTCCGCGCCGCGCGCGTAGCCCCACGCGACCTTGTCGTGGCGCGCGACCCCCCCGCGCGTTGCAGCGTGCCGCCGAGCACGGGGTAGCGCACGTCGGGCGAGACGTTCACGATCGGCGCGAACGCCTTCACGCCGTCGGCGTCGAGCCATTCGGCGTCGACGCCGTTCAGCCGGTTCGCCTCGACGCGGCGCACGCTCGAGCGCACGTCGCCGAGATCGTGGGCGAGGTTCAGCACGCCGCGCTGCGAGAACTGCATGTCGAACGAGAGGGTCTCCTCGAGCGACTCCCAGAGCGTGAGCGAGTGCTCGTAGATCGCCGCGGACTCGTCCCAGAGGTAGTTCGACCGGATGATCGTCGTGTTGCGGGCCATGTTGCCGCCGCCGAGCCACCCCTTCTCCACCACGCAGACGTCGGTGATGCCGTGGTTGGCGGCGAGGTAGTACGCCGTGGCGAGGCCGTGGCCACCGGCGCCCACGATCACGACGTCGTAGGCCGGCTTCGGTTCCGCGGCACGCCAGTAGCGCTCGCCCATCGCCGCACAGGGTAGGCGGCCCGGAGCAGACCGTCCCGGCCGGCGGTGCGCGCACCGCAACCCGGACAACGAGTCGGCCGGGGTCCCTGGGCCGTCACCCGCTTCGGGGGATGCCGTCTCCCGTGACGCGACGTCAGACTGTGGCGGATCGGCGGATGGGCGATGGATCGACCTCATCGAGAGGGTCCGAGGGAAGGCGTGCGATGGCGTCACGCGAACTGGGCGAGATACCTGCGGAGGGTCGCGGTGGGGCGATCTCACTGGAGGTCCGGTGGATCCTTCACGGCCCGATCCCGCAGGCCGTGCTGGCATGGATGGGCCTGTTCGACGCCTGGATCGAGCAGCGAGAGGATCGCTACCTCGTGGACCCGGCCGCCCCCGACCTCGGGGTGAAGATCAAAGGGGGCACCGAGCTCGACGTGAAGGCGTTCCGAGGCGACGTCGGCGTCCTCGAGGTGCCGGGAGGCGGTCGAGGTGTCATCGAGCGCTGGGAGAAGTGGCGGTTCCCGTTCAGCACGGTCGCCCTGCCGTCGTCCGACGGCTCGAGCTGGGTCGCGCTCTGGAAGACCCGTCACCGCCGCTCGTTCCGGCTGTCCGGGGATGAGCTCGTCGAGCGGCCCGTCGACGAGGCCGAGCTTCCGGGATGCTCCGTGGAGGTCACCGCGTTCACCGTCGGCACCGACGCGTGGTGGACGCTCGCCCTCGAGGCCGGCGGCGAACCTCAGGGATTGGAGCCGGTCCTCCGCGCGACCGCCGAGACGCTGTTCCGCGACCCCAGACCGCCCGGCCTCGAGCTCGAGCTCGAGGATTCGATCTCGTATCCGCGGTGGTTGGCGTCGACGAGCCTTCCCGCGCATTGACACGTTCCGCGGCCCGGGTCTACCGTCCGGCCGCGCGGTTGCGCACGAGACCGGGGCGTTGCGACATGCGAGACCAGGCGGAGGGCAGCGGGAACCTGCAGTCGGTCCGCCGCGCGCTCCGCGCCCTGGAGCTGATCAGCGAGCACGGCGAGCTGGGCGTGACCGAGCTCGGTCGCAAGCTCGGGGTGCACAAGGCGACCGCATCGCGGCTGATCGCGACCCTCGCCGAGCGGGGCTTCGTGGAACGCGATCCGATCTCGGAGAAGTTCCGCCTCGGGTTCGGCCTGATCTCCCTCGCCGGCGCGGCCGTGGGCGGCAACGACCTCGTGCGCGCCGCGCGGCCGATCCTCGACGAGCTCGCCGAGACCACACGGGAGACCGTGAACCTCGGCGTGCTCTCGGGCGAGTCCGTCGTCTACGTAGACCAGGTCACCGGGACACGCTCGATCGTGAGCGTGAGCTGGGTCGGGCAACGCACGCCGCTGCACTGCACGTCGAACGGCAAGGTGCTGCTCGCGTACGCGACCGACGCGGAGCGCGACCGCATGCTCGGCGCGCCGCTCACCCGCCTCACGCCCCGCACGATCACCGACGTGCGGAAGTTGCGCGCGCAACTGTCGGAGATCCGGGCCCGCGGCTACGCCCAGACGATGGAGGAACTCGAGGAGGGCCTGAACGCCGTCGCGGCGCCCATCCGCGGCATGGGCGGTGACCTCGTCGCCGCGCTCAGCGTCTCGGGCCCGGCGTTCCGCATGCGTGCGGTGGACCTTCCCCGCATCGGCAAGCTCACCGCCGACGCGGCGCACGCGGTGTCGAGACGGCTCGGGTACGTCGAACGCGGTGTGCGGGCGGTCTGAGCGAATGGACACGCAGACGGAAAGGAACTGAGCGGTGTCGATCACCTGGGATGCCCACCGAGGCGAGGTGGCGACGTTGCTCGACGCGATCGGACGGACCCCGCTGGTGCGGCTACAGCGGGTGGCGCCTCCCGGGGTCGAGGTGCTCGCCAAGGTCGAGTGGTACGGCCCGACCGGCTCGGTGAAGGACCGCATCTACGCCGCGATGCTCTCGAAGGCCGAGGAACGAGGCGACCTGAAGCCCGGCATGACGATCATCGAGTGCACGACCGGGAACGCCGGCATCGCGTGCTCGGCGGTCGCCGCGATCAAGGGATATCGATGCACGATCGTGATGCCCGAGGGCATGAGCAACGAGCGTAAGACGATGATCAGGGCCTACGGCGCCGACCTCGTGCTGACCCCCGGCGCGGGCACCGACATCGACCTCGCGCTCGCGCGGATGCGCGAGATCGTGGCCGCCGATCCCGACCGCTACTTCTTCCCCGGGGAGTTCGAGAACCCCGACAACCCAGAGGCGCAGGTCGCGAGCGGCGAGGAGATCTGGGAGCAGGCGGGCGGCCGGGTCGACGCGGTCGTCGGGGCGCAGGGCACCGGTGGCTGGATCAGCGGCGTCGCGCACGCGCTCAAGGCCCGCAACCCGTCGCTGCTCGCGTTCGCGGTCGAGCCGGCGGAATGCCCACTGATCAGCGAGCACACATGGGGCACCCACGGAGTGCCGGGCATCGGCGACGGCATCGTGCCTCCGAACCTCGACCTCGCCGCGATGGACGGCATCATCACGGTCTCGACCGAGGAAGCCCTCGTCACCGCTCGTCGCCTCGCCCGAGAGGAAGGACTGCTGTGCGGGCCGTCGAGCGGCATCAACGTCGCCGCCGTGCACAAGGTGATCGAGCACCATCCGGAGCTCGAGCGCGTCGTCACCGTGATCTGCGATACGGGCCAGCGCTACCTGTCAGGTGAGCTCTACGGCGAGAGGCTCCAGGTCGAGGAGCCGGTGCGAGACCACACGCTCGATCCCGACACGGTCGCCGCGATCGAGGCGCACCGGGACCGCCTCGAGTTCATCTCGTAGAGCGGTCAGCCGAGTGAGCAGATCGACGACTCGTCAGGAACGGAAGGCGGCGGCGTTCCTGGCGCTGCACGCGGGAGATCCCTTCGTGATCCCGAACCCATGGGATGCGGGCTCTGCCCGGGTGCTCGCCGAGCTCGGTTTCGAGGCGCTCGCGAGCACGAGCTCCGGGTTCGCGTTCACCCTGGGCCGTGCCGACGGCGGAGCGACGATCGACGAGGTGCTCGTGCACGCCTCGATGCTCGACCGAGTCACCGACCTGCCCGTCTCGGTCGACCTCGAGAACGGATACGGCGCCGACCCAGAGCTCGCCGCATCGGCGATCACCCGAGTCGCTGAGGCAGGTGCGGTCGGAGGGTCGATCGAGGACTTCGACCCCGCCGGCCACCTCTACGACGTGACGCTCGCGGTCGAACGGGTGGCTGCGGCGAGCGAGGCAGCTCGCGCCCTCGGGTTCCCGTTCATGCTGACCGCCAGGGCCGAGAACCACATCCGGGGCAACCCCGTTCTCGACGACACGATCGCGCGACTCAGGGCCTTCGAGGCTGCGGGCGCCGACGTGCTCTACGCGCCCGGTCTCTCGACGGTGAGCGAGATCCGAGCCGTCTGCGACGCGGTGTCGAAGCCGGTCAACGTGCTCGCGCGACCCGAGCTCTCGATGGCGGAGATCGTCGATGCCGGCGCCCGGCGCGTGAGCCTCGGTGGTGGCCTGGCGTGGTCGGCGATCAACGCGATGGTCGTGACCGCCTCGCAGATCGGGCATGGAGACTTCTCGGGGCTCGGCTCGAGCCCTGCATCGATCAGCGTTTGGGAGGGAGATCCGACCGACCCGATCGCGTGAGTGGGAGTCCGGCCGTCACAGCGGATCGGCCTGGAACGTGTCGCAGCTGGCCGGATCCCCTGACCGGAACCCGATGTCGAACCACTTCGCACGTTGCCCTGACGACCCGTGGGTCCAACTCTCGGGGTCGATCCGTCCGGTGGTCGTCTCCTGGATCCGGTCGTCGCCGATCGACTCGGCCGCCGCGAGGGCCTCGTCGAGGTCGCCCTCGGAGAGTTCTCCCTGCTGGAGGGCGGTGTGGCCCCAGACGCCGGCCAGACAATCGGCCTGCAGCTCGAGCCGCACAGACATGTCGTTCGCGCGGCCAGGGTCCTGCTGTGAGATGCGCTGCGCCTCCGCGTTGATGCCGAGCAGGTTCTGCACGTGGTGGCCGTACTCGTGCGCGATCACGTACGCCTGAGCGAAGTCGCCCGGCGCCCCGAATCGGTCGCGCAGCTCCCGGAAGAACCCGAGGTCCAGGTAGATCTGGCTGTCGGCCGGGCAGTAGAAGGGGCCGGTCGCCGATGAGCCGGTTCCGCAGCCCGTCGGGGTCCGACCCTCGAACACGACGAGCGTGGCCTCCTCGTAGCGTTGTCCCGTGCCGGCGAAGATGTCGGTCCAAGTGAGGTTCACGTCGTCGACGACGGCGTTCACGAAGCCGAAGAGCTTGTCGTCGGGGTCGAGCGGCGTCGTGGTGTCACCCGGCTGGGCCTGGCCGAAGCCCGAGAAGGGGTCGCCGCCGAGGATGTCGCCGAGGTCGCCGCCGCCGTCGCCCCCCAGCCGCGGCGCCACGCACACGGCGAGCACGATCAGCACGATCACGAGCCCGATGCCGCCGCCCTTGCCGATCGGCAGCCCTCCGCCGCCGAGCCCTCCGCCGCCGGAACCGCCGCCGAGGCCGGGGAAGCTCATGCCGCCGCCGCCGACGGGGCTCTGGCCTCGTCGATCCTCCACGTTGGAACTGCGCCTGCGTCGGAGCTTCATGTCGGCATCCTCCCTTCCCGGATGGGCGTCTGTCGAACCCTCTGCAGCGGGGCGCGAGATCGGCGATCGCAGGGTAGCCTGCGCGCCATGACCGAGCCATGGGAGTTGACCGCGACCGACGCGCTCGCCGCGATGCGGCGGCGTGACCTCTCACCCGTCGAGCTGCTGGAGAGCGTCGAGCGGCGCGCCGACGAGGTCGAGCCCGTCGTGAACGCCCTGTGCGAACGCCGCCCCGAGCAAGCCCGCGAGGCAGCCGAGGTGAGTGCCAGGCGGTACGTTCTCGGAGAGCGTCTCCGGCCGCTCGAGGGCCTGCCGGTCGCGCTGAAGGAAGAAGTGCCGGTGAAGGGCTGGCGCATGCGGTACGGCTCGCTCGCGGTCGACGAGATCGCGACCGAGACGGCGCCGATCGCCGAGACGGATCCTCAGGGGCGGGGCCGTCGTGCACGCTCGCACGACGACCCCCGAGTTCAGCTGCACCGGGTACACGCATTCGAAGCTGTGGGGAGTGACCCGCAACCCGTGGAACCCGTCCGTAGCGGTGGGTGGCTCGAGCGGCGGCACCGGGGCGTCGCTCGCGAGCGGCACCTCGCTGCTCGCGAGTGGGTCTGACATCGGCGGATCGATCCGCATCCCGGCTTCGATCAACGGGGTCGTGGGGTTCAAGCCTCCGCACGGGCGGGTCCCGACGGGACCCCCGTTCAACCTCGACCGCTTCTGCCACGACGGACCGCTGGCGCGCACGGTCGCGGATTGCGCGATGTTCGAGAACGTGCTCGCCGGCCCGCACCCACTCGACGTGACGTCGTTGCGTCCGAAGGTGCGCATCCCGACCCAGCTGAAGGGCATCGAGGGGTGGCGCATCGCCCTCTCGGTCGATCTCGGGGCATGGGCCGTCGACCCCGAGGTGGCGGCGAACACGAGGGCCGTCGGCGCTGCCCTCGAGGAGGCCGGAGCGATCGTCGAGGAGGTCGCGATCCCGTGGGATCTGCAGCACATCATGGCGACCGCACGCCGTCACTTCGCGGCGATCTTCGGGGCCGAGATCGGTGGGGCCGCCGCTGCGTTCGGCGATCTGCTCAACGACTACGCGCTCGCGTGGGCCGAAGAAGCCCGGATGTACCTGAGCGAGCCGCGTTCCTACCTCACCGGCCTCGAAGGGGAGCAAGAGATGTGGGAGCCGATCGGGAAGCTCTTCCGGCGATACCGGGCGCTCGTGTGCCCGACGTGGGCGGTCACCGGCATCGCTGCGGGCGACAGCCTCCTCGGGAAGGTCTTCGACGACGGTGGTCCGAATGACCGGCAGTTCCTCTGCTACATGACGACGCCGTTCAACGTGCTCTCGCCGTGCCCCGTGCTCGCGGTGCCGAGCGGCGTGGCCTCGAACGGGGTGCCCACCGGCGTGCAGATCGTCGGGCGAACGTACGACGACGTGAGCGCGTTCCGCATCGGGGCGGCGCTCGAGCGGGTGCGGCCGTGGGCCGGCGTACAGCGCGAGGTGCCCACGCACCCGTGAGCGCCCTCGTCGCAGGGCTGCAGGCGCTCGTCGATCGCGACGTCGAGGAGTGGCCCCAGATGCCCGGGCGGCTCCTGCACGTGCTGGCGCCCGACGTTGACGTCGAGGTCGCGGCCGGGTTTGCCGACCGAACGACGCGCGAGCATCTCGCGCCCGGCTCCCGGTTCCGCATCGCGAGCGTCACGAAGCCGTTCGTCTCGGCGGCCGCGCTCCGGCTGGTCGAGGACGGCCGGCTCTCGTTCGATGACACCGTTGCCGGGATGCTGCCCGGCGAGTACGACAAGCTCCTTCGCAGCGGTGGGTACGACACCGGCGCGATCACGCTGCGTCACTTGCTCACCCACACGAGTGGCATCTATGACTTCGCGGCCGACGCCTACGACCCGTCGATCACTGACGGCTTCACGGCGCAGGTCTACCGAGACCCGAGCCGGCGTTGGACGCGGCTCGAGCAGGTGGAGTTCGCCGTGTCGCACGGGAAGCCGTACGGGCCGCCGGGCTCGCGGTTCGGGTACTCCGACACCGGTGCATGCCTCGTGGGTGAGGTGCTCGAGCGGACGACGGGAGTGTCGATGGGTGCGGCGATGCGTCAGCTCGTGGGTTACGACAGGTTGGGGCTCACGCACACCTGGCAGGAGACGATCGAGCCGGAGCCGGCGGACCTGCCGCCGCTCTCGCACCAGTACGAGGGTGAGTACGACGTCGCCGACATGGACGCGTCGGTCGACCTTTACGGCGGAGGAGGGTTGATGTCGACCTGCCGCGATCTCGCACGGTTCTTCAGGGGATTGCTCGGCGGGGAGGTCTTCCGCGAGCCGTCGACGCTCACGACGATGACCACGACACTCGTCGACGTGCCGCTCGCCGACGGTGTGAGCGACGAGGACGATCCGATCGTCGGCCGCGATGTTCCTGTTCCGCGCGGAGATCGGCGGCGAGGCCTGGTGGGGCCATGACGGCTATCTGGGGCACGACGGCGTACACGTGTCCCGCTCGCGACGTGACGATCGTGGCGGGACACCAGTGCTCCGGGATGCCCGACGGCTTCAGCCGCATGGCGATCCTCGGGGAGGCGTTCGAGCTGGTGACCGCCGGCCGTGACGACCCCTGAGCGCAGCCCGGTTCACGGACGATCCAGTCGCTGGCCTAGACTCCGCGCCATGACCACCTATCCGCTTTCCGCCGTGGACCGAGAGATCCAGGAGCGCGCTCGTCGCTTCGTCGACGATGAGCTGATCCCCTGGGAGGAGCACGCCGAGGCGAACGGCGGCCGCATCCCCGACGACGAGCGCGCGAAGCACCACGATCGGGCCATCGAGCTGGGCTTCTACGCGATGAACATGCCGACGCAGCTCGGAGGCACGGGCATGACCACGCTGCAGCAGGTGCTGGTCTCCGAGCAGATCGGCCGCGTCACGAACGCGCTCGGATGGTGCGTGCACACCCCGCCCGCGTGGGCGCCGGCCGTCGTCAGCGACCACCAGATGCAGACGTGGATCCTGCCGACGATCCGCGGCGAGCAGCACGAGTGCTACGCGATCACCGAGGCCGGCGCCGGCAGCGACGTCGACGCGATCGAGGCCACCGCTCGCCGCGACGGCGACGACGTACGTGCTGAACGGCGAGAAGATGCACGTCACGTCGTTCAACGGCGCCACCTACTGCTTCTTCCAGGCGAAGATCGTCGGCGGCCCGCACGAGGGCGAGCACGCGATGTTCTTCGTCGACAAGGAGACGCCGGGCGTTCGCCTCGTTCGCGAACCCGCCTACACGCACACGTACCCCGACACGCACGCGGTCGTCGCGTTCGACGACGTGCGCGTACCCGCCGCCAACCTCGTCGGCGAGGAGGGCGACGGCATGGCGTTCACCTACGAGTGGTTCCGCTACGAACGGCTGATGATCGCCGCTCGCTGCTGCGGCGCCGCCGAACGCCTGATCGACGAGGCCACCACGTTCGCGCAGCAGCGCGTGCAGTTCGGCCAGCCGATCATCGAGCACCAGGCGATCTCGCACATGCTCGCCGACTCGCTCACGGAGCTGTGGGCCGCGCGCCTCATGACCTACCGGCTCGCCGAGAACATCGACGCCGGCGTCGACGTGAAGATCCAGCACGGCCAGTGCTCGATGGCCAAGCTCTACGCGAGCGAGATGGCCGGACGCGTCGCCGACCGCGCCGTGCAGATCTTCGGCGGCCGTGGGTACATGCGCGAGAACGTCGCCGAGCGGTTCTGGCGTGAGCTGCGCGTCGACCGCATCTGGGAGGGCACGAGCGAGGTGCAGCGCAACATCGTCGCCGACCAGCTGCAGAAGCGGGGCACCCAGGCGCTCGTCGGGTGACATTGACTTAGCTAATCGAACTGAGCTAACCTCCATCGGTGGCGACCGCCGAGGAGATCGCGCACCTCGACACGGTGAACGTGCACGAGGCGAAGACCCACCTCTCGAGGCTGCTCGAGCGGGTTGAACGCGGTCAGGAGATCGTGATCGCCAGGGCTGGGAAGCCGGTCGCGAAGCTCGTCCCGATCGACGACACGACCACGCGTCGGCCGATCGGCCTCGACAAAGGCATGATCTGGATGTCCGACGACTTCGATGAGCCGCTCCCGTGGCAGATCTTCCCGGGGTTCCCGTACGAGTGAGGGTCCTGCTCGACTCGCATGCATTCCTGTGGATGGCGCAGGACGACGACCGACTTCCGATCGCGGTGAGGGACCTGCTCCTCGATGGCCGCACGCGGGTGACGTTGAGCGTCGTCTCGACGTGGGAGCTCACGCTCAAGGTGCTGAAGGGGTCGCTCCGCTTGCCGCTGGGCCCCGCCGACTACTTCGAGGCCAGGCGCGATGCTCTCGACCTCGATCTCCTGCCGATCCACCAGCGACACGTGGACGCGCTGCCGGAGCTGCCGACGATCCACGGCGATCCGTTCGATCGGATGCTCGTCGCCCAGGCCATCGTCGACGACCTCGCCATCGTGACGGGAGACCGTGCGATCGCGGCCTATCCGGTACGCACGGTCTGGTGATCGACTTCAGCCGTTGAGCACGGCCGCGTTGTCGCGCGACCATGTCAGCACGACCTGGTCGCCCTGCTGCACGCTCGAGGATCGATCGTCGCTCAGGCGATGCACGATCAGCCGCTTGCCGATCGCGGTGTCGACGTGGAACTGGGTCAGCGTACCCAGGTAGACGACCTGAGCGACCGTGCCCGACAGGCGTGAGCCGCCGTTCGCCGGCGCGTCACCGGCCAGGAGCTCGACGCGCTCGGGCCGGACGGCGACCAGCAGCGACGTACCGATCCCGCGCGTCGGTGCCCGTGGGCCCGACCGGCACGACGATGCGGTCGCGCTCGTTCACCCTCATGACGAGGTCCTCTCCCGCCACCTCGTCGACGCGCACGTCCATCGCGTTCAGCACCCCGACGAAGTCGGCCACGAACGGCGTCGCCGGCTGCTCGTAGACCTCACGCGGCTGGCCGAGCTGCTCGATCACACCCTGATTCATCACCGCGATGCGATCGCTCATCGACAACGCCTCGTCCTGGTCGTGAGTGACGTACACGAACGTGGTCTTCAGCTCGTGCTGGATGCGCTTGAGCTCGAGCTGCATCTGCTTGCGCAGCTTCACGTCGAGAGCCCCGAGCGGCTCGTCGAGCAGCAACGCCGCCGGCTGGTTCACGAGGGCACGGGCGAGCGCGACACGCTGCTGCTGTCCGCCCGAGAGCTGACCGGGCTTGCGCTGCTGCAGTCCCCCGAGCCCGACGATCTCGAGCATCTCCGCGACGATCGCATGCCGGTCACCCTTCGGCACCTTCTTCAGTTTCAGTCCGTACTCGACGTTGCGCTCGACGTTCATGTGCGGGAACAGCGCGTAGTGCTGGAAGCACATGTTGACCTCGCGCTTGTTCGGCGGCACACCCACCACGTCGGCTCCCCGCAGCAGGATCGAGCCCTCGTCAGGCTCCTCGAAGCCGGCGATCATGCGCATCGTCGTCGTCTTCCCGCATCCCGACGGACCGAGCAGGGTGATGAACTCGCCCTCGGCGACGTCGAGCGAGATGCCGTCGACGGCGTGAACGTCGCCGAACGACTTGCGGACGCCCCGCATGCTGATCGCGACGCCGTCGCTCATGACACCACCACCTCCACTTCGTCGTCGACGGCAGCACCGGCCTCGAGCCGCCGGTCCGTGACCTTGCGCAAGACCTCCGACACGATCACGACGGTCGCCGAGATCACGAGGATCACGACGGCCACGGCGATCACGGCCGGCAACCGTCGCGGCAGCCGCAGTTGCGAGTACAGGTAGACGGGGAAGGTCACCTGGTCGCCGGCCACGAACGATGCGACCACCACCTCGTCGAACGAGATGACGAAGCTCAGCAGGAACGCGGAGAAGATCGCCGGCAGCATCAGGGGCCACGTGATCTGGCGGAACGTCGTGAACCAGCCGGCACCGAGGTCCCGGGAAGCCTCTTCCAGCGATGGCGGGATGCGCTCGAGACGCGGCACGAGTGTGAGGATCGCGAACGGCAAGGCGATCACGATGTGGCCGATCGCGATCGTGAGTCCAGAGAACGGCATGCCGATCGTGTTGAAGAGGATCAGCAACGCGGTGCCGAGCACCACGAGTGGGATCACGAGCGGAGCCAGCATGACGCCCGAGACGAGCCCTTTCGCGAAGAACCTGCGTCGGACGAGGGCGATCGACGCAGGGATCGCGAGCACCGTGGTGACGACCGCGGTCAGAGCCGCCACCCACAGGCTCATGCGCAGGGCGTCGGTGATCTCGGTGTTGCCCACGAAGGTCTGGTACCAGCGAAGGGTGAATCCTTCCCATGGGAACGAGACGAGCTCGCGGTCGTTGAACGAGAAGATCACGAGGATCACCAGTGGCGCGTACAGGAACACGACGAGGACCCAGAACGTCACCCAGAGCCAGCGACGCCCCGCATTCGAGACGGCGACGTTCATTCCGCCACGCTCCGCACGTCGAGGAAGCGACCGAACACCGCGAGCAGCACGGCGACCGCGAAGATCAGGAACATCGCCATCGCCGAGCCGAACTGCCAGTCGAGGCCCGCGGTGAACGCCGACTGGATCGCGCTCCCGAACATGAAGCCACCCGGCCCACCCACGAGCTGGGGGGTGACGTACTCGCCGATCGTCGGGATGAACACGAAGATGAACCCCGCGACGACTCCGGGCAGCGACAACGGGAGCGTGACGGTCCAGAACGTGCGCAGGCGGCTCGCGCCGAGATCGCTCGATGCTTCGAGCAGATGGTGGTCGAGGTTCTCCAGCGACACGAAGATCGGCAGCGCGACGAACGGTACCCACACGTAGCTCAGCACGAGGTAGATCGCGAACTGGCTGTTGAACAGCCATCGAACGGGTTCGTCGACGAGTCCGGCGGTCTGCAGGAACGAGTTCGCCACCCCCGACTCGCCGAGGATCACACGCCACGCGAGCACCCGCAGCAGGTAGCTGGTGAGGAAGGGCACGATGATCACCAAGAGCAGCGTGTACTTGCGGGTCCCCGCGATCAGGGCCAGCAGGTAGGCGATCGGGTACGCCAGCAGCACCGCGGTGATCGAGACGCCCAGCGACATGCGCACCGACTTCCAGAACAGTCCGAGGTAGGTGTCGCTCGTGAGGAAGAAGCGCCAGTGCTCCAGCGAGAGATAGTCGTCGTTGCGCAGCAGCGTCAGCAGGCCGACGCTGTAGAGCCCCACGAGCACCACGGGCACGACGAAGAAGACGATCAGCCAGATCGTGGGTACGGCGAGCAGCCCGCTCGTCGCGCGCCACCGGCCGGTGCCGCCGCGGCGCCGGGGCGCCGACGCGACGTCCTCTGCGGGGGCGGTCTCGGTCGTCGCCATGGGCTCGGGACGAGACCCGGCTAGCCCGCCGCCGCCTTGACCTCGTCCCACGCGCGGTTGTACTCGGCTCGCTGGGGTTGGTAGGCGTCGAAGATGCCACTCGACAGTGCCGTCTCGAGGTCGTCGAGCCCGAAGACCTCCACGACGTCGGGGTCGATCTGGGCGAGATCGACGTCTGTGTTCGCGTGGCCGTAGCCCCACGTGCTCACGAGCCGCTGGCCGACCTCGACGCTCGCCCAGGCGTCGGCGAACTCGTGGGCGTGGTGGTAGTTCTCGGTCTCCGAGCGCAGGATCAGGCCCTCGGCCCAGGTGAAGACGCCTTCCTTGGGCTTGATGTACTGCACGGGCTGGTCGGCCTTGAGCACCACGTAGGTGTCGGGCCAGGAGTAGGCCGCCCACACGTTGCCCTTGGCCACGTCGTCCCACATCGCCGTGTAGTCGACCCAGATCGAGTGCAGGTTCTTCGTCTTCTCGATCGTGAACTCCTTCGCCGCCTGCAGGTCCTCGGGCGTCGCGTCGAGCGGATCGGACTCCAGCCCGAGGGTGACGTGCGCCATCGAGAGGATCCACGGTGTGTCGAACCACGAGATGTGACCGGCGAGCGCGTCGTCGAACAGGTAGCTGTAGGAGTTGATCGAGGGATCGACCTCGTCGGTTCGGATGATCACGCCGGAGTAACCCCAGTCGAGCACGATCTCGTACTGCTCGCCGTTGAGCTGACCCGTCGCCTGCAGCGTCGGATCCAGCTTGGGGAAGTTCGAGATCAGCGATGTGTCCCAGGGCTGGATCGCGCCGAGGTCGAGGTAGTCCTGGATGTAGCCGATCTCGGGATGGGTGAGGTCCCAGTAGAAGCCGCCGGCCGTCTTGGCGATCACGCCCTCGGTGTTCGTGAGGAAGCTGAAGGTGGGATCCGGGTACCCGGCCTTCGCGTAGTCGCGCCAGAGCCACTTCGCGTCGTAGCCGGCCCACTCGTGGATCTTGAGCTCACCGGTCTCCTCCGTGATCGGGGGGATGGCGCTGGCCGCCGCGCTCGATCCTGAGCCGCCGGACTGCACGTCCTTGCGGCATGCGGCCAGCACGCCCATGCCGCCCACGATCGCCATCGACTGCAGGAACCTGCGACGCGTCTGCTCGTTGCGCATCACCGAGTCGAACTGCCCCATCGTTCGCCCTCCCAAGGTGGTGGCCGGACCCTCTCGACGTGCGGATGATGGGCCTTTCGTGCAGGCGGCGCAACCGAGTTGAGCACCCGCGCAACGCCGCCCTCGCCGCCCGCGAACGGAGGGACCTCGCTTCGATACCATCGTCGCGTGCACGTGGTGGCTCGGGCCGGCTGACCGGAGCCGCTGGGGGGATCACGAGTCGACCCGCAGGACCGAACCCCTGCCTGCGATGGGAGCTGATATCGATGGAGCGCCTCAGCCACTGGATCGGCGGGAAGCTCGTACCGGGGGAGAGCGGACGTACGGGCCCCGTGTTCAACCCGGCCACGGGCGAGCAGACCCACGAGGTCGACTTCGCGAGCGTCGACGAGGTCGATCAGGCGGTCGATACGGCTCGTGAGGCCTTCGTCTCGTGGCGACGCACGTCGCTGTCGAAGCGCGCCGATCTGATGTTCCGCACCCGGGAGACGATCCACGAGCATCGCGCCGATATCGCCAGGCTGATCACGGAGCAGCACGGCAAGGTGCTCTCCGACGCGATGGGCGAGGTCGCTCGCGGTCTCGAGAACATCGAGTTCGCCACCGGTGTGCCGCACCTGCTGAAGGGTGGGTTCACCGAGCAGGCGTCGACCGGCGTCGACGTCTTCTCGATCCGCCAGCCGCTCGGGGTCGTTGCCGGCATCACGCCGTTCAACTTCCCGGCGATGGTGCCCATGTGGATGTTCGCGAACGCGATCGCGTGCGGGAACACGTTCATCCTCAAGCCGAGCGAGAAGGACCCGGGGGCCTCGCTCTACGTGGCCGAGCTCCTGAAGGAAGCCGGCCTGCCCGACGGCGTCTTCAATGTCGTGCAGGGCGACAAGGTCGTCGTGGACCGCATCCTCGAGCACCCCGACATCGAGGCGGTGTCGTTCGTCGGTTCGACCCCGATCGCGAAGTACATCTACGCCACCGGCACCGTGAACGGGAAGCGCGTGCAGGCGCTCGGCGGGGCGAAGAACCACATGGTGGTGCTGCCCGACGCCGACATCGACATGGCGGCAGACGCCGCGGTCTCCGCCGCCTACGGGTCGGCCGGTGAGCGCTGCATGGCGATCAGCGTGGCGGTCGCGGTCGGTGACGCGGGCGACCGCCTCGTCGAGGCGATCAAGGAACGCCTGCCGCTCGTGAAGATCGGCAACGGCCTCGAGCCCGAGTCGGAGATGGGACCCCTCGTCACGCGCGACCACCGAGACAAGGTCGCCGGCTACCTCGACTCCGCGAAGGAGCAGGGTGCAACGATCGTCGAGGACGGGCGCGAGCACGGCCTGTACCGCGAGTCCGACGGGTTCTTCCTGGGCGTGTCGCTGATCGACCACGTGACGACCGAGATGGACGCCTACAAGGACGAGATCTTCGGTCCGGTGCTCGAGGTGATGCGCGTCGACACCTACGACGAGGCGCTGCGGCTCGTGAACGAGAACCCGTACGGCAACGGCACCGCGATCTTCACCCGCGACGGCGGCGCGGCGCGCGCGTTCCAGTTCGACTGCCAGGCCGGCATGGTCGGTGTGAACGTGCCGATCCCGGTGCCCGTGGGCTACTACTCGTTCGGGGGCTGGAAGGACTCGCTCTTCGGCGACAACCACATGTACGGGCCCGAGGGGATCAACTTCTACACCCGCGGCAAGGTCGTCACCGAGCGCTGGCCCGACCCCGGCACGTCGAGCGTCGACCTCGGCTTCCCGAGGACACGGTGATGGCCGCCCACGATCGCGAGGAGCTGCTTCGACGCGAGGCCGAGGCGTGGTCCGCATTGCTCGACGCCGCCGAGCGGGTGCCTGCCGAGCTGCGGACCGTGCCCGGTGTCGTGCCCGACTGGTCGGTCTGCGACCTCGTGTTCCACAGCGGCAAGTGGTCGGAGCTCGCCGGCACGCACCTCGAGGAGATGGCCGCCGGCACGTTCGTCGGCGACGAGCAGCCCGAGGAGGTCTGGCAGGCGATGAACGCCTCGTGGGCGGAAGAGTCGAAGTCGCTCACCTGGGAGCAGGCCGTTGCGAGCGCCGAGGCCGGGCGCATGAAGGCGAGGACCGCGCTCGAGGCGCTCGACGAGGTGGACGACACGGCGAGGTCGTGGTTCGTCGACGAGACGTTCGACCACTACCCCGAGCACACCGAGGAGATCGCACGGTTCGCCGACGGCTCGTCGTGATCCAGACGGCTACGGGTCGAGCCGCATGAACCAGATGTGCGGGCCACCCTCGGGGGCGTCTTCCTCGTGCGAGACCCGGAAGTCGAACCGCTCGTAGTACGGCACGTTGCGAGCCTTGCTCGTCTCGAGGAACGCCGGCACGCAGTCGGCCTCGGCACGCTCGACGCCGTAGCGAACAAGAGCGCTCCCGATCCCTTCCCCCTGCCGGGTGGAGTCGACGCCCACCATGTCGAGCATCCAATGCGGTTCGGAGGGTACGAAGGACTCGAGCCAGCCCCAGAAGAGGCGGTACCGATCGCCACCGTCGTCGGTGAGGCCGACGACCTCTGGCCAGGTCACGACGTTGACCTGCTCCAGTCCCAGGTCGCTGCTCGGGAGGGATCCACGCCGCGACCCCTGCGCCGCCCTCGGCTTCGATCACGATGTCGAGGGCGGCGTACTCTCGCAGCAGCGCGGCGAACAAGGGCACGGCCCGTTCCTCCACGTCGTGGTCGTGGAAGGGCCACGAGACCATCGCGTCGTCGGCGAACGTGCGAGCGAGGACCGCGGCCAGGGCCGGGACTCGGTCCTTCGTCGCGGTCGTGATGGTCGGCACGACGTCCACCCTGGAACGAGGGCGGTCAGGGGTCAAGACGCATGATCCACACGGCCGACGCGGGACCGCGCCTGCGATCGGATCATCGAACCGGGGGTTCGCCTGCGCGCCCGAGGTCGGTGTAGCGGAACGTGCCCTTCGCGATGCGAAGGCCGACGAACGAATCGACCTCGATCACGCCGGGCACCGCGCGCACGCGCTCGTGCATCACGCGCAGCAGGTCGTCGCCGTCCTGCGCGACGACCTCGACGAGCACGTCGTAGTGGCCGGTGCACTCGATCACGTAGACCGCCTCGGGGATCGCGCAGAGGCCGTCGATCGCGGCACGCACGTCGCGGCCGCCGAGCCGCACGCCCAGGTACGCGAAGAGCAGTCCGAGCTCGTGGGGTTTCACATCGGTGACGAACCGGATCGCGTCGATGCGCTGCAAGCGAGCGACCCGCGATCGGATCGTGGCCTCGGCGACGCCGAGCTCCTCGGCGACCGACGTGAAGGGCCGCCGGCCGTCCTCGGCGAGGGCGTCGATGATGCGCAGGTCGAGCTCGTCGAAGCGGGCGGTGGCCATGTCTGCGATTCTCGCAGAAGAGAAGCTCCTTCGGGTGCGATATCCGCAGCAGCAGCTGCGTCTCGAGAACCCGGTAGAGGATGAGAGCGGATACGCTTGTCGGTATCCGCGAACCGCCCAGAGAGGACCTCCATCGTCATGGCCAAGACCGAGCACGAGATCAAGATCCGCAACGACGAGGTCGAGTGGGAGCCGCGTCCGACGCTCGGCAGCGCCGACTACGCGAGTCCCCAGGTGTGGGAGGACGAGCGGGAGAAGATCTGGTGGGGCGAGTGGATCTGCGTCGGTCGCGCCGAGGAGGTCCCGAGCCCCGGCGACCACGTCGTTCGCGACGTCGCCGGCGAATCGATCTTCATCGTGCGCAACGACGCCGGCGAGTTGCGCGCCTTCTACAACGTCTGCAGCCATCGCGGCACGAAGTTCCTCGACGACATCGAAGGGACGCAGACCGTGCGCAAGGCGTTCGTCTGCCCGTATCACGCGTGGGCGTTCGACCTGAACGGACAGCTGATCGGCTCCCCCAACGTGAAGGAAGACGAGCACTTCGACCGCTCGGACCACCCGCTCTACGACATCGCGATCGACTCCTACGCCGGATTCATGTTCGTGAACATGACGACCGGCGGGCCGGAGCGCTCGCTCATGGAGTCGCTCACCGACGGCGCCGAGACGATCACCGCGTTCGAGCGGTTCAAGATGGACGAGCTGCGCATCGGCGTGCGCCTCGTGTACGAGGTGAAGGCCAACTGGAAGATCGTCGTGGAGAACTACAACGAGTGCCTGCACTGCCCGCAGGTCCACCCCGAGCTCGTGCAGGTGATCCCGCTGTTCCGCTTCGGCGAGGTGTGGGACGAGGAGATCCCCGACGACGGCAACCGCATGATGGAGGGCGCCACGTCGTTCACGCCGACCGGGAAGAGCCAGCTGCCGACGTTCCCGGGCCTCGAGCCCGAGGACCACGAGATGTATTACGGCACCTACCAGTTCCCGAACCTGATGCTGAACCTGCACCCCGACAGCGCGATGTACTACATCGGCTACCCGAAGGGGCCGAACCACACGACGGTCGTGAGCGAGTTCATGTTCCGGCCCGAGACGATCGCCGACCCCGAGCTGTTCAAGCCCGAGGCCACGGTGGAGTTCTGGGACATGATCTCCAAGCAGGACTGGGACGTGTGCGAGCGCGCGCAGACCGGCGTCAGCTCGAGGGCGTTCACGCGCGGCGTCTATCCGCGGCAGGACCGCTTCCTCTATTGGTTCAACGAGGAGTGGCGCCGCGCGATGGGACGCGACACGCTGGGTTGAACCGGACGCGGTTCGTTCTCGGTCAGCTGCGTCGGCCGATGCCGAGGAACATCGCGACCGCCAGGGCCGTCAGCACGACCGAAGCCGCCAGCAGCGGCATCGCCGAGTTCCCGACCGCGAGGTCCGAGGTGAGCTGGGCGCCGAGTCGTTCGTACACCTGATCGAGCTCGCCGGCGCTCGCGGCGGTCGAGAGCGACGCTCCCGACCCGGTCGCGATCTCCTGCAGCAGCTCGGTGTCGCCGCCCTCCTGATCCTCGTCGCCGACGATCGCCACGGTGAACACCGGGACGGCCATGTCACGGGCTCGATCGGTCGCCTGCGGCGGCGACACGACGCTGCCGGTGTCGGCGCCGTCGGAGAGCAGGACCACCGCGGCCGGCAACTCCTCGTTCTCCGTCCGCTCGGCCGCGATGACGTCGAGCGCCTCGGTGAGTCCGTCGCCGATCACCGTGCCGCGGCTCGACTCCAGGCGCTCGATCGCCTCGGCGGTCGCCGCCCGCCCCTGACCCGGATCGGCGACGGTGGCGGCCTCGCCCGCGAACGTGACGACCCCGACCCGGAAGCCGGGCGGCACCTCGTCGAGGAACGACGTGGCGGCGGCCTTGGCGGCCGTGAACCGATCGGGCTTCACGTCGGTCGCGAGCATCGAGTCGCTCACGTCGATCGCGAGCACGACCGTCGCCGTCGTCTCGTTGCGGTCGAACCGGATCTGAGCGAAGAGCAGCAGCAGGCAGGTGGAGGCGCCGAACAGCAGCGCGTACGGTGCCGCCTTGCGGAGCGCCCCGCCGACGTCCGAGCGGACCGCGTCGCTGCCGTAGCGGCGGCGGTGGCGTTGGTGCCGGGCACCGAGGCGAACGACGGCGACGACGACGATCACGGCCCACAGGGCCAACCATGCCGCGAGGAGCAGCTCCGTCCGCATGCCTGGTGCATCGGTCGCTCAGCGGCGCTCCTCAAGCCTCGCGGCGTAAGCTTCCGCGCATGACGATCCCGGAGCATCTGGCGAACCGAGACATCGACCCGTCGGCCGTCGTCGAGGCCTCCGATCTGCCCGATCGCGCCCGCGTCGTGATCGTGGGCGGCAGGCATC
Source organism: uncultured Actinomycetes bacterium (assembly GCA_963825685.1). Classification (GTDB taxonomy): domain Bacteria; phylum Actinomycetota; class UBA4738; order UBA4738; family HRBIN12; genus JAOUEA01. The sequence continues at coordinate 6,203 of CAWGUD010000015.1, read as the reverse complement.
ATCGGCAGCTCGATCGCCTACCACCTCACGCGCGAGGGCGAGACCGACGTCGTGCTGCTCGAGCGCGGGACGCTCTCGAACGGCACGACGTGGCACGCGGCCGGGCTCGTCTCGCAGGTGCGGGGAACCCACGCCCTCACGGCGCTCTCACGCATCAACGCCGAGACCTACGAACGGCTGCCCTCCGAGACCGGCGTCGAGACGGGCATGCGCCGCATCGGGGCGCTCACGGTCGCTCGCACCGAGGGGCGCATGCAGGAGATCCTCTACGGCGTCGCGATGGCCAAGGACGCCGGCGTCGACGTCGAGGTGCTCGAGGCGGCGGCCGTGAAGGACCTGTGGCCGGCGGCGGTCGTCGACGACCTGGTCGGCGCGGTGCTGTTCCCCACCGACGGCACGGTGAACCCGGGTGACGCGACGATGGCGTTCGCGAAGGGAGCCGTCGATCGGGGAGCGCGGTACGTGCCCGAGACCGAGGTGACGGGGTTCCGCTTCGGCGAGCGCGGGCGGGTGACCGGGCTCGACACCTCCCGCGGGGCGATCGAGGCCGAGACGATCGTGCTCGCCTGCGGTCTGTGGACGAGCGAGCTCGCGCGCTCGGCCGGCGCCAGCGTCGCGCTCTACCCCGCCGAGCACGTGTGGGTGATGACCGAGGAAGCGCAGGGTGCCCGCGAGGACTCGCCGTTCCTGCGGGACCTCGACGCCTACCTGTACATCCGGCACTACCGGGGTCGGTACGTGATCGGTGCGTTCGAGCCGAACGGCAAGCCGATGCGTCCCCCGGCGGTCCCGACGTCCGGCTTCGCCGAGTTCGGGCCGGACTGGGATCACTTCGCGCCCGTGCTGCAGGGAGCGCGCGAGCGCATGCCCGAGATCGAGACGATCGGTTTCTCGCACTACCTGCGTGCGCCCGAGAGCTTCACGCCCGACTCGAACTTCCAGCTCGGGTACGTGCCGGAGGTGCCGGGCTTGTTCGTGGCGGCCGGATTCAACTCGCAGGGGATCATCTTCGGTCCGGGCGCCGGGAAGGCCGCCGCCGAGTGGATCGTCGCCGGTCACCCCACGATGGACCTGGTCGAGGTCGACGTCGCGCGCACCGGCCGGTGGGCGAACCAGAGAGCGTGGCTGCACGAGCGCACGGTGGAATCGCTCGGCGGCCTGTACGAGATGCACTGGCCTCAGAAGCAGCCGAGGACCGGTCGTGGGGTTCGTCGGGTGCCGCTGTACGGAGCCTTCCGTGAGGCGGGCGCCGCGTTCGGGCAGGCGGCCGGATGGGAACGCGCCAACTGGTTCGAGCCGGGCGTCGTCGAGCCCGAGGTCGGCTACTCCTTCGAAGAGCCGTCGTGGTTCCCGGCGGTGCGCGACGAGGTGCGCGCGACTCGCGAGGGCGTGGCGTTGTACGACCTGTCGACCTACTCGAAGTTCCTCGTGCAGGGACCCGGCGCGCTGTCGGGATTGAACCGGCTGGCGACGTCGGAGCTGGACGTGCCCGTCGGTCGCATCGTCTACACGCTGTTCTGCAACGCCCGTGGAGGCATCGAGATGGACCCGACCGTGACCCGGCTCGGCGACGATCGGTTCCTGGTGCTCGCGCCGACGCTCGCGCAACGCCACACGGAGATGCTGCTCCGTTCCGGGCTGCCGGCCGACGCCACGGTCACCGACGTCACGAGCGGATGGGCGACGCTGCACCTGGCGGGCCCGTCGTCGCGCGAGCTGCTCGCCCGGCTCACCGACGAGGACCTGTCGAACGACGCCTGGCCGTTCCTCACCGCGCGGGAGATCGACGTCGCGCGCGCTCGCGCGTGGGCGTTCCGCGTGTCGTTCACGGGGGAGCTCGGCTGGGAGCTCAGCGTGCCGACCGAGTTCGTCGCCGATCTGCACGAGCACGTCGTCGCGGCTGGAGCCTCGCTCGGGCTGCGCCACGCGGGAGCGTTCGCGTTCGATGCGTCGCGCATCGAGCGTGGGTTCCGCTCGTGGGGGCACGACGTCGGGCCCGTCGACGAGCCGTTCGGGGCCGGACTCGGGTTCGCGGTCTCGCGCACCAAGGGGCCGGACTTCGTCGGTCGGGAGGCGCTCGAGCTCCTCCGCGACGCCCGCCGCGATCGTCGGCTGGTCTCGGTGCACGCCCCCGACGCCGTGCTCTGGCACGGGGAATCGATCGTGCGCGGCGAGGAACGCCTCGGTCACGTCACGAGCGCGGGCATCGCGCCGACGCTCGGTGGGTCGGCCGGCCTCGCGTGGATCCACGGCGACCCGGGCGGCGACGGCTGGGGCGTGGAGATCCGCGGCGAGGTTGCGCCGGTGACCGTGCAGGCCGAGCCCTTCTACGACCCGCGTGGCGAACGGTTGCGATCGTGAGCGCCGTCACGCTCTTCGGTGTCCCGATCGACTGCGTCGGCGAGCCGGTCGGCACCGTGCGCACGCCGGGCGTGCTCCGCGAGGCGGGGGTCGTCGAGGCGCTCGGCGCTCGTGACCTCGGCGATCTCGACGTGGTCCTCGCCCCGGCCGAGCGCGATCCGGCGACGGGCATCGTGGGCTCGGACTCGGTCCTCGACCTCACGCGCACCGTGCGGCGGGCCACGGCCGACGCGCTCGACGCCGACGGCACGCTCGTCGTGCTCGGCGGGTGCTGCACGCTGCAGGTGGGCGCGATGGCCGGGGTGCGCGACCGCTTCCCCGATGCCGGCCTGGTCTTCCTCGACGGGCATATGGACCTCTACGACGGCGAGAACTCGCCGGGAGGAGAGGCGGCCGACATGCCGGTGGCCGTGCTGCTCGGACGAGGTCCTCGGGCCTGGGGCGACGTCGTCGACGCGCCGGTGCTCGAGCCAGCCGACGTCGCGCTCGTCGGGTTCCGCGACCTCGAGGAAGCGCGCGATCTCGGCTCGATCACTCCCGATGACCTGCCGGGCATCACCGCGATCGACACGGAAGGCGTTCGGGCGGGCGGCATCGAGGCGACCGTCGCAGCCGTGCGGCCGGCAGACGATCGCCGCTACTGGGTGTTCACCGACGTCGACGTGCTCGACCCGGGCCAGCTCACCGTCGACGCGCCGCAGCCCGACGGGCTGTCGTGGGGTGAGCTGACGTCGCTGCTGACCCCGCTGGTCGGCGACCCTCGCTGCCTCGGTCTCACGATGGCCTGCTACAACCCCGACCTCGACGCCGACGGCAGCGGCGCTCGTCGCGTCGTCGAGCTGCTCGCGGCCGTCGTCCCTGCTTAGCCGAACGCGGCATCGATCTGCTCGCGCGTGGGCATGCCTTCCCTCGCGCCGACCACGCCGACCGAGACCGCGGCGGCGGCGACAGCCCGGCGGAGGGCGTCGGCGAGCGTCATGCCCTCGAGGAGCCCGGCGGCGAGCACCCCGTTGAGGGTGTCACCCGCGCCGGTCGTGTCGACCGCTCGCATCCTGGGAGCCGCTGCCTTGGCCTCACCCTCGGGACCGTACGCGATCGCGCCTTCATCGGCGAGGGTCACGATCACCGTCAGACCGTCGTAGCCGGCCGCCAGCCGCCTCGCGCCGCCCCGCGGTTCCTCCGCCTGCGCCGCGAGGACCGCGAGCTCCCCGGCGTTCGGGGTCACGACCGCTGGTGAAGGGAAGCAGATCGTGGGCCTCGGCGCGCGCCGGCGCCGGGTTCAGCACGAACGGCACGTCTCGGTCGTGGCTCCATCGTGCGGCGGCCGCGACGGCGTGGATCGGCACCTCGAGGCTGGCCAGCACCGTTCCCACCGTGGCCCCCATCGCGTCGAGGGCCGTCGTGACCGACGCGGGCGTCAGGCCGGCGTTCGCGCCCGGTGCGACCGTGATCTGGTTCTCGCCCCTCGCGTCGACCGAGATCAGCGCGACGCCCGTGGTGGTCGACCGGTCGACCACCACGTGGGTGACGTCGACGCCCTCGATCGCGAGCAGCTCGCGGGCCGGTTCCCCGAACGCGTCGGGGCCGACGGCGCCGATCATCGCGACCCGGCCGTGCACGCCGAGCGCGCGAGCGGCCGCGACGGCCTGGTTCCCGCCCTTGCCGCCCTGGTGCTGGGAGAACTCGCCTCCCACGACCGTCTCGCCGGCGCCGGGCAGGCGCGATCCGCGCACGACCAGGTCGACGTTGATCGCGCCGACCACGGCGAGCGTGTCGCCGTCGGTCGTGCTCACGCTGCCACTGCGGAGGCGGTCACGCGCACACCTCCACCAGTGAGCGCAACCGCTCGACGAAGCGGGACCCGAACACCGACTCATCCACCTGCAGCGCCGCTCGGAGATTGTCGGGCGCCTGCGCGAGCCCGTACCCGGCGTTCAGCGGGTGGCGCCACATCTCCAGGAAGTCCGCGACCGTCTCGCCGCGCGTCTGCCGTCCCTCGAGCTCGATCTCGACGTGGCACGTCGCGGTGGTCACCAGCGATCGGGTCGATCGCGGCGCGACGGCGAGCGGGTCGTGCAAGAAGCATCCGCCGATCCTCCGGTCGGGTCGATGTCTCGAACGCGATGTAGAACGGGCGGCGTCGCGGATCAGGCGTGCGAGAGGGAGCTCGGCGCCGGCGCGCAGATCGCGTCGACGTCGGCCGGTCGCAAGACGACGTCCTCGGTCACGTCGAGGCCGATCGCAAGCGGGAGCGGATCGAGCGGTTGGCGTTCGGCGACCGCCAGAACCTCGGCCGCCGCCTCCGGATCGAACCAGACGTTCGCCTCGCTGCGAGGCGCGTGTTCCCTCGTCCCCGGAACGCGCCGGCCATCAGCGTGTAGCCCGCGACGAGGTCGAGGAGGCTCGGGTCCTCGCGCAGCGCGAGCGCGACGTTCGTGAGCGGTCCAGTGGAGACCAGGAGGATCTCACCCGGGTGCGCTGTCACCTCGTCGATCAGCAGCTGCACCGCGGGACGCGTCGAGACCTCGGCGATCGGTGGTGGCACCGACGCGTCCCCGAGTCCCTCCGGCCCGTGACACCGTACCCGTGCTTGGCAGGCTCGACGAGTGGCGCGGTCGCTCCGGCCGCGACCTCCACGTCGTCTCGGCCGGCCGCTTCGAGGACAGCCAGGGTGTTGCGCACGACGAGGTCGAGCGGCACGTTGCCGTTGGTGCATGTGACGCGCGAGAAGGTCGACCTCGGGGGAGGCGGCCGCGTACAGGATCGCGAGCGCGTCGTCGACGCCGGTGTCGACATCGAGGATCAGGGGGCGGGCGTCCATGCCCGAAGACTACCGACCGTAGACTCGCATCGAGTCTGCCGAGGAGAGCGTTCGATGGAGCCGTCCGAGTACGAGTTCAGCCGCCAGGATCTCGACTTCCTGCACTGGTGGGGCGTGCCGACGCTGTTCCGGTGCCCTCACGTTCCCGACCCCGCCGAGTGCGACATCGCGCTCGTCGGCGTTCCGCACAGCTCGGGGAACGGCACGACGTGGCGCGACCAGCATCTCGGACCCCGCTCGATGCGCGACGTCTCGATGGCGTACCGGCGTTTCCATCTGAAGTGGCAGCTCGATCCGTGGAGCGCGTGCCGCATCCACGACGTCGGCGACGTCCCGATCTACGAGTCCCTCGTGAACGACCGGGCGGTGCGCGAGATCGAGACCTTCTACGGGGCGATCGACCGTGCCGGCGCGCGTCCCGTCTCGATCGGCGGCGACCACTCGATCTCGCTCGCGATCCTGCGGGCGATCGCAGGGCCCGGGTCGAGGCACGGGCAGCCGGCTGCGGTCGTGCACTTCGACGCGCACTACGACACGTACGACGACTTCCCGAACTGGTACGGGGCGTCCGACAGCGCGGGGCACTGGGCGTCGAAGTCGGTGCACGAGCACCACGTCGACGCGACCCGCAGCGTCCAGATCGGCATCCGCGGTCACGACGTCTGGATGGACCCAGGGAAGACGAGCCGCGAGCTCGGCTACCGGATCGTCACGAAGGACGAGTTCGACGACGAGCTCGGTATCGACGGCACGATCGCGTTGATCCGCGAGCGCGTCGGCGACCTGCCCGTGTACGTCTCGTTCGACCTCGACGCGCTCGACACGACGATCGCGCCGGCGGTCTCGAATCCCGAGCCCGGCGAGGAAGGCCTCACGATGAAGGAGGCGATCCGGGTGCTGCAGGGCATGCGCGGCATGAACCTGATCGGCGCCGACGTCGTGGAGCTGATGCCCTCGCTCGACTCCCCGAACTCGATGACGGCGCAGAACGCCACGCGCATCGCGTTCGAGCTGATCTGCC
>CAWGUD010000014.1:0-16591 GCA_963825685.1 uncultured Actinomycetes bacterium | reverse complement strand
GCCCCGACATCGTCGGCGGGGAGACGGCCGACGCCGGGTCGCGACGACGCGACGAGCCCGTCGCCGAGCGGGACCGCGGTCGCCGGCACGATCGGGCGGAACGCCGGCGCCGAGACCTCCACGAACGCGTTCGGCTCTTCCACGCCGGCCGCGTAGACCCCACGAGGTCGCCCCTGCAGGGGCGAACGAGCGACGACCTCGACGCCGTTGGCCAGGAGCGCGCTCGCGAGGGTGTCGCCGGAGAGACCTTCGTACGCGACGCCGTCGAACGTGAACCCGAGCGTCCTGGTGCGGTCGATGCCGTGGCCCGCCGGCGCGGCGAGTCGCCGGCCGGTCATCGGGTCGGTCACCTCGGGCGGCGGGTCCTCACCGACGCGATACGCGACCCCGATCTCGTTCGTGGCCGTGTTCCGTGTGAGGTTGAACCAGCGACGGCAGCCGGCGGCGTGCATCCATCGCTCCGACCACCAGCCGCGAGGGTTGTCGCGCATGAAGAGGTAGTCGGCCCAGTCCTCGTCGGAGAGTGCCTCGGGATCGGCCGGGTAGCTCACGTGCGCCTGGCCCCCGTACCGGAACTCGATCTCATCGCGGGGGCCGCACCATGGGCAAGGGATCAGCAGCACCGGGTCACGCCCCCTGCTCGTCGAACGACGCCACGAGGCGCTTCGGAGCGGTCATACGCCAGGCCTCCGTGACCAGCTCGCGCACCTCGTCGGCGTCGGCCTTCGAGAGCACGGCCCCGATCCATCCGCTCGGACCGACGTAGGGCGGCGCGAACCACGCGTCGGCGTCCATCGCGATCAGCGCACGCTGCTCGTCGTGCACCGACTTGATCCAGGCGTGACGTTCCTGCTCGCTGAACATCAGGAAGATCTTGCTCCGCACTCGGAACGTGGCCGTCTCCCACGTCTCGCGCTCCTCCGTCTCGGGGAGCGACAGGGCGAACGTCCGCACGGTCGAGGCCCGGATGCCCATGCGCTGCCATTCAGTGCGCGACCGCCGCCGCGCCGTGCTCGTCGATCAACGCGCCGCTCGTGAACCGGTCGAGCGAGAACGGTCGCGCCAGCGGACCGGGCTCGTCGTTCGCGATCGTCTCGGCGTAGACCCAGCCCGACGCCGGGGTGCCCTTGAACCCTCCCGTGCCCCAGCCGCAGTTGACGAACAACCCGTCGATCGGGGTGCGGTCGACGATCGGCGACGCGTCGGGGCAGACGTCGACGATGCCGCCCCACGTGCGCAGCATCGAGGCGTGGGCGAACATCGGGAACAGCTCGACGGCCGCGGCCATCTGGTGCTCGATCACGTGGAACGACCCACGCTGCCCGTACCCGTTGTAGGCGTCGATGCCGGCCCCCATCACGAGCTCGCCCTTGTCGGCCTGCGAGACGTAGACGTGCACGGCGTTCGACATCACGACGCAGTCGAGCACCGGCTCGTAGAGCGCGCTCACGAGCGCCTGCAGCGGGTGGGACTGCACCGGCAGCCGCAGCCCGACCATCGAGGCCAACACGCTCGTGTGGCCGGCGGCGGCGAGGGCGACCTTCCGCGCCCGGATCGTGCCGCGCGAGGTCTCGACGCCCTCCACGCGACCGCCGTCACCTCGCAGGAACCCGGTCACCTCGGCGTGCTCGACGATGTCGACCCCGCGTCGGTCCGCGCCGCGCGCGTAGCCCCACGCGACCTTGTCGTGGCGCGCGACCCCCCCGCGCCGCTGCAGCGTGCCGCCCAGCACGGGGTACCGCACGTCGGGCGAGATGTTCACGATCGGCGCGAACGCCTTCACGCCGTCGGCGTCGAGCCATTCGGCGTCGACGCCGTTCAGCCGGTTCGCCTCGACGCGGCGCACGCTCGAGCGCACGTCGCCGAGATCGTGGGCGAGGTTCAGCACGCCGCGCTGCGAGAACTGCATGTCGAACGAGAGGGTCTCCTCGAGCGACTCCCAGAGCGTGAGCGAGTGCTCGTAGATCGCCGCGGACTCGTCCCAGAGGTAGTTCGACCGGATGATCGTCGTGTTGCGGGCCATGTTGCCGCCGCCGAGCCACCCCTTCTCCACCACGCAGACGTCGGTGATGCCGTGGTTGGCGGCGAGGTAGTACGCCGTGGCGAGGCCGTGGCCGCCGGCGCCCACGATCACGACGTCGTAGGCCGGCTTCGGTTCCGCGGCACGCCAGTAGCGCTCGCCCATCGCCGCACAGGGTAGGCGGCCCGGAGCAGACCGTCCCGGCCGGCGGTGCGCGCACCGCAACCGGAGACCACGACCGGGGCCTTCGCCCGCTTCGGGGGGATGCGGTTCCCGCCATCACGACGTCAGACTGTGGCGGATCGGCGCGGTGGGCGATGGGTCACTGATCGAGAGGGTCCGAGGGAAGGCGTGCGATGGCGTCACGCGAACTGGGCGAGATACCTGCGGAGGGTCGCGGTGGGGCGATCTCACTGGAGGTCCGGTGGATCCTTCACGGACCGATCCCACAGGCCGTGCTGGCATGGATGGGCCTGTTCGACGCGTGGATCGAACAGCGAGAGGATCGCTACCTCGTGGACCCGGCCGCCCCCGATCTCGGGGTGAAGATCAAGGGGGGCACCGAGCTCGACGTGAAGGCGTTCCGAGGCGACGTCGGGATCCTCGAGGTGCCGGGAGGCGGTCGAGGTGTCATCGAACGCTGGGAGAAGTGGCGGTTCCCGTTCAGCACGGTTGCCCTGCCGTCGTCCGGCTCGAGCTGGGTCGCGCTCTGGAAGACCCGTCACCGCCGCTCGTTCCGGCTTGCCGGGGATGAGCTCGTCGAGCGGCCCGTCGCCGAGGCCGAGCTTCCGGGATGCTCCGTGGAGGTCACCGCGTTCACCGTCGGCACAGACGCGTGGTGGACGCTCGCCCTCGAGGCCGGCGGCGAACCTCAGGGGTTGGAGCCGGTCCTCCGCGCGACCGCCGAGACGCTGTTCCGCGACCCCAGACCGCCCGGCCTCGAGCTCGAGCTCGAGGACTTCGATCTCGTATCCGCGGTGGTTGGCGTCGACGAGCCTTCCCACGCATTGACACGTTCCGCGGCCCGGTCTACCGTCCGGCCGCGCGGTTGCGCACGAGACCGGGGCGTTGCGACATGCGAGACCAGGCGGAGGGCAGCGGGAACCTGCAGTCGGTCCGCCGCGCGCTCCGCGCCCTGGAGCTGATCAGCGAGCACGGCGAGCTGGGCGTGACCGAGCTCGGGCGCAAGCTCGGGGTGCACAAGGCGACCGCATCGCGGCTGATCGCGACCCTCGCCGAGCGGGGCTTCGTGGAGCGCGATCCGATCTCGGAGAAGTTCCGCCTGGGGTTCGGACTCATCTCGCTCGCCGGCGCGGCCGTGGGCGGTCAACGACCTCGTGCGCGCCGCGCGGCCGATCCTCGACGAGCTCGCCGAGACCACACGGGAGACGGTGAACCTCGGCGTCCTCTCGGGCGAGTCCGTCGTCTACATAGACCAGGTCACCGGGACACGCTCGATCGTGAGCGTGAGCTGGGTCGGGCAACGCACACCGGTGCACTGCACGTCGAACGGGAAGGTGCTCCTCGCGTACGCGTCCGACGCGGAGCGCGACCGCATGCTCAGCGCGCCGCTCACGCGCCTCACGCCCCGCACGATCACCGACGTGCGGAAGTTGCGCGCGCAACTATCGGAGATCCGCGCCCGCGGCTACGCCCAGACGATGGAGGAGCTCGAAGAAGGCCTGAACGCCGTCGCGGCTCCCATCCGCGGCATGGGCGGTGACCTCGTCGCCGCGCTCAGCGTCTCGGGGCCGGCGTTCCGCATGCGCGCGGTGGACCTTCCCCGCATCGGCAAGCTCACCGCCGACGCGGCGCACGCGGTGTCGAGGCGGCTCGGGTACGTCGACCGGGGCGTGAGGGCGGTCTGAGCCGATATGGACACGCAGACGGAAAGGACCTGAGCGGTGTCGATCACCTGGGATGCCCACCGAGGTGAGGTCGCGACGTTGCTCGACGCGATCGGACGCACGCCGCTGGTGCGGCTGCAGCGGGTGGCGCCCCCCGGGGTCGAGGTGCTCGCCAAGGTCGAGTGGTACGGCCCGACGGGCTCGGTGAAGGACCGCATCTACGCCGCGATGCTCGCCAAGGCCGAGGAACGCGGCGACCTGAAGCCCGGCATGACGATCATCGAGTGCACGACCGGGAACGCGGGCATCGCCTGCTCGGCGGTCGCCGCGATCAAGGGCTATCGATGCACGATCGTGATGCCCGAGGGCATGAGCAACGAGCGCAAGACGATGATCAGGGCCTACGGCGCCGACCTGGTGCTCACCCCCGGCGCCGGCACCGACATCGACCTCGCCCTCGAGCGGATGCGCGAGATCGTGGCCGGCGACCCCGACCGGTACTTCTTCCCGGGGGAGTTCGAGAACCCCGACAACCCCGAGGCGCAGCTCGCGAGCGGCGAGGAGATCTGGGAGCAGGCCGGCGGGCGCGTCGACGCGGTCGTCGGGGCGCAGGGCACCGGCGGGTGGATCAGCGGGGTCGCGCACGCGCTCAAGGCGCCGCAACCCGTCGCTCCTCGCGTTCGCGGTCGAGCCGGCGGAATGCCCGCTGATCAGCGAGCACACGTGGGGCACCCACGGGGTGCCGGGCATCGGCGACGGTATCGTGCCGCCGAACCTCGACCTCGCCGCGATGGACGGCATCGTCACCGTCTCGACCGAGGAAGCGCTCGTGACGGCGCGTCGGCTCGCCCGGGAGGAGGGGCTGCTCTGCGGGCCCTCGAGCGGCATCAACGTCGCCGCCGTGCACAAGGTGATCGAGCACCATCCCGAGCTGGAGCGGGTCGTCACCGTGATCTGCGACACCGGGCAGCGCTACCTGTCCGGGGAGCTCTACGGCGAGCGTCTCGAGGTGGAGGAGCCCGAGCGCGACCACACGCTCGATCCCGCCACCGTCGCCGCGATCGAGGCGCATCGGGATCGCCTGGAGTTCATCGCGTGAGGCGGCGCTACAGCGGGTCGGCCTGGAACGTGTCGCAGCTCGCGGGGTCGCCCGAGTCGAACCCGATGCGGAACCACTTCGCCCGCTGACCCGAGGAACCGTGCGTCCAACTCTCCGGGTCGATCCGACCGGTCGTCGTCTCCTGGATGCGATCGTCGCCGATCGACTCCGCGGCGGCGAGGGCTTCCTCGAGGTCGCCCTCGGAGAGTTCCCCCTGTTGCAGGGCGGTGTGGCCCCAGACGCCCGCAAGACAATCGGCCTGCAGCTCGAGCCGTACGGACATGTCGTTCGCGCGGCCCGGGTCCTGCTGTGAGATCCGTTGCACCTCGGCGTTGATGCCGAGCAGGTTCTGCACGTGATGGCCGTACTCGTGCGCGATCACGTACGCCTGCGCGAAGTCGCCGGGAGCGCCGAAGCGCTCGCGCAGCTCCCGGAAGAACCCGAGGTCCAGGTAGATCTGGCTGTCGGCCGGGCAGTAGAACGGGCCGGTGGCCGCCGAGCCCCTGCCGCAGGCCGTCTGGGTCTGACCCTCGAACACGACGAGCGTCGCCTCCTCGTAGCGCTGTCCGGACTCCGCGAAGATGTCGGTCCACGTGAGGTTCACGTCGTCGACGACGGCGTTCACGAACCCGAAGAGCTTGTCGTCGGGGTCGAGCGGCGTCGTGGTGTCGCCCGGCTGCGCCTCGCCGAACCCCGAGAACGGATCGCCTCCGAGGATGTCGCCGAGGTCGCCGCCGCCGTTCACCCCGAGCTGAGGGGCGACGCACACGGCGAGCACGATCACGAGGATCACGAGGCCGATGCCGCCGCCCTTGCCGATCGGCAGCCCGCCGCCGCCGAGCCCGCCGCCGCCTGAGCCGCCGCCGAGACCGGGGAAGCTCATGCCGCCGCCGCCCATGGGGCTCTGGCCCCGTCGGTCCTCGACGTTGGCACTGCGTCTGCGTCGGAGCTTCATGTCGGCATGTTCCCTTCCCAGAAGGCGGCGTGTCGAACCCAGAACCCGTGCGTTCGCCGGCGTGCTGCAGGGTAGCCTGCGCGCCATGACCGAGCCCTGGGAGATGACCGCCACCGACGCGCTCGCCGCGATGCGGGCACGAGACCTCTCGCCCGTCGAGCTGCTCGAGAGCGTCGAGCGGCGTGCCGACGAGGTCGAGCCCGTCGTGAACGCCCTGTGCGAACGCCGGCCCGAGGAAGCCCGCGAGGCCGCCGAGGCGAGCGCCCGGCGGTACGCGAGCGGCGAACGGATCCGGCCGCTCGAGGGGCTGCCGGTGGCCGCTGAAGGAAGAGGTGCCGGTGAAGGGGTGGCGCATGCGCTACGGCTCGCTCGCGATCGACGAGATCGCGACCGAGACCGCGCCGATCGCCGAGCGCATCCTGAAGGCCGGGGCCGTCGTGCACGCCCGCACGACGACCCCCGAGTTCAGCTGCACCGGGTACACCCATTCGAAGCTGTGGGGCGTGACGCGCAACCCGTGGAACCCGTCCGTGGCCGTGGGCGGCTCGAGCGGCGGCGCCGGTGCGTCGCTCGCGAGCGGCACGTCGCTGCTCGCCAGCGGCTCCGACATCGGCGGGTCGATCCGCATCCCGGCGTCGATCAACGGGGTCGTCGGGTTCAAGCCGCCGCACGGCCGGGTTCCCACCGGACCGCCCTTCAACCTCGACCGCTTCTGCCACGACGGCCCGCTCGCTCGCACGGTCGGCGACTGCGCCCTGTTCGAGAACGTGATGGCCGGCCCGCACCCCCTCGACGTGACGTCGCTGCGGCCGAAGCTGCGGATCCCGGCGGACCTGAAGGGCATCGAGGGGTGGCGCATCGCGCTCTCGGTCGATCTCGGGGCCTGGCCGGTCGATCCCGAGGTGGCGGCGAACACGAGGGCCGTCGGCGCCGCCCTCGAGGACGCCGGCGCGATCGTCGACGAGGTCGCGATCCCGTGGGATCTGCAGCACATCGTGGCGACCGCACGCCGCCACTTCGCGGCGATCTTCGGTGCCGAGATCGGCGGAGCCGCCGCCGCGTTCGGCGATCTGCTCAACGACTACGCGCTCGCCTGGGCCGAGGAGGCCCAGATGTACCTGAGCGAGCCGCGTTCCTACCTCACCGGCCTCGAGGGGGAACAGGCGATGTGGGAACCGATCGGGAAGCTCTTCCGTCGGTACCGGGCGCTCGTCTGCCCGACGTGGGCGGTCACCGGCATCCCGGCGGGCGACAGCATCCTCGGGAAGGTCTTCGACGACGGCGGTCCGAACGACCGGCAGTTCCTCTGCTACATGACGACGCCGTTCAACGTGCTCTCGCCGTGTCCGGTGCTGGCCGTGCCGAGCGGCGTGGCGTCGAACGGGGTACCCACGGGCGTGCAGATCGTCGGGCGCACGTTCGACGACGTGAGCGCGTTCCGCATCGGGGCGGCGCTCGAGCGGGTGCAGCCGTGGGCGGGCGTGCAGCGCGAGGTGCCCGGGCAGCCGTGAGCGACCTCGGCGCAGAGCTGCAGGCGCTCGTCGACCGCGACGTCGAGGAGTGGCCGCAGATGCCCGGGCGGCTGCTGCACGTGCTCGCGCCCGACGTCGACGTCGAGGTCGAGGTCGCGGCCGGGGTGGCCGACCGCACGACCGGCGAGCCGCTCGTGCCCGGCTCACGGTTCCGCATCGCGAGCGTCACGAAGCCGTTCGTGGCGGCGGCCGCGCTCCGGCTGGTCGAGGACGGCCGGCTCTCGCTCGACGCCACCGTCGCCATGCTCCTGCCCGGCGAGTACGACGAGCTCCTCCGCAGCGGTGGGTACGACACCGGCGCGATCACGCTGCGTCACCTGCTCACCCACACGAGCGGCATCTACGACTTCGCGGCCGACGCCTACGATCCGTCGATCACGGACGGCTTCACGTCGCAGGTGTACCTGGACCCGGTGCGCCGCTGGACGCGCTTCGAGCAGGTCGGGTTCGCCGTGTCCCACGGGGCGCCGTACGGGCCGCCCGGCGCTCAGTTCGGGTACTCGGATACCGGTGCATGCCTGGTGGGGGAGGTGCTCGAGCGGGTGACGGGTCTCACGATGGGTGCGGCGATCCGCGAGCTCGTCGGCTACGAACGGCTCGGTCTGGGGCACACCTGGCAGGAGTCGATCGAGCCCGAGCCGGCCGAGCTGCCGCCGCTCTCGCATCAGTACGAGGGCGAGCACGACGTCGCGGAGATGGACGCGTCGGTCGACCTGTACGGCGGCGGGGGATTGATGTCGACCTGCGGCGACCTCGCGCGGTTCTTCCGGGGGCTGCTGCGCGGCGACGTCTTCCGCGAGCGCGGCGACCCTCGAGACGATGACGACGACGCTCGTCGACGTGCCGCTCGCCGACGGTGTGAGCGACGAGGACGATCCATCGTCGGCCGCGATGTTCCTGTTCCGTGCGGAGATCGGCGGCGAGACCTGGTGGGGACACGACGGCTACTGGGGCACGACGGCGTACACGTGTCCCGGCTCGCGACGTGACGATCGTGGCGGGGCACCAGTGCTCGGGCATGCCCGACGGCTTCAGCCGCATGGCGATCCTCGGGGAGGCGTTCGAGCTCGTGACGGCCCGACGAACCGTCGCGTGAGCGGGCCTGGTCCGATCCCGGGCGACTAGGCAGGGACCTGCGTGTTCGAGCGCTGGTCCCACTACGGAGGTCCCTGCCTAGTCGGTGCGAACAGGCCACGCCCCGAGCGCCGCCCGGTTCACTGACGACCAGGGCCCTGGCCTAGACTCCGCGCCATGACCACCTATCCGCTTTCCGCTGAGGACCGAGAGATCCAGGAGCGCGCTCGTCGCTTCGTCGACGAGGAGCTGATCCCCTGGGAGGAGCACGCCGAAGCCAGCGGCGGCCGCATCCCCGACGACGAGCGCGCGAAGCATCACGATCGGGCGATCGAGCTGGGCTTCTACGCGATGAACATGCCGACGGAGCTCGGCGGCACGGGCATGACCACCCTGCAGCAGGTGCTGGTCTCCGAGCAGATCGGGCGGGTCACGAACGCCCTCGGCTGGTGCGTGCACACGCCGCCCGCGTGGGCCCCGGCCGTCGTCAGCGACCACCAGATGCAGACGTGGATCCTGCCCACGATCCGCGGCGAGCAGCACGAGTGCTACGCGATCACCGAGGCCGGCGCCGGCAGCGACGTCGACGCGATCGAGGCCACCGCGCGCCGCGACGGCGACGCCTACGTGCTGAACGGCGAGAAGATGCACGTCACGTCGTTCAACGGCGCCACCTACTGCTTCTTCCAGGCGAAGATCGTCGGCGGCCCTCACGAGGGCGAACACGCGATGTTCTTCGTCGACAAGGAGACGCCGGGTGTTCGTCTCGTTCGCGAGCCCGCCTACACGCACACCTACCCCGACACCCACGCGGTCGTCGCGTTCGAGGACGTGCGCGTGCCCGCCGCCAACCTCGTCGGCGAGGAAGGCGACGGCATGGCGTTCACGTACGAGTGGTTCCGCTACGAGCGGTTGATGATCGCCGCTCGCTGCTGCGGCGCCGCCGAGCGCCTGATCGACGAGGCCACCGCGTTCGCGCGGCAGCGCGTGCAGTTCGGGCAGGCCATCATCGAGCACCAGGCGATCTCGCACATGCTCGCCGACTCGCTCACCGAGCTGTGGGCCGCGCGCCTGATGACCTATCGGCTCGCCGAGAACATCGACGCCGGCGTCGACGTGAAGATCCAGCACGGCCAGTGCTCGATGGCCAAGCTCTACGCGAGCGAGATGGCCGGACGCGTCGCCGACCGCGCCGTGCAGATCTTCGGCGGCCGGGGCTACATGCGCGAGAACGTCGCCGAGCGGTTCTGGCGCGAGCTGCGCGTCGACCGCATCTGGGAGGGCACGAGCGAGGTGCAGCGCAACATCGTCGCCGACCAGCTGCAGAAGCGAGGCACCCAGGCGCTCGTCGGCTAGCAACGCCGCTCAGGTGAACGGCGCCCAGCTGTTCCCCGGGTCGTTGTTACCGTTGCCGCCGAACTCGTCGCGGCACGCGTCCTTCGAGGCGATCCAGTGTCCGCCGAGCGAATCGCAGACCGCTCGTTGCGAGAGGAACAAGGAGGCGGCGATCGACAGCGAAAGGACGGCGGCGCCGACGGCGACCATCCACGTGGTCCGCCGCGTCTGAAGCGTCCGGCCTGGCCACGCTCGAGCCTTCAGGCTGCCATCGAACCCCACGGCCGTGGCCGCGGCAGCGACGAGGGCCAGGAGCAGGGCGAGCCACACCAGGAGGTGCACGTCGGACTCCGATCGGGTCGAACATCTGATCGTGGCAGTCGTGTGCTCCCGGCGCCAGACCGCCAGGTGACGTTCCGATGGAGGTCCGACGGGCCCTCTGCACGGTGCGGTGATCGACCGGCCGTCGAGCACGGCCGCGTCGCAACCGAGTTGAGCCTGCGCGCAACGACGCCGCCCGGACCCCGCGGCTCGGGCGGCGTCGATCTTCCCTCTCGAGCGGGTCGCTCAGGCGGCCTTGATCGGGATCGTCTTCACGTCGTGCTTCTCCTCGACCGGCTCCTCGAGCAGCTTCGGAGCGGCGCCGGGAGCACGACCTCCAGCACGCCGTCGGCGTACGTGGCGACGATGTCGTCCTCCTTGACCCCTTCGGGGATCGGGAGACGGCGCTCGAAGGAGCCGTACGAGGACTCCATGCGATAGAAGTCCTTGTCCGCGACCTCCTCCTTGGTCGAGCGCTCGCCGCGGATCACGAGCACGTCGTCCTCGACCTGGATCGTCACGTCCTTCTCCGGGTCGATGCCCGGCACCTCCAGGTGCACGACGAGGTCGCCCTCACGGCCGAAGACGTCGCAGACCGGCACGAACGGCCGGCGGATCCCTTCGGGCAGCGCGGGGAACGTGGTCCTCGCACGGGGCCCGAGGTAGGTCCGGAACAGGTCGTCCATCCGGCGCTGCATCGCCATGAACTCGTCCCATACATCCAGCACGGAACTCACCTCCTCTCACCGCCACAGTAGGGCCGGCTCGGCCGGCTCTCGGAGGCGACCGTCCCGCGAGCGGAGGGACCACGCTTCGATACCATCGTCGCGTGCACGTGGTGGCTCGGGCCGGCTGACCGGAGCCGCTGGGGGGATCACGAGTCGACCCGCAGGACCGAACCCCTGCCTGCGATGGGAGCTGATATCGATGGAGCGCCTCAGCCACTGGATCGGCGGGAAGCTCGTACCGGGGGAGAGCGGACGTACGGGGCCCGTGTTCAATCCGGCGACGGGCGAGCAGACCCACGAGGTCGACTTCGCGAGCGTCGACGAGGTCGATCAGGCGGTCGAGACGGCGCGTGAGGCCTTCGTCTCGTGGCGGCGCACGTCGCTGTCGAAGCGCGCCGACCTGATGTTCCGCATCCGCGAGGCGATCCACGAGCACCGCGCCGACATCGCCAGGCTGATCACCGAGCAGCACGGCAAGGTGCTCTCCGACGCGATGGGCGAGGTCGCTCGCGGTCTCGAGAACATCGAGTTCGCCACCGGTGTGCCGCACCTGCTGAAGGGTGGGTTCACCGAGCAGGCGTCGACCGGCGTCGACGTCTTCTCGATCCGCCAGCCGCTCGGGGTCGTTGCCGGCATCACGCCGTTCAACTTCCCGGCGATGGTGCCCATGTGGATGTTCGCGAACGCGATCGCGTGCGGGAACACGTTCATCCTCAAGCCGAGCGAGAAGGACCCGGGCGCCTCGCTCTACGTGGCCGAGCTCCTGAAGGAAGCCGGCCTGCCCGACGGCGTCTTCAACGTCGTGCAGGGCGACAAGGTCGTCGTGGACCGCATCCTCGAGCACCCCGACATCGAGGCGGTGTCGTTCGTCGGTTCGACCCCGATCGCGAAGTACATCTACGCCACCGGCACCGCGAACGGGAAGCGCGTGCAGGCGCTCGGCGGGGCGAAGAACCACATGGTGGTGCTGCCCGACGCCGACATCGACATGGCGGCAGACGCCGCGGTCTCCGCCGCCTACGGGTCGGCCGGTGAGCGCTGCATGGCGATCAGCGTGGCGGTCGCGGTCGGTGACGCGGGCGACCGCCTCGTCGAGGCGATCAAGGAACGCCTGCCGCTCGTGAAGATCGGCAACGGCCTCGAGCCCGAGTCGGAGATGGGACCCCTCGTCACGCGCGACCACCGAGACAAGGTCGCCGGCTACCTCGACTCCGCGAAGGAGCAGGGTGCAACGATCGTCGAGGACGGGCGCGAGCACGGCCTGTACCGCGAGTCCGACGGGTTCTTCCTGGGCGTGTCGCTGATCGACCACGTGACGACCGAGATGGACGCCTACAAGGACGAGATCTTCGGTCCGGTGCTCGAGGTGATGCGCGTCGACACCTACGACGAGGCGCTGCGGCTCGTGAACGAGAACCCGTACGGCAACGGCACCGCGATCTTCACCCGCGACGGCGGCGCGGCGCGCGCGTTCCAGTTCGACTGCCAGGCCGGCATGGTCGGTGTGAACGTGCCGATCCCGGTGCCCGTGGGCTACTACTCGTTCGGGGGCTGGAAGGACTCGCTCTTCGGCGACAACCACATGTACGGGCCCGAGGGGATCAACTTCTACACCCGCGGCAAGGTCGTCACCGAGCGCTGGCCCGACCCCGGCACGTCGAGCGTTGATCTCGGCTTCCCGAGGACACGGTGATGGCTGCCCACGATCGCGAGGAGCTACTGCGACGCGAGGCCGAGGCGTGGGCCGCGTTGCTCGACGCCGCCGAGCGGGTGCCTGCCGAGCTGCGAACCGTGCCCGGCGTCGTGCCCGAGTGGTCGGTCTGCGACCTCGTGTTCCACAGCGGCAAGTGGTCGGAGCTCGCCGGCACGCACCTCGAGGAGATGGCCGCCGGAACGTTCGTCGGCGACGAGCAGCCCGAGGAGGTCTGGCAGGCGATGAACGCCTCGTGGGCGGAGGAGTCGAAGTCGCTCACGTGGGAGCAGGCCGTGGCGGCGGCCGAGGCCGGGCGCATGAAGGCGCGGACCGCGCTCGAGGCGCTCGCCGAGGTCGACGACACGGCGAGCTCGTGGTTCGTCGACGAGACGTTCGACCACTACCCCGAGCACACCGAGGAGATCGCGCGGTTCGCCGACGGCTCGTCGTGACCCGGGCGGCTACGGGTCGAGCCGCATGAACCAGATGTGCGGGCCACCCTCGGGGGCGTCTTCCTCGTGCGCGACCCGGAAGTCGAACCGCTCGTAGTACGGCACGTTGCGAGCCTTGCTCGTCTCGAGGAACGCCGGCACGCCGTCGGCCTCGGCACGCTCGACGCCGTAGCGAACCAGAGCGCTCCCGATCCCTTCCCCCTGCCGGGTCGGGTCGACGCCCACCATGTCGAGCATCCAATGCGGTTCGGAGGGTACGAAGGACTCGAGCCAGCCCCAGAAGCGGTGGTACCGATCGCCACCGTCGTCGGTGAGGCCCACGACCTCTGGCCAGGTCACGACGTTGACCTGCTCCAGTCCCACGTCGCTGCCGGGAGGGATCCACGCCGCGACCCCTGCGCCGCCCTCGGCTTCGATCACGATGTCAAGGGCGGCGTACTCTCGCAGCAGCGCGGCGAACAAGGGCACGGCCCGTTCCTCGACGTCGTGGTCGTGGAAGGGCCACGAGACCATCGCGTCGTCGGCGAACGTGCGAGCGAGCACCGCGGCCAGGGCCGGGACTCGGTCCTTCGTCGCGGTCGTGATGGTCGGCACGACGTCCACCCTGGGACGAGGGCGGTCAGGGGTCAAGACGCATGAACCACACGGCCGACGCGGGACCGCGCCTGCGATCGGATCATCGAACCGGGGGTTCGCCTGCGCGCCCGAGGTCGGTGTAGCGGAACGTGCCCTTCGCGATGCGAAGGCCGACGAACGAATCGACCTCGATCACGCCGGGCACCGCGCGCACCCGCTCGTGCATCACGCGCAGCAGGTCGTCGCCGTCCTGCGCGACGACCTCGACGAGCACGTCGTAGTGGCCGGTGCACTCGATCACGTAGACCGCCTCGGGGATCGCGCAGAGGCCGTCGATCGCGGCACGCACGTCGCGGCCGCCGAGCCGCACGCCCAGGTACGCGAAGAGCAGTCCGAGCTCGTGTGGTTTCACATCGGTGACGAACCGGATCGCGTCGATGCGCTGCAAGCGAGCGACCCGCGATCGGATCGTGGCCTCGGCGACGCCGAGCTCGTCGGCGACCGACGTGAACGGTCGGCGGCCGTCCTCGGCGAGGGCGTCGATGATGCGCAGGTCGAGGTCGTCGAAGCGGGGGGTGGCCATGATCTGCGATTCTCGCAGATGAGATGCCCTCGCGGTGCGATATCCGTAGCAGGACCTGCGGGTCTCGGCACCGCGGTAGGATCGTGGACCGGATACCCTTGTCGGTATCCGCGAACCGCCCACGAGAGGACTCGTATCCGTCATGGCCAAGACCGAGCACGAGATCAAGATCCGCAACGACGAGGTCGAGTGGGAGCCGCGTCCGACGCTCGGCAGCGCCGACTACGCGAGCCCCGAGGTCTGGGAGGACGAGCGCGAGAAGATCTGGTGGGGCGAGTGGATCTGCGTCGGTCGCACCGAGGAGGTCCCGAGCCCCGGCGACCACGTCGTTCGCGACGTCGCCGGCGAGTCGATCTTCATCGTGCGCAACGACGCCGGCGAGCTGCGCGCCTTCTACAACGTCTGCAGCCACCGCGGCACGAAGTTCCTCGACGACATCGAAGGGACGCAGACCGTGCGCAAGGCGTTCGTCTGCCCGTACCACGCGTGGGCGTTCGACCTGAACGGACAGCTGATCGGCTCCCCGAACGTGAAGGAAGACGAGCACTTCGACCGCTCGGACCACCCGCTCTACGACATCGCGATCGACTCACTACGCCGGATTCATGTTCGTGAACATGACGACCGGCGGGCCGAAGCGCTCGCTCATGGAGTCGCTCACCGACGGCGCCGAGACGATCACCGCGTTCGAGCGCTTCAAGATGGACGAGCTGCGCATCGGCGTGCGCCTCGTGTACGAGGTCAAGGCCAACTGGAAGATCGTCGTCGAGAACTACAACGAGTGCCTGCACTGCCCGCAGATCCACCCCGAGCTCGTGCAGGTGATCCCGCTGTTCCGCTTCGGCGAGGTGTGGGACGAGGAGATCCCCGACGACGGCAACCGCATGATGGAGGGCGCCACGTCGTTCACGCCGACCGGGAAGAGCCAGCTGCCGACGTTCCCGGGCCTCGAGCCCGAGGACTACGAGATGTACTACGGCACCTACCAGTTCCCGAACCTGATGCTGAACCTGCACCCCGACTGCGCGATGTACTACATCGGCTACCCGAAGGGCCCGAACCACACCACGGTCGTGAGCGAGTTCATGTTCCGGCCCGAGACGATCGCCGACCCCGAGCTGTTCAAGCCCGAGGCCACGGTGGAGTTCTGGGACACGATCAGCAAGCAGGACTGGGACGTGTGCGAGCGCGCGCAGACCGGCGTCAGCTCGCGGGCGTTCACGCGCGGCGTGTACCCGCGGCAGGACCGCTTCCTCTACTGGTTCAACGAGGAGTGGCGCCGCGCGATGGGTCGTCCGACACGCTGGGTTGAACCGGGCGCGACGCGTTCTCGGTCAGCTGCGTCGGCCGATGCCGAGGAACATCGCGACCGACAGGGCCGTCAGCACGACCGAAGCCGCCAGCAGTGGCATCGCCGAGTTCCCGACCGCGAGGTCCGAGGTGAGCTGGGCGCCGAGTCGTTCGTACACCTGATCGAGCTCGCCGGCGCTCGCGGCGGTCGAGAGCGACGCTCCCGACCCGGTCGCGATCTCCTGCAGCAGCTCGGTGTCGCCGCCCTCCTGATCCTCGTCGCCGACGATCGCCACGGTGAACACCGGGACGGCCATGTCACGCGCTCGAGCGGTCGCCTGCGGCGGCGACACGACGCTGCCGGTGTCGGCGCCGTCGGAGAGCAGGACCACCGCGGCCGGCAACTCCTCGTTCTCCGTCCGCTCGGCCGCGATGACGTCGAGCGCCTCGGTGAGTCCGTCGCCGATCACCGTGCCGCGGCTCGACTCGAGGCTCTCGATCGCCTCGGCGGTCGCGGCCCGCCCCTGACCCGGATCGGCGACGGTGGTGGCCTCGCCCGCGAACGTGACGACCCCGACGCGGAAGCCGGGCGGCACCTCGTCGAGGAACGACGTGGCGGCGGCCTTGGCGGCCGTGAACCGATCGGGCTTCACGTCGGTCGCGAGCATCGAGTCGCTCACGTCGATCGCGAGCACGACCGTCGCCGTCGTCTCACTGCGGTCGAACCGGATCTGAGCGAAGAGCAGCAGCAGGCAGGTGGAGGCGCCGAACAGCAGCGCGTACGGCGCGGCCTTGCGGAGCGCCCCGCCGACGTCCGAGCGGACGGCGTCGCTGCCGTAGCGGCGTCGGTGGCGTTGGTGTCGGGCACCGAGGCGAACGACGGCGACGACGACGATCACGGCCCACAGGGCCAACCATGCCGCGAGGAGCAGCTCCGTCCGCATGCCTGGTGCATCGGTCGCTCAGAGCCGCTCCTCAAGCCTCGCGGCGTAAGCTTCCGCGCATGACGATCCCGGAGCATCTGGCGAACCGAGACATCGACCCGTCGGCCGTCGTCGAGGCCACCGGCCTGCCCGGTCGCGCCCG
>CAWGUD010000013.1:0-54929 GCA_963825685.1 uncultured Actinomycetes bacterium | reverse complement strand
CACCGAACCCTGCCTGCTGCGCGGCGACCACCGAACGCAGCAGCGCGCCCGGGGAGAGCTGCTCGTGCGAGGCATGGAATCCGATCGTGGCCATCGGGCGCCCCTTCCAGCGCTGAGCGCGTTAGTCCTCGCCGAACGTCATATAGAGCGCGAGCACGCCCGCCGTCGTCGCCAATAGAGCGATTGCGATCTGATCCATCGGATATCACCGCCTCCGGTCGAGGCGATTACCCCGAGGCGGATCCAGAGAAACACGGTGCGGGACTTCCCCCATGGGGAGCCCTGAGGCGGGCTCACTCCTGCTCGGATATCGGCTCGAGCTCGAGCGCGACCGAGTTCATGCAGTACCGATCGCCGGTGGGGTCGGGGCCATCGTCGAAGACGTGCCCCAGGTGTCCCCCGCACCGCGCGCAGACGACCTCGGTGCGCACCATGCCGAGGCTGTCGTCGACGTGCAGCGTCACGGCTCGCCGCTCGATCGGTTCCCAGAAGCTCGGCCATCCCGTCCCGGACTCGTACTTCGTCTCCGAGCTGAACAGCGGTGCGGCGCAGCCGGCACAGCGATACACGCCGGGCTCCTTCGACGACGCGTGGACGCCGCTGAACGCCCGCTCGGTGCCCTTGTTGCGCAGCACCTCGAACTGCTCGGGCGTGAGACGGCGGCGCCACTCATCCTCGGTGCGCGGCAGGGACGTCTCGTCCCGCCGGCGGTTCGCCGTGCTCGAGTCGTCGGTCGACATGGCTCCGACGCTACAGCCGGTCGCGTGGCTCCGTCCAAGGCGTGTCAGGGGGCAGGCTCGGACCCCGCCTAGGGCGAACGTCTCGATGTCGACTCGATGGCCTCCACGCCGCGGCGCCGGCTCAAGCCCTATCCCCCATCGTGCCGACACGCTGTAGGTGGGACAGGTGAATAGGGGCAGGCGCCTGATCGGCCTACACGCCGTGAAGGGCGGTCTCGTCTTGTCATGGGACGTGCCTGCCGAGATGATCGAACCGGTTCGGAAGCGGCTGTCCCGCGAAGGGTGGCGCGTCAGCGTTCTCGGCGGTGACGGTCCTCGTCGGCGACGCCAGCCGCGCATCGAACCGAGCCAGCCACCTCGGGTGAGAACATCGACCGATGCGTCGGATACTGATCGGAACCCGTGACGGACTCCGGACGATCGGCGACGGCGGTCCCGTCGGAACCCTCGTGTTCGCCGATCGCTCCGTGACCGCCGTCGCGC
The DNA here is from genome assembly GCA_963825685.1 of uncultured Actinomycetes bacterium. Classification (GTDB taxonomy): domain Bacteria; phylum Actinomycetota; class UBA4738; order UBA4738; family HRBIN12; genus JAOUEA01. Next base: position 53,706 of record CAWGUD010000013.1, on the reverse strand, counting down.
GCGACGGATCTCAGCTCTGGGCGATCGTGGATCGGTCCGAGGTCTGGCACGCGCCCGAGGGCGACTGGCGCCGGGTGGCCACGCTCGAGGGCCATGAGGCGACGTGCCTGGCCATGACCGACGCGCTCCACGTGGGCTCATCCGAGGCGCGATTGTTCCGACTCGCCGGCAGCACGCTCGAGCCCGTCGTCGCGTTCGACGATGCAGAGGGCCGCTCGGAGTGGTACACGCCCTGGGGCGGACCCCCCGCCACTCGATCCATCTCCGAGTGGGGCGACGACGTCTACGTGAACGTGCACGTCGGCGGCATCCTGCACACCGGCGACCACGGCCGCACCTGGAACCCGACGATCGACATCGACGCCGACGTCCACCAGGTCGCGACCGCGCAGGGGCTCGTCCTGGCTGCGTGCGCCGGTGGACTCGCGACGAGCGTGGACCGCGGCGCGACGTGGACGATGCGGAGCGAGGGTCTCGAGGCCCCGTACTCGCGGGCCGTGGTCGTCTGCGGAGACACGCTCCTCGTCTCTGCCTCCGACGGCCCGCGTGGTGGTCGAGCGGGCGTGTACCGGGGCGACATCGGCGGCGGTGCGTTCGAACGCTGCACGGCCGGCCTCCCCGGATGGTTCGACGACAACATCGACACCTACTGCCTCGATGCGCTGAACGACGGATCGTTCGCCGCGTTCGGCACCTCCGACGGGCGCCTGTTCGGTTCGGACGACGCCGGGTCGACCTGGCACGACCTCGCTTCCGATCTGGGCGCGATCCAGCACGTCCTCGTGCTGCCCGAGTGAGTCGAGGATCCGACGCCGGCGTTCACGGTTCCCTGTCGTTGTCATCCCGAGCGTCGGTCGCCGGGTCGCCACCGACCGTGCCCAGATCGACCTCGGCGATGCCGGCGTCCCGGCACACGGTCCGCCACTCCTCGGCGGAGAGCTCCCCCGCCGCGAGGCCCGGCACGATCGCGAAGGGCTCGATGACGGCTCCATCGCGGGTCGCCGTCACCGGGTCGCCCGGAAGGCCCGTGATCGTCCAGCCACGCGAGGCGAGCAGGACGCCCAGGGCCGCACCCACCAACTCCCCCCACGGCATCCCCTCGGCGCCCGGCGGAGCGGTCCCCGGACTCCAGTGCTGGTCGGGCAGCGACCCCGGGGTCACGCCGCGGAGCGCCTCCCGTACGGCGCCACATTTCCCCACCCAGAGGGGGAGCCATGCCATCTGCGGAGCGTCGACCCATTCGATCGGTTGGAGCCCTTCGAGCCTCGGCGAGGTCATCCACCGGAACAGCTCCTCCTCGAGCTCCGACGTGTCCCGGAGCAGCCCGATCGCGGGGGGATCCGGATCCGGCGCCGGCCGGTGCGGTGCGTTGCGCAAGGCGGAGAGACGCGCGCTGAGACTCGGATGGCTGTCGTACGGGTGTGAAGGATCGGGCCGCGCGGAGCCGCGCGCCGCCTCGTCGATCGTCGTCACGGCACCGCTCGCCTCGAGGAACCTCGAGAACCCCTTCGCGAGCGGCGGACGGAAACCGGCCGCGACGACGATCCCGACCTCGGAGTTCAGGAAGGGATCGTAGAGGAGTGCCGCCGCCTCGGTCGTGACGAGGCCGCGCTCCATCGACGTACCCCCGGCGATCCGGCCCGCCATCGCGTCGGCATCGAGCTCTTGCTGCCGCGAGAGCCCCTGCGTCAGCCGCAGGTACATCGCTCCGTACCAGATGAACGGGTAGCGGATCCCCCGCGACATCCAGTGCACGCTCTGGTCGAGCGTCTCGATCGTTCGCCCGATGCCCTCGCGGGTGCGGTAGATCACGCTCGAGAGTCGCGTCTCACCCCCCACGAAGTGGCCGAACTCATGGGCGATCACGCCGCGCAGCTCCGACACCCTCAGCACCGCGATCAACGGCAGTCCGAGCATCATGATCGGTCGAGCGCCGACCCCGAGCCAACCACCCACGTGCGCGACCGCCGCGTTCACCTGGGCCACGATGTAGACCTCACGAGGCATCGGGCTGCCGGTCGCCTCGGCGACCCGCCGGATCTCATCGAACAGCTGCGGCTGCTCCTCGCGTGTGATGCGAGGTCCCGGCTGGATGAATCCCTCGTGCCGCGGCACGATCCCGATGAGGACCGAGACGATGCCGACGAGGGCGGCGATCAGGACGATGCCCGGGATCTGCACGTCGGTCTTCGCTTCGATCACGATCAGCGACGCGAGCCCGGCCACGATCGCGAGCGCCAGCAGGTAGAAGCCGGCCATCAAGGCGAGCAGGAGCGCGGCTCGCACCGTCCGCGAGAAACCGCCCCGCCGCCTGTCGGTCATCGCGGGCATCATGCTCGCGTTCGCAGCCCGGGGAAAGCCTCCTCACCCGAGCGCCGTTCACGAACGGGCCCGCCGGTCGGATCCGCCAGCGTCGCGGCCGGCGTGGACCGTCTCAGCCCTCGCCGCGCCACTCCTGAACACGCCACGAGCGGCGCCGGCTCTCCCCGGGGGTTTCGTGAGTTCCTGACGGCCTCGAGGACCATCTGCACGATTCGCCGAAGGCTTCCTCGCTCAGGCATGAGGGGCACGAACGTGATACCGGTCACGGCGCCGGACCGGCCGAGCGTCCAACCTTATGGGCGTGACGGCCCGTCGTATCCCGAATCGGTATGCTGAACGCATGTCACCGCAGATCGCCGTGCGATTGCCCGCGCCCCTGCTCGACGAGATCGACTCGCTCGTCGATGCCGGCCGGTTCGAGACCCGGGCCGACGCGATCAGGTCCGGTATCGAGCTGATCGTCGACGCCGAGCGTCGGTCGCGCATCGGTCGTGCGATCGTCGATGGCTACGAGCGCGTTCCTCAGGCCGAGGGCCTCGACGAGGAGCTCGGCACGTACCCGACACCGCACGCCGATGGCTGAACCCGAGCGGCTCGAGGTCTGGTGGGGCGAACTCCCCGACCGTGCACCGCGCCCGTACCTGGTGCTCACGCGAAGCCGGGCGATCCCGGTGCTGCGACGCGTGGTGGTGGCGCCGATCACGACGACGGTGCGCGACATCCCCACGGAAGTGCCGCTCGGCGGCAACGAGGGCCTCCCGGTCGAGAGCGTGGCCTCACTGGACAACATCGAGACCCTGCCGAAGTCGGGCCTGGTCCGCCGCGTCGGGGCCCTCGAGGCCTCTCGCGAGCACGAGGTCTGCGCGGCGTTGCGCAACGCCGTCGACTGCTGATCGGCGGCGTCTCGAAGCGACGTGCTGCAGTGGAACAGGCGAGCGAGGGCAGGCGCTCAGCCGCTCACACCTTCTCGAGCTCACGCTCCAGCTGCAGGTCCTCGCCCTCGACCGCCACCTTCGGCAGCGCGCGGTCGAGCCACTTCGGCAGCCACCAGTTCAAGTCACCGAGCAGTTCCATCGTGGCCGGGACGAGCAGCATCCGCACCACGGTGGCGTCGAGGAACACCGCGCTCGCGAGCCCCACGCCGAACAACTTCACGATGCGATCGCTCTCGCCGATGAAGCTGCCGAACACCACGACCATGATCGCGGCCGCCGCAGTGATCACCCGCGCGGTCGCGGCCAGGCCGTCGGCGACCGAGAGACGGCTGTCCCCCGTGCGCAGGTACTCCTCGCGGATGCGCGACAGCAGGAACACCTCGTAGTCCATCGACAAGCCGAACACGATCGCGAACATCATCATCGGCACGAACGGCTCGATCGGCGCGGGCTCGATGTTGAGCACGCTGCCGAACCATCCCCACTGGAAGACGGCCGTCGCCACGCCGTACGCCGCCGCGATCGACAGCAGGTTCATGATCACGGCCTTCAGCGGCACCAGCAGCGACCGGAACACCAGCATCAGCAGCAGGAACGACAGCAGCAGCACCACGCCGATGAACAGCGGCATCCGCTCGGTGAGGTACTCCGAGAAGTCGACCGACGCGGCAACCCCGCCCGACACCGCGACGTCGAGCCCGGTGTCCCCCTCCGCGGCGGGCAGCACCTCGTCGCGGAGCCGCTCGACCAGCTCGGTGGTCGCCTCGTCCTGCGGGGCGGTCGTCGGGAACAGCCGCCACAGCGCCGCGGTCGGCTGCGCGGGATCGTTCGGCACGGCGGGGGTCACGAACGCCACACCCGGCGTCGGCGGCCAGCGCCCCGGTCACGCCCTCGAGCGCCGCGGGGTCGGTGCCCTCGGGGATCTCGGTGGCGAGCAGCATCGGGCCGTTGAAGCCCGGGCCGAACCCCAGCGCCAACAGGTCGTAGGCCTGGCGGGTGGTCGTCTCCTCCGGGTAGTTGCCCTCGTCACTGAACGCCATGCGCAGGCTGAAGAACGGGATCGCCAGCACGAGCAGGATCGCCGTGCCCGCGAGCGCCGCGATCACCGGGTGCCGCTGGATCACACGGCTCCACCGGTACGGGATCGTCTCGCGCAACGGCCGGGGCGCGCGACGCGGCACCTCGCGCCGCAGCGGCGCGAGGGCGAAGCTCGCGACGAGCACCACGGCGGCGAGCGCCAGCCCGATCAGGGCCAGCGGCTGGATCGTGAGGGCCAAGCCCGCGAGCCCCACCGCCACGAGCAGCGCGGCGATCAGCCCGCGCCACCGGGTCACCTCGACCCGCTCGCCCGCGAACCCGAGGAGCGCCGGCAGCAGCGTGAGCGACGCGACCGCCGTGACGAAGACGACGACGGCCGCGGCGCCGGCGAGGCCGGTGATGAACGACAGCCCCATCAGCACCATGCCGAGCAACGAGATCACGACGGTGGTGGCCGCGAACGCGACGGCGCGCCCGGCGGTGTCGAGCGCCACGACCGTCGCGTCCTCGACCGATGCCCCCTTGTGCAGGTTCTCCCGGTAGCGGGTGACGATGAACAGCGCGTAGTCGATGCCGACGCCGAGGCCGAGCATCACGGCCACGGTGGTGGCGAAGTCCGGGATCGACAGCACGTGGCTCAGCAGCCCGGCGAGGATCGTGCCCACGCCGATGCCGGCGAGCGCGATGCCGATCGGCAGCCCCATCGCGAGCACCGACCCGAACGCGAGGATCAGCACGATGATCGCGAAAGCGAGGCCCAGCAGCTCCGAGCTCGGCACCTCGAACTCGGCGAGCAGCGCGCCGCCGATCTCGATCTGCACGCCGGGGATCTCGGGCATCGCCTCGCGGATCTCCGTGCCGATCACGGTCGCCTCTTCGAGCGTGACCTCGCGGGGCAGACCGATCTGCGCGTAGGCGATCTTCCCGGCCTCGGGACCCTGCGCCGCGATCTGCTGGGCGCCCTCCTCCGAGTAAGGGCTGACGAGCGTGATGCCCTCGATCTGCGCGACCTCGTCGAAGTAGGCGCTCATCGTCTGCGCGACCTCGGGGTCGTCGACGCCCTGCTCCGCGCGGAAGACGATCGTGCCGCCCTCGCCGCCGGCGCTCGAGTCGGCGAAGTGCTCGTCGAGGATGTCGAACCCGCGGCGGCTCTCCACGTCGGGTAGCGCGAACTCCGAGCTGTACGCGGTGCCGATCACGCCGCTGGCGACCCCGCCGAGGATCAAGGCGGCGAGCCAGAGCAGGGCGACCTTGCCACGGTTGCGGAAACACCAACGTCCGAGAGTCGCGAACACGAGTCGTCCTCCAGTGATGGCGAGTGGGAGCGGATCGCCCCGCAGCCTATCCGAACCTCGCGCGGTCCGGAGCGCGCGCTACGCGGGGTGGTCGACGGCCCAGATCGGCGCAGCACCCGCCGCGCCCCGGCTCACGTAGTACATGCGGCCGTCGGGGCCGAACGCCACGTCGACGATCGAGTTCGCCCCCGTGAGAAAGCCGCTCGCGACCCCCGTGCCGACATCGTAGCTACGGATCCACCCGTTGCAGAAGTCGGCGAAGAAGTAGTCGCCGTTGAAGCGCCTCGGGAAGGCCGATCCCCGGGAGAACGCGCCGCCGGTGATCGAGCATCCCGTGGTGGCGGCGTCACCGTCGTGGCCGTACGCGAAGAGCGGGTCGGTGTACGCGGGGTCGGTCTCCGGCCCCTCGTACAGCCGCCACCCGTAGTTGGCCCCGGCGACCACCCGGTCGATCTCCTCCCACGCGGCTTCGCCGACGTCGTTGATGTAGAGGCGGTTCGCGCCGGGGTCCTCCGCGATCTTGAAGGGGTTCCGCAGGCCCGCAGCCCAGATCGCCCTGTGCTTGTTCGACAGGGTGCGGTAGAAGGGGTTCGTGCTCGGGATCGTGCCGCTCTTGTTGATGCGCAGCACCTTGCCGAGCAGATTCGAGAGCAGGTGGCTCGAGCCGCCCACGTTGTCGCCGGTGGTGATGTAGAGCTTCCCGTCGTCACCGAACGTCATCGACCCGCCGTGGTGGTGGGTGTCGTCCTGATCGGGAAGGCGGAAGATCAGCCGTTCGCTCCCGGGGCCCGCGGTGTTCCCGTTCGCCGTCACCCGCACGACGCGGTTGTGCGCAGGAACGGTCGCGGTCGCCTCCCGCGTGTAGTCGAGGAACACGTGCCCGGTCGTCGCGAACGCCGGATCGAACGCGATCGACGACAGCCCGCGTTCGTCCGTGCTGTCGACCTTCGCCGAGATGTCGAGGAACGTCAGGAGCGACCCGTCTGGCTGCACGATGCGCACGCGGCCCTCCTGCTCGACGACGAACAGGCGGCCGTCGGGCGTGAAGGCGATGTCGATCGGCTTCGTGAGTCGATCGGTGACGAGGTCGAGCGTGAATCCGGCCGGGACGACGACCTCCGACGACGCCGGCGCCGCCGGCACGAGCACGGCCGTCACCACGATCGCGACGAGCGTTGCGGCGATCCCCATCGACTTCACGTCGACCTGCCGACGGCCACCCCGGGGCCCTTCAACGACAGGTACACCGTGCCGTCGGGCGCCACGTCGATGCCCGCGACCTTCTTCGCCATGCGGTCGAACGTGGCCCCGGCCGACGTCGACCACGTCACCCCGCCGTCCGACGAGGCGTACAGGGCCGGCTCGGACTCCTCGTAGGCCCACAGGCGGCCCTGTTCGCGCACGGCGAGCACACCGGGGGTCGAGAACGGCACGCCGGCCGATCGCTCGAGGGCCTGCCGGGTGATCTGCCCGTTCTCCACGGTCGCGCCGCCGACGTGGCATCCGCGCAGCCGCCAGAGACCGGGTGCCGAGCCCCGCGCGCCCATCGAGACGAGCACCGTACCGCCCGTCGGGTCGTCGGGATCGGCCGCGACGAAGCCTTCCATGTCGGCGTTGTCCTTCACGCTCCAGATCCGCTGCCAGGACACGCCGGCGTCGCGCGAGCGCCACAGTCCCGACGCTCGATCGAACAGGTAGGCAACCGAGGCGTGGACCCACGACATCGGCGCCTCGTCGCCGCTCTGCTTGCTCGTCATCGCGACGCCGTTCACCCGGGTCCAGTTCGAGAGCGCCTTCGGGGGATCGGCGGTGTCGAACCGTCGCCGGTAGACGCCCTTGCCCTCGACCGCGGCGACGACCACGACCTGGCCGGACACGCGCCGTACGGCGAGCCCGAGCGGGCGTTGGGCCGTGCCCGCCGGACGACCGAGCGACCGCCACACCGCCGTCGGCGACGAGGCGTACACCACGGAACCGTTGGCGTTGCCGTCGGCGCCGACGCCCATGTAGATGCGCGAGGGCGTCGCCTCGGTGTCGAGCGCGATCGAGAACACGTTCTCCGGCAGGCTCGTCGGGCGTTCGTTCTTGCGAGCGGTCACGAGTCCGTCGTCGGACACGAACACGAGATGATCGATGTTCCCGACGATCACCCGCCCGGCCCGGTTCGGGTCGCATCGCACGACGGTGCTCGTGGCCACGCCGAGCCCGCGCATCGCCGGGTACCACGTCGCCGCGCCACGGTCGAACCGGAAGATGCCTTGGGTGCCGGCGGCGAAGACACGTGACGCGTCGACGGGGTCGACCACGAGTTGCTCGGGGATGAAGGTCGCACTGCCGAGGCGGTTGTCCGAGAGGCCGCCGGCGTCGGCGGGCAGGTAGCCCCACCATGCGGGGCCGCCGGGGCCGCCCGTCTCGTTCACGATGCGGCCCTCTCCCTCGACCCCGCTGCACACCGCGATCCAGCCCGAGCCGGCGTCCTCCGAGAGGAACACCGATCCGAACGACGCGCCCGTGACCGGATCGAATCCGGACGTCGCGAGCCGTGCGGGCGAGGCGGCGCCCGCCGCGACGACGACCTCGCCGCCCGCGCGAACGGCGTCCAACGCGCACCACTGCGTGGATCCGCCCGGCGGCGTGACGAGGGACCAGCTCGCGAGCGGATCGCCCGTGGCCGCGAGACGCCTCACGCCGTCGGTCCAACACGCCGCGAACAGCAGCACGTCGCCCGTCGGCGCCACGACGGCGGCGAGCTCCTCGGTGCGACCGGGGGCGTTCGTCCCCGCCATCTGCCGCACGGGGGCGCCGTCGGGATCGGCGTGGTCCGCGTCATCGACCTGGCGACACCGCACGCGGGTCGCCACGTACAGCCGACCCTCCACGCTCGGATCGGTGACGAGCGAGGTGACCGCCTCCCCGGCGAACGAGGCGATCCGGGTCATCGTGCCGTTGCGCCCGTCGTCGTCGAAGCCGGACCAGCGCCACACGGCACCCTTGGCATCGCCGAGGAACACGAGCCCGGGCGCGGGCGTCGCGATGATGCGCCCGACGATACGTGGTCGATTCGATCCCGGCGCCACCGCGGGCAGCGAAGAGCACCGCGCCCAGTCGAGGCCGCCGTTCGTCGAGACGAAGAGGCCGTGCGGCTCAGCGCTCGACGGCGAGCCGGAGGACATCCAGACCCGATCGGGCACGAACGGGTCCCATGCGAGGGAGGCGGGCGGCGCGAGCGACTTGCGAGAGAGACCGCCCATCGCCGGCGTCCAGCGGCCACCGTCGCTCGAGACCTTCGGGCCGTTGTTGTCGCCACCGGCCACCAACCGTCCGTCAAGCGCGATCGCGACGCAGTTCACGCCACCCCCGCCGTCGAGGCCCGACAGCTCGAACGCCAGCGACGGCGGGACTTCGGCAGCGGCAGGGCTGATCCTGAGGAGCGTCGGACCGGCGACGGCGGCGCCGAGGCCGGCGAGGGCACCCTTCAGGACCGTGCGTCGATGCAGGGGGGGACCCATGGCGCAACACCCTACCCCTCCGGCTGTCCAGAGAACAGGTGCCGCTGGATCGGGCGACGCGGCATTGATGGTTTCCCTATCCTCCACACCCTCATGAGCGCAGCCGCCAACGACGACGATCAGCTCCCGCTCTACACGGAGCTCGCGCCGTGGTTCCACTTGCTGACGGCGCCCGAGGACTACGAGCTCGACGCCCGGCACGCGCTCGGTGTGCTCGCCGAGGCGATCGGCGAGCCGCCGCGGACGATCCTCGAGCTCGGATCGGGAGGCGGCAACAGCGCGTCGCACATGAAGGCGCACGCGACGCTCACGCTCACCGACCTGAGCGAGCAGATGCTCGAGCTCAGCCGCACGATCAACCCCGAGGTCGAGCACGTGCGGGGCGACATGCGCACGCTGCGCCTCGACGGCCGCACGTTCGACGCGGTGTTCGTGCACGACGCCGTTAGCTATCTGCTCACCGAGCACGACCTGCGCGCGACGTTCGAGACGGCGCTCGCGCACCTGCGCCCCGGTGGCGCGGCGATCTTCGAGCCGGACATCACGCGCGAGGCCTACGCCGACGCGACGCACCAGGGTGGGCACGACGGCGCCGACGGTCGCGGGCTCCGTTACGTGCAATGGCGCACCGACCCCGACCCGAGCGACACCTGGTACGTCGACGAGTTCGCGATCCTGCTGCACGAGGCAGACGGCACGAGCCGCATCGCCCACGACGTGCACCGGCTCGGCATGTTCCCGCGCGCGACGTGGTTCGACCTGCTCGCCGACGTCGGGTTCGTCGACGTGCGCGCGGTGGCGAGCCCCTACGCCGACGAGGAGGAAGGGGTCGGCGCCGAGAGCTTCGTCGGCAGGCGCCCCACCTGATCGCGCGGCGAACGCCGGGCAAGGAACCGGGGTCCGGTTTGACCGGTTCCGCGTCGCTCCCATAGCGTCGACGAGTCAGCCGATCGAGCCCTGGGAGGTCAGCACGATGCCGTCACTGCTCAACCCGTACCTCAACTTCGATGGCAACACCCGCGAGGCGATGGAGTTCTATCGCGACGTCTTCGGCGGGGAGCTGCAGATCAACACGTTCGGCGAGTACGGCACCGACGACCCGGCGATCGCCGACGGGACGATGCACGCGCAGCTCGAGGCCCCGAACGGCTTCACGCTGATGGCGTCCGACGGGCCTCCGGGTTCCGCGATCACGTTCGGCGACAACATCTCGATCTCGTTGAGCGGCGACGACGCCGGCGAGCTCCGCGGCTACTGGGACAAGCTCTCCGACGGCGGCACCGTCGCGATGCCGCTCGAGAAGCAGATGTGGGGCGACGAGTTCGGCATGTGCGTCGACCGCTTTGGCATCCAGTGGATGGTGAACATCGCGGGCCCGCCGCCGGCCTAGGACCGAAGAGCTCAGGCGCGTCCGCGGGCGGCCCACGCGGTTGCCGTCAGCGTGAACGGTCCGTCGCCGAGGAGTCGGCGACACCGGTCCCGCACGCTCGCCAGTTCCTCGTCGCCCAACCTTCGAGCGTAGGCACCAGCGGGTCCGACCCCGAGCGTGAAGGGCGTCCACCAGTCGTCGAAGCTCTCGTGCTCACAACGGACGGTGAGTTCCGCTTCCTCGATGCGGTCGATCCCCGCCGAGCCGAACAGCTCCGCGAGATGGCCACGCCGAGCACCGGCGAGGCCCGATTCGTCCTGGTCCTCAGGGCGGATCTCGCGAGCTGCCTGCCAGAACGCGGAGATCGGAGCCCGGTCGCCCGCGTGGTCCCAGACGGACGCCACCACGCGGCCGGCCGGCCGGGTCACGCGCGCCATCTCAGCGAGGCCGGCAACTGGATCGGCCATGAAGTGGACCACGAGTTGCGCGCACGTGGCGTCGAACACGTCGTTCGGGAACGGCAGGTCCTCCGCCGACGCGAGCCGAACATCCACGCCTGGATACCGGCTCCGTGCCGCGGTGACGAACTGCCCGGATGGGTCGACGGCCGACACGGCTTCGTGGCCGACCGTTCGGATGAGCTCGGCCGTGAGAGCCCCCGGCCCGCATCCGACGTCGAGTACCCGCTGTCCGGCACCGATGGCTGCGAACTCGCAGAAGGGCGGTGCGAGCGTCGCTGAGTACCGGCCCATGAACCGGTCGTAGGAGGTAGCGGGGAGGTCGAAGCTCATTCCGCCATCAGCCGCACGAGCGGCACGGGGTCGGGCACGCCCTTGAGGGTCGCATCGCCGATCGGCGTCCATGAGCGCTTCGGCGTCAGGTCGGCCACCTCGCGCGTCGCCGTCACCGAGCTCGCGGCGGCGGCGTCGCAGATGCGTGAGGCCAGGTTCACCGTGTGCCCGAAGTAGTCGCCGTCCCGGCGGATCAGAGCGCCGACCGTGACACCGGCGCGAGCGGCGGGCAGGCCGGCGAGCTCGGCCAGCTCGATCACCGCGGACGCGCCCGCCACGGCATCGGTGGCCGACGGGAAGTGCACCATCGCGCCGTCGCCGAGGAGCTTGATCACCCGGCCTCGGTTGCGGACGGCGGCGGCCCGCACGACGTTCGCGAGCTCGCGGCTGCGTTCCGCGGCCTGCTCGTCGCCGAGCTCCTCCGTCAGTCGGGTGAATCCGCTCAGGTCGACGAACACGATCGCCTCGGGCGCGTGGTCGGTCCGTCGCCGCACCCCGATCTCGTCGAAGAGCAGCTCCAGCTGCTCGGCCGTGTTCTCGAACTGCTGGCGCTCCAGCAGCCGTCGATGGATCAGGAACGACGTGCGGAACCCAAGCTCGACGAGCTGCTGCCGGATCTCCGCGCTCGCCTCGAGCATCTGGGCGCGCGGCACCCCTGAGGCGATCATCCGATCCTGCACGTCGGTGCGGAACAGCGCGCGCTGGTGCTCGGCCATACGATCGAGGTGCTCGGCGAAGACCCGGAGCGTGCGCAGCACGGTCTCCTCGGGCAGCCCCGCGCCGATCGCGGTCGCGCCGAATCCGAGGAGCTCGGCGTCGTCGTCGCGGATCGGCGCGTCGGGCTCGGCCTCCGGCAGCCCGAGGGCCTGCAGGAAGCGACCCGTCAGGGCGGGGTCGAGTCCGTGCTCCTCCGCCACCTGGGCGTGCGTCTGCGGGCGCAGGCCCACCGGCTCGCCCAGCACCAAGCGGGAGAGCTCGGGCAGCACGCCGCGGGTGGTCGCCGCCCCGATGTCGTCGAGGGTGACGCCCGAGGCTTCGAACGCGAACGCGAGGCGCGCCGTGGCGAGGTCGCCGGCCGCGAAGGTGCCGTCGGCAGCGGGAGCGAGGATCCCGACCCGCGCGAGCTCCCCGATGCGCTCCGGCCCGACGCCGGTGCGCGAGGCGAGGGTGGCCGCGTCGATCCGCTCTCCCGCCGGCATGTGCGCAGTGTAGGTGGGGTGGGGTAGGGGCTGCGTGGCTGGACTAGGCAGGGACCTCCGGAGTGGCGCCAGCGACGGAAGACGGAGCTCCTTGCCTAGTTGCCGCGAGGACTCCTCCACCTCCCCGGGGCTGCCGATCAGAGGTCGATCTCAGGGGCGACCTCCTGCAACCCCTCGATCGAGACAGCCAGGAACTCGTCCAACGGCAGGCCGAGGCTCTCCTCCACGCCGGTGACCTCCTCGCGGTTCACGCCCGGCGCGAACGAGCGCTCCTTCAACTTCTTCTTCACGCTCGAGATCTTCATGCCGGCAGACTTCTCGGGGCGCACGAGGGCCGATGCGACGAGCAGCCCGGCGACCGCATCGGCGTGCACGATCGCGGTCGACATCCGGTCGGTGCGGTACTCCTCGTAGGCGTGGGCGAGTACGCCGTTCACGACGCGCTCGTCGACGCCGGCCTCGCGCAGCCACCCGGCGGCGAGCCGAGCGTGCTGCGCGCCGTCGTCACCGGTGTGGTCCTGATCGAGGTCGTGGAAGAGCCCGGTCAGACCCCACAGGTCCTGGTCCTCGTCGAACCGGCGGGCGAGCGATCGCATCACGCCCTCGACCGAGACCAGATGGCGGTAGGTCGTCTCCTTCAGGCACCGCTCGCGCGCGAACGCGTGGGCGGTCGGGCGGTCGTTCATGCCTCAGCTCCGTCGGCGCGGGACGTGCCGATCGCCCGGACCGCGGCGAGCGTGAGGAGGATGGTCTGCACGATCTCAAGCATCAAGAGCGTGCCGGTCTGCCAGTGCGCGAAGTGGGGTGCCGTGGCGATGATCTGCCCGGCGATCGTGAACGCGAGGCCGAGCGCCACCGCCGCGAAGACGCCACCGGCGACGGCGACACGGTCGCGCCTCAGGAACACGATCCCCGCGGCCACCACCACGGCGTTGCTCCAGTACCCCACGAAGAACTGGATCATCGTTCGCAGCGGGAACCCCAACGAGAACACGAACGCAGGTCCGTCGACGTCGTACATCGGCAGCAGAGGCATGACGAAGGCGATCAGTGCGGCGGCGGCTGCGAGGCGGAGGATCGAGCGGTTGAGGTCCGGGCGCGGCACCGTCTGCATCGATGGAGATGCTAGTCCACGCCTCGCACGAGCAGATGGTGGTAGCCGTAGCCCTCGAGCTCCTCTTCGCCCTCGTCGATCACCGTCAGAACGGCATCATCGAGCCAGCGCCGGACCTGTTCCCGGCTGGGGTAGTGGTGATACCCCCCGGTCGCGTCGTCGGCACGGTCGCCGAAGACGACGGGAAGTCCGGCCGCGATCCCCTCCTCGAACGCGCGCTCCAGACGGCTCCGGTCGACCTGTTCGACGGTCAAGTACAGGTGCCCGCCGTGCCGGATCGCTCGTCGCAGGTTGGTCAGGACGAGCGGCCACTCCTCCGGCGGCACGTGTTCCATCGCATCGACGCACATCGCGGCGTCGAACGCGGCGTCGAACGACAGCTCCTGCAGGCCGACATGCACGAGCCGCGCGTCGGGATGCTTCATCCTCGCCCGCTCGAGCATCCCGGCCGACTGGTCGGCCCCCACCACCTGACGGCCGGCGGCGAGGATCACGCCGAAGTAGGGACCGGTGCCGCAGGGTGCATCGAGGAGCGTTCCCCCCTCGGGGGTGGTCTCGATCAGCCGATCCACGAACCGCCGATGGACGATCGTGATCGGGTCGTAGCCGTCGTCGTAGGTCGAGGCATCACGCGTGTAATCCGCCTCGACCGACGCGCGGCGTTCGCCTAGCCAGGCTGCGCGGTCCATGGCGCCATGATGCGCCCTCACTCGGAGGCGTGCTGCCTCGACGCCCACTCCTCGACCTGCCGGACCACGTCGGCGGCGTTGAACCACGCGTTCTCCCGAGCGATCAAACCGTCGCGGAGCTCGAAGACGTGCAGGATCCTCACGCGCACCGGGGCGCCGCCGCCGTCGATGCCGGACCAGGTGCCATGCACGTGGCCGGTCAGGATCGACTCGTCGACGACCGCGGCGCCGTCGTCGGCCGAGACCCGCCAGACCGATTCCAGATTCACGTCGGGGATCGCGTCGATGATGCCCGAGTAGACGCCGCCGACGCTCTCCTTGCCGTGGAACGGTGACATGGGATGGGTGATGTCGTCCCAGACGATGTCGTCGGTGTACGTCGCGAGCGTGCCGGCGACGTCGTGAGCGTTCTCCGCGGCGAAGTGCCGATCGATGATGTCCAACGTCCTCGCTCCTTGTCGGTCGCGTGCCTCTGTCGAGGCGCCCACCCGCAGCCCCCTTCGGACCCCCGACCATCGGGTCGAACGGCGCCTATCACAGGGGACCGCGTGACTACGGTGAAGCCAACGCACCAGGAGGCTATCGATATGGCGACCACCAGCACCCGACCCCGGCGGCCCGAGGAACTCGCACAGCCACATCCGTCACGCGCAACGGATCGTCGACGTCGATCGCTTGAACGCGATCGCCGCACGGCGGGGTTGCTGCTCGCATCCGCGGGTGCCGCGGTCTTCATGGCGATCATCACGGCCGAGGCGCTGTATCCGGCCCCGTTCAACACCGCCGACAACACGATCAGCGATCTCGGCGCGACGATCCCTCCGAACAGCGTGATCCTGCAGCCGTCGGCGACGATCTTCGATGCCTCGATGATCGTGGCCGGCCTCATGATCGTGGCGGGCGCGTTCTTCGTGCACCGGGCATTCGCCCGCACGGCGGTGACGATCCCGTTGGCGCTCTTCGGCATCGGCGCGATCGGCGTCGGCGTGTTCCCGGGGAACCACCTGGCGCCCCATCAGCTGTTCGCGATGACGGCGTTCATCAGCGGTGGCGTCGCCGCGGTGCTCGCGGCGAAGGTCCTCGTGGCTCCGCTCCGACAGATGTCGGTCGTGATCGGCGTGATCTCGCTCGTGAGCTTCCTGCTCGCCATGTTCATGTTGGAGTGGGCGCCGGTCGCAGCGCTCGGCGAAGGTGGGATCGAGCGATGGATCGTCTATCCGGCGATCTTGTGGCTCACCGTGTTCGGCGGTGCCCTCATGGGCACGGGAGCCTCACGGCAGGACGACTGAAGCCGCGATCTCGCGATCGGCTCGCCGATGCATCCGGGTTCCCCAGATCCCTCCGAGCACGGCACCGACGATCATCAGGGCAACGAACGCGAGCGAACTGATGATCGCGCCGACCGTCGCGTCTTCGACCGAGAACCAGTTCGGCAGGGTCGCCTCCGCAACACGGAGGTCATCGAACAGGTTGTAGGTGTTGTCGGCGATCGCACCCACGATGGCCAGCACGACGCCGAGCACGATGAACCACACGGCGACCATGAAACCGTTCAGCGCGCCGTTGTACCGCGCCATCCGACCGGCGGCCCAGCCACCCAGCAGGAAGGCAAGGAAGATCACCGCGCCTGCGGCGATCAGCGCACCGAGCGAGAGTTCGTTCTCGTTGCCCTCGACGCCGGTCTGGAAGGCGATGGTTCCGATCGCTGCGGAGGCGAGTCCGGCGAGCAGCAGGAGCGCCGCCAGCGCGACGAGCATCCCGGCGAGGCTCGCCGGAAGGTCCCGGCCGCCGAACCGCTCACGTGCCGCGTCGACACCGACGTCGCGCCGTTCGTTCTCCTGAGCAGTCGTGGTCTCCTCGACGTATCGATCCTCGTCGGGCCGGCCATGTTCGAGATCGTGCATCGTCCATTCCCTTCGGTCTGCGTTCCGTCGAGGTCCTACCCACGCATCCCGCAGCTCAACCCTCTCCGGTCCGTGCTTCGTCGAGGCGGACGATGTTGGGCATATGCTCTTCTTGATCGCGACCGGGAACGCGAACCTCGCGGCGTTAGCCCGGAACACGCGGCGGGAAGGCCGGACGTATGGCGTACGTGATCGCTGAACCGTGCATCGACGTGAAGGATCGCGCCTGCGTCGATGAATGCCCCGTGGACTGCATCTACGAGGGTCCGCGCATGCTCTACATCCAACCCGACGAGTGCGTGGACTGCGATGCGTGCGTGCCGGTGTGTCCCGTCACGGCGATCTTCGCGGAGGACGACGTTCCTTCGGAGTGGAAGGGCTTCGCCGAGGTGAACGCCGCATGGTTCGCAGACGTGACGGGGCTCGGATCTCCCGGCGGGGCCGCGCAGGTGGGACCACAGCCCACCGATCACCCGACCGTGGCTGGCTGGGAGCCCGCCTGACGCTAGGTCGCTCGCCCTGCCGGGTTTGGTCTGCCCTGCCTCTGGGAACCATGGATGGGTCGCCGTGACCCGCACCGGCGGGGGACTGTACCCGCCCGGCGACGCTCCATTCCGACGGAGCGGGAGAGGACGGTTGCGATCTCGCAGCCGTCCTTCTTCCTTTGGGGGCGAGGCGGAGGTGACGGATCCGTGGCAAGGCTCAGACATCGGTTTCGTCGTCGTCGGTACGCGGTAGAGAACAGTCATGGACCGCGAGAACGTGATGGAGCAGATTTCGAGCGCCAGGAGCCCGCACGACACCTCCTCGGCGATCGTCGAGGCGAGGGCATGGCTCATCGAGCATCCCGAGGACCACAGGGTCGTGTCCGCCATGGAAGCTCTCATCCATGTCGAGCGCGAATCGTTGGGCCTCCGCGCGTGAGTCCTGATCCCCACAGCCGTGCGAGGGAGGGAACGTTGATGGATGACCTCTTGATGATCCGCTTCGCTCTGGACAATGTTCGCCCGCCAGAGATCGCGGAAGGAGCGCGCCAGGCGCTGGATCGGCTCCTCGACGGCAAGGCGGTCACCGACCTCGACTCACGCGATGGACGTCGCTATGAGCGGTTGAGGAGACGTCGGTTGCATGCGGTGCCAGACGAGCACCGCTTCTCGAAGTCCTCTTAACAGCCGTCCCCGAGGCACTCCTCCTGGAAGACCTCGCGACCGTCGGCGGTGCCCACGAACGCGCCCCGCACCGCGTCTCCGATGTCAGCAGACCCCGTCGTCGCGTCACCTTCCAGCACGAGCTCCTCGCCCTCGATGGACGATCCGGTGCATCGAACCTCGATCTGCTCCGCGCCTCCGCTGGACGAGGCCTCACAGTCGAGGGTTCCGTCGACGTCGAAGCCTTCGCGCTCGAACGCTCCGGCGCCGGCGGTCGCCGCGAGGTTACGCACGACGACCTCGGTCCCCTGGTCGACGAGATCGCCACGTTGATCCTCGGTGCATGCGACGCCCGCGAGCCCCACGAGCGCGGCGATCGACACGACAGCGATCCGTCGATTCACGCGAGCACCCTACCCTCGACGCTCGATCCCACGATCGGCCTTCAGCGGTCGGGGGCGGCGGTGCTGATGTCGGCGAGGGGAGAGCCCGGTCGCGCCTCGACCTCGATGTCGCCCAGCGACACGATGCCGATCGCCCTGCCGCTCTCGACCACCGGCATGCGGCGGACGTCGCTCGACTTCATCCGACGCACGGCGTCGCCCACGGAGTCGGTCGGTACCACCGATGCCACGTCGCGCGTGTACACGTCGGCAATCGTCGAGAGCACCGGGTCCGCGCCATCGGCAGTCGCCCGGATCGTGATGTCGCGGTCGGTCACGATGCCGAGCAGACGCCCGTCCTCGTCCTCGACGAGGACGTCGCCGATGTCATTGGACCGCATCAACTGCGCGGCCCGCTGCAGGGTGTCGTCGGGACGGACCGCGTCGGGGGCGGCCGTCATGACCTGCCGGATCTCACGTCCGTCGGTCGCCGACCCGTTCTCCGCGCTCCCAGGCAAAGCCTGCCGGACGCGCTCGGGGAGCCGTTCCATGCCCTTGCGCCCGGTGACGGCCCCCGCCGCGTATCCGATTCCGAACGTCGTGATCGTGCCGAAGAGTCCCATCATCTTCCCCTCTACTGATCGGTCGATGGGGGCCATACCCAGATGGGTCGCGGCTCACACGACGGTGCGCGTTCGAGAGCGATCCCGTCGATTTGACCCGGTCGGCCCCCTCGAGTACACACGAGACCAGCGAGGCTGCTCCCGAGGGGAACTCAGGTTTGCCCGACGTGCTGCTCATCGTCACCGACGACCAACGGGTCCACACGACCGACTGGATGGACGTCGTTGGACGGCGCGTCATCGGTCGCGGCTGTCGCTTCACGAACGGCATGATCCCGACGTCGGTGTGTTGTCCGTCTCGGGCATCGATGCTGACCGGCCTGTTCGCCCATTCGACCGGGGTGTGGTCGAACGGTCGCAGCGACGACATGCCCGACACCGGCGGATGGCCCGTCTTCCACGAGGGCGGTCTCGAGGATCGGACGATCGCCGCGTGGCTCCAGCAGGCGGGGTATCGAACGGTCCTGGTCGGCAAGTACCTCAACGGCTACGACGGTTCGCCCGCCGGGTACGTGCCGCCGGGGTGGGATCGGTGGCACGCGTTCGCCGTGCGCAACGGGGCGTACTTCGACTACGTGCTGCGTCACACCGACGGCTCGGAGACGACGCACGGGCAGGCCACCCGCGACTACTCGACGGACGTGCTCGCGCGCATCGCGGAGCGTGAGATCAGGAACGCTCCCGCCGATCAGCCGTTGTTCCTGGTGTTCACACCGTTCGCCGTGCACGGACCGGGAACGCCGGCGCCTCGGCACGCCGGGACCGCCACCGTCGGGCCGTTCGTGGCTCCCCACGTGAACGAGGCCGACGTCGCCGACAAGCCGCCGTGGATCGCCGAGCTCCCCTTCGCCTCGATCGACCGGATCACCCAGCAGCGACGGAGCAGCCAGGAAGCGCTGCGCTCGGTCGACGAGGCGATCGCCACCCTGCTCGACGGGTTCGATGAACATCGGCACCTCGACGACACCCTCGTGGTCTTCACGAGCGACAACGGCCACTTCTGGGGCGAACACCGGCTGCGCGGGAAGAACATGCCGCACAACGCCTCCTCGCGGGTGCCGCTCGCGATGCGGTGGGACGGCCATATCGAGCCCGGCACCGAGGATCGTCGTCTGGCGTTGAACATCGACGTGACCGCGACGATCCTCGACGCGGCCGGCGTCACGCCACCGGCCGCGGTCGAGGGCATGTCGCTCTTCGGATATGTCGAGCGTGAGGGCTTCACGGTCGAGTCGCCGGTCACCGACGGCAGCGACGGCAGCGGCCAGAAGGTGGCGAGACCCGGCTACTGCGGCTACCGGACCCGTCGGTTCCTCTACGTCCGGTACTCGGGCGGCATCGAGGAGCTCTACGACTATCGCAGCGACCCGCTGGAGCTCACGAACGTCGCCGGCGATCCCGCACAGGCCGACCAGCTGGCATGGATGCGAGCCCGAACCGACGAACAGTGCCAGCCGCGTCCCCCCGGCTACGTCTGGTGAGGGACGGTCGAGTGGACCGCGGGGTCCTGAGTCCTAGGATGGTGGTGGAGGACCGGAGGACTTGATGACGGCCGTTCGAGAGGTCATGAGCACCGAACTGATCACGGTGGCGCCGTCGGCGATGATGAGCCAGGCCGTCGGGACCATGTCGAAGGCTCGGGTGGGTTCGGTCCTCGTGCTGGAGGACGACACCTTGCTGGGCATCTTCACCGAACGGGACGTCGTCCGGGCGTTCGATCAGCTGCACGCAGACCCCGCCCGGGTCTCCTCCATCTCGAAGGGCATGACCCGGGATCCGCAGACCATCCACCCCGACGCCACCGTGGGTGAGGCGATGGACAGGATGCTCGACGGCGGATTCCGGCATCTGCCGGTGATGGAAAGCGGAAGCCTCGTCGGCATCGTCTCCATGCGCGACCTCGCACACAGCATCTCCAAGGGTTGAGCCTTCCAGACGAAAGGGAGCCCACCGAAGTGGGCTCCCTCGTTCGCACGGTGCCGGTCGATCAGAGCGTCGCCGGAACGCCTTCGTAGAAGGCCAGGTCGCCGATCACGCTCGACCGCAGTTCGACCCGGTCGCTGAGATTGTCGCGCACCCAGCTCGTGGCCACGGGGGCAGCCGCTTCGGCGTCCTCGCGGGTCTCCCACATGCTGAACGACAGAGCGGACTTGCCACCGAGGTCGGCAAGGCCGTACCGGATGAACCCCGGCTGCTCCTGGAAGGTCCGAAGCATGCCCTGACGGGCGAGGTCGGCGATCTCCTGGAAGGATCCCTGCTTGATCTCGTAGGTTGCGACGCGCACGTGCTTCATGGTGTGTGCTCTCCTTGCTCGATACGTGTTGCCCCTGAACATCTGGGGCCAACGTGAGCCAGATCGAGAGCGAAACCCGCTCGGGGTATCAGGCCTTCGCTGGGACCAGCGAATGGGACCGGATGGAGGCGAGTCCCCGTCAGTACGGTCTTCTCCCGACAGGTACGGGGGTCGCGTCTTCCTCGAGTGTACGTCTTCGTGTGATGGCGATGACGGGCGGCGTCGTGGTGCTCGACCCGAGTACCGTGCACGCATGATCACCCGAGAGGATCTCGAATCGTTGTCGTCCCACCAGTTGCACGACCGAGCCATCGACATGGGGAAGGCGGAGGGCGACATCGACTGGCTGTGGGGCCTGCTGGGCTCCATCCCCGCCGCGGAAGGGCAGCTCGGGGAGCTCGACGATTCCGGGCTCGACATCGCCCACATCGTCAGCGCGATCAACGGCTACGTGCGCGCCGACCGGTCGACCGAGGACACGCTGCGCCCCCAGTACGTCGACTACCTGCTGGAGCACCTCTGACCCATCCGGCTTCATCGAGCTCGGCCCCTGATAGGGCGCGACGTCCTCGCCTTGTGAGAACCCGCATGAGCGTGGACACTGCCCGGGTGACCCTGCCCGAGACCGAGTACGCCCTCGCCCCCGACGGTGTGCACATCGCGTACCAGGTCTCGGGTTCGGGCGAGACCGACCTCGTGATGATGCACGGCACGGTGTCGCACCTCGAGATCGCGTGGGAAGACCCGAAGCTCCGACGCCTGTACGAGCGCCTGGGCGAGTTCTCGCGCCTGATCCGGTTCGACCGGCGCGGCATGGGCATGTCGGATCCGCTGGACCGCCTGCCGACGTTCGACGAGCAGGTCGGCGACTTCCTCACGGTGATGGACGCGGTCGGTGCGGAGCGACCGGCCGTGATGGGCACCACCGACGCGGGCATGCTCGCGCTGGCGTTCGTCGCCGGCCACCTCGACAGGGTCTCGGCCGCGGTCGCGTTCGAGACCGCCCCGCGTCTGACGCCCTCGCCCGACGACGACTTCGGCGTGGAGCCCGAGACGCTCGCGCGCATGGCGAACGCGAGCACGGTGATCGACCTCGACACCCACATCGGCATCGTGGCGCCGGCGCGAAGGGACGAGCCCGGGTTCAAGTCATGGTTCCGTCGCTACAACCGCTCGGCGTCGAGCGGCATCCGGATCAACGACTTCATCAAGGAGAACACGAACTGGGACATCCGCGATCTGCTGCCGGCGATCGAGGTCCCGGTGCTCGTGATGAACCGCTCGGGCAACACGATCCTGCCGATGCGGAACGCCCGCGCGCTCGTCGCGGCGCTGCCGAACGCCCGGCTCGCCGAGATCGAGGGCACCGGCACGGCGATCTTCGCCGACGACGTCGAGGACGTGGCCGACGAGATCGAAGCGTTCCTCACGGGCACTCGGCCGCCGCCGAGGCGCGACCGGGTGCTCGCGACGGTGCTGTTCACCGACGTGGTCGGGTCCACGCAGTTGGCGGCCGAGCTCGGCGACCAGAGCTGGCGAGAGCTGCTCGAACGCCACCACCGGCTGCTGCGCGCCGAGTTCGACCGATTCGGCGGACACGAGGTGCACACGGCGGGTGACGGGTTCCTCGCGACGTTCGATTCGCCTCGGCACGCGATCCTCTGCGCCCGCGCGGCCGCCGCCTCCCTCGGCTCGATCGGCCTGGAGATCCGCGCGGGGGTGCACACGGGCGAGGTCGAGCGCTCCGACGGCGACGTGCAGGGGCTCGCCGTGCACATCGGCGCCCGCATCTCGGCACTTGCCGGCGCCGGCCAGGTGTTCGTGTCGTCGACCGTGAAGGAGCTCGTCGTGGGGTCGGGCCTGGAGTTCCTCGACCGCGGGGAGCACGAGTTGAAGGGCGTGCCCGGTGTGTGGCACGTGTACGAGGTGGCGTAGATGGCCGTCGTGACGATCACCGACGCCCCACTCACGCTCGAGGAGCTGCTGGCGGTGGCAGGGGGAGCCCGGATCGAGCTCGGCGACGACGCCTGCGCCACGATCGCGGCCAGCCGTGCGGTGATCGACCGCATGCTCGAGGGCGACCGACCCGTGTACGGACTGAACACGGGCGTCGGGCACATGAAGGACTCCGTGCTGCCCATCGAGGGGCTGCGCAGCGGTCAGGTGATGATCCTGATGACGCACGCGGGCGGCACGGGGCCTCCCCTGCCCACCGAGCGAGTGCGGGGGGCGATGGCCGCTCGACTGAACGGCATCGCGCGCGGGGGGTCGGGCGCGAGCCCCCGAGTGGCCGACGTGCTGGTCGAGATGCTGAACGCGGGCGTGCACCCGGTCGTGCCCTCGCGTGGATCCGTCGGCGCGGGCGACCTCGGCCAGATGGCGAGCATCGGCCAGGTGATGATCGGCCACGGCCGAGCGGAGGTCGGCGGCGAGGTGATGACGGGCGCGGATGCGCTCGAGCGGGCGGGCATCGAGCCGCTGAGCGTCGAGCCCAAGGACGGCCTGACGATCGTGTCGTCGAACGCGGTGTCGATCGCCAACGCCGCGATCGCGATCGAGCGGGCAGAGCGAGTGGCGGCGCGAGCCGACGTCGTCGCGGCGCTCTCGCTCGAGGCGACGAGCGGGAACCCCTCGATCGTGCAGCCCGCGGTGGGCGCCGCGAAGCCGTTCCCCGGGCAGATCGACTCGTGTGCGGCGGTCGCCGAGGCGCTGGCGGGCAGCTTCCTGCTGGCACCGGACGCTCCCCGATCGGTGCAGGACCCCTTGTCGTTCCGGGTGATCCCGCAGGTCCACGGCGCGTTCCGCGACGCGATCGCCGCCGCGCGTCACGCCGTGGAGATCGAGCTCAACGGGCGCGGCGACAACCCGCTCGTCTCGATCGAGGACGCCACGATCGTGCACAACGGAAACTTCCACCCACTCGTGATGGCGATCGCGTTCGACCAGCTGCGCATCGCGATGACGCACGTGGGACAGATCAGCGAGCGGCGCATGAGCCACCTGTGGGACCTGTTCTTCGAGCGCCTCGCGGGCGGCGGCGTGCCGCCTCCGGGGTGGACGCCACCCGAGATGATCGGGCTGCAGCTGCGCTACCCGGCCGCCGCCTCGTTCTCGGAGATGCGACACCTCGCCGCGCCCGCGACCCTCGATGCGCCGCCGCTCGACATCGGCATCGAGGACCACGCGACCAGCGCGCCCCTCACCGTGCGCATGACCGCCGATGCCCTCGCCCTGCTCGAGGAGATCCTCTCGATCGAGGTGCTGATGGCGAACGACCTGCTCGCCTCGGCACAACGTCCACCCGGCTCAACGGCGCTCGCGCTCGGAGCCGGCACGGGCGAGCTCTCGGCGTCGGCTCGCGCCGTGATCGACGGACTCGGCGAAGACCGATCCCCTGCGGAGGCGCAGCGCGCCGTGGCCTCGGCCCTGTTCGGTGACTGAGAACCCGTACGGCGGTTTGACGCGAGGCGGGAGCACGGGGCATCGTTGCCGCAGGCCCTCGGCACCCGCGGGAGGGGCGCGATGGATCAGATGCATCACTCCTCTATCGGAACCGGACGGTTCTCACGCGACGTCACCGGGCTGTCGTTCATCCGTGAGACCGAACAGCTGCAGCTCGCCGACGGCGACGACCTCGAGCTGACGATCTCCCAGGTCGCCAACCGCGTCGGCGACGACACCGTCCGGATGCTCGCCTACAACGGCTCGATCCCGGGCCCGACGTTGCGCGTCCGGCAGGGCTCCGAGATCGTCGTGCACGTCGTGAACCATGGGGACGTCGAGGCGACCGTGCACTGGCACGGGCTCCGTCTCGAGAACCGGTACGACGGGGTCCCGCACGACACGCAGAAGCCGATCCCGATCGGTGGCGACTTCACCTACCGCGTGCGGTTCCCCGATGAGGGCGTGTACTGGTACCACCCGCACATCCGCGAGGACTACACGCAGGACTCCGGGCTGTACGGGAACATCGTGGTCGAGCCCGCGGACCCGGACTATTGGCCTGCGTGCGATCGCGACGTCGTGCTCACGATCGACGACATCCTGATCGAGGAAGGGCAGATCTCCCCGTACGATCGCGCGGGTCCCGACCACACGGCGATGGGCCGGTTCGGGAACACCTTCCTCGTGGGCGGGCGATCGGACTGGTCGATGCCGGCGGCTCGCAACGAGGTCGTGCGCTTCTACCTCACGAACACCGCGAACACCCGGGTCTTCAACCTCGCGATCCCCGATGCACGGATGAAGCTCGTCGGGGGCGACAGCGGGCGGTACGAGCGCGAGATGTTCGTGCAGGAGGTCCTGATCGCGCCGTCGGAGCGGGCGGTGGTCGACGTCATGTTCGATCGCGCCGGCGAGATCGCGCTCGAGCACCACACGCCCGACCGTGCCTACACGCTGGGGCGGATCGTCGTCGGCGACGAGGCGCTCGACCCGTCGTCGGCCGCCGCGTTCGACGAGCTCCGCGTGAGCCCCGACCTGGCAGCGGAACGCACCGGCCTGGAGACCGACCTCGCTCGCGAGCCCGACAAGACGCTCGCGCTCGTCGCGGAGATGGACATGACCCAACCGACGAACGACGATGCGCCGCCCGACGCGCCGCGCTTCGCCTGCCCCATGGATCCGCAGATCGTGAGCGTCGAGCCGGCGCGCTGCCCCATCTGCGGCATGAAGCTCTTGCCGATCTCGTTCGTGCCCGCCGCGCTGGAGGCCCTCGAGACGGCGACGTCCGAACACCACCCCGACGAGGGCCACGGAGGCCACGCCGAGGGGAGCATCGAGTGGGAAGACACGATGGAGGAGATCAACCGCGCCACCGACCCCTCTAACATGCGGTGGATCCTGCTCGACCGCGAGACCGGCGCGCGCAACGCCCAGATCGACTGGTCGTTCACGGTCGGTGACCGGGTGAAGATCCGACTCGAGAACGCGATGGACTCCGACCACCCGATGCACCATCCCTTCCACATCCATGGGGCCGGCCGGTTCCTCGTCCTCACGCGCGCAGGCGAGGTCGAGCCCAACCTGGTGTGGAAGGACACCGTGCTCGTGCGGACGGGCGAGACGGTCGACATCCTGCTCGACGTCTCGAACCCGGGGCTGTGGATGGCGCACTGCCACATCGCCGAGCATGCCGAAAGCGGCATGATGTTCAGCTTCCAGGTGCGGCGGTGAGTCGACTGGGGGCGCGACGGAGGAGGAGGCAACCGATGGCGATGGAGACCGACCCGGTGTGCGGCATGAGGATCGACAGCGACGACGCCGTCGCGACGGCGCAGCACGGCGGAGCCACGTACCACTTCTGCTCGCAGGCCTGCCACGACGCGTTCGTCGCTGACCCCGCCTCGTTCATCGGCTGAGCGCCGGTGGACGACCGACTCACGGAGGACGAACTCGCCCAACGGGCGGGGGTCCCGATCGACGAGGTGCGCCGACTGGTGGAGCTCGGCATCGTCGACGCGGACGAGGGCGGGTTCAGACGACGCGACCTGATGCGTGTGCGAGTCGTCGCGGCACTCGCGACGAAGGGAGTCGACCCCGAGGACCTCGCCGCCGCCCTGCGCAGCGGCAACCTGACGCTCGGATATCTCGAGAGCGCCGGACGACGCCATCCGCGCTCGGACGAGACGTTCTCCCAGCTCGCCGAGCGGATCGGCCTCGACGTCGAAGCCCTCGAGCGCATCTTCGTCGCGTTCGGCCTGCCGCCGCCCCAGCCCGACGAGCCGATGCGAGCGGAGGACGTCGAGGCGCTGGGCACGCTCCCGGTCCTGCTCGGTGTGGGGGTCGACGAGGGTGAGGTGCTCCGACTCGCTCGCGTGTGGGGTGACGGCGCACGGCGGGTCGCGCAGTATCAGAACCACTACCTCCACCACGTGATCGAGGAGCCGTTCCGCCGGCGGGGGCTCCGCGACAACGAGGCGTTCGAGGCTGCGATCCGCGAGGTGGCGGTGCGGGTCGGGCGGTCGGGCGAAGACCTGCTGACGTGGCTGTTCCGCAGGCACTCCGAAACCTTCACCACCGAGCACCAGTTCGAGCACGTGGAAACCGCCCTCGACGAGGCCGGCGTGCGGAAACGGTCGCCGCGCAGCCTCGGGGCGATCGTGTTCGCCGATCTCACGGGGTACACGAGGCTCACGGAGGAGGCCGGCGACGAGGTGGCGGCGAGCGTCTCGCTCACGCTCGCGCAGCTCGTGAAGGAGATCGCGATCCGACACGACGGCGAGGTCGTGAAGATGCTCGGCGACGGCGTGTGCTTCCACTTCCGTCGCCCCACCGATGCGGTGTTCGCGTCGCTCGAGACGGTCGAGACCGTCGAGCCGCGTGGCCTGCCACCTGCCCACATCGGCGTGAATGCGGGTCCCGTGATCTACGACGAGGGCGACTACTTCGGACGCACGGTCAATATCGCCGCGCGGATCGCCTCGGAGGCCGGACCGGGACAGGTACTCGTCGGGAGGGCTGTGGTCGACGCATGCCCCCACGACGGGCTGCGGTTCGACGAGTTCGGCGCCGCCCGGCTGAAGGGCATCGCGGAGCCGGTCATGCTGTACCGCGCGATCCGGCCTGCGGGCTGATCCGACCCACCACGCTCCCGGTCTGACATCGGCCGGGTCGCCCCCCGGGTTCCGCGTACCGGATCGACGTGGCACGATGCCCTTCTCGGAGGGATCGCTTCGTGAGTGACGCGCCAACGCTCGATCGTGCTCGGAAGGCCCTCGAGGACCATGCCTGGGACGACGCCTACCGGACGTACTCCGGCGCGGCGCTCGAGGGACCGCTCGGCGGTCAGGATCTGGAGCGGCTCGCCGAGGCCGCATGGTGGACCGCCCATCCGAAGGAGTGCATCGATGCGCTCGAGCGCGCGTACGCGGCGCACTCGAACGACGGCAACGCGCGCCGGGCGGCCTACGTGGCGCTGCAGATCGTCGACCAGTGGAACGAGCGGGCGCAGCCGGCGCAGGCGGCCGGGTGGTTCCAGCGGGCGACCCGGCTGCTCGAGGATCAGCCCGAGGGCGTCGAGCACGGATACCTCGAGCTTGCCAGGGCCAAGGACAGCGGCAGCGTCGAGGAGATGATGCAGCACGCGACGTCGGTCCTCGACATCGGGACGCGCTTCGGGGACCACGATCTGCAGGCGTTCGGGTTGATGTGCCAGGGCATGGCGAACATCGCTCAGGCGCGTGTCGACGTCGGCATGTCGCTGATCGACGAGGCCACGGTCGCGGCGATCGGCGGCGAGCTCACGCCGCTCGCGACCGGCATCGTCTACTGCTTCACGATCGTCGCGTGCATGGACCTCGCGGACTACCGACGTGCCGGTGAATGGACCGAGGCCACGACGCGGTGGTGCGAGCGTCAGGCCATCAGCGGGTTCCCGGGCCACTGCCGTGTGCGCCGCGCCGAGATCATGCGCCTGCGGGGGGCGTTCGCCGACGCCGAGGAGCAGGCCCGAACCGCCGTGGGCGAGCTGATGGCCTTCGGCGAGGTGCCGATCGCCGGGGTGGGGTTCCGCGAGATCGGCGAGATCCGGCTGAGGATCGGTGACCTCGACGGCGCCGAGGAGGCGTTCGCCCAGGCGCATCAACGCGGGAACGACGCGCAGCCCGGACTGGCCCTCTTGCAGCTGGCCCGCGGGCGCACGGTGGCGGCCCGCTCCTCGATCCGCGCCGCCCTCGCCGAGCAGCCCTTGGCGATGGGTCGAGCCCGCCTGCTTCCTGCAGCGGTCGAGATCGCCGTCGCGTCGCACGACATGGCGGAGGCACGGGAAGCCGCCGAGGAGTTGCGCGAGATCGCCGATGACTACGGCGCGGCGCCGTGGCGCGCGGCAGCGCACCAGGCGATGGGAACGGTCCTCGCCTACGAGGGACAGCCCGAAGAGGCGATCGCCGAGCTGCGCGCGTCGATCAGGCTCTGGACGGAAGCCGACCTGCCATTCGAGACCGCGCAGGCCCGCTCGCGGCTCGCCGCCGCGCACCGCTCCGGTGGCGACGAGGCGTCGGCCCTGCTGGAGCTGCGGGCGGCCAACGCGATCTTCGAGCAGCTCGGCGCGACCCTGGACGCGCAGAGGAGCCACGAGGCGATCGAGGCGGCGGTCGCCACGACCGGCCGTCGCGTCGGGCGCACGTTCATGTTCACGGACATCGTGGGGTCCACGAACCTGCTCGAGGCGATCGGCGACGAGGCCTGGGAAGACGTGGTGCGTTGGCACAACGAGACGCTCGAGTCGCTGATCCGAACCCATCGGGGCGACGTGGTGCACACGACGGGTGACGGCTATTTCGCGGCGTTCGTCGACGCGTCCGCGGCGTCGACATGCGCGGTGGCGATCCAGCAGCGTTTGGCCGAGCATCGACGTCGCCATGGGTTCGCCCCCCAGGTGCGGATCGGCCTGCACGCGGCCGAGGCGACCGTCGTGGGCGAGGACTACGCGGGCATCGGGGTGCACGAGGCCGCACGCGTCGCGGCGCTCGCCGAGGGCAACGAGATCCTGGTCACGTGCTCGACGATCGAGGACGATCCGATACCGTTCCCGGTCGTGGACGAGCATGCGGAGACGCTGAAGGGCATCGCGAACCCCGTGAGGGTTGCCACCGTCGAGTGGCGCCTCACAACGTCGTAGGGATACAGCGGCGATGGCGAGGTTCGCGACACCCGAGGACGAGTGGCGTTCCTACCTCGACGGCACGCACCCGTCGATCACGTGGGGACGCCGGACGTTCCGCATCTTCCCCTCTGACCCGCGATGCATGGTCTGCCTCGCGCCGTTCGGTGGACCCGGCGGGTGGGTGTTCCGTCGCGCGGGATTCACCCGCTGGGAGAAGAACCCCAACGTCTGCACCCACTGCATCACCTCCCTGCAGAGGTACGACGTGGTGGGGGTCGACGTCGAAATCTCCTTCTTGTTCGCCGACGTGCGCCGGTCGAGCGAGCTGGCGCGCACGATGGACACGGCGGCGTTCGCTCACCTGATGCAACGGTTCTACGCGACGGCGAACGACGTGCTGGTCGCGAACGGAGCGATCATCGACAAGTTCGTCGGCGACGAGGTCGTCGCCTTCTTCATGCCGTTCATGACCGGGCCCGATCACGCAGGAGCCGCCGTGCTCGCGGCTCGCGAGCTGCTACTGGCGACCGGCCATGGCGACGACGACGGCCCGTGGCTCCCGCTCGGGGCGGGCGTGAACAGCGGCACGGCCTTCGTCGGCATGGTCTCCCACGGATCCACGAGCGAGTTCACCGCGTTCGGCGACACGATCAACGTGGCCGCGCACCTCGCTGCGCAGGCCGACACCGGGGAGATCCTCGTGACCGGCGCCGCGGCGGTGGCGGGCGGCCTCGACGGCGACGACCTCGAACGACGCCGGCTCTCGCTCAAGGGCCATCAGGTCGACGCGGTCGTGGTGCCGGTCGCCGCGTCGTCGGCCGCGACCGACTGAGGCGCTTCCGCGAGACGCTGACACAGCACCCGGATCACGCCCAACGACGTCTCCGGACGCTCCCGCAGGATCGCCTCGAACCGTCGCCGGTCGATCGAGAGCACGCGCACGGGACCGCGCGCCACGAGTCCGGCGATTCGCGGCTCACTCGTGATCACCGCCATCTCGCCCACGACATCGCCCGACGACCTGGTCGCGACGACGCGCTGCCGCTCCCCTTCCCGCACCACCACCGCGACGTCGCCACTCACGATGATGTGCATCTCGTCGCCCTCGTCGCCTTGCTCGGCGATCACGTCGCTGTCGGCGTACGCTCGCTCCTGCGCGATCGACGCGATCGGCTGCAGGTCGGGTGGTGGAAGCTCCGCGAACAGCGGCACCTTGCGCAGGAACAGCACCCGCTCCATGAGCGAGAGTGTCGTCAGAGACTCGGTCATCGCTCCTCCTTCGGGCGCGGCCGCGAGAACGGCACACGCACGGATCCAATCGTCAGGGTCGTCGCGGAGCCGGTCGAGCACGTCGCCCCGATCGGCGGCCGGGATCGCCCCGTCCCACATCGAGACGAGCGGACGGACGATGCGTCGCTCCCCCACGCTCTCGATCACCTCGAGCGCGTTCGCTCGCTGCGCCGGGTCCGACATCGAGAGATTGTCCAACGCCACGGTCATCTCGCTCCCGTCGCCCAGCAACGCCGCCGCTCGCAGCCCGAACGACGCGTCGCGATCGGCGCGGTTCAGCACCGAGTCCTTCAGCAGGCGGAGCCGGTCGTCCGTGTCGCCGTCGATCGCCTCGCCGAGCCGGTGCCGGTCGACGGCCTCGGCCACCATCGCGACGGCGAACCCTCGGATGTCGTCGCTCCTTCCGTCGACCGGGAGCCGGACGAGGGCGGCGAGGGCGCCGTCGCGCTGCGAGGGTGACGCCAGCGAGCCGATGACCGGATCGACGGCCTGAGCCCCGATGTCGCCGAGCCCGTCGGCTGCGGCGTCACGGACCGTTCGCTGCTCGTCGCCGGTCGCCGCCACGAGCACGTCGAGCGCCCGTGTCGGGTCGATCGTCGGCGCCGCGCGGGCGGCCTCGGCGCGCACCGCGGGGACCGGGTCCTGCATGCCGGCGATCACGACGTCCGCGAGGCGTCCGTCCTCGAGCCCCCGCATCGCACGGAACGTCGATGCGCGCACGCCGTCGTCCTCGGACGCCGAAAGCTCCCGCAGCACCATCACGGCACCAGGGTCGGCGCTCATCCGCACGAGCGTGGCGGCGGCCGCGGCGCAGACGGAGGGATCGCGGTCGTGCATCAGCGGACCCACGGCATGCGAGGCGGCCTCGGCCTGCACGCCGAGCGTGCCGATCGCGTCGACCGTCGCGAGTCGCACGATCGCGTCGGCGTCGACCGATCGCTCGAGGATGTCGGGGAGCGCCGATGCGTGGCCGGTGGTCGCGAGCGACCGAACCGCGGCTGCTCGCACCTCGGCGTCGTCGTCGCGCAGCGCCGTGTGCAGCGCTTCCTCGGCGCCTGAGGGGTCGAGGTCGCCGAGCACCCTCGCCGCCACCCGGCGCATCCTCACGTCCGGGTCGGAGAGGGCCGCCACCGCGACCGAGAGCGCCGAGGCGTCGGCTCGCGTCAGCCCGAACGGTTCGGTGCCCGCCGTGCTCGAGCCGAACACGCTCGGCCTGCCTTCATGGAGCGCCTGTACCAGCTCTCGGGGATATGCGCGTCGCACGCCGACCATCGCCACGGTCGCGAGCACCGCGCACGCGAGCCCGACGAGGTAGAGCACGCTCGGCGAGAGTGCGCGTTCGCCGATGAGCGCGATCACGCCTGCGAGGACCGTGCCGACCTGCGTGGGTCCTCCGTAGAGGAAGGCCCGGGTCTGGTCGCGCCGGTCGGGCGGCACGGTGTTGATCACGGCCTCCCACGAGCTCGTGGCACCGCCCTGCAACCACGCCACCTGTGTGAACCGGAAGACCATCAGGGCGGCGAAGCTCGCGTCGATCGCGAGGACCCCGAACGCGACGACGTAGAGCAGCGGCAACACCAGCATCACGGTCGGCACGCCGAAGCGCGAGAGCAGCCTGTTCATCAGGAACAGCGACATCAGGAAGGCGACGCCGGTGGAAAGGCCGAAGAAGAGGCCGAAGAAGCCGGCGAGATCGTCGGGCTCGGGATACCGGATCGTCGCGGCCCTGGAGAACGGCAGGTACAGCGAGAAGAACAGCAGGGAGAAGAGGATCGACGCGAGCGCGAGCCATCGCATCAGCGGCGACCTCGCGACGTACCTGAGCCCGAGCCGCAGTTGCTCGATCGGATCGGTGCGTTCGCGCCGCCGCGCCGCGTCAGACCGGTCGGTGCCGGCGAGCAGCGCGATGCCGAGGGCCACCGACGCGACGAGCGTCGCGATCCAGACGAGGAGCAGGTTGGGCGTGCCGAGCCACGAGGCCAAGGGCTTCGTGACGAGCCCGCCCACGACGTAGCCGAGCACGCCGCCCGCGCCGATCAGCGGGAAGAAGCGCTTCGCCTGCCGCGTGTCGGTGACGATGCCGGCAAGTCCCCAGACCGCCAGTCCCAACACGAAGTACCCCACACCCTGCAGGAGCCAGAGCGCCTGCGTGATCCAGGAGAGGTCGGCGGCGAGCCCCGCGCGTCCGGCCGCCGCGAGCACGGCGATCGAGACCGGGATCACGATGCACGCCCGACCGCGACCCATGCGAGCGAGCAGGGCGCCGAAGCCGAGGGTGGTGAGGAACATCGTGCCGCCGAGGATCAGATACATCATCGGCAGCTTCTGGACGCCATAGCGCGCGAAGAACAGGGCCTCGATGCCGCTCTG
The DNA here is from genome assembly GCA_963825685.1 of uncultured Actinomycetes bacterium. Taxonomy (GTDB): domain Bacteria; phylum Actinomycetota; class UBA4738; order UBA4738; family HRBIN12; genus JAOUEA01. Next base: position 20,829 of record CAWGUD010000013.1, on the reverse strand, counting down.
GCCGATCATCAGCCCGGCCGACACGAAGAACGACATCGCCACGATGAGGCTCACCGAGCGCCCTTCGCCCGGCTTCAGCTTGAGCAGTCGTCGCACCCGGGACGTTTCCACGACGGTGAGACTAGGGGGCGGAGCCCCCGTCGGGGAAGCCGTCAGAGCTCACCGGTGTCGCGGAAGTCGATCAGGCGATGGCTGTTGTCGCAGAACGGCTTGTTCCGACTGGCGCCGCAGCGACACAACGCCACCCGATACTCCTCGCGGACCGAGCGTCCACCGGCGGTCTGCACCCGGAGCCGCCCCCGCAGGTAGAGCGGGCCGTTGGGTCGGACCTCTACCGTCATGGGATCGTCCGGCACCTCCACCGGCACGCCGTCGCCCTCGTAGCGGAGGGCACCCGTCGGACACGCCCGGATCGTCTCGGCGATCTGATCGGGGTCGGCAGCCGAGAGATCGACCCACGGGCGAGCGGTGACATCGAACACCCGGGGCAGCATCTGAAGGCAGATCCCGGTGTGCAGGCAGAGCGTCGCATCCCACAGCACCCGGATGCGTCCGTCCTCATAGACCCGTGTGACGTCTCTCGTCCTCGGGGCGCCCGCCTCGACGGGGTCGTCCGCCATCTGCGCCTCCTCGCTCCGGACCTTCTCACACCACCGGACCGAGTTCCCGCCGGACCAGGGACCTTCGCCCGTGCCATGCCGGTCTCCCCGTCGCATGCTCGAGATGCGAGCGCCTGACGCGATGTCGGGAGGCCTTTCGTGCAGCGGCGACATGACCTCGACTGGCTCCGAGTGATCGCGGTGTTCCTGCTGCTCCCGTTCCACTCCGCGCGCGTATTCGATCCGTTCGAGGACTTCTACGTGCACTCGGCCGAGACGAGCGAGGCGCTCTTCTGGTCCGTGATCGCGTTCATCGCGGTGTGGCAGATGGAACTGCTGTTCGTGCTCGCCGGCGCGGCGTCGTGGTACGCATTCGGTCGCCGCACCGTCCATGCGTACCGCATCGAGCGCGTGAAGCGGCTGCTCGTGCCGTTCCTGTTCGGGCTGGTCGTGATCGTGCCGATCCAGTCCTACCTGGCGATCGTATGGCGGGGCGGCACCGCGTCGATCCCCGCCTTCACGACCGACTACTGGACGATGCACGGCGAGGCTCTCGGCTACGACGGCGGGTTCACGCCCGGCCACCTGTGGTTCATCCTCTTCCTGTTCATCTACTCGATGGTGGCGGCGCCGTTGTTCGCCCGATGGCGCGCACGCACGGGACCTCGGCGCTGGGTTCCCTGGTACCTGTTCCTCATGCCGCTCGTGATGTTCCTCAGCGACGCGGTGTCGTGGCCCGAGGACGGTCCCCAGAACCTCTTCTACTCGTTCGCGATGTTCGTCGCCGGGTTCCTGCTCGTGTCGGAGCCGCGTCTGGAAGCCGCGATCGACGACGCGTGGCGGTGGCTTGTGCCGGTGGCGGGAGTGATGGTCGCGGCGCAGATGTGGCTCTGGATCTCGGGGACCGGCGACCGCTGGGACACCGGGGCCATGTCGGTCGTGCTCGACGTCTGGTCGGCGACGGTCACCTGGGTGAGCGTGCTCGCGCTGCTCGCGCTCGGGAAGCGATTCCTGTCGTTCGAGACCGCGTTCCTGCGATGGGGGAACCAGGCCGCCTACCCGATCTACCTGCTGCACCAGAGCGTGATCATCGTGGTTGCGTACGCGGTGCTGACCGCGTTCACGGTGCCGGCCCTCCCCGGATTCGTGCTCGTCTCCGTCGGCTCGCTGCTCGCGACCGTCGCGCTCTACGAGTCCGTCGTGAAGCGCACGAACGTCACGAGGTTCCTGTTCGGCATGAAGCCGCTCGCGGCGCGTGAGCCGCGCGAACACCGCGCACGCGTTCCCGCCTTGCGCTGAACGCGATCGGCTCCCCGGTCCAGGAGTCCTAGTCAGGAACGGGTACCGGGGGGTCGGGAAAGCGGTCGTCGGACCGATGCCAGCAGGGTCCGCCGTTCGCCAGACTCCGCCCATGACCGAACCAGCCATGACCGACCCAGTCCCCTTCTGCGAGCAGTGTGGCCGGCCCGGGCCGTCGTTGTCCGGCATGCACGTGGGCGACGATGGCCTCGTGCGATGGACGCTCTACCGGTGCGGCCACGTGCACACCCAGGTCGTCCTCGAGGACGCACCGCAGCCACAGCCGATCGGTTCGTAGCAGCTCCTTCAGGCTCCGAGGTTCTTGAAGACCTCGTAGACCATGAACGCCGGCCAGAACAGCCCCTGGATGAACGAGAGCACGTACTCCCAGAACGAGTCGGCCTGCTGCCAGTAATAGACGAGGGCTCCGAAGATGCCCAGGCCGTAGATCGCTCCTCCGCCTGCCGCTGCCCCTGCGTTGTTGTTGCTGCCCATGACCGTCAGGACGTGGTGCGGGTGCGACGGCGCGCCACGAACAGCGCGATGAGGCCCATCGCCAACAGCGCGACCGCCACGATCGCCGCCGTGGAGGTGTCGCCGCCGGTGAAAGCAGCGCCTCCGCCTCCACCGTCAACCACGGTGGTCGGCGCGGGCGCTTCGGTCGTCTGAGCGAAGGCGGTGCCCACGATCGTGGTCACGAAGACCATCGCACCGGCCAAGACCACAGCCACTCTCTTCATCGATCTCCCCTTCCAGCGGGGCACGGATCGGATGTCCGTGTCGATATGCGTCAAGCGTAGGTCGTGTCGCGACGCCGGGCCGCGGGGCGAAGGGCCCCACGGAAGCGGGACGTCGCGAACTCTACCGATCCCCTACCCGTCTCGACCTAGAGCCACGGAATCGCGACCTTGCAGCAGTACTCGTCCCAAGCGGGACCGAAGTTCTCCGCCAGCCGCGCCTCTTCCTCGGGTGCGTACCGCCGACACGCGACGTAGAGCACGATGCCGATCGCCGCTCCCAGCCACGTGTTCAGCAGGAAGCCGGCCCACGGAATCACGAGGAGCGCCACGCTCGTGTAGATCGGGTGCTTCACCCACGCGAACGGTCCGGTGGTGATCAGCTCCCCTCGCGGCACCTTCGTCAGGATCAAGACGACCGCCCAGATCCAGATCGTGACCCCGGGGACCAGTACGACGAGCGAGATCGTCCTGAGCGCATCGGACGGACCGCCGACCTCGAAGAATGAAGGGAAGGTGATGTGCAGGATCACGCCGACGACCACGAACGGCAGCGTCGAACGAGCGCGATCCTGTCGCCGCTGCCGACGAGTTCCTGCAGCGTCACCCTCGATCGGCGACGGTCAGCTGATCCGCGAACGCCTCGACCTTGTGTTGCCATCCCTCCTCCAGCGGCCCCTTGATCTGGGTCACGTAGACCTTGTCCTCGGCCACGTCGACCAGGCCCTTGGCCTGCAGCAGCTCATGCATGGTCGAGCGGACCTTCTGGTACTTGCAGATCTCCTCCTCCGTGGGCATCCGCCCCGTCTTCTTGTCGGGCCGAGGCGCCATCTCGGTGGTCAGGAGCGCGTACCTCGTTCCCTCGGGCAGCCGGACGTCCTGCAGGAAGCGACGCATGCCGCGGATCGGCTTGCCCAGTCGCCCGGGCGAGCTGAACAGGTACAGGTCGGCCGTCGGAAGCTCCTTCGGGTCGAGGTCACCCATGTGGTGCACGTCGACCTCGACGCTTCGGGTCGCCATCCGTTCCTTGAACTCCTCGGCCACCATGGCGCCGTTGCCGTACTTCGATGCGTGCACGTACTCGATCTTCACGACCCTCCCCTCCTTATCTCGCGGAACGTTCGTCACATCGTCACCATGGCTCGGGGTCGGCGGACGCGATCGGGTCGTTCGGACCACGATCGGACGGCCGGTCGGCCGACGGGCGTTGGATCAGCTCGTCGGTGTCGTGCGGCGTCGCTCCTCCGAGATCGCATGCGCGGCGCTCGCCGCCTGCGGGAGCCCGGTCAGCGTCGCGAGGAACTCCTCCTGGTCCAACGCCCAGACGGCGCCGTCGCTCGTCGCGCGCACGGTGGCGGTGCGCGGCACGTCGTGCAGCAGCGCGATCTCACCGAAGTAGTCGCCCTCGACGGCGGTCGCGATCGCCGTGCCGTCGCGGACGATCTCGAACGAACCCGCATCCACGGCGTAGAACCGGTCCCCGATATCGCCCTGGCGGATCACCTCGGTTCCGGACGCGACCTGGATCCGGTCGAGCTGACGGGCGATGCGCTCCAGGTCGAGGGGTGGGAGCGGCGCGAACATCGGGATGCGGCGCAAGAGCGACAGCTGCCGCTCGGGCACCACGGTGCGCTCGTCGATGCGGCGGAGCCCCGGGAGCGTCGCGAGCGCGGCCACAAGCATCACCCCGCCACAGACGGCGAACGCGAGCCCGAGCCCGAGCCACCGCTCGAGCAGAGGTGCGGCCGCAGCACCAGCGCCGTACCCGAGCAGCCAGAGCGCCTCGACCGCGCCGAACACGCGGGTGAGCACGTCGCCCCGCACGGTGCGCTGCAACAGCGTGCGGCCCAGGACGTCCATGAGCGTGATCGCCGACCCGTAGACGATCGAGGCGATCGTGAGGACGAGCACCGTGGTCGTCACGCCGTAGAGCACCGCACTGATCGCGAACCACGCGGCCGAGAGCACGATCGCCAGCGCGAGACGCCGCCGGGCCGCGAGCACGACCGACGCGGCGGCACCCACGAGCAGTCCGACGCTGATCATCGTCGTCACGTAGCCGACGCCGGGATCGCCGAGCTCGAGCTCCTCGAGCGCGAGCGGCACGGTGAGCACGCCGACCGCTCCGACCGTCGCGGTGAGCACCGCGGTGATCGCAACGGGCGGCCGCGCATCGGGCGACCGCACCACCGTCGCGAGGCCGTGCCACGCGTCGGTGAGCAGGGACCAGGGGCGGAACGCATCCCGAGCTCGCGCATCCGCCGGGGCGTGAACCCCCAGCGTCGTCGCGACCGCGAGGAAGAGGGCGGCGGCCGCGAGCCCGTACACGGCGCCGGGGCCCGAGACCGCGAGCGCCACGGTGGAGGCGATCGATCCGATCGTGCCCCCGACGCCTTCCATCAGCGACGAGACGGAGTTGGCCGCGGCGAGCTCCTCGGGCGTGCGGGCGAGCCCGGGCAGCAACGCATGGTGGTTCGGGCGACCGGTCGTGTACGTGATGGCCGCGAGCGTCGCGAGCCCGTACACGAGACCGGCGGCGGCGTCGGTGGCGATCGCGACCCCGACCGCGGCGGTCGTGACGGCCTGGGCGAGGTACCCGAACCGCACGACCCGCTCCTTCGGGAACCGATCGCCGAGCGAGGCCACCAGCGGGGCGAGGATGCCGGCGGGCACCATCAGCAAGATCGTGACGAACCCGGCCGCCCGCGTGCCGCCCCGATCGAAGGCGTAGACGAGGATCGCCACCCACATCGCGGGCTCCGCGACGTTGAAGAGCAGGAATGCGAGCTCCATGCGGGTGATGGGGCGGTTCCCGAGCACGCCCGTGAGGGCTCGGAGCGGCGGGCCGAGGTGCGCGAGCAGCCGATTCACGCACGGAGGGTACGCCTGAGGTCCTCACCTGCGCGGGCGGGGCGGTCGAAGGACCGCCCCGCCCACCCAGCCTCAGGCCGGGCCGAAGGCGTGGCCCTGCCGGTAGCTCGCGACCTTCTTCCCCAGCGTGACGGCCTGCGCATCGGCCGTCATGAAATGCAGCCCTCCGTACACCCGCGCGAGGCGGACCTCGTTGGCTGCCTGGGAGAACGTGCGGAACCGCCTCGTGATCCCCTGGGTCGCGTTCGTGCCGCTGAACGCCATCGTGTTCGTGCCGAAGAAGTCGCGCAGCGTCTCCACGAACGCGCTCGTGACGCAGTTAGCGCCCGACGGGTGATCCGGGTACGGCGGGTTCGCAATGAGCGAGGTCCACGCCGGGTCGGGTGCCGTCGCGCCGTTGCCGTCGTCCCCGGCCAGCCGGATGGCCGTCTGCGGACGCCAGAATCCCCAGCGCTCCTTGTCCTGGAAGCAGGCGATCAACGCATCGGACCCTGTCGTGTACAGCATCGCGAAGTACCGGGCGTTCTCGGTCGTCGTGAGCTCTTGCGAGATCGAGACCTGGCGGAACATGCGGTTCCATATCGCCACGGTGTGATCCGACCAGAACAGGGCCTGCGCGGTCTGATCTGGTGTCCGGGTCGACCCGGTCGCGCGACCGAGGCGCTTCACCTGGTTGAACTCGGTCGCGTACTTCGCACTCCCCAACGGCAGCGGACCGGCCGTGGCGAAGTCCTCGGCGTCGTCGATCACGAACGGCAGGACCTCGCCGACCCATTTGAAGTTGTTGGCCCCGGCGGCGATCGGACGCCAGTCGCCGGCGTCGGTGCCGACGGAGAACAGCGCGTCCACGGGCTGACCGACGACGGGTCGGCCGTCGCCGGTGCGAGCCGCGATCATCGCGGCGGCAGCAGCCTCACCGACGCCCACCCCGCCGGTCTCGGCCGGTCCGTCGGGGATCGCGGCCAGCGACGCGTCGTAGTAGCCGGTGAGCTGGGTCGACCGACCCGGCAGCAGGTGCAGCAGCACCCGGTAGGCCGCCGCGGCCGCGGCGGCGTCCGTCGAGAACGACGGCTGGGCCGTCGGTGCACCCAGGTAGGGCTCGTGGCCGCCGTCGATCGCGTTCACCGCATCGTAGATCGCGCCGTGCACCATGGCGAGGTGCAGCGCCGCCACTGGAGGCGGCTGCGCCGCCGTAACGATCAGCTCGTTGTATGCGTGTTGGTTCCACGCGAGTGCCTGGTCCGGCACCGCCGCTCCAGCGGGAAGCGACGACGGCACGACGACGACGAATGACGCCATGACGAGCGCGGCGATCACCCTCGCCGGCGCCTCGAGTCGTCCGTTCTGTCCTGCGGGTTGGGTCCGCATGGTCCCTCCTCCTGTTCGACGACGACCCACCTTCGGTCGAGCCGCTTGAAGGATCCTTGAAGACCGCTGGAGCACGGATGGAGATCGGTGGTTCTCGAGGGTGGGAGTCGCGCCGGCCCCGGCGCGACTCGGCATGGACCTCCGTAGTGACACCTGCAGAGGGAACACGGAGGTCCCTGCCTAGTTGCGTGGCGAAACCGGTACATCGGCGGGCCGACACTCCCCGATCGGCCCGGCGGGGGCAGGAACCATCGTCACTGCGGCCCAGGCAATCCCGTCCCGACCGAGCCGCTCCCATAGGCGTCGAGCTTTGGAACGATGTCTATACGCGGACGACGCACGGCCACGGGTTCGCGCGGGCGATCGCCGTCGGCCGTGACGGCTCACGGGTCTTCGTCGGTGGCTACACACCGACCTCTGGCGTAGCGACGACTTCACGACGATCGGGTACGCAGCTTAGAGAGGACGCGGAACGGGCCGGGCCCTGAGGGCCCGGCCCGTTCGTTCGCTGCTGCCCTCTCGGGCACTTCGACCTCTGACGAGGCTTCGTCCGGTCGACCAGTCCGGAACCCGAAGGGTCGGTGAGCTGGTGTGGATTCTGCCGGTCGCCCGGCATGCGGGCGGGAGGTGATCCCGACCGCGAGGGACGGCTCAGCAGCCAGTCACCTCGAGGGTCTCGAGCTGTTCATGCAAGCTGGACCACCTCCTTCCTCTCGTACCGCACATCGTGCCGCAGGCCCCGCGTTATGGCAACGACGTTCGCCGCACGAGCACGGAGATTCACGCGCCGAACCAGCGCGTCCCCCGGCTGGCACCGAACTCCGCCTTCTCGGCCGCCGTCGCCTCAGACGGCGCGGTGAACGACGTGATCGGCGAGCCCGGGGTCGAGAAGAAGTCCACGTCGATACGCGCGACCTCCTGGTCGCCGAACTCGATCCAGCACGCTCCGGTGCCGTCGAAGTCCGGCGTCAGTTCCTGCCCGCGGGTCCGGGCGATCAACTGATCGGCCAGCGCGCGCGCCGCTCGCTCGGCGAACACGCCTGCCTTCGGAGTACCGACGCTCGTCACGTCCCCCACCGCGTAGACCCCCGGGAACCGGGTGGCGAGCGTTCCCGGGTCCACCGGGATCCAGCCATCTTCCAACAAGCCCGAGGCGTCGAGCACTGCCGGCGCTCGATGGACCGGGATGCCGAGGAACAGGTCGTAGGGCATGCGCGTGCCGTCGTCGAGCACGGCCTCGTTCGTGGATGGGTCCAGCGCCGCGACCTTGTGGTCGGGCACGAACTCGATCCCGCACTCGGCGAACCTCGCGAGGATCGCCTCCGACGTCTCGGGCGCCGGCGGGATCGGCCTGCCGAACGGCATCACGACCTTGATCCGGACATCGTCCCGAACGCCGCGCTCGCGCAGGTACCCGTCGAGGAGCAACGCGGCCTCGCTCGGCGCGGGTGGGCACTTGAACGAGGGGCCGCATACGCCGACGATCGCCGTCCCCGAGCGGAACGACGGGAGCACCTCGCGCAGGACCCCGGCCCCCGCGACCGAGTAGAACTCGTTCCCGGCCTCGACCAGGCCCGGTGTGGCCGCGCGGTCATAGTCGGCGCCGAGCGCCACGACCACCACGTCGGCCTCGTAGGTGTCGAGATCGGTCGCGACGCGGCGAGCCACGGGGTCGATCGCGGTGACGGTCTCCTGCCGGAACCGCACGTGGGGCGTGTTGAGGTCGGCGTAGCGCAGGCGGACGGCCTCGGGCGTTCGCGTGCCGAACATCACGTCGAGCTTCGAGAAGCCGAACACGAACGAGTCGGCACGGTCGATCAGGGTGACGTCGACCTGGTCGCCGAGCTCCTCCGAGAGTCGGGTGGACAGTTCCAGGCCGCCGAAGCCGGCCCCGAGCACGAGCACCGAAGTGGACATGCCCAGAGGATAGGCCGTCGGCTCAGAACCCCTCGTCGAACTCCTCGTCGGTCACGGGCTCGCCCCACTCGACCGCTCCGCCGGTCACCGCGACGTGCACCATCGGCGCCGTGCGCGATCCCCCGTGGAAGTGCCACTCGTCGGGGCCGACATGGATCACGTCGCCCGGTTCGAGCCCGTGGCCCGCCTCGCCGCGTGTGCGCACGCGGCCGCGTCCGCTGATCGCGTAGAGGAACTGACCGGTGGGGTGGCGGTGCCAGCGCGTGCGGGCACCAGGTGCGAAGTGCACGACCCCGACGGTCGTGCCTGCCGTGTCGCCGAGCGCCGAGCGGATCCACACCTCGCCCATGAACCGGGCCTCGTCCCCTCGTTCGAACGTGCCGTCGATCGCCGGTGCGACGTCCATCGCTGCCTCCTCGCCAGATCTAGCTCGTGAACGACACCGGTCGCATCGCCGGCGGCGTGTTGCGGCTCTTCGTGAAGCGCGGGATGCCGTCGATGATCGCGGTGACGACGGCGGGCGTGTCGCCGATCGCGAGGGCACCCAGCGCGTCCTCGGCCTGCGAACCGAGCGGGGCGTCCATGATCAGCAGGTCGGCCTCCCGCCCCTGTGCGAGGACGCCTGTGTCGAGGCGGTGCAGCGCCGCGACGTTCCCGGTCGCGGCGGCCAGTGCCAGCGCAGGGTCGATCCCGCCCAGCGACGCGACCCACGAGATCGCCCGCAGCATGCCGAGCGGCTGCGCCCCGGACCCGGCCGGGCTGTCGGTGCCGATCACCAGGCGGTCGAGCTCGGACCGGCGCCCCACGAGGGCCGCGACCTCGCCGGCGGCCTTCACGTTCCCGTTGTGCACGATCTCGACCCGCGCCGAGGTCTCGTCGAGGATGCGCTCCACGTGGTCGATCGGCAGCGCCGTCGGGCCCCCGTTCACGTGCCCGGCCACGTCGGGCCGCACCGCCACCACGAAATCGGCGCCGACGATGCCGCTGCCGGGGATCGAGGCGCCGCCCGTGTGCACCATCACCCGCATGCCGCGCGCCTGCGCCCAGCGGGTCATCTCGGCGGCCACGTCGGGATCCTTCACACCCGAGATGCCGATCTCGCCGACGAGCTCCACGCCGGCCGCGGCCAACTCCGTGAAGTCGGCCTCGGACAGACCGGGTTCCAGCAGCACGGCCCCCGCGTGCACCTTCACGCCCGAGGGGCGCAGGTTCGCGAACGAGCTGTGCGCGAGGATCGCGAGCGCCTTCACGCCGGCGGGGTCGGTCGGGCGCCCGGGCGTGTGCGGCTCCCCCGCCGAGATCATCGTCGTCGTGCCGCCGTGCAGGTAGGAGTCGATGAATCCGAGCTGCGACTGCCGCGGTGTGAAATCGCCCACCACGGGATGCGTGTGATCGTCGCAGAGGCCCGGCGTGACGGTCGCGCCCGCGGCGTCGATCACGGCCGAGATGCCTGAGGCGTCGGCATCCGGTCGGGCACCGACGAACGCGATCACGCCCTCGCGCACGACGACCGTGTCGCCGGCAGCGATCGGGGCCGCCACGTCGCCGGTGACGATCGTGCCGGCGTTGCGGATCAGCAGGTCGCTCACCGCAGCCCGTCTTCCCCCGCGATCTCCGAGACCTGCAGCCCTCCGACCCTGGGCAGCGGGCGTCCCCCGTCGGTCACGGCCACGGCGATCACCAGCTCGTCGTCGCCGGGCGCGTCGACGATCCGCAGCTCGACGGCGTCGAAGTGGCTGCGCACGAACGCCGCGTCCTTGTAATGGAGCGGCACGTCGAGCGTGACCCCGGGACCGCCTCGCTTCTTCGACGACGGGATGATCGCCTTGCCCCCGCCGCATGCCTCACGCAGCGGCGCCCCGAACTCCGGGTGCAGGAAGGCGGCAACGTGCTCGAGCTCGCCCTGCATGCCGGCGATGCCGCCCTTGCCGTAGCTGTGCACCGGACGGCCGGCGAGCTGCTCGACCGCGGCGACGGAGAGCAGGCTCGAGAGCTCGACGCTGTCGGCGATCATCTCGCCGAGGTCCTCGACGTAGCGGCCCGCGAACGGGTTGTGCAGCACGGCGGCGGTGACGACGCGGCAGATCGGTGGATCGACCGCCTGTCCGGCCTCGCTGCGCACGTCCTCGACGATCGAGACGATCTTGCGGATGTCCGTGGCCATCACCCCCCGACGGCGGACGCTAGCACGGGGGTCGAGACGGTCGCGACCCGGCCGCCGAGGCAGAGCACCGCGGCGGCGATCAGGCCCTCGGCCCGCATCCGCTCGGCCTCGGCGACCCCCGCGTGCAGGGCTCGCGCCACCTCCGCGTCGGTCAGCGCTCCCACCTCGGCCGTGACCATCCTCGCTCCGAGGTCCGTCTCCGGCTCGAGGTCGCTCGCGGGGACGCGCCGGATCGCGGGATGGCCCGGCAGGTCGACCTCGTTCGCGATCAGCGTCGCGGCGGCGTCGGCCCTCGCCGCGGTCCCGGCCAGCACCGTCACCGCATCGGCGATGCCGAGCGAGAAGCTCCTCCCGTGACGTCCGCTGGTCGCGACCCCACGCACGGGGTCGTCGTGGCGCACCGTGGCCGTCCCGAGCAGCGCCGGCCGGTCCGGCACCGGCACCAGCCCCACGTCGAGGCTCTCTCCGGGCGTGAGGAGCAGCGCGATGTCGCCGCCGTCGTTCACGTAGGCGCGGCGCACGTCACCGCCCGTGGCGATCGCCTCGCAGATCTCATCGGCGACGGCCCCCGCCACCGCGGCCATCGGCGTGATGAACCGGTCGGGGAAGGGCCCCACGGCCGCCGCCATGCGCTTCGCCACCCGGCCCGACGGCTCGTGACCCTCGCCGAGCGGTCGGCGCAGCGCGGGCAGCTCGGCAACCAGCTCGTCCAGCAGCGGCTGGAACCGCTCCCATGCGCGCCGGTAGGCCTCGGCCACGTCGCCCGGCGGGCCCCACGCCTCGACGATCAGGTCGATCGGGCCGTGTTGCAGGTGCAGGCGCGACCCGTCGGGCGTCGTCGCCGCGACCGGGCCACTCATCCGCGCCGCACGTCCGGTCGCGCGAGCACGTCGTCCAGGGAGACGATCGCGTCCATGTGTCCACCGAGCGCCGCGTAGGCGTCGCGGCCCATCGTGAACTCGAGCGGGGCGACCAGCGCGGGCGTGGGCACGTAGCCGAACGCGCCCGGCGGCACGAGCGTGACGTCGACCATGAACGTGATGCCGCCACCCGGCCAGACGAAGACGGGGGCGCCGCCGCACGTGACCCTCGTGATCGTCTGACGGACCGCGCGGGTCAGGGCCACGGGGTTCTCGGTGGCGCCGGCCCGTAGCGAGCCGCCCGCCCCCGCGATGAAGAGCACCGAGGTCAGGGCCGGCTCGCAGTTCTCCGTGATGCGCTCGACCGACCGGCGCAGGTCGTCCGGGAGCGGCGCCGGCACGGGCCGCAGCTCGTCGTCGAGCACGAAGTACGCGTGGTGCTCGCCCGTCGTGCCGATCATCAACACCGTGAGACCCGGCCTGGCCACCTCGGGGTCGAACCCGTCGAGGATCGTGAGGGGGTCCTCGATGTCGGTGCCGCCCCACCCCGTGCCGGGCATGCGCCACGTTGAAGTAGCGGCCGGGGGTCGAGCGGCGTCCCTTGACCCTGATGCCGGTCGCGGGGATGTCGAGGTAGCGGCCCGCCTGGTGCTCGGAGAGGACACCGGTGATGTGGTCGTCGACCACCACTACCTCGTCGACGTGCTCGTACCACTGCTGGGCGAACATGCCGATCGTCGCGGATCCACACCCCACGCGCATGCGCTCCTCGACGACTCCGTTGATGACCGGGGGCTCCCCCGCCTGCAGCACGAGCTCGGACCCCTCGTCGACCGAGAGCTCGACCGGCTCGCGGCTGCAGAGCGCGAGCAGCGACTGCATCGTCGCCATGCCTTCGCGTTTGGTGCCGCCGGTGAGGTGGTTCACGCCGCCGAGCGAGAGCATCTGCGACCCGTACTGACCGGTCGTGACGTGACCGACCGCCTCACCGCGGGCGCGCACGAGCTGGCGCTCGGCGCCCACGTGGCGATCCGTATCGATCTTCACGTCGACCCCGCAGTAGCTGAAGATCGCCTCCGTCACCACCGTCACCGTGTCGACCCCTGCGACGCTCGACGAGACGATGAACGGCGCCGGCTTGTAGTCGGGGTACGTCGTGCCCGATCCGGCGCCGGTCACCACGACGTCCGCACCCTGGACGAGCTCGCCGTCCCAGTCGGACTCGCGCGCGGCGAACGGCACCAGCGCGCCACCACGCTCCTGGGTGCGCTCCAGCACGAGCAGCGGGTCGAGGCGGGCGAGTGCACCGTCGACGTTGCCGTAGCGATCGCAGGAGCCGGTGCGTCCGGGCTTGATCACACACCGGATCGGACAGGCGTCGCAGACGACGGCGTCGGAGGGCGACTCGGCGGTCATCGCCCGTCGCTCCCCCGGCCCGCCGCGATCGCCGCGAGCACGCGATCGGGCGTCGCGGGCAACCGCCGCACGCCCGCGCCCACCGCGTCGCGGATCGCGTTGAGGATCGCCGGGGCGGTCGGGATCAGCGTGTGCTCGCCGATGCCCTTCGCGCCGAAGGGTCCGGCGGGGTCGCCGGACTCCACCAGGATGCTCACCACCTCGGGCACGTCGCCGATCGTGGGGATCAGGTAGTCGTGCAGGTTCTCGTTCCGCCCCGGGATGTACTCCTCCATCAGCGCCATGCCGATGCCCTGGGCGATGCCGCCTTCGATCTGGCCCTCGACGAGCGTCGGGTTCACCGCCCGCCCCACGTCGTGCGCGGCGGTGATCCGTCGGAGGCACACCGTGCCGAGCTCGAGATCGACGTCGAGCTCGGCGAGGTGCGCGCCGTATCCGAACTGCGCGTAGGGATCCCCCTGACCGTCGTCGTCGAGGACCGTCGTGGGCGGGTCGTAGGTCTCGATCGCGACCGCCACGAGGCCGTCGGCGTCGGCGTCCACGGCGGTCAGGTCCACGGTCGTCATCGCCCCGCGATCGTGCACGACCAGGCGGGTGTCGTCGAGCTCGAGATGCGCCTCGTCGGAGGCGCCTGCGAGCGCCAGCAGCCGCTCGCGCAGCGCCGACGCGGCGAGGAAGGTCGCGTTGCCAGAGACGAACGTCTGCCGCGACGCCGAGCTCTTGCCGGCGTCCGGCGTGGTGTCGGTGTCGGCCCCGAGCGCCGCGATGCGCGACATGTCGACGCCGAGGGCGTCGGCGCAGATCTGCGCCATCACGGTGTTGGCGCCCTGGCCCATGTCGATCGCACCCTGGAAAAGCGCGACGCGCCCGTCCTTGCGGAGCCCGACCTTGATCGTCGAGGGGTTGGCGAGCGCGGTGTTCCCACAGCCGTACCACATGCCGGCCAGGCCGACGCCGCGGCGTGTCGACGATCGCGAGGCGTTCGCCTCGACGGCCTCGACCACGGCACGCTCACGATGCGGCCGGAGCGCCTCGAGGCACTCGCGGTAGCCGACCCCCGATGCGAACACCTGACCGGTGACCGTCGGCACGCCCTCGGTCAGCGCGTTGCGATACCGGAACTCGAGCCGATCGATGCCGAGCGCATCGGCGAGCTCGTCGAAGAGGCACTCCTGGGCGACGGTCGACTGCGGCACGCCGAACCCACGGAACGCGCCCGCCGGCGGCCCGTTCGTGTGCACGGCGACGGTCCGCGCACGGTAGGCGTCGTAGACGTAGGGGCCGCCGGCGTGCACCGGCACGCGGTTGGCGACCGTCGATCCCCACGACGCGTAGGCACCGGTGTCGAACTCGCCCGTGAAGTCCATCGCGGTCAGGCGTCCGTCGCGGGTCGCGCCGATGCGCACGCGCAGCCGGGAGGGATGCCGCTTCGTGGTCGACATCATCGATTCGGGCCGGGTGTAGGTGAGGCGCACCGGTCGGCCGAGCTTCCATGCGGCCAGCGCCAGGTACGGCTGTACCGAGAGATCGAGCTTGCTGCCGAACCCGCCCCCGACAGCGGTCGGCTTGATCCGCACCGCGCCGTCGGGGAGGCCCAGGATCGCCTCGAGCTCGACGCGGTCCATGTGTGGCGACTGCGTCGTCACCTGCACCTCGACCCGATCGCCGACCCGCTCGGCGTATCCGGCCTCGGGCTCGATGTAGGCGTGCTCGAGGAAGACGGTCTCGAACACGCCCTCGACGCCGACGTCCGCCGACGCGAGCGCGGCGTCGAGATCGCCGCGGCGCACGTTGCCGCGCACGAGCACGTTCCCCTCACGCTCGTCGTGGAGCTGCGGCGCGTCGGAAGCCTGCGCGTCGTCGATCGACAGCAGGGGTGACAGCTCGTGCCAGCTCACGGGGAACGTCGAGAGATCCAGCGCCGCCATCGCCGCGGGCTCGCCGACGACCATCGCGACCGCCTCGCCGCGGAACCGCACCTGCCCCTCGGCGAACACCGGCTGATCGGCGGTGGCGGGGATCACGCCGAAGCGGTTGCGGCCGTCGACGTCGGTGGCGGTCAGCACGGCCTCCATGCCCGGCGTCGCGGCCACGAATGCGGTCAGGTCGCCGAAGGTGAAGCTCGCCCGGTGATGCGGCGAGCGCACGATGCGGATCGTCAGTGCACCGTCGGGGACCTCGTCGGCACCGAAGACGTCGGTGCCGCGCAGCTTCCGCTCGCCGTCGATCCGGCGCACGCGCTGCCCCACGGCCTTGCCGACGGGAGGGAACGGCTCCGCGGACGGCTCGTCAACCCGGGCACCGATCACGGCCGCGACGATCTTCCGGTAGCCGGTGCAGCGGCAGAGCACGCCCCCGAGGGCGTCCATCACCTGCGACTCGGAGGGGGTCGGCGTCGCTCGCAACAGCGCCGCCGACGCGACCAGCATCCCCGGCGTGCAGATGCCGCACTGCGCGCCGCCGTGGACCTGGAACGCCCGCTGGAGGCTCTCGATCTCGCCGCTCGCGTCGAGTCCCTCGAGCGTGTCGACGTGCCGGCCCTCGAGGCTTCCCACCGATGTCATGCAGGCGTTCACCGGGGCGCCGTCGACGAGCACGGTGCATGCCCCGCAGTCGCCGGCGTCGCAGCCGACCTTCGTCGCGGTGAGCCCGAGGTCGTCGCGCAGCACCTCGCTCAGGCGCCGTGCGGAGCGCTCGAGCGTCACCGACGATCCGTTCACGGTGAACGAGCAGCGACTCACCGGTCGCCTCCGCAGCCGGCGAGCGCACGACGCACCAGCACCGAGGCCGCCGCACGCCGGTAGTCGGCGGTCGCGCGGACGTCGTCGATCGGGACCAGCGACCCGAGATGTCCGTCGATCGTGGCCGCGTCGATCTCGTCCGGTGATCGACCCACCAGCTCCGACTCGAGTGAGCGCAGTCGCTGGGCCACGGGCGAGCACGCCCCCACGGCCACCCGGGCGTCGGCGACGGCACCGCTCGCGTCGAGGACGACCACGGCCGCCACCATCACGACCGAGATCACGAGGTAGCGGCGCAGGCCGAGCTTGAGGAAGGCCGACCTGGCGTCGTCGGCGACGCGGGGAACGACCACGGCGGTCAGCAGCTCGTCGGGCCCGAGCGCCGTCTGCCGGTATCCGGTGAGGAACGCCTCGAGCGGGAGGGAACGGGTACCGGTGGCCGACGTCAGCTCCACCGATGCATCGAGGCTCAGCAAGACGGGGACGCCGTCGGCGGCCGGGGAGGCGTTGCACAGGTTCCCGCCGATCGTGCCGGCGCGTTGCACCTGGACGGCGCCGACCTCGCGTGCGGCGGCCCGGAGGCCGTCGAAGGACCCGGGCAGCGCAGCGGCGGCCACGTCGGCCCACCGCGTCAGGGCACCGAAGCGGAAGCCCTCGTCGGTCTCGACGATGCCCCGAAGTTCGGTGAGCCCACCGATGTCGACCATCCGCGAGGGCATCGGACGCCCGACGTGCTGCGGGTAGAGATCGGTCCCCCCGGCCAGCACCGTGTATCCCGCGCCCCGCATCTCGAGGGCGGCGGCGACATCGGCCGGCACCACGTAGTCCACGGGCATCGCTCCCCTCGCGGAGCTTACCCAGGTCGGTCCGGGAGCAGGCCGTGCTGCATCGCGAACATCGCCGCTGCTGCCCGCGTCGAGACGCCGATCTTCGCGTAGATGTGCTGCACGTGGTGCTCAGCCGTGCGCGGCGAGATCACGAGCGCCTGCGCGACCCCACGGTTGGACTCCCCACGAGCCACCAGTCGCAGCACCTCGACCTCGCGATCCGACAGGCCCGCCGGCCAGGCGTGCCGTTTCCCCGGGCGTGAGCGTCCGGCTGCGGCGAGCACCGCCTCCACACATTCGGAGTCGAACCGGCCCTCCAGTAGCTGCGAGGACACGACGTCGGCGGCCCGATCGGGATCCATGGCCGCGCGATAGGGGCGCGGCTGCGTCATCGCCTGGAACGCGTCGGCAACCGCGATCACCCTGGCGGCCGGCGGCGTCTCCGCGGCCGTGGCCCCGCGGTGATAGCCCGAACCGTCCAGCCGCTCATGGTGCATCGCGGCCGGGCGAGCGAGCGGCTCGAGCACGCTCGAGCGCGCCAGGATGCGTTCGGTGTGATACGGGTGCAGCCGGACCCGCTCCCACTCGGTCGTGCTCAGCGGTCCACGCTTCTCCCAGACGACGGCCCCGACGGCGGAGCGACCCAGATCGTGCAACAGCGCTGCGAGGCGCACCGAGCCGGGGTCGGGCAGTCCGAGACGTTCGGCGGCGCTCGCCGCGAGCTCCGCGACACCCGAGGAGTGCCCCAGGGTGACCGTGGACCTGAGGTCGACCATGTCGGCGAACGCCTCGGCCACGTGCTCGAGCCGGCCGGCTTGCACCGTGCGCACGGGAATCGGCTCGACGTCGAGCACCGCCCTCCACGGATCCTCGTCGTCGAGACGCTCCAGGGTCCTCGGGCCGATCGCCCGGAACGCCTCGACCGCCGCTGGGTCGAACATGCCGCCCGAGCGACGATCCATCATGGCGAGCGCCCCGTCGACGCCCCCGAGCCGATGGAAGATGACGGCCTGGGTCGCGGGCTCCGCGATGCGAGCCGCGAAGGCGATGTCCTCGCCGGCGAGTCCCTGTGGCGCGCCCTTGCCGTCCCAGCGCTCGATCGTGTGGTACAGGGCCCGCGTGACGTCGTCGCCGAGGTGCAGCCGGCCGGACATCTGGGTCGCCACCTCGCAGACCGCGCGGAAGATCGCCATCGTCTCGGCGCGATCGGTGGCGGTGCGGACCACGTACCCCGCCCGCCGCAGTCCGGTGCCGCGTCCGACGGCACCCAGGAAGGCGAGCAACTCCCGCGGCTCGGACTCGTCGGTCCGCTCGGCCAGCGGACGCATGGCGAGGTCGTCACCGAACAGCCGGGTTTCCTCGTGCGAGGTGGCCGTGCAGCCGAGGTGCTTCAGCAGCGTCGTGTAGTAGACGCAGGCGACGTCGGCGTCGGACGCGTCGAGGTGTCGGGCCATCTCGGTCGCCAGCACGCATGCGCGGATCGCCTTCTCCGGCGGCTGGCCCATCGCCAGATCCGTCGTGAGGGAGAGGGCCGCGAGCAGGTCCGCGAGACGCGAGCGCATCCGGCACGTCGTTCCAGAGCATGGCACCCGGACCCCTTCGAGCCAAGATGGGCAGTCCTACCGATGCGTCGGCCCGCGAGCCTGCGTGACCCTCGAGACACACGCGACGAGGAGGTCACGAGATGGCACAGACCGTGAGCACCGCAGCGAGCGAGATGACCGCACCGGCGGCCCGTCGCCCGACACTGTTCACACGCGCGTTCGTGATCGTGGCACTGGCGGAGCTCGCGTACTTCACGGCCGACGGCATGCTGCTGCCGGCCCTGCCTCGCTACGTCGAGGGGCCCCTGGGCCGCGGGAACATCGCGATCGGACTGGTGATCGGCGCGTTTAGCCTCTCGGCCTTCTTCCTGCGTCCCTGGGCCGGCAGGGGTCGCCGATCGCCGGGGGCGACGGCTGTTGATGGTCGCCGGCGCGTCGCTGTTCGCCGTGTCGGTCGCCGGTTACCTCATCGCGACGTCGGTCGAGGCGCTGGTGGCGATGCGACTGCTGACCGGCGCCGGTGAGGCGCTGTTCTTCGTGGCCGCGCTCGCCGCGAACGTGGATCTCGCACCCCCGGAGCGCCGCGGCGAGGCGTTCAGCTTCGCCTCGCTCGCGCTGTACATCGGCCTCGGTGCGGGGCCGTTCATCAGCGAGACCCTGATCGAGCACCTGGGCTTCGACGCCGTCTGGGTCGGTGCGATCGTCCTGGCGGCGATCGCCGTCGGGCTCGCGCTGCTGCTGCCCTCGATGACGCCGCCCGTGGGCGAAGCACCCGAGCGGCACCGGTTGATCCACCCTTCGGGACTGCTCCCCGGCCTCGTGCTGGCCGCGACGATCTGGGGGATGGCCGGGTTCCTGACGTTCGTCCCCCTGTACGCGCTCGATCTGGGGATGAGCGGAGCAGGGCTCGTGCTCGGGCTGTTCTCCGGGATCGTCGTGGTGATCCGGAGCGTCGGCGCGCGCATCCCCGACCGGCTGGGCCCGGGGCGGTGCACCCGCATCGCGCTGGTGCTGACGGCGCTGGGGCTC
Organism: uncultured Actinomycetes bacterium; assembly: GCA_963825685.1. Classification (GTDB taxonomy): domain Bacteria; phylum Actinomycetota; class UBA4738; order UBA4738; family HRBIN12; genus JAOUEA01. The sequence continues at coordinate 1,457 of CAWGUD010000013.1, read as the reverse complement.
GCGGTGATCGGCGTCTGGCAGACGCCGGCCGGGCTGGTCTCCGGCGCCGCGATCCTGGGGGTCGGGATCGCGCTATTCACCCCCGCGCTCTTCGCGCTGGCGGTCGAGGGGATCGCCGCGAACGAGCGGGGAGCCGTGATGGGGACGACGAGCGCCTTCCTCGACATCGGGTTCGGCCTCGGCCCCGCGACCCTGGGATTCGTCGCTGCAGGGTTCGGCCGGAGCGGCACGTTCATCGCCGGGTCGATCGTGGCGATCGCGGGCTTGGCGCTCGTGATCTCGACCAACCTGGGGCGCAGCCCCTCTAGCATGCGCGGGTGCGCATCCTGATCTGGCATGGCTGGCTGCTCGAAGGTTCCGGATCGAACGTGGTCACCGCTCGCACGACGGAGGCGTGGCGAGCGGCCGGCCACGACGTCGTGCTCCTGTGCCAGGAGCGTCACCCCGAGCGGTATCCGTGGATCGATGCCGACGGGCTCGTTGACGCCGACGGCCCGAGCGAACTCACCGAGCGCCGGCAACGACCCGCCGGAACGGGTCGGTGCGTGCTGCTACGCCCCACGATCGGTCCGATGCTGCCGGTGTTCGTCGTCGACCGGTACGAGGGCTTCGACGACGTGCGCCGGTTCCCGGACCTGTCGGATGCCGAGCTCGAACGCTACCTGCGGGCCAACGTCGAGGCGCTGCAGGCCGCGGTGGCGTGGCACGGGAGCGAGATCGTCGTGACGGGCCACGCGATCCCCGGAGCGGCGATCGCACGACGCGCGCTGGGGGCGGGGCGATACGTCGCCAAGATCCACGGCAGCGACCTGGAGTACGCGGTGCGCCTGCAGGATCGCTACCGTGAACTGGCCCGCGAGGGACTCGGCGGCGCACGAGCCGTGATCGGCGCGGCCAACGAGGTGCTCGAACGATGCGCGGGCTTCGTGCCCCAGATGCGAGACCTGGGTCAGGTCGTTGCGCCCGGCGTCGACGTCGGCGCCTTCCGACGTCGGCCTCGCGCCGAGGCCCTGGCCGACGTCGCGGACCGTCTGGCTCACGATCCCGACACCGCCCGCGGCCGGCCAGCGGAGACGGACGCGCTGGTCGAGCGGGCCCTCGAGGCGAGGGACGCGTCGGCGCTCGGTGAGATCGCGGAGACCTATGACCAGGCCGTGCCCGAGCCGGAGGCGGCCGCGCGGCTGCGGGTGCTTTCGGACGTCGACGCGCCCATCGTGGGCTACCTCGGGAAGCTGATCCCGCAGAAGGGGGTCGAGCTCGCGCTCTGCGCGCATCGGGGATTGGCGCACGGCGCCGAGATGTTGGTCGTCGGGTTCGGCTCCCACCGGGAATGGCTGGCCGCGCTCGCGAGCGCGTTGCACCATGGGGACCGCGCCGCCCTCGCGTGGCTGCGCGATGTCGGCGGTCTCCCGATCGGCGACCCTCGTCCCACGGTCGATGGCGCTGGTCGGGCGGTG